>NZ_CABFVH010000012.1 GCF_902141855.1 Methylobacterium dankookense | reverse complement strand
CCCTCGTCAGCCTGCCCACCCTGGCAGCCTGATCCTCCCGGCCCAAGCCGGTGATCGCGATGGCTCTCAACGAGCTACACCACGCCAAGGGACACGACCACAGCCGCTCACATCGCCGCACTTCAAGCCGCGGAAGCCCTGGTCTTTGTCTACCCGACCTGGTGGTTCGGTATGCCCGCCATGCTGAAGGGCTGGATCGATCGGATCTGGCTGCCTGGCATCGCGTTCCGGCTCGCTGGCCCGAAGGTGTTGCAGCCTCTGCTCACGAACATCCGCAGCATCACCGTCGTCACCACCTATGGCTCGCCTCGCTGGCTGCTCTGGCTTGTCGGCTGGCCGGACTGGCGCCTGTTCCGACGTGGCATCCGGACCTTGTGCGCGCCGCGCTGCCGCCTGGAATGGTTGGCCCTGACGAACATGGACGCCTGCACGGCGGATGCGCGAGAGCGCTTCATCGGAAAAGTGCGTCGGCGCTTGGCAGCGCATCGCTAGAGCCGCGCCCGATCGCGTTGCGACGGGGCACGGCTCCAAGCCTTTGTTTTGACGCGCTCTCTTGCGCCGAACCGGCATCCACTTCGGCGGAGAGCGCTCTAACGTCGACCTCCTCGCGACGCGACACCGGCGTCGACGCGTTCCGTCGTTCGCGACCCTCGGGACCTCGGCGATGCCGTCTGTTCCGCCCGCCAAGCCCGGCACCTCGGCGTGCTGGCGCAGGCCGGCGGATGCCGCGTTAACCCGCTCTTAAGCGCTTCCGGCCCTGGTCTGATACCTAGGATCCCGCTCCCGGTATCCTGCGGTCGGCGAGCGGTGCCGGCGGAGCCCCCCATGCTGGAATCCGCGCGCATCTCGCTCAGGGCCCTGAACGCGGTGCAGCTCGCGGCCATCGCGGCGGCGGCGCTCCTGCTTGCCTGGATGGCCGCGACCGTCACCGCCGGCAGCCCCGACGCGGAGGGCCAGCGCCGGGTGCTGCTCGCGGCGGCGCGCGCCTTCGCGGAATCGGCCGATGCCGACCTGCGCGTGAGCGTGGCGGATGCGCGCAACGCCGCGCTCCTGCTGCGCGCCGACGAGTCCGGCCTGTCCGATCCCGAGCGCTCGGCCCTCCTGGAGGATTGGCTGCGGCACTCCCCCCGCTACCACGACGTCTCCCTGATCAGCCCGGCCGGCACCGTGCGGGCCTCCAGCGACAGCACCCGACTGGGGACCAGCGTGCCGCGGCAGCCCTGGCTCGCGCGGGCACGCGACGCCCAGGCCTTTCTCGCGGCCGGCGACGCGGCCTCGGCCACGCCCGTGGAAATCGTCCTGCCGCTCGGCCAGCCCGGGCGCTCCGCCTGGCTTCAGCTGCGCCTCAGCCACGCCTTCTTCTCCGACCTCGCCGCGCGGGCGGGCCGCAGCCTCGATCTCGCCGAGGTGCCGGGCTTCACGGTCACGGGGGCGGACGGGCGGATCCTCGCCGGGGGGGCGGCAGCCGGCCAGGAGGCCGGCCGCCTCGCGGCCTCCGTGCCGATGCGCGGCCACGGCGAGTTCGCGAGCCCGGGCTGGCTGGTCACGGCCTCGATGCCGCCGATGGCGGAGCCGGCCGGGGCCGGGCGCTGGATCCCGCCGATGCCGCTCCTCGGCCTCGGCCTCGTCGCGGTGCTCGCGGCCGCCGGTCTCGGCTACGCCCTCGGCGGCCGGGCCGCGCAGCCGCTGCAGCGTCTGGCGGGCGAGCCGGGCGAGGCCGGCCCCGAGGCGGCGTCCCGGGTGCGCGAGATCGCGGCGCTCGCCGGCTCGCTGGCCGGGCGGGCGCGGAGCGCGGACCTGCGCCTCGCGCAGGCCGGCACCGGGCTCGATCGGATCCAGGGCCGGCTGCAGACCTTCGAGGCCATGTCGGGCTGGACCTGCTGGGAGATCGACCCGGAGACGCGCCAGGCCGCCCGCTCGGATCCGGATCGCGGCGGCCTGCCCCTCGCGGCCGACCGCGTCACCGACCTGCGCAACCTGGCGGCGCGCTTCGATCCGGCCGACCGCCCGCTCTTCGATCTCGCCCTGGAGGCGGCCCGCGGCTCCGACGGGCCGCACGACGTCGTGCTGCGCACCCGCGCGGACGGGCCGGAGGCCGGCCGCCGCATCCTGGTGCGCTTCCGCGGCGACGCGGCCGGCACCGGCCGGGTCCACGCCCTGAGCCGGGAGATCGCGGAGGGCGCGGTGTCCGAGACGGCCGAGGGACTGAACGAGCGGCGCCGCAACCTGGTCCTGCGCCAGGTCACCGACGGCATCGTGCACGATTTCAACGACGTCCTCACGGTCGTGCTCGCCAATCTCGGCGTGCTCCGGCGCCGGACCCTCGACCCCGACCAGGCCCGGCTCGTGGACGCGGCGCTCGCCGGCGCCCGGCGCGGGGCCGCGCTGACCCGGCGGGTGCTCAACCTCGTGCGCGGGGACGGCGACGGGCCGGCCGCCTGCGACGTCGCCGAGACCGCGGGCTCGGCCCTCGCCTTCCTGCAGGCGAACATCCTGCGCGAGATGCCGGTGGTGAACCGCATCCCGGACGGGCTGCCGCCCGCGCTCTGCACGGAGCGCGTCCTCGAGGTCGCGCTGCTGAACCTCGCCTTCCACATCCGCGACCAGGGGCTCCACGGCTTCGCGATCGGCGCCGCCGCCCACGAGGCCGAGGCGCCGACGAGCTTCGGCCTGCCGGCCGGCTCCTACCTGCGCCTGCTCGTCGCGAGCGGGCGCCGTCCGCCCGGCGCCGTGATGCGCGCAGGCCCCGGGCGCGCGCTCGAGACGGTGGCCGGGCTCCTCGCCGAGGCCGGCGCGGGCTGGCGCGTCGAATCGGACGGGACCGGCGCGGACGCGTTCCTGGCCGAGATCTGGCTGAAGGCCGGGGCGCCCGCCGCGGAGCCGGAGACGGCGCCGTCGGGGCTGCGCATCCTGCTGGTCGAGAGCGACGGCCTCGTCCGCGCGAGCCTCGCCGAGGCGCTGGCCGATCTCGGCCACATCGTGGTCCAGGCCGCCTCCGGGCAGCACGCCCTCGACCTGCTCCACGCGGATGCGGCCTTCGAGGCGATGATCGCCGACCAGTCGATGCCGGTGATGACCGGCCTGCAGCTCGCCGCGACGGTGGTGGAGCGCTATCCCGCGATCCGCGTGATCCTGGCGAGCCCGCACGGCCAGCTCCCGGCCGCGGCGCGGCAGTTCCTCCAGCTCGACAAGCCCTTCCGGCAGACCGACCTCGTCGCCGTGCTCGGCGCGGCGGCGCCCCGGAAGCAGGCGGCCTGACCCGGCCGAACCCGCGCTGAGCACAGGCCGGCGCGTGGCCTCCCACAGGTCTCGCAAAGATGGGGCCCTCGCTTTTCGTCGATCCGGGCAGCCTTCCGTTAACCTTCACTGTCGATAAATCGGTGCGTGAGTGCCCGAGAGCACCGGGAGTGAGCGGCCTTGCTTTCACGCAGCCAGCAACGACACGGCCTGACTTTCAGCGTTGCTGTTCTCGCCGCGTGGACGCTGGTGGCGGCGAGTGAGGTCCGCGCGGCCGACCCGCCCGCACGGGCCGGCGGCGCGGTCGACTGGTACACCGGCGCCCAGCAGCAGGCGGTCGACGACAGCTGGGCGGTGGCGGTGGACGGCTCGACCAGCGTCACCTCGAACAGCTCCGCCTTCGGCTCCGTCACGGTCACCGCCCCGCTCGCGGGCACGCCCACGCAGAGCGGCCCGCGGGTGCGCGTCGAGGGCGTCGCCGGGACCTACTCCTATCCGGGCCAGGCGGTCGCCTCGCGCGTGACCGGCTACCAGCAGGAGGGCTCCGTCCTCACCGGCTACGAGTGGGTCTGGCGGGAGGCTGCGCTCGCCGGCTACATCGGCTTCAACGTCCGCAGCAACCAGCTCTCGATCCTCGATCCGGGCAACCCGGTGGTCGGGACCGGGATCGGCTTCAAGGTCGCGGCGAACTTCTACGCGAACCCGACCGACCGCACGATGGTCTCGGCCTACGGCTCGTACTCGACCAAGTTCAACGCCTACTACTCGCGCTTCCGCGTCGGCTACATGGTCGCGGACGGGGTCTATATCGGCCCTGAGGCGCTGTTCCTCGGCGACGACTTCTTCCGGCAGTACCGGGTCGGCGGCCATCTCTCCGGCCTGACGTTCGGGCCCGTGCAGATGTCGCTCGCGGTGGGCTACGTGCAGGACCGGGTCCAGGGCTCGGGCTACTATTCGAGCATCGAGGCCCGCGCCAACTTCTGAGAGCCCGTGCGAGCGGGATCGATCGACTGATCGTCCTGCGGAGACTCGGTTCATCCCATCCACCTCCCCCTCATCCTGAGAGCCTGTTTGAGGGGATCGCGCAGGCGTTCACGCCGCTGATCCCCTCCGCGACCTCATCCTGAGGTGCCGCAGCGAAGCGGAGGCCTCGAAGGAGGCCTCCAGAAGGCTCCGAGATGCCTGGAGGCCTCCGTCGAGGCTCGGCCGTCGCCGAGCGCCGCAGGATGAGGTGGTTTGGTCGGCCGAGCCGCTCAGGCAGGCTCCGCAGGCCGGAGCCCTGCCGGGCGGCGCGATCCAGGCCGCGATTGCATTCCATGCGAATTTCGTGAGCCGGGGCATGAATCTGGGAAGGCAACGCGTGCGCGTGCACGTGATCGCCCCGGGTGCATCGAAGTTAACCCGCTGTTACGCATGATCGATCACCGCCGCCCGATCTGAGGAGCGTCGCGACGTTGCTTCGGTTGACGAGGGAGGGCGTTGCGCAGGATCCACACTGTTCGAGATGCAGCGCATTGTCAGCATGCCCTCATCAGGGAATTGTCGTAAGCCGATGGTGGGCCTGACGGCGGTTCGGGAGAGGCAGGCGTGATCGGTGCGGTGCGGTGGCTGGCATGGATGGGGACGACGGCCGCCGGCCTCGTCCTCCTGAGCCAGCCCGTCGGCACCCAGAACCAGCTCGCGATGAGCCTCGCCGCCATGGCGGCGATGGTGCTTCTCTGGGTCTTCCTCGACGGGCCGCGCACGCGCTTCGTGTTCCTGGCCCTGGGGAGCCTCGTGGTGCTCCGCTACATCCTGTGGCGCCTCACCGACACGCTGCCCTCGCCGGGCGATCCCGTCAGCTTCGGTTTCGGCCTGCTCCTGCTCTGCGGCGAGCTCTACTGCGTCTTCATCCTGTTCGTGAGCCTGATCATCAACGCCGAGCCGCTCCGGCGCCGGCCGCCCCCCGCCGCGGCGGCGGCCGCGCTGCCGAGCGTCGACGTGTTCGTGCCGAGCTACAACGAGGGCGCCTCGATCCTGGCGATGACCCTGGCTGCGGCGCGGCAGATGAACTACCCGCCCGACAAGCTCACGGTCTGGCTCCTCGACGACGGCGGCACCGACCAGAAATGCGCCGATCCCGACCCCGAGAAGGCCGCGGCGGCGCGGGCCCGCCGGGCCGAGCTGCAGGGGCTCTGCGAGAATCTCGGCGCCCGCTACCTCACCCGGGCCCGCAACGCGCACGCCAAGGCGGGCAACCTGAACAACGGCCTCGCCTTCGCCACGGGCGAGATCGTGGTGGTGCTCGATGCCGACCACGTCCCGTTCCGGTCCTTCCTCAGCGAGACCATCGGATATTTCGCGGAGGACCCGAAGCTCTTCCTCGTGCAGACGCCGCACGCCTTCCTCAACCCGGACCCGATCGAGCGGAACCTGCGCACCTTCGAGCGCATGCCCTCCGAGAACGAGATGTTCTACGCGGTGACGCAGGCCGGCCTCGACAAGTGGAACGGCTCGTTCTTCTGCGGCTCGGCGGCCCTGCTGCGCCGCTCGGCCCTCGACGAGGCGGGCGGCTTCTCCGGCATGACCATCACCGAGGATTGCGAGACCGCCTTCGAGCTGCATTCCCGCGGCTGGACCAGCGCCTACGTCGACAAGCCGCTCATCGCCGGCCTGCAGCCGGAGACCCTGTCGGCCTTCATCGGCCAGCGCTCGCGCTGGTGCCAGGGCATGTTCCAGATCCTGCTGCTCAAGAATCCCGCTTTTCAGAAGGGCCTCAAGCCGATCCAGAAGGTCGCCTACCTGTCGAGCATGACGTTCTGGTTCTTTCCGGTGCCGCGGCTGATCTTCATGTTCGCGCCGCTGCTGCACATCTTCTTCGATTTGAAGATCTTCGTCGCCAGCGTCGATGAATCGATCGCCTACACGGCGACCTACATCGTCATCAACCTGATGATGCAGAACTACGTCTACGGCAAGTTCCGCTGGCCCTTCGTCTCGGAGCTCTACGAGTATGTCCAGGGCCTGTACCTGGTGAAGGCGATCGGCTCCGTGGTCCTGTCGCCGCGCAAGCCGACCTTCAACGTGACCGACAAGGGCGTGTCGCTCGACCACGACCACCTGTCCTCGGCGGCGTTCCCGTTCTTCGCCGTCTATGCCCTGCTGCTGGTGGGCTGCGGCGTGGCGGCATGGCGCTACCTGTTCGAGCCGGGCGTGACCAACCTGATGCTGGTCGTCGGGCTGTGGAACTTCTTCAACCTCCTGACGGCGGGGGCCGCCCTCGGGGTCTGCGCCGAGCGGCGCCAGGCCGAGCGGACGCCCTCGCTGCCGGTCCGCCGCCAGGGCCGCCTGACCCTCAGCGACCGGGTGGTGGACGTGGCGATCGAGCGGGTCTCGGCGGAGGCCTGCACGATCCGCATGCCGGCGGCGCTCCTGCCGGCCGGTGCGGGCCATCGCCGGTCGGCGGGATCGCTGAGCGTGACGCCGGTCGCCGGGGCGCGCCCGGGCGGGGCGCTCGCGGTGACCCTGGAGACGGTCAGCCGCAGCGGCGACGAGGCGGTCTGCCGGCTCGCCTTCGACGCGCTGCGCAGCCAGGACTACGTGGCGCTCGCCGGCCTGATGTACGGCGACGCCGAGGCGATGCGGCGCTTCCAGCTGCGCCGCCGCCGCCACAAGGACATCCTCACGGGCACCCTCCAGTTCGTCTGGTGGGGGCTGGTCGAGCCCCTGCGGGCCCTGCGCTACGCCTTCGCCGGGGACGCCCGGCCCGCCGCGCTCGCGGCCCTCACGGCGCAATCCCCGATCTACGACGCCCCCGAGCAGGCGCCGGCCGGGGCGCCCCTGCCCGACCTGAGGCCGGCATCGCCCCTCGGCCATGCGGAGCGGGCCGTGGTGCCGGCCGCGACGGAGGGCCAGTTCGCGGGCCAAGGCGCAGGCCAGATCGCGGGCCAAGGCGCAGGCCAAGTCCCGGGCCACGTCGCAGGCCAAGTCCCGGGTCACGTCGCAGGCCAGGCAGCCGGCCAGGCAGCCAGCCAAGTCGGCTCCCAGCCCACGGGCGACTGGGTGCGCCAGATGCTCGACTACGAGAACGAGCGCGCTCTGTCCGGACGGACCGGCCCGCGCACGGGCCAGGCATGACGGCGGCCCGATGATCCGAGCCCGCGCTTCCCTGCTCCGGTGCCGCCTGCGCCCCCTCGCCCTCGCGGCCGGCCTCGCCCTGGGCTGGACCGGCCCGGCCAACCTCGGCGCCGCGGCGCAGAGCTTCCTCGGCTCGGGGCCGGCCGAGCGGCTCACGGTGCCGCCGTCCGGCGATGCCCTGCGGGTGCCCGCCCAGCCCGCGGGACCGGCCAACACTGCGGGGTCGGCCAGCTCCGTGGGACCGGCCGGCCCCGCGGGACCAGCAAAGCCCGCGCCGGCCGAGGGGGGCGCGGAGGCGGCCCGGCGCGCGCCCGTCCAGGCGACGATCCCGGCGGCCCGGCGCCTGCCGGCCGGCACCCGCGGCTACCGCCTGTCCGGCGAGGAGGACGTGCTGCGCTTCCCCGTCTACCTGACGGACGCGCAGGCCCGCGGGGCGGCGCGCCTGCGCGTCTCCTACCTCTCCGCCATCTCGGTGGCGCCGGAATTCTCGGAGCTCACCGGGCTCGTCAACGGCACGAAGGTCGGCTGGACGCGGATCCAGGCGCCCGGCGCCGTGAAGGTGGTCGAGTTCACGATCCCCGAGGGCGTGCTGCGGGGCGGCTACAACGCGGTGACGTTCACGGCGAGCCAGCGCCACCGGGTCGATTGCTCGACCGAGGCCACCTACGAGCTCTGGACGCAGATCGACCCCTCGCGCTCGGGCCTCGTCGTGGCCCCGGCGGCCGATCTCGACGTGCGCTCCCTGGCGGCCCTGGAACCGGACGAGAGCGGGGCGCTGCCGGTCGGCGTCCTGCTCGGCGAGAAGCCGAGCCTCGAGCGGCTGGGGCGGATGATCGGCGCCGTGCAGGCGGTCGCCCTCGTGGGTCGCCTCGCGCGGCCGGCCGTGACCTTCGGGCCTCCGCTCACCGGCCGCATCGGCGTCAACCTCCTGGTCGGGACGGCGGCCGAGATCCGCGGGCAGGACGGCGCCGACGAGGTCGGGCCGATCGGCGGTCCCCGGCTCGCCCTGCTGCCGGCGCGGGCGAACCGGGCGCCGACCCTCGTCGTCACCGGAGCCGGCGGCGACGATGTCGACCGGGCGATCGCGCAGCTCGCCGCGGCCCGGGACAGCGCCGGCCCCTCCGCCGGCACCCCGGCCGGGGCGGTGCTCGCACCCCTGACCCGCGGCTACGAGGTCTTCGGCGGCGAGAGCCTCGGCCTGCAAGCCCTCGGCATCGCCAGCCGCGAGTTCAGCGGGCGCCTCCTGCGCATCGGGTTCGAGCTGCGCTTCCCGGCCGATTTCGTCCCCGCCGATTACGGCAAGGTGATGCTGCACCTCGCGGGTGGCTACGCGGCCGGCCTCGATCCGAGCGCGCAGATCGTCGTGGACATCAACGGGCGCAACGCCGCGAGCGTGCCGCTGCCCTATTCCCGCGGCGAGGTCTTCGAGGACACGGCGATCCCCCTGCCCCTGAGCCTGTGGCGGCCGGGCCTGAACCGGGTGGAGATCAGCGCACAGCTTCCGACCGGCGCGGACCGCGCCTGCGACACGCTCTCCCCGGCCGCCCGGCAGGCCCGCTTCCTGTTCCTCGACCGCACCCGTCTCGAGATCCCGGCGCTCGCCCGGGCCGTGCGCAGCCCCGACCTCGCCGCCGTGAAGGCGGGGGCCGTGCCGTTCGTGGCGCCGGGCCCGCGTCCGCGCCTCGTCCTGCCGACGCCCGACCGGGATTCGGCGGATGCCGCCGCGACCCTCGCGGCCCGGCTCGCCATGGCGGCCGACCGCGTCATCGACTTCGAGGTGGTCTCCGACCTGCGCACCGGGGGCGGCGGCGCGAATCTCGTGGTGGCGCCCGCGCGCGCCCTCGACCCCGCCGTCCTCGAGGCGGTCGGGCTCGATCCGGACGAGATCCGCCGGATCTGGGAGGGGCGCGCCGAGACCGTGGCCACGCCCGGACCGTTCGGGGCCGAGGGCGTGCTGACCCTCGACCGGCTTCGCCGCAACCTGCCGATGCGCTGCGCCCTGCCGCCCGCGGCCGTGCCGGTCCGCGTCGCCGCCGCGCCGGTGCCGACTCCGCAGTCGACGCCCGCGCCGCAGCCCCCACCCCGCACGGCGCCCGCGCCGCCGGCCAGCGACCAGGAACTCGTCGCCCGCTGGGACGAGTCGCTGCGCGGCGCCAATTCCATCACGCAGATCCTGTCGGAGGCCTGGCAGACCCTCGCGCGGGGGACCCGCGAGGCGGCCGACGCCCTGGCGGGCCGGATGCAGGCCCCAGCCTCCGCCATGCGCCCGGATCCGCGGGCCTCCCTCATCCTGGCGGAGCGTGGCGGCGCCCGCCTCACCGACAGCACGATCCTCGTCACCGCGCCCAATCCCTCCATGCTGAAGGCCTCGGTGTCCTGTCTCGTCGATCCGGTGGTCTGGACCCGGCTCACCGGGCGGGCCGCCTTCCTCGACGCCTCGGACGGCAGCCTCAGCCTCGTGCAGCCGGAGCGCGTCGGGCTGATCGAGACGCGGGCGCGGAGCCTGCCGAACCTGCGTCTGGTCTCGGCCGCCTGGCTCTCGCTCAACCCGGCGGCCTATGTGGGCATGACGCTGGCCATGGCCGTCTGCCTCGGCCTCGCCACCACCGGCCTCGTGCGCCATCTCGGCCGGAGGAACCCATGACGCGCCCGAACCGGTCCGGAAGCCGGGCCGCGGCCGTCGCTGCGGCGCTCGCGCTGTCCTGCGCCGCGGCGGCGGGACAGGAGAGCAGCCCCGTGCCGCCCGCCACCGCTCTGCCCGGTCCGCCCCGCGCCGAGGCGCCGGCGCGTCCCGCATCCGGCCCCCTGCTCGCGGGCGCCCTCGGCGACGACGAGGCCTGGCGGACCTACCGCGCCCGCTTCGTCACCGAGCAGGGCCGCGTGATCGATACGGCCAACGGCATGATCAGCCACAGCGAGGGCCAGGGCTACGGCATGCTCCTGGCGGTCGCGGCCGGGGACCGGCCGACCTTCGAGCGGATCTGGGGCTGGACCCGGGCGAACCTCATGGTGCGCTCGGACGAGCTCCTGGCCTGGCGCTGGTCGCCCGATCAGCGCCCGGCGGTCGCCGACATGAACAACGCCACCGACGGCGACATCCTCGTCGCCTGGGCGCTCCTCGAGGCGGCCGAGGCCTGGGGCGAGGCCGCCTACAGGACCGCCTCGCGGCGGATCGCCGTCGAGTTCGGGCGCAAGTCCATCCTGTTCAAGGATCCGCGCGGGGCGCTCCTGCTGCCCGCCGTCTCCGGCTTCGCCCCCCCCACCCGCCCGGACGGGCCGCTCATCAACCTGTCCTATTGGATCTTTCCGGCCTTCCAGCGCCTGAGCATCGTCGCGCCCGAATACGACTGGCCGGCCCTCGTCCGGAGCGGACTGGCCTTCCTGCGCGCGTCCCGGTTCGGACCGAGCAGCCTGCCCACCGAATGGATCTCGGCCAAGGAGGAGCTGCGGCCGGCCGACGGCTTCCCGGCCCTGTTCTCCTACAACGCGATCCGCATCCCGCTCTACCTGGCCTGGGCCGGCGTCGGACGGCCGGAGGATTACGCCGCATTCCAGACGCTCTGGAGCGGGATCGACCGCGAGCGGCTTCCCATCGTCGACACGCGGGACGGGCGGCCGGTGGAGTGGCTGACCGAGCCCGGCTACACGGCCATTCCGGCGCTGGTCGCCTGCGCGGTCGACAACACACCTTTCCCGAGCGGCCTGAAGACGGTCCAGGGCGATCAGAACTACTATCCGGCAACCCTTCATCTGCTCGCGCTCGCGGCCGCCCGAATGCGTTACCCGTCATGCCTCAAGTCGTGAGGGCGCGCTCTCGCCGTCCCGCGGCCGTCGCCGCCCTGCTGCTCGCGGTCGCGCCTGCTGCTGCCCAGGGCACGCTGTCGGCACCGGAACCGGCGCCGCGCATCGTCTACGGGGACGGAGCCCGCGCTCCGGCGATCGTGGTCGATCCGGAGACCGCGGGCACGCCCGGCATGGTCGACGAGAGCGCGCTGCGCTACTACGCCTCCCAGAAGCAGACCGCCCGGATGAAGGCCGAGATCGCGCGCCTGAAGCGGCTCTATCCGGGCTGGACCGAGCCGGCCGACCTCGACAGCCTGCAGCCGAGCCCGCCCGAGGAGGCGCCCCTGTGGGACCTCTTCACGGCCGGCCGCTTCCAGGACCTGCGCGCTGCGATCGCGGCGCGGCGCTCGCTCGAGCCCTCTTGGCAGCCTTCCGAGGAGCTTGCGCGCAAGCTGCGTCGGGCAGAGTTCCGCAGCAGCGTCAGGACCTCCGCGGCTAAGAGCCCGGAGGAGGTCGTCGCCCTCTACCGTGCCGATCCGAGCGCCCTCGATCCGGCGGATGTGGAGAGCATCTGGTCGATCGCGGACGCCCTCGCGGCCGCTGGAGCGTCCGAGGACGCCTTCGCCCTCTACAAGTCCGTCCTCGACGGCAGCAGCGATTCCGGCGCACGGCTCGCGACGATCCAGAAGGCGATGGCCCATCTCAAGATGGATCAGGCCGAGCGCCTCATCGCCATGGGCCGCAAGGAGCCCCAGGGGGGCTCGGAATTCGAGGCGATCCGACTCGACATCACCCGCGCCCGCATCGCCGCCTTTCTCCACGACGAGCCGGCCGAAACGCCGACGCTGGCGGATCTCACGGCCTTCCAGGCCTATGCCCGCAAGATCGGTGACCCGAGCCAGACGGGCCTGCTCGGCTGGTACGCCTACAAGCGCCGCCAGTTCCGCGAGGCTCTGGAGTGGTTCAAGCTGGCGATCGCCCGTGGCGGCGACGCGATGGTCGCACACGGCCTCGCCCACACCCTGCGTGAACTCAACATGCTGCGCGAGGCCGAAGAGGTCGCCTATGCCTGGCGGGACCGCTTCGTGGGCAACGAGCTTCTCTTCATCGACATCCTTGAGCGCAAGCTGACGCTCGCGACGCCGCCCTTCATCGAGCCGGCCCGGATCGAGCGCTACGCCATGGTCGTGATCGCGAGCACGTCCGGCGAGGGTGCCCAGGGTCTGGCGTGGTACGCCTACAATTCCTGCCAGTTCGATACCGCGCTCGAATGGTTCCAGCGCGCGGTCGCCTGGATGCCGAGCGAAACCACGGTGTTCGGCTACGCGCTCACCCTGCAGCGGCTGAAGCGGCAGCGCCCCTATCTCGAGGTGATCAACCGCTACGACGGATTGTTCCCCAAGGTCGTCGACCTTCTGTTCCGCGAGGATCCCGGTGGCCCTCCGCTGCCCTGCGCGCAGCAGGCCGCACCGGCTCGCGCGGCCGCCACCGCGGCGGCCCGGCCCGAGCCGAAGCCCGAGGCCCCCGCCTATGGCCGCGTGCCACGGCCGGACGCGACCAGCATCGGCGCGAAGGCCGAGGTGAAGCCGCCATCCGTGCAGCGCAACGAGTTCCCCCTGGCCGTGCCCCTCGACAATCCCCTGCGGTATCCGCCGGCGTCGGTCCAGCGGGCGCTCGCGGAGGCTGCCGCCGGCGGAGCCTACGCGCGCGATGCCGCGACCGCGCGTCCGCCCCTCGTGGCGCGGCGCGTGCCGGGCGCCGGTGCGATGCCCTACGAGCGGTACGGCTACGCCTTGCTCCCGGGCTACAATGGGCTCGACAAGCCCGAGAGCCTCGGCTCGCCCCCCCAGGGAACGCTTTGGCAGGATCAGCAAGCCGAGCGCGGGCGCGGCACTGCGCCGGAGAGCGACCGCTTCTCCGTTCCGGGGCGCCTCTCCGGTGGCTCCAGCGAGAAGGGCGCGCCGTGATCCGGGATGTAGGGCCCGGCCTGCGCGCCGATACCCTGATCGGCGCCCTTGGATTCCTGGTCGCCTCCCTGGCCGCCACCCAAGCGATGGCCCAGCCCGTGCCGGTCCTGCGTCTTCCCGGAGCGGGGCCGGTCGGCGGCGTGGTGGAGACGCGCCTGCGCGACGGCTTCGACCAGCGCATCCGGTTCGAAGGCGGCGACGGTCGCAACCACGCCGAGATCGCGTTGCGCAACGAGACCGGCGATCTCCTGCTCGCCTTCCCTCCACGGCTCGCCAAGCCGAGCCAGTTCGGGATCGAGGGTGAGATCGCGGTCCGCTTCCCCGGCCAGATTCTGCGCGTCGTTCTCGCTCCGCGGCGAAACGCGTACGGTCCGGTCGGCATGGCGGTCGGCGCGGATTGCCTCTACGCATGGCAATGGTTCGAGCGGCCGAGCGCCGGTCAGCGCTCGGCGGACGGCCCGGGTGCGTTCGGCCCGCTGGTCCAGCCCACCCCCGGTCGTCGCGCGATGTCCCTGCGGATCCGGCTGTGCCGAACGGCCCTGGCGAGCCTCGATGATCTCATTGCGGCGGTCGAGCGCCTGACCATCAGCCTGCCCGACGCGGTGGTGATTCAGCGCCCCAACCGCCCGGTGGTCCGGCGGACGCCCTCTCCCCCCATGCGCGCAGCGAAGCGTCCCGCTCCGACCGAGGCAGAGCCGAAGCCGGCCGCGCAGCAGAAGCCGGCGCCCCTGCCGCCATCCGCGCCGCCGCCGCCCGCGCAACCGGCCCCGCCCAACACGCCGCCGACAACGGCCAATCCCGACGTCTCGGGCCGCCGCTACATCGCCCCGTCGGAGCCCCCCGAGATCGCGCCCTCCGAGCCGTCGGCATCGGGTCGGGCGCAACGCTTCATCACGGATGAGCATCGTTCAGCCGACCCGCCGAGTCGTGCGCTGATGCCGAATCCCGCCTCCGGTCGCGCGACAGGCGAGAGCCTGTCGCGCGACCTGCCGCCAGAAGCCTACAAGCCTCCTCCGGATCGGCGTGGCCGCTAGCTATTTGATCCCATGGTGTGGTGGTACGTTTGACCACCCTGCTGCGAGGGATGCGCTACGGGCCAAACTCTCCACGGCAGCGCCCGCACGACGGAGGCAGTTCGTCGCGCAATACAGCTACGTCAAGAGAGCGTGAGAGCGGCCACCAAGCGCTACGGCGTTAGCCCGACCACGATACATCCGGCCCCCTCTACAGCCGGCACATGCTCGATGTCGTGCTTGCCACGAGCACGACATCGAGCATCGCCTGACCAAGCCCAGCCATCCGTGGACCAACGGTCAAGTCGAGCGGACGAACCGCACCATCAAGGACGCGACAGTCAAGCGCTACCATTACGAGACCCACGAGCAGCTCCGGGCCCATCTCCAGCTGTTCGTGGACGCCTCCAACCACGCTCGTCGGCTGAAGACGCTTCGCGGCCTCACCCCATACGAGCATGGCCTTCAGGCCTGGACGAAAGAACCCGAACGCTTCAGGCTCGACCCGTCACACCACATCCCGGGACCATACACCGACCCAGTCTCGGAGGTTGGGCCGAACCCGACGGACCGGGTTTGATCCGGACACGATGCGGCACCTCGTCGTGGACGCCTGCGGCACGCCATCTGGTCTGCCGCTCACCGAGGCTGGACGGCTTTCTCGCTGCCGCCAAGTCGAGCGAGTACGTTACCTCAGCGACGCCCACCAGTCGGCGAAGATCGTGGATGCGTCTCCTCTGTCCAAATTCACAGCCAGTCCATCGAGGCGCGCCGATCGATAGTCTCCGGGTGTTATGCCGAATGCTGCCTTGAAGAGGCGTGTGCCGTGGCTATTGTTGGAAAATCCGCAATCATAGATCATCTCGGAGATCTTGCGCGTGTCATCGACGCGCCCCAGCACGCGCCGGAGCCTGGCGAGTCGCCGCGTTTGAATGAACTCCGCGATGCCGCCGACCGGCTCGAAAGCGCGATAGAGGCTTGACCGCGATCGGCCGACCGCACGCGCGACCTCGTCCGGCGTGACGCCGAGATGGGCGTCGATGAAGGCCTTGGCTCGAGATCGGCAAACGATGTCGGCCGAGGTTTCCGGCTGAGCTTGTTCGATGGACGATCGATCGGAGAGCGCGAGCCCGAGAAGATCGATCGCAACGCGTTCGATGCGGGGCGAGTCCGCGGGCCCAAGCAACGCCTCGTTGCGAAGACAGGATAGGATGAAATCCTTGAGCAGGACTGCCCGGCCGGGCGGCAGCACTGCGCCGTGGAGGCGCCTGGCTTCGCCCGTCGCGTCGAAGTGCTCGCGCGGCACGCTCAGCGTTATGATCTCGGCGTCGGGCGCATCCGTGCGCATCCACTGCGTCATGTCGATGAGCGCCAGCGCTCCGGGTTCGACCTCCCGCTCGCCATGCACGGTCGTGACCCAGAACGAGCCCCGGAGCGCCAGCTGTACGGTGAAGTGATCGAAGCCGTTGCGGGCCACGCGCTTCGGACTGCGCGCATGGCTGACACTCTTCAGCTTGCGATCGAAGGCCAGGATCTCGCCGAGCCGATGCGCCTCGACTGCAACCGAGAAGTCGTCACCGAGGCGGCTGACATCCGCAACGGGAGCGTAAAGGTCATGGTAGGCCGTGAACCTGGCTTCGCTGAGCTCGCGGCCGGTCGCCGTGGAGAAGGTGACGCGTTGTGCCATTGTTCCAGATGCAACCCTCTACCCGCCACCCTCCGGACCGAACGTCTCATACGACATCCGGGTGATCCCTTCGGATGGCGGATGTCGCCTTCGCTCAAGCGCCGCGCGGGGCTTGCTGCTACCGCGTCCGGTCTGATCAACCGGACGCGGTAGCAGCTGGAGGGGTCGTCAATCAGGCAAGGCCTGTTCCGCTGCTGTAGATCGCCCTAAAGCCGGTCTGTCGGTCCTGCATCTAGACATTTAATTTCGGTTTTGTTTTAAACGAGAAGTCCATTCCCACTTCGGCACATCCTGCCAGCAAGGGGCTACTCATCTGACCCGTCCGCCTTGAGCGTCCCCTTACGGCTTCTCACATCCTCCCAGCACTCTGAGGACGACATGTAGAGGCCGTTGCTGCTTGGGTTGCATTCCATCATTACGGCCGAAGGATGGTCAGAGGATCAGGATCGTGAACCGCATGCCGCGTTGGCACGAGCGCAGTGGCAGTCCCGCCAGCACGAAACCGACACTCGGTGCCGCCTGACTCGGGCGGCCGCAGCCGCCTCACCGTCATCAGTGCGCTGGGCATCGTGGAGATCTTTGCCTGGGGCACGTCGTTCCACCTGCTTGCCGTACTCGCCGGTCCGATCTCGCGAGACACCGGATGGCCTCTGACCTGGATCGTCGGCGGCTTCACCCTGGGCCTGATCGTTGCGGCGCTCGCCTCGCCGCAGGTCGGCGTGAAGATCGATCGCTATGGCGGGCGACCGGTGCTGGCATCGGCTGCGCTTCTCTTCGCATCCGGGCATATCGTGCTGGGTCTCGCGCCGTCCCTGCCCGTCTACCTCGCCGGCTGGCTGCTGCTCGGCCTCGGGATGGCTTGTGGCCTGTACGATTCGGCGTTTGCGGCCCTGGGTCAGCTGTACGGTGCACGGGCACGGATGGCGATCACCTACCTGACCCTCTGGGGCGGGTTCGCGACCACCGTCTGCTGGCCGCTATCGGGCTTTCTCGTCGATCAGCTCGGCTGGCGGGGCACCTGCTTCGCTTACGCCGGGCTGCATCTCGTGATCTCGCTGCCGCTGGTACTCGGGCTGATCCCTTCGGCTCCGGGGCGGGCGCATCGGGCCAGCGCGCCGAGGGCGATGACGGGGTCGCTTTCACCGCGAGAGCAGAGAACGTTCCTGCTTTTTGCGGCCGTCCTGATCCTCAGCGGCGCGATCCTGTCGATCGTCGCGGTGCATCTCCTGATCCTGCTCCAGGGGCACGGCATGCTGATGGCGTCAGCCATCGCCGCTGCGGCTGTGATCGGGCCGGCGAAGGTGGCGACGCGCGTGATGGAGATCGCTGGCAGAGGGCGGCATCATCCGCTCTGGACCCTGACGGCCGCGAGCGCGGCGATCGCTCTGGGTCTGCTTCTCCTCGCCGCCCGTGTCCCGGGCGTCGGAATATGGCTTGCGATCTACGGAGGCGGGAACGGCCTCTACTCGATCGCACGAAGCACAGTGCCTCTGGCCCTGTTCGGGCATGAGCATTACGCCGTGCTCAATGGCCGGCTCGCACGGCCCGCATGGATCGCGCAGGCGTTCTCCCCATCACTCGCGGCCTTCCTGTTGACCCAGGCAGGTCCCGATGCCCTGTGGCGGGTACTGTTCATCCTGGCTTTGACGAATGCCTGCCTCGTCGGCGCGCTCTGGTGGATCCGGAAAGCGTAAGGCCTTGTCGGCGCGCCGTTGCGATCGTGGTTTCGGCCCTGATCCGTCTCTCAGGCCGTCATGCAGCTTCCGAGGCCGGCGATGATCGGCAATTCTTTCGGACGCTCAGGCAAGTCTGCGCACGGCCGAGGCTTGCCTTCGCCATCATCCGCAATCCGGGAATGGGCTGCCCGGTGGCAGGCGCTTCTGATGTCCGCCGGGGGTCAGGAATTCGCGGCAGCCTGCGGTGCAGCCTCGTCGGAGAGGCCGACCTTGACCCAGACGTAGAGCGCGAGCAGCGCCACCGGCAGGCCGATCAGGGACGTCCAGACGAAGAACCAGGTGAAGCCCGTCCGCTCGACGACGAAGCCCGACAGGCCGGCGAGCACGCTGCCCGGGAACGCGCAGAGGGAGGTCAGAAGTCCGAACTGGCTCGCCGCATGCTCGGTCGAGGCGAGCGTCGACATGTAGGTGATGAGCACGACGGAGGCGAAGGCATAGGCGAACCCGTCGATGCCGACGGTGATTGCGAAGGTCCAGAAGGCCGCCCCGCCGTCGCCTCCATGGGCCGCGAGATAGGCGAGGCTCAGGTGAGAGGCCGAGCCCGCCACGGTGCCGATGAGGAGGCTCGGCAACATGCCGATCCGCGGGATCAGAGCGCCGGCCAGGAAGGTCCCGCCGAGCCCGATCCAGAAGCCGAAGAGCTTGGTGACGGTGGCGATGTCGGTGTTGGAGAAGCCCTGGTGCTTGAACAGCGGGATCGCCATAGCGCTCGCGACGTAGCCCGGCATGCGGAAGCCGGCGATGAGAAGCAGGATAGCGGGTGCCATCGGGCCGAGGCGGGTGAGGAGCTCCCGGATCGGGGCCCAGACCGTGTCGACGAAGCCGGCTCGGGGCTGATGGGGGCGCAGGTCCGACGGCGGCTCGGGCGCGAGCACGGCGGCGAGCATGCCGACGGACATCAGTGCGCCCATGCCGAGATAGGCGCCGCGCCAGCCGATCCGGTCGGCCAGGAACAGGGCGCCGGCACCGGCCGCGAGATTGCCGAGGCGCCAGCCGATCTCCGTCCAGGACGACAGCACGGCCTGCTTCTCGGGCGGCCGCACGCTGGTGATGCGCCAGCCGTCGATGACGAGGTCGAGGGTCGCGCCCGCGAAGCCGAGCGCCAGCGAGAAGGCGATCGTCCAGGCGAGCCAGTTCGCCGGATCGCCGAAGGCGATGCCGGCAAGCATCGCCATGACGCTCAACTGCGCCACGACGATCCAGCCGCGCCGTCGCCCGAGCGCCCGCCCGAACAGGGGCGGATCGTAGCGGTCCAGGAACGGCGCCCAGACGAACTTGAACTTGTAGGCGAGGGTCAACTCGCTGAGCAGCCCGATCGTGGCGATCGAGATGCCGATGTCGGACAGCCAAGCGGATTGCGTGGCGTAGACGAGCAGGAACGGGATCCCGGAGGTGAAGCCGAGCCCGACGGCCGGAGCGATCCGCCGGTCGGTGAACAGCGCCGACCAGAACGGCGTCCTCTCGGATCTGGCGACGGTCGGCGCGTTCATGCTCGCTCCATTCTGCTGCCGAGCCGCCCCGGGATGGCCCCGTCGGCGGAACAGGATCAGGGCCTTCGACAGCGTGATCCAGATGCCCCAGAGGATCGGGATGCCGACGATGACCCAGGCCAAGGCCGCGCCGAGGCTGAACCCGCCCCGCCCGATGCCCGCCCCGTCATGCGCGGCGCTGGACCACGATGCCGATCGAGAAGACGAGGACGAGGTCGCTGACGCGCCAGTCGCAGGTCGTGGTGAAGAGCGCCGTGACGAGGCCCATGTCCGGGCAGGTGGCCGGCGCCGGCTGACCCACGCCGAGGGCGCGGGAGAGCGACAGCCAGTCTGGAGCGGGACGCAGGCGCAGCGGATGCATCCGGGAAGCGAGCGGTCATCGGTCCTCCCATGGCGGTCTCGTCAGGGATCTCGGGAATCCGCTCTAAGCCTTTGTCGACAATGCGGCTAGCACGGGTGGGAGGCTCGCCTTAATCCATCCTCATCGCGAGAAATGTCGCCGGGCTTTGCGCTCAGCCCTGCGCGCGGGCCCGCGGGCGCGGGCGGGCGGCCGGGTCGGGCTCGGCCGACAGGCGCGCCAGGAAGGGGGCGGCCGCCGTCTCGGCGGCCTGCTCGATCGCGCGATAGGAGGCGACGACGTCCACGCCGAAGGGCGAGAGCCGCGCCCCGCCGCCGGCCTTGCCGCCGACCTGGGCCTCGACGAGCGGCTGGCCGAAGCCGGTGTTCAGGGCCTCGACCAGCAGCCAGGCCCGGCGATAGGACATGCCGAGCGCCCGGCCCGCGGCCGAGATCGAGCCGTGCGCCGCGATCATCTCGAGGAGCTGCACCTTGCCCGGGCCCAGACGGTTGTCGGGCCCGAGATCGATGCGGATGCTCAAGCGGGCCATTCTGCGCTCCTCCCGGATTATAGGGATTCTAGCCTTTCACCGCAGGGCCGACGAGACCCAGGGCCGGATCAGAAGCCGGGCGCGCGATCGAAGCGGATGATGGAGACCGGTTCGCCCGCCGCGGCAGGCGGCGCGTCGGCCGGGCGCAGCACCAGGGCGTCGGCTTCGGCCAGGCCCGAGAGCATGGCGTTGTCCTGGTCGGCGAGGACCGCGAAGACCGCACCCCCGGCGGGTCCCCGGTCGAGCCGCCCGCGCAGGAAGGTCGTGCGCGGGCCCGTCGCCGGCAGCGGCGTCGCGAGGATCGCCCGCTCCTCGGGAAGAGCCGCCCGTCCGGTCCCGGCCAGCAGCGACAGGGCCGGCCTGAGGAAGACGAGGGCGCTGACGAGTGCGGCCACCGCGTTCCCGGGCAAGCCCAGGACCGGCAGGCCGCCGAACTGTCCGAACAGGGTCGCCTTGCCGGGCCGCATCCGGACCTTGCGGAAGGCCGGCGCGAAGCCGAGCGCGGCAAGCGTCGGGCAGACGAGGTCGAAGTCGCCCACCGACGCGCCGCCCGAGGTCACCAGGAGATCGATGTCGCCGGCATCGAGCACCCGGGCCAGCGCGCTTGAAAGCGCATCCGGCTCGTCGGGCACGATGCCGAGATCGCGCGGCACGCCGCCCCAGGCCTGGACCAGCGCCTTCAGGGCCGGGCGGTTGGCGTCGAGGATCTGCGCGCCCCGATCCACCGCGAAGCGCTCCGACAGCTCGTTCCCGGTGGAGAGGATCGCGACGCGGGGCCGGCGGTGGACCGCGACCTCCGCGTGCCCGGCCGCAGCGAGGAGGCCGACATGGCGGGCCGTGAGGCGCGTCCCGGGGCGCAGGATCGGAGCACCCGTGCGAAGGTTGTCCCCGGCCGCCCGGATGTGCCGGTGCGGCTCGGCGCCGGGCAGGATGCGGACCCGGTCGCCCGCGGCCTCGGCCAGTTCCTGCACGACGACCGTGTCGGCCCCGGGCGGGACCGGCGCGCCGGTGAAGATCCGGAGGCAGGTGCCCGGCGAGACCGGCCCCCCGAGCGGATCCCCGGCCCGCGCCGTGCCGAGGCAGCGCAGGGGCGCACCGGCATCGGCCCAGCGCAGGGCGTAGCCGTCCATGGCGGCGACCGCGAAGGGCGGTGCGTCGAGGCGAGCGGCGAGGGACTCGGCGCAGACCCGGCCGGCGGCCTTGTCGAGGGCGACACGCTCCGTGCCGACCGCGGGCAGCATCCCTTCCATCCGGGAGAGCGCCTCCGCGATCTCCGGCATGTCGGCCCCCTTGGTCGATGCCCCCATATCCGCCTCCCCGGTGCGTTCTTGTCGTGGAGCCGCTCCCGATCGCGCTGCCACCGGGAAGGGCTCCAAGTCCTTGTTTCGACGCGCTCTCCTTCGCCGAGCCGGCTCAGGAGCGTTCCAGCCGCCGACCCAGGGCGAGCGGTCGACCGCTTCGGCAACGCGCGCTGGACGGTGGAAATAGCCCAAAGGCTCTGGTCTGGGATATAACTCACCGTATATAGCGCGGCCGGGGCAACCATCGCGGAGATGACACGCGCATGCTCACCTGCACGGGCTACGCCGCCGCCAGCGCCGAGACGCCGCTCGCGCCCTTCACCTTCGAGCGTCGCGACCCGGGCGCGAACGACGTCGAGATCGAGATCGTCTATTGCGGCGTCTGCCATTCGGACCTGCATCAGGCCCGCAACGAGTGGCGGAACACGCTCTACCCCTGCGTGCCCGGCCACGAGATCGTCGGCCGCGTCACTCGGGTCGGGGCCGAGGTCCGCGACTTCAAGCAGGGCGACCTCGCCGCGATCGGCTGCATGGTCGATTCCTGTCGCACCTGCACCGCCTGCCGCGAGGGGCTGGAGCAATATTGCGAGCCGGGCTTCACGGGCACCTATAACGGTCCCGAACAGGGCACCGGCGCCAACACCTTCGGCGGCTATTCGAGCCACATCGTCGTGGATCGGCACTTCGTGCTGCACGTGCCCGAGGGGCTCGACCTCGCCGGCGTCGCGCCGCTCCTCTGCGCGGGCATCACCACCTATTCCCCACTCCGGCGCTGGGAGGCGGGCCCCGGCAAGAAGGTCCGCATCGTCGGGCTCGGCGGCCTCGGCCATATGGGCGTGAAGCTCGCCCACGCCATGGGCGCCGAGGTCGTGCTGTTCACGACCTCGCCCGGCAAGGAGGCCGATGCCCGCCGTCTCGGCGCCGACGCGGTGGTGATCTCGAAGGATGCCGAGCAGATGGCCCGGCACGCCGAGAGCTTCGACCTGATCGTCGACACGGTCGCCGCCCAGCACGACATCAACGCCTATCTCGGCCTCCTGAAGCGCGACTGCACGCTGGTGCAGGTCGGCGCGCCGGAGAAGCCTCTCGATGTGAACGTGTTCAGCGTGATCTGGCGGCGGCGCAGCTTCGCCGGCTCCCTGATCGGCGGCATCGCGGAGACGCAGGAGATGCTCGACTTCTGCGGCAAGCACGGCATCACGGCCGATATCGAGATGATCCCGATCGATCAGATCGAGACCGCCTATGGCCGCATGCTGAAGTGCGACGTGAAGTACCGCTTCGTCATCGACATGGCGAGCCTGCCCAAAGCCGCCTAAAACCTGTCCTGCCGCATCACGAAGGATCGTTCCCGCATGCGCATGCTCACCCGCGCCGGTGTCCTGGCTGGCCTCGTCGCCTCCGCCCTGCTGGGGGCGGTCCCGACGCGGGCGGCGGAGGCGCCCACCGTCTTCGCCGCCGCGAGCCTGAAGAATGCCCTCGACGACATCGCCGGCTCCTATGCCAAGGAGGGCAAGCCGGCGCCGAAGATCTCCTATGCCGCCTCGAACACGCTGGCCAAGCAGATCGAGCAGGGCGCGCCGGCCGACCTGTTCTTCTCGGCCGACCTCGACTGGATGGACTACCTCGCCAAGAACAACCTCATCCGCCCCGACACGCGGGTGAGCCTGCTCGCCAACAGCATCGTGCTGATCGCCCCGAAGGATTCGAAGGCGGAAGTGAAGATGGGCCCCGGCCTCGACCTCGCGACCGCGCTCGGGCAGGGCAAGCTCGCCATGGGCAATGTCGATGCGGTGCCGGCCGGCAAGTACGGCAAGGCCGCGCTGGAGAAGCTCGGCGGCTGGGCCGGCGTGAAGGACAAGGTCGCCCAGGCCGAGAGCGTGCGCACGGCCCTGCTCCTCGTCTCCCGCGGCGAGGCGCCGCTCGGCATCGTCTACGCCACCGACGCGGCGGCCGACGCCAACGTGCGGATCGTCGCGACCTTCCCGGCCGACAGTCATCCGGCGATCGTCTATCCCGTGGCAATCACCAAGGATTCGGCCAATCCCGACGCGGCGGGCCTGCTCGCCTATCTGCGCGGGCCCACCGCCAAGGCCGCCTTCGAGAAGCAGGGCTTCACGGTGCTGAACCGCGCGGCCACCGCCCAGCAGTGACGGGCTGGCTCAGCCCGGAGGAGTGGCAGGCGCTGCGGCTCAGCCTGCTGGTGGCCACGACCGGCACGCTGGCGAGCCTGCCGCTCGGCCTCGGGGTGGCCTACCTCCTCGCCCGCGGCCGGTTCTGGGGCAAGACGCTCCTCGACATGGTGGTGCACCTGCCCCTGGTGCTGCCGCCCGTGGTGACCGGCTACCTGCTGCTGCTCGCCTTCGGGCGGCGCGGGCCGGTCGGCTCGGTGCTCGCGGAGGTCGGCATCGTCTTCGCCTTCCGCTGGACGGGGGCGGCGCTCGCCTGCGCGGTGATGGGCTTTCCCCTGCTGGTGCGCGCCATCCGCCTGTCGATCGAGGCGGTGGACGCCAAGCTCGAGCAGGCGGCGGGCACGCTGGGGGCGAACCCGCTCCAGGTCTTCGGCCTCGTCACCCTGCCGCTGATCCTGCCCGGCATCCTGGCAGGGCTGGTGCTCTGCTTCGCCAAGGCGATGGGCGAGTTCGGCGCCACCATCACCTTCGTCTCGAACATCCCCGGCGAGACCCAGACCCTGCCATCCGCCATCTACACCCTGACCCAGGTGCCCGGCGGCGAGGCCGGGGCGATGCGCCTGACCCTGATCTCGATCGCCGTCTCGATGGCGGCGCTCGTCCTCTCGGAGCTGCTCGCCCGCGGCGTCGCCCGGAAGCTCGCCGCATGATGGGTCATGCCGCATGATCGGTCATCCCGCATGAGCGGTCTCACGGTCGCGGTCGAGCACCGCCAGGGCGCCTTCCGGCTGGAGGCCGCCTTCGCGGCGGAGGGCGGCGTCACGGCGCTGTTCGGGCGCTCGGGCTCGGGCAAGACCACCCTGGTCAACGTCATCGGCGGGCTGGTGCGGCCGGATCGCGGCCGGGTCGTGCTGGACGGCGAGGCGCTGGTGGACACGGGTGCAAGGCGTTTCGTGCCGCCGCATCGCCGCCGCATCGGCTACGTCTTCCAGGAGAGCAGGCTGTTCCCGCATCTGAACGTCAGGGGCAACCTGCTGTTCGGGCGCCGCCTCGCGAAGGTCTCGGACGGGATCGGCTTCGACGAGGTGATCGACCTCCTCGGGATCGGGCATCTGCTCGGCCGGCGCCCAAACGGCCTGTCGGGGGGCGAGCGCCAGCGCGTGGCGATCGGCCGGGCGCTGCTGGCGCGGCCCCGCCTCCTCCTGATGGACGAGCCGCTGGCGGCTCTGGACGAGGCGCGCAAGGCCGAGATCCTGCCCTTCCTGGAGCGCCTGCGCGATCGCGGCGGCGTGCCGATCGTCTACGTCTCGCATGCCCTCGCCGAGGTGACGCGCCTCGCCGACCGGATGGTCGTGCTGGAGGAGGGCCGCGTCGTCGCGGCGGGGACGGTCGACGTGGTGACCGCGCGGCTCGACGTGGCCCCCCTGCGCGGCACCCGCGAGGCTGGCGCCGTGCTCGCGGCGCGGGTCGAGGCGCATGACCCGGCCTTCGCGCTGACGCGGCTGTCCACCGCCGCCGGCCCGCTGCACGTGCCGCTCCTCGACCGGCCGGTCGGCGCGTCCCTGCGCATCCTCGTCTCGGCCCGCGACGTGACCCTGAGCCTGTCGCGGCCGGAGGGGACGAGCGCGCTCAACGTGGTCGCCGGCACGGTGGCGGAGATCGGGGCGCAGGTGCCCGCCGATCCGACCGCCGAGCTGCGCCTCGATTGCGGCGACGCCCATCTCGTGGTGCGCCTGACTCGCCGCTCCCTCGTCGAGATGGGGCTGGCGCCGGGCCTGCCCGTCTTCGCTGCCGTGAAGACCGTCGCCCTGCTCGATTGATCCGCCGCGCGGCGCGGACGGGGATCAGGACGGCGGCACGCTCCGCGCCGCCGTCCGTCCTGCCTTTACTGCGCGAGCCCGACCTCGACGAGGTTGTCGCTGTAGGTCGGCGAGTGCCCCATCCCGCCATAGGTCGAGGCGCTGATCACGTTGACGGCGCCGTCGCGGTTGAGCGCGTGCCAGTAGCCGAGGGAGGCCACGACGAGGCCAGGCGGCACGTCCTCCGTGACCTTGGCCTGCCCGTGGAAGGCGCCGCGGTCGTTGAACACCCGCACGAGCGCCCCCTCCGTGATCTCCCGGGACTGGGCGTCGTGCGGGTTGATCAGGATCGCCTGGCCGCCCTGCTTGGCGATCTTGTGCTCCTCGTTCGCGTATTGCGAGTTCAGGAAGCCGTGGCTCTTCGGCGAGACGATGTTGAGCGGGTAGCGCTCGGCCTGGGCCGGGTTGGTCTCAGGCCGCTCGTTGGCCGGCACGTAGCCCGGCAGCGGATCGAGCGCCTCGCCCCCCTGCTTCTGCTCGTACATCTGCCGGAAGGGCGGGGCCACGAAGTTGCCGGTGGTCGCGGCGGTCTCCGAGAAGAACTCGCACTTGCCCGAGGGCGTCGGGAAGTTGCCCTCCGCGTGGGGGGTGCGGCTCTCGGGGTCGCCGAGGTTCAGCCGGTACCAGCCGTGCTCGCGGAAATGCTCCATGGTGATGCCGCCGAGCTTGGGGCTGTCCCAGTCGAGGTACCACTCCATCAGCTCGGTCTCGCTCATCGCGAATTGCGGCTCGGTGAAGCCGAACCGCGCTGCCATCCGCCGGAACAGCTCGGCGTTCGAGACCGTCTCGCCCGGCGGCTCGATCGCCTTCTGGTTGAGCGTGAAGAAGAAGTGCCCCCACGAGAACATCATGTCGTCGTGCTCGGCCGCCATGGTCGCAGGCAGCAGGATGTCGGCGTAGCGGGCCGTGTCGGTGACGAAGTGCTCGCTGACCACCGTGAACAGGTCCTCGCGGGCGAGCCCGCGCTTGATCTTGGCCGTCTCGGTGGCGTTGGAGACCGGGTTGGCGTTGTAGACCATCAGCGCGTGGATGCCGGGCTCGATGCCGGCCTCGCCGGTCAGGATCGCGCCGAGCTTGAGCACGTTGAGCGCGCGCGTGCCCTCCGGGATCAGGTCGGGCCGGCAGACCCGGTCCCAGTGCACCGGGAACTCCCAGAGCGGCATCTGGTAGACGCCGCCGCCCGGATCCTTCCACGAGCCGGTGAGCGCCGGCAGAGAGAAGATCGCCCGCAGGGCCTGCGCGCCGCCCGCGCTGCGCTCCACCGCGATGCCGGGCCGCAGCGCCGCGTTGCGCGTGGTGGCGTATTCCCGCGCCAGCCGGCGGATGTCCTCGGCGGGGATGCCGCAGATCTCGGCCGCGTATTCGGGGGTGAACGAGGCGGCGCGCTCCTTGAGCTGGTCGAAGCCGACCGTGTGCCGCGCGATGTAGTCGTCGTCGGTCAGGCCCTCCGCGATGATGACCTGGATCAGCGCCATGGCGAGCGCGCCGTCCGTGCCGGGCTTCGGCGCCAGGTGCCAGTCGGCCTCCTTCGCGGTGCGCGAGCGGTAGGGATCGATCACCACGACCTTCGCGCCGCTGCGCTGCGCCTCCTTCACGATGTGCCAGTGATGGAGGTTGGTCGAGACCGAGTTGCAGCCCCAGATCACGATGTACTTGGACTGCGAGAAGCTGAGCGGGTCGGTGCCGTTGGTCGGGCCTACCGTCAGCAGCCAGGCCGTGCACGAGCCGGAGCCGCAGAAGGTCTTCTCCGCGACCGTGGCGCCGAGCCGGTTGAAGAAGGCGTCGCCGACGGTGAGGCCCTGCACCGTGCCCTCGTTGCCGAGGTAGTTGTAGGGCAGGATGGCCTCGGCCCCGTGCGTCTCGATGATGGCGCTCCAGCGCCGGTGGATCTCGTCGAGCGCCTCCGTCCAGCTGATGCGCTCGAACAGGCCGCTGCCCTTCGGGCCGGAGCGCCGCATCGGGTAGAGGATGCGGTCGGGATTGTAGTGGTGCTTGTCGAAGTCCTTGACCTTCGCGCAGAGCGCGCCCCGGGTCATCGGATGGTCGGGATTGCCGCGGACGTCGGTCAGGTGGCCGTCCTCGACCGTATAGATCATCGAGCAGGTATCGGGGCAGTCGTGCGGGCAGGCCCCGAGCTTGGTGGTTGCCTCTTGCAGCATCGTCTCACTCCCATTTTGTGTTTCTCGTTGTTTATTTTCTTGTTCTTGTTGCTTTGGGTGCGCGCTACTGGAGCGCGCCCCGCAATTTGTCGAGACAGGTCGGCCAGTCCCGCGCGTAGGCGTCGGCGGCCTCCGCCGAGCCGATGCGCGCATGGGTGAGGCGCAGTTCCGTCGCGTCCGCCCCGGCGGGATCGAATGTGACGGTCAGCTGCGATTCCTCTCCGCAGAGGAGGCGGGCCGGCCCGTCATAGGTCCAGGTCATCACCAGCCGGCGGTTCGGAGAGACGTCAAGATAGCGCCCCGCGAAGACGTGCCGGACGCCGTCCCCATCTTCGAATTCGATGCGGAACCGCCCGCCGGTCCACGGATCCGCCTCCGCCGAGACGACGATCGTATTGCCGGGGGCGAGCCAGCGCCGCAGCGTTTCCGGGCGCGTCCAGGCCCGGAACAGCGTCGCGCAGGAGGCTTGGTAGACGCGCACGATCTCGACGGCCGCCGGCTCAGACATCGGCCGTCTCCGGGGTCTCGCCGATCAGGTCGTCCAGGGCGTCGAGCCGTTCGTGCCAGAACGTGCCGTAGGCGTCGAGCCAGTCCCGCGCGTCCCGCAGCCGGCCCGCCTCGAGGCCGCACAGATGGGTCCGGCCCCGGATCGACCGGCGGACGAGGCCGGCCTCCTCCAGGACCTTCACATGCTTCGACACCGCCCTGAAGGACATGTCGAAGGGCTCGGCGAGCTCGCTGATCGAGCGGTCGCGCTCGGACAGGCTGTGGAGGATCGCCCGCCGGGTCCGGTCCGAGAGGGCGTGGAACAGGCTGTCCAGACGGGCGTCTTTTTGCTGAACCATCCGGTTCAGTATGCATGGAAGCGGCGACGGCGCAATCGCCGCGCCCCGTGGGCTCGGCGCCCGCTCCGCTCAGGCCTGTCCCATGACGATGCGCAGCTTGTTCGCGAGCTCGTCGCGCCGGTAGGGCTTGCTGAGCAGCGGCAGGTCTGCCGGCACGCCCTGGCCGTCGAGGGCGGATCCGGTATAGCCGGAGGTCAGCAGCACCCTCAGGCCCTGCCGCAGGCGACGCGCCTCGACCGAGAGCTGCACGCCGTTCATGCCGCCGGGCATCACCACGTCCGAGAACAGGATGTCGACGCGGTCCGGGCCCTGCAGCCGTTCGAGGGCCTCGGAGGCCCGCGCGGCCGTCAGCGTCCGGTATCCGAGTTCGCGCAGGCTCTCGACCGCCATCTCGAGGACGGCCGGCTCGTCCTCCACCACCAGCACCACCTCGCCCACGGCCGCGCGCCGCAGCGGCATCGGCCCGTCCGGCCGGCGGTCCACGGCCCTGTCGCCCGAGCGCGGCAGGTAGAGCTCGACGCAGGTGCCCCGGCCGACCTCGCTTCGGATCCGCGCATGGCCGCCGGCCTGGAGGACGAAGCCGTAGACCTGGCTGAGGCCGAGCCCGGTGCCCCGGCCGACATCCTTCGTCGTGAAGAACGGCTCGAAGACGCGGGCGAGCGTTCCCGCATCCATGCCGTGGCCGGTATCCGAGACCTCCACCAGCACGTAGGGACCGGGCGCGAGGTCCGGCCGGTCCGCGATCTCGCCGGCTTCCAGGGCGGCGTTGCTGGTCCGCACGGTGAGGGCGCCGCCCCCCGGCATCGCGTCGCGCGCGTTGACGGCGAGGTTCAGCACCGCACTCTCGAACTGGCCGGGATCGAGCCGGACGGGGTCGAGGCTCGCCTCGAGATCGAACCGCACCTCGATGGTCTCGCCGACCGCCCGCTGCAGCAGGTCGCGGAAATCCTTGAGCAGCCGGTTCGGGTTGACCGTCTCCGGCCGCAGCACCTGGCGCCGCGAGAAGGCCAGCAGCTTCTCGGTCACCTCGGCGCCGCGGCGGGCGGCCTGCAGGCACGACATCGCCAACCGCGTCACGCGCCCCGAATCCTCGGGGCGGCGCACGATCATGTCGAGGTTGCCCACGATGATCGTCAGGAGATTGTTGAAGTCGTGCGCGACGCCGCCGGTGAGCTGACCGATGGCCTCCATCTTCTGCGCTTGGTTGAGGCGCTCCTCGGCCTCGTGCTGCTTCGTCGTGTCCATGACGATGCCCGCCACCGACAGCGCCCGGTCGTCCTCGCCACGATAGGCCCTGCCGCGTACCGCGATCCACCGGATCGCCCCGTCATCGGCCCGCCGGATGCGGCAGTGCAGGTCCAGGCGCTCCGTCCCGGTCAGGTCCGCGAGGGCCGCCCGCGCGGTCGCGCGGTCTTCGGGGACGACGTGGCGCAGGAAGGTCTCGGCGTCCCATGCGGCGACCGGCGCGTCGTAGCCGAAGATCGCGTCGTGGCGCGGGGTCCGGCGCGAGGCGCCGGTGCGCAGGTCGAGTTCCCAGTCGCCCATCTCCGCCGCCTCGAGCGCCAGGGCGAGGTTGTCGCGCGCGAGCTTCAGGGCCGCCCGCTGCGCCTCGCGCTCGTAGGCCGCGGCCTCGGCCCGGGCATAGAGGAAGTCGACCTCGCGCAGGTAGACCCCGAGCACGATCAGGCCGGCCACCAGCGCCTCCAGGCGGCCGGCGA
Source organism: Methylobacterium dankookense (assembly GCF_902141855.1). Classification (GTDB taxonomy): domain Bacteria; phylum Pseudomonadota; class Alphaproteobacteria; order Rhizobiales; family Beijerinckiaceae; genus Methylobacterium; species Methylobacterium dankookense. The sequence goes on along the minus strand of NZ_CABFVH010000012.1, from coordinate 92,238 downwards.
ACCAGCCGACCGTGCCGCGTGCCGCGCCCGGAAGCGTGATCAGGTTGTCGAACACGAGCAGCAGCAGGGAGACGGCGAGCCAGAGCTGGAGGACGGTCCGCAGGCGCGTGGTCCAGCACAGGACGGCGAGCGCCGCCACGGTGAGCGCGACGACGACCGGGCCGATCCCCGTGGTGGTGAGCAGCCAGTAATCGTCGCCCTCGACGCTCTTGGGCAGCAGGTGGACGTAGCGGGTCACCACCACGCAGGCGAGCGCGACCGCTGCCGTGACCACCGCCGCGGCGAGCCAGCCGACCGCCGCGGCGCGGCCAGGCGCGACCGAGCGGCGCCGCCCTTCCATGAGCGCGTAGGGCAGCGCGAAGAGCGGCGGCCCGACATGCCACAGCGTCCAGAGCCAGATCGTGGTGTCCGGCCCGCTGCCGAGCAGGCGCCCCCGCGCCAGCACGTCGGGGAAGGACAGCAACTGGGCGAGGACGATCAGCGCCACGTAGAGGCTGCCCGATCCGAGCACGAGCAGCGGGACCGACCGGGTCCGGCGGAACTGGGCGAAGAACAGGTAGGCGGTCAGGCCGTAGACCACGATGAGCGCCGATTGGTAGACGGGCACGAAGCCCGGCATCGGCGGGATCGGCCGGTCCGCGAAGGGCAGGAGCGCCAGCGTGACCGCGCCGAAGGCGAGGCAGACGAGGCCCGCGAGGAGGCGCTGCGTCCGGCCGGCTTCGGCGCTGACCAGGGTCGGAAGTGCCGCGTCCGGATTGACCGCGCGCATCCTGTGCTCCGTACCGAAGCGCGATATCCGGCCGCGCCGGGAAGCCGCTCGCGAAGGGCGAGGAGATAGCACGGCCCCGCTCGGCGTACCATTCGGCGGCTCGGCACGTCTCGGCGGCAGGCCGTTTCCCGAGAGGTCCGGATCTTGCTTGCCCGGCTGCCGACAGGCGTGCGGGCCGGCATTCCCGCGCCCGGCACGCCTGCTGCAAGCCGCGCAACGGCGCGCGGCCGGAGGGCAGGATCTTTCTCAGCCTCTCCGGCGGGCCTTGCAGGAGCTTCGAACCGAACGGGACACGATATGGCCTATCTCGCGCCTGCAGAATTCGCCACCAAGATGGTGGATGCCGGGGAATCCAAGATCTTCATGTCGACCCGCGACACGGTGATCCGCGCCTACATGGCCGGCGCGATCCTGGCGCTCGCGGCGGTCTTCGCCGTCTCCATCACGCAGCAGACCGGCATCCCGATCCTCGGCGCCGCCCTGTTCCCGGTCGGCTTCTGCATGCTCTACCTGCTGGGCTTCGACCTGCTCACCGGCGTGTTCGTGCTGGCGCCGCTGGCCCTCCTCGACGGCCGCCCGGGCGTCACCTGGGGCGGCGTGCTGCGCAACTGGGGCCTGGTCTTCCTCGGCAACTTCCTCGGCGCGCTGACGGTCGCCTTCATGATGGGCTTCGTCTTCACCTTCGGCTTCACCGGTCCCGCCGACAAGGTCGGCGAGTTCATCGCCCATATCGGCGAGCGCCGCACCGTCGGCTACGCCGCGCACGGCGTGGGCGGGTGGTTCACGATCTTCATCCGCGGCATGCTGTGCAACTGGATGGTCTCCACCGGCGTCGTCGGCGCGATGATCTCGACCACGGTCAGCGGCAAGGTGATCGCCATGTGGATGCCGATCATGGTGTTCTTCTACATGACTTTCGAGCATTCCGTGGTGAACATGTTCCTGTTCCCCTTCGGCCTGCTCATGGGCGGCCAGTTCTCGATCGCGGATTACTTCTTCTGGAACGAGATCCCGACCGTGCTGGGCAACCTCGTCGGCGGCCTCGCCTTCACCGGCCTGACCCTCTACACCACCCACGTCCGCACCGCCCCGAAGCGGAAGGTGATCGAGACGGAGCGCCGCCTCGCCGCCTGATCGCGGCTTGACCGGACGGGCCCCGCGCCGCAAGGCCGGGGTCCGCCCCGCCGGGACCCGCCGATGCCGTCGGACCTCACGCTCTCCCTCGGCCAGCACAGCGAGGCCGGCCGCAAGCCGACCAACCAGGATTTCCACGGCGCCCTCGTTCCGGAGCGCCCGGCCCTCGCGCTCAAGGGCGCGGCCATCGCCATCGCGGACGGGATCGGCAGCAGCGCCGTCAGCCACGTCGCCAGCGAGACGGCGGTCAAGAGCTTCCTCACCGACTACTACGACACGCCCGACACGTGGTCGGTGAAGACCGCGGCGCGGCGCGTGATCGGCGCCACGAATTCCTGGCTCCATGCCGAGACCCGGCGCAACCGGCACCTCCACGATCCGGAGGGCGGCCGCGACAGGGGCTACGTCACCACCTTCAGCGCCCTCATCCTCCGGTCGCGCACCGCCCACATCTTCCATGTGGGCGATGCCCGCATCGCGCGGGTCGTCGGGCGCTCGCTCGAGGACCTCACGGAGGACCACCGCGTCGTCGTCTCGGCCGGCGAATCCTATCTCGGCCGGGCGCTCGGGGCGGCGCCCCATGTGGAGATCGACCACCGCACGGTGGCGATCGAGCGCGGCGACGTCTTCGTCCTGACGACGGACGGGGTGCACGAGCATGTGCGGCCCGACGTCATCGTCGCGGCGATCGCCCGGAACGGCGACGATCTTGGGCAAGCTGCCCGCGACATCGCCCGCCGTGCCTACGAGAACGGCAGCAGCGACAACCTCACCGTCCAGATCGTGCGCATCGATGCCGTTCCGGCGGGCGACCCGTCCGAGCTCGCGGACCGGGTCGAGGACCTGCCGCCGGCCCCGCTGCTCGACCCACCTACGGATTTCGACGGCTACCGTGTCCTGCGCACGCTCCATGCGAGCCCGCGCAGCCACGTCTACCTCGCCCGCGACGCGGAGACCGGGGACACCGTCGCGCTCAAGGTGCCCTCGACGGAGCTGCGCGCCGATCCCGCTGCGCTCCGCCGGCTGGTGATGGAAGAATGGGTCGCCCGGCGCGTCGACAGCCCGCACCTCCTGAAGGCGCCGCCCCAGACGCGGCGGCGCAGCCATCTCTACGCGGTGATGGAGTATGTCGAGGGCCAGACCCTGGCGCAGTGGCTGCGCGACAATCCCGAGCCGGAGCCCGAGGCGGTGCGGCGCATCGTCGAGCAGATCGCCCGCGGCGTGCAGGCCCTGCACCGGCGCGAGATGGTGCATCAGGATCTGCGCCCACAGAACATCCTCATCGACGCGGCCGAGACGGTCCGCATCGTCGATTTCGGCTCGACCCGGGTCGCGGGCCTCGCGGAGGAGGGGGCGGCGGGAGAGCCGATGCTCGGCACGCTCCAGTACACCGCGCCGGAATGCCTGGCGGGCCATCCGGCGAGCCCGGCCTCGGACATCTTCTCGGTCGGCGTCATCGCCTACCAGATGCTCACCGGGCGCCTGCCCTACGGCGCCGAGGCGGCGCGGGCCTTCAGCGCGGCGCGCGGGCGGCGCCTGCACTACGTCTCCGTCGCCGCCGCGCGGCCGGGCCTGCCGCACTATGTCGATGCGGCCCTGCGCAAGGCGGTGCACCCGAACCCGGCCCTGCGCTACGACGCCCTCTCCGCCTTCGTCCACGACCTGCGCCACCCGAACCCGTCGCTGCCGGGGGTGCGCCGGGCCGCGCTCCTCGAGCGCAACCCGGTCCTGTTCTGGAAGCTCGTCTCGCTGGCGCTCGCCCTGACAATCCTCGCCCTGCTCCTCAGCCGGGCGGCCTGATCAGGCCGCAGAGCGCGAGGCGCGGGCCGGCTCGGCACGCTCGGCCACGGCCCCCGAGCGCCGGCCGGCCTTGCGGGCCGCGAGGTGCAGGAGGCCGGCGAGGCCCAGCATCACGCCGTCGAAGGCGAGACCCGACGGCCACCGGGCCTCCCCCGCGCCGAGAGCGGTCCCCAGGAGGCGCGGGCCGTCCGCGACGCAGACGATGGCGTAGAGGGCCGCGGCGGCGGAGAGCATCTCGGGCCAAGCCCGTTGCCGGGGCCGGAACGGGGCGATCAGGGCGACCGCGAGCCAGACGCCGAAGAAGGCCCGGACCTCCCAGGCCGCGCGGTCCGGCAGGCCGACCGGCAGGAGGCGGTTGGCCAGGAAGTAGGCGGCGATCGCCATCGGCAGGCCGGCGATGGTCGCGATGTTGAGCCCCTCGACGAGGCGCAGGTTCCGCGAGAGCCGCTGGCCGGGCTTCGGAAGGCGCGCGACCGTCCAGAGCAGCAGGCCCGTCGCGACCATGGCGCAGCCGCCGAGGCCGCAGAGGAAGAAGAGCAGCCGCAGGACGGGACCGGCGAAATGCGCTTCGTGCAGGCCTACCATCGTGGTGAAGGTCTTCGAGGCGGGTTTGAGGCCGCCCTTGCGGATCTCGCGGATAGCACCCGTGGTGCCGTCGAAGGCGACCTGCGGGTGCTCGTGGGAGAGCCCGTGCGGCTCCTCGAACACCGCGACGACCGAGGCGTGCGCGTCGCGCGGATTGACGATCGAGAGGCGCTCCAGCGGCTCCGGCACCGCCTCCATCGCCTGCCGCACCATCGGCCCGACCGGGGCCAGGGTGCCGGGCCGGCCGGCGGGCGGGCGCGGCGCGGTGATCTGGCCGGTCTCGGCGAAGAAGCGCTGCTGGTCGCCCTTGTAGGCGGTCTGCACGCCCCAGGGCATGTACATCAGCGCCAGCGTGACGAGGCCCGTATAGGTGATCATCAGGTGGAAGGGCAGCGCGAGCACGCCGGACACGTTGTGCGCGTCGAGCCAGCCGCGCTGGGCCGATTTGGCGTGGCGGCGGAAGGTGAAGAAGTCCGCGAAGATGCGCCGGTGCGTGACGATGCCCGAGACGAGCGCCACCATCATGATCAGGGCGCAGATGCCGACGACCCAGCGGCCCCAGAGCGGGGCCATGTGCAGCTCGAAGTGGAAGCGGTAGAGGAAGTCGCCGCCGCGCGTCTCGCGCACGGCGGCCGGATTTCCGGTCGCGGGATCGAGGAGGACCTGGTTCGGCGGCAGGCCGGGACCGTTCCGCCAGAACAGCCCCGTCAGCGGCTTCTCGGCGCTCGGCAGCGTGATGAACCACGCCCGCGCCTCCGGCGCGTGCTGCTGGAGGTAGGCGACGGCGCGGTCCGCCGCCGCCGCCATGGCCTCGGGACCGAGATCGCCGCCCTGCTGCAGCTCGGGCTGCATCCAGCGCGAGATCTCGGGCCGGTAGTAGCTCGCGGTGCCGGTGACGAAGACCGCGAACAGGACCCAGCCGACCACGAGCCCCGACCAGGCGTGCAGCCATGCCATGGACTGGCGGAAGCCGTTGCGCATGAGCCGCCTCCTACCAGCGGTAGCGCAGGGTGGCTAGGACCGTGCGCGGCAGGCCGTAATAGCAGCCGGAATAGCTGAAGCAGCCCGTCACGTAGCGCTCGTCGAGCAGGTTCTGCGCGTTCACCTGGAGCTGGAAGCCCTGCAGCGTCGGGTTGAGATACTTCAGGTCGTAGCTGAGGACCGCGTCGACGAGGACGCTCGGCGGCACCTTGAAGGTGTTGGCCGGATCGCCCCAGGAGGGGCCGAGATAGCGCACGCCGCCGCCGAGCCCGAGGCCGGCGAGCGCCCCCTCCGTGAAGCGGTAATCCACGAAGAGCGAGGCGGTGGTGTCCGGCACCAGCACGGGCCGTCGGCCGACGAGGGGGACCTGCTGGCCGGTCAGGTCGTTGCTGGTGGTGCCGATGTCGCGGGTGTTGCGGATGTCGAGGAAGGAGAAGCCGCCGACCAGCGAGAGGGACTCGGTGACGTTCGCCCGCGCCTCGAACTCGACGCCCTGCACGCCGACCTCGCCCGTCTGCAGGACGAAGCTGGGATTGGCCGGGTCGGTGTTGGTCGCGTTCGAGCGCCGGATGTCGAAGAAGGCGGTGGTGAGCAGGATGTCGGTGCCGGGCGGCTGATACTTGATGCCTGCCTCGTACTGGTTGCTGGTGATCGGGGCGGGGATGCGCCCGGCGGCGCCGAAGGCCGGATCGAAGATGCGGCCGGAGACGATCGGCTCGAAGGCCTCGCTGTAGGCGACGTAAGGCGCGATCCCGCTGTCGAACAGGTAGAGCAGGCTCGCGCGGCCCGTGAAGGCCTCGGCCGGCACGTCCTGGTTGGTGACGAGATTGGTGGTGAGGTTGCGGGTCGGCCCGGTCTGGCGCGCCCAGTCGTAGCGCCCGCCGAGGGTCAGGACGAGGCGGTCGAACTTGATCTGGTCCTGGAAGTAGATGCCGGTCTGCTCGGCGGTGATGCGCGCATCCGCCGTGAAGGGGACCTGCGGGATGTTCGTGAAGTAGTTGGGCGCGAGCGCGTTCAGGCTGGGCGCCGTCGGGAAGGGGCCCGACAGCGTGCGCGTCTCGATGGAGCGGTAATCCACACCGACGAGGGCCGTGTGCCCGAAGATGCCGGTATCGAAGTTCGCCACGACGTTGTTGTCGAAGGTCAAGGCATCGATGTCGACATTCGTGCCGCCGCGCGAACGGCTGATGATCGGCCCGCTGGTGAAGGGGCCGTTGGCGGTGTTGAAGGCGCTGTAGACGCTCCGGTAATCGCCCTGCGAGGTCAGCCAGCGCCCGGCCGAGTGGAAGCGTAAGGCTTCGTTGAAGCGGTGGTCGAACAGGTAGCTGACCGAGGCCTGCGTGCGGTCCGAGCGCTCGAAGTTGCGGTCGCCGTCGTAGAAGTCGACCGGCAGGCGGCCGACGATGCCGTTGCCGAAATTGCGCGGGAAGACCGTGCCGACGGCCGGGAAGCCGCCGTAGAAGCCCGAGAAGGGATCGCGCTGGTAGTTGCCGATCACGGTGAGCTGCGTGTCGGCCGACGGCCGCCAGGTCAGGCTCGGATTGATGAAGGCGCGCTCGACCCGGGTCGTCACGGCCGGCCCGTCGGCGTTCCAGCCGGAGGCGATCAGGCGGTAGGCGAACTGGTCGGCGAGCGGCCCGGCCTCGGCCGGGATCGGGCCGCCGACATCGACGCCGCCGCGCACGGTGTTGAAGTCGCCGCCCTGGATGAAGATCTCGCCGTGGCTGACGAATTGCGGAATCTTCGAGGTGAGGTTGACGATGCCGCCGGCCCCCGCCTGCCCGTAGAGCACCGAGGTCGGTCCCTTGATGATGTCGATGCGCTCCACCCGATAGGGATCGACCGTGGGGAAGGCGTCGCGGCTGCCGGGCAGCACCATCCCGTCGAGGAAGATCGGCGCCTGGAAGCCGCGGATGTAGAACTGCTCCAGCCGGGTCGAGCCCGCGCCGCCGCGCTGCTCGGTGGTGACGCTCGGCGTGTAGCGCAGGGCCTGGTTGATGCTGAGCGCGTTCTGGTCCTCGATCTGCCTGCGGCCGACCACCGAGATCGACTGCGCCGTCTCGATGATCGGCGTGTCGGTCTTGGTGGCGACGGTGCTGCGGCTCGCCACATAGCCCGGCACCGCGCCCGAGGCGCCGCCCGGCCCGTACAGGCTCCCGCCCAGGCTGCGCCCCTCGCCGGTGACGCTCAATTCCGACAGCTCGATCGCCGGCGCCGACGCGTCCTGGGCCCGGGTTGCGGCAACGAGGCTGAGGCTACAGGTCGTCGACAGAAGGGCGACGTACAAAGGTCCGCGAAAAAGGCATCCCAGCACATGCACCTTCGGTGTTGCGCAAGATAGTATCATTGTAAAGTGCCCTCAGCGCGGCATAGGACCGGCAGCTTATTTACGCTCTACATTCGCATCACGGCGATGTGATCGTGTTGATAGCGCGTTGCATGCAATTGCCAAGCACTATGTTATGTAATTATTCTAAGTTGAAGGACTTGCTTCTCGCCTCTTTCGGTTGTGCGACCAGCCGGCCGTAAGGCCGTGGCCGGCGCGTGCCGGGGTGGCTGGCGAGACGCCGCAGGTCCATCGCCTTGAACATCCCCGGTCGCTCGACTAATCGGGAAAGATGAAGCGCACCAATAGTTTAGTGTGATTATAAACTGCTGCCGCATCGGGCTCTCACGCCCTCCGGCCCGCTGCGGGCGCGCCGGAACGCGATCCCCAGGCATGCGATCCCCAGGCATGCGATCCCCAGGCATGCGATCCCAATGAGCGGATCCGCCGCCATCCGGCTCGGCGAGCGGGCCGGGGCCGCACTGACGGGCCTGCGCCCGCTGGCGCCGTTCTTCTGTCTCTATGTCACCTTCGGCGCGACGATCGGCTTCCTGGCCGGCGGCGCCCCGTTGATCCTGCGGGCGCGCGGCATGGTCCTCGCCGAGGTCGGCCTGCTGCAACTCATCAACCTGCCGGTCGGGCTCACCTTCCTGTGGGCGGCGGCGCTCGACCGCCTGCGCCTGCCGGTCCTCCCGCACCGGGTCGGCTGGATCGCGGCGGCGCAGGGGCTGACCGTCGCACTGCTCTGCGTCCTGAGCTTCGGCGAGCACTGGCCGCTGCCGGCGCTGCTGGCGCTGGCGATCGGGGCCTGCGCCTGCGTCGCGACGATGGACATCGCCCTCGAAGCTCTGGTGGTCGAGACGGTGCCGGCGGAGCGGCGCGCCTTCGTCGCCTCGGCCAAGCTCTGCGGCGCCTCGCTCGGCGGCATCCTCGGCGTCGGCGTCCTGGTTGGATCCTACGATGTCCTCGGATGGCGTCTCGCGGTCCTCGCCTGCGCCGGGCTCGACGCGCTCTGCCTGCTGCCGATCCTGGCCTATCCGGAACGGCGCCTGCGCGGGGCCGGCGGCGCGCCGGAGCGCTGGTCGGGCTCGTTCGCGCGCCTGCGCGCCCTGGTCTCGCGGATCCTGGTGCTCGGCGCCTATTTCGCCGCCGCCTACCTCCTGTCGGGGCCCAACACCCTGGCGCTGCTCGATCTCGGCGTGCCGCTGGGCCAGGTCGGGTTCCTGACGGGCAGCGTCCTGCCCGGGGTCAACCTCGTCATGGCGCTGGTGGCGGGCGCCCTCGCCGCGCGCTTCGGCACGGCCCTGCTGATCGTGCTGGGCGGGATCGGCGTCCTCGCCTCGGGCGGCCTCATGGCCGCCGCCTGCGCCGCCGGGGCCCCGGCCCCGGCCATCGTCGCCACCGTCATGAACTTCGTCTGCGGCGGTCTCATCGGCGTGCCGGTGTTCAACATGATCTACCGCTGGGCGCAGGGGCCGCGGCCGGCCACGGACTACGCGCTGCTGTTCGGGGCGGCCTTCTTCGCGGCGATGCCGCTGCGCGTGGCCGCGCCCGCGCTCGCCGGCTGGGCCGGCTGGCCGGCCTATTTCCTCGCCGCGATGCCGCTCTACGCCGCCGCGATCGCTTGGCTCGCGCTCGCGGTCTCCCGGACGCGGCGGACGGTTCCGGGGGGCGCGCGATGATCGCGGAGATCGCCTGCCGCGTGCCCGACTCGCTCGGCGCCTATCGCGGCGGCGTGGCCGCGGGTCCCGGCGGCCCGGCGGCGACCCGGCTGGTCGCCCTGCGCGACCCGGCCGTGTTCGACGCGGCGCTCTCGGCCTTCAGCGCAGGGCTCGGGGAGACCGGGGAGCCGCGCGACCGCCGCGCCCTCGTCTCCTACTGGAGCCAGTTCTACTTCGCCGTCCTCGCCACCCCCGCGCTGACCGCGCTCCTGCGCCTCGGGCGCCCCCTGCCGCTCGCCTTCGACCGGACGAGCCTCGAGCTCGACGCGGCGGGGCGCCCCGCCCGCCTGCTGGTGGAGCCCGACACGCGGGCGCCCTCCGCCGGCCCGCCGCCCGGCCTCGCGGGGCTGATCGAGGACCATCTGAACCCCTTCGTGGAGCTGTGCCACGCCCGCTGCGGCATCGCCCGCCGCGTCCTGTGGGGCAATGCCGCGGTGATCCTCGACTACGTCGCTCGCGAGTTCGGTGAGGCGGACGCGCCGGCCCGCGCGGAGGTCGCCGCCTGCCTCGGTTGGTGCGCGGGGCCGGCCTGCGCTACGAGAGGCCCCCTGGCGCAGGCCCTGTGCCCGGGCGCCTCCGGCTGCCGGCGGCGCACCTGCTGCCTGCGCCAACGCCTGCCGGGCGTTCCCTCCTGCGGAGCGCTCTGCCCCCTCGAATGTTCGACCGGTCGCTGTTCCGAATCCCGATGCTGAAGGCCTTCCTCGCCTATTACCGGCCGCACCGGACGCTGTTCCTGGTGGATTTCGGCTGCGCCGTGCTCTCGGGCCTGCTCGAACTCGGCTTCCCCGTCGCCGTGAAGGCCTTCGTCGACCGGCTGCTGCCGCAGCAGGATTGGGGCCTGATCGTGCTCGCCGCCGCCGGTCTCGCGGCTCTCTACGTCGCCAATGCCGGCCTGATGGTCGTCGTCACCTATTGGGGACACGTGCTCGGCATCAACATCGAGACCGCGATGCGGGCGCGCGCCTTCGACCACCTGCAGAAGCTCTCCTTCCGCTTCTACGACGGCCAGAAGACCGGGCACCTCGTCGCCCGCGTCACCAAGGATCTGGAGGAGATCGGCGAGGTCGCCCATCACGGGCCGGAGGACCTGTTCATCGCGGTGATGACGCTCTTCGGCGCCTTCGGCCTGATGATCTGGGTGCATCCGCCGCTCGCCCTGATGACGGCGGCGATCCTGCCGGTCATCGCCTTCGTGACCCTGCGCTACGGCGGCCGCATGACCCGCAACTGGCAGGCCCAGTACGGCCGCGTCGGCGCCTTCAACGCCCGCATCGAGGAGAATGTCGGCGGCGTGCGCGTGGTGCGCGCCTTCGCCAACGAGGCGCATGAGCGCGCGCTCTTCGCGGTCGACAACGCCCGCTACCGCGCCACCAAGCTCGAGGCCTACCGCATCATGGCGGCGAGCCTGTCGATCAACTATCTCGGCATGCGCCTCGTCCAGATCGTGGTGCTGCTGGGCGGCGCCGCCTTCGTGGTGCGCGGCGATCTCACGGCGGGCGGCTTCGTCGGCTTCCTGCTGCTGGTGGGCGTGTTCTACCGGCCGCTGGAGAAGATCGGCGCGGTGGTCGAGACCTATCCCAAGGGCATCGCCGGATTCCGGCGCTACATGGGCCTCCTCGGCACCGAGCCCGACATCGTGGACCGGCCGGACGCGGTGGCGGCAGGCAGCTTGCGCGGCGACATCCGCTTCGAGGACGTCTCCTTCGGCTACAGCCCGGACCGGCCCGTCCTCGCGGGCCTGAACCTCGCGGTGGGCGCGGGCGAGACGGTGGCGCTCGTCGGCCCCTCCGGCGCGGGCAAGACCACGCTGTGCTCGCTGATCCCGCGCTTCTACGAGGTCGGGGCCGGACGCATCACGATCGATGGGCGCGACATCCGCGACTACACGCTCGCCTCCCTGCGCGGTCAGATCGGCATCGTGCAGCAGGACGTGTTCCTGTTCGCAGGCACGATCCGCGAGAACGTCGCCTATGGCCGGCTCGATGCCGGCGAGGCCGAGATCCTGGAAGCGGCGCGGCGCGCCCGCCTCGGCGACCTGATCGCGGGGCTGCCGGACGGGCTCGACACCGTGGTCGGCGAGCGCGGCGTGAAGCTCTCCGGCGGGCAGAAGCAGCGCCTCGCCATCGCGCGGGTCTTCCTGAAGAACCCGCCGATCCTGATCCTCGACGAGGCGACCTCGGCCCTCGACACCGAGACCGAGCGGGAGATCCAGGCCGCGCTCGCCGAACTCGCTTCCGGCCGGACCACCCTGGTCATCGCGCATCGGCTCGCCACGGTCCGGCATGCCGACCGCATCGTGGTGGTGACGCAGAGCGGCATCGTCGAGGAGGGCCGGCACGAGGCGCTGCTGGCGGCGGGCGGATACTACCGGCGCCTGCACGCGGCCCAGTTCGCCGCGGCCGGGGCGGACGTGCCGCGGACCGCCGCCGAATAGGGGGCGGCTCCCGCGCTACCAGCCGTTGATGCGGGGCCACACCCCGGAGACGCGGCCGGCCTCGTCGAGAACGTGGTAGCATTCGTGCTGCGCGCCGGTGGCGCAGGCATGGTTCGGCAGGATGCGGATCCGCGATCCGACCGGCAGATCGGGCAGCCTGGCCCCCGATCCGCGCCGGAGCGCCACGATGCCGTGCTCCTGGTTCGCGTCGGCGACGAGGAGATCCGGGTAGGCCTGCCCCGCGAGGTCGCAGACCACGCCGTAGCCCTGGTCCACCGCCTGTTTCGCCGTGCCGCGGTCGCGCGAGAGCGCCATCCAGCCGGCATCCACGATGATCCAGCCCTTCGCCCGCTGATGGCCGATCACGGTGGCGAGCACCGACAGGGCGATGTCCGCCACCGCCACCGCGCCGGTGCCGGCCTGGTACAGGTCGCCGAACATGAACACGCCGGCGCGGACCTCGGTGACGCCGGTGAGGTCGCGGGCGAAGCGCGCGGTCGGGGTCGAGCCGATGCTGACCACGGGGCAGGGCAGGCCAGCGCCCCGCAGGGCGTCCGCTGCCCGAACCGCCGCGCGGCGCTCGGCCTCGGCGGCGTCCGCGAGCGCGGCGGGATCGCTGAGGGCGTAGCTGTCGCCCGCATGGAGCAGCACCCCGCGCAGGGCGGCACCGCCCTCCGTCAGGCGCCGGCCGATCGCCACGAGCGTCGCCGTGTCGTCCGGCGCGACGCCCGAGCGGTGGCCGTCGGCATCCACCTCGATCAGGACCGGCAGGGCGTCGCCGGCCGCCCGGGCCTGCGCGGCCACGGCGTCCGCCTGTTCGAGGCTGTCGAGGATGACGGCGAGATCGACCCCGCGCGCGCGGATGGCCGCGACGCGATCAAGCTTCGCCGGGGCGATGCCGACCCCGTAGATCATGTCGCGCACCCCGCCCTCGGCGAAATACTCCGCCTCGCGCAGGGTGGAGACCATGGCGGGGCCCTCGGGCGCCGTCATGGCGATGCGGGCCACGTCGAGGGACTTGGCGGTCTTCAGATGCGGCCGGAAGGCGACGCCGAGGCCGGTCAGATGCGCGCGCATCCGGTCCACGTTCGCCCGGACCTTCGCCGCGTCGAGGAGGAGGCAGGGCGTCTGCAGGCCGTCCCGTGCCGGATCGGCCGGCTGCGTCCGCTCTGCGTTGCCGGGTTCGTTGGACTGCATGGCGTGTCTCTCCGGCGCGGGTGCCGCCGCGCCAGAGATCACGGCCGGAGGCGGATGGCCACCGGCATCCGCCGCGCCCGGCCCGGAGAAGCCCCCGCTGTCAGCCCTCCCCGGCCGCCGCGCGCTCCAGGGCCGCGATGTCGAGCTTCACCATGCCCTGCATGGCGGTGAAGGCCCGGCCCGAGACGCCAGGATGCGGATCGGCGAGGAGGCGCAGCATGGCCTCGGGCACGATCTGCCACGGCACGCCCCAGCGGTCGCGCAGCCAGCCGCAGGCGATCTCCTGGCCGCCATCCGCGGTGAGGGCGGCCCAGAGCCTGTCCACCTCGGCCTGGTCGGCGCAGGAGATTGAGATCGAGGCCGCCGTCCCGTAATCGGCCGCCATGCCGCCATTGAGCGCCTGGTAGCTTTGCCCGCCCAGCGTGAAGGCGAGCAGGATCGCGTCGCCGGTCTCGCCGCCGGGCCACGGCCCCGGCGCGCGCTGGATGTGATCGATCCAGGAATCCGGCACGAGCGAGACGTAGAGGCGGACCGCCGCCTCGGCGTCCCGGTCGAACCAGAGGCAGGTGCTGACCTTCGGCATGTGTCGTTCCGTCCTGTTCGCGGAGGGGCGGGATCCGATCCCGTCAGAGGGTGGCGGCGAGTTCCGCGAGCTGGTCGGCGCAGCGGCCCCAGCCCTCGTGGAAGCCCATCGCCTCGTGCGCGGCGCGGTCCTCCGCCGTCCAGTGCAGCGCCCGCGCCGTGTAGCGGGTGCCGCCCTCCACCGGCTCGAAGGTGATGATGCCGGTGAAGAAGGGCTTGGCCGCCGGCTCCCAGGCGCGGGTATAGGCGTCGGTGAAGACGATGCGCGCGTTCTCCACCACGTCGAGATAGACGCCCGCGCTCGGGAACTCGGTGCCGTCCGGCCCGCGCATGACGATGCGGCTGGAGCCGCCGGGGCGCGGATCGGTCTCGGCCTCGGCCACCGACCAGGGCTTGGGGGCGAACCAGCGCTTCAGGAGCTCCGGCTCGGTCCAGGCCCGGTAGAGGGCGGCGGGGGAGGCGGGGATGATGCGCGTGAGGACGAGCTCGCGCGCGCTCGGATCGGTCATGGTCGGCCTCGTCGGGTTCGGGGAGGGGGCGTCTCAGCGCTTCTGCTGGTTCATCGCCCAGAGGATGCCGAACGGGTCGCGCAGCTGCCCGTAGCGGTCGCCCCAGAACATCTCGGTCGGCGGCATCACGGCAGTCGCCCCGGCCTCGACGGCGCGGGCGTAGCGGGCGTCGATCTCGTCCACCATCAGCGTCAGGTTGAAGCCCTGGGGATCCCGGAACGGGTGGCCGTGCTCCGGATAGGCGTCGCTCAGCATCAGCGAGGAGCCGTTCACATGGAGGTGAACATGCATCGTCCGGCCCTGCTCGTCGGCGGGCATGGCAGTGACGGTCTCGGCGCCGAAGGCACGGGCGTAGAACTCGGCGGCCTTCAGGGCGCCATCCACGGTCAGGTAGGCGACGACGCCGCCCTTCACGGGGGCCGGCGCGGTCTCGGAATTCTGGCTCATGCGGGTCCTCTCCTCCTCGGCCGCATCCCCTGGTGTTCCCTGCGGCCTCACCCCAAGGACGCGCGGGCCGGGCGGCCCCCGACACCCGCGCGGATCTTTTTTTTCAGATTCGTTCGGCGGCGTCCCGGCTCAGCCGGTCGAGCTGCATGCGGATATGCGCCGCCTCGGCCGCGGTGCCGGCGAGCGCGATCGCCCGGCCCATCGCCTCGCGCGCCTCGCCGTCCCGGCCGAGCTGCATCAGCAGGGCGCCGCGCAGGCCGTGGAAGTGGAAATAGCCGTCGAGCGGGCCGGCCAGCGGCTCGACGCGGGCGAGCCCCGCCGCCGGCCCGCCGACCTTGGCGGTCGCGACCGCGCGGTTGAGGCTGACCACCGGCGAGGGCTGCAGCCGCTCCAGCGTCGCGTAGAGCGTGTCGATCCCCGCCCAGTCGGTGTCCTGCGGGCACGCGGCGCGGGCGTGCAGGGCGGCGATGGCGGCCTGGACCTGGTAGGGACCCGGCGCGCGGTGGCGCATCGCCTTGTCCACGAGGGCGAGCCCCTCGGCGATCATCGGCCCGCGCCAGAGGCCGCGGTCCTGGTCGTCGAGGAGCACGATGTCGCCCTCGGCGTCGAAGCGGGCGGGCGTCCGGGCGTGCTGGAGGAGCATCAGGGCCACGAGCCCCATCACCTCCGGCTCGCTGCCGAACAGGCGCAGCAGCAGGCGCCCGAGGCGGATCGCTTCATCGCAGAGCGCCGCCCGCTCGGTGCCGGTCCCGGCGGAATAGCCGGCGTTGAAGACGAGGTAGACCATGGCCGAGACGGCCCCGAGCCGCTCCGCCCGCTCGGCCGGCCCCGGCGCCTCGTAGGGCACCGCGCTCCGGGCGATCCGCGCCTTGGCGCGGGTGATGCGCTGCTCCATCGCGGCCTCCGAGGCGAGGAAGGCGCGGGCGATGCGCGCGACGCTCAGGCCGGAGACGATGCGCAGCGCCAGCGCGACCTGCTGCGTCGCCGGAAGCTCCGGATGGCAGCAGATGAAGAGGAGCCGCAGGATGTCGTCGCGGTAGGCGGAGGCGTCGATCCGCTCCGCGAGCGGCGCCTCGGCGTCGTCGCGGTCGGACAGGGCCTCCTCCGGCGGCAGCGGCTCCTCCCGGGTGCGGCGGCGCTTGCCGTCGAGCGCGGCGTTGCGGCCGACGAGGATCAGCCAGGCGGCCACGTCCCGCGGCGGCCCGTTGCGCGGCCAGGTCCGCAGGGCGCGCAGGGCCGCCTCCTGATAGGCCTCCTCGGCCGTGTCGAGGTCGCGGAAGGCGCGCAGCAGGGCGGCGAGCACCCGCGGGCGGGACGCGGCGAGCGCCGCCGCGATCCAGGCGCTGTCGGGATCGGTGGCGCTCATCCGGCGGCCACGCGCGGATCGGGATTGTAGAGCAGCACCGGCCGCAGCTCGTAGGCGCCGCCGGGATTGGCGGCGGCGAGGTCGCGGGCGATGGCGAGCGCCTCGTCGAGGTCGGCGACGTCCACCACGTAGAAGCCGAGGAGCTGCTCCTTGGTCTCGGCGAAGGGGCCGTCGATCACCAGCGGCGGCTCGCCGCCCTTGCGCAGGGTGGTGGCGGCGGTGGTCGGCAGCAGGCGCAGCGACGGCCCGAGCTTGCCTTGCCGCGCGAGCGTCTCGTGGACCACGCCGAGCCGGGTCATGACGGCGGCGTCCTCCGCCTCGCTCCAGGCGGCGACGACGTCCTCGTCCTTGTAGCAGAGGATTGCGTAGAGCATGGCGTCTCCTTGACATGAGCGAGGACGCGGATCGCGGCCGGGATCCGACAGGGGCGGGACGGCTTTTTTGCGCGGCGGGCGCGATTCGTCACCGGGGAACGGGTCCGATCCGGACCTTTCGGATCTGCGGCTCTCCGGCGATGCTTCGGCCGGGGCCGAAGCGTCGGGGCGTGATCGGCCGGGCGCGGGGGCCTATGCTGCCGCGATGACGACCGCAGCAAGCCTTGCCGGAACCGCCGCGCTGGTCGGCGACCCCGCCCGCGCCGCCATGCTCGGCGCGCTCCTCGACGGGCGCGCGCTGACCGCGACGGAGCTCGCCTTCACCGCCGGGATCACGGCCCCGACCGCGAGCGGGCATCTCGGCCGGCTGGTCGCGGGCCGCCTGCTCGGGGTCGCCCGCCAGGGGCGCCACCGCTATTTCCGCCTCGCCTCGCCGGAGGTCGCGCGCATGCTGGAGAGCATCCTCGTGGCCGCGGCCGAGCCGGTGCCGGAGCCGCCGCGGGCGACGCCCAGGATCAGCCCGGCGCTGCGCGAGGCCCGCACCTGCTACGACCACCTCGCCGGGCGGCTCGGGGTCGGCCTCGCCGATGCGCTGGTGGCGCGCGGGCTGATCGTGCTCGGCGAGGAGGCCGGCGAGGCGACCGAGGCGGGCCGCGCCTGGCTCGATGCGTTCGGCCTGCCGACGGAGCCCGCGCGCACGCGGCGCCTGTTCTGCCGGCCCTGCCTCGACTGGAGCGAGCGGCGCCCGCACCTCGCCGGGCAGATCGGCGCCGCGCTCTGCCGCCGCTGCGAGGAACTCGGCTGGATCGCGCGGGTGCGGGACAGCCGGGCGGTCACGGTCACCCCGGCCGGCCGGCGCGGCTTCGCGGAGGCGTTCGGGCTGGTGCTGGCGGACGACCGGGACTCCGGAGGGACGGGGCTTTCCGGCGGGCTTCGGGGGCGATCCCAGGGCTCTGCCCTGGACCCGCCAAAGGCCTGAGGCCTTTGGAAACCCGGAGCGTCGTCGCTCAGGTCCCGCAGAAGGTCCGGTAGCCGATGCCCCGGTCCGCCGGCGGCTCGGCATAGGCGGCTTCCTCCGGCTGGTCGTCGTAGGGGCGGGCGAGGACGGCCAGCATCCGTTCGAAGGGAGCGAAATCCTCCCGCTCGACGGCCGCCTCGATCATCTCTTCGACCCGGTGGTTGCGCGGGATGAAGGCCGGGTTGACCGCGCGCATGGCGCGGGCCGTCTCGGTTCCGTCCCGCTGCTCCTTCCCGAGGCGCTCGCGCCAGCGCGCCGCCCAGTCGTCGTAGGCGGTGGGGTCGACGAAGAGGTCGCGCACCGCCCCGTCGGCCTCCGGCCGCTCGGCCGCGGCGCAGAGGTTGCGGAAGGTCAGGGTGAAGTCGGCCTGGTTCTCGGCCATGCGCTTGAGCAGGTCGCCCGCGAGCGCGGCGTCGTCCTCGCGCAAGTCCTCGCGCAAGCCGGAGAGACCGATCTTCCGGCCGAGGCCGCCGTGATAGGCGGCCTCGAAGCGCGCCCCGAATCCCTCCAGCACGCTCTCCGCCTCGGCCACCGCCTCGCCCTCGTCGGCGGAGAGCAGCGGCAGCAGGGTCTCGGCGAGGCGGGCGAGGTTCCACAGGGCGATGCGCGGCTGGTTGCCGTAGGCGTAGCGCCCGTGCTGGTCGATGGAGCTGAAGGCGGTGCGTGGGTCGTAGGTGTCGAGGAAGGCGCAGGGACCGTAATCGATCGTCTCGCCGGCGACCGACATGTTGTCGGTGTTCATCACGCCGTGGACGAAGCCGACGAGCAGCCAGCGCGCCACCAGCTCGGCCTGCCGCGCCACCACGCCCGCGAGGAGCGCGCGATAGGGTTTTTCGGCCCGCGCCGCCTCCGGGTCGTGCCGGGCGAGCACGTGGTCGGCGAGGGTGCGCAGGCCCTCGACGTCGCTGCGCGCGGCGAAGAACTGGAAGGTGCCGACCCGGATGTGGCTCGCCGCCACGCGGGTGAGGACCGCGCCGGGCAGGAACCGCTCGCGCGCCACGTGCTCGCCGGTCGAGACCGCCGCGAGCGCCCGGGTGGTGGGGATGCCCAGCGCCGCCATCGCCTCGCTGACGAGATATTCGCGCAGCACCGGGCCGAGCGCCGCCCGTCCGTCCGCGTGGCGGGAGAACGGTGTCGGCCCGGACCCCTTGAGCTGGATGTCGCGGCGTCCGTCGCGGCCGATCACCTCGCCGAGCAGGATCGCCCGCCCGTCCCCGAGCTGCGGCACGAAGTTGCCGAACTGATGCCCGGCATAGGCCGCGGCGAGCGGCTCGGAGCCCTCGATCACGCGGTTGCCGGCAAGCGCCGCGACGCCGTCCGGGCTCGCGAGCCAGTCGGGATCGAGGCCGAGATCGCGGGCGAGCGCCCGGTTGAGCCGGATCAGCCGCGGCCGCTCGACGGGGGTCGGCGCGAGCCGCGCGTGGAAGCGGGCCGGCAGGCGGGCATAGCTGTTGTCGAAGGCGATCGGTGCCGTCATGCGCGGGCGTGTTCCTCGGAATCGGTCTTGAGGCGAACGGATGCGGGCGCGTCCGGTTCACGCCTGCGGGATCTCGGGCTCGATCCGGCTACCGCGACCGGGCGGTCCGCGATAGGCTTCGCCCCTGCCGGACGGGGGAAGACGCCGTGCGACGCCTCATGAAGTTCCTCCACACGATGGGGGCCATCGGTTTGATGGGCGCGATGGCCGCGCTCCTCGTGCTGCTCAGCGTCGCGCCGCCGCCGTCGTCCCTCGCCGGCTACGCCCTGATCCGGGGCGCGATGGGCGCCATCGCCACCTGGATCTTCCTGCCCTCGCTCGCGCTCGTGCTGCTCGCCGGCCTGCTCGCCATCGCCGTGCATCGCGGCTTCCACAGCGCCGGCTGGGCCTGGGTGAAGCTCGCCACCGGCATCCTGATCTTCGAGGGCGGCTTCGTCGGGATCCAGGGGCCGATGCAGGAGGAGGCCAAGCGCAGCGCCGCGGCCCTCGCCGGCCAGGCCGATCCGGCGACGCTTGCCGCCTCGCTGGGCCCTGAGCGCAACACGCTCTGGGTCCTGCTCGCGGTGGCGACGGCCAATGTCGTGCTCGGCGTGTGGCGGCCGCGGATCGGCTTGCGGATCCGGTAGAGCCTTTTCCGTGATCCCTGGATCACGGGAAAAGGCTCTCTCTGATTGCGTGGGCCGCATTTTCTTTCGCGGAACCGGCAACCACGTCCGCGGAAAATGCTCTCGGGATTCAGCCGGCGAGCGCCGCCTGCTCCTGCACGAAGGCGTCCATGGCATCCGCGACGACGCGGCTCAGGATCGCGGCCCGCCGCTCGTGCTGCAGGATGCGCCGCGCCGCCGTGCGGGCGGTGGCCGCGCGCAGAGCCCCGTGGGGCATGCCGTCGCGGAGCGCCACCCAGGCGAGCGACCGGAGCTGCCGGGCATGCGCGATCGCCTGCCCGCGGCGCTCCCGCACGTCGTCGGCCTCGGTCCGGTTCTCGGGGAATGCAATGACGGCCATGGAAGCGCGCCTCCACGCTTGGCAGCCCAGTGTTTCACTATGAGACGGACACTGCCACGCTTTTGTCACTGTGGCAAGATTGCGGCCGAGATCGGGCGACGATTGGTGCGGGCGCCGTCGATGCAGGCGTCCCGGAACGAGGCATGTCCGGGGTGGACCCGGACCAAGCGCGGCCGGCCGCTTGTGTGATCCCTGAGCACGGGACAATCACCGCGCTCCCGTCCATCATGCGGCCAAGGTCCTGCCGTGGGATGGGCGGCAATTGCGGAGGAAGCGCATGACCGTCCTGAGAGCGATCGGCCTCGCAGGGCTCCTGCTCGCGGCCGGCGCCGCCTATCTCGGCTGGGCCTTGACCAGCGATGACGGCTATGCGGCCGGGGGCCGCGCCATCAAGGCGCGCTACGGCTTCCTCTCCATGCCCCATGTCGAGCGCCAGAGCCTGCGCAAGCTCGCGCTGATGAAGGCGGCGGCGACCTGCGAGTGGGAGCTCAACGAGGCGTACTGGGATCGGGTCTACGGCCTCTATGTCGGCGACGCGCATGGCGTGCGCGCGGCCGTGTTCGACACCCTGCTGGAGGAGCAGCAGCGCTACTTCCGGGCCGATCCCGACCACAGCCGCTGCCGGGCCGCATGGTCGCGCTTCGGCGCGCAGGGGGCCGATCTGCCGGGCATCCTGCACCTCTCCGGCGCCCTCGCGCCGGAGAAGGCCGTCTCGGTCGTCGTCGACGCCGAGGGCCGCTGAGAACGCGGCTCAGAACGAGGCGCGCACCCCGCCGAACACCGCCCGCCCGACGCCGGGATAGAACGCCACCGGCGCCGTCGCCGAGGCCGCCGCGTTGGCGAGCACCGAGATGTCGGAGACGTAGCGCGCATCCGTCAGGTTGCGGGCATCCACGAAGAGCGAGACGCCGTTGGCGAAATCGATCCCCGTCTGCAGGTTGAAGAGCGCGTAGCCCGGCACCTTCAGGGTGTTGGCGTGGTCGGCGAAGGCGCCTTGCGGCACCCAGTCCACCGAGGGGCTGATGTAGAAGCCGCTCGGATGGGTGTAGCTCACCACGGTCCGCAGCACGTCCTGCGGGATGCCGGCGATCCGGTTCGACCCGTAGACGGGGTCGCGCACGAAGCGGAAGTCGTTGTGCGTCCAGATCTGGGTGACGCTCAGGGTGTCGCCGATGCCGGAGAGGTCGCGGGCGATGTCGAGGCCGATCGCCGCCTCCACGCCCTGATGCAGGGTGCGCGGCGCGTTGAAGGTCGCGGCCGGCAGATTGATCGCCGCGCCCGACGCCGTGTTGAAGTTGATCAACTCGTCGCGGATCTCGGCCCGGTAGAGGGTCACGTCGAAGCTCAGGCGGTCGACGCGCCCGCGCGCGCCCGCCTCGTAGGTCCAGGCGCGCTGGGCTTGCAGCGGCACGAAGGTGGTGCGGAGCGTGTTCGTCTGCACGAGATCGGAGAAGTCCGGCACATCGCGCGAGCGGGTGATGTCGCCGAAGACCTGGATCTCAGGGAGCGGCTGCCAGAGCAGGCCGATCTTCGGGTTCACGCCCTCGTAGGTCGTGTTGGCGAACTGCACGTTCGGGCTCGCGGCGAGGCCGCCCTTGTTGCTGTAGGTGCGGTTCGAGGAGAACAGCTTCACGCCGGTCATCAGCGCGACCTCGGGCAGGAACCAGAAGCGGTTCTCGCCATAGGCCTCGAAATTCGCAGCACTCTGGAGCGCGTTCAGCGTCTGCGCGCCGCGGTTACCGGCGATGTTCACGAATTGCCGCGCCGCGTTCTGCCCGGCGAAGGCGCGCAGGCCCAGGATCGTGTCGTTGCGGAAGCCCCCGATGTCGAAGGTGCCGGCCCAGTGCGGGCTGATGCCGTAGGTCCAGCCGTCCTGGTCGATCACCTGGAAGATCGGGTGGTAGAGCGATTTGTGGATCGCCCAGCTGTCGATGTCGAGCTTGCCGACATCCAGCACGAAAGAGGTGCGGTTGGCGATGCGCTCGGCCTCGACCTGCCGGGACTGGTTCTGGGTGATCGCGGTCGGGTTCGCCCGGGTCGGGTTGCCGAAGACGTCGGTCAGGCTCAGCGTGCCGGGCAGCTTCTGGTCGGTGAGGAAGACGCCCGCGTAGAAGCGCGTCTCGACGCCCGGCGCGATTTTGTAGCCGAGATTGGCGTTGAAGTTCTGCGTGCGCTGGGTCTCGTGGGCCCGGTAGCTGTCCGAGTTGGTGATCGTGCCGTTGAGCAGCACGTCGACCGGCCCGGAGATCCGCGAGACCTGGAAGTTCTCGCGGATCGTGTTGAAGGCGCCGCCGTCGATGCGCAGGATGTTGGGCGCGAGCGCCGTGTAGGCGGTGGGCGTCACGAAGTTGACCGCGCCGCCCAGGGTGGTGGCGCCGAAGGTGAGCGCGTTGCCGCCCTTGTAGACCTCGACCGAGCGTAAGGAGAGCGGATCGATCTGGTAGAAGTCGCCGCTGCCGTCGGCGAGGTTCACCGGGATGCCGTCCTGCAGGAGCTCGAGGCCGCGCAGGTGGAAGCCGCGGCTGATGCCGGAGCCGCGGACCGAGAGGCGCAGCTCCTGCCCGTAGCGGCTCTGCACGAAGACGCCCGGCGTGTCCTTGAGGACGTCGCGCAGGGTGTTGGCGTAGCGGTTCTGGAAGCTCGCCGCATCGACGAAGGCGACCGAGCCCACCGTCGCATTCAAAGCGGTGCGCTGCTCGGCGACGCTCGGCACCGTGGCCGAGCCGCGCGGCGGCGCGCCGGCGCTCCCCGAGACGGAGAGTTCGGAGAGCTGGACCTCGGCGGCGGCGCCCTGCTGCGCGAAAGCGGGGGCGGGCAGGGCGAGGGAGGCCAGGAGGGCGGCGAGTGCCGGCGGGGCGCCGCGGGGCGGGAACGGCATGGGACGGACTCCGGACGGGCCACGGCTCATGGGCGGGCACGCGTCGACAGAGGGACGAGGAGCGCGCAGCGCAGAGCCGCGCGGCGAACGGGTCGGCGCGCCCGTCCGGACACCGCCCCGGCGGGGCGGCCCGGACGGCGCGGCGTCAGTGGTTGTGGTGGCCGCCGCCCGCGGCCCCCGCGGGGGCACCGGGGCCCGCCGCACCGATCGGGGCGACCGCGAAGGTCACCGGGACCGTGCCGGCGCGGGCGAAGGTGAGCGAGCCCTGCACGCTCTCGCCAGCCTTCGGGGCGCCCGTCAGACCCTCGAACATCAGATGGAACCCGCCGGGCTTCAGCTCGACCGTCTCGCCGGGCTTGATGGTCAGGCCCTCGGGGAGGGGGGCCATCTTCATCACGCCGTTCTCGGTCGACATGCTGTGGATGTCGCCGCGGCCCGCGAGCGGGATCGCGGCGGCCGTCAGCGTGTCGGGGCTGGTGCCGGTGTTGGTGATGCGGACATAGCCGCCCGCCACCTTGGCGCCGGCCGGCGTCGCGCGCAGCCACGGCGTCTCGATGGTGAGGTCGCCCGCCTTCACGGGGGCGGGCGCGGCCGCGGCCTTCTGGGCGGCAGCCACGATGCGCACGGACGGGGCCGGTGATTTCAGGTCGCGCGCGCTCCGGCCCTCGCCGGGGATCTCGCTCCAGCGATGGCCGCCCTGGGCGCAATCCTGCTCGACGGGGAAATAGGCGGTGGCGCCGGGCGCGAAGGCGTCGGTGACGCGCACGAAGAAGGTGAACTCGTCCACCTCGTCGTCGGACAACTCGCCGCCGCTCCAGGTGATGGTCTTCACCCCCTCCGACACGGTGCCGTGGAAGGATTGGTAGGGCCGGTCGTAGGCGCCGCGGGCGGTGGAGACCACCCAGCCCGGCTTCGGCATGGGCTTCGCGCCGATCATCCCCTCGGGGATCGTGACGCTGACGCGGGTGGTCGGCTTCCCGTCGCAGCCGTGCATGATCTGCACGACGCCGCGATAGCTCGATCCGGGCGCGGCTTCCTTGCGCTCGAGGACGGCGTGGGCGTGGGCGCTGGCGAGGCCGGAAAGCAGGAGCGCGGCGCTGAGGCCGGCGCGGAACAGGGTGGTCATCGAGGAGGTCCGTTGTCCGAGGGATCGAGGAAGGGCGACCGGCTCAGGCGACGGGAGGACCTCGCGGATGGGGCAGGGCGCGGGGCGGCGCCCGCGGGTTGAAATCGGCGGCCGCCGCCCAGGCGACGGAGGCTGCGGCCGGGCGGGGCCGCGCCAGCATGGCGGCGGGCTCCCGGCCCGGCAGGGCCGTGGCGACGGCCTGCGCCGCCACGCAGCAGGCGGCGTGGTCGTGGGAAGCCTTGTCCGGGGCCTGCCCGGCCGCCTCGATGGGCGCGCAGTGGACGCCGCCGGATCCGGCCAGGGGCATCAGGCCGCCGAGGAAGCCCTGCAAGACGAGCGCGTAGAGGGCGAGCACCGCGATCACCGCGCGTGCGCCTCTCCAGTTCTCGCGTGCGTCTCTCCGGCGCTGTGCCATGGAATGCCGTTATCCCAACGGAGGCGGGCGCGCCATATCTGCCACGGCCCCGCTTGGATTTCTGTCGCCGCCCGGCATCACCGCCGCGCGGCGTGCGCCCGCGCACCTCCGTGCCACATTCTGGCCCGGTCCACATGGGTTCTTAACGGCACCTCGACACCTTGGCGGTCACGAGGACCTGCGGCCGATCCGGGCCGCCGATCCGGTTATCGCCTCCAGAACAGACCAGAGCCACTTAAAGCCATGCTGAAACTGGCCAATTTGCGGGTCTCCGCGAGCCTCGCGCTCCTCGCCACCGCTGCCGCCGCCACCGGCGCCCTCGCTCGCGATTCGGGCGGCTTCGCCCAGGCGGAGTGGGCGCAGGACTACGCCTCGCCCGCCGCCATGCAGGTGCAGCGCTCGCTGACGCCGATCCTGTCGCCGCAGACGGTGGCCGCCACCGAGCAGATGGTGGAGCGCTACAAGGAGATCGTGTCCCGCGGCGGCTGGCGCCCGGTCAGCGGCGCCGACCGCCTGCGCGTCGGCGCCAAGGGCCCGGCGGTGGCCTCCGTCCGCCAGCGCCTGATCGTGACGGGCGATCTCGATCCGGCGGCCGGCACCTCCGGCGTGTTCGACTCCTACGTCGCGGCCGGCGTGAAGCGCTTCCAGGCCCGCCACGGCCTCAGCCAGACCGGCGCGATGAGCCTCGCCACGCAGCAGGCCATGAACGTGCCGGCCGACATCCGCCTGCGCCAGCTCGAAATCAACGCGATCCGCCTGCGCTCCTATTCGGGCGATCTCGGCCGCCGCTTCGTCATCACCAACATTCCGGCCGCCCTGGTGCAGACCGTGGAGAACGGCCAGGTCGTGACCCTGCACGCCGCGGGCGTCGGCAAGATCGACCGCCAGTCGCCGATCATGAACACCAAGGCGACGCAGATCAATTTCAACCCGACCTGGACGGTCCCGGCTTCGATCGTGAAGAAGGACCTCATCCCGAAGATGCAGAAGGATCCGAACTACCTCACCGACAACAAGATCCGCATCCTCTCCGGTGGCGGCGAGATCTCCCCGAAGTCGGTGAACTGGTTCTCGGACGAGGGCACCCGCTACACCTATCGCCAGGATTCGGGCGCCGACTTCAACTCGATGGGCATCGTGCGCATCAACATCCCGAACCCGTACGGGGTGTTCATGCACGACACGAACACCAAGGGCGTGTTCGGCGACGACTTCCGCTTCATCTCGTCGGGCTGCGTGCGCGTGCAGAACGTGCGCGAGTACATCACCTGGCTCCTGAAGGACACGCCCGGCTGGGGCCGCGAGCAGGTCGAGCAGGCGATCGAGAGCGGCAAGCGCGTCGACGCGACGCTCACCCAGCCGGTTCCGGTCTACTGGACCTACATCACGGCCTGGTCGACCCCGGACGGCCTCGTCCAGTTCCGCGACGACATCTACAAGCGCGACGGCGTGAACGTGCCCTCGACGATCAGCGCCCCGACCCCGGTGGCGAGCGCTGAATCGACCGTGCCCGAATCCTTCGAGCCGGGCGACGAGGAAGCCAACTAAGGTCTGCGGAGGTTCCAGTCCCCGGAACCTCCGCGGTCCGCCGCGCGCGCGGCGAACCGGTATCTCGATAGGGAAAAGGCCCGCACGCCACGGCGTGCGGGCCTTTCTCGTTTCCGGTGCGGAGATGTCAGGCCGCGAGCTGGCGCGGCTCGTGGCGGCCCTCCCGGACCTCCTCGATGATCTTGGCGCAGAAGGCGTCGAGGTCGCCGGGGTTGCGGCTGGTGATGATGCCGTGGTCGGTCACCACCGCCTTGTCGTGCCAGCGGCCGCCCGCATTGACCATGTCCGTCCGGATCGAGCTGAACGAGGTCACGTCGCGGTCCTTCACCGCGCCCGCCTCGATCAGCAGCCAGGGCGCGTGGCAGATCGCGGCCACCACCTTGCCGGAGGTGAGGAAGCCCTTGATCACCTCCAGCGCCTTCGCCTCGAGGCGCAGCTTATCCGGGTTGATCTGGCCGCCCGGCAGGACGAGCACGTCGTAGGCCGAAGGATCGATCTCCTCCAGATCGTGGTCGACCGCGACGTTCTTGCCCCAATCGGTCTTGTCCCAGCCGCGGATCGACGGCTTCGCCTCGCGCGATTTCGGGGCGACCACATGCACCGTGGCGCCGGCTTCCTTGAGCTTCGCCTGCGGCACGGTCAGCTCCGTCTCCTCGAAGCCGTCGGTGGCGAGGATGAGGACCTTGGCCTGTCTGATGTCGGGCATTCTGGCGTCTCCTGTCGGTCGTGTCCGGTGCAACGAGGCGGGACACGGCCCGTTCCGCCTGTTCCCGGCAGGCCTGCCCTGCAGAGGGGCGGACCCTGGAACCCCTCGGAGCGCCGATCCGTTGATTCGGCATCCCCCGACAGCCACGGAGATGCGCGCATGGCCAATCCCGGCCTTCCGACGCCCGATCCCACGCCCGGCGACCTGCCGCCCCCGCCCCAGCCCGACGAGCTGCCCGATATCGGGCCGACCGGGCCGCGCACGCCCTATCCGGTCAACGATCCCGGCATCGACGAGCCCGGCGGGCCCGGCTCCGAGCCCGACGTGTTCCCGGGCCAGCCGACCGATCCCGGCCCGCGGATGTAGCCAACCGGCCCTTTCCCCTCGGCGGGGAAGGGGCATTCGCCGTCAGTGGCCGCCGTGCGAGGCGCGCACGTCGCGCGGGGCGTTCAGGATCTCGGAGAGGCTCGTCGCGACGTGGCGGGCCTCTTCGTCCGTCAGGCGCAGCTGGAAGGGCGGCAGGGCGCCGGCCTGCAGCGCGACGACGGCCTGGCCCTGCTCGTCGGTGCCGACCTCGATTGCCGAGGAGGTGACGTCGAGCATGGCGACCTCCTCCTCGCTCAGGTCCTCGGGCAGGTCGGGTTCCTCGGTCTCGTCGATGGCGGTGAGAAGCTGGCCCACGGCGCGCACCAGCGCGCGGGCTGCCCGGGCATCCATCACCACCGCCGTCGCCTGATCGTCCTTCTGGAAGGAGAGCTGGATGTTGGCCCCTTCCAACGAAACCGAGATGCCTGCCATGGACCGCCTGAGAGATCGTCTAACTGCCTGAACGCGTGCCCCAATATGCACCGCGCCAGCGCCGATTCACAGGGCCGGGCGCCCCCGGGCGGCCGAAAGGCCGCAGCCGCGCCGGGAAATTGGATCGGGCCTTCGCCTTGTTGCAGCCGCAAGGAACGCCTAGATAAGGCTCCGGGGGGCCAAGCACCGAGACCGACGCTTCTGAAGGTTGAGCGTCTCGTGCCCCGCCAGCTCTGCAAGACTTTCTGAGGACGTCGAACCGCGCGCTCCCGGGCGAGCGAACGATCGTCTCATGGACGACACGAGGTACTATACGTGAATACTGGCACCGTGAAGTGGTTCAACGAGACCAAGGGCTTCGGCTTCATCCAGCCGGACGATGGCGGCAAGGACGTGTTCGTCCACATCTCCGCCGTCGAGCGCGCCGGGATGCGGAATCTCGTCGAGGGCCAGAAGATCTCTTACGAGATCGTGCCCGACAAGCGCAGCGGCAAGGACGCGGCCGGCAACCTCCAGGCTGCCTGAGCCTCCGGCCACTGAGGCGGGCCCCCTGGCGGGGCCCGACCCACGGCCTGAGCCAAGGCCGGCGCCACGCCACGAAAACCATCCGACGCTGCCGTCCTCCGGGACCGGTCGCGCCGGACGGCACATCAGATACAAAACGCTGACGTCGCAGGGTCCGGCCGCATGACGGCCCGGGTATCACCTGCGCCACACGAAAGAGAATCAAGAAAAGACATGTTGTTCGAGTTCACGCGCCGTCGCGGCGCGCGGTCGCCCGTCACCGACGCGCCGACCTTCCGGGTGCGCAGCCTCAACGAGGCGGCCCAGCCCGGTCATCGCAAGGCTGATCTCAGCCATCTCATCGACCGTTCCTACGACTACCACTCGCAGCGCGAGCTGCGCTGGCATCTGGCCGAGCGCCTCGGCCTCGCCCCCGCCGCGCTCACCTTGCGCGAGGCGGCCTGACGGTCGGTCTTCTTTCCGAAAAATCGGGAATCCGCGGCTCGCGGCGCCCTCAGGCGCCGCCGGCCCAGGCCGCCAGCGCCGGATCGCGCAAGGGGCCCGTCACCGCGACGAGCTCCCCGTGCACCGGATCCGGCTGGTTGTAGGCCGGCATGCGGCCGGCGAGGTCGCAGACGAAGCCGCCGGCCTCGCGCAGGATCAGGTCGGCCCCCGCGAGATCCCAGTCCCGGGCATTGGCGGTGACGAGCCCGACATCGATCGCGCCCTCGGCCACGCGCACGAGGCGCAGCGCCAGCGAGGGAATCCGCTCGATCAGGTGGAAATCGGCCGGCGCGCCGCCGCGGTCGACGCCGCGCTGCAGCCGGTCGAACATCGGCTTCGGCCCGGTCACGCGCGCGCCGTTCAGGCCCTCCCGCGCCGAGACTGCGATCGCCGCGCCGTTGCGCGTGGCGCCTTGCCCCCGCACCGCCTCGTAGGAGACCTGAAGCGCCGGCGCGTTGACGACGCCGAGCAGCGGCTCGCCCCGCGACAGCAGCGCCACGGCGATCGACCAGTCGGGATGGCCCGAGAGGAAGGCCCGCGTCCCGTCGATCGGGTCGACGATCCAGACGAGGTCCTGCCCGATCCGGGCGGGGTCGTCCTGCGTCTCCTCGGAGAGCCACGCGGCCTGCGGCACCAGCTCGCTCAGGCGGATCTTCAGGAAGGTGTCGACGGTGACGTCGGCCTCGGTCACCGGCGAGCCGCCGGCCTTCGACCAGACCCGGGCCGTGGTGTGGCCGCCCTCGCGGAAATAGGGCAGGGCCAGGTCGGCCGCCTCGCGGATCACGTCGCGCAGCGCCGGCATCAGGTCGGATACGGCGTCGGCGGGGAGCGGTTCGGTCATCGCGGTCCGTATCGTGTTCGAGGGCATCGGCGGCGACCTGACACGGAAGGCCGGGTCGACCGGTCGCCCGGCGCGGGGCCTGGAACGGGACGGGAATCCGGCGCTGCACCCGTTCTAAGGTGCGCTGCGAAGGGTCACAAGGATCGCGATGCCACACGCGGCCGCGGCACCGATGCCGCGCATCCGCCGGATCGGGGCAAGGAAGCGTTGAGCATTCCGCGCATCAAGCGCCAGTCCAGACTCGCTTAACTCTGGCTCTTAAGCCGCCCGGAGGAGATCTGAGGGCAATCTCCCCTGCATAACGGACGGCCCGACAGAGGTCGCCACTTGCAACAGGGCATCAGGCAGATGAACACTGAGCGCATGATCGACCGGAGCCGGCACGAACATCTCTGCCAGGACGGCGTCGTCGGTCCCCTCCCGGAGCTGACCGTGAGCCGCCTGCCGATCTTCGGCGGCGGGCAGGGCCCCAAGCCCGCCGGCATCGCCCTCGCCTTCGCCACGGAGGAGAGCGAGGAATGCGGCGAGGACCGCTTCGTCCTCCTCCTCACCGATGCGGAGGGCGCGACCTTCTCCGAGCTCGGGCCGTTCGGCGAGGACGAGGTCGTGGCCGTGTGGCGCGACGCCGCCGCCAAGGCCGGCCTCGTGCGGATGATCGTCCGCGAGGACGGCGCCCTGAGCCCGGTCTCGCAGCAGGTCGGCCGGCTCGCCCTCGGACGCACCCGCATGCGCCGCCGCCACGGCTCGCTCTGCGACCGCCGCCCGCGCTTCCTCGTGCGCCGCAAGACCGGCCGGTTGCCGGTGCGCCCGCTGATCCACCGCGGCGAGAAGGAGATCATCGCCCGGAACTGAGCCTCTTCGAGGCGGGGCCTACGGCATCCAGCCGCGGGCCAGCGTGTCGGCGGCGAGGCCTGCGAACAGGATCAGCCCCGCCCCGCGATTCGAGCGGAACAGCGTGAGCGCGCCCAGGCCGTCGCGCGGGCGCAGATGCCCGACCTGCCAGGCGAGATGCCCGGCGAAGGCGAGGGCACCCGCCCAGGCCAGTGCCCCGCCGCCCGCGGCGTGCACCGCCAGCGCCACGAGGAGCGCGGCAAGCCCGTAGCACAGGGCGACCATCGTCTTCAGGTGATCCCCGAACAGGCGGGCCGAGGAGCGGATCCCGGCGATCTCGTCGTCCTCGATGTCCTGCACCGCGTAGATCGTGTCGTAGCCGATCACCCAGGCGACGCTGCCCGCGTAGAGCAGCAGGGGCGCCGCATCGAGCCGGCCGAACACCGCCGCCCAGCCCATCAGCGCGCCCCAGGCGAAGGCGAGGCCGAGCACGGCCTGCGGCATCGACATCACCCGCTTCATGAACGGGTAGACCGCCACCGGCAGCAGCGAGCACAGGCCGATCAGGATCGCGCCCGCATTGAACTGCACCAGCACCGCGAGGCCGACGAGCGCCTGGGCGACCAGGAACAGCGCGGCGGCGCGCGGCCGCACCTGGCCCGAGGGCAGGGGCCGCGAGCGCGTGCGCTCGACCTGCGCGTCGAGGTCGCGGTCGGCGATGTCGTTGTAGGTCGAGCCCGCGCCCCGCATGGCCACGGCGCCGACGAGGAAGAGCAGCAGGTGCCAGGGGTCCGGCCAGGGCCGGCCGGCATGGGTCGCCGCGAGCGCCGCGGACCACCAGCAGGGCAGGACCAGCAGCCACCAGCCGATCGGCCGGTCGATCCGGGCGAGCCGCAGATAGGGGCGGGCGCCCCGCGGGGCGAGCCGGTCGACCCAATGGCCCGCCACCGCATCGGCGACGCGACCGTCGCCCGCCTCGCTCACGCCGCTAGAGCACGTTCCACGATCCTTGGATCACGGAACATGCTCTCTCTGATGGATTGTGCCGCATTTTCTCCCACGGAACCGGCAACCACCTCCGTGGAAAATGCTCTCGCGGCAGGCACGTCCGATCCCGGATCCGGCTCAGAGCGCGCCCTGCGGCAGCTTGAAGGCGCCGGTCAGGCCGGGGCCGCCGAGGAGGCCGCCGCCGCCGCCATTCGCCGCCTGGGCCTTGGCCTGGGCCTCCATCTTGGCGGCCTGGGCGGCCATGCCGCAGATCTTGGTCTTGATGCCGACGACCTTCTGGTGGTCGGCCTTGAAGCCGTCCGTGAAGGAATCGGGGATCTGGCACCATTCCTTGTTGGCCTCGATCCACTTGATGCCCGCCAGGCCGTTCGCCTGCATCTTGCCGAACAGGGCGCAGGCCTCGCCGGGCGTCATCTTCTTCTTCGCGCTCGAGGCCGTGTTCGCCCGCTGGACGAGAGTCTTGCGCTCTTCCAGCGTCTTCTGGATGGCGCCGCACTCCGCCGACTGGGCGAAGGCCGCAGCGTTGAGCAGGGTGCAGCCGGCGAGCGCCGCAGCCGCCAGTGCGAAGGTCCGGAATGCCATGCGCCTCGTCTCCTGATCCGCCCGCCGGGGCCGTTTCTCGTGCCGGATCCGCGGGACGCGGGGCCCCGGCCGGATCCTCCGGCGGCTGCCGGCCGTGTTGTCTCGGTTGCGTTGTCTGGGCTTTGCTTCGCCATAGGAATGTGGCGTCAATCGAGCGGCGAGCCCCACACGCGCCCCCGCACGCGTGCTGCTGTTGGCAAGGCCTTCAAATTCCGGCCGCGTAACCTTTCGGCAACATCTCGATCGGTGCGTTGACAGGGCGGCCCCCGCGCGCGACCAGACCGCCATGCCGGCCTACGATTTCACCGCGCCCCGCCTCTTCGTGGAGGCGGACCTGCGCGCGGGCGCGCGCCTGCCCCTCGACCGGGCGCAGGCGAACTACCTCCTCAACGTCCTGCGGCGGAAGCCCGAGGACCCGGTGCTGCTGTTCAACGGCCGCGATGGCGAGTGGCGGGCGAGCCTCGCCCCCTCCGGCCGCAAGAGCGCGGATCTCGACGTGGCGGAGCGGGTCCGGGCGCAGACCGCGCGGGCCGACCTGCATTACCTGTTCGCGCCCCTGAAGAGCGCGCGGCTCGACTATCTGGCGCAGAAGGCGGTCGAGCTGGGGGCGGGCACGATCCGGCCGGTCTTCACCCGCTACACGCAAGGGGAGCGGATCAACCTGGACCGCCTGCGCGCCAACGCGATCGAGGCGGCCGAGCAATGCGGGATCCTGGCGATTCCCGACCTCGCCGAGGCCGTGCGCCTGCCGGACGCCCTCGATGCCCTCTCGCCAGAGCGCCTTCTCGTGTTCTGCGACGAGGACGCGCCCGTCTCCGATCCGGTCGCGGCGCTCCGCGGCGCGGCGGATCCGGCGGCGCCCCCGCCGCTCGCCGTGCTCGTCGGGCCCGAGGGCGGGTTCTCGGAGGAGGAGCGTGCGCGCATCCGGGAGCGCCCGAACACGGTGGCCCTCTCGCTCGGTCCCCGCATCCTGCGGGCGGACACGGCGGCGGTCGCGGTGCTCGCCCTCGTCCAGGCGGTGCTCGGCGACGCGCGCTGACCGCCTCATGTGCGCGAACGCACACCGCGCGGCCCGGCGGGAGCCCGCCCCTGCGCCGCGGAGCGTGGTGTGCCTGGGCGCCCGCGTTGTCCCGCCTTGTCCGCTGGATTAAGCGCACGACATCCCGTGCGACGGGCATGACCCTGGCTCGCCGGTGCGTGTCCCTTCCCGCACACCACCGACGTTACGGACGGGCGGCGCATGGCGCGCGACACCTCAGATTCGACCCCGATCACCACGCGTGCCGAATTGGTCGCGTGGTTCGCCGAAGGCGAGAAGCCGCGCGAGCGCTTCCGGATCGGCACCGAGCACGAGAAGATCCCCTTCTACCGCGAGACCCGCGAGCCGGTGCCCTATGCCGGCGAGCGCGGCGTGCGCGCGCTCCTCGACGGCCTCGCCCGCGAGACCGGCTGGGAGCCGATCACCGATCTCGGCACCATCATCGGCCTGCATTCCGAGGCCGGCGGCGCGATCTCGATCGAGCCCGGCGGCCAGTTCGAGCTCTCGGGCGCGGCGCTCCCCGACGTCCACGCCACGGTGCGCGAGCTCGACGAGCACCTCGCCGCCGTGAGGCGCGTGGCCGAGCCCCTCGGCATCGGCTTCCTCGACCTCGGCATGAGCCCGAAATGGCGGCGCGAGGAGACGCCCGTCATGCCCAAGAGCCGCTACCGCATCATGGCGGCCTACATGCCGAAGGTGGGCACGCTGGGCCTCGACATGATGCTGCGCACCTCCACCGTGCAGGTGAACGTCGACTTCGCCTCCGAATCCGACATGGTGCGCAAGCTGCGCGCCTCGCTGGCGCTTCAGCCGGTGGCGACCGCGCTCTTCGCCAACTCCCCCTTCACCGACGGGCGGCCGAACGGCTACCTCTCCCGCCGCTCCGAGATCTGGCGCGACACCGATGCCGACCGCACCGGCATGCTGCCGCGGGCCTTCGAGGCGGGCTTCGGCTACGAGGGCTATGTCGACTGGCTGCTCGACATGCCGATGTACTTCGTCAAGCGCGGCGACATCTACCACGACGTCTCGGGCGCCTCCTTCCGGGACCTGATGGCCGGCAAGCTGCCGCAACTGCCCGGCGAGTACGCCACCGTCTCGGACTGGGCGAACCACGCCTCCACCGCCTTCCCCGAGGTGCGCCTGAAGCGCTTCTTGGAGATGCGGGGCTCCGATGTCGGCGGGCCCGGCATGATCGCCGCCCAGGCCGCCTTCTGGACCGGGCTGCTCTACGATGAATCCGCCCTCGACGCTGTCCTCGACCTCGTGAAGGGCTGGAGCGCGCAGACGCGCGAGGCGATGCGCGCCACGGTGCCGCGCCTCGGCCTCGCCACCCCGGTCTGCGGCTGCGGCGGGCGCAGCCTCGGCGCCGTCGCGGCGGAGGCGCTCGCCATCGCCCGCGCCGGGCTGCAGGCACGGGCGCGCCGCGACGAATCGGGCCGCGACGAGACGCAGTACCTGCAGCCGCTGGAGGCGATCGTCGCCGCCGGCCGCTCGCGGGCGGAGGAACTGCTCGCGGATTACGAGGCCCGCTGGCAGCGCTCCGTCGAACCCGCCTTCGCGGAATGCGTTTTCTGAGGCCAGCCGCGGCGCTTAGGCGAGCAGGCGGAGAGAGGTTGAGCGTGCGCGGCCGCGTGCCGCCGCGCACGCCGGCGCGTGGCCGGACGGATTACCCCGGAACGGAACGGCAGCGAGGCCGTTTTTCAGGGCAACTCAACCTCAGGAGACAGCGATCATGTCGCGTTTCATGGCTCTCGCCCTCGCAGGCACGACCGCCCTCGGCATGTCCGCCGGGACCGTCGGTACCGCGGAGGCCGCCCCGCTTCCGGCTCTGACCGGCGCCCAGGTTGGCGGCGCCGCCGCCACGGTGGACAATGTCGGCTGGCGCCGCGGCTATTACGGCGGCGGCTACGGCTATCGGGGCTACGGCTATCGTGGCTATGGATACCGCCGCAACGTCGGCGGCGCGCTCGCGGCCGGCGCGGCGCTCGGCCTGATCGGGGGCGCCATCGCGGCGAGCTCCGCGCCGCGCTACGGCTATTACGGCGGCTACGGATATGACTACCCGGCCTACGGGTACGGCTACGCCCCGGCCGGCTACGGTTACAGCTACGGCTACCCCGCCTACGGCTACCAGGGCTACGGCTGGTAGGACGGCCCGAGCCGAACAGGATACGAAGCCCCGCCGGGCCCTCCCGGCGGGGCTTTTCGCACGAGACCATGACCGACGAGACCGCCCTCGACCTCGATCTCAGCGGCCTGAAATGCCCGCTGCCCGTGCTGCGCACCGCCAAGGCCCTGCGCGGCCTGCCCGAGGGCGCGCGCCTGCGCGTGAGCTGCACCGACCCGATGGCGGCCATCGACATCCCGAACCTCGTGCGCGAGACCGGCGACCGCCTCGACGCCACCGAGCGCGACGGCCCGCTCCTGCGCTTCACCATCCGCCGCGGCGGCGCGGGGCCCGATCCCGCTGGATAGTACCAAGTGCGTCGATCCCGGCCCCTGGTCGGGATCGACGCGCCCGGCGGACGACCGCCGCCGCGCCGTCGCGCGGGCAGACGGCGATGAGTCGCGCTCAGCGCCGTCTGGTATAAGTCCGGCGGAATCCACGAATCGCCCCGAGCCGTTCGTGCTGGTGCCGCATTCCCGCTTCATGCGGCCCGGGCTTCCCGGGGCCGGCATGCCCCTTCTCCAGAGGATGCGCATGGCACCCATCATCGGCGGAACCCGCCTCATCCACGACGGCTGGGCCCGTTTCCTCGTCGCCGAGGTGACGATGGCCGACGGCCGCCGGGTCAAGCGGGAGATGGAGGATCACGGGCGGGCGGTGGCGGTGCTGCCCTACGATCCCGAGCGGCGCGTCGGCGTGCTGATCTCGCAGTTCCGCGCGCCCGTCCTGTTCGCGGAGGGGCCGCCGGAGGTGATCGAGGTGCCGGCCGGCATCCTCGACGAGGGCGACCCCGCCGAGGGCGCCCGCCGCGAGGCCTACGAGGAGACGGGCCTGCGCCTGGGCGCCCTGGAGCCGGTCGCGAGCGCGTGGTCGATGCCCGGCATCTCCACCGAGCGCATGGACCTGTTCCTCGCCCCCTACGGCCAGGGTGACAAGGCCGGGCCCGGCGGCGGCCTCAGCGAGGAGCACGAGGCGATCAGCGTGCACGAATTGCCCCTCGATGCGATCGCCCGCATGAGCGAGGACGGCACCATCGCCGACATGAAGACGCTCGTCCTCGTCTACGCCCTGCGCCTGCGCCGGCCGGATCTGTTCGCGGCGCGCTGACATCACCGTGACGCGGCGCCCGCGCGGCCCCATATCGGGGCCGACGCGCGCGGCATGTCCATGATCCTTCTCACGGGCATGCCGCGCGCCGTGGCGCATTTTCTGTCGCGGAACCGGCAACCACGTCCGCGGGAAATGCTCTTGACAGGAGCCGAGCATGGCCGCCCCGACCCCCTCGGACCGTCCGTTTATCCCCCTCGGCATCGCCGTGCTGACCGTCTCGGACACGCGCCGGCTCGAGGACGACCGCTCCGGCGACACCCTGGTCCAGCGCCTCGGCGAGGCTGGCCATCGGCTCGCGGGGCGGGCCATCGTCCCGGATGAGGTTCCGGCGATCCGCGGCCAGGTCGAGGCCTGGATCCGCGACCCCGCGATCGACGTGGTGATCACCACCGGCGGCACCGGCTTCACCGGGCGCGACGTGACGCCCGAGGCGCTGGAGCCGCTGTTCGAGAAGCGCATGGACGGCTTCTCGGCGGTGTTCCACCGCATCTCCTACGACAAGATCGGCACCTCGACGCTTCAGTCGCGCGCGACCGCCGGCGTCGCGCGGGCGACCTACGTCTTCGTGCTGCCGGGCTCGCCGGGCGCCTGCCGCGACGCCTGGGACGGGATCCTGGCGCAGCAGCTCGACTACCGGCACCGGCCCTGCAACTTCGTCGAGATCATGCCGCGGCTCGACGAGCACCTGCGCCGGGGCGCCTCGGTCTCGGTGTGAGCGTCAGGCCCGGTCGATCCGGGCGATCAAGCGGCGCGCCTTGAGGCGCGGGCTGAAGATCGGACCGGCTAACAGCGTCTCGCGCCGCACGAGGTCGCCGGCACGCGCCCGGGCCACGCCGATCACGCCCTCCCCCCGCACGGCGAGCCGCGCCGGCAGGCCGCCATGCGGCCGGCGCAGGCGGGCGAGCGCCGTCTCGGGCCGCGCCGTGCCGATGAAGCGGTCGAGGGTGCGGATCCAGCCCTCCGCCGGCACGTCGCCGGCCGC
Source organism: Methylobacterium dankookense (assembly GCF_902141855.1). Taxonomy (GTDB): domain Bacteria; phylum Pseudomonadota; class Alphaproteobacteria; order Rhizobiales; family Beijerinckiaceae; genus Methylobacterium; species Methylobacterium dankookense. The sequence continues at coordinate 55,471 of NZ_CABFVH010000012.1, read as the reverse complement.
GAGGCACAGCACCCAGTCGCGCCGGGCGATGCGGGCGCCCGCCATCCACGGGCTGCCCCCGCGCGGGCGCAGGACCAGAGTCGCGCCGGTGGCCTCGGCGACGGTCGCCACCGCCTCGTTCTCGGCCCCCGCCACGATCACCGCGTCGCTCACGAGGCCGGCCGCCACCCCCGCCACCAGGGTGCCCAGGGTGTCGGCAAGCTGGTCGATCGCGTCCGGTTCGGCGGGCCGCGCGATATAGGTCACCGCGGAGAGCATGCGCGCCGATAACCGATTTTGGCAGCGAGGGAACCACCCGGTCCGGCAAATCCGCCGCCTGGCGCCGGGCCGAAGGCGCGAAAAGGCCGATATGCCTGATTTATGAGCGTTCTGTCCCAGGCTTGTTCGCGCTATGTTCCGAGCGGTGATCGTGCGGGGGGCGGCATGGGCGATGCGGGTGGGAGCAGGGCGCCGCGCCTTCGAGGTCCGGCGGGCGCGGCGGTCCCGGCCGAGGCGCGGCGCGGCCGGGGCGCGACGGCCAATCCCGACGGTCGCTTCGAGCCTCACGCCCGCGAGAGCTTCGACGACGGCTGGGAGCCCGAGCCGGCAGCGTCGCGGCGCACCGAGGTGACCCGCGAACGGTCGCGGGCGATCATCACCCGCAACACCTCCCCCGACATCCCCTTCGACCGCTCGATCAACCCCTATCGCGGCTGCGAGCACGGCTGCATCTACTGCTTCGCGCGGCCGAACCACGCCTATGTCGGCTTGTCGCCGGGGCTCGACTTCGAGACGCGGCTCTTCGCCAAGCCCGACGCCGCGCGCCTCCTGGAGCGCGAGCTCTCCGCCCCCGGCTACCGGCCGCGCAGCATCGCGCTCGGCACCGCCACCGATCCCTACCAGCCGATCGAGCGCGAGCACGGCATCACCCGTGCGGTGCTGGAGGTGCTCGCCCGCTTCCGCCACCCGGTCGGCCTCGTCACCAAGTCGAACCTCGTCCTGCGCGACCGCGACATCCTGGCGGCGATGGCGGCGGAGGGCCTCGTGAAGGTCGCGATCTCGGTCACCACCCTCGATCCGGTGCTCGCCCGGCGCATGGAGCCGCGCGCCCCCCATCCGGCCAAGCGCCTGGAGGCGATCCGCTCCTTGAGCGCGGCGGGGGTGCCGGTGATGGTGATCGTCGCCCCCATCATCCCGGCGCTCAACGACCACGAGATCGAGGCGATCCTCGAACAGGCCCGCGCCTGCGGCGCGCGCGAGGCGAGCCACGTGCTGCTGCGCCTGCCGCACGAGCTGAAGGACCTCGTCGCCGACTGGTTCGCCGAGCATTATCCCGGCCGGCAGGGTCGCGCGCTGTCCCTCGTCGCGCAATCGCGCGGCGGCCGTCTTTACGACGCGACCTTCGGCAGGCGCATGACCGGGCAAGGTCCCTACGCCGAGCTGATCGCCCAGCGCATGCGCCTCGCTCGGGCCCGGCTGGGCTATCCGGAGGAGCGCCTGCGGCTGAATTGCGACGCCTTCGCCGTGCCGGGGGCGCAGCTCGCGCTGTTCTGAATCGCGTTGGCGGTCACCCGTAGGCCCGCGTGAAGGTCAGCCGGTGGTGCGGGCTGCGGCCGCGGGCGGCGAGGCCGGAGCGGTGGGCGGCGGTGCCGTAGCCGACATTGCGCTCCCAGGCGTAGTCCGGATGCCGGGAGGCGAGGCGGCGCATCAGGCCGTCGCGGACGGTCTTGGCGACGATCGAGGCCGCCGCGATCTGCGGCACCAGGCGGTCGCCGCCGATCACCGCGCGGCAGGCTTGGCTCAGGCCCGGCACCGGGTCGCGCCCGTCGACCAGCACGGTGGCGTCGAGGCCGAGGCGGCGCACCGCCCGGGCCATGGCGTCGAGGGTCGCCACGCGCACGTTGACCCGGTCGATCAGGGCGCGCGAGCCGGCGGCCACCGCGACGCGGGCATGCTGGCGGATCAGCGGTGTCAGCGCCTCGCGGATCGGTTCGGGCACGCGCTTGCTGTCGTCGAGCCGGGTGAGGAGATCGGAGGGCAGCACGGCCGGATCGAAATAGACCGCGGCCACCACGACGGGCCCGCACAGGGCCCCGCGCCCGACCTCGTCGCAGCCGATCACGGCGGGGTAGCTGGCGGCGGAGGCGGGATCGAAGGGGGGCATCGGCTCGGGTCCGGGGTTGCGGCCCCTTCTGGCACTTGGCCCCGCCGCCGTCACGCCGTCGATTCGAGGCCGAGGGCTGCCTGGCCGCGGGTCTGGGGCGGCGGGTCCGACTCGTGCGCGTCCGCGATGTTGGCGTAGAACTGGCGCGCGCTCTCCGCCCAGCTGTAGCGCAGGGCCTCGGCCCGCGCGACCGCGCGCGGCACGGCGAGCGCGGCGAGGGCGGCGGCGCGCAGATCCGTATCCAGCACCCCCGCGCCGGTCTGCCCGATCACGTCGAGGGGGCCGGTCACCGGATAGGCCGCCACCGGCGTGCCGCAGGCGAGCGCCTCGAGCAGCACGATGCCGAAGGTGTCGGTCAGGCTCGGGAAGACGAAGACGTCGGCTGCCGCGTAGAGGGCGGCGAGCTCGGTCCCCGTGCGGGTGCCGAGGAAGCGGGCCTCCGGCGCCATCGCCGCGAGCCGCGCCCGATCCGGCCCGTCGCCGACCACGACCTTGCTGCCCGGCAGGTCGAGGCGGAGGAAGGCCTCGACGTTCTTCTCCACCGCGAGCCGCCCGACGAAGAGGAAGAGCGGGCGCGGCAGGCCGGCGAGCGCCACTGGCGCGGGGCCGGCCTCCGGGTGGAACAGGGCGGTGTCGACGCCGCGCGTCCAGCGCATCAGGTTGCGGAAGCCGCGGGAGCGCAGGTCCTGCTCCAGGGAGGGCGTGCTCACCATGGTGCCGCGCGCCGCGCCGTGGAAGCGGCGCAGCCAGGCATAGGTCCAGGATTCCGGCACCGGCGCGCGGGCCGCGAGATATTCGGGGAAGCGCGTGTGGTAGCTCGTGGTGAAGGGCCGGCCCGTCGCGAGGCAGTGGCGGCGCACGGCGTAGCCGACCGTGCCCTCGGTCGCGATGTGGACATGGCTCGGGGCCAAGCCGTCCCAGCGCTCGGCCACGCGCCGCCGCGTCGCGTAGGCGAGGCGGATCTCGGGATAGCCCGGCATCGGCATGGAGCGGAAGTCGGAGGGCGTCAGCAGCACCGGCTCGCAGCCGAGCGCGCGGCCGGCATCGACCATGTGCTGGAGCGAGCGCACCACGCCGTTGACCTGCGGATGCCACGCATCGGTGGCGATCAGGAGCCTCACGCGACCGCCCGCCGTCCGGGCATCGCCTCGGGCGCCTCGCGGCGCGTCTCCGCGGCCGCCGCCCGGGCGCGGAGCAGGCTCGGATAGTTCAGCACCTCCATGCGCCCGTCGTAATGCTCGACGATCGCCGTGCAGGATTCCACCCAGTCGCCGGTGTTGAGGTAGCGCAGGCCCGAGATCTCGCGGTTGGCCGCATGGTGGATATGGCCGCAGATCACCCCGTCCGCGCCCTGGCGCCGGGCCTCCTCGGAGAGGAACTCCTCGAACTGGCCGATGAAGTTGACGGCGTTCTTCACCTTCAGCTTGGCCCAGGCCGAGAGCGACCAGTAGGACAGGCCGAGCCGCCGGCGGATCCGGTTGAGTCCGGTATTGACGAAGAGCGCGAAGGTGTAGGCGCCGTCGCCGAGATGCGCGAGCCAGCGGGCGTGGCGCACCACCATGTCGAACTGGTCGCCGTGGATCACGAGGTAGCGCTTGCCGTCGGCGCTCTCGTGGATGCGGCTGTCGGCGATCTCGATGCCGCCGAAAGTGGTGCCGATATAGTCGCGCAGGAACTCGTCGTGGTTGCCCGGCACGTAGACGAGGTGCGAGCCCTTGCGCACCTTGCGCAGCAGCTTCTGCACCACGTCGTTGTGCGCCTGCGGCCAGTACCAGCCCGAACGCAGCTGCCACCCGTCAACGATGTCGCCGACGAGGTAGATCGTGTCCGCGTCGTAGTCCTTCAGGAACTCGAGGAGCAGGCCGGCCTGGCAGCCCTTCGTCCCGAGATGCAGATCGGACAGGAACAGCGTTCTGACGCGGATGGCTTCCGAGTCCTCACCCATGCGCGCCTCCCGGCAGATGGCGGGCGGAGCCAAACCGCAAACCCATCTCAGTTTGATGACGCTGCCCCCGACAGAGCCCGGCTCTCAGCCGGCTTCCGCCTGTGTTTCGCCGCTCCTGCGATGCTGCATTGCAGTAAAAGCCCGTCAATCGCAGGGGCTTCGTGCTGCACCGCAAGGCAAATTTTTTTTCCGGAGCCCCGAAGTTTTTCCGGTTTTCTTTCCGTGACTTGGACGGTCATAATCCCGCCCGAGCCGAGGGGCGTCCGGGCCGGCCCCGGGGTCGGCGAGGCGACGACAAGGCTGCGAGAGCAGGACAGCTAAGGCAGGACAACCAAGGAAGGTGTTGGAGACGGCTCCGGGCGCTTGCAGCGCTCACGCGGCCGTCGCATGGAGAGCACGGTCTTTCGGAGGCGACCGGCATGCAGGCATGCCGCGACCGCGGGCGGCAAGAGGCCGCCCTGCCGCTCCGTCGACGACCGACCGTCCGATCCGGCCCCGTCCGGGCCTTCCGGACCCGAACAGCCTGCCGACTGAACGATCACCCGACGCCGGGCCTGAAGACGTGCCGGCGTCCCGCATGGGATTTTGGAGGAAACATCATGGCGGCAACCCGACGCCCCGGTCGCAATCACCTGTTCGTTCCCGGTCCGACCAACATTCCGGACCGCGTCCAGCGCGCCATGCTGGTGCCCTCCGAGGATCACCGCTCGGTGGACTTCCCGGCGCTGACCAAGCCGCTGTTCCAGGACACCAAGAAGATCTACGGCTCGACCGACGGCACGATCTTCCTGTTCCCGGCCTCCGGCACCGGCATCTGGGAATCGGCGCTGACCAACACCCTGTCGCGCGGCGACAAGGTGCTGGCCTCCCGCTTCGGCCAGTTCAGCCATCTCTGGATCGACATGGCCCAGCGCCTCGGCCTCGAGGTGATCATCCAGGACGAGGAGTGGGGCACCGGCGCCGATCCGCAGAAGATCGAGGAGGCCCTGCGCGCCGACAAGAATCACGAGATCAAGGCGGTGATGGTGGTCCATAACGAGACCGCCACCGGCGTCACCAGCGATGTCGGCGCGGTGCGCAAGGCCATCGACGCGGCCGGCCACCCGGCCCTGCTCTTCGTCGACGGCGTCTCCTCGATCGGCTCGCTGCCCTTCAAGATGGACGCGTGGAAGGTCGATTGCGCGATCGCCGGCTCGCAGAAGGGCCTGATGCTCCCCGCCGGCCTCGGCGTGATCTGCGTCAGCCCCAAGGCGATCAAGGTCGCCGAGGGCGCCGCCGGCCGCAACGACCGCCTCGCGCGCGTCTACTTCGACTGGGAAGACCACAAGAAGCAGAACGGTGCCGGCTACTTCCCCTACACCCCCGCCCTGCCGCTGCTCTACGGCCTGCGCGAGGCGCTCGCCTGCCTGTTCGAGGAAGGACTGGAGAACGTCTTCCACCGCCATCACGTGCTCGGCGAGGCGACCCGCCAGGCCGTCGCGGCCTGGGGCCTGAAGACCTGCGCCAAGGAGCCCAAGTGGAACTCCGACACCGTCACCGCGATCGTGGTGCCGGAGGGCGTCGATGCCGCCGCGATCATCAAGCACGCCTTCGTGCGCTACAACCTCGCGCTGGGCGCCGGCCTCAACAAGGTGGCGGGCAAGGTCTTCCGCATCGGCCACGTCGGCGACCTCAACGAGCTGTCGCTGCTCGGCGCCATCGCCGGCGCCGAGATGGCGATGCTCGACAACGGCATCAAGGTGACCCCGGGCTCCGGCGTCGCCGCGGCCTCGAGCTACCTGCGCGAGAACCCGCTCGCCAAAGCGTGAGCCTGAAGGCCCCGACGGGCTGAACGAACCATCGGCCGCGGGAGCTCGTCCCGCGGCCGGACCCGTCTCGGGTCCAACGGGCGCCTTCTCACGGGGGCGCACCGAGGCGACCGGATCAACCGGCGTCGGGAGGAAAGGCGCCGCTTCCGGCCTAGATTGGCGGATGCAGCCGGGATCCGCTGCGCGGTGCGCGGGTCCCGCCAGAGATCGATGAGGGTTTCATGACGAAGAAGATCGTGTTCCTCGACCGCGAATCCCTCGACGCCAAGGTTCGGGAGTTCAACTTCCCGCACGAGTACACCGAGTACGAGTCGACCTGGACGCCGGAGGAGATCGTCGCGCGCCTGAAGGGCGCCGAGATCGCGCTGATCAACAAGGTGCCGATGCGTGCCGACACGCTGAAGCAGCTCCCCGACCTGAAGCTGATCGCGGTGGCCGCCACCGGCACGGACGTGGTCGACAAGGCCGCCGCCAAGGCGCAGGGCATCACCGTCGTCAATATCCGCAACTACGCCTTCAACACCGTGCCCGAGCACGTGGTCGGGCTGATGTTCGCCCTGCGGCGGGCGATCGTCCCCTACGCCAACTCGGTGCGGCGCGGCGACTGGGCCAAGTCCACGCAGTTCTGCTACTTCGACTACCCGATCTACGACATCGCCGGCTCGACGCTCGGCATCGTCGGCTACGGGGCGCTCGGCAAGTCGATCGCCAAGCGCGCCGAGGCGCTCGGCATGAAGGTCATCGCCTACGACGTCTTCCCGCAGGAGGGCCTCGTCGATTTCGAGACGATCCTCACGCAGTCCGACGTGATCACCCTGCACGTGCCGCTGACGCCCGACACCCGCAACATGATCGGGGCCGAGCAGTTCGCGAAGATGAAGCGCTCGGCGATCCTCATCAACACGGCCCGCGGCGGCCTCGTGGACGAGGCGGCGCTGCTCGAGGCCTTGAAGAACGGCACCATCGCGGGCGCGGGCTTCGACGTGGTGGCGCAGGAGCCCCCGAAGGACGGCAACATCCTGTGCGATGCCGACCTGCCGAACCTCATCGTCACGCCGCACGTGGCCTGGGCGAGCAAGGAGGCGATGCAGATCCTCGCCGACCAGCTCGTCGACAACGTCGAGGCCTTCGTCGCCGGCAAGCCGCAGAACGTGGTCGAGGGCTGAATTTCGGGTGTCGAGAGGGGTCACCCCTCTCGCTGGCCCAGGGCGGAGCCCTGGAACATGCCGGGGCGCTGCCCCGGCGCCCCGCCCAGGGGACTTGTCCCTTGGGGATCCCATGACCTGACGACACCCCCCATCACGCCCCAGGCGGGCGATAAGGACGAGATCGATGAAGAAGCTGCTGTTCCTCTTCGACACCGACCCGGTGCCGAGCGTGTTCGACACGGTCGTCGGCTATGACGGCGGGGCGGACCACATCACCGGCTACGGCAACGTGACGCCCGAGAGCGTCGGCGCGCTGGTCGACGGCACGATCTACACCCGCGGCGGCTCCGAGAAGAAGTCGACGGCGATCTTCGTCGGCGGCGGCAACATGGCGGCCGGCGAGGCGGTGCTCGCGGCCGTCAAGAAGCGCTTCTTCGGACCCTTCCGCGTCTCGGTGATGCTCGATTCGAACGGCTCGAACACCACCGCGGCGGCAGGCGTGGCGCTCGTCGCCAAGGCCGCCGGCTCGCTCGAGGGCAAGAAGGCCGTGGTGCTCGCCGGCACCGGCCCGGTCGGCATGCGCTCGGCCGCCCTTCTCGCCCGGGAGGGCGCGCAGGTGACCCTGTGCGGCCGCTCGCTCGACAAGGCGCAGGCCTCGGCCGACGCCGTCAACAAGCGCTTCGGCGTCAGCGTCGCCGCCGCCGAGACGCCGGATGCGGGCTCCCGCGCCCGGATCATCAAGGGCCAGAACATCGTGTTCTCGGCCGGCGCCATCGGCCTGGAGCTCGTCCCCGAGGAAGCCTGGAAGGACGAGGCCTCGATCGAGTTCGTCGCCGACTACAACGCCCAGCCCCCGCTCGGCATCGGCGGCATCGAGGCGATGGACAAGGGCAAGGACCGCCACGGCAAGAAGTCGTTCGGCGCGCTGGGCATCGGCGGCCTCAAGCTGAAGCTCCACCGCGCTTGCGTCGGCCAGCTCTTCGACAACACCGAGCAGGTGCTCGACGCCGAGGACATCTACGCGCTCGCCAAGAAGATGGCCTGAGGAGGCAAGGCATGCCCGGGACGAACTCGGCCGAGAACGAGACCATCAAGACCTTCCTCGACGGGCTGGCCAGTTCCAGCCCGACCCCCGGGGGCGGCGGTGCCGCCGCCATCTCCGGCGCCATGGGCGCGGCCCTGGTCTCGATGGTGTGCAACCTCACCATCGGCAAGAAGAAGTACGCCGAGGTCGAGGCCGACCTGAAGGACGTGCTCGCCAAGTCGGAAGGCCTGCGCGCCACGCTCACCGCCATGATCGCCGAGGACGTGACGGCCTTCGACGCGGTGATGGGCGCCTACGGCCTGCCCAAGGACACCGACGAGCAGAAGGCGGCCCGCACCGCGAAGATCCAGGAAGCGCTGAAGGTCGCCACCGACGTGCCGCTCGCCTGCTGCCGCGCTTGCCGCGCGGTGATCGACCTCGCCGCGATCGCCGCCGACAAGGGCAACCTCAACGTGATCAGCGACGCGGGCGTCGCCGTGCTCTCGGCCTATGCGGGCCTGCGCAGCGCCGCCCTCAACGTCTGGGTCAACGCCAAGGGCCTTGAGGACCGCGCCTTCGCCGAGGAGCGGCTCGCCGAGCTCGAAGGCCTGCTCGCCGAGGCGGGCGCGCTGAACGAGCGCGTCTACGAGGTGGTCAAGGCCAAGGTGAACTGAGCGCGTCTCAGATTTCCGCCCCCGGCCGGTGCGGTCGGGGGCGTTTCCATCGGATGGCGCCACGTCCGAGGGCAGTCGCATTCGAGAATTCGTGCGCTGCACCATTGAATACAAATAGCATTCCGCCAAGCCTCAAGGCGAACTCAACGCGGATGTCAAAAAATTTGACCTGCTAGGGCGCTCCCGCGAAACAAAACTTGCGGATATAACGTGCGCAAGGCCGACAGAGCCGAAAAGGCCGGCCTGGAAGACCAGCGGTCTCGATAAATCGGAGGAGGTGCGGATGGACGTCCACGAGTACCAGGCCAAGGAGCTACTTGCGAGCTTCGGCGTCGCGGTCCCGAAGGGCGCCGTCGCGTTCAGCCCAGACCAAGCGGTCTACGCCGCGACGGAGCTCGGCGGCTCGTTCTGGGCGGTGAAGGCCCAGATCCACGCCGGCGCGCGGGGCAAGGCCGGCGGCATCAAGCTCTGCCGCACCTACAACGAGGTGCGCGACGCCTCCCGCGAGCTGCTCGGCAAGCGCCTCGTCACGATCCAGACCGGCCCCGAGGGCAAGCCGGTGCAGCGGGTCTACATCGAGACCGCCGACCCGTTCGAGCGCGAGCTCTATCTCGGCTACGTGCTCGACCGGAAGGCGGAGCGCGTGCGCGTCATCGCGAGCCAGCGCGGCGGCATGGACATCGAGGAGATCGCCGCCACCGATCCGGACGCGCTGATCCAGATCGTGGTCGAGCCGGCGGTGGGCCTGCAGCAGTTCCAGGCCCGCGAGATCGCCTTCCAGCTGGGCTTGAACATCAAGCAGGTCTCGGCCGCGGTGAAGACCATCATGAACGCCTACCGGGCGTTCCGCGACTGCGACGGCACCATGCTGGAGATCAACCCGCTCGTCGTCACCAAGGACGACCGGGTGCTGGCGCTCGACGCCAAGATGAGCTTCGACGACAACGCCATGTTCCGCCGCCGCAACATCGCGGACATGCACGATCCCTCGCAGGGCGATCCGCGCGAGGCCCAGGCCGCCGAGCACAACCTCAGCTATATCGGGCTTGAGGGCGAGATCGGCTGCATCGTCAACGGCGCCGGCCTCGCCATGGCCACCATGGACATGATCAAGCACGCGGGCGGCGAGCCGGCGAACTTCCTCGATGTCGGCGGCGGCGCCTCCCCCGAGCGCGTGGCCACGGCCTTCCGGCTCGTGCTCTCGGACAAGAACGTCAAGGCGATCCTCGTCAACATCTTCGCCGGCATCAACCGCTGCGACTGGGTCGCGGAGGGCGTCGTGAAGGCGGCGCGCGAGGTGAAGATCGAGGTGCCGCTGGTGGTGCGGCTCGCCGGCACGAACGTCGAGGCGGGCCAGAAGATCCTGGCCGAGAGCGGGCTCGACCTCATCACCGCCGACACCCTGTCGGAGGCCGCGCGCAAGGCGGTGGACGCCTGCGAGAGCGCCAAGGCCACCATGGGCAACCGCTGAGCTAAGGGGGAGATCACGCCATGAGCATTCTCATCGACGAGAAGACCCCGATCATCGTCCAGGGCATCACGGGCGACAAGGGCACGTTCCACGCCAAGGAGATGCTGGATTACGGCTCCAACGTCGTCGGCGGCGTCACCCCCGGCAAGGGCGGCCGCACGCATCTCGGCGTGCCGGTGTTCAACACCGTCAAGGAGGCGGTGGCGGCCACCGGCGCCACCACCTCGATCACCTTCGTCGCGCCCCCCTTCGCGGCGGACGCGATCATGGAGGGCGCGGATGCGGGCCTGAAGCTCGTCTGCTCGATCACGGACGGCATCCCGGCCCAGGACATGATGCGGGTGAAGCGCTACCTGATGCGCTACCCGCGCGAGCGCCGCACCATGGTGGTCGGCCCCAACTGCGCCGGCATCATCTCGCCGGGACGTGCGATGCTCGGCATCATGCCGGGCCACATCTACCTCAAGGGCAATGTCGGCGTGATCTCGCGCTCGGGCACCCTCGGCTACGAGGCGGCCTCGCAGATGAAGGCGCTGGGTCTCGGCATCTCGACCTCGGTCGGCATCGGCGGCGACCCGATCAACGGCTCCTCCTTCCTCGACCACCTCGCCCTGTTCGAGAAGGACCCGGAGACGCATGCGGTCCTGATGATCGGCGAGATCGGCGGTCCGCAGGAGGCCGAGGCCTCGGCCTGGATCAAGGAGCACATGTCGAAGCCGGTGATCGGCTTCGTGGCCGGGCTGACCGCCCCGAAGGGCCGCCGCATGGGCCATGCCGGCGCGATCATCTCGGCCACCGGCGACAGCGCCGCCGAGAAGGCCGAGATCATGCGCTCCTACGGCCTCACCGTGGCGCCGGACCCGGGCTCCTTCGGCGAGACCGTGGCCCAGGTGCTGAAGAAAGCGGCCTGAGGCCGCAACGGGCCCCCTCTCCCGAACGGGAGAGGGGACCCGCGCTCGATCCTTATCCGCCACGGCGGGCCGCAGCGTCGGCCCGCGAGACGGCGCACCCGTTGCCCGAGGTGGGCCCCATGACCAGAACACTGCACGCCTCCCCCGGCCACGCCGACGAGAACGCCTTCGCCCCCCCGGTCATCACCGGCACCTCGGCGAAGGAGCCCCTCGACATCCTGTTCCACGCCCTGCTCGACGTGGCCCGCCGCCACGAGCCGGAACTGGAGGCGGTGCTGCACGGCACCGCCGACATCTCGCGCTTCACGCCGGAGATGCTCGCCCGCGCGCTTCAGGTGCAGGGCATCTGGTTCCAGCTCATCTCGATCGCCGAGCAGAACACGGCCATGCGCCGCCGCCGCCAGATCGAGCGCTCGGAGGGCCGCGAGGCGCTGGGCGGCTCCTTCGCCAAGGTGCTGGCCGAGGCCGCCTCGCGCGGCATCAAGGCCCCGCGGATCCAAACCCTGCTCAAGGACCTGCGCATCCGCCCGACCATCACGGCGCACCCCACCGAGGGCAAGCGCGTGACGGTGCTGGAGAAGTTCCGGCGCATCTACCTCGTCCTGCGCGAGCTGGAGATGCCGCGCTGGACCGAGCGCGAGCGCAACGGCCTGATGAACGAGCTGCGCGCCCAGATCGAGCTGGTCTGGATGACGGGCGAATTGCATCTCGAGAAACCCACCGTCGAGCGCGAGGTCGCCTGGGGCCTGCACTTCTTCGACGAGAGCCTGTTCGAGATGCTGCCCGAGGTGATCGATTCCCTCGAGGAGGTGCTCGCGCGCTACTATCCCGACGAGGCCTTCGAGGTGCCGCCCTTCTTCCAGTTCGGAAGCTGGATCGGCGGCGACCGGGACGGCAACCCCTACGTCACCGCGAGCGTCACCCGCGAGACCCTGAAGCGCAACGCGCTCGCCTCGCTGCGGCGCTACCGCGACGGCATCGAGCACCTCGCCCGCATGCTCTCGCTCACCGAGCGCTCGCTGCCGGTGCCGGAGGCCTTCAAGGCCGAGCTCGCCCACGCCCTCTCCGAGAGCGGCGATGCCCGGGCGATCGCCGGCCGCAACCCGGGCGAGGCCTACCGCCAGTTCCTCACCTGCATCCTGCGCAAGCTCGAAGCCACCATCGCGCGCAACGAGGGCCGCTCGCCGACGGGGCCCGACTATGCGAGCGCGGACGGGCTGATCAACGACCTGCGCACCCTGGAGCGGGGACTCGCCGAGGCGAAGTGCACGGGGCTCGCCACCGATCTCGTGCGCCCGGTCCGGCGCATGGTCGAGATCTTCCGCTTCTCCACCGTGCGGCTCGACCTGCGCGAGAACTCGACGCGCACCACCCAGACGCTCCAGGCGCTCTGGACGCAGCAGCATGGCGGGACGCGCACGCCCCCGGAGCCGGATACGCCGCAATGGCGCGACTGGCTGCTGGCGGAGCTCGCCCGGCCGCGCAACCCCGACCGCAGCTTCGACGACCTGCCCGACGCCGCCCGCGAGACCCTCGACACCTTCGCCCTCGTCGGCGAGATGCGCGACACCCTCGACCGCGAGGCCTTCGGCGCCTTCATCCTGTCGATGACGCGCTCCGTGGACGACGTGCTCGGCGCCTACCTGCTGGCCAAGGAGGCCGGCATCTTCCTCGACGCCACGGGCACCGAGATCTGCCCGCTGCCGATCGTGCCGCTCTTCGAGACGATCGACGACCTGCGTGCCGCGCCCGCCATCATGAAGGAGCTGCTCAGCATCCCCGTGGTGCGCCGCTCCACCCGCTGGCAGGGCGGCGTGCAGGAGGTGATGATCGGCTATTCGGACTCCAACAAGGACGGCGGCTTCGTCGCCTCGAACTGGGAGCTGTACAAGGCGCAGGCGCGGCTCACCGTGCTCGGCAACCATGTCGGCGTGCCGATCGCCTTCTTCCACGGCCGCGGCGGCTCGGTGAGCCGCGGCGGCGTGCCGACGCATCGCGGGATCATGGCGCAGCCGCCGGGCTCGATCCAGGGCCGCTTCCGCATCACCGAGCAGGGCGAGGTCGTCTCGTTCAAGTACGCCAACCGCGGCACCGCGGCCTACCAGATGGAGCTGCTCGCGGCCTCCGTGCTGGAGCATGCGCTGGCGCCCGAGCCGAACGGCAACGGCGCGGCGCGGCTGGGCGCGGACGACGCCATGGAGGCGCTCTCGGGCGCCTCGCGGGCGGCCTACGTCAACCTGCTGCAGACGGAGGGGCTGGTCGACTACTTCCAGGCGGCGAGCCCCCTCGACGAGATCGCGCTCCTCAACATCGGCTCGCGGCCCGCGCGGCGCTTCGGCGCCCGCTCGCTCTCGGACCTGCGCGCGATTCCCTGGGTCTTCGCCTGGTCGCAGAACCGGCACGTCATCACCGGCTGGTACGGGGTGGGCTCCGGCATCCAGAGCTTCCTCGACGTGCGGGGGCCGGAGGGCGAGGCGCAGCTCAGGCGCCTGTTCGAGGAATCGCGGGTCTTCCGCCTCGTCCTCGACGAGGTCGAGAAGACGCTGCTCATGGTCGATCTCGACATCGCCCGGGACTATGCCGGCCTCGTCGCCGACGAGGGCATCCGCTCCCGGATCTTCCGCCTCGTCGAGGCGGAATACGCGCTGACCAAGGAGATGGTGCTGCGGGTGAGCGGCGGGCGCGAGCTCGCCGAGCGCTTCCCGCTCTTCCGCGACCGCCTGCAGGGGCGGCTGCCGACCATCAATCAGGTCAGCCGCGAGCAGGTCGAGCTGCTGCGCCGCTTCCGCGCGGAGAGCGACGACGACCGCCGCGAGGCGGTGAAGTCGGCGCTCCTCCTGTCCATCAACTGCATCGCCGTCGGCTTCGGGGCCACGGGCTGAGCGCGGCGGCCCTCTCCACCCCGCGCGGGGAGAGGGCGGACGGAAACGCTATCGCCGCTCTGTCGCTCGCCGCGACGGGCGCCATGTTGAACCCGGCGGTTCGGGCGCTGTAGCTGCGCGCGGGTCCCGCAGCGGCCGGAAGAGCCTTCACGAGGAGAGAAACGAGAATGAGCTTCACCCTGATCCCGCAGGCCAAGGCCCGGCTGCACCGCTCCGAGCTGGCCGTGCCCGGCTCCAACCCGACCTTCATGGAGAAGTCGGCCGCCTCCGCCGCGGACGTGATCTTCCTCGACCTCGAGGACGCGGTCGCTCCCGACGACAAGGAGAAGGCCCGCACCAACATCATCCAGGCGCTCAACGACCTGGATTGGGGCAACAAGACCATGATGATCCGCATCAACGGTCTCGACACCCACTACATGTACCGCGACGTCGTCGACATCGTTGAGGCCTGTCCGCGCCTCGACATGATCCTGATCCCCAAGGTCGGCGTGCCGCAGGACGTCTACGCCATCGACGTGCTGGTCACGCAGATCGAGCAGGCCAAGAAGCGCGACAAGAAGATCGGCTTCGAGGTGCTGATCGAGACCGCGCTCGGCATGGCCAATGTCGAGGCGATCGCCCAGTCCTCCAAGCGCCTCGAGGCGATGTCCTTCGGCGTGGCCGACTACGCCGCCTCCTGCCGCACCCGCTCCACCGTGATCGGCGGCGTCAACCCAGACTACTCCGTGCTCACGGACAAGGACGAAGGCGGCAACCGCGAGACCCACTGGCAGGATCCGTGGCTGTTCGCCCAGCAGCGCATGCTGGTGGCCTGCCGCGCCTACGGCCTGCGCCCGATCGACGGTCCCTTCGGCGACTTCTCCGACCAGGACGGCTACATTTCGGCCGCCCGCCGCTGCGCCGCCGCCGGCTACGAGGGCAAGTGGGCGATCCACCCCTCGCAGATCGAGCTGGCCAACGAGGTGTTCACGCCCTCCGAGAAGGAGGTCGAGAAGGCCCGCCGCATCCTCGTGGCCATGGAAGAGGCCGCCAAGGCCGGCCGCGGCGCGGTGGCTCTCGACGGCCGCCTGATCGACATCGCCTCGATCCGCATGGCCGAGGCGCTGATCGAGAAGGCCGACGCGATGAAGTAGGCCGCTCGTGCTCCCCGCGCGCCCGGTCCGCGGCGCGCGGGGCAGCCGGCCCGCTTGGCGGGCCCGTGCGTCTCGGGCAGCCTCCTGCGCCCGCCCCGGGGGCGGGAGCAGGAGGCGCCCATGCAGGTCCCAGGCATCCCGCACGCGGATCTCGATCCGCTCGTCACCCTCGGGGTCGTCGCCGCGACCGCCGTGACGGATGCGGCCTACGTGTTCTTCAATGCCGCGGTCGGCGCCCGGCATCGCATCCGCGCGGCGAACTGGAGCGCGGTCTGGTACCTGCTCTCCGCCTTCGCGGTCATCAACTACACGCAGAACGCGCTCTACGTCGTGTTCGCGGCGCTCGGCTCCTGGCTCGGGGCCTATGCCTCGGTGACATGGCTGGCGCGCGGTCCCGCGGGCGGAGCCGGCCGCCCTATCTGACTTGCCTGGAGACGTGCCCCGGTCCCGTCGGACCGGGCATCGCTCCAGGTCCTTGAGTATCCGCAAGCCCGAGCGGTCCAGTTCGGAGGAGATCCACCATGCACGTCACGATCGAACAGGCGGACACCGCGATCCGCGCCGCCCGCGACAAGGCGGTCGAGCTCGGCACCCAGATGTGCATCGCGGTCGTCGATTCGGGCGGCAACCTGAAGGCGTTCTACCGCATGGACGACGCCTGGGTCGGCTCGATCGACATCGCGCAGAAGAAGGCCAAGACCGCCGTGTTCTTCGGCATGAAGACCGGCCAGATCGGGCAGCTCTCCCAGCCCGGCGGCTCGCTCTACGGCATCGAGCACTCGAATGACGGGCTCATCACCTTCCCCGGCGGCATCCCGATCGTGGATGCGGACGGCGTGATGTCCGGCGCCATCGGCGTCAGCGGCTCGACGGTGGAGAACGACGACGCGGTGGCCGAGGCCGGCGCCAAGGCCATCGGCAAGACCGAGCTGCCGGCCCATCCCTGGCGGACCTGAGTCCCGCGAAAACCCCCGGTTAAGGCTACCGCCCTATGACGGGGCCGTGGCCAGGAGGGCGAGCGCGACGATGAACCGTGAACAACTCGCCGATGCCCTGCGTCGGCTCGTGGCGACGCAGGTCGAGGACATCGAGCGGGCCGTGAAGGACGGGCACAAGACCATCGCCCTGAACGAGCTCGCCGACCTCAACCGCCAGCTCAAGGCCTTCGCCGCCGCCCTGAAGAAGGCGCCGGCACGGGCCTGATCCCAGAGCCGGATCCGATCAGGTTGCTTCGACCTGATCGGTAAATCCGTCTCGAGAGCATTTTCCGCAGAAGCGGTTGCCGGTTCTGCGAAAGAAAATGCTCTATCTGATTGATAGAGAACGCGTGATCCGATCGGCGCGTGCTCTTGCCTGCCGCCGGCTCCGGCGGCAGGCGCGCCCTCAATGCGTCGGCAGCGTCGCGTCCGTGTCGGCCTTGTCGTGGGTGGCGAAGCGCTCGACCAGGGTGGCGCTGGCCGCGTTCAGGCCGATCACCTCCACCTGCTTGCCCTGGCGGCGCGCCTTCGTCACCACGCGGTCGAGGGCGCCGATCGCCGAGATGTCCCAGAAATGGGCCGCGTGCACGTCGATGACGATGCGCTCGACCGGCTCCAGCACGTCGACGGCCTCGCCGAACGTGCCCGCCGAGGCGAAGAAGATCTGGCCCGTCACCCGGTAGGTCCGCACCCGGCCGTCGGCCGAGAGGTCCGACGCGACCCGGCTGAGCCGCGAGACCTTGCCCGCGAAGAAGACGCCCGACAGCAGCACGCCGATCAGCACGCCGAGGGCGAGGTCCTTGGTGGCGACGACGACCGCCACGGTCGCCACCATGACCACCGAGGAGGGCAGGGGGTTCGTCCGCAGCCGGGCCAGCGAGCGCCACTGGAAGGTGTTGAGCGAGACCATGATCATCACCGCGGTCAGCGCGGCGACGGGCACGATCGCGAGCAGGTCCTGGAGCGCCACCAGGAGCACCAGCAGGACGCTGCCCGCCACGAAGGTCGAGAGCCGGCCGCGCGCGCCCGAGGAGACGTTGATCACCGACTGGCCGATCATCGCGCAGCCGCCCATGCCGCCGAACAGCGCCGAGGCCATGTTGGCCACGCCCTGCCCGACGCATTCCCGGTTCTTGCTGCTCGGCGTGTCGGTCATGTCGTCGACGATCTGGGCCGTCAGCAGGCTCTCCAGCAGGCCGACCGCGGCGAGCGTCGCCGCGTAGGGCAGGATGATGCGCAGGGTCTCGAAGGTGAGGGGCACCTGCGGCAGGGCGAAGCTCGGCAGGGTGGAGGGCAGCGCGCCGAGATGCGCGACCGTGCGCACGTCGAGGTGGAACACGGCGGTGATCACGGTGAGCACGGCGATGGCCACGAGCGGCGCCGGCACGGCCCGCGTGACCCGTGGGACGCCGTAGATGATGGCGAGGCCCAGCGCGATCAGGCCGTAGGTGGAAGGCGTCACGCCGGTCAGCTCGGGAAGCTGCGCCAGGAAGATCAGGATGGCGAGCGCGTTGACGAAGCCCGTCATCACGGATTGCGAGACGAAGCGCATCAGCCGCCCGAGCCTGAGCAGGCCGGCCGCGATCTGGATCACGCCCATCAGGATCGTGGCCGCGAAGAGGTACTGCACCCCGTGCTCGCGCACGAGATCGACCATGACGACGGCGGTTGCCGCGGTCGCGGCCGAGATCATCGCCGGGCGGCCGCCCGCGAAGGCGATCACGCAAGCGATGACGACGGAGGCGTAGAGGCCGACCTTCGGGTCGACGCCGGCGATCACCGAGAAGCCGATGGCTTCCGGGATGAGCGCCAGGGCGACGACGATGCCGGAGAGGATGTCGGCACGGATCCGTGCGACGGAGGCGCGGGGGCGCGTCGGAGATGGTGTCATGGATTGTCCGCAGGAGACCGCTGCCCGCGCCTTGCGCGAGGCCGTGATGCGTCTCGATTGCGTGGTCCGGCGGATCGGCGGCCGGAAGAGCCACCCGGGCTTTCACCGGGTCCAGGCGGATGCCCTTCGTTTAGCAGACTCGTGCCGCATCGCAACATGACGATGGCGCCGAGCTGGAATCGGGCTGCCGATGCGGCCGGCAATGGGATTGCGCGACAGGTGCCGGGCGGGAAATGACGGCGCCCGATCGGGCCGAACGGCCGCGCAGAACGAGAAAACCGCGCGGCGCGGCCACGCTAGGCTCTCCTCGGCATCGAAGGAGGCCCCGGTGGTTGCAGCCGTTCGCACAGGTTCAGACGAGTCCCGCGCCGCCGATCTCCTCGCAACGCTGAGCCACTCGGCGCGCGGATCCTCGGACGCCTACCTCGCCACGGCCCGCGCGACCCTGCAGGCGCTGATGACGCGGCCCGATCTCCTCGACGGCGTGGCCTTGAAGCGCCGGCCCGGCGGCTACGCGCGCAACCTCCTGTTCGGCCGCGGCGGCATCAGCGTCTGGGCCATGGTCTGGAGCCCCGGCGCCAGCACCTCCGTGCACGATCACCATTGCTCCTGCTGCTTCGGCGTCTGGAAGGGCGCGATCCGGGAGGTCTGGTTCCGCCCGATCGGCCCGGCCGAGGCCGTCGCCACCGCCGACGCGACGCGCATGCAGGGCTACGTCGCCTGCATGATGCCGACGGGGCCGAACCTGCACCAGATCGTCAATCCGGGTACGGAGGAGGCGATCTCGATCCATGTCTACGGCTTCGACCATGAGGTCCACGCCTCCTCGGTCCGGACCGAGTACCGGGTCCTCGCCGCCTGAGGCCCGGGCCGCGGCCGGATTTCAGACCATGTAGATCGTCGGTACCGCGGTCGTGTACTTCATCTCCTCCATGGCGATCGAGGCCGACAGGTTGGAGAATTCGAGCCGCGCGATCAGCCGCTGATAGACGGCGTCGTAGGTCTCGATATCGGGCACGACGATGCGCAGCAGGTAGTCGATCTCGCCGGTCAGCCGCCACGCCTCGACGATCTCCGGAAAGCCCTCGACGACCCGCCGGAAGGCCTCGGACCATTCGGCCGCGTGGCGCGGCGCCTTGACCGCGACGAAGACCGTCGTCGGGACGTTCACCTTACGGCGGTCGACCAGCGCCACGCGCCGCGCGATGACGCCGCTCGCCTCCAGCTTCTTGATGCGCCGCCAGCACGGCGCCGGGCTCAGCCCCACGCGCTCGGCGATCGTCGCGACCGGCAGGGTCGCGTCCTGCTGCAGCACGTCCAGGATCCTGCGGTCCACCGCGTCGATCACGTCGAAGCCCCGTTCTTGCTCATCTGCTTCGTCTGTCTCGCGAGCGCGCATCCCGCACCCGCGATACGAAATCGCATCCCGCGGCGGCCGACGGCTCCGGCAGCCGGCACCGTCCCTCGAGCCCCAATCCAGACCAAAGGATCCAGCGTATCCCCGGACGATCGCGCGGTGTTGCCCACATAATCGCGCATCTGCGCACGGATCGAGCAGGTCGTGGGGAGATAATGATCAGATCGAAGAGAGATAAATTCCACGATATTGCCTGGGAATAGGACCAACTTATTGCTCGATATGGGAAATCGGTAGCGCATTCTATTTACCGTCATGGCTTCCCGATCTACAACAAGCCGTCTAGGCCGCTCACCGGAAATGGTGATCTGATCAAAAGACGTGCCGGGCTTCAAATCCTCCCGGCCGTGGGAGCGCGCGGGCAGGGATTCGAGGGCCTGCGATAACGCTCAGGTCGTATCCGGCACCGTCAGCGATCGTTTCGACGCATGCGACGGGCTTGGCATGCATCGTGCTGGTGAGCTGCTCACAGCATCCGGTGAGACTCTCAACGTTTGATCGTGAGGTACCAAGGTGCGGAGCGACAGACCATCCTCGGGCCTGCCGGCGGGAGCCGGCATCCTCGCCGTCCCCGACGCGACCCTGCGCGCCAACCAAGCCTACGACATCCTGCGGCGGGAGATCGTCTCCTGCCGCCTCATGCCTGGGACCCGCTTCACGGAAGCCGAGATCATGGAGCGGTTCGAACTCGGCAAGGCGAGCTGCCGCATCGCCCTGCAGCGCCTGACCCAGGACGGCTTCGTGACCTCGATGCCGCGGCACGGCTACCGGATCGTCCCGGTCACCGTGAAGGATGTCGACGAGGTCTTCTCGCTGCGCGTGGAGCTGGAGCCCCTGGCCGCCCGGAGCGCCGCCGGCCGCGTGAACCGCGCCCAGCTCGAGCGCCTGGAACAGGCTTGCCGCCAGCGCATCACGGTCGATGTCGGCAACCAGATCGACTTCTTCCTGGAGGCCAACCGTAGCTTCCACATGGCGATCGCGGTCGCGGCCGGGAATCAGCGCCTGTGCCGGATGCTCTCGGGGCTCCTCGATGAGATGACACGCCTCGTCGCCCTCGGCTTCGGCGTCCAGGGCGTGCGGCCGAACATCGAGAACGACCACGCCGCGCTGATCGAGCACCTGGTGGCGGGCGATGCCGAGAGCGCCGCGGTGGTGGCACGCCGGCATGTCGAGACCTTCCGGGAGATGACCATGGAGAAGGTCATCGCAAGCCTGCGCGACGCCGCGGTGGTGCCGGTCGGCTTGGCCCGCAGCGAGGGAGGCGAGCGGTGAACGCGGTCGAGCTCGATCGGGTCAGCAAGTGGTTCGACCGGCGCGACGGCGCGCCCCTGCACGTGCTCGACGCGATCGACATCGCGATCCCGCAGCACGCCATCGTCGCGATCCTCGGCTCGTCGGGCTGCGGCAAGAGCACGCTCCTCAACATGATCGCGGGCCTCGTCGAGCCGGACGAGGGCGCCGTTCTCCTCAACGGCATCCCGTCCCACGCCTTCCGGGACTGGCGGGCCATGACCTACATGTTCCAGGAGGACCGGCTCCTGCCCTGGCGCACCGCCGCGCAGAACGTGTCCTTCGGCCTCGAAGCCGGCAACATGGGCCGGGCCGAGCGGGAGCGCCGGGTCGAGGAGACGCTCGCCCTCGTCGGCCTCGCGAGCTTCCGCGACGCCTATCCGCACGAATTGTCCGGCGGCATGCGCAGCCGCGTGGCGCTCGCCCGCAGCCTCGTCACCGAGCCGAGGATCCTGCTCCTCGACGAGCCGTTCTCGAAGCTCGACCCCGCCATCCGCGCGCAGATGCACGCCGAGCTCCTGCGCATCGCGGAGCTTCGGGCGATGACCCTGGTCTTCGTCACCCACGACGTCGAGGAGGCGGTGGTGCTCGCCAACCGCGTGGTGGTGCTGCACCCGCGGCCCGGCCGGATCGGCGAGATCCGCGACGTGGCGTTGCCCTATCCGCGCGATCCCCTCTCCGAGGCGGTCACCGAGGAAGTGCGCCGCCTGCGGATCAGCCTGTCTTCCGCGAGGATCTGATGCTGGTCCGAACCCCCGCGATCCTGATCCACGAGCCGAAGCGGCCGACCGTCTGGCGCGGCCGGGCCGGCACCGTCCTGCAGCGGCTCGCCCTCGTCGCGCTGGCGCTCGCCGTCTGGCAGCTCGGCGCGCAGCACGCGCCGAGCTTCGTCCTGCCGAGCCCGGCCCGGGTCTGGTCCGCCTGGACCGGTCTCGTCGTCCAGCCGAGCTTCGCCCGGGATCTCGGCATCACCCTCGGACGTATCGGCGCAGGCTTCGCCCTCGCCACCCTGGTCGGCCTGCCGCTCGGACTGACGCTCGGCGCGAGCCGGAGGCTCGGCAACTTCTTCGAGCCGACCCTGACGGTGATCAACACCGTCTCGTCCTCGATCTGGGCGATCTTCGCCCTGATCTGGTTCGGGCTGTCCAACTGGACGACGATCTTCGTGGTCTTCATGACGGCGATGCCGCTGATCCTGACCAATGTCTGGCAGGGCACGCGGACCGTGAGCGCCGAGCATCTGGAACTCGCCCGCACCTTCCGCATGCCGCGCCGCAAGGTGCTGACCAAGATCTACCTGCCGACGATCCTGCCGACCTTCTTCTCGGGCGCGCGGCTCGCCTTCGGCTTCGGCGCCCGCGTCAGCCTCGTGGCGGAATCCCTCGGGGCGAGCAGCGGCATCGGCTACCGGCTGCGCCAAGCCGCCGACCTCGTCCAGACGGATCAGGTCTTCGCCTGGACCCTGACCCTCGTCACCCTGATGATCTGCCTCGAGAGCTTCGTATTGAAGCCGCTCGAACAGCATCTCTTCGCCTGGAAGAAGAAAATTCAGCCGTAACGGCGGCTGATGCCGAGGAAATACGCCCGTCACAAGTCCTGACAATTCGGGAGACGATCGTGAGACGGTACCGTCGATACGCGGCAGGCTTCGCCGCACTCTTCGTCATGGCCGTGACCGGCCCGGTGCGCGCCGAGAGCGTGCGGATCGGATACTGGAGCTCGGGCGTGAGCCTCGGCTTCGGCGCGGTCCTCGAGGCCGGCCAATACATGGAGAAGGAGGGGCTCAGCGTCGAGTACGTGAAGTTCCCCGACGTGAACGCCCCCACCAAGGCGATGGCGGCGGGCGCAATCGACTTCGCGATCGGCGCGAGCGCCGGCACCGCCTTCAGCGTGATCGCCGACGGGCTCCCGCTCAGCATCGTCCTGGCGAGCCAGGTCGCCGATCTCGACTTCGTGGTGCCCACGGATTCGCCGATCCGGACGATGGCCGACCTCAAGGGCAAGAAGATCGGCACCTCGCCCGCGGGCAGCGCCACGGCCGTCATCACCGCGGCGATCCTCGAGACGAATTACGGCATCAAGGCCGCCGACTATCAGGGCGTGCCGGGCAACGACCCGCGCCTCGCGCAGTTCCTGGCGCAGAAGGACATCGACGCGGCGGCTCTGCGCTCGGTCACCATCGCGCTCCTGCCCGACATGAAGCTGCGCCGGATCGGCAGCTTCCGCGAGGAGTGGCGCAAGATCACGAAGTCCGACGCGCCGCCCGTCCTCGGCGTCGGCCTCATGCGCAATGCCTGGATGACGGAGAATCCGGGCGCCCCGGCCAAGGTGGTGGCGGCCATGCGCAAGGCCTACGCGTTCGGCAAGGCCGACAAGGCGGCGGTCGCCCAGGCGCTGCGCGATGCGGCCAATCTGAGCGAGGCGGACGCCAAGGCCTACGCCGCCCTCTGGGACGACATCTACACCGTCCGGATGGAGCCGGCCGACGTCGCCTCCCTCCGCCAGGCCTTCGCGGTCTACCGGACCGTCGGCGCGGTGAAGGGCGATCTGCCGGCATCCGCCCTCGTCACGGCCCCCTACGAAGCGTCGAAGGCGGTTCGCTGACCGCCCCCTTCGCAGCCGTCGAACTTCCCGATCGATCAGGAGAGGAAACACGTCATGGCGCGTACGATGAGAGCACTCGTGCTGGACCAGCACGGCGATGTCGGCGACCTGAAGGTCGTCGAGGACTATCCGCGCCCCAAAGCCGGGCCCGGTGAGGTCGTGATCCGGGTCGGTGCCTCCTCGTTCAACTACCACGACGTGTTCACCGTGAAGGGCATGCCCGGCATCAAGGTGCCGATGCCGGTGGTGATCGGCCTCGACATGGCCGGTCAGGTCGTCGAGGTCGGCGCGGGCGTCACCCCCTGGCGGGAAGGCGACCGGGTGCTCGTGAACCCGCTCAACACGGCCAAGGGCCTGATGGGCGAGATGCTCGACGGCGGCATGGCCGAGTATTGCCGCGTCGCCGCCGATCAGCTCATCGCGATGCCGCCGGACGTGAGCTACGTGGACGCGGCCTCGCTGCCGGTCGCCTACGGCACGGCGCATCGCATGCTGATCACCCACGACACGGTGAAGGCCGGCGACCGGGTGCTGATCCTCGGCGCCAGCGGCGGCGTCGGCACGGGCTGCGTGATGCTCGCCAAGCAGCTCGGCGCCGAGGTGATCGCCTGCGCCGGAAGCGACGAGAAGGCGCAGCGCCTGAAGGCGCTCGGCGCCGACCACGTGGTGAACTACCGCGAGACCGACTTCTCCAAATGGGCGATCCAGCACTACGGAAAGCCCCAGCGCCGGACCTACGAGGGCGGCGTGGACGTGGTGATCAACTTCACCGGCGGCGACACCTGGGTCCCGTCCCTGAAGTGTCTGAAGCGCGGCGGCACGCTGCTCGTCTGCGGCGCCACCGCCGGCCACGATCCGAAGGAAGACCTTCGCTACATCTGGAGCTTCGAGCTGAAGGTCATCGGCTCGAACAGCTTCTACCACGACAACCTGTCGGCGCTGATGGACATGATCCAGGCCGGCACGCTGAAGCCCACCGTCGACAAGGTCCTGCCCCTGGAGGAGGCGGCCGAGGGCCTGCGCCTGATCCGCGACCGCGAGGTCATGGGCAAGATCGTGGTCACCCCCTGAGGAGCGAAGCGATGTCCGACACCCCCCTCACCAAGGAGCAGGTGGAGGCGCTCCTCCTGCGCGGCCCCTTCCACCAGTGGCTCGGCCTCTCCGTCGTCTCGGTCGGCGAGGGCGAGATCGAGCTCAAGGCCACCTGGCGCCCCGAATGGGTCGTCAACGCCGAGCGTGGCTACACCCATGGCGGCATCCTGGCGACCCTCGTCGATCTCACCGCCGACTGGGCGCTCGTCTCGAAGACCGGGCGCGGCGTGCCGACGGTCGACCTGCGCGTCGACTACCACCGGGCCGCGATGCAGGGCGACCTGACCTGCCGCGGCAAGGTGGTGAAGTTCGGCGGCCAGATCTCGGTGGCCGAGGCGCAGATCCTCGACGGCGAGGGCCGCCTGCTCGCGAGCGGGCGCGGCGTCTACATGACCGCGCCGGCCAAATGAGCCCGGCATCCCGGGGGGCGGCGCCGGACGGTGCCGCCCTCGACCACGTGGTGGTCAACGTCCTCGGCCGCATGGACGAGGCCGCCGCCTGCTTCGCGGCGCTCGGCTTCCAGCTCACGCCGCGCGGGCATCACTCCCTCGGCTCCATCAACCACCTGATGATGACGCCGGGGCCCTATCTCGAGCTGGTCGGGTTGCCCGAGACCGGTCCGCAGCGGCAGGACGTGCTCGACAGCCCGTTCGGTCTCAACGGCCTCGTCCTGCAGAGCGCCGATGCCGTCGCCACCCGAGGCCGCCTCGCGGCGGCGGGCCTCGCCGCCGGGCCGCCCGTGGCCTTCTCGCGGCCGGTGACGGTCGACGGCGAGACCCGGGAGGCGCGCTTCCGCACCGTGCGCCACCCCGCGGACCTGTTTCCGGCGGGCCGCCTCTACCATTGCGAGCACCTGACGCCGGATCTGGTCTGGCGGCCGGACTGGTTCGCGCATCCGAACGGGTTCGCCGGCATCGACGCCCTGACGGTGGAGAGCCCCGATCCGGAGAGCGAGGCCGGCCGCTACGCCGCCGCCTGCGGCGCCCCGGCCGATCGCGTGGACGGAACGTGGCGGATCCGCCTCGGCGCCACGACGGTCGCGATCGTTCCGGGGGAGCGGGCGCGCTTCCGCGACCTCGGCCTCGTCTTCTCCGGGCTCGACGTCCTCGCGGCGCGGGCCGCCTCCGTCGCGGGCGCCCGCTGGACCCGGCTCGGCCCGGATACGGGCACGCTGGCGCTGCCCGCCTTCGATCTTCGTCTCCTGTGCAGGGTGCTCGCATGACGGCCGCGACGAATCTCGGTGACCTCGTCGATCGGACCGGCGATCCGGAGCGCCCGCTGATCGTCGGCGTCCGGCCCGGGGCCGAGCCCGAGGTGATGAGCTGCGCCCGGCTCGACGCCCTGGCGGACGCCTTCGCCCGCGGGCTCCTGCGCGGCGGGATCCGGCGCGGCGAGCGGATCGCGATCCTCGCCGCCAACCGGCCGGACGCCATCGCCGCGCTGCTCGGCGCGATGCGCGCCGGCGTGGTGCCGGTGCCGGTGAACTACAAGTTTCCGCCGGCCACCATCGCGCATGTGCTCGCCGATTGCGGCGCGCGGCTGGTGCTCTGCGACGGCCCGCGCCGGGCCCAGCTCGACGGGCTGGCGCCGCCCTTGTGCGTCGCGGAGTTCGACGCCGACGGCGCGGAGGGCTTCGCGGCCTGGCTCGATCCCGGCCCCTTCGTGCCGGTCGAGCCCGAGCTCGGCGAGGCGGCCCTGTTCCTCTACACCTCGGGATCCACCGGCCGGCCGAAGGGCGTGCGGCTCTCGCATGCGAGCCATCTCTGGGTCGCCCGCACCCGCATGGCGGAGACGGATCTGCGCGCGGACCGCGTGCTCATCGCCGCGCCGCTCTACCACATGAACGCGCTCGCCCTGGCGCTCCTCGTCTGCGCGGCCGGCGCCACGGCGGTGCTGCTGCCGCAATTCGAGGCGAAGGCCTATATCGACGCGATCAGCCGTTACCGCTGCACCTGGCTCACCGCCGTGCCGCCGATGATCGCGATGATGCTGCGGGAGAAGGAGGCGCTCCAGGCGGCCGACCTCACCGGCGTCCGCACGGTGCGCATGGGCTCCGCCCCGGTCAACGACGCCCTCGCCCGTCAGATCCGCTCACTGCTGCCGAATGCGCGCATCCTCAACGCCTACGGCACCACGGAGGGCGGTCCGATCGTGTTCACCGACCATCCGGCGGGCCTGCCTACCCCGGTCGGCTCGGTCGGCTATCCCCATCCCGAGGTGTCGGTGCGCCTCGTCGGCCCGGACGCGCCGGAGACGGGCGTCCTGCAGATGCGCAGCCCCGCCATCATGCTCGGCTACCACAACAGGCCGGACGTGCGCGCGCCGATCACGGAGGACGGCTACTACGATACCGGCGACGTGTTCCGGCGCGATACGGAGGGCTTCCACTACGTCCTCGGGCGCACCGACGACATGTTCGTCTCAGGCGGCGAGAACATCTTCCCCGGCGAGGTCGAGCTGGTGCTCGAAGGCCATCCCGACCTGCTCCAGGCCTGCGTCGTGCCCGTCGAGGACGCGATCAAGGGCACCAAGCCGGTCGCCTTCGTGGTGCGCAGGCCCGGTGCCGGCGTCGACGAGGCGGGGGTGAAGGCGCATGCGCTGGCCAACGCCCCGGCCTACCAGCATCCGCGCCGGGTCTGGTTCCTCGACGCGATGCCGCTCGCTTCCACCAACAAGATCGACCGCAACGCCCTGCGCCAATGCGCGGAGGCGGCCATGCGGGCGGGTTGATGGCACAGGAGTCGGATCAGGCCGCCCGCCGCCCGGCGCTGCCCTCGATGATCCGCGCGGCCTCCTCCGCGGGGACCGGCCTGCCGAACAGGAAGCCCTGCACCTCGGTGCAGTTCTGGTCCCGCACCTGCCGGAGCTGGTCGGCGGTCTCGACGCCCTCGGCCGTCACCGCGGCGCCGAGCCGTGTGCCGATGCCGACGATGGCCCGGACGATCGCGGCCGTGTCGGGGTCGGCGATGTCGCGGATGAACGAGCGGTCGATCTTGATCCGGTCGAAGGGGAAGCGGCGCAGGTAGCTCAGCGAGGAATAGCCCGTGCCGAAATCGTCCAGCGCGATGCGCACGCCGAGCGCCCGCAGCCGGTGGAGGCAGGCCATCGAGGCCTCGCTGTCTCGGATGAGCACGCTCTCGGTGATCTCCAGCTCGAGCCGCGTCGCCGCGAGGGATGCCGCGGCCAGGGCGCCGAGGACGGCCTGTTCCAGGCCGGGCTGGCGAAGCTGCACCGCCGACACGTTCACCGAGACCCGCAGGTCGTCCGGCCAGCGCGACGCCTCGCGGCAGGCCTCGCGCAGGGCCCATTCGCCGAGCGGCACGATCTGGCCGTTCTCCTCGGCGATCGGGATGAACTCGGCTGGCGAGATCGGGCCGAGCCCGGGATGCTGCCAGCGCAGAAGCGCCTCGAATCCGCGCAGCACCGCATCCTCCGCGCCGAAGACCGGCTGGTAGTGGAGCGAGAACGCGCCGGTGCGGAGCGCGGCGCGCAGGTCGCGCTCCAGCCCGCTGCGGCTCGCGACGCCCGCATCCATGCCGGGCAGGTAGTAGCGGAAGGTGTTCCGGCCCTCGGCCTTGGCCCGGTAGAGCGCGATGTCGGCCTTCTTGAAGAGGTCGTCGGCATCCCGCTCGTCCGGTGCCGTCGCGATGCCGATGCTGATCCCGACCCCGGCCACGAAGGATCCGAGATCCACCGGCCGCTCCACCGCCTCGATCAGGCGCTGCGCCACCAGCTCGGCCGATTGCGGCCCGTCGATCTGGCAGAGGATGATCGCGAACTCGTCGCCGCCGAGGCGCGCGATGGTGTCGGTCGCCCGCACCACGCTGCGCAGCCGGTCCGCGATGACCTTCAGGAGCGCGTCCCCGGCGGGATGGCCGTAGGTGTCGTTCACGGCCTTGAAGCGGTCGAGGTCGCAGGCCAGCACCGCGAAGCCGTGCCCCTGCGCCGGCGCCCGAGCGATCTGGTCGTTCAGGCGCTCGCGGAAGAGCACCCGGTTCGGCAGGCCGGTCAGCGCGTCGTGCAGGGCCATGTGGGCGATCCGCCGTTCCGCCTCGCGCCGCACGGTGGTGTCGAACTGGAGCCCGACGATGCGCGCCGGATGCCCGGACGGCGTCCGGGTGACGACCTTGCCGCGAGCCATGACCCAGCACCACGTGCCGTCCTTGCGCAGCAGGCGGTGCTCGCACTCGTAGACCGCGCTGCGGCCCTCCAGATGGTCGTTCAGCAGGCGCAGGGTCCGGGCCCTGTCCTCGGGATGGACGAGGCGCTCCCAGGTCCCGGTATGTCCTTCGAGCTCGCCGGGCGCGTAGCCGAGCATCATGTGCCAGCGGTCGGACAGCCACATCTCGCCCGTCGCCAGGGTGATGTCCCAGAGGCCGTCGGCATCCACGGCGAGGGCGAGGCGCTCCTCGCTGAGGCGCAGCGCCGCCTCGCTGGCGCGCAGGGCCGCGTTGGCGCGGCGCATCCGGTCGGCGAAGAGCGCGAGCACGCCGAAGCCCAGGATGCTGAGCATGATCGCGGTGATGCCGGCAGAGAGGGCGAGCCGCGGGAGGCTCGGCGCCGCCTCGGCGAAGGTCAGGTCCGGCACGATCTCGACCGCCGCCATCGCGGTGAAGTGCAGGAACGCCACGGATGCCGTGAGCACGGTCGCGACCAGGATGGGGGCGTGCATCGTCCGCGGATGCCGGTGGGCCGCGAAGGCGGCCGCCGACAGGATGCAGCCGCTCCCGACGGCGCCGCAGAGCAGGGTCTTGTCCCAGACCAGCACGCCGGGCACCTGGATGCTGAGCATGCCGACGACGTGCATGGCCGCCACGCCGAGCGCGAGGACGAGGCCCGCCCCGATCGCCCCGAGGAGGCGGCTCCCCACCCGGACCACCACGAACGCCGCCAGGACCGCGGAGACCGCGATGATCAGGGACACCAGCGTTCCGTCGATGCGGTAATCGACGGAGAGGCCGGGATCGTAGCCGAGCATACCGATGAAATGCGTGCACCAGATCCCCGCCCCGGCGCAGAAGCTGGCTGCGAGCAGCCACGCCCATCGGGCGCGCCCCTCGCTGTCGAGGGATTGCCGGTTGAGCCGCAGCGCCGTGTGGAGGGAGACCCAGCACACCAGCCCCGCCAGCGGGACGACCCAGACGGCGTGCTGCTCGACCAGGCAATTGAACATCCGATACATCGGGTCAGGACCTCGAAGACGGGCGCGGATGGTGGATCGTCGGTTCGATCGGGGGCTGTCGGAACGGCTGGCGGACGGCCTCGATCCGCGCGTCCGTATCCCGACCGGCGAGCCGCTCGACCACGAAGGTGCCGTGCGCCCGGCGGCTGATCCGGATCGGACCGTCGAGGCGCTGGCAGGCCGGGATGGCCCGCAACTCGGCCGGGACGGCGTTCTCGGGGAGCGGCTCGATCAGCAGGCTCGACGGCGAGACGTTCCAGACCAGGCAGGAGAGCGGCGTCACCTCGTTCCCGAAGGCGAGATGCGCGATGCGCAACTCGCTGCTGCGCGGCAGAGTTCGACGCTCGACGAACATGATCGGCTGACTCGACTGGGCTTGAGGTTCGACGAAAGCGATGGATGACGGGCGCGGTCTCGATGGGAGTGTGACGCGTCTGGGAAATTCGACTTCGGCTTCGAATGAGAGCTTGGGCATGCAATCGAAGGCTGTGCCGCTCACTGCACGAGGACGGCGCCGCCGCACCGCGTGCCGGTGACCGCGACGTCGGCGGAGCCGACCTTCACGCCGGCGAGGTTGAGGACCGAGAACAGCAGGGCGTCGATCGGCTGGGCCGCGGCGGCGAGGGCCGTTGATACGAGACCGCGCGGATCGAGGATGCCGGGAAGCCCGGTCCCATTGATGCGCAGGTCGAGATTCGCGAGCAGTCCGGCGGACAGGGACCCGGCGAGGTTGCCGGTCGACACCGTCTTCGTGCGCCCGGCCCGGATGTCGTCATCGCCGAAGCTCACGGATTGCGTCGAGGCGCCGAGTTCGAGGCTCGCCGTCCCGCTCACGGTGAGCAGGGGCACCTGCAGGATGGGGGCCGGGACCAGGCCTGGGCGGGGCGCGCCGAGATCGATCGCGCTCGCGGACGTAGTGCCGATCGCGAGGTAGGAGACCCCGGTGGTCACGTCGAGCGTCACCGCGCGCTCGCCCGGCGTCGTCCAGGGGCAGGCGACCTTCCTGAGCGTGGCGCGCGCCGGCGCCAGTTCGAGATAGACCGGCAGGTAGAGGCTGATCAGCCCGGCCGGACCCGGGATCCAGACCTCGACCAGGAGGCGTTGCTGGGCCGTGCTCAGGCCGGCGCCGGCGCCGACGAAGCCGGAGGTGCGCCAAGCTTCCCCGATGCGCAGCGTGATCCTGGCGCGCAGGAGGCCCGGGACGGCGCTGCCCAGGTCGAGCCCGACCTGGTTGCTGCCATTGGCCAGGAAGGCGGCCGCGCCGATGACGTCGAGGGCGTTGACCCAGAGCGCCTCCCCCGTCCGCGTCAGCGGCAAAGGCCCGTAGGCGCCGGCCGTCAGCAATCCGGCGAGCCGCACGGAGAGGCCCGTTCCGCTGAGGACGGCCGTCAGGGCGTTGAGGGCCGCGAGGCCGGGGGCGCTCGTGCTCGTCCGCTCCGCCGCCTGGGCGAGGAAAGTGGTGAGATCGAGGGCCGACAGGCTGGCCTTCAGCACCTCGTCGTAGGTGCCGGCCTGGATTCCGACCCGGGGGGCCGCGGCGCGCAGGAAGCCGAGCGCATCGATCCTGAGGCTCGCCAGCGCGCGGTAATCCATGATCGACAGGGTGATGGTCGTGCCGAGCAGGCGCGACAGGAGGGCGTTCGCGATGCCCGCATCCAGGCCGACGAGGCGCGAGCCGAGCCCGAAGGCGGCGAGGTCGGCGCGCATGGCCGTGGCCTCGCCCGAGACCGCGTAGCTGGCGGGCGCGCCGATCACCCGCGAGAATCCCGTGCGGACGCTGCTGGTCAGGCGGATATGGGCCGCGTTGGGGTCGCTGCCGCCCCCGGCGAAGCGGCCGGCCGCCGGCGTCGCGCGGTTGGCGCTGTAGGTGCCCGGCGTCACGGAGAGCTCGGCCCGGGTGCCGTAGCCGTTGTCGGACAGGGCCCGCCGCGCCGCATCGACGCTGTTGTTCGATCGGACCGATGCGAGCGCGGCGAGATCGGCCAGCGACTGGACGCGCCGCTTCTCCAGGAAGACCACGCCGAGGTCGATCCCCAATCCGGCAAAGCCGAACAGGGCCGCGAGCGCGACGGCGGTGACCGGGATGATCGATCCGGTATCGTCCCGCCGCGCGCGCCGGACGAGGGGGCCGAGCCTCACAGCCCACCCCTGCGGATGCTGGCCGTGCGCGACAGCGCCTTGGGCACGGGCAGCAGGGGTGGAATCAGGCTGAGCAACGTTGCGTTGAGATCGTAGCGCAGCGTGACGGTGAAGAGATCCGGATCGGCGGCGTCCTGGCCCGCCTCGATCGACACGGCATTCGGGCGCAGCAACGGGCTGGTTGCAATACTACGTTGTGCAGCCGCCGTCGCGATCGTGATGCGCTCGGCAGGGTCGAGTCCCGCGACGGCGGCACGGGCCGCTTCGCTCGCAACCGTCTGGAGGCTGTGGGCGAAGCCGAGGAAGCTGCCGAACGCCATGATTCCCAGGAGGATAGCGAGCAGAAGAGGTGCGATGAGGCTGAATTCGACGGCCGCAGCGCCGTCTCTTCGCCTCAGGATCCTCGCGCAGAGGCGGAGGCACATCGCGGTTACAACCTGTGCGAGAACAACTGGAGATTGAGAAAACGCGGAAAAGATTGCACGCATCTTAACGTGCGCAAAGAGTCAGATCTCGCTCTGACGTCCGGGCATAAATGTCACCTTTTATTCCAAGCGTGAATTGAATGCAATTTTTCGACAATAACAGGCTCAAATATATATGTGAAAATACATAGATTAAGACGCTGAATGCACGGGATTCGACAGAATTGGCCGCATCCTTAACGCAGGTTTCGATCGTTCAGGATGCAAGGGCGACCGTGTTGGTCGCTGGAGGAGTCGGGCGAGGTCACTAGAAGTCGTGATCGACGGGATCCAGCGGCTCGATGCACGGCGGATAGTTTGCATAGTATCGTATTGCGGCCAAGAAGGGGCCCATCAGGTGAATGTCCGTCATCTCAAGTTGCTTACTTGAGCGAGCGATTGGACGTCTTCCCGGACGGTGCCGCTTCGGGCCGCCTATAGCCGGGATGCCCCGCGCGTTTCGATAAACCGTTACGGTTGTCCCTGTGCTCAAGGCGCTGAAACCGGATCGGCGAGCCTTGATCCCACCGGCCGGGAGGGCCACGACGTCGCCACGTCCATGGATCGGTGGAGGCGAGGTGGAGTTCCGTGCGCCCGCGTCGCATGCCGGCATGACCGCAGCGCTCGCGGGGATCCTGCTCGTCCTGGCCGTCCAGGCCGGCGCGGCGGAAGCCCCCGGCCCCGCGGAGGCGGCGGCCTGCATGCTGAACGGCCGCAGCATCCCGCATGGCGGTGCGGTGACGGTCTATCCGGCCCCCGTCGCCGCGGTCGATGCGGCCTGCATCCCTGAGGGGCGCAGCTGCGCGAATGGCAGGCTCACCGGAACGGCGACCTTCGACACCTGCTTCGCGCGCCAGCGCTTCATCTCCGCCACCTATGTGCCCCCGTCCTCGAAGCAGGGCGTGCACGATTTCCGCCTCGACGATCCCGCGGAGATCCAGGACGCGCGCTACGCGGCGTTCCGGCGGATGGGGCTCGGCTACAAGGAGTACAACCTCTTCTGGCGCGGCCTGGAGACCGAGGCTGTTCCTTCGAGCGCCGATCCGGTCGCCTGCCCCGCAGGCAGCTTCATGGTCCCCGCCAGCGAGGCCGAGCGCGCGGCCTGGGGCTTCCACAGGTTCCGCTGCTTCTCGGAGGCGCAGGTCGCGCTCTTCGACCGGCAGATCGCGCGCGATGCCGCATCGGGTATGCAGAGCGGGGCGGTGCTCTGGGCGGCGCCGGAGCGGTACCGCGATCCAGCCTGTCTCGGCTCGCCCTTCGGCGGCGTGACGCTCAAGGACGGCTGCGTCCCGCGCGACGACGCGATGGACGATTTCGAGGATTACGTGGCCTTCGTCGCCAACCGCTACAGCGGGCGCGGCGGGCACGGAAAGATCTCGCACCTCATCGTCTGGAACGAGGCCGCGAGCGCCGTCTTCTTCGACTACTCGCCGGTGGTCGCGACGCGGGGCCGCCCCGGCCCGGAAGACGAGGCCCGCTGGCTCGCGAAATACGCGGACCTCGTCGCCCGCGCACACGACGCGGTCCAGCGCAACAGCGCGGGCATCATGCTCTATGCGAGCACCGATCTGCACTGGAGCCCGCCCCGCATCGGCCCGGCCGATCCCGCCCATATCGGGTCGCGGACTTTGGTCGACGGGCTCTGGCGGCATCTCGGCACGCGGGTGAGCTGGAGCGTCGCCGTCCATCCCTACGGCAATCTCGACAGGGCGCCCGCACCGGGCACCTACTCCTTCCTCAACCTCGATCTCGTCGTCGAGCACCAGAAGGCGAAGCTGCAGGCGCTCGGCCTGCCGACGACGTCCCTCGAACATCCCCAGGCCTATCTGATCGCGAGCGAGCAGGGCTGGCCTCAGTCGATCGGCATCGAGCGCCAGGCGCGGTTCCTCTGTCAGGCGCATGCTTTGGCGCTCCAGGCGCCGACGCTCCTCGCGCAGGCGCACAACTACTTCCAGTCGGTCGAGGCGCAGGAGGGGGTGGGCGGCCGCTCCAACCAGGGCGCCTTCTACGGGCTGATCCCCTACGCGGCGCCGATCGACCTGAGCACTGTCGACCGGTATCCGACGGGCGCGGCCTATCTCGCCACCGCGCCTGCCGAGTGGGGGCGCTCGGGCGCGAATGCCTGCTGCCGGCAGGCCGGCGTGGGATGCCGCATTCCGGCCGGCACCGCGCCCGTGTACCGCTGGCGCCTCGGCGACGCGCATCTCTACGCGCGCGACCTCGCCGAGGGGCCGAAGGCCGGCATGGCGTTCGAGGGCACGGCCTTCACGCTCTTCACCGCGGGCGGCGAGGATCGCGCGCCGCTCTACCGCTGCCGAGGGGGCCGCTTCCTCTCGCGCGACGCGTCCTGCGAGGGGCAGGCCGCCGATGGCGACCGCATCGGATACGTGCACCCCTCGGCGCGGCCGGGTCTGGTGCCGCTCCACCGCCCCTTCGACGCCGCTTCCGGCGAGCACCGGATCACGCTCGGCTATGTGCCGGAGCCGTAGGGCGCTCTCCTCTGTCGCTAGACCTGCGAGGCCATGCGTCAAGGTCCCGACGCTGCAACGGAGTGTCAGGATTTTGACGCCGGGGACATAGGTGTAAACGGCGGCCTTCAGCGTATGCAGACAACCGTTTGAAATTATCGTAGACCTGATTCTGCACTTGGGCAAACCGTCACCAAGCTCATAAGGAGCGTCCGCCGAAAGGGATCCGGACTAATCTCTCGCTTGTTTTCCTAATTCGACAATCGATAAAATTTTCCCGATCGAGAGCTGCGCGGGATCAGCTTTTGACGGGATCTATTGATGTGCCTGATTTTGAAGATTGATTTGCGATGCGTCGTGATTCTGGGCTCGATCTGAACAGACGAGGGTGTTCGCCGTAGGGCATGCTTCTGGAAGGGTAGCATCCGATGAAGAGCGATCGCTACGATGTCATCGTGCTCGGCGCCGGGGTGAGCGGTCTGGTTTCCAGCTTCGATCTGGCGCAGCGCGGATACGGCGTATGCCTGCTCGAGAATTACCCCGATCCCGGCGGAAACCACATCTCGAAATCGATTTCCGGATTCACGTTCGATATCGGCGCGATCTTCTTCTGGGACAATAACCCGCTATTCGAGATGTTTCCCAAGATCAGGGATGTCTGCGTACCGGTCGATTACACGATTCAACGGGTGAATCCCGACGGCATCGTTACCAGATACCCGTACTCCATCAGGGACGAGTTCCTGACGATGAGTGCGATGGAGATGGGGCGGTCGATCGCGGATCTGCTCTATGCGAAGTATAAATATCGACACCATAGGTCGGCCGAGGATTACATCAATTACTACCTCGGCTCGTTTCTGGCCAGGAAATCCGGCATCGACAGATATGTCGAGCGCTTCTACGGCATCCCCAGCAGCCGGATCAGCCATGAATTCGCGCATAAGCGGATGAACTGGATCGGATCCAATGCGGGCCTGCGTGAAAGGCTGAAGCGGGCGGCATCGCCGCGCTCCCGGCAGCAGGGAACGCCGGCGGCCTCCTGCATCGCCCGGCCCAGATCCGGCTTCGGCGACATGTACCATCTGGCCGTCGAGACCCTGACGGACATGGGCGTGGCCTCCGCCTTCGATGCGGGGATCGACCGCATCCGGCGGTGCAACGGCCATTACGTCGTCGAAACCCGGACGGGGACGCTGCATTGCGACCGCGTGCTGAGCACGTTCCCGCTGCAGATCACCGGATCCCTGCTCGGGTTCGAGACCGCATCCGCCCCGGTATCGACGAAGATGCTGACGCTGTTCTGCAGCTTCGACGGGAATCGGAAGTTCGACACGACGATACTCTACAATTTTCACGCGAAGGGCTCGTGGAAGCGCCTGACCATGCATTCCGACTATTACGGTCGCTCGGAGGGCCGGGAATATTTCAGCGTCGAGATCACCTGCATCGGGCCGGTGCCGGAGGAGGGCGCGGCATTCGCGGATTTCGTGGAGTCGGTGCGCTCCGTCGGCCTGTTCTCTGGCACGATCCATCGTCTCGGAAGCGTGGTGACCGACTTCGCCTACCCCGTCTACCAGATCGGATCGGAGCTGGGCCGCGATCGATACATGAGCCGCATCCGGTCGGCCGGGATCGATCTGGTCGGTCGCCAGGGGCTGTTCGACTACATCCCCGCATCGGACATCGCGGCCCGGAACGCCCTCGCGGCGACGGGCCAGACCTATGAGGACAAATCACCCGTCCTGACCGAGATGTCCGCCGCCGGGGGCAGATTGCCGCAGTAAAGGTCCATCTCGGAGCGCGTTCGCACCGGATCGGCCGTCGCTCGTCCCATTCGCCGACCTCAGGATGAGGTCGAGACGGGGATCGATGGGGCCAAGACTTGTGCAAGTGTTCGTCCAACTGTGGGCCCTTGTCCGGTGCGCGGCCGAGCGTGTCGCGCCCCTTCCAGGCTGGCAAAGCCCGGGTGCTTGAGGCAGAAGGCGCCGATGGAACGGCGAGTCACCCGCAACGTCGGCCTCATCCCCGGATCGCTCGCCTGCATCGCATCCCGGGCCGGCTCCCGGCGCGTGGCGTGACCATGATCGAGCTGGAAACCGACGAACGCGCGCGACGCGCCGATGCGCTGGAGGAGACCCGCGCCGCCCTGCGCGAGAGCAAGGAGCGCTACCGCGCTCTGTTCGAGGCCATCGACGACGGCTTCTGCATCATCGAGTTCATCGACGGGCCGTACGGTCCCCTGAGCGACTATGTCCACGTCGAGGCCAATCCCGGATACGAGCGCCACACCGGTATCCCGAACATCGTCGGGCAGAGATTGCGCGAGATCGCGCCCGAGGAGGCCGAGGGCTGGCTCGAACTCTATGGCGGCGTGCTGCGCACCGGCATGCCGGTCCGGTTCGAGCGGCCGTTCGTGGCGGCGGAGCGCCATATCGAGGTCTCGGCCTCCAGGGTCGAGCCGGCGAGCCGGCGCCAGGTCTCGGTGCTGTTCCGGGACATCACCGGCCGCAAGCGGGCCGAGGCGGCTCTGCGCGAGAGCGAGGAGCAGTTCCGCGTCCTCGCCCAGACGGTCCCGAACCAGGTCTGGGCGGCCCGGCCGGACGGCGAGCTGACCTGGTTCAACGCCCAGGTCTACGCCTATGCCGGCCTCGTGCCCGGCGAGATCGAGGGCCTCGGCCGCTGGGACCGGATCGTGCATCCGGACGATCTGCCGGCCGCGGCCGAGGCGTGGTCGCGCTCGCTTGCGAATGGTGCGGTCTACGAGGTCGAGTACCGCATCCGCCGCGCCGACGGGGCGTTCCGCTGGTTCCTCGTCCGGGCGGAGCCGGTCCGGGACGCGGCCGGCGCCGTCACGGGCTGGGTCGGCACGAATATCGACATCGACGAGAGCAAGCGCCACGCTGCCGAGCTCGAACGGCAGGTCGCGGAGCGCACCGCCGACCGGAACGCGCTCTGGCAGCTCTCGCGCGACCTGATGCTCCGCTGCACCTTCGAGGGCGTCATCACGGCGGTGAATCCGGCCTGGAAGGAGATGCTCGGCTGGCGCGAGGACGAGCTCCTCGGCACGAGCCTGTTCGACCTGATCCACCCGGACGATCTCGTTGATACCATCGCGGGCGCCCGGGAGCTCTCGGAGGGGACCTCGCATGCCCGCTTCGACAACCGCTACCGGGCCAAGGACGGCAGCCACCGCTGGATCTCCTGGTCGACCCGGCCGAGCGACGGCCTGATCAACGCGGTCGGGCGCGACTTCACAGCCGAGCGGGAGCAGGCCGAGGCGCTGGCCCAGGCCGAGGAGGCCCTGCGCCAGGCGCAGAAGATGGAGGCGGTCGGGCAATTGACCGGCGGCCTCGCCCACGACTTCAACAACATGCTCGCCGGCATCGTCGGCTCGCTGGAGCTGATGCAGACCCGCATGCTCCAGGGCCGGGTCGGGGATCTGGAGCGCTATATCGGCGCCGCGCAGGGGGCTGCCAAGCGCGCGGCCGCCCTGACGCATCGCCTGCTCGCCTTCTCGCGCCGCCAGACGCTCGATCCGCGGCCCACCGACGTGAACCGCCTGATCGAGGGCATGGTCGAGCTGGTGCGCCGGACCGTCGGGCCGGCGGTCGCCGTCGAGGTCGTCGGCGCGGGTGGCCTCTGGCCGACCCTCGTCGATCCGAGCCAGCTCGAGAACGCGCTGCTGAACCTCTGCATCAACGCCCGCGACGCCATGCCGACGGGCGGGCGCATCGTCATCGAGACGGGCAACCGCTGGCTCGATCACCGGGCCGCGCAGGAGCGCGATCTGGAGCCGGGCCAATACGTCTCGCTCTGCGTCTCGGACAACGGCACCGGCATGGCGCCCGACATCGTCGCCAAGGCGTTCGACCCGTTCTTCACCACCAAGCCGATCGGCGAGGGCACCGGTCTCGGCCTGTCGATGATCTACGGCTTCGCCAAGCAGTCGGGCGGCCAGGTTCGGATCTACTCGGAGGTCGGCGCGGGCACGATGGTCTGCCTCTACCTGCCGCGCCACATCGGCAAGGCCGACGAGGCCGAGGCGGTTCCGGACCTGTCGGAGGCGGCGCGGGCGAAGGTCGGCGAGACGGTTCTGGTCGTTGACGACGAGCCCACCGTCCGCATGCTGGTCACGGAGGTGCTGGAGGATCTGGGCTACGCGGCCATCGAGGCGGCGGACGGGCCGTCCGGTCTGAAGGTGCTGCAATCGGACGTGCGCATCGACCTGCTGGTCACCGATGTGGGCCTGCCCGGCGGCATGAACGGGCGGCAGATGGCGGAGGCGGCCCTCGTCTCGCGCCCGAAGCTGAAGGTGCTGTTCATCACCGGCTACGCCGAGAACGCGGCCCTCAACCATGGCCACCTCGCTCCCGGCATGCAGGTCCTGGTCAAGCCGTTCGCCCTGGAGGCGCTCGCGACCCGCATCCGCGGTCTCATCGAGGGCGAAGGCTGACGGGGGGCGCCGGCCCGGTCCGGTCTCATACGACATCCGGGTGATCCCTTCGGGATGGCGGATGTCGCCTTCGCTCAGGCGCCGCGCGGGCTTGCTGATACCACCTCCGGTCTGATCAACCGGACGCGGTATCATCCGCCCCAGAGAGGGGCAGCCGCGAGCGGCCGGAGGTCCCGGCGCGCGCCTGCCTCCTGCGGATCCACGGCGGATCAGATTCAATATCCAAAATACCAAACCAATACTGTGGGCGCCGCCGCGCCCCTGG
This sequence comes from Methylobacterium dankookense, assembly GCF_902141855.1. Lineage (GTDB taxonomy): Bacteria > Pseudomonadota > Alphaproteobacteria > Rhizobiales > Beijerinckiaceae > Methylobacterium > Methylobacterium dankookense. The sequence goes on along the minus strand of NZ_CABFVH010000012.1, from coordinate 16,084 downwards.
ATTCGGATGGCCGAACCGCTCCGGCGGTCCGGCGAAGAGTGCCAAGCGCGAGAATATTGTCACCGATCGGTGGTGCTGTACGGGCCGACAGGCTCTAGCTTTCCGGCGCAAACCGGTGACCCGAGAAGACCGAACGCCCGCGATCCGACCGGTCGCAAGGGCCTGCCAAGGGAGGAAGCTTTGGAACGCACCCACGATCTCGATCCGATCGAGACCCAGGAATGGCTCGACTCGCTCGACGGCGTCCTCGAAGTCGAGGGTCCGGACCGGGCGCATTTCCTGATCAACCAGGTGATCGATGAGGCGCGCAAGCGCGGCGCGCCGGTGCCCTTCTCGGCCAACACCGCCTATCTGAACACGATTCCGGTCGACAAGCAGGACGCGCATCCGGGCGACCGGCAGATCGAGCACCGCATCCGCTCGGCGATCCGCTGGAACGCCATCGCGATCATCCTGCGCGCCAACAAGGATTCCTCCGAGCTCGGCGGCCACATCGCGAGCTTCCAGTCCTCGGCGACGCTCTACGACACCGGCTTCATGCATTTCTGGAAGGGCGACCAGGACGGGCGCGGCGGCGACCTGATCTACGTCCAGGGCCACTCGGCGCCCGGCGTCTATGCCCGCGCCTTCCTCGAAGGGCGGCTCACCGAGGAGCAGCTCCTCGGCTTCCGCCAGGAGGTCGACGGCAAGGGCCTGTCCTCCTATCCCCATCCCTGGCTGATGCCCGATTTCTGGCAGTTCCCCACCGTCTCGATGGGGCTCGGGCCGCTGATGGCGATCTACCAGGCGCGCTACCTGCGCTACCTGCATCACCGGGGCCACGCCAACACCGACGGCCGCAAGGTCTGGGCCTTCATGGGCGACGGCGAGATGGACGAGCCGGAGAGCCTCGGCGCCATCTCCATGGCCGCGCGCGAGAAGCTCGACAACCTGATCTTCGTGATCAACTGCAACCTGCAGCGCCTCGACGGGCCGGTGCGCGGCAACGGCAAGATCGTCCAGGAGCTGGAGGCCGATTTCCGGGGCGCCGGCTGGAACGTCATCAAGTGCCTGTGGGGCACCGGCTGGGACGCGCTGCTGGCGCGCGACACCACCGGCATGCTCATGCGGCTGATGGAGGAATGCGTCGACGGCGAGTACCAGGACTTCAAGTCGAAGAACGGCGCCTATATCCGCGAGCACTTCTTCGGGAAGTACCCGGAGACCGCAGCCCTGGTGAAGGACTGGTCGGACGAGGACATCTTCCGCCTGACCCGCGGCGGGCACGATCCGGCCAAGGTCTACGCCGCCTACTCGGCCGCGGTGAAGCACAAGGGCCAGCCGACGCTGATCCTCGCCAAGACCGTCAAGGGCTACGGCATGGGCGAGGCGGGCGAGGCGCAGAACATCACCCACCAGCAGAAGAAGATGGGCGAGGCGGTCCTGCGCCAGTTCCGCGACCGCTTCGGGATCGAGCTCACCGACGAGCAGATCAAGGAGATCCCCTTCATCCGCTTCCCGGAGGGCAGCCCGGAGCACCGCTACCTGATGGCCCGGCGCCAGGCGCTCGGCGGATCCCTGCCGGCCCGGCGGCGCAAGTCGCAATCCCTCGACGTGCCGCCGCTCTCGGCCTTCGGCGCGCAGCTCAAGGAGACGGCGGGGCGCGAGATCTCCACCACCATGGCGATCGTGCGCATCCTCAACACGCTGCTGCGCGACAAGAACATCGGCTCGCGCATCGTGCCGATCGTGCCCGACGAGAGCCGCACCTTCGGCATGGAGGGCATGTTCCGCCAGTTCGGCATCTTCTCCCAGGTCGGCCAGCTCTACCGGCCCGAGGATGCCAACCAGCTCATGTACTACAAGGAGGACGAGAAGGGTCAGATGCTCCAGGAGGGCATCAACGAGCCGGGCGCCATGTCCTCGTGGATCGCGGCGGCGACCTCCTACTCGCACTCGAACGCGCCGACGATCCCGTTCTACATCTACTACTCGATGTTTGGCTTCCAGCGCACGGGCGACCTCGCCTGGGCGGCGGGCGACATGCGCGCGCGCGGCTTCCTCATCGGCGGCACGGCCGGGCGCACGACCCTCAACGGCGAGGGTCTCCAGCACGAGGACGGGCACAGCCACATCCTCTCGGCCACGATCCCGAACTGCGTCTCCTACGACCCGACCTTCTCGTATGAAGTCGCGGTGATCGTGCAGGACGGCCTGCGCCGGATGTATGCCGAGCAGGAGGACGTGTTCTACTACATCACCGTGATGAACGAGAACTACGAGCACCCCGGCATGCCCGAGGGGGCCGAGGCCGGCATCATCAAGGGGATGTACCTGTTCCGCGAGGGCAAGGGCCGGAAGGACGGACCGCGTGTCCAGCTCCTCGGCAGCGGCACCATCCTGCGGGAGGTGATCGCGGCGGCCGAGATGCTGGAGGAGGAGCACGGGATCGCCGCCGACATCTGGAGCTGCCCGAGCTTCACGGAGCTGCGCCGCGACGCCATGGCCTGCGAGCGCTGGAACCTGCTCCATCCGGGCGAGGCCAAGCGCAAGTCGCATGTCGAGACCTGCCTGGAGGGCCGCTCCGGCCCGGTGATCGCGTCGACCGACTACATGCGGCTCTTCGCCGACCAGATCCGGACCTGGATCCCCGGCCGCTACCGCGTGCTCGGCACCGACGGCTTCGGCCGCTCGGACTATCGCCGCCGCTTGCGCGACTTCTTCGAGGTCGACCGGCGCTGGGTCACCCTCGCGGCGCTGCACAGCCTCGCCGAGGACGGCGCCGTGCCGGTGAGCAAGGTCTCGGACGCCATCGCCAAGTACGGGATCGATCCCGACAAGGCCGCGCCCTGGACGGTCTGACCCGGTCTCCACCGAGCCGTCCCGCAGCACGCGCGCGGGACGGCCGCACCATCCCACCACATCGACAAGAACCACGACGGCAGGGCCCGGCAATGGCCCGCGCGGAATGCAGGGAGTGAACCCATGGGCATTGAGGTCAAGATCCCCGATATCGGCGATTTCACCGACATCCCGATCATCGAGGTGTTCGTGAAGGAGGGCGACACGATCGGGCCGGACGATCCGCTCGTCTCGCTCGAATCCGACAAGGCGACGATGGACGTGCCGTCCCCGAGCGCGGGCGTCGTCGAGAAGCTGCTGATCAAGATCGGCGACCGGGTCAGCGAGGGCTCGCCGATCCTGCTGCTCAAGGGCGAGGGTGCCGTCGTCGGCGGGGCCGCGCCCGCCGACGCCGCGGCGGTCGCCCCGCTGCAGGAGCCGGCTCCCTCCGCTGCCCCCGCGGCCGCGCCGCCCCCGGCCGCCGCGCCCGCCTCGAACATCCCCGACTTCTCGAACGTCCATGCGAGCCCGGCGGTGCGCCGCATCGCGCGCGAGCTCGGCGTCGACCTCAACACGGTCAAGGGCACCGGCGACAAGGGCCGGATCACCAAGGAGGACGTGAAGGGCCATCTCACCCGCGGGGCGGCCCCCGCCGCGTCCGGTGGCACGGTCATGGCGTCCGGCGGCATGGGCATCCCGGAGATCCCGGCGGTCGACTTCTCGAAGTTCGGCCCGATCGAGACCAAGCCGCTCGCGCGGATCAAGAAGATCTCGGGGCCCCACCTCCACCGCTCGTGGCTCAACGTGCCGCTGGTCACGCACACCGACGAGTCGGACATCACCGAGACCGACAAGTACCGCAAGGAACTCGACACGGCCGGCAAGGACAAGGGCTACCGCGTCACGCTGCTCGCCTTCCTGATCAAGGCCGCGATCTCGGCGCTCCGCGCGCATCCCGAGTTCAACGCCTCGCTGAGCCCCGAGAAGGACGCGCTGATCCTCAAGAAATACTACAATATCGGCGTGGCGGTGGACACGCCGGACGGGCTCGTGGTGCCCGTCATCAAGGACGCCGACCGCAAGGGGATCATCGAGATCAGCCAGGAGCTTGGCGCGATCTCGAAGAAGGCGCGCGACGGCAAGCTCGGCGCGGGCGACATGCAGGGCGCGACCTTCTCGATCTCGAGCCTCGGCGGCATCGGCGGCACCTCCTTCACGCCGCTCGTCAACGCGCCGGAGGTCGCCATCCTGGGCGTGCCGCGCTCGAAGATGGCGCCGGTCTGGAACGGCACCGAGTTCGTGCCGCGCCTGATCCTGCCGCTCGCGGTCTCCTACGATCACCGCGTCATCGACGGAGCGCTCGGCGCGCGCTTCACCCGCCACCTCGCCCACGTCCTGGAGGATGTCCGCCGCCTCGTCGTCTGACGCGGCCTCTGCGGACCATCCGGAGCTGTGGAACCCAAGGAAGGTGAAGCGATGAGCAGCGAAGTCAAACTTCCCGATATCGGCGACTTCAAGGGCGTGCCGGTCATCGAGGTGAGCGTCAGCGCGGGCGACCAGATTTCGGTCGACGACGTGCTGATCGTGCTCGAATCCGACAAGGCGACCATGGACGTGCCCTCGCCGGTCGCGGGCACCGTCGCCGAGGTCAAGGTGAAGGTCGGCGACAAGGTCACCGAGGGCGACCTGATCCTCGTCATGGCGGCGACCGCGGAGGCCGGCGCGGCCAAGCCCGGCGTGACGGGCGCCGCGAGCGCCGGCGCCCCGGCCGCGAGTCAGGGAGCTGCTCACGGGGCAGGGGAGGGCCAGGCCGGCTACGGCTCTTCGGCGGCGGGCGCCACCGGCGGCGCCGCCCCGGCGCGGGCCGCCCCGCAGGCGGCGGCCCCCGTCCCGGGCGAGGCGATGCATGCCGAGGTGCTGGTGCTCGGTGCCGGCCCCGGCGGCTACACGGCGGCCTTCCGCGCGGCCGATCTCGGCAAGAAGGTGGTGCTGGTGGAGCGCTGGCCGCAGCTCGGCGGCGTCTGCCTCAATGTCGGCTGCATCCCCTCGAAGGCCCTGCTGCACGCGGCCAAGGTCATCGACGAGACCCACGCGATGGCCGCCCACGGCATCAGCTTCACCGCGCCGCAGATCGACATCGACAAGCTGCGGGGCTGGAAGGAGGGCGTGGTCAAGCGCCTCACCGGCGGCCTGGGCGGGCTGGCCAAGCAGCGCAAGGTCACGGTGGTGACCGGCACCGGGCGCTTCGTCAGCCCGCGCCAGATCGAGGTCGAGCACGAGGGCAAGACCCAGGTGATCGGCTTCGACCAGGCGATCATCGCGGCCGGCTCCGAGCCGATCACCATGCCGTTCATCCCGCACGACGACCCGCGGGTGATCGATTCCACCGGCGCCCTCGAGCTCGACGGCATCCCGAAGCGCCTGCTCGTGATCGGCGGCGGGATCATCGGGCTGGAGATGGCGACCGTCTACCACGCGCTCGGCGCCAAGGTGACGATCGTCGAGCTGATGGACCAGATCATCCCCGGCGCCGACAAGGACATCGTCACCCCGCTCGCCAAGCGCATCGGCAAGCAGTACGAGGCGATCCACCTCAAGGCGAAGGTCACGAACGTCGAGGGGACGCCCGATGGCCTTAAGGTCAGCTTCGAGGGCGGCTCGGCCCCGCCGACCGACGTCTTCGACAAGATCCTCGTCTCGGTCGGGCGGCGCCCGAACGGCAAGCTGATCGCGGCGGACAAGGCGGGCGTCGTCGTCGACGAGCGCGGCTTCATCCCGGTCGACAAGCAGATGCGCACCAACGTGCCCCACATCTTCGCCATCGGCGACGTGGTCGGCCAGCCCATGCTCGCCCACAAGGCGGTGCACGAGGGCAAGGTCGCGGCGGAGACGGCCTCGGGCCAGAACAGCTTCTTCGACGCGAAGGTGATCCCCTCGGTGGCCTATACCGATCCGGAAGTGGCCTGGGTCGGGCTCACCGAGAACGAGGCGAAGGCCAAGGGCATCAAGGTCGGCAAGGGCGTCTTCCCCTGGGCGGCCTCCGGGCGCTCGCTGTCGCTCGGGCGCGACGAGGGCCTGACCAAGGTGCTGTTCGACGAGGCGACCGACCGCATCGTCGGCTGCGGCATCGTCGGCCCCTCGGCCGGCGACCTGATCGCGGAGGCGGCGCTCGCCATCGAGATGGGGGCGGACGCTGCCGATATCGGCCTCACCATCCACCCGCACCCGACCCTGTCGGAGACGGTCGGCATGGCGGCCGAGGCCTTCGAGGGCACGATCACCGACCTCTACATGCCCAAGAAGCCGCACAAGGCCCCGGCCTGAGGCCCGCGCCCCTCGCGTCCCGCCCGCGCGGGACGCGAGGGGCGATGCCGGGTCGACGATCCGGCCGATCTGCCGAACGCTCGACGGCGCCCGGTGCGCGCGCTACAGCCCGGGCCATGCGCGCAGGCGCACGCTTCTCGACGCGGGCGTCCCGATCGCGGACCGTGCCGGCGCCCGGCCGAGCGGCGTTGGTCGGCCAGCCCGGAGGTCCGCCATGGATTCCTTCATGAGTCCCTTCCTCGCGCCGCTCGCCGGGGGCGCCCTGATCGGCTGTGCCGCGGCCCTGCTGCTCCTGGCCAACGGACGCATCGCCGGCATCAGCGGGATCGCCGGAGGCCTGCTCGGGCCGGCGGGGCGCGAATCGGCGTGGCGGGTGGCCTTCCTCGTCGGCCTGCTCCTCGGGCCGGTGCTGTTCCGGCTCGCGGCCGGGCACTGGCCCGAAGCCCGCCTCGACGTGTCGTGGCCGATGCTGGCCGTGGCGGGGCTCCTCGTGGGCTACGGCACGCGGCTCGGCTCCGGCTGCACCAGCGGCCACGGCGTCTGCGGTCTCGCCCGGCTGTCGCGGCGCTCCTTCGCGGCGGTGGCGATCTTCATGGCGGCCGCCATCGTCACGGTGTTCCTGGTCCGGCATGGGGTGGCCCGATGAGCGCGCCCCGCCTCCTCGCCGCCCTCGCGAGCGGCGTGCTGTTCGGCTTCGGCCTCGCTCTGTCGGGCATGATGGACCCGCGCAAGGTCCTGGGCTTCCTCGATCTCGCCGGCGCCTGGGACCCGAGCCTCGCCTTCGTGCTCGCGGGCGCGGTCGCCGTCTCGGCGCTGGGCTACGCGCTGAAGGCGCGCATGGCGCGGCCGGTGCTGGCGCCCCGCTTCGAGGTGCCGGCCAATACCCGGCTCGACGCGCGCCTCCTCGGCGGCGCCGCCCTGTTCGGCATCGGCTGGGGGCTCGCCGGCCTCTGCCCCGGCCCCGCGCTCGCCGGCCTGGTGCTCGGCCTGCCCGAGATCGCCCTGTTCGTCGCGGCGATGCTCGTAGGGATGCTGCTCCACCGCCTCACCACGGAAAGGCTGCTGGCGGCCGTCGGCGCCGGGCGCTGACGGCACGCCGCCGGATGGTCCGACGCTCCTCAAAGGGGCGTTCGTCCGCCGCTGCGCATAATCCCCTGCCTGAATCTTCAGCCGCTCTGCCTGTTTTCGATAAGAATCGCTCGAATCCTATGCTGTCGAGGTCTGGCCGAGCCCGCGCTGATCGGCCCAGCCGGCCGCATCCGAGGGGATCGGGCAACTAATTGCTATCTCGCATCTGTCGGCGCGTCCTTAATGGACCGGCCTCAACAGGCCGACGACGGATGCAGCCATGAGAATTCCCGCCGAGCCGCCCATCGATCCGGAAGCCGTTCCGACCGGCGTGACGCTGGCCCGCGGCGGCCGCGCTTTGCGCCTCGCCTGGAGCGAGGGCCCGGCCGCGAGCCTCAGCGCCGAGGCCCTCCGGCTCGGCTGCCGCTGCGCGTGGTGCACGCGCGATCGCATCCAGGGCCGCTTCCCGACGGCGTTCGAGGCGGTCGCGGTGACGACGGTCGCGCCGATGGGCGGCTACGCGCTGCATCTCGGCTTCTCCGACGGGCATGCCCGCGGGATCTATCCCTTCGTCTACCTGCGCGACCTCGCCCGCGACGCCGCGGCCGAGGAGCGCCCCCCGCAGGCGGCCTGACCCCGACATCGCCTCGGCGTGCTTCCCGCTTCGGCGGAGCGCGCATCGAAACAACGACATCGAAACAACGACTTGGATCCGCGCGGTCGCCCGCGCCCACCCCGCGAGAGGGCCAGCATGAGCGCCATCCAGCTCAAGACCGAGATCATCGAGACCGACCTTCTGGTGATCGGCGGCGGCACCGGCGGTCCGATGGCCGCGATCAAGGCCAAGGAGGCCGATCCGAAGCTCCGCGTCGTCCTGATGGAGAAGGCGAACGTGAAGCGCTCGGGCGCGATCAGCATGGGCATGGACGGGCTGAACAACGCCGTCGTGCCGGGCTACGCGACGCCGGAGCAATACGTGAAGGAGATCACGGTCGCCAACGACGGCATCGTGAACCAGAAGGCCGTGATGGCCTACGCGCAAGGCTCCTTCCCGATGATCCAGTACCTCGACAAGCTCGGGGTGAAGTTCGAGAAGGACGGCTCCGGCGAATACAACATGCGCAAGGTCCACCATATGGGGACCTACGTGCTGCCGATGCCGGAGGGGCACAACGTCAAGAAGGTGCTCTACCGGCAGCTGCGCCGCCTCCAGGTCGGCGTCACCAACCGCTACATGGCGACCCGCCTGCTCAAGGGGCCGGACGGGCGCATCGCCGGCGCGGTCGGCGTCAACACCCGCACCTCGGAATTCCTCGTCGTGAAGGCCAAGGCCGTGGTGCTCGCCTGCGGCGCGGCTGGGCGGCTCGGCCTGCCGGCCTCGGGCTACCTGTTCGGCACCTACGAGAACGCGGCCAATTGCGGCGACGGCTATGCCATGGCCTACCACGCGGGCGCGCAGCTCGCGAACCTCGAATGCTACCAGATCAACCCGCTGATCAAGGACTATAACGGCCCGTCCTGCGCCTACGTCACTGGGCCGTTCGGCGGATACACGGCCAACAACAAGGGCGAGCGCTTCATCGAGTGCGACTACTGGTCGGGCCAGATGATGCTCGAGTTCTGGCGCGAGCTGCAGGGCGGCAACGGCCCGGTCTTCCTCAAGATGGACCACCTGCGCGAGGAGACGATCTCGGAGATCGAGACCATCCTGCACTCGAACGAGCGGCCCTCGCGCGGGCGCTTCCACGAGCGGCGCGGCACCAATTACCGCAAGCGCCCGGTCGAGATGCACATCTCCGAGATCGGCTTCTGCTCCGGCCACTCCGCCTCGGGCGTCTGGGTGGACGAGAATGCCCGCACCACCATTCCCGGCCTCTACGCGGTCGGCGACATGGCGAGCGTGCCGCACAACTACATGCTCGGCGCCTTCGTGAACGGCGGCATCGCAGGCGCGGACGCCGCCGCCTATTGCGCGGCCACGAGCCTCGCCGGCTACGACGACGGCGACCTTCTGGCAGAGCAGGAGCGGGTGCTGGCCCCCACCCGCCGCGAGGACGGGCTCACCCCGCACGAGATGGAGTTCAAGACGCGCCGCCTCGTGAACGACTACCTGGAGCCGCCCAAGGTCACGGCCAAGATGGAGCTCGGCCAGCGCCGCTTCGCGGAGATCCGCGAGGACCTCGACCATCTCTGTGCCCGCGACCCGCACGAGCTGCTCCGCGCACTGGAGATGCAGACCATCCTCGACTGCGCCGACATGGCGGCGGCGGCCTCGCTCTACCGCACCGAGAGCCGCTGGGGCTTCTACCACCTGCGCACCGATCACCCCGAGACCGACAACGCCAACTGGAACTGCCACACCGTCCTGTTCAAGGACGAGCAGGGCCGGATGGCGCACGCCAAGCGCGACGTCGATCCCTTCATCGTGCCCGTCGCCGAGGAGGAGATGAGCGCCTACCACCAGCTCCGCATCAAGACGCCGGCCGCGGCCGAGTAAATCGACAGACTATCCGGAGAATTCCGCATGCCGATCATCACCCAGGCCAAGAGCGCCGCGGTCGTCATCGACGACGAGAAGTGCATCGCCGAGAAGGGCTGCCGCGTCTGCGTCGATGTCTGCCCGCTCGACATCCTCGCGATCGATGAGGACCGGCAGAAGGCCTACATGAAGTACGACGAATGCTGGTACTGCATGCCCTGCGAGGTCGACTGCCCGACGAACGCCGTCAAGGTCAACATCCCCTACCTGCTGCGGTGAGCGCCATGCCCGTATTCGACAGCTTCGACGACGATCTCGACGACCTCGCAGGACGCGCCGCCGATCCCGATCCCGGCATCCGCCGCGTCGCGATGATGGAGCTGGCCGAGGCCGTGGGGCCGGAGGCCAAGGTCCTGCTCCTCAAGGGGCTTGCCGACGACGATGCCAGCGTCCGCGCCGCCGCGGCGAAGGCGCTCGACGAGCATGACGGCCCGGACGTGGTCGAGGGGCTGGTCCGCTCGCTGGAGGATGCGGATGCCGACGTGCGCCGGGTCGCCGCCGACACGCTGGCGGAGAAGAAGGAGCCCGCCTGCGGCCCGCTCCTCATCGCGCGCGCGGAGCACACCGATCCCTTCGTCCAGGCCGCGGCCCTGCGGGCGTTGCGCGAGCTCGTCCTGCCCGATGCGCTCGCCGCCGCGCTGAAGGCCCTGCGCAGCCCCGCGCCGGAGGTGCGCCGCGAAGGGCTCGGCGTCATCGGCTACCTCAAGGCCGAGGAGGCGCTGCCCGCCCTCATCGCCACGGCGGGCGATGCCGATCCGAGCGTGCGCCGGGCCACCATGTCGGCCCTCGTCTTCCTGCGCGCGGGCGGGCCCGGCATCGCGACCCTGATCGCCGGGCTCGACGACGAGCACTGGCAGGTGCGCGAGGAGGCCGCGGTCTCGGCCGCCAAGATCCGCCTGCCCGAGGCGGTCGAGCCCCTGATCGCCCGCATGGAGGATCCGGTCTGGCAGGTGCGGACCAAGGCGGCGAACGCGCTCGGCCGCATCCAGGCAGTCGCCGCTGTCGAGGTGCTCGGCCGCGCGCTGGGATCGGAGATCAGCAACCTGCGCAAGGAGGCCGCGGCGGCGCTCGGCGAGATCGCCGACCCGCGCGCGCTCCCCTTCCTCGAGGCGGATTACGACGATCCCGATCCGGACGTGCGCAAGCTCGTGCGCTGGGCGATCGGCCGCTGCCGCGGGGGGTGAGCCCCGCCGGGACCCTCCGCTGACGACGCGCGGCGCCGCGGCCTTCGGGCCCGGCGCCGTTCGCGTTTCATACCAAAGTGCGTTGATCCCGACTCTCGGTCGCGATCAACGCGCTCGGCGGACGGCCGCCGCCGCGCAGTCGCGCGGGCAGGCTGCGATGAGTCGCGTTTATCGCAGCCTGGTATCGGCAAGCCCGCGCGGCGTCTGAGCGAAGACGACATCCGCCATCCCGAAGGGATCGACCGGATGTCGTAGGAGCCGTGCAGTTTGGAACTGGTACAGGCTTTGCTGCGACCTCCGGGACGGGATGCAGGAGCCGGCCATGGAAAGCAGCATCGGAACCACCTGGCCGCCTGCTGCGGGCTGGCCGCTTCCCGCGCAGGCGAGCGCCCTGCGCCTTGCCGAGGCGGAGCCGCAGGCCGGCGGCCCGCGGCCGCTGCTCCAGGGCCTGACCGAGCGGGAGCTCGCCCTGGTGATGGAGCGCGGCCGGCGCCGGGTGCTCTACCGCGGCGCGACGCTGTTCACGCAAGGCACGCCCCATGACGGCATCTGGCTGGTCGAGACCGGCCGGATGCGCGTGTTCTACTCCGCGCCCTCCGGCCGCGAGATCACCCTGGCCTACTGGAATTCGGGCAATTTCGTCGGCGGCCCGGAGGTGTTCGGGGAGGGGCTGCACAGCTGGTCGGGCATGGCGGCGGCCAATTCCACGGTGCTGCACCTGCCCGGCAAGGCGCTTCGCCAGCTCGTCGTGCAGATCCCCACCCTCGCCCTCGGCGTGATCGAGGGGCTCTCCTTCAAGGGACGCTGCTACTCGACGCTGGCGCAGATGCTGGGCACCCGCTCGATCACCGAGCGGCTCGCCCACCTGCTCCTCCACCTCGCCGACCTCTACGGCGTGCCGGAAGGGGAGGGCGTGCTCGTCGCCGCGACCTTCACCCATGCCGACCTCGCCCACATGGTCGGCGCCACCCGCCAATGGGTCACGATCAGCCTCAAGCGCCTTGCCGAGCAGGGCGTGGTGGCGACGCGGCGTTCGCAGATCGTGATCCGCCGCGCGGATGTGCTCGCGCAGATGCGCGGCGGCGACGAGACCGCATGATTCGCAAGCGTTTCGCACAAACAAGTAGCACCCGCGGCCACCGTCCCGGTTTTTGCGCAACTAATCGACCGGCGAAACCCTTCGACGTTTGATCGAGACCGTGAGACCGCCCGATCATGCCCCTGCGATGTCGACCGGACATCTTCAGCGCAGGAGCCGATGATGAGAGCGAAGCGTTCGGGTCATGCCTCCGTCTCGGCCCTCGCGCTCATGGCGCTGGTCGGCCTCGGCCTGCCGGCGCGCGCCGAGACGCTCACCGTCGGCATCGGCACGCAGGACACCACCACCAACACCGCGACCGTCGGCGTGGTGCTGCGGCAGCTCAAGCTGATCGAGAAGCACCTGCCGAAGACCGGCAAGTATGCCGGCATGACGATCAAGCTCGACTGGCAGAACTTCACCTCGGGCCCGCCGGTGACCAACGGGATGATGGCCGGCAAGCTCCAGTTCGGCGCGATGGGCGACTATCCCCTCGTCGTCAACGGCTACACCTTCCAGAACAACCCCGAGAGCCGCTCGGAACTGATCGCGGTCGCCGCCTACAACCTGCACGGCTCCGGCAACGGCATCGTGGTGCACAAGGAATCCGAGTTCTTCTCCTTCGAGGACCTCAAGGGCAAGCTCGTCAGCGTGCCCTTCGGCTCGGCCGCCCACGGCATGGTCCTGAAGGCGCTGCAGGACAAGGGCTATCCGCCGACCTGGTTCCGCCTCGTCAGCCAGAGCCCGGAGGTCGGCTCGACCAACCTCCAGGAGAAGAAGATCGACGCCCACGCCGATTTCGTGCCCTTCGCCGAGCTGCTGCCCTTCCGGGGCTTCGCGCGCAAGATCTTCGACGGCGTCGAGACCCGGCTGCCGACCTGGCACGGCGTCGTGGTGCGGACCGACTTCGCCAAGCAATATCCGGAGATCGTCGAGGCCTATCTCAAGGCGGTGCTCGACGCGCAGGACTGGGTGCGCGCCGACCCGAAGCGCGCCGCCGAGCAGATCTCCGCCTGGACCGGCACCGACAAGGAGGTGGTCTACATCTTCCTCGGCCCCGGCGGGATCATGACCGTCGACCCGACCCTGAAGGCGCCGCTCATCGACGCCGCCCGCGAGGACGTGAAGGTCCTGCAGAAGCTCGACCGCATCAAGGAATTCGACGTCGGCCCCTGGGTCAACGACGGCTACATCCGCAAGGTCTTCGCCGAGCGCGGGCTCGACTACGACCGGCAGGCGGCCTCGACGGCGAACTACGAGGTGAGCGGCGAGGACGGCTACTGCAAGAAGCCGGTCACCGAGCCGCGCAAGGCCGGCGAGATCTGGATCAAGGACGGCGACATCCAGCCCTATGCCAGCGCCGCCTGCACCCTCGCGGCGCTCGCCGACCTCAAGGCCAAGGGCCGCGCGGTCAACGTCGCCTACGTCTTCGACACGGCGCGCGGCATCAAGCTCTTCGCGAGCGAGGCCTTCTACGTGGTCGACGGCAAGGGCGGCATCAGCCCCTACCTCCTCAAGCAGGACGCGGAGGCCGCCAAGGGAGCGGGCAAGGTGATGCCCTTCGACGAGGCCCTGAAGGCCGCCGTGACGGGGGGCTGAGCGCATGAAAGCCCTCGCCCTCCGCCCCGTCCCGTCGCTCCCGGCGCCGGCCTCCGCCCCGAAGCGGGCCGCGCCCGCTCCGGCACCCGCCGAGCCCGGCCGGCGCCTCGGCCGCTGGCTGCGCCTGCACCACGACCAGATCCGGGCCGGCCTCGTCGGCCTCGCCGCCCTCGTCCTGTTCGTGCTGGCCTGGCACCTGCTCACGACGAACCGGGTCGTCTTCTACGTGCGCTTCACCAACATCCCGACGCCGGGCGACGTGCTGGGGCGGGGGCTCGCGGCCCTGCGCAACCCGCTCTTCGCCGACCACGTCCTCCTGTCCTGCCGCCGGATCGGGCTCGGCTTCCTCCTCGCGGGCGGCCTCGCCGTGCCGCTCGGGCTGCTGATGGGCCGCTTCCGCGCCTTGCGCGAGGTCGCCTTCCCGATCTGCGAGGTGCTGCGCCCGATCCCGGCCATCGCCTGGGTGCCGATGGCGATCATGCTCTGGCCGACGAACGAGGCCTCGATCGTGTTCATCACCTTCCTGGGCTCGTTCTTCCCCGTCCTCATCAACACGCTGCAGGGCATGGCGCATGTCGATCCCGTGCTGGTGCGCGCCGCGCGCTGCCTCGGGGCGGGGGAGGGGGCCCTGTTCCGCGAGGTCTACCTGCCGGCCTGCCTGCCGCAGATCTTCACCGGGCTCACCGTCGGCATGGGCGTCGCCTGGGTCTCGCTGATCGCCGCGGAGATGATCTCCGGCCAGTACGGGATCGGCTACTTCACCTGGGAAGCCTATTCCCTGGTCCAGTACGCGGACATCGCGCTCGGCATGATCGCGATCGGCGTGCTCGGCCTCGCCTCGTCCTGGCTGATCCGCCTGCTCGGCCGCCTCGTCATGCCCTGGGCCGCGCGCTGATCCCAGATCCCGCGGATACCCGGCCGAGCCGGGATCCGCGGAGCCCGGCGGACGCCCGCCGACGCGCAGCCGCGCTTGCACCGGGCGGATGCCCGGCGATCTCCAACCTGAAGAAGGAGCCGCACATGGTGGAGCCGAGCCGGGGCCGGATCGAGGTCCGCGACTTCTGCCTGCGCTACGAGACCCTCGAAGGGTCGGTCGAGGCGGTCTCGGACGCCGCGCTGACGGTGGAGCCCGGGGAGTTCGTCTCGATCATCGGCCCCTCGGGCTGCGGGAAGTCGACGCTGCTCAACGCGCTCGCCGGCTTCCTGACGCCGTCCTCCGGCTCCGTCACGGTCGACGGCGAGCCGGTCTCGGGCCCGAGCGCCGAGCGGGGGATGATCTTCCAGCAATACTCGCTCTTTCCCTGGAAGACCGTGCGCGAGAACGTCGAGTTCGGCCTGAAGATGAAGGGCCTGCCCCGCTCCGAGCGGGAGCGGCAGGCCCGCACGCTGCTCGGCCTCGCCGGGCTCTCGGCCTTCGAGAACCATTATCCCGACCGGCTCTCCGGCGGCATGAAGCAGCGGGTCGGCATCGTGCGGGCGCTCGCCACGGGGCCGCGCATCCTGCTCCTCGACGAGCCCTTCGGGGCGCTGGACGCGCAGACCCGGCTGATCATGCAGCAGATCCTCACCAACATGTGGCAGCGGCTGAAGATCTCGGTGCTGTTCGTGACCCACGACATCGACGAGGCGATCTTCCTCTCCGACCGCATCTACGTGATGACCGCGCGCCCCGGCAGCATCAAGGCCGAGGTGGCGGTGCCGCTGCCCCGCCCGCGCCTGCCGGCCATGACCCTGTCCTCCGAGTTCCTGGGCCTGCGCCGCGGGCTGATGTCGCTGATCCGCGAGGAGAGCCTGCGCGCCATGGGCGGCGAGGTCAGCGCCGACGCGATGAAGGGGCTGGCGATCGACCTCGAAGGCCAGGACCTCGCCGCGGTGCTGTGAACCCGCGGGCGGCCCGCCGCCCGCTCCATCCCTGCCCGGCCATCCCGCGGCGGAGCCCGCTCCACCGTACGGGGCGGCGCCGTGCCCGAAGGCTCGACAAGCTCATGACCTACGTCGTCACCGAGAACTGCATCCGCTGCAAATACACCGACTGCGTCGAGGTCTGTCCGGTGGACTGCTTCTACGTCGGCGAGAGCATGCTGGTGATCAACCCGGACGAATGCATCGATTGCGGGGTCTGCGAGCCCGAATGCCCGGCCGAGGCGATCAAGCCCGATACCGAGCCGGGCCTAGAGGGCTGGAAGGCGCTCAATGCCAAATATGCCGGCCTCTGGCCCAACATCACGGCGCGCGCGGAGCCGCCGGAGGATGCCGCCGCCTGGGACGGGCGGGCGGACAAGCTCGCCGCGTCCTTCGGCACGGCGGACCCGGCCGCGGCCTGATTCACGACAGCAGGAGGACCCGACCGATGAGCAAGTATTTCGAGGAGCAGGTGCTGTCGGTGCACCACTGGACGGACACGCTCTTCTCCTTCCGCACCACGCGCGACCCGGGCTTCCGCTTCCGCAACGGCGAGTTCACCATGATCGG
>NZ_CABFVH010000011.1 GCF_902141855.1 Methylobacterium dankookense | reverse complement strand
GATCGTGATCCCGCGCGCCTTCTCCTCCGGCGCCTTGTCAATCTGGTCGTAGGCCGTGAACGTCGCCCCACCGCTCTCCGCCAGAACCTTCGTGATCGCTGCCGTCAGCGACGTCTTGCCGTGGTCAACGTGCCCAATCGTGCCAATGTTGCAGTGCGGCTTCGAACGCGAAAATTTTTCCTTGGCCATCGCTGTACGATCCTACGAAAGAGGCCGCGGCGCATCCCGCGCCGGATGAGTAGAGGACCTGCGCTCTCGATCGCTCTCGAATGCACCGGCCGTCGCCGCCCGCGCTGGGCCGGAACCCTGGGCGAAAAGCGCGGACCGCTTAGAGGCTCGCCGTCCTTTGATCAAGGGCCGTCGCATCCGGCCGGAGTCGCGCGCCCGCAAAAGGCGCTGCCTTTGCCGGACCGGAACCGGCTCCTCTTGGCGTGCAGCGACGCTCTTTCCGGCGAGACTGTGGCAGTTCGGGCATAGTGCCGTTCAGCGGCCAAGTTTAACTTGAGCGCCAAGCACACAGGACATTGCGGGCGACCCTACAGATGATGAAGAAGCTTCTCCTCGCGAGCGCCGCCTCGGCCCTCGTCGCGGGTGCGGCCTCCGCGGCCGACCTGCCGCGGCGCGCGCCTCCGCCGCCGGTGTTCACGGCCGTTCCGGTCTTCACCTGGACGGGCTTCTACGCCGGCACCCACACCTCCTACGGGATCACCGACAACGGCGCGATCCTCACCCGCGGCAATAACGGCCCCGGCGCCGGCGCGCTGATCGGCCCCGCCAACACCAACACCGTCGCGAACGTCGCCAGCGGCCGCCGCGTCGCTGCGTTCAGCACCGAGACCGACAAGATCGGCAAGATCGGCGGCGGCTTCGGCTACAACTACCAGTTCACGCCCGGCTCCGGCTTCGTCGTCGGCGTCGAGGCCTCCTGGACCTGGACCGACCTGACCCGCGGCCGCAGCTACATCAGCCCGCTCAACGACGTCAGCACCTACCGCCAGAGCCTCGACTGGCTCGGCCTCGTCACCGGCCGCGTCGGCTACGCCTTCGACCGCGTGCTGGTCTACGGCCTCGGCGGCTTCGCCTACGGCAACGTCACCTACGATGCGAGCTTCCGCGGCAACGGCGCCGGCTTCCCGCTCGCCTATGCCGGCCGCTACAGCGACCTCGAGACCGGCTTCGCCTATGGCGGCGGCATCGAGTACGCCGTTCCGACCGACAGCTTCCTGAACTTCCTCAGCGTCGGCAAGTATCTCGGCATCAAGTCCGAGGCCGTGACCCTGAAGGCCGAGTACGTCCGCTACGACCTCGGCAGCCGCAACGTGCTGGTGAACAGCGTCAACCCGGCCACGGGCGCGACCTTCACCGCCGCGACCGGCTCCTACACCTCGCGCTTCAACACCGAGGGCCACCTGATCCGCGCCGGCTTCAACTACAAGTTCGGCGGCTTCTAGGATCCTGCCAAGGCTGGGCCTTAGAGCGCTCTCCGCCGAAGTGGACACCGGTTCGGCGGAGAGCGCTTCAAAATCACGAGCTTAGAGCCGTTCCTGATTGCAACGCGATCGGGAACGGCTCCAGGTCCGGATCTTCTGGGGCGGGTGCCGGTGACGGCGCCCGCCCTTTTTCCATCGCTTCACCGAGTCCGGAGCGCTTGAGGTTCCAACCGGCAGAGGCCGGGCTCCATGGACGTGCGGCAGCACCCGTCCCGCGTAGCGGAGCGAGTGCTGCGAGAAAAACCCGAAAGGTATCGGTTCAGGCCCGGACCGCGACGCGGGCGGTTCGGCGGGCCGGCAGGGGCGCCCCGGCTTCCGGCCGGGCGGCCGGCCGCAGCAGGTCGCCGAGCGCCTGGAAGCCTTCGCCCGCCCCCTGCCCTGCCCGGATGCCGAAGCCCAGCGCGAAGGACCGGCCGAGCCCCTCGTCGCGCTCCAGGCCGAAACGGTCGAGGGCGGCGAAGAACGCCTCGCGGAACAGGCTCGGGCGGCACCAGCGCTTCTCGGCCATCTGCAACGGCCAGTCCCACAGGTCCTCGTCGCGCCGCGCGTCGAGGACGCCGCGGCCGATGAAGTAGCCGTTGCGGTGCTCGAGCCCGTCCTCGCACAGGGCCCAGTCGTCGTTCCGGAATGTCGGGGCCGCGCAGGTGTCGATCATGGCCATCCTCGCCTCCTGCCGGGTCCGCGCGTCGCTTCCGGACGCTTCGCCTCGGCTGGAACATTCAAGGAACACTGGCCCGGATCGGGATTCCCGTCAAGCATTTCGTTCTTGGTGCGTTCGCAGGCCGGTGGAAGCCGGCCGGCCCGTCACCGCCGACGGAAGAGCGGGTGCTCCACGCGGTCGCCCGGGCGCAGGCCGAGCTTTGCGGCGGTGCCGGCATTCAGCTCCAGCACGGCGAGGACCGGCTCGCCCGAGGGGATGATCGCGGTCGAGAGCGGCTCGGTATCAGCCGCGATCCGGGCGACCGTGCCGTCGGCGCGGATGAAGAGCATGTCGAGGGACAGGTAGGTGTTCTTCATCCACATCGAGACCGGCTCGACCTGCTCGAAGTCGAACAGCATGCCGTGATCGGCGGCCATGCTGCGCCGGTACATCAAGCCGCGGGAGCGGTCGGCGTCGTTGCGCATCACCTCCACCGCGAAGCGGTGAGACCCAGATTTCCCCTGGATGGTGAGCGGCTCGGTTCGCGCGCTCTCCTGCGCCGAGGCGGGAGCAGCGATCCAGGCGGACGCGGGCACGACGGCGCCGAGCGCGAGGACGAGGGGCGCGAGCGCCCGGAGGGTACGCGACACAGGCGGGAACCTTCAGTGGGAGGACGGGAGCGTCCCGTCGGGCAAACGGACCTCCGCCGCCATGGCTCCCTTCGAGCCGTCGCCGTAGCGCACGAGGACCGTCTCGCCGGGCTTCAACTCGGCGATGCCGTAGCGGCGCAGGGTCTCCATGTGCACGAAGATGTCGGGCGTGCCGTCGCCGCGCGTCAGGAAGCCGAAGCCGCGCAGGCGGTTAAACCACTTCACCACAGCCTGCTCCAGGCCGCTCGTCGGCACCACGCTGACATGGGTGCGCGGCATCGGCAGTTCGGAGGGGTGGATCGCGCTCGACGCGTCGAGGGAGATGACCCGGAAGGCCTGCCAGCCGCGGGCGCGCTGCACCGCCTCGACGACGATGCGGGCGCCCTCGTTGGCGCTCTGGTAGCCGTCCCGGCGCAGGCAGGTGATGTGGAGGAGGACGTCCGGCGCACCGTCGTCCGGCACGATGAAGCCGAACCCCTTGCCCACGTCGAACCACTTGATGTGGCCGGCAACCTCGATGAGGTCGAGGGCCGGCTCCACGGGGTCTCGATGGATCGTGCCGCTGACGTCCTCCGCCGACCTGGGGCCCCCCGACCCGGATCCGAATTCATCAGACATCACGATAAGCAACCCACACCGAATCGCATGCTGCGCTTCCCGGACAGGATTAACGAAGTCCTGATTCCGCGGAAGCCCATTTGACCGGCAAGAGGCCCGGTTGCGGTGCAACGTCGCCAGCGGCGGCAGACCTGCAACAGCCCGTCCGGGGGAGGCGTGATCCGGCCCAGGTGTGTGATCGGCGACGGGTTTTCGGATCACAGCCCGGCTCGCGGAGGGCGCAATTCGATCGTGTTCACGTTTACGGGAGCGGCAGTCGGCCGCGACTCCGGTGGCCTTGGAGGCGCCCGGCCGGCTATGGGCTGCCCATGATCTCCGCAGATCCCTCCGCATCTCGCACGCAGGCTCCTCCCGCATCCGAAGGCGGCGGCCCGGCGCGCCGCCTGCCGGTCATCGACGCGGCCCGTGCCGCCGCGCTCCTGGCGATGGCGGCCTATCACGCCACCTGGGATCTCGGCTTCCTGCGCCTGAGCCCGGAGAACTACGCCCTGAGCGGCTTGGGCCGCGCCGCGGCCCACGTGATCGCCGGCAGCTTCCTGGTCCTCGTCGGGATCGGCCTCGTCCTGATGAACGGGCGCGGCATCCGGCCCCGCCCGACCCTGTTCCGCCTGCTCCGCATCGCCCTGGCAGCCGCCGCGATCACCGCTGCGACATGGGTCGCCTTCCCGGACAGCTTCATCTTCTTCGGCATCCTGCACTGCATCGCCGTCGCGAGCGTGCTCGGCCTGCCCTTCCTGTTCCTGCCGGCCTGGGCGAGCGCGGCCTGCGCCATCCTCGTGCTCGCCGCGCCGCATCTCGTCCGGGCGGAGGTCCTCGACGCGCCGGCGCTGCTCTTCCTGGGGCTCGGCGCGGGCACGCCGCGCACCAACGACTATGTGCCGCTCTTCCCCTGGTTCGGGATGGTGCTCGCCGGGATCGCCGCCGGGCGGCTCGGGCTTACGCGGCTCGCACGCTCGCGCCTTGGGCGCTGGCAGCCGCGCAGCCGGCTCGGGCGCGCCGCGACCTTCGCCGGGCGGCACAGCCTCGCGATCTACCTCGTCCACCAGCCGGTGCTGCTCGGCCTGCTCTCGGGGGGCGCGATGCTCACGGGCCCGCATCCCCGGGCGGGCGAGGCGGGCTTCCGGGCGGAATACGTGCAGAATTGCCGGCGCACCGGCGGCGAGGCGCGCTCCTGCCGGGTGGCGGCGCGCTGCACGATGGAGCGCCTGCGCGGCGAGGATCTCTGGCGCGCGGACGGCGGATTCACGCCGGAGCAGCGGCTGCGGGCGCAGGGTCTGTCGCAGGCCTGCTACGAGGCCGCGGAGGGCACGCGGGCGGCTCCGTGAGCGCCCGCGCGCCGGTCTCGCATCAGTCCTTGGCGCGCTCGACGTAGGAGCCGTCGGCCGTCATGACCACGACCCGGGTGCCGGCGGCGATGTGCGGCGGCACGGTGGTGCGGACGCCGTTCGAGAGCACGGCCGGCTTGTAGGACGAGGAGGCGGTCTGGCCCTTCAGCACCGGCTCGGTCTCGGCGACTTCCAGGACCACGCGCTGGGGCAGCTCGATCGTCAGCGGCGTGCTGTTGTGGGTCGAGAGCATCACGGCCATGCCCTCCTGCAGGTAGGGGGCGGAATCGCCGATCACGTCCTCGGGCACCGCGACCTGCTCGTAGTTCTCGGGGTTCATGAAGTGGAACCCCTCGCCGTCCTGGTAGAGGAAGGTGTGCTCGCGATCCTCCACGAACGCGCGCTCGACCTGCTCGGTGGTGCGGTAGCGCTCCGACACCTTCACGCCGTCGGTGATGCGGCGCATGTCGAGCTGCGTCACCGGCGTGCCCTTGCCGGGATGGATGTTCTCGGCGAACAGGATGACGTAGAGCTTGCCGTCCTTCTCGACGACGTTGCCCTTGCGGAGCGTTGAGGCGATCACCTTCACGGGATAGGTCCTGAATTTGACAAGGCGGGGCGCGCGCGCCAAGCGCGGTCGAGCCCTGCGGGAGCCACGGCTGGCCCCGCCACTATCCTATCCGCGGTCCCGTTGCCAGCCGCCGGGTCGAAACCGTGCCGACAGACGCAGACTCCCCCTGGTGGGCGCCCGCCCGCCACGCCGACCGCCGCCCGGGCCTCCTCGCGCGCAACCGGATCACGGCCGCGCTGCGCGCGCATCTCGCGGCCTCCGGCTTCGTCGAGGCGGAGACCGCCTGCCTGCAGGTCTCCCCCGGCAACGAGGCGCATCTCTCGGCCTTCGGCACCGAGGCGATCGGGCCGGATGGCGCGCGCCGCCCGCTCTACCTGCACACCTCGCCGGAATTCGCCTGCAAGACGCTGCTCGCGGCCGGCGAGACGCGCCTGTTCAGCCTCGCGCGGGTGTTCCGCAACCGCGAGCGCGGACCGCTGCACCATCCCGAGTTCACGATGCTCGAATGGTACCGGGCGGGCGAGCCCTATACGGCACTGATGGACGATTGCGCCGACCTCATGCGGCTCGCCGCGGAGACGGCCGGGGCGAGCCGCCTCGTCTGGCGCGGGCGCGAATGCGACCCCTTCGCCGAGCCGGAGCGGCTGAGCGTGGCCGAGGCGGTCTCGCGCCATGCCGAGATCGACCTCCTCGCCACGGTCTCCAGCGACGGCGAGACCGACCGGGATGCGCTCGCCGAGGCGGTCGCCCGCACGGACCTCCGCGTCGCGCCCGACGATACCTGGGCCGACCTGTTCAGCCGCATCCTCGTGGCGAAGGTCGAGCCGATGCTCGGGCTCGGCCGTCCGACCATCCTGTGCGAATACCCGGTGAGCGAGGCGGCGCTCGCCCGCCCGAGCCCGGCCGATCCGCGCGTCGCCGAGCGCTTCGAGCTCTATGCCTGCGGGGTGGAGCTGGCGAACGCCTTCGGCGAGCTGACCGATCCGGCCGAGCAGCGCCGCCGCTTCGAGGCCGAGATGGCGGAGAAGGCCCGCATCTACGGCGAGACCTACCCGATCGACGACGAATTCTTGCGCGCATTGGCGATGATGCCCGAGGCGTCGGGCTGCGCGCTCGGCTTCGACCGGCTGGTGATGCTGGCCATCGGCGCGCGCCGCATCGAGGACGTGCTGTGGACGCCGGTGGCCGGATGAACCGCCCCCTGCGAACCCTCGCCGAGCTGGCCGAAGCCGGCCTCGTGGCGCCCGAGGATCTGGCGGGTCTCGAGGCCGTGACGTCGCGCTACGCCGTCTCGCTCACCCCCGACATGGCCGAGCTGATCGACGCCGCCGATCCCGGCGATCCGATCGCGCGCCAGTTCGTGCCGACGCCCGAGGAGATCGTCACCGCGCTCGAGGAGCGGGCCGACCCGATCGGCGACGGCGCGCACGCTCCCCTGCCCGGCATCGTCCACCGCTATCCGGACCGGGTTCTGCTGAAGCCGCTCCATATCTGCCCGGTCTATTGCCGCTTCTGCTTCCGCCGCGAGATGGTCGGCCCGGACGGGCTCGGCTCCATCAGCGAGGCCGAGCTCGACGCGGCGCTCGCCTATATCGCGGGCGATCCCGGCATCTGGGAGGTGATCCTCACCGGCGGCGATCCGTTCGCCCTCTCGCCGCGGCGGCTCAGCGCCATCGCGTCGCGGCTGGCGGAGATCCCGCATGTCCGCGTCCTCCGGCTCCATACCCGGGTGCCGGTGGTGAGCCCGGCCCTCGTGACCGACGACCTCGTTCGCAGCCTCAAGCGGTTCGGGCGGGCGGTCTTCGTGGCGCTGCACGCCAACCACGCGCGGGAATTCACGCAGGCCGCGCAAGGCGCGGTGGCGCGGCTCGTCGATGCCGGCATCCCGATGGTCAGCCAGTCGGTGCTGCTGCGCGGCGTCAACGACGACCCGGCGAGCCTGGAGGCGCTGATGCGGGCCTTCGTGGAGAACCGGATCAAGCCCTACTACCTGCACCACGGCGACCTCGCCCCCGGCACCGGCCATCTGCGCTCGGATCTCGGCGCGGGCCAGGCCCTGATGCGGCACCTGCGCGGGCACCTCTCCGGCCTCGCGCAGCCCCTCTACGTCCTCGACATCCCCGGCGGCCACGGCAAGGTGCCGGTCGGCCCGGCCTATCTGCGCGAGACCGCGGAGGGTATGCGGGTGACCGATCCACGGGGTGGGGAGCATCCCTACCCGCCGAAGGAGTGACGCCATGCGCAGGCTCTGGGGCCGCCTGAATTCGGTGAACGTGCAGAAGGCCGTCTGGGCGCTCGACGAGGCGGGGCTGCCCTACGAGCGCGTCGAGGCCGGCGGCGCCCACGGCGTCGTGGACGAGCCGGCCTATCGCCGGCTCAACCCGAACGGGCTGGTTCCGACCCTGGAGGAGGACGATTTCGTCCTCTGGGAATCGAACGCGATCCTGCGTCACCTTGCCCGGCGCGGCGGCCCGCTCGCCGTCCCCTCGGATCCGCGCGCGGCGGCGCAGGTCGACCAGTGGCTCGACTGGCAGGCGACGAGCTTCACCCCGGCAATGCGCGACGCCTTCTGGCATCTCTACCGCGTGCCGGAGGCACGGCGCGACCACGCCGCCGTCCACGCCTCCCTTACCCGCACCGAACCGCTCGCGGCGATCCTCGACGCCCATCTGAGGGGCCGCGATTTCGCGGTGGGCGAGGCCTTCTCCATCGCCGACATCGCGCTTGCCTGCGCCGCCCATCGCTGGCTCAACATGCCCGCCGAGCGGGTCGCGCGGCCGGACATGGCGCGCTGGCTCGACGGTCTGGCGCGCCGTCCGGGAGCGGCCCGGGCGCTCGGCGAGCCGATCGCTTGAGGCCGACACACTGGGCCGCGATTTGACAACGCCGACCTGCTGAACCACTTCTCGCCCCGCGCCGGGCACCGCTTCGACGGGTCGCCCAGCCGCGCCATCTACTCCCGCCCGCCGATCCGACCCGCCGCGGTGGACTCCGTCGAGAGGCTGATCCGTTCATGAAAGTCGTCGTCGTCGAGTCGCCGGCCAAGGCCAAGACGATCAACAAGTATCTCGGTCGGGACTACGAGGTGATCGCGTCCTTCGGCCATATCCGCGATCTGCCGGCCAAGGATGGCTCGGTCGATCCGGAAGCCGACTTCCAGATGGTTTGGGAGCTGGAGGATCGCGGCTCGAAGCGCGTCTCGGAGATCGCCAAGGCGGTCAAGGGCGCCGAGAAGCTGATTCTCGCGACCGACCCCGATCGCGAGGGCGAGGCGATCTCCTGGCACGTGCTGGAGGCTCTGGCCGCCCGCAAGGTGCTCAAGGGCATTCCCGTCGAGCGCGTGACCTTCAACGCCATCACCAAGGCCTCCGTCGAGCAGGCGATGCGCAAGCCGCGCGAGATCGACCAGGCCCTGGTCGACGCCTATCTGGCGCGGCGGGCGCTCGACTACCTCGTCGGCTTCAACCTCTCGCCGGTCCTGTGGCGCAAGCTCCCCGGCGCCCGCTCGGCGGGCCGGGTGCAGTCGGTGGCGCTCCGCCTCGTCACCGAGCGCGAGTACGAGATCGAGACCTTCCGCCCGCGCGAGTACTGGTCGATCGTCGCGACGCTGGCGACGCAGGCCGGCGGCGTGTTCGATGCCCGGCTGGTGGGCGCCGACGGCAAGCGCATCCAGCGTCTCGATGTCGGCACCGGCGACGAGGCCGCCGCCTTCAAGCGCGACCTGGAGCTCGCCACCTTCCGCGTGAAGAGCGTCGAGGCGAAGCCCGCCAAGCGCCACCCGCAGCCGCCCTTCACCACCTCGACCCTGCAGCAGGAGGCCTCGCGCAAGCTCGGCATGGCGCCCGCGCAGACCATGCGGGTCGCCCAGCGCCTCTACGAGGGCGTCGATATCGGCGGCGAGACAGTCGGCATCATCACCTATATGCGGACCGACGGCGTCGACATGGCGCCCGAAGCCATCCGCGACGCGCGCTCCGTGATCGGCCGCGAGTTCGGCGACGCCTACGTGCCCGACGTGCCGCGCCGCTACGCGACGAAAGCCAAGAACGCGCAGGAGGCCCACGAGGCCGTGCGCCCGACCGACATGGGCCGCCTGCCCAAGCACATCGCCCGGAACCTCGAGCCGGAGCAGGCCAAGCTCTACGAGCTGATCTGGACCCGCACCGTGGCGAGCCAGATGGAATCGGCCGAGCTGGAGCGGACCACCGTCGATGTCGAGGCGAGCGTCGGCCCGCGGCGGCTCGACCTGCGCGCAACCGGCCAGGTCGTGAAGTTCGACGGCTTCCTCACCCTCTACCAAGAGGGCAAGGACGACGAGGAGGACGAGGAGGGCAAGCGCCTGCCGCCGATGAAGGCGGACGATCCCCTCACCCGCGAGCGCATCGCCGCAACCCAGCATTTCACCGAGCCGCCGCCGCGCTATTCCGAGGCGAGCCTCGTGAAGCGCATGGAGGAGCTCGGCATCGGCCGGCCCTCGACCTATGCCGCCGTGCTGCAGACGCTGCGCGACCGCGAATACGTGCGCATCGAGAAGAAGCGCCTCGTGCCCGAGGACAAGGGGCGGCTGGTCACCGGCTTCCTGGAGAGCTTCTTCAAGCGCTACGTCGAGTACGATTTCACCGCCGACCTCGAGGAGCAACTCGACCGGGTCTCGAATGCCGAGATCGACTGGCGCTCGGTGCTGCGCGACTTCTGGCGCGACTTCTCCGCTGCCATCGGCTCGACCAAGGAGCTGCGCGTCACCGACGTGCTGGAGGCGCTGAACGGGCTCCTCGGCGCCCATATCTTCCCGGACAAGGGCGACGGCTCGAACCCGCGTTCCTGCCCGACCTGCGGCTCGGGCCAGCTCTCGCTCAAGCTCGGCAAGTTCGGCGCCTTCGTCGGCTGCTCGAACTATCCGGAGTGCAAGTACACCCGCCAGCTCTCGGCCTCGGGCGTTGAGGGCGAGGGTGACGGCTCCTCGGCCGAGGGCGGGCAGCCGGGCGTCCGGGTACTCGGCAACGACCCGGCCACGGGCCTGCCGGTGACGCTGCGCGACGGCCGCTTCGGGCCCTTCGTGCAACTCGGCGAGGTATCGGCCGAGAAGGGCGCGGAGAAGCCGAAGCGCTCCTCGCTGCCGAAGGGGCTGGCGCCGTCCGCCCTCGACCTGGAGAAGGCTCTCCGCCTGCTGGCGCTGCCCCGCGAGGTGACGCGGCATCCCGAGACCGGCGAGCCGATCATGGCCAGCCTCGGCCGCTTCGGGCCCTACGTGCAGCACGGCAAGACCTACGCGAATCTCGGCAAGGACGACGACGTGCTGGAGATCGGCGCCAACCGCGCCATCGACCTCATCGTCGCCAAGGAGCAGGGCGGCGGCCGGGCGCGCCCCGCCTCCGATCCTGGCCGCTCCGTCGGCAAGGACGAGGGCGGCCGGGAGCTGGTGGTGAAGGCCGGCCGCTACGGCCCCTACGTCACCGACGGCGAGGTCAACGCCACGCTGCCGAAGACGGCGAGCGCCGAATCCCTGACCCTGGAGGAGGCGATCCGCCTCGTCACGGCCAAGCGCGAGGCGGGCGGTGGCAAGAGCGCGGGCCGCGGCCGGCGCACCGCGGCGGCCAAGCCCGCCGCCAAGAAGGCCGCGGCGACTAAATCCACCGCAAGCAAGGCCCCCGCGAAGAAGCCGGCAGCCAAGAAGACGACGAAGAGCGCCGCGAAGGGCAGTTGAGCGGATCGGCTGCCGCGCATCCCTCTCCCCGCCGGGCGGGGAGAGGCCTGCCTGCACCCTGTCGTGCAGGCAGGAAGCGCAGGCGAAGCCGCAGCGGCGGTGAGGATGCGCAGCTGTCAGTTCCGCTCAACGCGAAACGGTCTCAAACGAAGTAGGTCAGCGTCGCTGCCACTGCCGTCGCAGCCGTCGCGGCCGCGATCGTCGTCGGATGCAACAGGATCGAGCGGCGCACGCTGCCGATGGGGGCTTCGGGCCATCCGAAGGCCTCGCCGGCGGCACGCTCGGCGCGGAGGAGGCTGGCATGGCGGCTATAGGCGTCCGGCTTCGACATGGGCTCCGCCTCCCTCAGCAATTCTTTCGGCCCGCCTCCGACCAGCCCTCGCAGTCCTGCTACGGCGAAGCTTCGGCCGAGAATAACGTGCGAACCCTCCTCGCGGTTCCCGCCCATGCGCGCGGCAGCACCCGTCCGGTCCATTCTGCCGCACCACGCGGCAGCGGACGGACATGCTTCGGCCTTTCCCGGCGCGCCCTATGATCCGAGGGCGATCGGCGCATTGCCCGCCCGCAGGTTCCCCTCGCCCGAGTTCCCCGCCGTGTCCTCTCGCCTCTCGCGCGCTTGCCTCTGCCTTCTGCTGCTCTCCGCCGTTCCGGCTCAGGCCGAGCCGAGCGTCTCGCCGGCCGTCCGCCGCTGGATCGCGACCGTCGTCACCCGGATCGGCGAGGCCGGGCAATCCTCGACCCCGGCCCGGGCCGGCACGGTGGAGATCCGGCTCCGCGTGGCCGCCGACGGCTCGCTGCGCGATGTCGCGATCGAGCGCGGCTCCGGCTCAGCCGAACTCGATGCGCGCATCCTCGCCGCGGCGCGGGCGGCCGCGCCGTTCGGGCCGCCGCCGCGCGCCCTGCTGACCGAGGACGGCACGACGGAGCTGAGCTTTCCCGTCCATCTGTCCAGCAAGCGCTGAACGAGCAGGGTCGGCGTAATGATAGTGATGTGACGTGGTGCCCGGTCGCGGACCGCACCGGCCCTAGGCCGGCAGGCCGTTGCGGGCTTCAGCGGCCTGCTCGGCGGCGACCAGGACGTCGAGGGCGCGCCACGGCTTCGGCAGGAAGGTGGCAGCGGGCGGCAGATGATCGACCCGGTCTCCGGGCGCGCCGGACGTCACCACCACCTTGATCCAGGGCCAGCGCGAGCTGACCGCCCGGGCGAGATCGACACCGTCGAGGAAGCAGGGAA
This sequence comes from Methylobacterium dankookense, assembly GCF_902141855.1. Classification (GTDB taxonomy): domain Bacteria; phylum Pseudomonadota; class Alphaproteobacteria; order Rhizobiales; family Beijerinckiaceae; genus Methylobacterium; species Methylobacterium dankookense. The sequence goes on along the minus strand of NZ_CABFVH010000011.1, from coordinate 116,905 downwards.
TCCGGATGTCGGTGAAGACCAGCACGACCTCCTCGGCATGCTGCTTGAGGTGGTGCAGCGCCTCCTCGCCGCTCTCGGCCTCGACCACCCGAAGCTCCGTCTCCTCGAGGATCGCGGCAGCCAGATCCCGAACCGCACGATCGTCCTCGACCACGAGGATGCTCCGCTCACACAATGCTTGACCCATCGACACGCCTCCCTCGAATCCGATCGCACGGCCACGAGGGAGGATCCTCGCACCTTGCACCAGGGTGATCGTCAGGCGCCGGCCGAGCGGGAGCCTGAACTCTCACACCACCGACGCAAGGCAGCAGGGGACCCGTGAGATCTCACCGCGTGAGACCGAGCCGGTTCACTCCACGAAACCGTCGAGTCCGTTCGGCAATCCTGGCCTCGGACACGCCATGACGCATCCGCTTTTCACGTACGCTACTAACAGCGCCTGTCCGGCATGGTTTCGGCGGATTGTCGATTTTCTGAGCCGGCTGCAGCCTCGGTGGGATTAAAGGGCCGGCTCGCGCCCGCCGTGATCGCGGGTGGCGCATGCGCCTCTGTCTCGTCGCCTTCGCACGCGCCTTGCTATAGGAGCGGTGCGGGCGACGCGGCTCGGGACCGTGGGGGTGAGCCGTCCGGCTCACCGGGACAGGGAGCCGAATGGCGAGCGCGGATGCCGATCCGGCCCCGGTTTCGACCGGCGCCGGCGGCCTCGCCTCCGCCGGACCGGGAGCAGGGATGACGGCGAGCGAGGAACCGGTCCTGATCCTGGCGCCGGCCGGCGGGGACGCCGCATTCACCGCAGCGATCCTCGCAGAGGAGCGCGTGGCCGCGCGCATCTGCCACTCGCTCGCCGAGGTGGTGGCGGAGCTCGACGGCGCCTCGTGCACCATCCTCACCGAGGAGGCGCTGCTCGCCGAGGACCGGCAGGTCCTCTCCGACTGGATCGCGCGCCAGCCGCCCTGGTCGGATTTCCCCTTCATCCTGCTGACGCTGCGCGGGACGCGGCCCGATCCGCGCCTCACCGAGGCGCTGGGCAATGTCAGCCTGATCGAGCGTCCGTTCCATCCGGCGACCCTGATCACGGCGGTGCGCTTCGCCCTGCGCGGACGCCGCCGGCAGCGCCAGGCCAAGGCCTATCTGGAGGAGCGCGAGCGCACGGCCGAGCGGCAGAGCCTGCAGATCCGCGAGCTGCATCACCGCGTGAAGAACACGCTGGCCACGGTGCAGGGCCTGCTCGGCGCCTCCGCGCGCTCGGCCACGAGCATCGACGATTTCTACGCGGCCTTCTCGGCGCGGATCATCTCGCTCGCCAAGACCCATAACCTCCTGACCGAGGATTACTGGCAGCAGGCCCAGCTCCGCGAGATGCTGGAGAACGAGCTTGGCCCCTACAACGACGCCGACGGGACGCGCGTCCGCCTCGACGGGCCGCGGATCGAACTGGTCGCGGATCTCGCCGTCCCGACCGGCATGGCGATCCACGAGCTGACCACGAACGCCGCCAAGCACGGCGCGCTCTCCGCGCCGCAGGGGCGGATCGCCGTGACCTGGGACGTCCGCCGCAGCGATGCGAGCCGCGTCCTGCTGCTCGACTGGACGGAGACGGGCGGCCCGCCCGTGCTGCCGCCCACGCGCAAGGGCTTCGGCTCGACCTTGCTGGAGCGGGTGCTGAAGGTGCAGTGCGAGGCGAACATCACCTTCGAGTACAGGCCCGAGGGCCTGCACTTCCACATGGAGGCGCCGATCCCGAGCACGCGGGCGGTGCCTCCGTACTGACCGCGGGCCGGCCTCAGGCGGTCTGCGCCTGCATCCCCGGGACGGCTGCCAGGAGACTCCGGGTGTAGGGGTGCTCCGGCTGCCGGAACAGGTCGGCAGTGCGGCGCGTCTCGACGATCTCGCCGCCGCGCATCACCGCGATGCGGTCGCAGATGGTCGCGGCGACGCGCAGGTCGTGGGTGATGAACAGCATGGCGATCCCGAGCCGGTTCTTGAGGTCTTCCAAGAGCTCGAGGACCTGCGCCTGGACCGAGACGTCGAGCGCCGAGACCGCCTCGTCGGCGACCAGCACGTCGGGCTCCATGGCGAGCGCGCGGGCGATGCCGATGCGCTGGCGCTGGCCGCCCGAGAAGGCGTTCGGGTAGCGCTCGGCGGCGCTCGGTTGCAGGCCGACGAGTTCGAGCAGCTCGCGCGCGCGCGCGCGGGCCAGCCGGGCCGGCGTGCCGTGGGCGATCGGCCCCGCCGTGATGATCTGCTCCACCGTCCGCCGGGGATTGAGGGAGGCGAAGGGATCCTGGAAGATCATCTGGATCCGCCGCCGCTCCGCCCGCAGCGCGGCAGGCCCGAGGGTGGTGAAGTCGAGGGTGCCGAGGCGGACCGTGCCGAGATCCGGCTCGATCAGGCGGATGGCGAGCCGCGCCGTCGTCGACTTGCCCGATCCCGATTCCCCGACGAGGCCGAGGGTCTCGCCGCGGCGCAGGTCGAAGGCCACCTCCTTCACCGCCGCGACGACCCGGGGCTTGCCCATCAGGCCGGTGCGCGTGGTGTAGGTCTTGGTCAGCCCGACCGCCTGGAGCGCGATGGGCTGTCCGTCGAGCGGCGCGCGCTCGGGCGGGGCGAGGCTCGGCACCGCCGCAAGCAGAGCCTTGGTGTAGGGATGCTGCGGGTTCCTCAGCACCGCCTCGGCGGTCCCGGCCTCCACGAGCGTGCCGCGCTGGAGCACGGCGACGTGGTCGGCGATGTCGGCCACCACGCCGAAATCGTGAGTGATGAACATCACGCTCATGCCGCGCCGCTGCTGAAGCTCGCGGATCAGCTTGAGGATCTGGGCCTGGGTGGTGACGTCGAGGGCGGTGGTCGGCTCGTCGGCGACGAGCACCGAGGGCTCGAGCGCCAGCGCCATCGCGATCATCGCCCGCTGGCGCTGGCCGCCCGAGAGCTGGTGCGGATAGGCGCGCACGATCTGCTCGGGCTCGGGCAGCCCGACCTCGCGGGCGAGCGCCACCGCCCGCGCCCGCCGCTCGGCCGGCGTGAGGAGGTTGTGGGCCTCGAACATCTCGGCGATCTGGTCGCCGATGCGCATGACCGGGTTCAGGGCCGTCATCGGCTCCTGGAAGATCATGGCGATGCGCCGGCCGCGGAGCTGACGCCAGCCGCGCTCGTCGAGGGCGAGCAGGTCCTGGCCCTCGAACTCGATGCGGCCGCCCGCGACCCGCAGCACCCGCGGCAGCAGGCCGGTGAGCGCGTAGGCGCTCATCGACTTGCCCGAGCCCGACTCGCCGACGACGCAGAGGATCTTCCCCGGCAAGAGGTCGAGGGAGAGATCCTCGACGGCGTGCGGCCGGTCCGCGCCCTTGGGCAGCGCGAGGCAGAGGTTGCGGATGCGGACGACGGGCTCGGACATGCTCTTAAGCTCCCCTTCAGTCGTTCCGGCTCGCCCGGCGGGCGACCACCGCCGGCCCCGTCTCGCCGAGATCCCAGAACAGGCCGGCCATCAGCTCCAGCGCCTCGCGGGTCGAGGGCCCGAGCAGGTGCTCGTCGGGCGCGTGCTGCGAGCAGGCCGGGTAGGAGTGCGGCACCCACAGGGTCGGCAGGCCGAGGATCTCCGAGAAGGCGTCGTTCGGCAGCGAGCCGCCGAGATTCGGCAGCAGCGCCGGGCGCTTGGCCGTGGTCGCCTCGATGGAGGCGAGCGCCCAGCCGACCCAGGGGTCCTCCACCGGCAGGCGCGTCGCGCGGAACATCTCGGCGCGGCAGGCCCGCACCTCGACCATCGGGAAGCCGTTGGCGTCGAGATGGGCCCGGATCGCCGGCAGCAGGCCCTGCCAGTCGGTGCCGACGACGAAGCGCAGCTGCAGCGTCGCCTTGGCCGAGGGCGGCACCGCGTTGAGCGGGCCCTCGGGATCGCCGCACTTGAAGGCGAGGACTTCGAGGGCGTTCCAGCCGAACACCCGCTCGGCCGGGCTCAGGCCCGGCTCGCCCCAGTCGGCGTCGATCTTCGGCGCGTTCGGGTCACCGCCCACCGTGATGTCGCCGAGGGCCGCGCGCACGCCCTCGGGGATCGGCGGCGGGCGCAGGGCGTCGACGAGGATCCGGCCGCGCCCGTCGACCATGCTCGCGATGGCGCTCGCCAGCACGGTGCCGGGGTTGCGCAGGAGGCCGCCCCAGTTGCCGGAATGGTGGCCGCCCTCGCGCAGATCGACCACCAGCTCGAAATTGTAGCCGCCGCGCGAGCCGAGGAAGACGGTGGGACGCTCGGCATTCACCCGCGGCCCGTCCGAGGCGATCAGCACGTCGGCGGCGAGGGCGGCGCCCTCCGCCCGGCAGACGTCGCGCAGGCCCGGCGAGCCCGATTCCTCGCCCGTCTCGATGAGGAGCTTGGCGTTGAAGCCGAGCGTGCCGCCGCGGGCCCGCATCACGGCTTCCAGCGCGCCGAGATTGATGACGTGCTGGCCCTTGTTGTCGGCGGTGCCGCGGCCGTACCAGCGCTCGCCCTCGACCACGATGCGGAGCGGGTCGAGGCCGGTGCGCCACTGCTCGGGATAGTTCCGCACGGTGTCGCCGTGGCCGTACATCAGCACGGTGGGCAGGTCGTCGCCCTCGTGCCGCTCGGCGATCAGGAAGGGTCCGTGGATCCCGTCCGGGTTGTCGACGATCCGGCTGGTGAAGCCGAGCCGCGCGATCAGCGGCTCGATGAAGTCGGTCAGGTAGGCGGTGAGCGCGGGCACCTGGCCGGGGGCCTGGCACTCGGTGGGCCGCCCGACCGCGTCCTTAAGGACCGCGAGGAAGCTGCCGTCGTCGAAATGGCCCGCCGCGAGGGCGACCGCGTCGTGTCTGGACATGGTGGGGCTCGGGGTTCCTACGGGGATCAGTTGCGGCCCTCGGGGGCCGTGACGTCGCGCACGCCGTCGCCGAGGAGGTTGATGGCCAGCACGAGGACGAGGAGGGCGACGCCGGGAATGGTGATCACCCAGGGCTGGAAGAACATGTACGGCTTGCCCTCGGCGATCATCAGCCCCCAGGAGGGCAGCGGCGGCTGCACGCCGAGGCCGAGGAAGGAGAGCGCGGCCTCGAGCAGGATGGCGTGAGCCATCTCCAGCGTCGCCACCACGATCAGCGCATTCAGGATGTTCGGCAGGATCTCCTGGAACAGGATCCGCGCCGTGCCGAAGCCCGAGGCTCGGGCCGCGGCCACGAAGTCCTGGCCGCGGATCTGCCGGGTCGCCGCGCGGGTCACCACCGCGAAACGGTCCCAGAGCAGCAGGCCGAGCACCAGCACCACCACCTTGAGCGAGCCGCCGACCAGCGAGGCCATGGCGAGGGCCACCAGCACCACCGGCATGGCGAGCCGCGTGGTGACGACGTAGCTCACCAGCGCATCGACCCGGCCGCCGAAATAGCCGGCGACGATGCCGAGCGTGGTGCCGATCGCGCCCGAGATCAGCGCCGCCGAGAGGCCGATCAGCAGCGAGATCTGGCTGCCGTAGATCAGGCGGCTGAGATAGTCGCGGCCGAGCTTGTCCGTGCCGAGCACGTGCTCCCAGCTTCCCTTGGCGTGCCAGACCGGCGGGATCAGCCGGCGGGACACGTCCTGGGCGTAGGGGTCGTGCGGCGCGATCAGCGGGGCGGCGAGCGCCGCGAGGACGATCAGGCCGAGCACGGAGGCGCCGATCAGGAAGCCACCATGGGTGAGGCCGCGCCGCAGCGCGATCATCGTGGGCGAGCGGGCCGGGGCGAGCTTGCTCGCCTCGGTGACGGGCTGCGCCAGGACCGGGGCGGTCGCGAGGCCGGGAGCGGCCGGGGGGAGTGTCGGCTGGAGGCTCATGAGCGCAGGCGGGGATCGAGGAGGGCGTTGAGCAGGTCCGCCGCCAGCGTCAGGGCGATGTAGATCATCGCCAGGACCAGCACGATGGCCTGGACCACGGGGAAGTCGTTGCGGGCGATGGATTCCCAGGCGAGCTGCCCGAGCCCCTGGAGGGAGAACACCGCCTCGATCACGATGGAGCCGCCGAGCATGAAGCCGAACTGCACGGCGGCGAGCGCGATCACCGGGATCACCGCGTTGCGGAGCGCGTGGCGGATCAGGACCTTGCGCGGCGGCAGGCCCTTGGCGCGGGCGGTGCGGACGTAGTCCGAGGCCAGCACCTCCAGCATGCCGTTGCGGGTCAACCGCATCACGGCGGGCATGGCGTAGTAGCCGAGCGCCACCGCGGGCAGCACGAAGTGCTTCCAGGTGGCGTTGCCCGAGACCGGCAGCCAGCGCAGGTTCACCGCGAAGACCATGATCAGGGTGAGCCCGAACCAGAAGCTCGGCATCGCCTGGCCGAGCACGGAGACGGCGAGCGCCAGCCGGTCGATCCAGGTGTCGCGGCGGACGGCCGCGAGCACGCCGAGGGGGATCGCCACGAAGAGCGCGACGCAGAGCGCCACCACGCCCAGCGTGAGCGTGACGGGCAGGCGTGCCAGGATCAGGTCGGAGACCCGCTCGCGGAAGTAGAACGAGTTGCCGAAATCGAGCTGGAGCGCCTTGCCGGCCCAGGCGAGGAACTGGGCCAGGAGCGGCTGGTCCAGCCCGTGCTGCACGCGGATCGCGGCGATCTGCTCGCCGGTGGCCTCGGGCCCGGCGATGGCGGTGGCGAGATCCCCTGACAGGTGGAGGAGCATGAAGCTCGCCACCGAGACGGTCACCGCCACCGCGAGCGCCACGAGAATGCGCCGGAGCGCGAAGCTCAGCATGGCGGCCTCACTTCCAGGAGGCGGCGTAGAAGCGCGGCACCTCGTCGGGCTGCGCGGTGAAGTTCAGGTCCTGCGTGAAGGCGTAGTTCGACGGGTAGGAGAACATCGGCAGCGCGTAGGCCTCGGCCGCGATGCGCTTCAGCGCCTCGTTGTACTTCGCCTTGCGCGCCTCCGGGTCGATGCCGGTATCGCCGGCCTGGAGCGCCGCGATCACCTGCGGATCCTTGGCCAAATCCTCCTCGCCGCCACGGAAATAGACGCCCGTGAAGGCCGAGACGTCGTTGATCGAGAACGAGCCCCAGGTCTGGAAACCGATCGAGACCTTGCCGGCCCGCAGCGCGTCGCGGAAGGCGGCGTAGCGCAGGTAGTTGAGCCGCGCCTTGATGCCGACCGCGCGCAGGTAGCCGATCACCGCCTCGGCATAGTCGCGCTCGCGATAGGCGGCGAGGTCGATGTCGAACCCGTCCGGGTAGCCCGCCTCCTTGAGGAGCGCCTTGGCCTTGGCCGGATCGTAGGCGTAGCGCGTCACGCCGGTGTCGACGCAGCCGACCTGGCCGATGAAGCAGGCCGCGTTCATCACCCGCGAGCCGCCGCGCACGATGTTGTCGACCATCGCCTTCCGGTCGATCGCATAGGAGATCGCCTGCCGCACGCGCGGATCCTTGAGGGGCGACTTCTCCATCGCCCGGCCTAGGGCGTCGAATTGCAGGAAGCCGACGCGCATGGTCTCGGCCGAGAGCACGGTGATGCCCGGCGCGCTCTTCAACTGGTCGGCTTGGTCGCTCGGCACGCGCCAGATCCAGTCGATGCCGCCGGTGACGAGCTCGGCCATGCGGCTGTCGCCGTCCGGGATGACGCGGAACTCGACCTTGCCGATCTTCGGCTTCGCGATCGGGCTGCTGGTCCAGTACTGCTCGAAGCGGGCGAGCTTCACGCCCCGGCCGCTGTCCACGCTGACGATCTTGTAGGGGCCGGTGCCGACCGGGGCCTTGGCGAAGCCGTCGAGCCCCACCTTCTTGAAGTAGGCGGCCGGGAAGATCGGGGTCGGGCCGGCGAGGTATTCGAGCGCGGCCGGGAACGGCGCCTTGAGGTGGATGCGCACCGTGTGCGGGCCGGTCACCTCGGTCGACTTCATCCAGTCGACATTGCCCTTGGTGACCGTGCGGGCCTCCGGCGTCAGCACGTAGTTGAAGGTGAAGGCCACGTCCTCGGGCGAGAACGCGTCGCCGTTGTGGAAGGTCACACCCTCCCGAATCGTCAGGTCCAGGGTGACGGGATCGATCCATGTCCAGGCGGTCGCCAGCATCGGCTTGTATTCGCCGCTGTCCGGGTCGCGGTAGATCAGCGTGTCCCAGGCGTTGCGGGCGAGGATGACGCCCTCGCGCGCGCTGTTGTGGTAGGGGCTGACGTTCTCCGGCTCGCTGTCGGAGGCATAGATCAGGGTGTCGTTGGCCTTGCCGGCAAGGGCGGGCAGCGCCGTCGCGGTGAGGAGCAGGGCCGCAAGCGTCTGTCTCAGCATGTCCGTTCGACCTCCGAGGCGCGGCCGCGCCTGAACCCCCTGGTTCCGCTCATGCCGCTTTTTTCGCCTTGCCAGGATGTTGTGCAGAAACGATCGCAACAAGTAGAATTTGGCGATCCCATCATTGCCGTTTCGGCAAGGCAATCCGGCGAAGCGATGCATGCAGACCACCAGCCTGCGTTATTTCCTGGCCGTCGCCCGCACAGGCTCGATCGCGGCGGCCTCCGCGCAGCTGAACGTCGCCGCCTCGGCGATCAGCCGGCAGATCGCCAATCTCGAGGCCATGCTCGACTGCGTTCTCTTTGAACGCCGGCCGCGCGGCATGGTGCCCAGCCCTGCGGGCGAGTTGCTGGCCCAGCACGCTCACCACGTGCTGCTGCGGGCCGATCAGGTCGCCGCCGAGATCCGCGAATTGCAGGGCCTCGCCCGGGGGCTGATCCGGATCGCCTGCTCGGAGGGCTTCGCGCTCGACCTCGTGCCGAACGTCATCGCGGATTTCCACGCCCGCTATCCGGGGATCCGCTTCGAGGTGACCATGCTGCCGCCCGCGCAGGTGACGCAGGTCGTGGCCGCCGGAGAGGCCGATATCGGCGTCACCTTCTCGATGGCCTCGACGGTGCCCGTCGCGGTCGCCTACGAGGCGCAGGTCGAGATGATCGGCGTGTGCGCGCCGGACCATCCGCTCGTCGGAGCGCCCCTGATCCAGCTCGCGGACCTGACCGCCTATCCGCTCGCGCTCCCCACCCGGGACACCACGGCCCGGCTCGTCTTCGAGGCGGCGTGCTTCGCCGAGAACGTCACGGTCGAGCCGGTGCTCACCTCGAACATCCTCTCGGCGCTCCTGCCCTTCGTGCGGCGCACGAAGGGTCTCGCGCTGATGTCGGCGCTGTCCGTGCAGACGCCGGTGCGCCTGGGCGAGCTGGTCCAGATCCCGGTGCGGGCGCGGAGCAGCCTGATGCGCGGCATCCAGGTCCAGACCATGCGCGACCGGCGCCTGCCGCACGCGGTGCAGGCCTTCCTGCGCGACCTGATCGCCGCGCTGCCAACCGTGGAGCGGCGGCTCGACGGCGGGGGCTGACGTGGTCTCGGCCGATCAGGCCTCGGAACCGGCGAGCATCGGCAGGAGCGCGAGGCGCAGCGCCTCCATCTGCGCCTCCGTCTCGGCGCGGACCCGGCCCGCATCCGGCTCGAGCAGGGCGCGCAGGCGGGCGATCTCGGTGGCGAGGCGCGCGTTCTCGGCCTCCAGCAGGGCGACCTTCTCCTCGGCGATCCGCGCGCGGGCCAGCGCCTCGTTGCGCTCCTGTTCCCGGACCTGGATCCGATCGCGCCACATCCGCGTCGCAACGGATTCCGACTCGCCGTGCATGGTCGCCTCCCGCAGCGAAGTGATAGCGCCCTCCCGATAGCACGGCTCGGCCGCTTGGCGGCGACCGGCCGGCCGCGCCGGACTCGGCCTTCGAATCGTACCGATTTCCGCACGGGATCGCCACGGAAGTGGCGAAATCTTCACCCGACCGTTGTCTCCTGGGACTTGTGATTCTCAGGCAGGGCTGAGCCCGGTCGCGGAGCGGTCGCGCGCAGTCCGAGGGGGGACCAGAACGGCACCGATCCGACCTGCGCGCCGCGGCGCCTCCCCGGGAGGCTCGCGGCCGGCGAGGACACCGGACGCCGTTCCCGACGTTGTATTCGCCGGACCCCAGGTTCCGGAACATGGTGTCGGCACCCGGTGGTGCCAGCGGAGAGGGGCCGATGGCGGCATTCACGGCCAGTCTTATCGCGGCGGGGGCGGTCCTCAGCCTCCTGACGCGCGTGCACGGCCTCATCCTGGTCCTGGCCGGCCTCGTCGTGGCCATCCTGTCCGCCGCCGTGCTGAGCCCGGCGCTCGGCACCGGCTACGGCCTGTCGCTGACGCTCGTCGTCGCCGTGATCGCCCTACAAGTGGGCTACGGCCTCGGCGTCATCCTGCGTGCCGTCCTCGGTCGCCGCGCCGACGAGCGCGCGGAGCGGGATCAGCCCGCGGCCTATGTGGAGGCGCCCGAGGCGATGCCGCAGCGCCTGCGCCGCTCTCACGACGGCGGGCCGTTGAACCACCCCTGAAGCATCGCGTACTGCACGATCTTCGCCCGGCTGCGGATGTCGAGCTTCTCGCTCGCCCGGCTCTTGTAGGTCTCGATGGACTTGGCGGTGACGCCGAGCTTGCCTGCGACCTCCTTGTTGGTGAAGCCGAGGGCGATCAGGCGGAACACCTCGCGCTCGCGCTCGGTCAGCGGGATCGCTCCGCGCGGCCCGCGCAGGCTGATCCGGCTCGACGTGCTGGCGCCCCCGGTGACGATGTGCGCGGCCACCGTCGGATCGAGATAGAGGCCGCCGCCGCGCACGGCGTCGAGGGCCTGGAGCAGGCATTCCGGCGCCGAGCGCTTCAGGACGTAGCCGCGCACGCCGGCCGCCACCGTCTCGCGCACGAAATTGCTGTCCTCGTAGCCGCTGAAGATGATCACCCGGGTCTCGGGCGAGGCCGCGTGGATCTGGCGCAGGATCGAGAGCCCGTGCATGCCGGGCATCGCGATGTCGAGGAGGGCGATGTCGGGCCGGACGGCCGCGATCAGGCGTAGCGCTTCGGGCCCGGAGGCCGCCTCCTGCACGATCTCGTATCCGGCGACGTTCGCGACGATGGCCCGAACGCCGCGGAGGCACATGGGATGGTTGTCGGCAATCAGAAGCTTCAGGGATGTGTCGATAGCAGCTGACATCGCCCGCACGACTCCGATTCGAGTTGCAAACCGCTTCAAGCCTTTGATGTGTCTAAAAATTCATCGGGAGATGGAACTATTTAATCAAATCACCCGAATTTGCCGCCTACTTGACCACTCTAAGTAATTCTTCGTTCATCATTGTGATAACACATTTTCACCAGTGATCAAATCGTCATTGTGCAGTGCACGTTGCGTGAATTTTTTCCTTACAGACCGATTCATGCTCAGAACGCCCTGGAGAACGCAATCCGGGGACTGCTCCAGCGCCGGGCTCGATTGATGAGTGCGGTGGCGCACGCGGAATGCAGCCGGCTCATTCCCGCAGCGCACAAGGCTGCGGACGGCTCAAGGCTAAGCCTGAGGCGGTCGCCCGAGCGCCCGCGGCGCAATCTCAGCGGTAGACGCGAACGTGATCGATCCACAGGTCGTAGTAGCCGGCCGGCGGGACCGTGATCGGCCAATCCTGGCTCATGGCGAGGGTCAGCATCATGAAGAACGGCGACACCGTCGCCTTGCGGTAGAGCGGCGCGCGGAACTTCTCGATGCCGTCGAAGTAGAACACCACGTCGTCGTCGGTGATCTCGACCCCGTAATCGTGGAAGGCGAGCGAATAGTCCGGCAGGCCGGTGAGGTTCTTCTGGGCGCGCCGATAGCCTTCCATGCGGCTCGACGGCGGCGGCCAGTCGTGCTCGGTCGCCACGTAGGAGGTCGTCGCGTGGCCGTAGCCCTCGATCACGTCGATCTCCACGGCGCCGTCCGCGACGCTGTTGCGGATGCCGTGCTGGTCGAGGAGCCAGAAGGAGGGCCAGGCGCCGGGCCCGGCGGGCAGCAGCATGCGCGCCTCGAAATAGCCCTTGCGGAACGCCCCGCTGACGGACCCGTCCGGAAATCCTGTGGATAGATGCCCGGTGAGCCAGGTCCGGCCGTAGCCGGCCGGATCCGCCCAGCCGGGCCGGTTCTGGCTGCGGATCCGCAGGAAGCCGCCCATGATCGTGTAGGGGTCGAAGGTCGGGTCGTCGTAGCCGAGGAAGGAGGCCGCGCCGTATTCCTGGCCGTCGGGCTTGGGGCCCGCATGCCAGACCTTGCGGGAGAGCGTGTCGAAGCTCTCGCTCCAGACCAGGGTGCGGCCGTGCGCGGGATGGCCGGGCGGCCGCTCGGCCGCCGGCGAGGCGTCGCGCCCGCCCTCCACGAACAGGTGGACGCGCAGGTTCAAGGCCGTCTTGAAGTCGTGGTTGTCGGGCGGCGTGTCCCAACCGTAGACGTCGAGGACGAGCGGGCCGTTCACGGCGCCGGAGAGGTCGAGCTGCGTGGTGAAGCGGCTATCGGGCCCCGGCACCGCGCTCGTCCAGGTGCCGTTGACCACGAGCGCCACGCTGCGCAGGCCGCGGGCGAGGCCGGTGACCTCCAGGGGCCCCGCCCGCACCCGCATCGCCGCGTCCGGAATGCTGGCGGTATAGGCCTCGGGCTTCTGCTTCTGATTGTGCGTCGCGACGCTGGTCGGGCCGGGGCTGAGGAGCTGGAGCGCGAAGGGCGGCTCCGACGCGGACGATTCCGGTGTCGGCGCCTGCGCGAGATCGGGCCCGGCGGAGGCGAGGATCGCGACGAGGACGAGGCCGAGGACCGCCAGGGCGGCGCGGGCGCGCGGAAGCGAGGCGGAAGCGGGTGGCGTGGACGACATCGAGGAGCTCCGGTCAGCGCCCGAGCGGGCGCCTAGGCGAGGATCGGCGCCCGCTCGGGCGCTTCGGCTTCACGGGACATCGACCGGACCGGCCGGGGCAGATCTCAGGCCGGCATCGGCCTCGGCCCCCCGGAGGCCCGCAGGGACGGGCGCGCCGGGACGGCGCGCGGGGCCGGACGCATCGCCGCCAGCAGCCCGGTCGGCGTCGCGGCGAGCGCGGCGCAGATGAAGAACAGCAGGCCGAGATCGATCGTCGTCCCGGCCATGCAGCCGGCGATGAACAGGCTGAGGCAGGACGAGGCCGCCGCCTCGCGGATGACGCGCATCTCGGGGTCGGGCTCGGTGCGCGGCGCGAGCAGGCAGGCGACGAGGAAGGCGGCGTAGGTCAGCGCGCCCGGGATGCCGATATTGGCCAGGACGGCGATCACCACGTTCGAGGCCCGGGCGCTGCCGACGCCGACGCCGAGCCCGTAGCTATCGAAGAAGTTGACCAGGGCCTGGCTGTTCCAGGAGCCGCGCTCCATCGCCGAGCTGGAATTGCCCTTCGAGAAGATGAGCTGCTGCAGGATGTCGGTGATCGAGGTGGTGAGCGCGTCGTTGAGGAGCACGGCGCAGACCACGAGGATGCCGAGGAGGGGGCCGATCACCAGGAAGCCGAGGCGCGGCACGGTCGCGCGGCCGGTCACGAGGCGCAGGAGGCTCGCGGCGAAGACGAGGCCGAGATAGGCCACGAGGCCCGCATAGGCGGTGGTCGAGGTCGAGAGGACGAGGGCCGCGCAGAGCAGGCCGGCGAGCGGCCCGGTGATGCGGGTCCGGAACCCGCTGAGCCACAGGCTGAAGGTGAAGGCGAAGAGCGCGAGCGTCATGCTCGCGAAGGCCGAGGCTTCGGGAAACGAGCCGACGAGGCGCTTGAAGCCGATGACCTCGGCGGTGTCGAGCATGCGGTAGGGCGCGTTCCGCATGAAGGCGAGCGCGTCGGCCGTGCCGGTGAAGAAGGTCGCGTAGTCGAGCAGCGCGAAGATGAGGTTCAGGCAGCCGGCCGCGATCAGCGCCTCGGTCATCCAGCGCTTGCCCGCCCTGTCCCGCGCGAAGGCGGCGAAGACCGCGAAGCAGACAGCGTCGCCGACGAAGTAGATGGTCTGGGTCAGGTTGCCGCTCACCGGCCCCAGGGGCGTCAGCAGCAGGCCGGTCCCGGCATCGGTGCGGGCGATGGTGAAGACGTAGGTCGCGCCAGCGAAGATTCGCGGCATGAACACCGAGGCGAGGCAGGCATAGGCCGCCGTGAGCACCAGCCACAGGCCCGGCTGGGGCCATCGGATGCTGCGCAGGAGGTAGGGCCAGGAATCCCGGCGCAGGCTCACGAGGACGAGGAATCCGAGGAGGACGTAGGCGGGCGGCAGGCCCGACCCGCCGAGCGCCGTCAGCACGGAGGCCGCGGCGGCGCCGAACAGGGTCGCCAGGATGCAGACGGTCACGGCGAAGCGCCGGCCCCAGATCAGGCTCAGGAGGCCCGCGACGAGGGTCGCGACGCCGATCCACTCGAACGTCATGCCGGCCGGCCCACGATGCGGCTCATCCGCCCACCGAGACGAGGGCCGGGACGGCCGGGCGCCGCCGCTCGGGCGCGGCCAGGACCGAATCCACGAAGGCCCGCATGCGCCGCTCGAAGACGGCGGTGGCGTAGCGCTCGGCATGGATGCGGATCGCCTGCGGGTTGAGCGGCAGGGCCTGCATCCGCTCCACGCCGTCCACGATCGCCGCGACGCTCTGCTCGTCGAAGAACAGCCCGGTGACGCCCTCGACCACGGTCTCGGTGGCGCCGCCCCGGCCGAAGGCGAGGACCGGCCGGCCGCTCGCCATCGCCTCGACGGGCACGATCCCGAAATCCTCCTCGCCCGGGAAGACCAGGGCGAAGCACTCGGCATAGAGCTGGCGCAGGCGCGCGAAGGGCTGCGGCCCGAGCACGGTGACGGTCGGGCCCGCGATCCGCCGGATCTCGTCGAGCATCTCGCCGCCGCCCACCACGACGAGGCGGCGGCCCATGGCGTTGAAGGCCTGCACGGCCAGGTCGGGCCGCTTGTAGGGCACCAGCTCGCCCGCCATCAGCCAGGTGCCGTCCCGGCCGGCCTGCGGATCGATATAGAAGTCGTCCACTGCGACCGGCGGCGGGATCACCTCCGCATCGCGCCGGTAGTAGCGGGCGATGCGCTGGGCGACCGTGCTCGAATTGGCGACGAAATGGTCGACCCGCTGGGCCGAGAGCGCGTCCCACATCCGGATGTAGTGGGCCGCGGGCAGCATCAGGAGGCGCTTCAGCACCCCGGTCGCGCTGCGGTAGTCGTGGAACATGTTCCAGACGTAGCGCATCGGCGAGTGGCAGTAGCAGACATGCACCGAGCCGGGCGGCGGCACCACGCCCTTGGCCGGCCCGGATTCGCTGCTGATGATCAGGTCGTAGCCGCGCAGGTCGAGCTGCTCCAGCGCCATCGGCATCAGCGGCAGGTAGTTCTTGTAGAGCTTGGCCGCGAAGGGCAGCCGGCCGATGAAGCTCTCGACCACGCGCCGGCTGCGGATCAGCGGGCTCACCGCCTCGGGCTTGTAGACGTGGACGAAGAGATCGGCCTCCGGGTAGATCCGGAGCAGGGATTCGACGACCTTCTCGCCGCCGCGCATGCCGACAAGCCAGTAATGGACGATGGCGACACGCATTCCGGCTCGGCCTTTCCAGCACGGCGGATACCTTGGGGGATGTCTTGGCGGACATCTCGGGCCGGGACGCTAGGCCCCGCCTCGCCGGCCGGTCTGTCAGTCGGCTTCCGCGGATCCGTCAGTCTTTTCCCGACATCGAGCGCCGCTTTTCCCGGGTGTGAGCCGGGCCCCTGCTCAGCAACTGTGCAGGCTCCGGGTTCCGGCCGGTTCCGGCCTGGAGAGGAGGCGCGATGCTTCTGCCAGAGAGATCCGCGGCACGGGTGGTCTCCTGCGACGTGTTCGACACGCTGCTCCTGCGGGACCACCGTTCCGAAAGCCGGCGCTTCCGCGACATCGCGGGCCTCGCGGCCCGAAGGCTCGCCGCCGAGCACGGGATCCAGCGCGATCCCGCCGCGATCTGGACGGCCCGCACCGAGGTGCAGCGCCACGCCTACCGCGCCCTCGACCTCGCGCGGCCCACCGGGGACGTGCGCTTCGCCGACATGGTCGACGCCATGGCGCGGATCCTCGGCCTCGCGGGGCCGGCCGCCGCCATCCTGCACGAGGCGGAGATCGCCGTGGAGCGGTCGCAGCTCTCGGCGAATGCGCCGCTGCTCGCCTGGCTCGCCGCGGAGGCCTGGTCGGGAACGCGGGTGATCGCGGTGAGCGACATCTACCACGAGGCCGGCACCATCGCCCTGCTCCTCGGCGCGCTCTGCCCCCGCCACCCGGTCGCGCGGATCTATACGAGCGCCGACCACGACGCGACGAAGCGCACGGGTGCGCTCTTCGCCACGGTGCTGCGCGAGGAAGGCGCGGCCCCCGGCGAGATCCTGCATATCGGCGACGACCACCGGGCCGACGTGGCCATACCGCGGGCGTTGGGCCTGCGCACCCTGCAGGTCGTCCGCCCCCGCCACCTGATCCTGCGCCGCCGCACCGATGCCCTGCGGGCGCGCATCGTCTCGGCGCTGGCCCCTCCCCCGCGCTACGGCCGGCCGGGGAGCCGCTTCGCGTGAGCGCGGCCCCCGCAGATCCCGCCGCAGCCGACGCGGACAGGTTCGGGCGCGAGGCGCTGGGGCCGGTCCTCGCCGAGTTCTGCCTGCGGCTCTGGCTCACCGAGCGCTTCCTGCCGGATGCCGAGGACGCGACCCTGCTGTTCTGCGCCCGCGGCGGCCTGCGCCTGAAGCTCCTCTACGAGCGCTTCCTGGCCCGCACCGGCCTGCCGGCGCGCGTGCCCGCCGCCGCGCTGATGGTGTCGCGGCTGGTGGCGGCCCGCACCGCCCTGGAGCCGCCGGGCGAGGGCGTCCTGTCCGAGCTCGGCCGCGAGTTCTCGGGGCGGCCGATGAGCGAGGTCGCGGCAGCCCTCGCCCAGCGCCAGGATCTCGCCCTGCCCGCGGCCTGGGACGCGCCCTTCGCGGCCGGGCGCTTCGCGGCGCTGCTCGCCGCCGACGAGCCCGCGGCGGCGGCCCTGCGCGGGGCGATCGCGGAGCAGGATGCCCGCTTCCGCCGGCATGTCGACGCCTGCACCGGCGGCCGGCGGCACGGCCTCCTCGTCGATACCGGGCTCTACGGCAGCACGGTCCGCCTGCTGCAGGACGGGATCCCGGCCATGCGCTGGTCGGGCCTCCAGTTCGCCCGCAGCAACTACAAGCGCCTGCCGACGCCGCATTTCGCCCGCACCCTCGGCCTCAGCGTCGAGAGCGACAGCTACCGGCCATGGGAGACCTGCACCGCGGCGCTGCGCTTCTGGCACCTGATCGAGGCGGCCCTGGAGCCGGACCTGCCGAGCGTGCGCCTGTTCGCCGACGCCGACGGGGATGGCCCGCCGCGGGCCAACCTGGAGGTCGCGGGCTGGGAGGCGCGGATCGAACCCGAGGGCCCCGGCCTGTTCGCGGGCGCGCTGGCCCATGTCGAGACACTCCGGCCGGACGACCTGCACCGCGTTCCGGCCGAGGCGGCGCGCGGCTGGCGCGCCTTCAAGCGCGCCGTGGTCTGGCCGGATGCGCGCATGGTCGCCGCCCTCGAACTGGCGGACCGCTCCCGCGATTTCGGCCGGCTCGAGAAGGTGGCACAGTTCGCGGCGCCCGGCGGCACGCTCGCGCAGATCCGCGACAGCCTCTGGCGGGAGGGCGCCCTGATGCGCCGCTTCCCGCGCGCCGGCCGCGCCGGGCTCGTCCTGATCGAGCTCGCGCATGCCGCCCGCACCCTGCGGCTGCAGGCCTCGGCCCTGCGGCGGCGCGCGGCGCGCCCCGCCCTCCAGGGAGCGCCGTGATGCGGATCCTGCATCTCGCCAACCATTGCCACGAGATCGGCAACGGCATCATGAACGTCGCGGTCGACATCGCCTGCCGGCAGGCGGAGGCCGGGCACGCCGTCGCCTTCGCGAGCGGGGGCGGCTCCTATGTCGAGCTGCTCGCCCGGCACGGGGTGGAGCACCACCACCTGCCCCAGAACTGGCGCGCGCCGCTCAGCCTGCCCCGCACCGCAATCGGCCTGCGCCGGATCGTCGGCGCCGTCCGGCCCGACATCGTCCACGGCCACATGATGACGGGCGCGGTTCTCGCCCGCCTGATCCGCGGCCGCGCGCCCTGGCGGATCGTCACCACCGTCCACAACGAGTGGCAGCGCAGCGCCGACGCGATGGGCGTCGGCGACCGCGTGATCGCCGTGAGCGAGGCGGTGGCGCTGCGGATGGCCGCCCGGGGCATTCCCACGCGCAAGCTCGATGTCGTCCGCAACGGCCCGCTCGACTCGCCGCGCCGGGCGGCCATCAGCGATGCCCCCACCCTCGACCTCGCGCGGCCCGCGATCCTAACGGTGGCCGGGCTCTACGAGCGGAAGGGCATCGCCGACCTGATCGCCGCCTTCGAGATCGTGGCCGCGCGGCACCCCACCGCCACCCTGCACATCGTCGGCGACGGCCCCGACCGCGCCCGCTTCGAGGCCCAGGCCCGCGCCGGCCGCTACGGCGAGCGCATCCGCTTCGCCGGTTTCCAGCGCGATCCGCGGCCCTGGTATCGCGGCGCCGACATCTTCGTCCTGGCCTCGCACAGCGAGCCGTTCGGCCTCGTCATCGCCGAGGCGCGCGAGGCGGGTTGCGCGGTGATCGGCAGCGCGGTCGGCGGCATTCCCGAGGTGCTCGAGGACGGTCGGGCCGGAATCCTCGTCCCCCCTGCCGACCCGCCGGCACTGGCCCGGGCGCTCGGCGACCTGCTCGACGATCCCGACAAGCTCGCGCACTGGCGATCCGCCGCGCGCACCGGCCTCGCCTGGCTCGACGCGCGGCGCGTGGCGGCCGAGACCGTCGAGGTCTACGGGCGCGCCCTCGCGGCCCTGCCGAAGGGTGCGGGCGGCGCCGGGATCCCGCTTCCGAGCGGCAGCCGGGGATAGAGAGATGGCCTCGCGCTTCGCCCGCAACTCCCTGTTCAGCACCCTCGCCGGCCTCGCCACGGCGCTCGGCAGCTTCCTCAGCATGGTGGTCGTCGCGCGGCTGCTCGGCCCCTCGGGCACCGGCATGATCGCCTACGCGCTCTGGCTCGTCACGCTGTCGATCACCTTCGCCGATCTCGGCATCTTCCAGACGCTGACGCGCTACCTGCCCGAGCTGACGGCCGAGGGCGACGATAGCGCGGCCCGGAACCTCGCCTCCGCGCTGCTGCGCCCCTACCTCGCCCTCGCCGTGCTCGGCGGGGCCCTGTTCGCGTGGCTCGGCAGCCAAGCGGCGGGCCCGACGCCGGACAGCCCGGGCCGGATCTGGTGGCTGATCGGGCTGCTGTTCACGCTGCAATTCGTCGCGAGCTTCGGCCTCGGCCTGCTCCGGGGGATGCAGCGCTTCGATACCGCCGCCAAGCTCACCGTCCTGTCCTTCCTGATGCAGCTCGCCGCGGTCGCGGCCGGCTGCCTCCTCGACGGCGTCGAGGGCGCCCTGATCGGCTACTGCGCCGGCAGCCTGCTGCCGCTCGGCGCGATCCTGGCGGCCTTGCCGCGGCGCCCCGCGGTCGATCCCGCCCTGCGCCGCCGCGTCCTGCGCTTCGCCCTGTTCTCCTGGGCCGGCGCGCTCACCCTGGCCATGGTCTGGTCGCGCCTCGAGATCTTCTTCCTGCAGCGCTATTTCGGCGCGGAGACGGTCGCCCTGTTCACGGTGGGCTTCACCTTCGCCAACCTCGCCTCGCAGGGGCCGCTCCTCCTCACCGGCGGCCTCCTCGCCTATTTCTCCGAGAGCTACGGCCAGCGCCGCACCGACCAGATCCGCAACGCCTACGCCTCGGCGACGCGGCTGATGGCCTTCCTGCTCCTGCCCGCCTGCTTCGGCCTCGCGGCGATCCTCCCGGCCCTGCTGCCGCTGGTCTACGGCCCGGCCTATGCGGCGGCCGTGCCGACCGCCTGCGTGCTGGTGGCGGGCGCGGCGATCGGCGCCACCGGCTCGGTCGGATCCCAGATGATCTACGCGCATGACCGCAGCGACTTCATCTTCGCCAGCGGCCTCGTCGGCGCCGCGCTGACCATCCTGGCCGGCTTCCTCGTGGTCCCGCATTTCGGCCTGATGGGCGCGGCCGTCGCGCGCACGGCGATCCACGCGGTGATGCTGGGGCTCGGCGCGTGGTTCATCACCCGGCGCTTCGGCTACCCGATGCCGATGCGCGAGCTGTGCCGGCTGCTCGTCGCCGCCCTGCTCTGCGCGGGCGCGGCCTCCCTCTGCATCCATCTCGTGCGCGATCCGCGCGCCGCCGTCGTGCTCGCGGTGGCGAGCGGCGCCGTCGTCTACCTCGCCGCCGTGCGGGCGCTCGGCGCCCTGCCGGAATCCGACATCGCCCGCCTGCAGAGCCTGCTCGGCCGCATCCCCGGCCTCGTGCGCGGGCCGATGACCGGCCTGCTCACCCTGCTCGCACCGCGGAGAGCCTGAACAGAACAGGCCGGGTCCACGCCCGGCCCGACCTCGGATCCACCCCTCTCGTTACGGGATTGCAGCATGCTCCAGGCGATGAAGCCCCACGTGAAACAGGTGATCGGCGGGATCTCCCACACCGCGGCGCAGAAGAGCTACGTGCGCCAGATCCTGTTCAACGCCATGGCCAAGCGGGCCGACGACGTCGCGCGGCTGCAGGAGATGGAGGAGATCCGCTTCCTCGGCCACGTCTTCCTCAACCTGCCCCAGGCCAACGCGCAGATCCTGCAGGATCTCTGGGTGACCTTCGAGACGGGGGGCCGGCGCGACGGCTTCTTCGTCGAGTTCGGCGCCACGAACGGGCGCACCAACAGCAACACCTTCCTGCTCGAGGACGGCTACGGCTGGACCGGGATCCTGGCCGAGCCGAACCCGATCTGGCACGCCGACCTCGCGCGCAACCGCGGCTGCGCCATCGAGCACCGCTGCATCGCCGCCCGCAGCGGCGAGACCGTGGAGTTCCTGGCCACCGACGATCCGGAACTGAGCGCGCTCGCCACCTGCGCCGCCAACGACCACTTCGCCTCGGTGCGCAGCACGGCGCCGCGGATCAAGGTGGACACCCTCTCGCTGAACGACCTCCTGGCGGAGCACGGCGCGCCGCGGCGGATCGACTACATGTCGGTCGACACCGAAGGCAGCGAATTGGAGATCATGCGCGCCTTCGATTTCGACCGCTACGACGTGCGCCTGCTCTCAATCGAGCACAACAACACCTCGAACGAGGCCGGCCTCGACGCGCTGATGCAGGCGCGCGGCTATGTCCGCCGCTTCCCCGAATATTCGCAGTGGGACGCGTGGTACAGGAAGGCCTGAGACCGCGCGGCGCTCGAGCGAAGGCGACATCCGCCATCCCGAAGGGATCACCCGGATGTCGTATGAGCCGCCGCGCCCCCGCGCACCGGCCCCGTCAGGTGCCGGTGCCGAAGACCAGGGTTCCGCTCGCGGCCATGACGGCGGCGTTCGGGTCGAGCCGGTCCCAGCCCGCCGCGGCCATGTTCGAGACCACCGAGCCGAGCCCGTAGGCGGTGCCGTTCAGCTCGATCCCGGTGACGAAGAGGTTGCGGTCGTTGAAGACCTTGTTGGCCACCGCGTCGTAGTACGGGTTCTCGTTGCCGTCGTTGAGGTAGGTGATCGTCACCTGGTGCGGGCCGCTGCCGAAGTCGCCCTGCACGCTCACGGCCTGCCACTGGCCGGAGGCATGGTCGGCGGTCACGTCGAAGGGCCCGCCGACCTGCTTGCCGTCGACGCTCAGCACGAATGTCGGCGCCCCGTTCCAGCTGTCGCCCGAGATATGGACCGTCAGCATGTCCGACCCGGTGGCGGGCGTCGTCGGTGTGGTTGGCGTCGTGGGATTGGGCGTGGTGGGCGTCGGCGTGCTCGGCAGCGTGGTGCCGGTGCCGAAGACCAGATTGCCGCTCGCGGCCATGACGGCGGCGTTCGGGTCGAGCCGGTCCCAGCCCGCCGCGGCCACGTTCGAGACCACCGAGCCGAGCCCGTAGGCCGTGCCGTTCAGGTCGATCCCGGTGACGAACAGGTTGCGGTCGTTGAAGACCTTGTTGGCCACCGCGTCGTAGTACGGGTTCTCGTTGCCGTCGTTGAGATAGGTGATCGTCACCTGGTGCGGGCCGCTGCCGAAGTCGCCCTGCACGCTCACGTCCTGCCACTGGCCGGAGGCATGGTCGGCGGTCACGTCGAAGGGCCCGCCGACCTGCTTGCCGTCGACGCTCAGCACGAATCTCGGCGCCCCGTTCCAGCTGTCGCCGGAGATGCGGACCGTCAGCGTGTCCTGCCCGGGGGCGGGCGTCGTCGGTGTGGTCGGCGTGGTGGGCGTCGTCGGGACGGTCGGGGTCGTCGGGATGGTCGGGGTCGTGGGAACGGTGGGCGTGGCGGACTCGGCCGGGGTCCCGAAGATCAGCGTCCCGTTGGCGGCCATGACGGCGGCGCTCGGGTCGAGGAGGTCCCATCCGACCGCGGCCGTGTTCGAGACCACCGAGCCGAGGCCATAGGCCGTGCCGTTCAGCGCGATCCCGGTGACGAAGAGATTACGGTCGTTGAAGACCTTGTTGGCCGCATTGTCGTAATAGGGGTTCTCGTTGCCGTCATTGATGTAGGTGATCGCCACCTGGTGCGGGCCGCTGCCGAAATCGCCCTGCACGGTCACGTCCTGCCACTGCCCGGCGGCGTGGTCGGCATCGACGCTGAAGACCTGGCCGAGCGGCGTGCCGTCGACGCTCAGCACGAATGTCGGCGCCCCGTTCCAGCTGTCGCCGGAAATGCGGATCGTCAGCGTGTCGGGCTTGGCCGCGGGCGTCCCCGGCGCGACGTTGGCCGCCGAGGCCCCGTTCAGGCCACCCGTATCGGCCCCATCCGGGGATGACACCGTCTGGAGCGCCACAGCCGTCGCGGACGGATCGGCGGAATAGACGCGGACATAATCCACCGACATCGTCTTCGGGGTGTCGGTGATGCCTGCGATGCCGCGCGAGATCGCGAGATCGATCAGCGGGTACATCGGCCCGTGCATGTCGGACGGGGTCGCCACCTGACCGACCGGGTTGCCGTCGTAGTAGAAGGTGATCGTGCTCGCGGTCCAGAGTGCGCCGAAGGTGTGGTAGCCGGCCGAGAGCGTCGGCTGGTTGGACCACACCGTATGGAAGCTGGGCTGGCCCGTCTCGCCCGTGTGGATCGTGTTGGTCAGCGCGGTGGGGTCCCCGCCATAGGCCTCGACGATGTCGATCTCCGGCGGCCAGACCCCGTCGGCGTTGAGCAGCCAGAAGCCCGGCCACGCGCCGGTCTCGGCCGGCAGCTCGGCCCGCATCTCGAAGTAGCCGTAGGTCTGCGAGAAGCTGTTGGAGGCCTGGAGCAGGCCGGAGGTCCACAGGCCCGGATAGACGAGGTCGGCCACCGCACCGGTGGCGGGCGCGGCCTGGATCTGGAGCGCCCCGTTGACGATCTGGAAGGGCTGCACGCCGGTCGAGGGATCGACGAAGGCGGATTGCCCGAAGCCGATATCGACGCCGGGCCGCAGGATCGAGCCCGGGCGCGTGCTGGCCCAGACGGTGCCGCCGCCGGTGGCGGAGACGCTGAGTTGATTGAACTCGTCGTCGAAGGTCAGGCGGTAGCCCGTCAGGTCGACCATCGGCAATTCCCCAGCAACGGCCGCACCGCGGCAATATTCCAGCCCCTCCGCCGGACGGACCGCATGCGCGCCGCATGCATCCATCCTGACGGACCCGTGACCTACCGAGAGCAGGAAGAGGCAATAGTTAAGTTTTTGTTATCCAAGCATTTCGGCCAAGCCAAACGCCGATCGGGATCTACCTGACAGCGTCAGGATTTTCCTGACATCGCGGCTGCCAGCGCCTCGGATGCGGCACTCTGCCCGGCCGGCGGCCGGGCCGTCCGGGCGGCGGCGAGCTTGGCCCGATAGAGGGCGAGCAGGCTGTCGCACCACGCCTCGGGCTGGGGCGCGAGGTCGCGGGCGCGGTAGAAGCCGGATTCGCTCATCCAGCGCACCTGCAGGTCGTCCCCGGCGAGGCGCCGCATCTGGGCGGCGAGGCTCGCGCGGTC
Source organism: Methylobacterium dankookense (assembly GCF_902141855.1). Lineage (GTDB taxonomy): Bacteria > Pseudomonadota > Alphaproteobacteria > Rhizobiales > Beijerinckiaceae > Methylobacterium > Methylobacterium dankookense. The sequence goes on along the minus strand of NZ_CABFVH010000011.1, from coordinate 93,020 downwards.
GTCCGGGTCGCAGGCCTCGCCGCAACCGAGATCCACCACCTCCTGCGCGATCAGGGCGTGGCGCGAGACGAGGACCGGCAATCCGCTCATCACCGCCTCCAGGGTCACGAGGCCGAAGGTCTCGCGCCAGCGCGTCGGCACCACGAGGAGGCGCGCCTCCTCCGCGAGGCCGGCGATCTCGGCGGGGCTGCGCCAGCCCATCAGGCTGGCCTCCGGATAGTCGCGGGCGAGCTCGGCCCGCAGCGGCCCGTCCCCGACGATGCGCAGCGGCAGGCCCGCCTCGCGGGCGGCCGCCGCCACCACGTCGACCCCCTTGTCGCGCTCCAGCCGGCCCACGAAGAGGATCTCGCGGTTGCCCTCGGCCCGCACCCGCTCGCTGCGCCAGGGCAGGACGGGGTTGCGCAGGACGGCGACCCCGTCGGCACCGATGCCGCCGCGGGCGAGATAGGGCCGCATGCCCTCGTGCACGGCGACCACGGTGGCGGGGCCGCGCGCCAGATCGATGGCCGCGCTGCGGATGGCCTGCCGCCCGACCCGCCAGAGCTTGTGCGCGTAGTGCCGCCGGTCGCAATTGGTCGCGACGCAGCCCATCGACAGCGGCACCCGCTCGCAGACGCCGCCGTTGCGGAAATCGAACTGGCCGCCGTTCGGGCAGACCAGGAAATAGTCGTGCGCCGTCATCACCAGCCGGTCCGCCACGCGGCCGAGGGCCGTGAAGACCGCGGGCGAGAGCACCTTGTGCCAGTTGTGCAGGTGGTAGACCGTGCCCGGCGTGTCGTTCCGCGCGATCCATTCCTCGACGAAGCGGCGCGCGGAGCGGCTGTAGAGCCCGCGCAGGGCCGCCGCGCCGCGGCCGCCCTCGAGGAGCGCCCGACCGCCGAGGGAGCGCATCTCCAGGCCGGGCAGGTCGAGGCCGGAATCGATGCTGCCGTTGAGCAGCGTGACCGGCACGCCCCGCGCGCACAGCATCCGCACGGAGCGCAGCGCGACGCCCGCCGCCCCGCCGCTCTCGACGGCATCGTCGCTGATCACCACCACGCGCTCGATCATCCCCGGCTCCTCGGCTGGTATTTCGCGGCGATGCGCGTCAGGACAGGCTCTCGATGCGCTCGGGGCGAAGCCGCCCGCGCAGCAGGTCGCCGAGGGCGGCGAGGTTGCCGGCGACGCGCCCGCGCCGGTCCACATGCGGCTCGGGCCGGCGCAGCTTCAGCAGGTTCATCGCCACGTTGCGGCCCATCAGCCAGGCCGCCCGCCCCGCCGCGAAGCTGCCCTTGCGCACGAGGTGCACCGGGTTGGCGATCTGGGAATAGCCGAAGCACAGGCCGGACTGGCGCCCGCCCTTGACGCCGAGATGCACGCCGCGCGCGCCCTCGATCCGGGCGAGCCGGCCGAAGGCGGCCGCGCGGCGGCTGAAATCGACATCCTCCAGCCAGCCGTAGCGCGGCAGGCTCTCGTCGAAGCGCAGGGCCCCCGCCCGCACCGCATCGAGGCGGAAGGCCATGTTGCAGCCATAGGCGTTGTAGACCGGCCGGACCGGGTTCCGGGCCTCGGCCGGCGCGAGGCCCGCGAGGCGCAGATCCGCCTCGGCGAAGCCGATCCCCGGCCCGGTGATCCCGTCGGCGACCACGGCGCCGGTGGCTCCGACGAGGCCGGGATCGGCCAGGAAGGCCCGCTCCAGCGCCGCGAGGTAATCCGCCTCCATCACGAAGTCGTCGTCGAGGAAGCAGACGAGGTCGAATGCCTCCAGACGGTCGAGGATGGCGTTGCGCTGGCGCGTGAGGCCGCGCGGGCCGGTCACGATCTCGGCGCCGAGGCCGGCGGCCTCGGGAGCGACGTCCTCGAGACCGGGAGCGCAGACCACCACCGCATCGGGCAGGCGGCTCTGCCGCGCGATCCGGGCCAGGGTCTCGCCCATCACCGCGGGGCGCCCGGCGGTGGCGAGCCCGATCGCCAGGCGCAGGCGTCCGGGCCGCCGCGCGACCGCGGCGCCGGGCTCCGCGACGGCCGCGCTGGGGCGCAGCCCGTCGATCCAGGCCGCGACCTGCGCCCCGCCGATCAGCCCGTAGATCCAGGCCCGGCCGGCGGCGGCGGCGAGCGCGCCGAGAAGGACGTCCCATTCCTCCGGGTAGCGCGCGGCCGGGGCCGGGAGCGGACGCAAGTTGTCGTTCATCCCATGACTCCAGATACAAGCGTAGATCCGAGCAACCGACACAATAAATCTCGGAATAATCAAATATCATTCCGAATATCGATTGACTTTACTACCCATATTCACCGATTGTCGTCTCGACGCGATGCGCGACGCCGCATCGGGACAGGAGGTCGGATCGATGAGGAACCCCGTTCTGCGCGCGGTGCTGGCGGCGTCCGTGGCGGCCTCCGCGCTGGCGGCGAGCCTCGCGCCCGCCCGCGCCGCGGACGAGTACCGGCTCGGGGCCGAGGACCGGGTGCGCCTGCGGGTGAACGAGTGGCGTCCCGGCAAGGGCGAGACCTACGAGTGGAAGGCCTTCACCGGCGAGTTCACGGTGGATTCGGCCGGGCGCCTGGCGCTTCCCTTCATCGGCGCCGTGTCGGCCGCGGGCCGCACCACCGACGACATCGCCGCCGAGATCGGCGAGCGTCTGCAGCGCAAGGCCGGCCTGCTGCAGCGGCCCGACGCCGCCGTCGAGGTGTCGCAGTTCCGCCCCGTCTACGTGGTCGGGCTGGTCGACAAGCCGGGCGCCTATCCCTACCGGCCTCAGCTCACCGTCCTGCAGGCCGTGGGCCTCGCGGGCGGGTTCTACCGGCCGCCGGAGATGGGCATGCAGCGCCTTGCCCGCGAATCGGTGACCGCCCGGGGCGACCTCGCCGACATCCGCGTCGAGCAGGTGGCGCAGGGCGCCCGCCGCGCCCGCCTCGAGAGCGAGATGAAGGAGCTGCCCGCGATCCGGTTCCCCGACGCCGTGACCAGCCAGCGCGCCCTGCCCGCGGCGGCCGACGCCATGCGCGAGGAGCAGGCCCTGTTCGAGGCCCGCCGCGCCGCGCTCACCTCCCAGACCGAGGCGCTCAACCAGGCCAAGCTGCTCATCGCCGCGGAGATCGAGACCCTGCAGGCGAAGATCGTCTCGCAGGACCGCCAGATCGGCCTCGCCCGCAAGGAACTGGAGGGCATCGTCGCCCTGGTCCAGAAGGGGCTCTCGATCAGCCCGCGCCAGCTCGCCCTGGAGCAGACCGTCGCGCAGATGGAGAGCACCCGGCTCGACCACGTGCTCGCCATGTCGCGGGCGCGGCAGGACCTGTCCAAGAACGACCGCACGCTGCTCGACCTGCGCAGCCAGCGCCAGAGCACGGTGCTGAGCGACCTGCGTGAGACCCAGACCAAGCTCGCCAAGCTCGACGAGCGCGCCGAGACCCTGACGCGGCTCATCAACGACAGCGAGGTGGTCGCCCCGCGGATGATGGCCGAGGCCCGCACCGCGCGCCGCCGCAGCGCCGTCTTCCTGATCGTGCGCCAGACCGCGGAGGGCCCGCGCGAGATCGCCGCCGCCGAGGGCGACGCGCTGCTGCCGGGCGACGTGGTGAAGATCGACGGCGAGGCCGAGACGGGGCGCAACGCGGAGCAGCCGGCCGAGCCGCGGGTCGGCGGACGGCTCAGCAGCCTCGCCCCCTGAGGTGGGCGGGATCGCCGCTCTCCGTCTCGTCTGGGTCCGGGCGAGGCGCATGGCGGCGATCCCCCGTCAGATCGAGCGGGAGACCGCGGCGAGGTCGCGGGCCTTGTTGAGGATCGCGCCGAAGAGATGGGCCTGCGCCCCGTCGATGGAGGCGGCGGCCTCCGCCAGCGCGCCGGCCTCGGTCTCGCCCCAGGCCGCCACCAGGACGAGTCCGTCGAGGAGCCGGCAGACGGCGCGGACGTCCATCGCCTCGCGCATGGCGGTGAGGTCGATCACCACCACGTCGTAGGAGGCGGCGAGCTCCGCGAGCAGCGCGTGCATCTGCCGCGAGCCGAGGATGTCGCTGGAATTCGGCAGGCGCGTCTTGGCGACGAGCGGGAGCAGCGCGAGGTTCGGCACCCCGGTCGGCCGCGTCATGTCCCCGCCCTCGCGCAGCATCTCCAGGAAGCCCGCCGCCGCCGTCGGGGCGTGGGCGCGGGTCAGGGAGGCGTCGAGGAAATCGGCGTCGATCAGCAGCGTGCGGCAGTTCGCCTGCGCGTAGAGCGCCGCGAGGTTCAGGGCGACGCTGCTCTTGCCCTCGCCGGTCGCGATCGAGGCGACGCCGATGGTCTGGGTGACGCGGCCCTCGCAGGAGGTGTCGATGCGGATCTTCACGCCGCGCAGCGCCCGGCTGAAGGCCGAGAAGGGCCGCTCCAGCACCTCGAAGCCGAGGGGGCCGGGGCCCGCGCCCTTCACCAGGGGGAGGAGGCCGAGGCACTCGATGCGGGCCTCGGTCTCCAGGTCGGACGGGTCGCGCACGCTGCGGTCGAGATGGCTGCGCGCCGCGGCGATCATCAGGCCGCCGAGCAGCCCGAAGGCGCCGCCAAGCGCGAGGATCAGCTTGGTCCGCGGGCTGCTCCGGTCGAGCGGCACCATGGCCTTGGTGACGATCCGGGCGCTGGAGACCGGCAGCGTCTCCTTCTGCGCGGTCTCGGTGAGCTTCTCGAGCAGGTTCTGGTACATCTTGCGGTAGCTCTCGGCCTGGGCCTCGAGCTCCGACAGGGTGACCTTGGCCTGGCGGCGCTGCTCGATCTCCCCGATGAGGGAGCGCAGCTCCGTCTTCAGGGCGCGCTCGCGCCCGCGGGCGACCTCGTAGTCGCTGAGATAGGTCTGGCCGATGCGCTTCATCTCGGTCGCGACCTCGGCCTCGATCTGCACGACCTCGCGATGGGCGGTGACCACGGCCTCGTGGTCCGGCCCGTAGCGCTCGCGCAGCTCCGCCTCGCGCTGCACCGCGTCCTGCTGGCGCTGGCGCAGGTTGGTGATGACCGGGTTGTTGAGGGCCTCGCCCACCGAGGCGCTGCCGGCGGCCTCCCGCCCGACCGCCCCGACGCGCTCCAGCCGCGCCGCCGCCTGCATGGTCTGGGCCCGCGCCGCGACGAGCTGGCTGTTCATCTCGCTGAGCTGCTGCTCGATCAGCAGGCTGTCGCCAGCGGTGATGAGGTCGTTGCGCGTCTTGAAGGATTCGACCGCGCGGGCGGCCTCGTTCAGCGTGCCGCGCAGCTCGACGATGCGGGCGCGCAGCCAGTCGACGCCCTGGCGCGCCGCGTTCGACTTGGCCGAGTACTGGTCGCGCAGGTAGGCGTCGGCATAGGCGTTGGCGATGGCGGCGGCGAGTTCCGGCCGGTAGGCCCAGGCCGTGACCTCGATGACGTAGGACTGGCCGACGCGGCGCACGCCGACGCGCTTGCCGAGCGCCGCGACGGTGCCGCGCAGGCGCTGCGTCGCCTCGGAGGCCGGGTCGGCACCGAGATCGGCAGCGCCCTCGGCCTTGGTCTCCCCCTTGCCCTCATCCTTGGCCGGCGCGTCCCGGGGGACGAATTCCGGATCCTGCTGGAGGTTGAGGCCGGCGACCACGTCCGCGGCGAGGCGCTCGGAGCGGAGCAGCTCGACCTGGCTCTCCACCTGGGCGTTGTCGAGGGTCAGGTCGAGCATGCCGGGCTCGAACCAGATGAGCTGCTGCTGCTTCTGCGGCTCGATCAGGAGCTGGACCGTCGAGACGTAGGTCGGCACGCTGAGCCAGCAGAACAGGGCCGCCGCGACGAGGCAGACGAGGGCGGTGACGCCGATCGTCGTGACGGAGCGCTGCAGGGCCGTCCTCAGGCTGCGCAGGCTCAGCTCCCTGCCGGAAGCCCGCTCATCCTGCGGGGCCGGGACGCGCGCCGTGTTCGCCTGAAGCATGCTGCACCTGCCGGGATGGGTGACGGATCCCGGGCGGCGCGCCCCGGCGCGCGGGGCGCCGTCGCTGCCGGGGAGAATCGGGCTTGGGGGTCAGGACGACCGGACCCCGGGGGCCTGCCGCGTGAGCGCGCTCAGTAGACGCCCCGGGAATTCAGCACCGCGGGCACGGTCTTGAGCATGATCCGGATGTCGCCGGCGAGCGACCAGGTGCGCACGTATTCCCGGTCGAGCAGGACGCGGCGCTCGTAGCTCACGTCGTTGCGTCCGCTGCACTGCCACAGGCCGGTGAGGCCGGGCCGCACGGACTTGTACTCGACGATGCCGCCGCCGTAGCGCGGGATCTCCGCCGCGACGATCGGGCGGGGCCCGACGAGGCTCATCTCGCCGCGCAGGATGTTGATGAACTGCGGCAGCTCGTCGAGGCTGGTCTGGCGCAGGATGCGGCCGAGGGGGGTCACCCGCGGGTCGTCCCTGAGCTTGTGGGTCGCCTTCCACTCCAGCATCGCGGCCGGGTCGGCGGCGAGGTGGCGGCTCAGGGCGGCGTCGGCGTCGTTCACCATGGTGCGGAACTTGAGGCAGGGGAAGGTCGCGCCGCCGCGGCCGATGCGCGGGTGGCGGATCAGGATGGGGCGCCCCTGCATCACGAGGATCGCGGCCGCGATCATCAGGATCAGGACGCCGAGGACGACCATGGCGGTGACGGCGACCGTGAGGTCCAGCGCACGCTTGACGCGCAGCGCGTGGGATGGGTCGAGTGCGGTAAAGGTCTGGAGCCGGGGAACGGAAGCGTCGGTGGACGAGGTCTGCGCGGACAGTTTTCTGAGCAAGGAAGCCTCCTGGTCACCCGCCGACGCTTGCACGAAGCCCCGGCGCTGAAGCGCGTCGTGGTGGCTCAAGATCACGAAGCAGCCCACGCGGTGCCAGGGGCAGCACGCGGGCCCTGCCTTTATTCTTGTCAGTACCTGCGCGATTACAGATAGACTGGCTGTATCGGCTCGTTGTTAACCGCGCTGTGTTCGATGGTTAAGGCAAAATTAATGCCCGAGCTACAGGAGCTATGCGCGCGCACCGTCGGGCTTTTGTCAGCGCTGTCAGGTTTTCCCCCGACAGCTCACATCGTCTTGAAGCTGTCGGTATCCCGCCGCGCGGATCCCAGCCGTGGATCAGAATCGATGCGCTCCGGCACGGATCCGGATCCGGTAGGTCCGTTCGAGCAAGAGGGGGCTCTCCTCCCCACCGATCTCGGGCTTGCCCGAGATCTGCCCTTGCTTGTCCAGATCGGGCTGGCCCGATCTGAATCGGAAGGCGCCGCGCTCAGCGCGACACCGCCGCCCGGATGGCCGCGAGCAGCTCGCCCTCGAACAGGAGCGCGGAGCCGTAGTGGAACTCGGCGTCGAAGGGGCGGCGCGAATTCATCGAGAGGGAGGCGCTCTGCAGGGCGACGAGCCGGCCGGCCTCGTCGAAGAGCCCGGAGCCGGAGCCGCCATAGCCGTCGTTGCAATCGTGCCGGACGCGGCGGATCGCGTCCTCGCTCGGGCTATCGACCTGCCGGATCGTGCAGGATTCGAGGCTGCTGCCGCCGCGATAGTTCTCATGCCCTCCGGGCGAGACCATCGTGACGGGCAGCGCCGCCGGGCCGGTCGGCAGGTCCGGCGCCTCCGGGACGGGCTGGGGCGGCGCGCCCTCGACCGGGCCGGCGAGGCGCAGGAGGGCCCAGTCGTCGGTGATGTGGAGGGCTTTCGCCGACGGCGCGGTGCCGAGCCGCAGCGATGAGGCGACGAACTCGTAGTTCCGGCCCCCGATCTGGAAGTAGCAGTCCGAGACCGGACGCGTGACCGCGAGGCGCCGGTCGCGGAAGTTGTGGGCGTTGAGGACGACGAGGTCCGGCGCGCCGACGAGCCAGGCCGCCGCCGCCTTCTGCGGCACGCCGTCCGGCCTCCGGCACCAGAGCACGCCCGCGCCGGGGAAGCGCCGGTGGTCCTCGCCGCTCATCTCGTGTCGCCCGTCGCGCGGATAGAGCGCCGCCTCGCGGGTGCGCGCGTCGGCCCGGGCCGGCCGCATCGGACCGAAGGGCGCGAGCTGGCCGAGCAGCGCGAGCCCGACCCCACACCAGGACGCCGGCCGGCGCACGCGCACTGCCCACATCGTTCCGCCCCCGCGATGCCGGCGCGGCGCATCAGCGCCCACCGTTCGCACCGTGTTGCGACACCCCCATGGGCACGGTCAAGCACCGCGCCACCGATGCGCAAAGTACTCGTCCGGATTGCCAAATGTACCCGGTGAAAAATGACCGATGCCCTAAAGACATTTGCCGGCCGTTCGCTCTAGAAATATTGGGGACTGGGGCAGTAATAAGTGTTTCATAAGACGAGAACTAGAGGTTCTTTTCTTATTTCTTACACAGAACTCGGATTGATCCCGAATCTGCTTCAGACTTCCGACGCTTAAGGTTCCGCGTGACCGCTCGGTCGAGAGACGGAACGAGACGGCAAGGAGACGCACATGAGTAGGCTTCTGAACTCGGTCTCGATGCTCGCCGTGATGGCGGTGGCGCCGCTGGCGCTCGCCACAGGCGCGCAGGCCAACGACAAGCTCGTCGACATGGCGAAGAGCGAAGACAACTGGGTGATGCCCGGCAAGAACTACGACTCGAACAATTACAGCGAGCTGACGCAGATCAACAAGGACAACGTCAAGAACCTGAAGGTGTCGTGGACCTTCTCGACCGGCCTGCTCAACGGCCACGAGGGCGCGCCGCTCGTCGTCGGCAACAAGATGTACGTCCACACCTCGTTCCCGAACAACACCTTCGCCCTCGATCTCGACGATCCGGGCCGGATCCTCTGGCAGGACAAGCCGAAGCAGAACCCGGCCGCCCGCGCGGTCGCCTGCTGCGACCTCGTCAACCGCGGCCTCGCCTACTGGCCGGGCGACGGCAAGACCCCGGCGCTGATCCTGAAGACGCAGCTCGACGGCCATGTCGCGGCGCTGAACGCCGAGACCGGCGAGACCGTGTGGAAGGTCGAGAATTCCGACATCAAGGTCGGCTCGACGCTCACCATCGCCCCCTACGTGGTGAAGGACAAGGTGATCATCGGCTCGTCCGGCGCCGAGCTCGGCGTGCGCGGCTATCTCACCGCCTACGACGTGAAGACCGGCGAGCAGAAGTGGCGCGCCTACGCCACCGGCCCAGACAAGGACCTGCTGCTCGCCGACGACTTCAACATCAAGAACGCCCATTACGGCCAGAAGGGCCTCGGCACCGCGACCTGGGAGGGCGACGCCTGGAAGATCGGCGGCGGCACCAACTGGGGCTGGTACGCCTACGACCCCGGCACGAACATGATCTATTTCGGCACCGGCAACCCGGCGCCGTGGAACGAGACCATGCGGCCGGGCGACAACAAGTGGACGATGACCATCTTCGGCCGCGACGTCGACACGGGCGAGGCCAAGTTCGGCTACCAGAAGACGCCCCACGACGAGTGGGACTATGCCGGCGTCAACGTGATGATGCTGTCCGAGCAGAAGGACAAGGACGGGAAGATGAGGAAGCTCCTCACCCATCCCGACCGCAACGGCATCGTCTACACGCTCGACCGCACGGACGGCTCGCTGGTCTCGGCCAACAAGATCGACGACACCGTCAACGTCTTCAAGTCGGTCGACCTGAAGAGCGGCCAGCCGGTGCGCGATCCGGAATACGGCACCCGGATGGACCACCTCGCCAAGGACATCTGCCCCTCGGCGATGGGCTACCACAACCAGGGCCACGATTCGTACGATCCGAAGCGTCAGGCCTTCTACATGGGCATCAACCACATCTGCATGGATTGGGAGCCCTTCATGCTGCCCTACCGGGCGGGTCAGTTCTTCGTCGGCGCGACGCTGAACATGTATCCGGGCCCGAAGGGTGACCGGCAGAACTACGAGGGACTTGGCCAGATCAAGAGCTACAACGCGATCACGGGCAAGTTCAACTGGGAGAAGATGGAGCGCTTCGCGGTCTGGGGCGGCACGACAGCCACCGCCGGCAACGTGGTGCTCTACGGAACCCTCGACGGTTTCATCAAGGCGCGCGATTCCGACAACGGCGACCTCCTCTGGAAGTTCAAGCTGCCGTCGGGCGCGATCGGCTACCCGATCACCTACAGCCACAAGGGCACGCAATACGTCGCCATCTATTACGGCGTCGGCGGCTGGCCGGGCGTCGGCCTGGTGTTCGACCTCGCCGACCCGACCGCGGGCCTCGGCGCGGTGGGCGCCTTCAAGAAGCTCGCCAACTACACCCAGATGGGCGGCGGCGTCGTGGTGTTCTCGCTGGACGGCAAGGGCCCCTACGACGACCCGAATGTCGGCGAGTACGCGCAGCACGCCGCCAAGTAAGGCGCCGGCGAGTCAGGCGCCGGCAAGTCAGGCGCCTGTTCGACCCCGCCGGCCGCGTGCCGGCGGGGTCACCCCACCAGACGCGCGGGACGACGCAGGACGGGCACGCCATGCCCGGCGACCGCGCGAGCATCAGAAAATCCCCGAGGAAACGGAACACCAGACATGTCGCGCGTCACCGGACGACATTGCGTGGCCCGCCCGGCCGCCCTCCTGATCGCCCTGGCCTGCCTCGGCGGCCCGGCCGCCGCGCAGGAGCCCGCCGCCCCGCCGGCGCCCGCCAAGGAGCAGACGACAAGGGAGCAGGCCGCCACGGAGCCGGCCCCCGACCCGAACGCCCTGCGCATCTGCGCCGCCGAGCAGCCGCCGCTCTCGATGAAGGACGGATCGGGGCTCGAGAACAGGATCGCCGCCGCGGTCGCCGAGGCGATGGGGAAGAAGCCCGTCTTCGTCTGGTCCGGCAAGCCGGCGATCTACTTGGTCCGCGACGGGCTCGACAAGAAGACCTGCGACGTGGTCGTCGGCCTCGACAGCGACGACCCGCGGGTGCTGGCCACCAAGCCCTATTACCGCTCGGGCTACGTCTTCCTCACCAAGGCCGACGGCGACCTCGACGTGAGGTCCTGGGCCGATCCGCGCCTCCGGCAGGTCGGCCACATGGTGGTCGGCTTCGGCACGCCGGGCGAGGCGATGCTCAAGGATATCGGCCGCTACGAGGAGGACATGGCCTACCTCTACTCGCTGGTGAACTTCCGCGCGCCGCGCAACCAGTACACCCAGATCGACCCGGCCCGGATGGTCTCGGAGGTCGCCAGCGGCAAGGCCGATGTCGGCGTCGCCTTCGCCCCCGACATCGCCCGCTACGTGCGCGATTCCAGCGTGAAGCTGCGCATGGTCCCGGTGCCCGACGACACCAAGCGCAGCGACGGCCAGCCCATGCGGCAGAGCTTCGACCAGTCGATGGGCGTGCGCCGGGACGACACGGCCCTGCGCGACGCCCTCGACGCGGCGCTGGTGAAGGCCCGGCCGCAGATCGCCGCCCTCCTCAAGCAGGAAGGCGTGCCGGCCACCGCCCCGTCCAACTGAGCGCCCCGCACGAGAGGGATCCGGAACACGCGCATGATCGATATGATGATCGATACCAAGAAGATGCTCGCCGCCGTCATCGGCCTCGCCTTCGCCGGCGCCGGCCTCGCGGCGCTCGCCCAGCCGAGCGGCGGCCCGCAGACGGGAATCGTCTTCCGCAACACCGTGACGGGCGAGGCCCTCGACACCTCCCAGGGCAAGGAGGGCGGCCGCGACACGGAGGCGGTGAAGACGTTCCTCCAGACCGGCAAGAATCTCTACATCGACGACAAGTCCTGCCTGCGGAACGGCGAGAGCCTGTTCGCCACCTCCTGCTCGGGCTGCCACGGGCATCTTGCCGAAGGAAAGCTCGGGCCCGGCCTCAACGACAATTACTGGACCTATCCGGCCAATACCGAGGATGTCGGCCTGTTCTCGACCATCTTCGGCGGCGCCAACGGCATGATGGGCCCGCACAACGAGAACCTGACCCCGGACGAGATGCTGCAGACCATCGCCTGGATCCGGCATCTCTACACGGGACCCGTCCGCGACGCCGTCTGGCTCAACGACGACCAGAAGAAGACCTACACGCCCTACAAGGAGGGCGAGAAGATCCCGCAGGACGCCAAGGGCCAGTGCAAGCCGCTGGACTAGCGGTCCGTCGGGAAGCCGCGCGCCGCCGGCGCGCAACAAGAACGCACAAGGAGGAAACCATGCGCACCCTGATCCTCACCCTCGGCGCCAGCCTCGTCCTCGCCGGGCCGGCGCTCGCCTATGACGGCACCAAGTGCCGGGCGCCGGGCAATTGCTGGGAGCCGAAGCCCGGCTTCCCGGAGAAGATCGCCGGCTCGAAATACGATCCCAAGCACGATCCGAAGGAGCTCAACAAGCAGTCCGAGTCGATCAAGGCGATGGAGGAGCGCAACAAGCGCCGCGTCGAGAACGCCAGGAAGACCGGCAAGTTCGAGTACGACGTCGCCAAGATCTCGAACTGAGCAGCACGCGCGCCCGCCGCGCGCGGGCGCGCCACATCCGAGGCTTTTATGAACGACATCCGCCGCGACGAGGCGATGCTCACCGACTGGCGCGCCGCCGCGCGGCGCTTCGAGGCGGCCCTGGCCGGCGCGGTGCTCGGGCAGGAGGCAGTGATCCGGCTCGTGACGATCGCGGTCTTCGCCCGCGGCCACGTGCTGCTGGAGGGCGATGTCGGCGTCGGCAAGACCACGCTGCTGCGCGCGGTCGCCCGGGCGATGGGCGGCGCCTACGAGCGCGTCGAGGGCACGGTCGACATGATGCCGACGGACCTCGTCTACCACACCTATCTCGGGGAGGACGGGCGCCCGCGCATCGAGCCCGGCCCGGTGCTCGCGGCCTCGGACGACCTCGCGATCTTCTTCTTCAACGAGATCAACCGGGCCCGGCCGCAGGTCCACGCCCTGCTGCTCCGCCTCATGGCCGAGCGCAGCCTCACCGCCTTCAACCGCGCGTACCGCTTCCCCCTCCTCCAGGTCTTCGCCGACCGCAACCGGGTCGAGCGCGAGGAGACCTTCGAGCTGCCGGCCGCCGCGCGCGACCGCTTCCTCATGGAGATCGGCATGGAGGCCCCGCGCGAGGCCGACATCCGCCGGGCGCTCGCCTTCGATCCGCGCTTCCACGACACCGACCGGCTGGTGGCGGGAATCGAGCCCGGGATCCTCGACCCGGCGGCGCTCGCCGGCATCGCGGCGGCGATCCAGCACGGGGTGCGGGCGAGCGAGGCGATCGAGACCTACGTGATCGCGCTCTGGGAGGCGCTGGTGCGCCCGCAGGCGGCGGGCATCCGGCTTCCCGGCATCGACGACATGGCCGGCCTCGTCCAGGGCGGCGCCTCGCCCCGCGGCGTCGCGGCCCTGGTGCGCGCCGCCCGCGTCCGCGCCTGGATGGAGGAGCGGGACTGGCTGGTGCCGGAGGACATCCGCGCCGTCTTCGCCCCGGTGATGGCCCACCGCGTCTTCCTGGAGCCGATCCACGAGCTGGACCGCGCCGAGATCGTGCCCGCGCTCTGCCGGGCGGTGTTCGAGACGGTGCCGGCCCCGTGAGCGGAGAGGACGAGGCGGCAGGCGAAGGCACGGGCGCGGACATCGTCTACCTGCCGCGCTGGCGCGCGCGCGGGAGCCATCCGGGCGCGCATCGCGGCCGGGATGCCGGCGGCCCCGGCACCTTCAAGGACCAGGTCTCCTTCCTGCGCCTGCCGGACGCCCGCCGGCTCGACCTCCGCGCCACCCTGCGCGACCCCTTCGAGGGCGTCCATGTCCGCCGCTTCGAGGCGCGCGTCGCGATGGAGGTCTGGGCGCTGGTCGATCTCTCGGCCTCGATGCGCTTCCGCGGCCTCGGCGACCGCATGGCGCTGGCCGGCGCGCTCTGCGAGAGCCTCGCGGCCTCGGCCACGCGGATCGGCGACGGCTTCGGCCTGATCGCCTGCGATTCCGGGATCCGCGAGGAGCTCTACCGGCCCGCCACCCGCCGCCGCGCCGCGGCTTCCGCGGCGGCGTCCCGCCTCGGCGCGGCGGTGCCGTCGGGGCCGAGCGCCGCGGGGCTCCTCGCCGCGGCCGCCCGCATCGCCGGCCGGCCCAAGCTCGTCTTCCTCGTCTCGGATTTCCGCTGGCCCGCGCCCCTCATGGAGCAGGTCTTCTCGGGGCTCGCCTTCCACGATCTCGTGCCCGTCCTCCTCGCCGATCCGGCCGAGGCCGAGGCGCTGCCGGATTGGGGCCTGATCGAGCTGGAGGATCTGGAGGGCGCGGGCACGCGCCTCGTCCTGATGCGCCCGGCCCTGCGGCGGCGCTGGCTCGCCCGCGAGGCCGAGCGCATGGCCGCGCTCGGCCGGCTCGCCCGCCGCCACGGCCGCGCCCCGTTCCGCCTCGCGGCCGGTTTCGATCCCGCGGCGCTGAGCCGCCACCTGCTCGGAGGCTGACGCGTGCGCCCCCTGCTCGCCGGCCTGCTGATCCTGCTCGCCGCCCCCGCCGCGGCGCAGCCGGGCGCCGTGGAGGTGCGCGTGCCGCGCACCTTCGGCTATTTCCTCGGTGACCTCGTCGAGGCCACCGTCGAGGTCGAGGCGGAACCGGGCTTCGCGCTCCAGGCCGCCTCCCTGCCCCGGCCCGGGCCGGTGACCTACTGGCTCGACCTGCGCAGCGTCGAGACCGAGAGCGCGGGGACGCGCCACCGCCTCCGCCTGACCTACCAGACCTTCTACGCCGCCATCGACGCGCGGACCCTGGAGGTGCCGGGCTTTCCCCTGGTGCTGACCAGCGGCGACGCGCACGGCGCCACCACAGCGCCCGTGCAGGTGCCCGGCTGGAGCCTCGGCCTCTCGCCCCTGCGCGAGGTGCAGCCGGCGCGCCGCGCCGACCCGGCCGAATATCTCCGGCCCGACGGGCCCGGGCCGCGCCTCGACCCCGCCCCGCCCCGCGACGCGGCGCTCGTCCTGGCGGGCCTCGCCCTGCCCGCCCTGCTGCTGCTCGCCCGCGACCGGGCCTGGTGGCCGTTACGGCCGCGCCCGGCCCGCGCCTTCGCCGAGGCCGCGCGCCGCCTCGCGGCCCTGGCGCGCGGTCCGGAGACCGAGGCCGGCTACCGCGAGGGGCTGCTGGCGCTCCATCGCGGCCTCGACGCGAAGGCCGGCCGGCGGCTCCTCGCCGACGACCTCGACGCCTTCCTCGCCCGCCACCCGGCCTACCGGCCGCAGGCCGAGAGCCTCGCCCGCTTCTTCGCGGCCTCGCGGCTCGCCTTCTTCGGCGGCGCGGTGGCGGAGGCGCGGACCCGCCTGCCGCTCGCCGAGGCGCAGGCCACCGCCCGCCGCCTCGCCGCCGTGGAGCGCGCCGCATGAGCGCGCTTCTCGCCGATCTCGCCCGGTTCGGGGCCGAGCGGCCGGCGCTGCTCTGGCTGCTGCCGCTCGCCCTGCTCCCCCTCCTCGCCGCGCCGCGCCGTCGGGCGCCTTTCGCAGCCCTCGCCGCCGTGCCGCCGGACGCGCTCTCGCGCGGGCTCGCAGCCGCCTTGAGCGCCGCCGGCTGCCTCGCGGTGGCGGGGCTCGTGGTCGGCATCAGCGGCCCCTATCGGGCGGGCGAGCGCATCACCCAGACCGGGATCGGGGCCGAGGTCTCGATGCTGATCGACCGCTCGGGCAGCATGAACGAGACCTTCGCCGGGCGGCAGCCCTCGGGCGCCGAGGAATCCAAGGCCGCCGCCTCGCGCCGGATCCTCGGCGATTTCGTCGGCAGCCGCGCGCACGACCTCTTCGCCGTCACCGCCTTCTCGACGGCGCCGATGCTGGTCCTGCCGATGACCGACCGGCACGCGGCGGTGCGGGCGGCGATCGCGGCGATCGACCGGCCCGGCCTCGACTACACCAACGTGGCCCGCGGCCTCGCCCTGGCGCTCGGCCAGTTCGGCGCGGCCTCGGGCGATGCCTCGCGGGTGCTGCTCCTGGTCTCGGACGGGGCCGCCGTGATCGACCCGCGCGTGCAGGAAACCCTGCGCGCCGCCTTCGCAAAGATCCGGCCGAACCTCTACTGGCTGTTCCTGCGCACCAAGGGCTCGCCCGGCATCGCCGACCGGCCGGCCGGCGAGGACACGCCCCAGGCGGCGCCCGAGCGCCATCTCGACCTGTTCTTCAGGAGCCTCGGCGTGCCCTACCGCGCCTTCGAGGCGGAGGGCCCGGAGGCCGTCGCCGCCGCGATCCGCGAGATCGAGGGGCTGGAGCGCGATCCGATCCCCTATGTCGCGCTGCGCCCGCGGCGCGACCTCACGGGCTGGGCCTACGGATCCGCCGCCTTCGGGCTCGCCCTGCTGCTCCTCGCCAAGCTGGCGGAGGTGGATCTCGCCCGGGGGCAGCCGGCGCCGGCGGCCCGCGGGCCCGAGCGGAGGATGGCGGCGTGACGTGCCTCACCGCGAACTCCCTTCACAGGCCGCGCATCCCCTCTCCCCGCTTGCGGGGAGAGGGCCACGTCTCTCCCCTGCCGGGGCGCGTGGCGAGGCGGCAGGCGACGGTGAGGGAGCGATTCCTGAGGAGTCTCTTCCGGCGGCGCCCCCTCACCGCCGCTCCGGCTTCGCCTGCGCTTCCCGCAGGCACGACAGGGTGCCTGCGGGCCTCTCCCCGCCCGGCGGGGAGAGGGGATGCCCGCGCCTCTTTGGAAGCAGCAGGCCGCCATGCCCGCTGACATCCTCCGCACGGCCTGGCCCCGCCTCCGGCCGGGCCTCCTCATCGCCCTCCCCGCCCTGCTCCTCGCGGGCGCGCTCGCCGGGGCCGTCCTGTCCTGGCGGGCGGCGGCGGTGAACCGGGAGATCGCCGCCCTCGAAGCGGGCCGGGACCGGCCGGTGACCCCTGACGCCCCCGCGCCGCTCCTCCTCGCGCGGGTGCTCCACCTCGCCCATCGCGACGCCACCGAGGAGATGGAGCCCCTGGTCGTCGCCCTCGAAGGACGGCAGGCGCCGGCGCTCCTGGCCCGCGCCCGCTACGCCCTCGGCAATGCCCGCCTGCGCCGTGCCCTCGACCTCATCGAACGCAGCCAGCTCGACCCGGCCGGGCCGCTCATCGTGCTCGCCCGCCAGGAATACCGGCGCGCGCTCCAGGCGCGGCCGGATTTCTGGGACGCCAAGTTCAACCTCGACATCGCCTCCCGGCTGATCCGCGACTTCCCCGAGATGGATCGCCAGGTCGGCGACGAGTTGAAGGCTGAGCCGAAAAAGATCTGGACCGACATTCCCGGCCAGCCGCGGGGGGCACCGTGAGGATCGGCCTGCCCTGGCGGCGCAATCTCCGCGACGGGCGCTTCCGGCTGCTCGCCGGGGCCGGCCTGCTCGTGCTGGCGGCCCTCACGGTGCCACCGCTGCCGCTGACCCGCGACGGCGTGCAGGTGCTCGCCGTCATCGACATCACCGGCAGCATGAACGTGCGGGACTCTTCCGCGGACGGACGGCCGCAGAGCCGGCTGGAGGCGGCGAAGGCGGCTTTGCGCCACCTGCTCGCCGGCCTGCCCTGCGGCTCGCGCCTCGCGCTCGGCCTGTTCACCGAGCGCCGGCCCTTCCTGCTCTTCGCCCCGGTCGAGGTCTGCGACGGCTTCGCCCCCATCGACGGGGCGCTCGCCGCCCTCGACTGGCGCATGGCCTGGGAGGCCGACAGCCGGATCTCCGCCGGGCTCTACCGCGCCGTGGAGATGGCGGGGGACCTCGGCACCGATCTCCTCTTCGTCACGGACGGCCAGGAGGCGCCGCCGCTGCCGCGCGGCCAGACGCCGCCCTTCGAGGGCAGGCCCGGCGCGGTGCGGGGCCTGATCGTCGGGGTGGGCGGCTACGCCCTCTCGCCGATCCCGAAATTCAACGATCGCGGGCGCGAGATCGGCTTCTACGCCGAGACCGAGGTGCAGCAGGAGAACCGCTTCGGGCCGCCCCCGGCCGATGCCGAATCCCGCGACGGCTACAACCCGCGCAACGCGCCCTTCGGCGCGGCCGCGGCGCAAGGCAGCGAGCACCTCTCCTCGGTGCGCGAGGACCATCTCAAGGATCTCGCCGCCCGGACCGGGCTCGCCTACGCCCATCTCGACGGGCCGGCCTCCCTCGACACTCCCTTGCGCGCCGCAGCGGCCGCCCGGCCCGTGCCCGGCCGGCTCGACCTGCGGCCGCTCCTCGGCACGGCCGCCCTCCTCCTCGTGCTCGCGGCCTTCGCGGCCGCGCCGCTCGGCGCCCGGACCGGGCGCCTCACCCTCCGAAAGGCTCGAGACACCGCATGCGCCTGACCCACCTTGTACGGCTTCCGACCCTCCTGTTCGCCCTCGCCGCCACGGCGGCGCTCGCCCACGGCCCGACCCCGCAAAAGGTCGAGCAGACGATCACCGTCGCCGCGCCCCCGGCTGCGGTCTGGAAGGCGGTCGGCGCGTTCGGCGGGATCGGCGCCTGGCATCCGGACGTGACGAAGGTGGAGGCGACCGGCGGCGACGGCGAGGGCGCGAGCCGGAAGGTGACGCTCAAGAGCGGCGGCACCCTCGACGAGGGGCTCGACGAGTGGAAGGCCGAGACGATGACCTATTCCTACCGGATGGGCGAGCCCGACCTGAAGGCGCTGCCGGTCTCCTCCTATTCCGCCACCCTCACGGTGACGCCGGAGGGGGCGGGCTCGAAGGTCTCCTGGGCCGGGCGCTTCTACCGGGGCGACACCGGCAACGAGCCGCCGGAGGAATTGAGCGACGCCGCCGGGCGCGCCGCGATGGAGCGCTATTTCGGCGACGGGCTGAGGGGGCTGAAGGCGAAGCTCGAAGGAAAGGGCGCGCCGTGAGGGGGCCTCGCACCGCGCTCGCGGCTCTGCTCGCGGTTTGGCTCCTTTCGGCGCCTCTGCCGGCCGGGGCGGCGGTCTATGTGGCGAGCCAGGATGGCGGCGCGGTGACCCGGGTCGACCGGCCGGCGGAGGCGGCCCCCGTGGGCGCCGGGCCGGCCGGACTCGCGGCGGCGCTGGACGGCACGCTCTACCTGACGCATCCCGACCGGAGCGTGATCAGCGCCGTCGAGGCCGGCACGGGCCGCGTTCTGCGGCGCCTGCCCTTCGGCATCGCCGTCTCGCCGGACGGGCGCGCGCTCTTCGTCGGCGACTGGCAGGGCGGCCGGCTCGTCCGGATCGATGCGCGGAGCGGCGCCGTCGAGGCGGAGGTCGCGCTCGGGCCGGAGCCGGCGGGGCTGGTGCGCGACGGGGCCGGCCGCGTGTTCGTGGCCGAGCGCGGGGGCGATTCCGTCGCGGTGGTGGACGGCGCCACCATGGCCTGGCTCGCCCGCATCGGCGTCGGCCGCGCCCCCTTCGCGCTGGCCCTGTCGCCGGACGGGCGCCGCCTCTATGTCGGCAACGTCCGCAGCAACGACCTGACCGCCATCGACACCGCCGCGCTGAGCGCGCTCGCGACCCGGCCGGCCGGGCGCAGCCCCTACGGCGTGGCCGTTGAGGACGGCCGGATCCTGGTGACGAACCAGGAATCCGGCACGGTCTCGGTGCTCGACGCGGAGCTCGCCCTCACGGCGACGATCCCGGTGGGCCGCTATCCCGAGGGGATCGCGGTGGCGGACGGGCGCGCCTACGTGGCGAACTGGTTCTCGGACGACGTCTCGGTGATCGACCTGACGCAGATGCGCGAGGTGGCGCGGCGCAAGGTTCCCGGCGGCCCGCGCGCGGCCCTGGCGCTGCCGGCCGATCCGGGCGGGGCCGGGCGGTGAGGCGGCTGGCCGCCCTCGGCCTCGCCGCGCTGCTGCTCGCCGGCTGCGGCGAGGAGGACCGGGAGCGCGAGCCCGGAACGGTCGCCGCGCGCAGCGACCGGCCCGCCTCCGATGCCGACTGGCTCGGCCCGACCGACGCGACCGAGCCGGCGCTCTGGCTCGCCCGGCGCGCGGCCGGCGGCGGCGGCGTCGATCCGAGCGCCCTCGGGAGCCTCCGGGCGAGCCTCGCTGCCGCGCGGCAGAGCTTCGTCGAGGATCCGCGCATGATCGCCAACCGCACGGCGCAGCTCGAGGCGATGCTCGCCGAGATCGGCGCCGCCGAGAGGCCGGCCGCCCTGATCGGCGACCTCACCGGGGTGGCCGCCGCCAGCGGGCGCCGCCAGCTCTACGGCGAGTTGTGCCAGCACTACGTCACCATCCGCCGCGCCGGCCTCGCCCGGGACGCGGCCCTCGCGCGCCTGCGCGAGCGCTACGCCGCACAGGACAGGCCATGAAGGGCCCGACGACCATTCCCCCCGGGACGCGCGTGCTGATCGTGGACGACCACCCGATCGTGCGGCAGGGGATCCGGCGGATCCTGGAGGATGCCGGCGTCGCGAGCCTGTTCGAGGCGGGCGATCCGGTCGCCGGCTACCGCCTGTTCCACCGCATCCGGCCCGACATCGCGGTGGTCGACCTCGCCTTCGAGGGCAACGGGCTCGCCGGGCTCTCGCTCATCCGCCGCATGCGCGCGCTCGAGGCGAAGGCGCGCATCCTCGTCCTCAGCATGCATCGCGACCCCGTCATCGCCGCGCGCTGCCTTGAGGCGGGCGCCAGCGGCTTCATGTTCAAGGACCTGCCGGTGCAGGATTTCCTCGAAGCCTTCGCCAGCGTGCGCCAAAACCACCCCCACCTCCCCCACCCCCTTGCAACGGCTATTGCAGCACTCAATCAATCATTTGATCAGCAAAAACATAGTGCGCTGAATGCTCGCGAGCTTCAGATCTACATCCTTATGAAGGAAGGAACCAGTTATCGAAACATAGCGGATCGGCTTTCGATCGGCTATCGAAGCGTCGTCAACTCGTGCTCTTCGATACGGAAGAAGCTCGAATCGCCGCAGCAGGCGAAATAAGGTTCTTCGAATTCGATCAGTAATGCGGCGGGGGCGGCTCAGGAGCGCGGGGGCCCGCGCGCTCCGCAAGCGTTTCAACCTGCTCCTGCATTGCGGAAATCTGGCGCGTCAGCCGGTCGATCAGACGCCACTGCTCGGTGACGATGCGATTAAGGTCGTCGATTGTCGCATCGTGCTCGGTCAGGCGCATCTCCAGCCGCGTCAGCCGCTTCACCTCTTCCATCATCGCCTCGTCACGCCGCCTTCAAAACGGGTTCTGCTACCGCGACCCGATCGCGGCCACCACGCTTGGCTGCGTAGAGCGCCGCATCCGCGCGCCGCATCAACACGTCGAATCGTGCACCGGTCCCGCACGCCACACCCGCACTCGCGCCGAGACGCAGGTCCGGAAGGTCGGCGACCCTGATGGCGGAGAAAGCCTGGCGCACACACTCGACCTGGGCGACGACCGCGTCCGGCTCGCGAGCGACAAGCAGGCAGCCGAACTCTTCGCCGCCGAGCCGGCCGAACAGCGAACCGGGCGGCAGTAACGTGCACGCCACCTCGCAGAATCCTACGAGCACCGTGTCGCCGATCGCATGGCCGAATCTGTCGTTGATCGCCTTGAAATGATCGAGGTCGAACAGGACCAGCGTCAGCGGCCTTCCGCTCGCCGCCAGGGTCTCGGCGCGATCGAAGAAGGCGCGGCGATTGGCGACGCCGGTCAGCGGATCCGTCGATGCAGCGACGCGCTGGCGATGCTCAGCACGTTCCTTGGCCAATGCCGTGAACAGAAAGGCGACGACCAGCGTGAACAGCATTGAGGCGAGGCACAATACCGTCACCCAGCTCGACGCGAGCGGGTTGCGGACCTCGGTCGGTGGCATCAGGAGCGTAGTGGGGATGCGGACCACGTAGCAGGCCGCATAGGCGGCAAGCAGGAGAGCCGCCGGCCTGCGCGATGCCAGAGGCTCGTGGCCCCCGCGCCAGAACATCACCGCCCCGTGGCCGGTATATGCGACGGCGATGGCCGAGGCGACGATGATCCGGGCCACGATCGAATCGTAGAAGGCCGGCACGAGGCACAGTACGGCCCAGAGAGCAGCGCCCGTGAAGGTCGCGACTGGACGGAACGGGCGGCCCTCGAACATGCGGATGCCGCTCCAGATTAGCCCGTAGGCCGCGATCATCACGGTGTTCGCGAGCCCGATCGAGACGGCATCCGGAACCTGCCCGCGAAGGGCGAGGCCAACCGATGCGACCGAACCCGCAAGATGCGCGATGCCCCAGACTAGAAGCGCCGGCATGTCGCGCGACTGGCGCCACGAGAGCAGGAACAGCAGGCCAACCAGAAAGGTCAGCGCGAAGGTCACGATCAGGAGGGTCGTGACGTCGAGGCGCATCGCTCGCTTCTCACCCTCTGATCACGATCGTGGTAGACGCTGCAGGACGCAATCGCGGATTTCGGTGGATCGATGCCCCGCAACAGGAGGGCGTATAGACGCTGGGGCTGCACCGGTCGAGCGCTGGGCTACGACAGGAGGAGCCTCAAATACGGCCACGTCATAAATCGAGATCTTTCTTAAATTATTCCTTCAACCGGATCGTGACTGGCGATCGCAATTGAATTTCGCGCCCGCGATGTCACCACTTCGCCGGCATAGCAATTCTCATCGTGGCGCGACAGAGCGGACAGTCCAGGTCGCCCAATAGGTCGGACGTCCGTACAGGCTCGAAGCCTCGCCGCCATCGGTGCGGGGCGCGAGCCGGTCCAGCCAGGTCAGGAAGCCCGCCTTGAGCGAAAAGGTGTTCGGTGTCTCGAGGTTTCCGTAGCGGTCCGTCATCCATGAATGCGCTGTCCGGTCGTAGCGCCCGCTGCCGTCGCCGCCCGAGCGCAGGCCGAGATAGGCTGGGGAGCGCTGCGCAGCGATCGGATCCGCGTAGAGCTTGAGCTGGCCGATCCCGTCGAGGGAGAGGTCGGCAGTGTATTGCAAACAGATGTCCGGGACGGGGCCACCCGGGGCGTTGGCCGGCCGGCGGCAGGCGTAGGAGACGACCCAGCGCTCCATTCCCTTCGCCTTAGCGACGCGTACGAAGCTTCCCGCCGGCAATCCCTGGACGAGCGCGCGGGGCGCCGACCAGACGCGCGGAGCATTGAGATCGCGGGCGGTGCGAAGGTAGAGCGCGGTACGCCGCTGGGCGGCGGGCTCGCGGCAATCCTCCGGCACCACGTCGGTGTAGAAGTAGTGGTAAGTCTGATCGACGACGCTGATCGAGCCTCTGAGCCCCGGCGCATCGGTACCTTCGCCCAAGCAATTGCCAACGATCGGTCGACCCATCTCGTCGAGGACCGCCGCCGGCCCAGTGGAGACGCGATTGCGCGCGCTCGTGAAAGGGGTCCAGGCGACGCCGTACCCGTCCGCTGTGCGGCTCCGGACGTCGAAGGTCTCGAAATCGTAGGTCCGCGCCTGGATCTGAACGCGTCTTGCCTGGTCGCCCTCACCGGCCGTAGCGATCAGGAAGACGTGGAAGTACTCCTCGCCGGCCCAGTCGCGGCCCGCCACGACGATCGGGTCGCGTGGGCCGATGCCGACTTCCGTCGCGGACGATGATGCGGCATCCGTCCGGCCGCGGCCCCGGTGCGGACGCTCCGGGGGTCGGACATCCTCCCACAAGCGTGCCACGTTGGGTGGCATCGACGTGGCGAGCTGCTCGACCACGCGGCCCGCCCGCACCGCGCCGCTGTCGCTCGGATCGACGGCACGGCGCTCGATGCAGGGCTTTTGTCCGCGTCCTTCGTTCAGCGGCGTCTCTCCGTGATAGATCACCTGAAGCGGTCCCGGCCTGTCGCTCGTGGCGAGCCGCATAACCTGCACGCCGCGGGCGAAGGCGCAGGGATCCGGTGCGTAGAAGACGCCCTCCGCCTCGGCCCCGTCCCGGCAGATCTCCAGCGTACCGCCGCCAGTCCGGAAGCATGTCGGCGGCAAGGCATCCGCCTGCGCCCGCACGGGAACCGGAACGGCCGCGTGCAGGCCGAGCATCAGCGCGGCGAGGAAGCCGGCACACGCGATAAGGGCTGACATCCAGCTTCCGGTCTCGTGGGCGCTCCTCATGCCGGCGATCATCGTCCTCCCCGCCAGTTCCCCACGGCCTCGCTTCACGCCCGGAACGCGCGGAACCCGGCAATCGCTCCCTGCGCCCTTGCATTCGCCGGATGCAGGGCACCGCGACGAGCGCGAACCGTCCGCGTCCTCGCTGGTTGCCGGCTCGGAGGCCCGGACCTTCCTGGGATCGAATCCCCGGTCGATCCGTTCAAGAGCGGACATGCTCGCCGAACGGGCCCGTATCAGTTGGAGCGTCTCATGGATATTGCCGTCGACAAGGTCACCGAATTTGTCCTGCGACTGCGCGCCGTCGAGGTGAAGGAAGGAGCCACCGACCCGGATTCGGGCTCGAACCCGATCGATGACGGCTCAACCGACGTGCTGGTCTCGGGAACTGACGACGCGACGGAGCGGGAGATCCGCGGCGCGATCGAGAGCCTCAACGACGACGAGCGGGCGAACCTCCTCGCCCTGCTCTATGTCGGGCGCGGCGACATGGAGCCGGAGGAATGGGCCGACGCGGTGCGCTTCGCCCGGGATCGTGAGGCGGCGGGCGAAGGCGCGGCGCGCGAACTGCTCGGTGTTCCGAATGCGAGCGATCTTCTGGAAGAGGGCCTCGACCGCCTCGGCATCACTCCGGACCTGCCACAGGATTGATGCGTCGATCCAGGATTTCGAGGAGCACCGCATTCACACGCGCAGCCTCCTCATGCTGGACCCAATGGGTCGCCTCAGGGAGCCAAACGATGCGACCGTCCTTGCAGAGGTCCAAGCTCGCCTCGGCGAGGCCGGACTGCAGCGCGTGGTCGCGCCGGCCCCAGATCACCAGGGTCGGCGCCCGCACCGGAGGCGCGTCTCGGCGCGGAAGGCGGACCAGGGCGCGATACCAGTTCAGCATCGCGGTCATCGCGCCTGGCTGGACCCAGGATGCGGCGTAGCGGTCGAGGTCGGCCTCCGAGAAGATGCCTCGCCGGCTCGTATCCGCTAGGGCATTGCGCAAGGCGGCGCAGTCCCGGCCGAGCAGGCTCGCCTCGGGCCAGCGCGGGATCTGGAACAGCGCGACGTAGGCGCTTCGCACCCATTGCCCTGGATGACGCCGCATATAGGCGTCTGCGATGCCGGGATGCGGCGCGTTGAGGATGGCGAGGCGCTCGACCCTGTCCGGGTGGAAGCTGGCGATCCACCACGCGACGAGGCCACCCCAATCGTGTCCAATAAGGTTGAAGCGACCGATCCCGCGCGCATCGGCAAGCGCGGGGATGTCGGCGGCGAGGCGGTCGAGATGGTAGGCCGCGATCCCCTTCGGCTTGCCACTGAGGTTGTAGCCGCGCTGGTCCGGCACGAGGAGGCGCAGGCCGGATGCGGCGAGCGGGCCGATCTGGTGACGCCAGCCGAACCAGAATTCAGGAAAGCCATGCAGCAGGATGGTCGGCGCGCCATCGGACGGGCCGGCCTCGGCAAGATGGATGCGCAGGTCGGCCAAGTCGACGAAGCCGAACGTGATTCCGACCGTCACCACCGGCTAACACCTTCCGTGGATCAGCCCGGCAACGGGAGCGGCGCGATCCGGGGCGGCGCGATCCCGGCCTTGCGCTCCAGAAGGCCGGGCGGCGGCACGGGCGCATCGATGGTACAGACCACGCCGGCCGGCTCGTAGTTGAGGTGCACCTCGCCGGCGAGTTCCCGGGCGAGGCCACGCTCGATCAGGCGCGAGCCGAATCCCGTGCGCGTCGGCTTCGTCACCAGCGGACCGCCGCTCTCGGCCCAGCGGAGCGTGAGGCGTGTCTCTTCCTCGCGGCGCACCGTCCAGGTGATTGAGACGTGGCCAGTTTCGCAGGAGAGAGCGCCGTACTTCACCGCGTTGGTGCCCAATTCGTGCAAGGCCATAGCGATGGAAAGAGCGACGCGCGGCGGCAGGCGGAGCGAGGGACCCTCCACGGCGAAGCGCGAGGCCTCCGCCTCGCCGGCCTCGAGCGGGCGGATCGCGTCGGCCACCACGGCGCCGAGCTCCGCTCCCTCCCAGCTCTCGCGGGTGAGCACGTCGTGGACGCGGGCGAGCGCCAGCAGGCGCGCCTCGAAGGCGGCCCGGGCCGCGTCCGCCGCTTCGCCGTCGAGGCCGCGCAGGGACTGGTTGGCGATCGACTGCACCGTGGCGAGCGTGTTCTTCACGCGGTGGTTCAGCTCGTGGATCAGGAGCAGCAGGTGCTCCTCGGCGAACTTCGCATCGGTGATGTCGACGTTGCAGCCCGTATAGCCGAGGAAGCGCCCGGAATCGTCGAGCCGGTGCACGCCCTCGCAGCGCAGCCAGCGCACGGCGCCGCCGCGATCGATGACGCGGACTTCCGTTCGGAAGGGGATGCGCGCCGCGAAAGCGTCCGAGAAGGCATCGGAGAAGGCGTCGACATCATCGGGGTGCACGATCCGGCGCCAGCCGGAATTGGCCAGCTCGACGGCCGGGATGCCGAAGAGATGGTCGAAATGCATGTTGACGAAGCTGACCTCGGCGTTCTCGTCCGTCATCCAGATCAGCGCCGGGGCCGAATCGGCCATGTGCCGGAAGCGCGCCTCGCTCTCGCGCAGGGCCGAGAGGCCGCGCTTGGCGTCGTCGAGCGCCCGGTCGCGCTCGGCCTCGCGGGTGCGCAGGCGCAGCGAGGCGTCGGAGAGCACGTCGGCGAGGCGCCGGATCTCGTGCACCGGCGAGGCGATGCGGGGGATCGCCTCGCCGCGGGCGAGCGCCGGGCCGGACGCCGCGAGCTGGCGCAGAGGCCGCGAGACCCGCGACCACAGGTTCACGGCGAGCACGGACGAGGTGGCGAGGACGAGGAGGCCGAAGCCGCCGAAGGCCCAGGTCCAGCGGCGCAGGCGGGCATCCACCAGGGTCTGCGGGATGCTCGCCCCCACCGTCCAGCCGGTGAGCCGCGAGCGGGCCTCGACCACCACCACGGGCCGGCGCTGCCGGTCCTTGCCCTCCCAGACCCCCGGCGTCGCGGTCTGGACCTGCCGCAAGGTCCCGAGCCGGGGCCGCCCCACCACGGCTCCCGGATCGGGCAGCCGGGCGAGCACCGTCTGGTCACGGTCGGAGATGCCCGTGGTCCAGCCCTCGACGACCTCGCGGGCGAGGATGCCCTGGAGCCGGTTGAGGGGCGCACTGAAGCTGAGGATGAAGGGCACGTCGCCCTCCACCATGACGGGGACGGCGACGGCATAGGTCGCCTGGTCCGGCATCGGGCCCGGCACGTAGCCGGAGACCATGGCGCGCTGCGTGCCGGCCGCGATCTCCGCGTCGAAGGGAAGCGCGGTCACCGGCAGCGGCGCGCCGCGCTTGACA
The DNA here is from genome assembly GCF_902141855.1 of Methylobacterium dankookense. Lineage (GTDB taxonomy): Bacteria > Pseudomonadota > Alphaproteobacteria > Rhizobiales > Beijerinckiaceae > Methylobacterium > Methylobacterium dankookense. The sequence goes on along the minus strand of NZ_CABFVH010000011.1, from coordinate 65,948 downwards.
CCGGTATTCACCAGCTGCTGCCCGTCGGGCTTGCGAAGGATGATGTCGAGGTCGATGGCGTCGCGCACCAGCCGGGCCTGGGCATCGAAGGCGTCGAAGTCCCCGGCCCGCAGGCGCGGCGACGTCGCGAGCGTCTGGAGCACGGAGACGAGGCCCGCCGTGTCGCGGTCGACCGAGAGGGCGATGCCGCGCACGTTCTCGCGGGCATCCTGCTCGAACCGGGCGCGCTCGGCCGCGGCGTACCGCATCAGCAGGATCGCCGTGAACAGCAGGCCCGGCCCGATCAGCGCGATCACGAGCGCGACCAGGTAGACCTGCGTGGAGAACCCGTTGCTCCCGAAGCGGCGCGTGAGCCAGCCCGGCTTCCGGCCGCCGATCGCCCCGGACTGCGCGGCCGCCCGCGCCTCGGCCGGCGGCTCGGTCGGCACGGCGTCCGGCACGGCCCCGGGCATCGCTCCGGGCATCGCTCCGGGCACAGCCTGACCTGCCGGTTCCTCGCGCCCCGTGATCGCCGGTCGGTTCATGGTCGGTCGATATGACCGAGATCGCGGTTCGGGTCGAGGCGGTCGCGCACGCGCTGCTTCAGCGCCTTCACGTCGGGAAAGCCGCCGTCGCGGACCCGCTCCCAGATCGTCTCCCCGTCCACCACGATGCTGAAGGCCCCGCCGCTGGAGGGAACCAGCGCGACCGCGCCGAGATCCTCTCCGAAGGTGGACAGGAGTTCCTGCGCCATCCACGCCGACCGCAACAGCCAGTTGCACCGCGTGCAGTAGGTGATGGCGATCCGCGGCTTGCGCGCGGTCTCGGGCGTCTCGTCCATGGTCGGCATGGCGCACCGTGCACGGAGCCTTGTCAACCGCCCGACGCAGCGCGCCGGGGGTGTCGGAGACCGATCGCCGCCCACCATGCGCGGGCAAGCCCAACAGGAGCCTTGACGCGGCGCCCCGTCGCGCCCTAGAAGGCCCCGTCCCGGGCGCCGAGCGCCGCGGGCAATGCCTCGGCGCTGACCCGCGCCGGCACGGACGGTTAGCACAGCGGTAGTGCGTTCCCTTCACACGGGAAAGGTCGCAGGTTCGATCCCTGCACCGTCCACCATCTCCCCGACCATCGATGGAATGCACGGGCCGCGCCGGACATAATCCGGAAACCGCGGCCGGCTAACCCGTCCCGCGCAGGCTCGGCCCGCGCCCTCCGGTGCCGGCCTCTCCGACCCTCCCAGCGAGACGATCCGTCACCGGTGCACAGTCCAGCTCCGTCCCCATCCCCGATGGCTGCGTCCTTGCGGCGCCCTGTTCGGGTCGTCTGCTCCGGTATACCGTACACCCGTGCTACCGCTGAGGGCGCAGGATCATGAAGGCCCACGGCGACTCGAGCGACATCCCGCCTCCGCCCGGAAAATCCCCCTTCCTCCTCGTCGGCCTCGTCGGCCTCGGGCTGGTCGGCTGGGGCGGCTACGGCCATTGGCGCCAGCGCGCCGACGCGGCGGAGACGCAGCGCAAGGTCCAGACCTTCGTGCCGCGCCTGCGCACCGCCGCCGCCCTGCGCACGGACAAGCCGGTGGACCTGACGCTGCCCGGCGAGACCCAGGCCTTCGCCCGCGCGGCGATCTCCGCCCGGGCCACGGGCTACATTGCCGAGCGCCGCGTCGACATCGGCTCGCGGGTGAAGACCGGCGACATCCTGCTGCGCATCGCCGCCCCCGACCTCGACCAGCAGCTCGCCCAGGCGGAGGCGCAGGTCGGCCAGAACCGGGCGCAGCTGCTGCAGGCCAAGGCCCAGGTCGATCAGGCCCGGGCCACCGTCAATCTCGCCAACCTCACGAACAACCGCACCTCGACGCTGGCGACGCAGGGCTGGGCCTCGCGCCAGACGGCGGACAATTCTCAGGCGAGCGTGCTGAGCCAGACGGCCAACCTCGCAGCGGCGGAAGCCGGCGTGAAGGTGGCCGAGGCGAATCTCAAGGCGCAGGAGGCCACCGTCGACCGGCTCAAGGCGCTGACGGGCTTCAAGGACGTGGTCGCCCCCTTCGACGGCGTGGTGACGACGCGCAGCGTCGATGTCGGCGACCTCGTCAAGGCGGATGGCGGCGGCACCGCGCTCCTCAGCATGGACCGCGACGATGTCCTGAGGATCAGCGTGAACGTGCCGCAGAACGCCGCCGTCGGCGTCCGGCCCGGCGTCGAGGCGGCGATCCGGGTTCCTCAGATGCCGGACCGCACCTTCCGCGGGCAGGTCGAGCGCTCCTCGGTGGCGCTGCTGACCGCCTCGCGCACGCTCACCACCCAGGTCGACGTGCCCAATCCCGACGGGGCGCTGCGGGCCGGCCTCTACGTCTATGTCAGCCTCAAGATCCCGCGGGTGGAGCCGGCGGTGGTGATCCCGTCCGAGGCGCTGGTCTTCAACCAGCGCGGCACCCAGGTCGTGGTCGCGAACGAGGACGGCCGGGTCGAGTGGCGCAGCGTCCGGGTGAAGCGCGATTTCGGCCAGACCATCGAGCTCGACCAGGGGCTCTCGGGCCAGGAGCGCGTCGTGCTCAGCCCGCCGACCGACCTGCGCGACAACCAATCCTACGAGCGCCGGGACGATCCCGGCCAGGAGCGGCCGTTGCAGGCCGCCAATCGGTAGAATTGCTTCCGCCGAGCCGGTTGCCGGCTCCGCAGTGGAAGGCGCCGGCCCGAGCCGCGCTCGGAGCCTGATTTGAATGGAATCGACCGATCCTCATGCGGAGATTCGGCTCGTCCCACCCATCCACCTCATCCTGAGGTGCGAGGCGTCAGCCGAGCCTCGAAGGAGGCCTCCAGCAAGCTCCGTGATCCCTTGAGGCCTCCTTCGAGGCCTTCGCTTCGCTGCGGCACCTCAGGATGCGGTGGATGGAAGGGATCGGCGGGTTGGAGAGCCTGCTCGGTCCCGCGCGAATAGCCGCTCAGTTCACGCGGACGTTCAACTTCATCTTCGGGTGGATGCCGCAGAGCACCTGGAAGCTGCCGCTCTTCGGGAAGGTGATCGCCGTGCGGCTGCCGGGTGCCTGATCGCCGGAATCGAAGCTGAACGCCTCGGATTCGATATAGGCGTGATGCATCAGGTCGCTGTCGTCGTTGACGATGGTGATCGTGTCGCCGCGGCCGATCACGAGGCTGCCCGGCTGGAAGGCGCGCCCCTTCTGCGAGACCAGGAATCCGGAGGCTTCGAGCCGGGTCGCCAGGAGCGAGCCGGCGGCCAGGATCGCGGCGAAGCAGGCCGCCAGCGCGACGAGTCCGCCCGGACGGGTGTGAGGGCCGGTGAGGCGCATGGAAATCCTCGTCCGCCCGCCTGATCGGGCGCGCATGCGATGACTAGGATGCAATGTGTTGACGAATTCTTTCAGGTTGCGGACCGAAAAACGTTCTCCTGCGTGCAGTGGATCGCGCCGAATGCGCGGCCGCGCGGCTAATTCCATCTTAAGGTCTTGCGTCGATTTTCATGGGACCTGGCCCAACCGACAGAGCCTGACTTGACCCCTTATCGGACGACAGGGCCGATCGCCCCCCTGAGCCAGCGCGCAAGCGCGCTCGGGCGGAGCGTCTCCGACGCGGTCTCCACGATCCGCGGCCGGATCCTGTTCGCCTTCCTGACCATGAGCCTGATCACCGGCGCGCTCGGTCTCTACGCGATCGGGGGCATCCAGCAGGTCGGCGACCTCGTCCACCGGACCTACGACGAGTCGCTCATGTCGATCAATTACGCCCGGGCGACCGCGGCGGATTTCGCCAAGATGCGCTCCGCCTTCGCCCGCCGCGTCGAGTCGCGCAATGCCGCGGTGATCGGCAAGCTCGACCAGGAGATCGCCGACCTCGTCGTGACGCTCGCCGAGGACCTCACCATCGCGGTCGAGCGCTCGCAGTCGATCCGCGCCCGTCGCGCCGCCGAGTCGGTGCAGGCCGGCGTGACCGCCTGGGACGAGATGCGCCGGGGCTTCCATCCCGAGCAATCCGAGGTTCGCAGCGAGGCCTGGGACGCCCTCGACCACCAGGCCGCCCTGGTCGACGGCCAGATCGACCTCCTCGTGAACTACACCGCCGGCGACGGCTTCGCCTTCCGGCAATCGGCCCGCGCGGTGGTGGCCGATCAGATCCGCTTCACCGCCCTCTCCGTCGGCGCGGCCATGGTGCTCGCCGCCATCGTCGCATGGCTGCTGCATCGGCGTATCATCGGCCCGCTCTCGGCCGCCTCGGCGGTGGCGCAGCGCATCGCGGCCGGACGCCTCGACGACGCGATCCCGACCGGGCGCCGCGACGAGCTCGGCCGCCTGCTCACCGCGATGGCCACCATGCGGGACAACATCCGCGCGATGATGGAGCGCGAGGTGAGCCAGCGCCGCTCGGCGGAGGCGCTCCTCTCCGACGCCCTCCAGAGCTCGCGCGAGGGAATCGTCGTCGTCGATGCGGGCGGCCGGATCGTGGTCGCCAACGCCCAGGCCGTGCATTTCTTCAAGGGGCTCGGGGAGGCGGTCGAAGCGGGCACGGCCGCGATGCCCGGCCCCGGCGCGGAGCCGGTCTCGGAATACGGGTGGGCGCTCGCCGAGGACGGCAAGAGGCGCCTGTCGGACGGGCGTTGGCTGCGGGTCAGTCGCAGTCCGATCCAAGGCGGCGGCTTCGTCGCCGTGTGCAGCGACGTCACGCAGCTGATGGAGCAGGAGCAACGCCTGACGGAGACCAACCGGCGCCTCGACGCGGCCCTCGACAACATGTCGCAGGGCCTTTGCCTGTATGACGCCAACCATCGCCTGATGGTGGTCAACCGCCGCTACGGCGAGATCTACGGGCTTCCGCCCGCTGCCGTGGCGCCCGGCATGACCGCGCTGGAGGTGCTGGCCCGCAACGTCGAGAGCGGCACGATGCAGGGCCGCAAGGTCGAGGATCTGCTGCGCGAGACGCAGGCCGCCTTCGGCCAGGGCTTCGCCAACACGCTGTTCCAGACCACGGAGACCGGGCGCATCATCGCGATCATGGGCCGCGGCACCGGCGATGGCGGCTTCGTGGCGACCTACGAGGACGTGACCGAGCGCCGCCAGGCCGAGGAGCGCATCGCCTTCCTCGCCCATCACGACGTGCTCACCGGCCTGCCGAACCGCCTGAAATTCGCGGAGCAGATCGAGGGCGCGATCGCGCAGGCCGGGCGCGACAGCGGCTTCGCGCTCCTCTCGATCGACATCGACGGCTTCCGCCCGATCAACGACACCCTCGGTCGGGTCGTCGGCGACGAGGTGCTGCAGGCGGTGGCCAACCGGCTCTGCGCCTGCGTGCGGGAGGTCGATTGCGTCGCCCGCCTCGGCGCCGACGAGTTCGCCATCATCCAGCGCGGCGTCGAGCGGGCGGAGGATGCCGTCGTCCTCGCCAAGCGCATCGGCGAAGTGGTCAGCGCGCCCTACATCCTGTCGAGCCACCGCGTCACGCTCGGCGTCACCACCGGCATCGCGCTGGCACCCGGCGACGGCATGAGCGGGGAACGGCTCATGAAGAGCGCCGACATGGCCCTCGACCGCGCCAAGGCGGAGGCGCGGGGCGCGTTCCGCTTCTTCGAGCCGGAGATGGACGCGCGCATCCAGGCCAAGCGCCTGCTCGAGCGCGACCTGCGCGACGCCCTGGCGGCCGGCGCCTTCAACGTCCACTACCAGCCGATCTACGACCTCGCCACCGAGCGCGTCTGCGGCTTCGAGGCCCTGCTGCGCTGGTTCCACCCGGTGCGCGGGCCGGTCTCGCCCGCCGAGTTCATCCCCCTCGCCGAGGAGATCGGCCTGATCGTGCCGCTCGGCGAATGGGTGCTGCGCCGGGCCTGCGAGGAGGCGAGCCGCTGGCCGGCCGACCTGAAGATCGCCGTCAACGTCTCGGCGGTGCAGTTCACCTCGGCGAGCCTCGTCACCGCCGTGCGCGAGACCCTGCGCGCCACCGGGCTCTCCGGCCACCGGCTGGAACTGGAGATCACCGAATCCGTGCTTGTCGGCAATCCCGGCGCGACCACGGCGATCCTGCACAGCCTCAAGGGGCTCGGGGTGCGGGTGTCGATGGACGATTTCGGCACCGGCTACTCGTCGCTCAGCTACCTGCGCAGCTTCCCCTTCGACAAGATCAAGATCGACCAGTCCTTCGTCCGCCATCTCGGCGAGCCGGACGGCACCGACTTCATCGTGCGCGCGGTGATCGGGCTCGGGGGCAGCCTCGGCATGACGGTGACGGCCGAGGGCGTCGAGACCGACGCCCAATTGGCGCGGCTGCGCGCCGAGGGCTGCGACGAGGTTCAGGGCTACCTGTTCAGCCGCCCGGTGCCGGCTTCCGACGTCGCGGGCGTGCTCGAACGGTGGAACGGCACGGAGCGCGCGATCGCCTGAGAATCCCCGGAACCATGCCGTCAGCTGCGCGGTTTCAACGCCGCTTACGGTTGTAGGAGTTCCGCGATGCTCAAAGGTGGTCTGCTCTGGCTCATCGGCATTCCGCTGCCGATCATCCTGCTGATCTACTTCTTCACGAACTGGCTGCGGTGAGGAAGGGGCGGCGGGACGGATCCGTCCCGCCGCCGTCTCGATCTCACTCCGCCGCGTCGAGGCGCGGGCGCTCGATCTCGGCGCGCTCGCGCTTGATCAGCTCGGCGGTGAGGAAGGCCACCTCCAGCGCCTGCTCCGCGTTGAGGCGCGGGTCGCAGTAGGTGTGGTAGCGGTCCTGAAGGTCGTCCGCCGTCAGCGCCCGGGCGCCGCCCGTGCACTCGGTGACGTCCTTGCCGGTCATCTCCAGATGGATGCCGCCGGCGATCGTGCCCTCGGCGCGGTGGACGCCGAAGAAGCCCTCGATCTCCTGCATCACCCGCTCGAACGGACGCGTCTTGTAGCGACCGGCCGAGATGGTGTTGCCGTGCATCGGGTCGCAGACCCAGACCACGCTGCGGCCCTCGCGCTTCACCGCCCGGACGAGCTTCGGCAGGTGCTCGGCGACCTTGTCCGCGCCGAAGCGGCAGATCAGGGACAGGCGCCCGGCCTCGTTCTCCGGGTTGAGCTGGTCGATCAGGCCGAGCAGCCCCTCCGGCGTCATCGAGGGCCCGCATTTGAGGCCGATCGGGTTCCGGATGCCGCGGGCGTATTCCACATGCGCGTGGTCCGGCTGGCGGGTGCGGTCGCCGATCCAGAGCATGTGGCCCGAGGTGGCGTACCAGTCGCCGCTCGTCGAATCGACGCGGGTCAGCGCCTCCTCGTAGCCGAGCAGCAGGGCCTCGTGGCTGGTGTAGAAGTCGGTGGTGCGCACCTCCTGGTGCGTCTCGGGATTGATCCCGATGGCGCGCATGAAGTGCAGCGCGTCCGACATGCGGCCGGCCACGTCCTGGTAGCGCGAGGATTGGGGGCTGTCCTTCACGAAGCCCAGCATCCAGCGATGCGCGTTCTCGAGATTGGCGTAGCCGCCGGTCGCGAAGGCGCGCAGCAGGTTCAGCGTCGCCGCCGACTGCCGGTAGGCCTCGAGCTGGCGGCGCGGATCAGGCACGCGGGCCTCTTCCGTGAAGCCGATGCCGTTGACGATGTCGCCGCGGTAGCTCGGCAGCGCGACCCCGTCGAGGGTCTCGGTCGGCGAGGACCGGGGCTTGGCGAACTGGCCCGCGATGCGGCCGACCTTCACCACGGGCGAGCTGCCCGCGAAGGTGAGCACCAGCGCCATCTGCAGGAAGACGCGGAAGAAGTCGCGGATGTTGTCGGCGGAGTGCTCGTCGAAGCTCTCGGCGCAGTCGCCGCCCTGCAGGAGGAAGGCCTCGCCGGTGGCGACGCGGGCGAGCGACGCCTTCAGCTTGCGCGCCTCACCTGCAAAGACCAACGGTGGAAAGCTCGTGATCTGCGCCTCGACCGCCTGGAGGGCCGCAGCGTCCGGATAGGCGGGGACCTGCTGGATCGGCAGGTTGCGCCACGTCTTCGGTGTCCAACGCTCGGCCATCACGAAACTCCCCGCACCTCTCTGCGGCTTCATCGCGCGCGGAATCGCGCGAAGCGGCGCTTATAGAGAGCTTTCCGGGCGCGCGCGAGTGCGACCTTGCCGGGTCCGACCTGCGACCGGCGCAAGCAGCGCCGACAGCGGGGGCCGGATCAGAGATCCCCGTCCTCGACCTCGATGCCGTGCTCGGCCAGGATCCAGAAGATCGCCTCCAGATCCTCCGCCGAGACGTCGCGCGGCGGCAGGGCCTCCTCGAGGTCCTCGTAGGTCAGGCAGCGGCTGCGCTGGGCCGCGGCCTTGGCGAGCAGCGTGTCGATCGCGCGCCGGATGTCGGCGGGCAATGCCTCCTGGCTCGGCAGGCGGTAGCTGAAGGCCGGGCGCAGGGCATCGGCCAGCATGCCGTCGATGATGGCCTGCCGGCGCGCATGCGCGCCGTCATCCCGCCCCGGCTGCCCCTTGCCTGATGCCCGCTTGCCCATGTGCCTGATATGGACCGAGGATGCGCCGCGTCGAGCCCCGACGCTGAAGCTCTAACCAACCCCGACCGGCGCCTTGGTGACCGCGGGGACGCGCATGGTCACCAGTTCCTCCGACGCGGTCGGGTGGACCGCGATGGTCCGGTCGAAATCGGCCTTGGTCGCGCCCATGGTCACCGCGATGCCGACCGCCTGGATGATCTCGCCCGCATCGTGGCCGAAGACGTGGACACCGACCACCTTGTCGCTGGCGCAATCGACGATGACCTTCATCAGCGTACGCTCGTTCCGGCCCGAGAGCGTCGCCTTCATCGGGCGGAAGGCCGCCTTGTAGACGTCGATCTCGCCGTAGACCTGCCGGGCCACATCCTCGTTGTGGCCGACGACGCCGATCTCGGGTGTCGAGAACACCGCGGTCGGGATCAGACGGTGATCGACGCAGGCCGGCCTCTTGCCGAACACCGTATCGGCGAAGGCGTGGCCCTCGCGAATGGCGACGGGGGTCAGGTTCGCCCGGTTGGTGACGTCGCCGACCGCGTAGATCGAGGGGACCGCGGTCTGGGAATAGGCGTCGACGGGAATCGCGCCCGCGCCGTCGAGCGCGATACCCACGCCCTCCAAGCCGAGGCCCGCGACGTTCGGGCGCCGCCCGGTCGCCACCAGCACCTGATCGACATCGAGGCTGGCGCCGTCGTCGAGATGCGCCCGGATGCCCTCCCCTGCCCGCTCCAGGCGCTGCACGGTGCGCCCGAGGCGCAGGTCCATGCGCTCGGCATAGGCCTGGCCCAGCGCGTCACGGATCTCGTCGTCGAAGCCGCGCAGGAGCCTGTCGCCGCGGTGGAGCAGCGTGGTCTTCGAGCCGAGACCTGCGAACACGCCCGCGAATTCCACGGCGATGTAGCCGCCGCCGACCACGAGGATGCGCTCGGGCTGCGTCTCCAATTCGAACACCTCGTTCGAGGTGATGGCGAGCTCCGCGCCGGGAATGAGCGGCTCCTTCACCGGCATCGCGCCCACCGCGACGAGAATATACCGGGCCCGCACCCGCCGGTCCGAGCCGACGAGGCGCACGGTCTGCGCATCCTCGATTACCGCGCGCTCCGGCACGATCTCGACGCCGGAACGGATCAGGTTGGCGTCGTAGATGCCCTCGAGCCGGGTCACCTCGGCGTCGCGGCGCGCCTTCAGGACCGACCAGTCGAAGCGCGGCGCCTCGACGCTCCAGCCGAAGCCGGCCGCATCCTCGAACTCGTCCGCGAAGCGGCCGGCATAGACCATCAGCTTCTTGGGCACGCAGCCGCGGATCACGCAGGTGCCGCCGACCCGGTACTCCTCGGCGAGCATCACCTTCGCGCCGTAGCCCGCCGAGATCCGCGCCGCGCGGACCCCGCCCGAGCCGCCGCCGATGACGAAGAGGTCGACGTCGAAGCCTTCGCTCATCCCTGTCCGCTCCGCTCTGCGCGAAGACCGGCCTCGCGCAGCCACGTGATGGCAGCACCGAGCCCGGCCGTCCACCACGCCGCCCAGGCGTTGTGCTCGACGAAGGCGACGGCCGCCGCCGCCGTGACGAGGGCGAGCGCCGCAACCCGGTCCGGCCGGTCGAGTCCCGCCGCCGCACGCAGAGCGAGGAGCAGGACGAGGGTCAGCAGGACGGCGCCGGGCAGGCCGAGTTCGGTCCAGACCTGCAGAAAGCTGTTATGCGGGTGGCCGACCGCGAGCATCGGGCGCAGTTCCGGCTCGATCCGCGCCGCCACCGGCGTCTCGGCGAAACGCGGCGCGACGCCGAACCCCGCCCCGCGCCACGGATCGGCCGCGGCCGCCGCCCCGAAGCTGCGCGCGATCGCGACCCGGGCGCGGGAGGAGGAATGTTCCAGCCGCGCATGCGCCGCCTCCGGCATCAGGCGCAGGAGGAGGTCGCCCTCGACAGGCGCCAGCACGACGGCGAGGCCGAGGCCGAGGCCGGCGATGCCTACGGCGAGCCGCCGCGGCAGCAGCCAGGCGAGGAGGGCCATGACAAGGCCCGCCGCGAGCCCGAGCATGGCCGCCCCGCTGATCGAGCGCAGGATGCCGAGCAGGGCGAAGGCGAGCAGAGCGAGCGCGGCGAGCCGCCGCCCGCTCCGCCACAGAACCAGCGCCAGCGGCGCCATGATCAGCACCAGGATCATGGCCGGTCGATTGTAGACGAAGGCGATGGCGCGCTGGCCGAGCAGCCGCTGCAGCGGCAGGTCGTAGGCGAGCCCCACCGCGATGAGGAGACCGGAGGCCGCCACAGCAAGCAGCGCGAGGGGCCCCACGAAGCCCGGCAGCCGCCCGGGCGCGAGCCGGGCGAGGAGATAGGCCGCCACCAGCGTCGGCGCGAATTCCCGCGCCGCGCGGGCGGAGGCCTCCGGGAAGGGGCTCCAGGCGCAGGAGACGAGACACCAGCCGAGGAAGGCGAGAGCGGCGATGCCGGGGGGCGTCGTCAGGGGCGCGGCGAGGATCCGGGCGGTACAGCGGGGCGCCTCGGCGAGACGGCCGGCCAGGAAGAGGAGCGCCGCGACGGCCGCGACGACGGGGCTCGACCGATTGGCGAGCGTCATCGCGAGCGGCATCAGCGCGAGCGTCGCCGCGCCCGCGCCGTAGAAGCCGGCCGCGGCACCCATGGGCATCGGGCTCGCCGGGGACGGCTACTGCAACTGGTGGCCGCGCTTGCCCATCTCGGCGCGCACCCGCACCATCACGTATTCGGAGACTTCCTGCGTCCAGTTCTGCATGGCCTGGACCATCTGGTCGAGCACGATGGGCTGGGTCTCGACGTAGCGCTTGCCGGGGCCAGAGCGGAAGAAGGTGCCGATCTCCTTCAGCTCCGGCTCGGTGAGCTTCTCCGCATAGATGCGGGCCGTGATGGTGACCATGCGCTGCTTCTGCAGCTCCATCTCCGGCTCCAGGCTCTTCAGGACCTCGTCGAGATCCTTCTGGATCTCCGGCCGCGTCACCGCCTGCTGGCGGATCTGCTCGGCGAAGGCCGGGATCACCGAATCGAACGAGCGGGCGATGCCTGAGGAAAGGACGACCTCGCGGGCGAGGGCGATGTGCGCGGCGCTCGGGCCGGCGGGCGCCGCAGCCTGGGTCGCCGGCGCAGGCTTCTGGGCCTGCGCCGCGGCGATGCCGGGCGCGGCGATGGCGAGCACCGCGGCGGCGGCGAGGAGACGGCGGGTCATGGCGGGATTCCCAAGGACGAGACGAGAGGAACTCGGCGAAGGCCTCAGCCGAGATCGCCCAGGACGGTGACGTGCGCCTGGCCGTCCCGCGCCGAGGCGAGGATCGCGGCGGAGGCGATACCGAGGAAGAGGCCGTGCTCGACGACGCCGGGCACCGCCCAGAGCGCGGTCGAGAGGGCCTCGGGATCGGGGATGCTGCCGAGATGGGCATCGATGATGCGGTGCCCGCCATCCGTGACGACCGGGGTGCCGTCAGCGGCGGCGCGCAGGCGGATTCCGCCGGTGCAGCCGGCCTTCCCGATGGCCGCCGCGACCGCCAGATGCGTCGCGGCGAGGCCGAAGGGGTTTACCTCGATCGGCAGCGGGAAGGCGCCGAGCGTGTCGACGCGCTTTGCCGCGTCCGCGATCACCACCATCCGCCGGCTGGCACAGGCGACGATCTTCTCGCGCAGCAGCGCAGCGCCGCCGCCCTTGATGAGGCGCAGGGAGCTGTCGACCTCGTCCGCCCCGTCGATGGTCAGGTCGAGCTGCGGCATCTCGTCCAGAGTGGCGAGGCGGATGCCCTCGCGCTCGGCCTGGGCCCGGGTCGCCTCGGAGGTCGGGACGCCGACCACGTCGAGGCCGGCCCGGACGCGCTCGCCCAGCAGCGTCACGAAGGCTGCGGCCGTCGAGCCGGTGCCGAGGCCGAGCCGCATGCCGGGCTTGACGAGATCGAGGGCGCGGGCGGCCGCGGCGCGGCGCAGGTCGGGCCCGCTCGTGTCGGTTGCGCTCATGTCGGTCGCGATCGCGGATGCCGGCCCGGGTCAGGCGGGCACGGGGTAAGGGAGCGGGAGGCCCGGCCCGGACGGGCCGCGTCCTCGGCGGATGCGGGCGCCCCTAGCATGGCCGCGGCGCGACAGGAACGCCGATCTTGACCACCGGCCGCCCGCTGTCATCCCGCCCTCAGGGCCGGCCGCCCTGCGTCGAGGTCGCGCCGGCGCCCGCCCGGCCCTGGGCCGCGCCGGCGGGCGGGCCGTCGGCCGCCCCGTCGGCGGCGGGGTTGGCCTGCTGGGTGCAGACCACCTGCTCCTTCTTCACCAGCACGAAGCAGATGCTCATCTCGCCGGTGCGGTAGTTGACGCGGAACACTCCCGCCTCGCGGGTGTGGCGCGTCGCCACGAGCCCGTACTCGGAGGGCGGCTGCGGGCCGGCGCCCTCGCCGGGGCCGAAGCAGACGGTGAGGCCGATGCCGCCGCCGCTCTCCTGCAACCCGTACTGGCAGGAGACGACCTCGCCGGTGACCTTGTCGACCCGGTACATCCGGTTGAGGTCGGCCTGGGGCGCGGGCACGAACTCGAAGGAGGCGGCGGAGGCGGCCGTGGCCCAGAGGCCGAGGCAGAGCGAGACGAGTGCGGCGCGAGGCATCATGGGGAGCGGTCCGGATGAGACCCCCTCCCTCTTCAGGGCCAATCGGGCAAGTTGAGGGCACCGGGCGCGCGCCGTTACGCGGAGCGGCGTCCCACCACGGCCCGCTCGCGGGCGTCCAGGCTCTCCAGCAGCGCGGGCAGCGGCATCGGCGCGCCGATCAGGTAGCCCTGGACGTAGCGGCAGCCGTGCCGGCGCATGGCCGCGAGCTGCTCGGGCGTCTCCACGCCCTCCGCGACGCCCTCGAAGCCGAGATTGTGGCAGAGGTCGAGGATGGTCGAGACCACGCTGCGGCCGAGATCGGTCTCGATATCGGCCATGAAGCTGCGGTCGATCTTGATCTTGTCGAGCGGCAGGCGGTGGACGTAGCCGAGGCTCGAATAGCCGGTGCCGAAATCGTCGAGCGCGATCTTGATGCCGAGCAAGCGCAGGGCCGTGATCGATTCCTGCGCCCGCTCGAAGTCGCGCATCAGGGCGGTCTCGGTCAGCTCCAGGGTGATGCGCTTCGGATCGAGCCCGCTCTCGCGCACGGCGGCCATCACCGCGATCACGGTCTCCGACGAGGCGAGGTCGTGCGAGGAGAGGTTGAACGACAGGCCGATCCGGGCCGGGAAGCGGCGGGCATCCGCCAGCGCCTTGCGGAACAGCAGGATGGTCAGCGCGTGGATCATGCCGCCGCGCTCGGCCGCGGCAATGAAGCGGTCCGGCGGCACCCGACCGAGGGTCGGGCTGATCCAGCGGGCGAGGCCCTCCACCATCACCACCTCATCGGTGACGGTGTCGAGGATCGGCTGGTAGTGGACCTGCATCTCGGCGGCGAGGTCGGCGCTGCGGAGCGCCGTCTCCACCGCGCGCTCGGCGCGGATCGCATCCTCGTGGCTCTGCGAGAACAGGGTCGCGGCGCCGCGCGGCCCCTCCTTCGAGTGGTAGAGGGCGTAGTCGGCCCGGTCGAACAGGGCGTCGGCGGCGCGGCCCGCATCGGGATAGAGGGCGAGGCCGCCGGAGCAGCCGGCCACGACCTGGATGTCGCCGAGCCGGATCGGCTCCTGCAAGGTCGCGCAGATCCGGTCGGCGAAGGCCACCGCCTCCTCAGGGCTGCCCGGCGCACGGATCAGCACGCCGAACTCGTCGCCGCCGAGCCGGGTGACCGTGACCTCGGTGCCCGCGAAGCGGGCGAGGCGCCGCCCGGTCTCGGCAAGCACCCGGTCACCGACGGTGTGGCCGTAGGTGTCGTTGATCGGCTTGAAGCGGTCGAGGTCGAAGATCGCCAGGACGAAGGGCGCGCCGGTCCCGGACGAGGATTCGATCAGCGCGTCGAGGCGCTGGAAGAAGTAGCGCCGGTTCGGCAGCCCGGTGAGGCTGTCGGTATGGGCGAGCCGCGCATTCTCCTCCGCGAGGCGCTCCGCCCGGTCCTGCGCCTCCATCAGCTTGATGAAGGTGCGGAAATTGCCGAGCAGGATGCGCACCATCACGATGGTCACGAAGGCCGTGTTGAGCGCGATGGCCACGAAGACCGTGTTGCCGCTCGACAGGCAGCGCGTCAGGAACACGCCCATCACCAGGGCCGTGGCCAGGAAGGCCGCCACCGGCAGATGCGTCAGGCAGAAGATGCAGCCGACCACCGTGATCGCCACGAAGATCGCCGCGTGGCCCTGCTCGAACGGGCCGCCATAGCTGCCGAGCGCCAGCGCCCAGGTCACGAAGGCGACGGCGAGGACGGCGGTGAGCCCGATGGTCATCCGCAGCCGCCGCAGGGCGTCCGCCTCGCTCGTGTCCCCGGGACGCATGCGCCACCACTGGACGGCGCGCATCAGGCAGAGGGCGAGGAGGCTGGCGGGCAGCCAGACCGTGAGCCAGTCGGGCGCGAGGCCGTAATGCGTGCAGGCCAGCGCCCCGGCATTCACCGAGAGCAGCGCGTAGAGCGAGGGGACCTGCTTCTGAAGTTCCACCAGCTGATGCACGGCGATCCGGTCGTTGGCCGGGTCGGCGCGGGTACCGTACAGGAATTGCCGGGCGACGTGCGGGAGGGACATCGGGTCGGATTCTGCCGTTCGAGAATCCGGTTCTAGGGATAATCGGTTAAGTGGCGATTGCACGGTTTGCCGGGGCTGCGTCCGCCATCCTGAGCGAAATTCGCTCACGCCGCGCCGGTCGGGCCGGGGCGGCACGGGTTGCCCGGCGGCGCCGCTCCGGCTAGCGAGGACCATTCCCGCGCCGAGAATGCCGATGTCCCTGCCCCCGATCGCCGTGTTCGACCTCGATGGTACGCTCGCCGAGACGGCCGGCGACCTGATCGGCACGCTGAACTTCCTGCTCACCCACGAGGGCCTCGCCGAGCTGCCCGTCGACGAGGCGCGCGACCTGATCGGGGCCGGCGCCAAGGCGCTGATCCGCCGCGGCTTCGACGCCGCGGGCGAGGCGCTGAGCCCGGGCCGGCAGGAGGAGCTGTTCCTGGACTTCCTCGACCATTACGGCGCGCATCTCTGCGAGAAGTCGCACCTCTATCCCGGCCTCGTCGAGGCCCTCGACCGGCTGGAGGCGGACGGGTTCCGCCTCGCCGTCTGCACGAACAAGGTCGAGCCGCACGCGGTCGAGCTGCTCGACCGGCTCGGCATCGGCCACCGCTTCGCTGCGATCTGCGGGCGCGAGACCTTCCCGTTCTTCAAGCCGGACCCGCGCCACATCACGCACACGATCGAGCGCGCCGGCGGCGACCCGGCCCGGGCGGTGATGGTCGGGGATTCCCGGGCCGACATCGACGCGGCCAAGGCCGCCGGCATCCCGGTGGTGGGCGTGACCTTCGGCTACACCGACACGCCCGTGGGCGAGCTCGGCGCCGACTGGGTGATCTCGCACTATTCCGAGCTCGTCGGCGCCGTCGAGGCGCTGCTGCCGCGCAAGGCCGCCTGAGGCGGCCCTGTCGCAGGTCATCCGCCGGGGCATCGTCTCAAGAGGCGGACGGCGTCGGCTCCGCTCCGAGATAGTCCGCAGGCGCCTTCACCGGGGCGCTGCGCAGGAGCGTGTAGAGGAAGGGCACGAAGAGCAGCGTCGAGGGCGTGCCGAAGGCGATGCCGCCCATCACGGCGCGCGCCAGCGCCGCGTTCTGCTCGCCGCCCTCCCCCGTGCCGAGCGCCATCGGGATCAGGCCGAGGAACATCGCGCCCGCCGTCATCAGCACCGGGCGCAGCCGCGTCTCGCCGGCGAGCAGGGCGGCCTCGAGGGCCGAGCAGCCCGTCGCCTCCCGGTGCTCGCGGGCGAAGGTGACGAGCAGGATCGAGTTGGCGGAAGCGATGCCCACCGACATGATCGCCCCGAACAATGAGGGGATCGAGAAGGTGGTCCCCGTGACGAACAGGCTCGCGACGATGCCGCAGAAGGCGAGCGGGAGGGCGAGGAGCACCACGAAGGGGTCGCCCCAGCTCTGGTAGTTCACCGCCATCAGCAGGTAGACGGCGACCAGAGCCACCGAAAGGCCGATGCCGAGCCGGAAGAAGGCGGAATCCATGTTCTCGATCTGCCCGCGGACGGTGATCTTGTCCGGTGCGGGCAGTGTCTTCTGCTCCTCGTCCACGATCGTGCGGATCTCGGCCGCCACCGAGCCGAGGTCGGAATCCTGCACCGCCGCGTAGATGTTGAAGGTCGGCGCGGTGTTCACGTGGTTGATCACCGTCTGTATGCCCTGGCGCCGGAAATCGGCGACGCTCGACAGGAGCGTCAGCACGCCCGGCCGGTCGCCGCCGCCCTGAACGAGGAGCGGCGTGTTGCGAAGCGCCGTCAGCGAGTCGTTGCGGTATTCCGGCGTCTGCACCCAGAGCTGATAGGGGATGCCGGTCTTCGGATCCGACCAGAAGTTCGGCGTCACCTGGAAGGAGCCGGCGAGCGAGACGTTCATCGCCTGCGCCACCTGCTGCTGGGTCAGCCCGAGCTCCGAGGCGAGGCGGCGGTCGACGTCCACGAAATATTGCGGCGTGCCGACGATCTGGTGGAGATGCACGTCAACGGCGCCGCGGACCTCCTTGAGGCGCTGCACGATCCGCTGCGCTGCGGCGAGGTCCTTCTCGGTGTTGCGGCCCGAGACCTGGATATCGATCTGCGCCAGCGTGCCGAAATTCAGGATCTGCGTGATGATGTCCGAGGGCTGCGTGTAGACCACGAGGTCGGGGAAGCGCTCGCGCAGGGCCTCGCGCAGGCGCTTGGTGTAGAGCGCCGTCGAGCCGTGACCCTGCTTCAGGCTGATCAGCATCTGGCCGTCGTTGTAGGCCACGAACGAGCCGTCCGAGAAGGCGAAGTTGTAGTTGTTCGACGGCAGGCCGATATTGTCGAGGATCTGCTCGATCTCGTTCTCGGGGATGACCTCGCGCACGGTCGCCTGCACGGCGGCGAAGGTCTGCTCGGCGGTCTCGATGCGCATGCCGGGCCGCGTGCGCAGGTGCAGGGTGATCTGGCTGGAGGCGACCTGCGGGAAGTAGTCGCGTCCGACGAAGGTGAAGAGCACCCCGGTCCCGGCGAAGATGAGGCCGACGAAGACCAGCGTCGCCACGCGCCGGGCCAGCACCACGTGCAGGAGGCCGAGATAGGCGCGATGGAAGCGGGCGAAGCGCGCCTCGAAGCCGTGCCGGAAGGCGCCGGCCACGCGGAAGACCGGCCCGAACACCAGGCCGAAGGCCCGGCCGATCCGGCTCAGCCGCGGCACCTCGCCGCCATGATGCTGGGCGTATTCGCGGGCGACCATCACGTCGATCAGCACCGGCACCAGGGTGCGCGACAGGACGTAGGAGGTCAGCATCGCGAACACGACCGCGAGCGCCTGCGGGGTGAACAGGTATTTCGGCGTGTCGGTGAGCGCGAAGACCGAGGTGAAGGCGGCGCAGATCGAGAGCGTCGAGATCAGCGTCGGCTTGGCGATGCTGGCCGCCCCCTCGACCACGGATTTGCGGAAGGGCTCGCCCTCCTCGAACAGGCGGTAGGTGTTCTCGATGGCCACAGTAGCGTCGTCGACCAGGATGCCGACCGCGAGCGCGAGGCCGCCCAGCGTCATCACGTTGATGGTCTCGCCGAGTGCGGCGAGCGCGGCGAGCGATGTCAGGATCGAGAGCGGGATCGAGATCAGGACGACGAGGGTCGAGCGCCAGGAGCCGAGGAAGAGCAGGATGGTGAGGCCGGTGAGCCCCGCCGCGATCATCGCCTCGTGCAGCACCCCCTCGATCGCCGCGGTGACGAAGACCGACTGGTCGAACAGCTCCTTGATCTGCATCCCTTCGGGGGCGGCGGCGCGGACGTCCGGCAGCGCCTTCTTGACGTTGTTGACGACGTCGAGCGTCGAGGCGGTGCCGTTCTTGAACACGCGCATCAGCACCGACTGGATGCCGTCGGCGCGTACGATGTTGACCTGCGGCGGACCGCCGTCGCGCACCTGGGCCACGTCGCGCACCAGGATCGGCTGGCCGGCCACCGTGCGGATCGGGATCTGGTTCAGCGCCTCGATCGCCTCGGGCGTGGCGTTGAGCTGGATCGGGAATTGCTGCTCGCCGATCTTGGCGAGGCCGGAGGGCACGGTGAGGTTCTGGGCCGAGACGGCATTCGTCACGTCCAGCGCCGTGAGGCCGAGCGCCTGGAGCGCGTGCAGGTCGAGATCGACCATGATCTGGCGCGGCGTGCCGCCGAAGGGCGAGGGCAGCGTCGAGCCCGGCACCTGAACCAGGCGCTGGCGGATTCGGTACTGGGCGTAGTCGTTGATCTTGGTAAGGCTCTCCTTGGTCGAGGTGAGCGCGAGCTGAATCACCGGCACCGAGGAGGCGGAGAAGCGCAGCACGATCGGCGGCTGGATGCCCGGCGGCATCGCGGCGCGGATCGAGTTCATCGCCGACACCGTCTGCGAGATGGCGAGGTCGATGCTCACCTCGTCGTCGAAATAGATCTTCTGGACCGCCGTGCCCTGCAGCGTGGTCGATTCCATCCGACGGATGTTGTTGACGTTGTTCGAGAGCGAGAACTCCGCGTAGGTGGTGACCCGCCGCTCCATCTCCGGCGTCGAGAGGCCGGTATAGGTCCAGACCACCACGACGACGGGGATGTCGACGACCGGCAGCACGTCCTTCGGCGTGACGATCACCGCCGCGCCGCCCGCGAGCGTCATCAGCACGGCCAGCACGTAGACCGTGATGCGGAACTTCAGCGCGTACTGAACGAGGCCCATGCCGTCTCCACCCTCCAGCCGGGGCGCTGCGGGATCGGTCGTACAACCGGGGGTGTAAATGTTTCGGGAGGATGTCGAAATGGCCGGCGCGCGGCCGTGTCGCGGGTTTTCGCAGCCTCTTCGTGAAGTGCTTTCGCACCGCGGAATCCTCGAAGGACCATGGGGGTAGGGCCAGGCCTCCGAGGCCCGGCCGACGCCTCCTGCCGTCTACCGGTCGATCGCTTCGCCTAGCAGCGCATCCACCCTCTCCCCGCTTGCGGGGAGAGGCCCACAGGGACCTCGTCGTCCCTGTGGGAAGCGAAAGGCGAAGCCGGAGCGGGGGTGAGGGGGCGATTCCGGAAGTGACTCGTCCGTTCAAGCCCCCTCACCCCCGGCTGCCGTCTCGCTTCATGCCCCGACAAGGGGGCATGAAGCCCTCTCCCCGCGCGCGGGGAGAGGGGATCCACGGCGATCCGCTCAGGTCTTTCTCAGGGCCTCGCGTCGGAGCCCGGGCGCCGGCGGCGGGACTTCTCGGGCTTGGCGGCATCCGGCCCGCAGATGGCGCGCAGGCTCGCCCATTCGGCCTCGGAGAGGATCCGCTTGGCCTCGGCCTCCGGCCCGGCCTGCGCGCGGATCGCGGCGGCGCGCTCGCGGGTGAAGGGATGGCTGCGCAGGAAGGCGAGATCGTCCTCGCCCTCGTCGCGGGCGATCCGCTCGAGAATGGCCGCGAGCGCCGCCCCATTGCCGCCCACCCGGTTCATCAGCGCCACGGCATAGGCGTCGGCGGCGCGCTCGGCCTCGCGGCTGTAGCCCGCCGAGAGGGCGGCCTGCCCCACCGCGACGATCACCGTCGAGCCGGTGAGATCGCCGAGCACGAGGCTCAGCAGGAACGAGGTGGCCGAGGCCTGGATCAGGGAGCGGGTCGGGTCGCGCAGGGCGGCATGGCCGAATTCATGCGCGAGGACGCCTGCGAACTCGTCGGCGCTGCGGGCCTTGGCGATCAGGTCCGAGAGCACCACGATCCGGGCGCCCGGCAGGGTCAGCGCGTTGGCGAGCCCGTTCCGGCGCACCGAGACCGCGACGTCGCGCGGCAGGTCGGGTGCAGCGCCCGCGAGCCGCGCCACCAGGGCGTCGAGCACGGCGCGCCCCGCCGGGTCGGTGCAGAGCGGCGGCTCGTTCAGGAGGCGGACCACCTGCTCCTCCACCGCCCGGCCGAGCCGCGTCTCCGCCGCGTCGGGCACCAGCGGCACGGCGAGACGGGCCAGGACGGGCACGCCGAACACCGCCACCAGCAGCACCGAGAGTCCGGCCGCGACGGACCAGAGCACGAGGCGCAGCGTCCCGCCCCGGCTCTCGCGCCGGTAGAGGTCGGGGCAGCGGGCGGCGAGCGCAGCCGCCAGGGCCTCGTCCGAGAATTCGACCCGGGCCGCCTCCCCCGCCGCACCGACGCGGGTCAGGGGCGGCACGGTCTCTGTGGCGCGCAGGTCCAGCAGGTTCCAGTCGCGGCTGATCCCGGGGCCGGAGACCGCGAGCCGGTCGGTGAGGCTCACCGTGACCGGGTGCGGCCGGGCGCTGGCACCGTCGAAGTAGCGGCCCTGCGCCGTGAGGCCTGCCGCCATCAGAAGCCGATCTGGAGCGCGCCGCCGACATCGAGCGCGTCGGCGAGGCCCTCCTGCAGCCCGCTGCCGGGGCCGCGGGCCGCGGCGAGGATGCGGCCGAGCCCCTCGGCGTCGCTCACCGTGGTGGTGTTGGCCACCGCCGCCCAGAGCCGCGCCTGGATCACCCGCACGTAGAGCACGGCGAAGACCAGCGCGCCGCCGAGATAGAGCGGGACGATCACGAGATGCAGGATCGACATGCCCCCCGTCCCCGCGCCGCTGCGCACGGCGAAGGCGAGGAGCGCCACGATCAGGCCGAGCAGCGCGACGAACCCGATCAGCGAGAGGGCGTAGACGAGGTAGGGCCAGTAGAATTGCCGGGCGCGCAGGGTCGAGACGAGGCGGACGTCGCCCAGGCTCGCCGCGTTCATGAAGGCGCGCGTCTCCCGCGCCCGGTAAAAGGGGACGAGGAGCAGCGCGAGCGGCAGGCAGGTGGCGAGCGCCCCGAAGAAGCCGACGAGCAGCAGCCCGAGCGTCGTCCCGTCATAGTCCGGGTTGATTCCCGTGGCGCCCTTGCCGCCTTTCGACACGAAGAGATCCGTCGGAGGCGCGAAATCCGCGGCGGCCAGGAAGGCGAGCCCGAGCGCCAGCGGCGGCAGCAGGGCGACGGCGTAGATCAGCAGCCAGGGCCCGAGGATCGTGCGGCCCCGCGCCGTCGATCCCATCCGCTCGACCCCGATCAGGGTGTGGCGGATGCGGGAGCGCTCGAGGCCCGCCCGCATGAAGGGGAAGGCGAGCCCGAGGGGGAGCAGGGGGAGGAGCCACCAGCCGGCCGCCCGCGCGGCATAGGCGAGGCCCGAGCCGTCCTGGCCGAGGCGGATGCCGCGCCACAGGGTGCGCATCGCCCGGTAGCGGCGCCCGCGATAGAGCGCGTATTGCCCGAGCAGGAACAGGACGAGGAAGGAGATCGGTGCCGAGAACGGCGCCAGGGACGGCGACAGCAGCGAGACGGCGAACAGGCCGACATAGACCGGCACCAGGATCGCCAGCGCCACCAGGAAGCCGAGGAACAGCTCCTTGCCGCTGCCCGTGTACTCGGCCGGCGAGCCGTCCACGAGGGTGCGGCTCCAGAAGAAGCGCCGCAGGTTGGTCATGTACCAGAATCGGTAGATGCCGAAGGTCACGAGCGAGAGCAGGAAGCCCTTCACCGCGATGCCGGTCAGGCCGTCGAGGCGCGCGTCGAAGGCGACGGCCGTGCCCCTGCCGCCCGGAGCCCGGGGGCTCGTATCCATGCGATCCTCCGCGGGCACGGGGCCGGTCAGCTCAGCAGCGTCGACTTGTCCACCTGCAGGGCCGCGCCGATCTCGTCGAGGGCCTTGTGCTCGATCTCGCTGATCCCGCCGTAATCCGCGACGTCGGCGGCGATCAGGAATACGTCCTGGCGCTGCTCGATCGGGCGTTCGGCGATGGCCTGGGCGTGACGCAGGTTCTCCAGCCGCCCGGCCCGGGTCTTGGCCCGGGCGATCGCCTCGTAGAGCTCCTGCTCGATGCGTAGGGTGTCGTAGGATTTCTCGAGGATCGGGTTGGCCCGCATGCCGGAGATCGCCGATTCGACCTCCTCCTCGTCGATGTCGCCGTCGGCCACGATCACGTTGGCCGCGGCCGAGACGGAAGCCTGCAAGAAGACCGCGTCGCCGGCATAGGACATGATCGTCCGGCCGAAGCGCAGGATAGCGTCCTGAAGAATGCTCATGCCGTTCTCCCCGCCCGAGGAATGGCAGGCATTGCCCCCGGCGAGTCAAGCGCTTCGGCACGGTTGCGCACGGCGGAAGGCGCGTCCGCGCCCGGGCGCGGCCCGGATGCCTCAGGTCACCGGCTCGTGGCCCGGCCACTCGCGGCCGAGATGGGCGGCCACGCGCTCGGGCTCGTCGCCGACCGCCTCCACCGCCGCCACCACCTGCTCCACCGGCACCATGAAGCGCCGCGCCCAGTAGGCGCGCTCCCACGGCTCGGCCGTGTTCACCCGCTTCGGCTCGTGCGCCGTGCCGCCCGTCCCCTCCGCCATCCGCCGCTCCGGATCCTCCCTGCGGACGCGAAACGCCCGCGCGTCGGGCAAACGCGCGGGCGCCGGCTTTTGGTCCCCGGGGCTGACCCCGAGTCCCGTCAGCAGCAGCGGAAGCCGCTGGTGTTGCCGACGCCGAAGCGGGCGTTCTCCCGGTTGCGGAAGAACTCCAGCTCGCTCATCGGTTGCCGGTCCGGGTGGGTGCGGCGGACATGCTCGGCATAGGCCGCGTAATCTCCCTGCCCCACCATCAGCTTGGCGCCGTCGCAGACGCATTTCGAGAGCGTCTTCCAGCGCGCCATCAGGTTCTGCCCGGCCTGCATCGGCTCTACTCCGCGGGAACGGCGCGCGGATCGCTCTCCAGCGCCGTCCAGCTCGAGGCGCGCAGCGCCTTGAGGCAGGAGAGGATGCCGAAGGCGGCGATCGCCAGGACGAGGCCGATGAACATCGCCGCGAGGACGGCGTCGATGCGGTCGTTGAAGATGATCTGCGCCATCTGGTCGGCGTTCTTGGCCGGCGGCAGCACCTTCCCCTCGGCGAGCGCCGTCGCGTAGCGGTCGGCATGGGCCAGGAAGCCGATCCGCGGGTCGGCCGAGAAGATCTTCTGCCAGCCCGCCGTCAGGGTGCAGATGCAGAGCCAGATCGTCGGGATGATGGTGACGAAGGCGTAGCGCTCGCGCTTCATCTTGAAGATCACCACCGTGCACAGGGTCAGCGCCACCGCGGCCAGCATCTGGTTCGAGATGCCGAAGAGCGGCCACAGGGTGTTGATGCCGCCGAGCGGGTCGGTGACGCCCTGGTAGAGGAAGTAGCCCCAGGCGCCCACCGCGATCGCCGTGGCGACGATGCTCGGGCCCCAGGACGCCGTTTCCTTGAAGGCCGGCACCGCGAGGCCGACGAGGTCCTGCACCATGAAGCGGCAGGCGCGGGTGCCCGCATCCACCGCGGTGAGGATGAACAGCGCCTCGAACAGGATCGCGAAATGGTACCAGAAGGCCATCATCGCCTTGCCGCCGATGGCGGAGGAGATGATGTGGGCCATGCCGACCGCGAGGGTCGGGGCGCCGCCGGCGCGCGAGATGATCGTGTGCTCGCCGACATCCTGTGCGGTCTGGGTGATCGTCTCAGGCGAGATCGCGAAGCCGAGCTTGGTCACGGCCGCGGCGGCGGTCTCCGGCGTGGTGCCGAGGAGGGCGGCGGGCGAGTTCATGGTGAAGTACACGCCCGGATCGATCACGCAGGCCGAGACCAGCGCCATGATCGCCACGAAGGATTCCATCAGCATGCCGCCGTAGCCGATGAAGCGGGCATCCATCTCGTTGGCGATCAGCTTCGGGGTGGTGCCCGACGAGATCAGCGCGTGGAAGCCCGAGACCGAGCCGCAGGCGATGGTGATGAACAGGAAGGGGAAGAGCTGGCCGGACCAGACCGGGCCGGTGCCGTCCACGAACTTCGTCATCGCCGGCATCTGCATGTGCGGCGCGACCACGGCGATGCCGAGCGCGAGGCCCACGATGGTGCCGATCTTGAGGAAGGTCGAGAGATAGTCGCGCGGGGCGAGGAGCAGCCAGACCGGCAGGATCGAGGCGACGAAGCCGTAGCCGATCAGCAGCCAGCAGAGCTGCGTGCCGGTGAAGGTGAAGGCCGGGCCCCAGACCGGGTGGGCGGCGACGCTGCCGCCGCCGACGATGGCGGCCATCAGCAGGAGGAAGCCAATGATCGAGACCTCGCCGATCTTACCCGGGCGGATGTAGCGCGTGTAGACGCCCATCAGCATCGCGATCGGGATCGTCATCATCACGGTGAAGGTGCCCCAGGGGCTCTCGGCCAGCGCCTTGACCACGATGAGGGCCAGCACCGCGAGCAGGATCACCATGATCAGGAAGGTGCCGAACAGGGCGATGATGCCGGGGATGGTGCCGAGCTCGGAGCGGATCAGCTCGCCGAGCGAGCGCCCGTCGCGCCGCATCGAGATGAACAGCACCATGAAGTCCTGCACCGCGCCGGCGAGCACGACGCCGGCGAGGATCCAGAGCATGCCGGGCAGGTAACCCATCTGCGCGGCGAGCACCGGACCGACCAGCGGGCCGGCACCCGCGATGGCCGCGAAATGGTGGCCGAACAGCACGGACTTGTTGGTGGGGACGTAGTCGAGGCCGTCATTGTGGCGGACCGCGGGGGTCTCGCGCTTGGCGTCGAGGCGCATCACCTTGTCGGCGATGAACTTCGCGTAATAGCGGTAGGCGATGAGGTAGACGCAGACGGCTGCGACCACGAGCCAGAGGGCGTTGACCGCCTCCCCGCGCTCGATCGCCACGATGGAGAGTGCCGCGGCGCCGAGCGCCCCGACGAGGGCCCATGGCCCGTGTTTGCTGATCGCGCCCATCGGCGTCCCACTCCAGAGGTCCGGCTCTTCAGCGGCCGGCAAGAGCCGCCCTTTTGGCGCAGGCGGCTCCATCTGAGAATAGGGCACCCTCCGTTTTGGGAACACATCGCGGCGGCCCTCAACATTGGTCGATCCCGCCGGCCCGGGCCGTTTGACCGGATCTGCCGCGAAATCTAGACCGCACATCGTGCGGGCCGGACCGGCCGCGAGCGGCGGAGAGACATGATGGCGAAGGTTGCGTTCCTGGGCCTCGGGGTGATGGGCGGCCCGATGGCCGGGCACCTCGCCAAGAAGGGTCACGACGTCACGGTCTACAACCGCACGCCCGCCAAGGCGGAGGCCTGGGTGAAGGCCCATGGCGGCGCCTCCGCTGCGACGCCCCGCGAGGCGGCGCGCGGCGCCGAGATCGTGTTCGCCTGCGTCGGCAACGACGCCGACCTGCGCAGCGTCGTGCTGGGTGCGGACGGCGCGCTCGCCGGCATGGAGCGCGGAGCCACCTTCGTCGACCACACCACCGCCTCGGCCGAGGTGGCGCGGGAGCTGGCGGCCGCCGCGGCCGAGGCCGAGCTCGGCTTCGTCGACGCGCCGGTCTCCGGCGGGCAGGCGGGCGCCGAGAACGGCGTGCTCACCGTGATGTGCGGCGGCGAGCCGGAGACCTACGCCAAGGTCGAGCCCGCGATCATGGCCTTCGCCCGGGCCTGCCGCCTGATGGGCCCGGCGGGTGCCGGCCAGCTCACCAAGATGGTCAACCAGATCTGCATCGCCGGCCTCGTCCAGGGCCTGTCCGAGGGCGTCCACTTCGCCAAGCGCGCCGGCCTCGACGTGGAGGCGGTGCTCGAGGTGATCTCGAAGGGCGCCGCCGGCTCCTGGCAGATGGAGAACCGCGGCAAGACCATGAATGCCGGCACGTTCGATTTCGGCTTCGCGGTCGACTGGATGCGCAAGGACCTCGCGATCCTGCTGGAGGAATCCCGCCGGAACGGCGCTAAGCTGCCGGTGAGCGCGCTGGTCGATCAGTTCTACGCCGAAGTCCAGTCCATGGGCGGCGGGCGCTGGGACACGTCGAGCCTCGTCGCCCGGCTGGAGCGCTGAACCACCCCGCGGGCCGTCCGCCGGTGACCGCCGTCGCGCAGGCCCGCGCCCTCGTCCCGCGGCCGCATCAGGCCGAGGCGGCGCGGGCGATCCTGGCGGCGCGGGCCTCCGGGCGCCCGGGCTTCCTGCTCGGCGACGCGACGGGCCTCGGCAAGACCCTCTCGGTCTGGTCGGCGCTCGCGGCCATGCCGGAGGCGGAGGTGCTCGTCGTCTGCCCGAAGGGCGCGATGCCGCAATGGCGGCGCACCATCCGCGACGCCGGCCTCCCGGCCAAGGCGGTGACGCTGATCAACTACGAGCGCACCAAGTCGCTGATGGCCTCAGAGGCCGCCCCCGCCCGGCGCTCGGCGCGGGCGCGCAACAACGCGCTGGCCAAGCACGGCAGCCTCAAGCGCTCCTGGCCGCTGGTGGTGTTCGACGAGAGCCACCGCCTGCGCAATCCCTACGCGCAGCAGACCCTGGTCTGCCGCCACCTCGCCGAGGCCGCCGCCTTCACGGTCTATATGAGCGCGACTGCGGGCCAGGCCCCGCACGAGCTCGGCTATCTCGGCGCCCTCCTCGGCGCGGCCGTCGGGCAGCCGACCGGCACGCTGGCCGAGTTCCGCGCGCTGATGCAGCGTCTCGGCATCGGCCGCGCCAAGGGCCGCTGGGTGAACTGGTCGTGGCAGGCCAATGCCCGCGACTGCGCGGTGATGGCCGACCTGCTCTATGCGGGCACGGGCGCCATCGGCCTGCGGCGGCGCCCCACCGACATCGCCGGCTGGCCGGAGGTGCAGCGCGAGCTCAGCCCCACCGCCCTGAAGCCGGAGGAGCGCCGGCTCTACGACGCGACCTGGCGGGAATTCCGCCGGGAATGGGGGCTGGCGGGCGGCAGCACGCGGCGGCCGGCCGGCTGGGCGGCGGATCTGCGCTTCCGGCAGAAGGCGAGCCTGCTGCGGGTGGCGGGCACGGCCGATTTCGCGGACCTGCTGCTGGAGGCCGACGAGCAGGTCGCGCTCTCGGTGGCCTTCCTGGAGACGGGGGCGGCTCTGGCCGAGACCCTGCGCGGGCGCGGCTGGCGCGTCGGCAATATCGACGGCACGCAGGCGGCCGAGGTCAACGAGGCCGAGCGCGTCGCTTTCCAGACGGGCCAGCTCGACGCCATCGTCTTCACCGTGACGGAATCGATCTCGCTCCACCGCAACGAGATGCCGGGCGGCGAGCGGAGCCGGGCCCTCGTCGTCCACGACATGCGCCACAGCGCGATCCAACTGGCCCAGATCGAGGGCCGCTGCCACCGCGACGGCGAGGCAGCGGTGATCCACTACGCCTTCGCCGAGGACACGGTGGAGGAGGCGATCACCCGCACCGTCCTGCGCCGCATGGCGGCCATGGACGCGATGGCCGGCGAGGATACCCGCCTGATCGACGCCATCGCCGCCTGCCTCGACCAGGCGGCATGAGGCGGCTTGTCCAGCCCCAGGGCGGCGATCCCTGGCAATTCCATCCAACCACCTCATCCTGAGATCGAGGATTAGGATGGTGAGACACGCCCTCACAGGGCGAGCGGCGCGTTGTCGATGACCTCCTTCATCACGAAGAAGGTCCGCGTCTGCCGCACGCCCGGCAGCGCGATCAGCGTCTCGCTGTGGAGCCGGTTGAAATCGGCCATGTCGCGCACGCGGATCTTCAGGAAGTAGTCGAAATCGCCCGCCACGAGGTGGCAATCGAGCACGGCCGGCACCTTGCGCACCGCCGCCTCGAAGGCGCCGAAGCTCTCCGGCGTCGAGCGGTCGAGCACCACGCCGACCATCACGAGCGAGCCGCGCTCGACTTTGTCCGGCGCGATCTCGGCGCGGACGCCGCGCACATAGCCCTCCTCGAACAGCCGCTGCGTGCGGCGGTGGCAGGTGGCCGGGCTGGTATTCACGCGCTTGGCGATCTCGGCGTTGTTCATGCGCCCGTCCTGCTGCAGCAGGCGCAGGATCCGCAGGTCCATCCGGTCCAGGGCGCTCACGGAAGATCCTTTCGCCAAGGACGGCATTTTCGGAAGGCTTCAACGGCATTTGTGACAGCTAAGCCGCCCTGCTTCCGGCCAACGCCGTCATTTCGGGAGCACCTTCCGCGAAGTGTCTGTTAGCGTCCAGGGGCTTTCGTTCCGCGAGGACTCCCATGCTGTCGAATTTCGAGCGCTATCCCCTCACCTTCGGACCGACCCCGATCGAGCCCCTGAAGCGGCTCAGCGCCCATCTCGGCGGCGGCGTCGAGCTCTACGCCAAGCGCGAGGATTGCAATTCCGGCCTCGCCTTCGGCGGCAACAAGCTGCGCAAGCTCGAATACATCGTGCCGGACGCGATCAAGAGCGGCGCCGATACCCTCGTCTCGATCGGCGGCGTGCAGTCAAACCACACCCGCATGGTGGCCGCAGTGGCGGCCAAGATCGGCATGAAATGTCGGCTGATCCAAGAGGCCTGGGTGCCGCACGAGGACGCGGTCTACGACCGGGTCGGCAACATCCTCCTCTCGCGCCTGATGGGCGCCGAGGCGCAACTCGTCGATGACGGCTTCGACATCGGCATCCGCGACAGCTGGAAGCGGGCCATCGCCGAGGTCGAGGCGGAAGGCGGCAAGCCCTACGCGATCCCGGCGGGCGCCTCGGTGCACAAGTATGGCGGCCTCGGCTATGTCGGCTTCGCCGAGGAGGTGCGGGCCCAGGAAGCCGAGATGGGCATCACGTTCGACTACGTGGTCGTCTGCACCGTCACCGGCTCGACCCATGCCGGCATGCTGGTCGGCTTCTCGGCGGACGGGCGCGCCCGCAACGTCATCGGCATCGACGCCTCCTGCACCCCGGCCCAGACCAAGGCGCAGGTGCTCGACATCGCGCAGAACACCGCCGCCCTGGTCGGCGCGGGCGACATCGTCGCCGACGACGTGGTGCTCTTGGAGGACTACGCCTACCCGGTCTACGGCGTGCCCTCGAAGGAGACCGTCGAGGCGATCCGCCTTTCCGCCCGGCTCGAGGGGATGATCACGGACCCGGTCTACGAGGGCAAGTCGATGCAGGGCATGATCGACCTCGTGAAGACGGGCTACTTCCCGACGGGCTCGAAGGTGCTCTACGCCCATCTCGGCGGCGCGCCGGCCATCAACGGATACAGCTACACCTTCCGCAACGGCTGAGCCGTCGCAGCCCATTCCCCTCCCTCTGGCGGGGAGAGGTCAGGGGTGGGGGTGGTGCAAGCGCCACTGCTGCGATCCATCCTGGCCCCCCACCTCCCGCTCCTCCCCGCACGGTGAGGAGAGCGCGTTCGGCCTCAGACGATGGCGAGGAGCAGGAGGCTCGCGGCGGCGGCGCCCGCCGCCGCGAGGCCCAGCATCGTGACGCTGCCGGTTTGGTCGATACTATCGACGCTCTGGCCGCGGCGGTGTTCGGGCGAATTCGCCGAGTTCGGACGGCCGTCGGTGTAGATCTGGCTCACGGGCTCGCTCCCTGATGACTTGTTATCGGGAGCGAACGCGCGGGACAGGCAAGACGTTTCAGAAATTCGCCTGGGTGACGAATTTCGTGACGAGATAGGCCTCCAGCGCCTCGGAGCCGCCCTCGCTGCCGTAGCCCGAATCCTTCACGCCGCCGAAGGGCACCTCGGGCAGCGCGAGGCCGTGGTGGTTGATCGAGATCATGCCGCTCTCGACCCCCTGCGCCACCCGGGTCGCCCGCTCCGTCGAGCGGGTATAGGCGTAGGCGGCCAGGCCGTAGGGCAGGCGGTTGGCCTCCTCCAGGACCTCCTCCTCGCTGGAGAAGCGCTGGATCGCGGCGATCGGCCCGAACGGCTCCTCGTTCATGATGCGGGCGGTGAGCGGCACCTCGGTGAAGACGGTCGGCTCGAAGAAGTTGCCGCGATTGCCGATGCGCTTGCCGCCGGTCTTCAGGGTCGCCCCCTGCGCCGTGGCGTCGGCGACGAGCGATTCCATCGCGTCGAGGCGGCGGCTGTGGATCAGCGGTCCCATCTTCGTGCTGGGATCGAGGCCGTCGCCGACCTTCACCGCCTTGGCGACGGCGGTGAAGCCGTCCACGAAGCGGTCGAAGACGGAATCGTGCACGAGGAAGCGGGTCGGCGCGACGCAGACCTGGCCGGCATTGCGGAACTTGGTGCCGCCGAGCACCGTCACCGCCTTCTCGACATCGGCATCCTCGAACACGATCGCCGGGGCGTGGCCGCCGAGCTCCATCGTCGCCCGCTTCATGTGGCGCCCGGCGAGCGCGGCGAGCTCCTTGCCGACCGCGGTGGAGCCGGTGAACGAGATCTTGCGGATGACCGGGTGCGGGATGAGGTAGCCCGAGATCGCAGCCGGGTCGCCGTAGACGAGCGAGAGCACGTCGCCCGGCACGCCCGCATCGAGGAAGGCGCGGATCATCGCGGCGCAGGAGGCCGGCGTGTCCTCGGGGCCCTTCAGGATCACCGAGCAGCCCGTGCAGAGCGCCGCGGAGACCTTGCGCACCGCCTGGTTGATCGGGAAGTTCCAGGGCGTGAAGCAGGCGACAGGCCCGACCGGCTCCTTCACCGCGATCTGCAGGACGCCGTCGGCGCGGGCCGGGATGACGCGTCCGTAGGCGCGCTTCCCCTCCTCCGCGAACCAGTCGATGATGTCGGCCGCCGCCAGGGTCTCGAGGCGGGCCTCGACCAGCGGCTTGCCCTGCTCCAGGGTCATGATGCGGGCGATCGCGTCGGCGCGCTCGCGCAGCAGGTCGGCGGCCTTGCGCATCACCTTGGCGCGCTCGAAGGGCGCAACCTTGCGCCAGGCGGCGAAGCCGCGGGCGGCGGCCTCGAGGGCCCGGTCGAGATCGGATTCGGTGGCGACGGCGCAACGGCCGATGGTCTCGCCGGTGGCCGGGTTGAGGACGGGCAGGGTCTGCCGGTCGGACCCGGCGGTCCAGGCGCCGCCGATATGGAGTTCGGTGTCGGGATACTCGGAAGACATCGGGGCAGCCGTCGCTCGTGCCCGGCCTCGCGGGCCGGCGGGTGCCATGTTTGTCACCGGCCGGTCCGCGACAAGGCGCGCTCCGGCATGGCTCCTACCCGATGGGGGCGAGGCTCGGCCGTCTCATACCAAAGTGCGTCGATCCCGACCCATGGCCGGGATCGACGCGCCCGGCGGACGGCCGCCGCCGCGCCGTCGCGCGGGCTTGCCGATTCGATCTCCGCTTCGATCGCGCGGCGGCAGGATCAGGCAGCGCAGAGGGCGGCCTCGGCCGCCGGGCGCTCCACCGTGACGGCGCCGCCGCGGCGCGCCCGCAGCGTCCCGCCCTTCGGCACCACGGTCCAGCCCTCGCGGCAGCCGTCGATGGGCTCGGAGACGACGACGAGACCGGTCTCGCCCTCGCGGTAATAGAGGCTCGGCGGGCGCCCGTCGCAGGCCCAGCGATAGGCGGTCAGCTCCTCGCCGTCGGTGAGGAGGGCGGTGAAGCGCAGCGGCTCGGCGATCCCCGCCCCCCGCATCAGCCCGCGCACCTGCGCCATGGTCTCGGCCATGGCGCCGACCGGGTCCTGCTTCAGGCCGTTGGCCAGCGCCAGCAGGAAGATCGCCTCGGAATCGGTGCTGCCGCGGCGCCCATCGTAGTACTCGTCCGGGATCAGCGCCTCGATACGCCGCTTGATGCGGTGATAGCCGCCGATCTGGCCGTTATGCATGAACAGGTGGCGGCCATGCGCGAAGGGGTGGCAGTTCGCTCGCGCCGTCGCGGTGCCGGTCGAGGCGCGCACATGGGCGAAGAAGGTCCGCGCCCGCACCTGCCCGCAGAGGTTGGCCAGGTTCTCGTCCGACCAGGCCGGGGAGATGTCCCGGTAGATCCCGGGCTCGGGTCGCTCGCCGTACCAGCCGATGCCGAAGCCGTCGCCGTTGGTCTCGGTCTTCCCCTCGTCCGCGTGGAGCGACTGGTGCACCAGGGAGTGCACGGGGGAGCAGACGAGATCGGAGAGGAAGACCGGCTCACCGCTGTAGGCGAGAAAGCGGCACATGGCAGACGCACACCTCCTGTTCGGGGTCCGGGCATGAGCACCGCGATTGCGTCCTCGCCAAGGAGGGGAGAAGGCGCCACCGAGGTCTCGGCGTGAGGGCGTTCCGGAACGGCTACGCAAGACGCGTTCCGTTCCCGTCATGGAACCGTAACTGTCCGGTCCGGGTGGTGAACGATGTCTTAACGGGCGGGAAACGCGAGGCCTGCGCGCGCGTTGGCGTCGCAGTGTTGCAAGTGCGCGCTGCGGATGGGCCGAAGGCCTCGGCATCGGCCGTCCGACTCTTGTTCGCGCGTTCCAGACGGCGCAGCATGGCCGACTCGGGGGGAATCAGCGGTCCGGCAGAGACTGCGCCCGGGAAGGAATCAGACCGGCATCCAGATGTGAAGGAGACCTCATGGGCCACGCCCTGCCCGACTGTCCCGTCGCACTCGTGGTCGAGGACGACGCCGCGGTCCGCGATCTCGCGGCCGCCGTCCTCGAAGAGACGGACATGGACGTCATCGCATGCGAGAGCGCGGAAGCCGCAATCTCGGTGCTCGAACGACCCGACGTGAACGTCGCCCTGCTCTTCGCCGATGTCCGCCTGCCCGGCGCGATGGATGGCCTCGCCCTCGCCAGCACGGTGGAGCGCCGCTGGCCGGACGTGCGGGTCATCGTGACCTCGGGCTACGACGCCCGCGCCGACGACCGCCTGCCGCGCCAGGCCGTCTTCATGCAGAAGCCCTGGCGGGTGCTCGACGTGCTGGTCCAGGCCGAGCACGCGACGCTCGCGGCCCGCGCCGCGGCCTGAGGCCGGATCGAGCGGGATCGAAGATCCCGCTCGCCCCCATCCATCCAGTCCACGACCTCATCCTGAGGTGGTTTGGTGGGACGGGCCGGATCCCGATGATGATCGGTCGATCCGGCTCAAAACAGGCTCTCAGGCCGCAGCCAGCGCCATCGAGAGCGATTCCTTCTTGATCAGCTCGCGGTAGAAGCCGTCGAGATGCGTCAGCTTCTCGGGCGAGCCGTCCTGCACGATGCGGCCGCCCTCCAGCACCACGATCCGGTCGAAATCCTTCAAGGTCGAGAGCCGGTGCGCGATGGCGATGACGGTGCGGCCCTTCATCAGGTTGGCGAGCGCGTGGCGGATCGCCTCCTCGGATTCCGCGTCGAGGGCCGAGGTGGCCTCGTCGAGGAGCAGGATCGGCGAATCCTTCAGGATCGCCCGGGCGATGGCGATGCGCTGGCGCTGGCCGCCCGAGAGCTTCACGCCGCGGTCGCCCACGATCGTGTCGAAACCTTCCGGCAGGGCGTTGATGAAGTCCGTGCAATGCGCGGCCTCGGCCGCCTTCCAGACCTGCTCGTCGGTGGCGTCGGGGCGGCCGTAGCGGATGTTCTCGCGCAGGGAGCGGTGAAACATCGACACGTCCTGCGGCACGACGGTGATCGCCTCGCGTAAGGATTCCTGCGTGATGAGGCCGATGCTCTGGTCGTTGATCAGGATCTGGCCGCTCTTCACGTCGTAGAAGCGCTGGATCAGCGAGAACAGGGTCGACTTGCCGCCGCCCGACTTGCCGACGAGGCCGACCCTCTGGCCCGGCTCGATGGCGAGATCGAAATCGGTGAACACGCCGCGGCCGTCCGGATAGTCGAAGGCGACGTGCTGGAAGTCGATCTTCGCGCCGTGGCCGGTCAGCGCCTTCGCCTCCGGATGGTCGACGAGGTCGTGCGGCTGCAGCAGGGTGTGCAAGGCCTCCGACAGGCGGGCGGTGTGCTGGGTGGCGTCCACCAGGGCGACGGCGAGGTCGCGGGTCGCGGCGAGGATGCGGATGCCCAGCGTGCAGACGAGCACGACCTGGCCGTTGGTGGCCTGGCCGACCTGCCACATGGAGATCGCCCAGTAGAGCAGGCCGAAGATGGCGAGCACGGTGAGCACCGCGTGCACGATGCGCAGCTTCTCGAGGTAGAGGAGCGAGGCGCGGCGCGCGCTCATCTCGGTGGCGATGGTGCCCTCGAAGCGCACGCCCTCGCGCTTGAAGGCCGAGAAGGCGCGCACCAGCGGCATGTTGCCGACGAGGTCGACCATCTCGCCGTCGACGCTCGCGGCCTTGGCGGCGAAGTCGTGATGCAGCGGCTTGCCGGCCGAGGCCATCTTGAACATCAGCATCACGACCGAGGCGAAGACCGCGGCGAGCACGGCCGCCATCGTGACGTTGACGGTGGCGATGTAGACGAGCGAGCCGGCGGCCGCGACGCAAGGCGGCATCACGTTGAACACGAACATGTTCTCGACCGTGAAGATCGCGTTCGAGGTCGCGGTGATGCGCGAGGCCAGCGTGCCGGGCTGCCGGTCGGCGAAGAAGGTCGGCGAGTGACCGGTCATGTGCCGGAACAGGTCGCGGCGGATATCCCCGGTCACGCCGACGAAGGTGAAGGCGCCGACGAGCGCCGCCACGCGCCAGAGCATGTTGTCGGCCGCGATGAAGATGATCAGGAGCGTGAGCGCGCTCCAGACGAGGCCGGATTCCGGGCCCTTGCCGAGGGCGTCGACGACGCCCTTCAGGGCGTAGTCCGTGCTCACCGAGAAGGCGACCGCGCCGAGCACCGAGACCAGGATGACGGCGTGCGGCAGGGCGCGCCGCTTGAGGTAGCGCCCGACGAAGGCGAAGGGCCTTTCGGCGTACTGGCAGAGGTCTTCCATCGCGATGACCATCTCGAATTCGAACGACGCTGACGGGCGGCGGAGCGATACGGGCGGACAGGGCGTGGATCCGGACCCGGCCGCGTCACGGCCGGGTCCGGATCCACCCGATTGTTTCGTCGCGCTCTCCGACGCCGAACCGGCTTCCACGGCAGCGGAGAGCGCTCCAGGGCGGCAACGCGAGAGCGTCGCCATATGTTGCAGCATCCCGCGCCGATCAGGTCACGGGATAACCTTTTACGCGTCCAATCTGAACGTCGCTTGACCGGTAAGCGATTTCGGTGCCGCGCTCAGCGCGCGCCGGGGTCCCGGCGCGTCTCCGGCATCGCGAAGGCGACGAGAAGGGTGGCAGCGAGGCCGACCAGCGCGAGCCCGAGGAAGGCGGGGTGGCTGCCGAGCCGGTCCGCCATGATGCCGGCGAGCGAGGTCGAGAGCGCCGCGCCGATGCCCATCGCCGTGCCGACCGCGCCGAGGGCGAGGTTGAAGCGGCCGGTGCCTCGCGTGAGATCGGAGACGACGAGCGGCACCATCACCCCGAGCACCGAGGCGGAGACGCCGTCGAGCACCTGGATCGCCACCAGGAGATAGGGGTTCGTGGTGTAGGCGAGCAGCAGGCCCCGCAGCGGCAGGGCGGCGAAGCCGACGAGCAGCACAGGCCAGCGCCCGAAGCGCTCGGCGGCGCGGCCGACGGCCGGTGCGCAGACGGCGAGCACTGCCTGCGGAACCATGATGCAGGCCGCGACGAGGACGGTGGCGGTCTCGCTCGCCCGTAGGGTCAGGGCGCTGCCGACGAGCGGCAGCATCGCCGCGTTGGCGAGGAAGAACAGCGTCATGCAGCCGGCGAAGACGAGGAGCCCGCGATTGCGCAGGAGCGCGCGCAGGGCGCCCGTCTCCGCGGGGGCGGGCGCGGACGCGGCTTCCTGCATGCGCACGTTCGCGTCGATCTCGTCGGCGCGGATGCGGGAGAGCGCGATCAGCGTCGGCACCATCAGGGCGGCGGTGAGGTAGAAGACGGCATCGTTGGTCAGGTAGTAGCCGCAGGCGCCCATGCCGGCGGCGGCGAGCGCGTTGCCCAGCGCCTGGAAGCTCGCGTTGCGGCCGAGCCGCTCGCCCGCGCGCGCATGGCCGACGAGGCCGATGCTGATTGCCGCGATGGCCGGCGTCAGCACGCAGCTCGCCGCCGAATGCGCCGCCATGGCGAGCAGCACGATGAGGAAGCTCGGCCAGAGGGCCAGGGCGAGGGCGCTCGCCGAGATCCCGATCACCGCCACGCCCGCCGCGAAGCGCTTCGAGCGCACGGCGTCCACGAAGGCCCCGCCCGGCACCTGCCCGAGCAGGCTGACGAGGCTGCCCACGGTGAGCGCGAAGCCGATATCCGACTGCGTCCACTTCGCCTGGGAGAAATAGACGGCGAGGAAGGGCCCGAAACCGGTCTGCAGGTTGGCGACGAAGAAGGCGAAGGCGTCGAGGCCCCGGCGGCTGCCGCGCGAGACCTCCGCGCCGATCCCCGCAACGGGCTCGGGCATCGCCGGAGCCGCCTCGCGCGGGGCCTCGGGGGATGCGTCCTTCAACCGGAGCGGGCGAGCACGGAGTTCATGACGAGGCACTTCGCGTTCCCGGTGCGGGATGGCACGTCGGTCTTTCGGGCGAACCACCGTCATTTATCCGGGGCCTTCTCCGGCGGCTTCTCGACGGAGGGCAGGACGGCTTGCGGTGTGGCTGGCGGGGTGGGCTGCGCCGCGGGCTGGGCCTGGGCGGGCTGCACATTGGCCGGCTGGGGCTGCGCCGGTGCGGGCGGCTGAGCCTGGGCCTGCGGCGTGCTTCCCGGCTGCTCGCCCTCGGTGGAGGGGCTGGCGGGGCCGAGCACGACGACCGGCTCGCCGGCCTTGTACTCGGGCGAGACGCGGACCTGGTTGCGGCTGAGCTGCAGCGAGAGGCGGCCGGGCTTGCCGTCCGTGTTG
Organism: Methylobacterium dankookense; assembly: GCF_902141855.1. GTDB lineage: Bacteria > Pseudomonadota > Alphaproteobacteria > Rhizobiales > Beijerinckiaceae > Methylobacterium > Methylobacterium dankookense. Next base: position 28,972 of record NZ_CABFVH010000011.1, on the reverse strand, counting down.
AAGCGGAGCGCCCGCCAGTCCACGGCGATCTTGCGCGTGCCGACGCCGAGGAAGCCGCCGAAATCGATGATCGCGGCGCGCGGGCGGCCATCCTTGTCGATGATCACGTCGATGACGCGGCCGAGTTCGTCGCCGTTCGCGCTGCGCACGCCCTTGCCGAGCAGGCTCTCGTAATCCTGCGTGTCGAGCACGGTGGCTGGCGTGCCCTGCTGGGGCACGGGCTGGGCCACCGGAGGCGCGGTCGGCTGCGACGGCACCGTCTGCGGGGCGGCCTGGGGAGCCGGCTGCAGGGCGGGCTGCGGCTGCGCGGCGGGCGGAGCCGCGGGCGGCGCGGTCTGCGTGGTGCCCGGTTGCGAGCCCCCCTCCCCGGCCTGTGGCGGTTCGGCCGAAGCGGACGCGGCCCACAGGGCGATCGTCGCGGTCGCGAGGATCCGGTCGAGTCTGAACACGGTGTGTCCTTGTCGTTGGGGCGTCTCGGCTGGCGGCACAACCGCGGCCTTGGGAGCAGGTTCCGCCAGGGGGCGCGCGGTCCTTGAACGCCGACCAAGGCGAAGTTGTGGATCCGGCCTCGTCTAGCACGGCAAGTTCCGGGCCGCGGCAGGCCGGCCACAGGTTGTGCCTTGGTTTTCGCGCAATCTCCGGCGTAGAGAGGCACCTGAACGACGCGGGCCGTGCACCAAGCGGCTCCGAGAAGCGCGAGGATCGACCCCATGCCCCTGTCGCCCCTGAACCCGGCGCTTCGTGCGCTCGGCGCGCGACCGCGGCGCGCGGTGCTGCTCGCCGTCTGCCTCGCGGCGCTCGGCGGCTGCCAGTCGGTGGGCGGCGGCCTCGGCCAGATCCTCGGCGGCGGCGGCGGCGTGATGCCGGCCGGCGATGTCGGTCCGCCGCCCTCGCTGCGCGGCAGCGTCCCCACCCGGACCGCGCGCGCCGACGTCGACCCGGATGCGGGTCCGCCCGCCACCGCCCCGACCCGCCGCCTCGACCTGCCGAAGAACGTGCGCGGCGAGACCCGCGCCGAGGCGCCCGCCGAGCGGCGCATCCGCCGCGAGGAGCTCGAAGGCTCGGCGGGCGGCGGCTCCAGCTCCGGCGGCATGGCCCCGGCCCTGACGCCGAGCGGCGGCATGGGCGTGGGCGGGCGCTTCTAAAGCGCGATTTCCAACGCGCGATCCTCCCCGCGGAGGATCTTCGAACCCTGGAAGCCGAGCCAGGCCGCGAGACGGCCGGGCGCGGCTTCTTTCGTTTCGGGCGCCCGCGCTGCGTACCCGGCTTTGCCGGTGGACAGCCCCTACGCAGTCCGGCGCCGCCGGTTCCCCGACCCTTGCAAGCGCCGCGAGCCCTCCTGTAGGTTCCATTGCGTCGCCGGGGGTAGCCCCTCCGAGGCGACCAGACCGATTGCGTGGTGGGGGCCGGGCTCGAACCGGCTGACAGCGTTCGTGCGGGCAGCCGGCCCGTGCGGACGCCCTGATCGCGCGCCGATCCCGTGCCGACCGAGAGGGCGGCCGGCAGGCGCGCAGGGTTGGGAGGGGGGACGATGGAAGCGGGTCTGAGCTGGACGGACGAGCGCGTGGCGCTTCTCCGGCGCCTGTGGGAGGACGGCCAGAGCGCGAGCAAGATCGCCGCGCAGCTCGGCGGCGTCACTCGCAACGCCGTGATCGGCAAGGTGCATCGCCTGGGCCTTGGCGGTCGGGCGAAGGCGGCCGAGGACGGCCAGCCGCTGGCCCGCACACAGCCTGCCCAGGAGATCGAGGCCGCGATCGCCGTGGTCGAGGCCGAGGCGCCCGAGCCGGTGGCGATCGTCACCCATCGCCCCGCGCCCGACTTCCCGATCCCGGCCTCGCCCCCTGCACCCGCGGAGCCGGTGGCGCTCGCCGTGTCGCAGCGCGTGACCATCATGGACCTGCGCGAATCCATGTGCCGCTGGCCGCTCGGCGATCCGACCACGCCGGAATTCCGGTTCTGCGGCGCGCGCAGCATCACCGGCCTGCCCTATTGCACGCATCACGCCGAGATCGCCTACCAACCCGCCGCCGAGCGCAAGCGTGACCGGCGCGTCGCCGGCTTCCGCTGAGCGGACTGGTCGGGCCCTGACCTCAGGAATGAAGCCCATCCGGCATCCGGATGGGCTTTTCTCGTTCGGGCGAGCGGATTCCGGCCGATCCGCTCGAAGAACAGCCCTGCGAGCGGGATCACGGGGCTGAATGCGGCCGTTTCCGCTCCTATCTAGGCAGGGTGCGGCGGGCTGCCGCGTGTCATCGGGGGCGCAGGGTCATGCAGGCACGGGCTTGGTCGCGGGGATCGGGCGCAAACGCCTCCCCGCTCGCGCGGATCGCCTCGGCCGTCCTCGCGCTGGTGCTCGCCACCTGCCTCTCCGGCTGCGGCGCGATCAACCGGGTGCCGACCCTGGAGGAGCAGGCGAAATCCTCCTGGAGCGAGGTGCAGAACCAGTACCAGCGCCGGGCCGACCTGATCCCCAACCTCGTCGAGACGGTGAAGGGCTACGCCCAGCAGGAGAAGGACGTGCTGATCGGCGTCACCGAGGCGCGGGCCAAGGCGTCGAGCGTCAAGGTCGATGCCGGCACGGTGAGCGATCTGCAGAAGTTCAAGGAATATCAGGACGCGCAGAACCAGCTCAGCGGCGCGCTGGGCCGCCTGCTCGTCACGGTGGAGCGCTATCCCGACCTCAAGTCGAACCAGAACTTCCTCGCCCTGCAATCGCAGCTGGAGGGTACCGAGAACCGCATCGCGGTGGCGCGGCGCGACTATATCGGCGCGGTCCAGGCCTACAACACCGAGATCCGCACCATACCCGGCCGCTGGATCGCGAGCTGGTTCTACCCGGAGTCGAAGCCGATGGAGACCTTCACGGCGACCCGCGACGCCGACCGGCCGCCGAACGTGAAGTTCTAGGCGGCGCCCCATCTTGCCCCCGGCGGCCTCCGGCCCATTCGGGCGCCGCGTCCTCGCCTGCGCGGCGGCCTTCCTCTGCCTCGCCGCCGCAGCGCTCGCGGCCGAGCTCCAATTCCCGGCGCTCACCGGCCGCGTGGTCGATGCGGCGAACCTCCTGACGCCGGAGCAGCGCGCCGGGATCGAGGCGAAGCTGAAGGCGCACGAGGACAAGACCTCGGACCAGGTCGTCGTCGCGACGGTGCCGGGCCTGCAGGGCACCACGATCGAGGATTTCGGCAACCGGCTGTTCCGGGAATGGAAGCTCGGCCAGGCCAAGACCAATAACGGCGTGCTGCTCCTCGTCGCGCCGACCGAGCGCAAGGTGCGGATCGAGGTCGGCTACGGCCTGGAGGGCGCGCTCACCGACGCCCTCTCCAAGGTGATCATCGCGAGCGCCATCACGCCGCGCTTCAAGCAGGGCGACTTCGCCGGGGGGATCGGGGCCGGTGTCGACGGCATCCTCTCGATCCTCGAAGGGGATGCGCAGGAATGGCAGCGCAAGCCGCAGGTCCGCGGCGACGAGGTCGATCCGGCGCAGGTCGCCCTCTTCGTCGTGCTGTTTCTCGTCATCCTGTTCGTGATGTGGCGGATGAGCCGCGCGGGCGGCCGGCGCGGCGGCATCGTCGTCCTGCCGGGGCCGGGCTCCGGCGGCTGGAGCGGGGGCTATTCCGGCGGCTCCTCGGGCGGGTTCGGCGGCGGCTTCTCCGGTGGGGGCGGCTCGTCGGGGGGCGGAGGGGCGTCCGGTGACTGGTGATCCTCGGCAGGGACTCGCGCCCGATGCGCTGGAGCGCGTCGCCGCCGCGGTGGCGCGGGCCGAGGCCGGCACGGCGGGCGAGATCGTCGTGATGCTCTGCGCCCGCTCGGGGCTCTACCGCTCGGCCGTGCTGGTCGCCGCCCTCGTCGCGGCGCTGCTCCTGCCCTGGCCGCTCATCCTGCTCACGCATTGGAGCGCGGCGGCGATCGCGCTCGCCCAGGCGGGCCTCGCCGCCCTCGTCCTCGCGCTCGGCCTGCACGAAGGCGCACGCCTCGCCTTGGTGCCGCGCGGGGCGCGGCGAGCCCGGGTCCGCGCCGCCGCCCTCCGCGCCTTCCGCGCCCGCGGCCTCGACCGGACGCGCGGCCGCACCGGGCTGCTGCTCTACATCGCCCTCGCCGAGCACCATGCGGAGATCGTCGCCGATCGCGGGATCCTCGCTCGGATTCCACCTGAATCGTGGCAGGCGATCCTGTCGGAGCTTGCCGGCGCGCTCGGGCGCGGCGAGGCGGAGTCCGGCCTCGTCGCCGCCGTGAGCCGGATCGGCGAGCGCCTCGCCTCGGTGCTGCCCGCGGGCCCCGCCGATCCGGACGAGTTGCCGAACCGGGTGATCCTGACCGATTGATCCGGCATGGGCCGCGCATCCGCCGTACCGGCCCCGCTTTTGCTGGATCGCCTCTAGACCCGATCGACACGGATGGACGGACCATGAGCCCCGGCACGCCGACGGCGCCACGACTCGACAAGGATCGCGTCGGCGCGATCTGCCAGGCCCTGCGCCGGGCGATCGTGGAGCGGGCGCTCGCCCCGGGGGACCGCCTGCCCGAGGACGCGCTCGGCGAGCGCTTCGGGGTCAGCCGCACCATCGCGCGGCCGGCGCTGGGTCAGCTCGCCGCGGAAGGTCTGGTCGAGCTGCGGCGCAACCGCATCGCCGTGGTGGCGACGCCGAGCTGGGAGGAGGCGCGCGACACCTTCGACGTGCGCCTCGGCCTGGAACGCCTCGTGGTCGAGCGCCTCGCGGGGCGGCTCACCCCCGAGCAGGGCCGGGCGCTCGCCGCCCATATCGCCCGCGAGGAGGCGGCCCATGGCGGGCCGGAGGCGGCCTCGATCCGTCTCGCCACCGAGTTCCACCTGCTCCTCGCGGAGATGACGGGAAGCCCCGTCCTGGTGCGCTACACGGGCGAGATGGCCTATCGCTGCGCCCTGGTCCTGTCCCTCTACAGCCGGCCGCACTCGGCGGCCTGCGGGATCGCCGAGCACCGCGCCATCGCCGCGGCCCTGGCGGAGGGCGACGCGGCGCAGGCCGTCGCGCTGATGGACCACCATCTCGACGCGGTGGCGGCGCGGGCGCACATCGTCGCCGACCCACCCCGCGAGCGCGACCTCGCCCGCCTGCTCGCCCCCTACGCCGCCGAGGTGGCAGGCTGAGCTGTCGCGGGCTTCGGCTGACCACCGGTGCCCCCCTCTCCCCGCCGGGCGGGGAGAGGCCCGCAGGCACCTCGTCGTGCCTGCGGGAAGCGGAGGCGAAGCTGCAGCGGCGGTGAGGGGGCGGTTCCGGAAGAGACTCCTCCGTTCAAGCCCCCTCACCCCCGGCTGCCGCCTCGCTCAGCCGACGACAAGGTCGGCTGAGCCCTCTCCCCGCGCGCGGGGAGAGGGGATGCGCGGCGATCCGGTCTGATCGAGCGGCAACCGATCACGCCGTGATGCCGTGCTTGGTCAGCAGGCGTTCAGCGCTGTCGTTCCAGACCTCCATGGTGACGATCAGGCCGTCGCGCACGGTGAAGCGGTCCACGTAGCGGTTGCCCTCGAAGGCGGTGCCGTCGGGCCAGGCGCCGTAGAGCGTGCCGAGGCTGTAGACCGTGGTGATGCCATCGCCCGGCACCACGTCGAGCCGCTCCATGCGCTTCTTCACCCAGGCGTAGCGCCCGGCATTGAAGGCAGTGACCTCGCGCGGGTGGCGGAACACGCGCGCGCCCGTGAACACGATCTCGATGCCGGGCGCCATGTAGCGCGCGGCCGTCTCGGGATCGGGCACCATCGAGGCTTCGAGATAGGCGGTCACGATCTCCGCGTCGCTCTGCGTGCGGGATTTCGGGCTGTCGGTCATGGGCGAGTCTCCGGCGGTTCTCTCCGCCTATCGATGCCCGCGATCGGCCCGAAGTGCATGCAAAAACTGTATGCACTTTGCCGAAGCGCTGGGCAATCGGCGTCGCAACAGACCAAAAAGCCTAGATCTTTCAGAGGCTAGACAACTGGCACGCGCGTTGCGGACAGTTCCGCAACCAAGCCGGAGATCCCGCCATGCCCGCCTCCCTCCCGCGCCGCCTGCTTCTCGGCGCCTCGGCCCTGATCGGTCTCGCTCTCGTCACGGGCGTCCGCGCGGCTGAGCCAGTGAAGATCGGCCTCGTCACCGCGCTGAGCGGCCAGTCGGCCAAGTCCGGCGAGGCGATCTCGCGCGGGATCGGCCTCGCCATCGACGAGATCAACGCGAAGGGCGGCGTGCTCGGGCGCCCGCTGGAGCTGGTGGCGCGCGACGACGAGGCAAACCCCTCGAAGGGCGTGCTCGCAGCGCGCGAGCTGATCCAGCGGGTCGGCGTGGTCGCGCTGGTCGGCGGGCTCGACACCCCGGTCTCGATGGCCGTCGTGCCGATCGCCAACCAGATGAAGGTGCCCTTCCTCGGGCCCTGGGCGGCGGGCACCGGCATCACCCGCAACGGCGCGGCCGACAACTACGCCTTCCGCGTCTCGGCGGTGGACGCGCTGGTGGACGAGGCCCTCGTCGCCTACGCGGTGAAGACCTACGGCGCGAAGAAGCCGGGGATGATCCTTGTCAACAACGCCTGGGGCGAATCGAACCAGCAGGGCCTCGCCGCGGCCCTGAAGGCGGCCAACCTTCCCGCCGCCGGCATCGAGAAGTACGAGGCCAACGACGTCGACATGGTGCCCCAGCTCACCCGCCTGAAGGAGGCGGGCGCGGACACCCTGTTCCTCGTCGGCAATGTCGGCCCCTCGGCGCAGGTGGTGAAGTCCCTCGACCGGATGGGCTGGAGCGTGCCCGTGGTCTCGCATTGGGGCCCGGCGGGCGGGCGCTTCGACGAGCTGGCCGGCCCGAGCGCCGCCAAGGTCCACTTCATCCAGACCTTCACCTTCGCCGGGAACAATTCGCCGAAGGCCACCGCCGTGCTCGCCGCGCTGAAGGCGAAGTACCCGGCGATCAAGTCGATGGCCGACGTGACGCCGGCGGTCGGCATCGCCAACGCCTACGACGCGACGCATCTCCTCGCACTCGCCATCCAGGCGGCGGGCTCCACCGAGGGACCCAAGGTCCGCGACGGCTTCTACAAGGTCGGCCGCTACGAGGGCCTGATCAAGACCTACGACAAGCCCTTCGCCACCGGCCAGCACGACGCGCTCGGGCCGCAGGACTACGTCTTCACCCGCTTCCAGAACGGCGAGATCGTCGCGGTGATGAACTGAGCCCCTGCTCCACCCTCCCCCCTCCGCGGGGGAGGGAATCAGCGCGCATGGAGAATCGCACATGCTCACCGGCACCCTCGTCTCCGGCCTCGGGCTCGGCAGCATGTACGGGCTGATCGCGCTCGGCTTCCACATCACCTATGCCGTCTCGGGCACGGTAAACTTCGCGCAGGGCAGCGCCGTCACCCTCGGCGCCGTGCTCGGCTACACCTTCGCCGTCACCCTCGGCTGGCCGGGCTGGCTCGCGGCGCCCGCCGCGCTCGCCGGCTGCGCCCTGCTCGGACTCGTGGTGGAGCGGGCGCTGGTGCGCCCCTTCGTGGAGCGCCGCTCGGACGCGTGGCTGCTCGCCACGGTGGCCGGCGGCATCGTCCTCGACAACGCGATCCTGTTCACCTTCGGCAAGGAGCCGCGCAGCCTCCCCTCCCCGCTGGCGGTGGCCCCGGTGGAGGTCTTCGGGACCGGCATCTACCCGCTCCAGCTCGTGATCCCCGTGGTCGGAATCTCGGCGGCCTTCGCGATCCGGGCAGTGTTCCGCGGCACCGATCTCGGCCGCGTCCTCCTCGCGGTGGCGCAGAACGCCGACGCGGCGCGGCTGATGGGCATCGACGTGCGCCGCACGGTGGCCGCCGCCTTCGCCCTCTCGGCGCTGCTCGCGGGCGCGGCCGGGCTCCTGATCGCGCCGCTCTTCTCGGTCTCGGCCGAGATGGGCACCCTGTTCGGCCTCAAGGCCTTCGCGGTGGCGATCCTGGGCGGCATCGGCTCGGCCACCGGCGTGGTGCTGGCGGGGCTCCTCTACGGGATGGTCGAGGCGGGGGTCACCGCGACGCTCGGCTCCACCTACACGCAGCTCGTCGTCTTCTCCGTGATCATCCTGGCGCTGGCGCTGCGCCCGGACGGGCTCCTCGGCCGCGCCGCCGTCAACAAGGTCTGACCGCGATGCACCGGCTCCACGCCCCCGCCGCGATGCCGCTCGCGATCCTCGCCCTCACCGCCTGCGGCCTCGGCCTCGTCGCGGGCACCGGCGGCTACAGCCATTTCGTGATCGCGCTGGTGGCGCTGACCACGATCGCCGGCACGGGCCTCAACGTGCTCCTCGGCCTGACGGGGCTGATCTCGTTCGGCCATGCCGGCTTCTACGCCATCGGCGCCTACGCGAGCGCGATCCTCACGCTGAACGGCGTCAGCTTCTGGCTGGCGCTCCCCGTCGCCGCCCTCGCCTCCGGCCTCGTCGGCACCCTGCTCGCCGTGCCGGCCATGCGGGTGAAGGGCCCGTATCTGGCGATGCTCACCATCGCCTTCGGTTTCATCGTGGAGCATGCCCTGATCGAGGGCGGCGCGCTCACCGGGGGGCAGAACGGCCTCGTCGTCGCCGCCGGGCCGACCCTGCTCGGCTACGTCCTCACCGAGCGCGACCTCGCGGTGCTCGCCGTGCTCGGGGCGGGCGCGAGCCTCTACGCCTTCCACGCCCTGCGCCTCAGCCGGCTCGGCCGGGCGATGCGGGCGGTGCGGGACGCGGACGTCGCCGCCGCCTCCCTCGGTTTCGATCCGGTGCGGGTGAAGACGCTCGCCTTCGCGATCTCGGCCGCGCTCACGGGACTTGCCGGCGCGGTCCTGCCGCCGCTGATGCTGTTCATCGCGCCGAGCTCCTTCCCCTTCACGCAGTCGATCCTGTTCGTCCTCTCCGTCGTGGTGGGCGGCGCCGGCACGGTGCTCGGCCCCCTGTTCGGCGCCCTCGTCACCGTTCTGCTGCCGGAGAGCCTCGCCGGGCTCGCCGAATACCGGCTGCTGTTCTTCGGCGTCGCGACCCTCGTGGTGCTCTGGCTGGTGCCGGCGGGCATCGTCGGCAGCCTCGCGCGGCTGCTGCCGCGACCGCCCGAGCGGCGGACCCTGCCCGGAGGCGATCCGGCCGCGCTGCTCGGCGGCGCCGCGGGCGCGCCCCTGGTGATCACGGGGATCGGCATCAGCTTCGGCGGCATCCGCGCCGCGGACGGCGTCTCCGTCACCGCCGAGCCCGGGGCCGTCACCAGCATCATCGGCCCGAACGGCGCCGGCAAGACCACCGTGCTCAACATGGTCTCGGGCTTCTACCGGCCGGGCGCGGGCTCGATCCGGCTGGACGGGCGCGAGCTCGCGGGCGCCCCGGCCCACGCCATCGCCCGGGCGGGGATCGCGCGCACCTACCAGACGACCCGCCTGTTCGGCACCTTGAGCGTCCTCGACAACGTGGCGCTCGCCATCGAGCCCGGCCGGCTCCTGCGCCGCGTGCGCGCCCGCGACCGACAGGATACGGCGGCGCTCCTCGCCTTCGCGGGCTATGCCGGCAGCCTCGACCGCCCGGCCGCCGAGCTGCCGCACGTGGACCGCCGCCTCGTGGAGATCGCCCGGGCGCTCGCCGGCCGGCCGCGGGTGCTCCTCCTCGACGAGCCTGCCGCCGGCCTGACCCGTTCCGACACCGACCGCCTCGGCCTACTCCTGCGCAAGATCGCCGCCCGCGGTGTCGCCGTGGTGCTGGTCGAGCACGACATGCCCCTCGTCATGGGCCTGTCCGACCACATCCTCGTCATGGATGCCGGCCGCCCGATCGCAGCGGGCAGCCCGGCCACGGTGCGGCGCGATCCGGCCGTGCTGCGCGCCTATCTCGGCGGCGCCGACACCCCGGCCCGCCCGCGTGCCGCGCCCTGGCAGGGCCCCGCCGACGCGGTGCTCTCGGCGCTGCGGCTCACCGCCGGCTACGGCGCGGCGCCGGTGCTGGACGGGCTCGACCTCGACGTACGCCCCGGCGAGACCGTGGCCCTGCTCGGCGCCAACGGCGCCGGCAAGTCCACCGCCATGCGGGCGCTCGCCGGCCTGCTGCGCCCGATCGAGGGCTCGGTCATCCTCGAGGACAGGCCGATCGCAGGACTGCCCGCCCACCGCATCGCGCGGGCTGGCCTCGCCCTGGTGCCAGAGGGGCGCCAGGTCTTCCCCGAGCTGACCGTGGTCGAGAACATCCGCCTCGGCGCCCATGGCCGCGGCGGCCGGATCGATCCGGCCGAGGTCGAGGCGCTGCTCGACCGCTTCCCGCGCTTGCGCGAGCGCGCCCAGAGCCGCGCCGGCCTGCTCTCCGGCGGCGAGCAGCAGATGCTCGCCATCGCCCGCGGGCTGATGGCGCGCCCGCGCATCCTCCTCCTCGACGAGCCCTCCCTCGGCCTCGCGCCGGCGATGATCAACGCCCTCTACGCGACGGTGGCGGAGTTGCGCGACCAGGGCGTCACCATCCTGATCGTCGACCAGATGGCGGCGCTCGCCCTGACGGTGGCCGACCGCGGCTACGTGCTGGAGCAGGGCCGCGTGGTCACCGCCGGCAGCGCCGCGGAACTCGCCGCGGACAAGGGCCTCGAAGCGGCCTATCTCGGTGCGGCGTGACACGATTCGAGACGCGATGACCATGACCGACCACGGCCGCTACCCCTACAGCCCGCTCCCCGGCCGCCCGGTCTACGACTGGCCCGGCGCCAAGCGTCTCGCGGTCTACCTCGCGCTGAACCTCGAGACCTTCGATTTCGGCGCCGGCCTCGGCGCCGAGCTGGCGCCCGGCGGCCCGCAGCCGGACGTGCTGAACTATGCCTGGCGCGACTGGGGCAACCGGGTCGGCGCCTGGCGCATCCGCGACATGCTCGACGCCCTGCAGATGCCCGCGAGCGTCCTCGTCAACAGCCGGATCTACCGGGACTGCCCGGGCCTGATCGAGGCCTTCCGCGCCCGCGGCGACGAGATCGTCGGCCATGGCCGTAGCAATTCCGAGCGCCAGGGCATCCTCGACGAGACGGAGGAGCGCGCGCTCATCGCCGAGGCGACCGGGATCCTGACCCGCGAGGAGGGCAAGGCGCCGGCCGGCTGGCTCGGCCCCTGGATCTCGCAGTCGCGCGTCACGCCCGACCTGCTGGCCGAGGCCGGCTACCGCTACCTGCTCGACTGGTGCCACGACGACCAGCCGACCTGGTTCGCCACCCGCGACGGCGGGCGCATCCTCGCGGTGCCCTACCCGCAGGAGCTCAACGACATCCCGGCCATCGTCGCCCGCAAGGATACCGGTCGCCAGTTCGCGGAGGCGATCGTCGACGCCTTCGACGAGATGCTGGAGCAGTCCAAGGCAGCGCCCCTGGTGATGGGAATCGCGCTCCACCCCTACATCGTCGGCCAGCCGAACCGCCTGCGCCCCCTGCGGCAGGCGCTCGCCCACATCGCCCGGCACCGGGACGGCATCTGGATCACCACGGCCGGCGCCATCGCCGAGCACGCGGCCGCGCAGGCGTGATCGAACCGGCTCAGCGCAGGCTGTAATCCTCCGGCCGCGCCCGGCGGGCGCTGCGGAGATAGGCGAGCACCGAGCCCGGCCAGTTCACGCTGTTGCGCCCGTCCGCGTCGAGGTACCAGCTCGTGCAGCCGCCCTGCTGCCAGATGCTGGTATCGAGCCGCGCCCGGATCCCGTCGAGGAAGCGCGCCTGCGCCTCCGGCCGGACCTCGATCGCCCGCGCCCCGGCCGCGCCCAGGGCAGCCAGGCAATCGAGCACGTGCTGGACCTGCGCCTCGAGCATCAGCAGCATCGAGTTGTGCCCGAGCGCGGTGTTCGGCCCGAGCAGCAGGAACAGGTTCGGGAAGCCCGCCACGCTGATGCCCTGGTGCGCTCCCGCCCCGTCCGCCCAGGCCTCGGCAAGTGAGAGACCGTCGCGCCCGACGATGGCGGCGCGGGGCAGGCTCGCCGCCACGTCGAAGCCGGTCGCGAAGATCAGCACGTCGAGGGCGTGCCCGGTGCCGTCCTCCATCACGACGCCGGTCGGCGTGATGGCGCGGATGGGCACCGTCTCCACCGCGACGTTCGCGCGCTGCAGGGTCGGGTAATAGTCGTCGGAGATCAGTACCCGCTTGCAGCCGAGGCGGTAGTTCGGCCGCAGCTTGGTGCGCAGGGCCCGGTCCGGCACCGACTTGAACAGGTGATGGCGGGCGAGCTTCTCCGCCAGGCCGGTAAGCGTCGAGACGCGGGTGAAGCCGGCGAGCGCCCGCACCTCGTTCAGCCAGAACAGCCGCGCCCGCTCCAGGCGGCGCGCGGCGGGCAGGTGCCGGTAGAGCGCCCGCCGCCAGGCCGCCACCGGCCGGTCGCCGCGCGGCACGATCCAGGGCGGGCTGCGCTGGAACAGGGTGAGATGGCTCGCGAGCGGCGCGATCTGCGGCACGAACTGGATGGCGCTCGCCCCCGTGCCGATCACCCCGATGCGCTTGGCCTTGAGGTCGCAGCCATGGTCCCAGGTCGCGGAGTGGAATTGCGTGCCGGCGAAGCTCTCGCGTCCCGGGATCGGCGGGAAGCCCGGATGGTGCAGGAAGCCCATCCCCGAGGCGATGGCGCGGGCCCGCAGCATTCCGCGGCTGGTCTCGACCCGCCACAGGCCCTCGGCCTCGTCCCAGGCCGCGCCGAGGAAGGCGGTCGAGAGATGCAGGTACGGCCCGAGCCCCTCCCGCGCGACCACGTCGCGCATATAGGCGGCGATCTCGGGCTGGCGGGCATAAGAGCGCGTCCAGTCGGCCTTCGGCGCGAAGGAGAGCGAGTAGAGATGCGAGGGCACGTCGCAGGCCGCGCCCGGATAGGTGTTCTCGCGCCAGGTACCGCCGACGGCCTCGGCCTTCTCGATGACGAGGAGCGGACCGATCCCGGCCGCGCGGGCGCGGATCGCCATGGCGATCCCCGAGAAGCCCGCCCCGACGACGAGGAGGCCGAGCACCTCCCGCGGCAGGGCCGGCTCGCCGCTCATGCCCGGCCCGCGCCGGCGTGCCGTTTCATGAAGGCGGCGGCGGTGTCGAGGGAGCGGCGCGCCTCCGGCAGGCGGTGGTCGGCGAATTGCCAGACGTGGTTGACCACGGGGAAGACCTCGGCGGTGGCGTCGACGCCATGGGCCCGCGCCTTCTCCGCCATCCGCACGGAATCATCGCGCAGGATCTCGCGCTCGCCAACATGGAACAGCAGCGGCGGCAAGCCGGTCGGGTCGGCGTAGATCGGCGAGGCCTCCGGGTCCCGCGCATCGTGCCCGGCGAGATACATCGGCCCGAGTTTGGCGAGCGATTGCGGGTTGAACATCGCGTCGCGAAGCGCATTCGAGACCCGTGAGCCGGTGGTGGCAGCGAGGTCCGTCACCGGGGAGAACAGGGCAGCGGCCTGCGGCATCGGCAGGCCGCGGTCGCGGGCGGCGAGCATCACCGCGAGGGCGAGGTTGCCGCCCGCCGAATCGCCCGCGATGCAGGCGGGACCACCCTCCGCGAAGGCGCACCAGGCCGCCAGCGCGTCGTCGCGGCCGGCGGGGAACGGGTGCTCGGGGGCGAGGCGGTAGTCCGGCGCGAACACGGTGAAGCCGCGCGTGGCGAAGCCCCCGGTCACCGGCCGATGGGTCTTCGGCGAGCAGGCCACGAAGCCGCCGCCATGGATGTAGAACAGGCGGAGATTCCCTTCCGACCGGGGCCGAACCCACTCGCCTGCGACGCCACCGAGGCTGCCGGCCTCGTAGGTGGCGGCCGGCGGGTCCGGGAAGGTGGCGCCGTTGAAGGTCCGCCGCACCTGCGCGATGTCGTCCATCGCGCCGAGGCGCGCGCGGACGTTCCGTCTGACCATCCAGGCTCCGATATAGGCGCGCAGGCTCGCCATGGCTCAGTTCGCCGCCCGCGACAGGCGCTGGATGAGCTTCCAGTAATCGGCCGGCAGCACGCGCTGGATGAGCGAGGCGTAGCGCGCGTCCTTGCCGATCACCACCCGGGCCTCCCGCTGCTCCACGGCATCGAGGACCTTGCGCGCCGTGAAGTCCGGCGAGAGCTTCAGGAAGGACTGGAAGTCGGATCGCGCTTTCTCGAAGGCGAGGCGCGTCGCCTCCACCAATGCCGCGTCGCCCTCGGGCCGCGGACCGCGCGCGCTGCGGGCGATCGGCGTGTCGACGCCGCCCGGATGCACCACGGTGACGCCGAGGCCGGTGCCGGCGTACTCGTGGCGCAACGCCTCGGAGAAGCCGCGGACCGCGAACTTGCTCGCCGCATAGGCCGCCTGGCCGGGCGGCGCGATCAGCCCGAACAGGCTCGACATGTTGACGACATGGGCCAGGGGCTCGCGCGCCAGCATGGGCAGGAAGGCGTGCGTCACCCGCATCACGGCGCGCAGGTTGATGTCGAGGAGCCAGTCCACGTCGTCGGGATGGACGTCGGCGAAGCGCCCGCCCAGCGCCACGCCCGCATTGTTCACGAGGAGGTTGAGCCGGCCGAACTCCGCCTCCACTGCCCGCGGAAGTGCGCGGATCGCCTCGGCGTCGGTGAGGTCGGCGACGTGCTTCGAGACGGGGACGCCGTGCGGCTCGACGATCCCCGCCACCGCGTCGAGGCCGGCCGCGTCGCGGTCCACCATCGCGACGGCGCAGCCCCGGGCGGTGAGCGCGATGACGAGCGCGGCGCCGATGCCGCTGGCCGCGCCGGTGACCAGCGCCACGGACCCGCGAAACCGAAAGTTCTGAACCAAGGCCAATTCCCAGCGCCGTTCCCGAGCGACCTGCGGCGCCGGCGCGACAGCGACGCCGGACGCAACCGTCTAGAGGCATTCCCGATCGCCTTGCAATCGGCAAAGGCTCCAGGTCCCTGGTTCGACGTGCCCCCCGGCCGAACCGGCATCCGCTCCGGCAGGGAGCGCTCCGGGGCCATTACCCCATCCCGGTCCGGCCCGGTGTGCCCCCGGAGTCGCACCCGGGGCCCCGAACGCCGCCGCCGCAGCGGACTGGCCCGAAGCTTCCATCGAACCCGAGCCCCCAGAGACCCCGCACGCCCGCGCGAGACCATGACCGACCGCCTGATCCACGCCGCCCTCAGCATCGCGCTTCTCCTAGCGGTCGCCGTGCTGTTCTCCACGAACCGGCGGGCGATCCGTCCGCGGGTGGTGCTCCCGGCGCTGGCGCTGCAGGTCGCGCTCGGCGCCCTCGTCCTGTTCTGGGATCCGGGGCGCGACGGCCTGCGGGCCGCGGCCGACGTGGTGCAGACGGTGCTCGCCTATGGCGACCGCGGCACCGCCTTCCTGTTCGGCGGCCTCGTCGAGCCGAAGATGTTCGAGCTGTTCGGCGGCTCGGGATTCATCCTGGCGCTGCGGGTGCTGCCGCAGATCCTCTACGTCTCGGCCCTGATCGGCGTACTCTACCATCTCGGCATCATGCAGGTGCTGGCGCGGGGGCTCGGCACGGGCCTGCGCAGGCTGCTCGGCACCTCGCCGATCGAATCCTTCTCGGCGGTCGTCACCATCGCCATCGGCCAGAGCGAGATCGCGGTGGCGCTGCGCCCTTTCCTGCCGCTGCTGACCGGGGCCGAGCTCTTCGCCGTGATGTCGAGCGGGGCGTCCTCCACCGCGGGCTCGATCCTGGCCGGCTACGCCGCGCTCGGCGTGCCGATGACCTACCTGCTCGCGGCCTCGGTGATGGCGATCCCGGGCGGGCTCCTCTACGCGAAGATCCTGATGCCCTCGACCGAGCCGACGCGCATCCTCACCACGAAGGTGACCTTCGGCGAGACCCGGGCCGCGAACCTGATCGAGGCGGCCGCCGACGGCACCCAGAAGGGCCTCGCGGTGGCGGTCGCGGTGGGCGCCATGCTGATCGCCTTCGTCGGCCTGATCGCGCTCGCCAACGGCGTGCTCGGCTCGCTTGGCGCGCTCGCCGGCTATCCGCAGGCCTCCATCGAGGGCGTGCTCGGGCTCGCGCTGAGCCCGCTCGCCTGGCTCCTCGGGGTGCCCTGGGACCAGGCGACGCTGGTCGGCGGCGCGATCGGCCAGAAGATCGCCTTCAACGAGTTCCTGGCCTACGCCAATCTCTCGCCGACCCTGAAGGCCGGCAGCCTCGATCCGCGCAGCACGGCCATCGTCTGCTTCGCGCTGTGCGGCTTCGCTAACTTCGCCTCGATCGCGATCCAGCTCGCAAGCTTCGCGAGCCTCGTGCCGGAGCGGCGGGCGGAGGTCGCCCGCTACGGCCTGCGCGCGATCCTGGCGGGCACGCTCTCGAACCTGACGAGCGCGGCCATCGCCGGCCTGTTCATCGGCGCCTAAGGCGCGCGGCTCAGGCCGCGGCGCGGGTCACGGCGTCGACCACCTCGTCCACCACCTCGGTGACGAGGCCGCGGTCATCGCCCTCGGCCATCACGCGGATGACCGGCTCGGTGCCGGAGGGCCGGATCACGAGGCGGCCGGACTCGCCGAGCCGCTCGCGGGCCTGCTCGATGGCGGTCACCACGCTGTCGTGGCGCAGGGGCTCGCCCGAGCGGTAGCGCACGTTCTTGAGGATCTGCGGCAGCGGATCGAAGCAGTGGCAGACCTCGCTCACCGGCCGGTTCTGCCGCTGCACCACGCTGAGGAGCTGGAGCGCGGCCACCAGCCCGTCGCCGGTGGTGGTGTAGTCGGACATGATGATGTGGCCGGACTGCTCGCCGCCGAGGTTGTAGCCGTGCTCGCGCATGTGCTCCAGCACGTAGCGGTCGCCGACCGCGGTGCGGGCGAGGCCGAGTCCGATCCCGCCGAGGAAGCGCTCCAGGCCGAGATTCGACATGATGGTGGCGACGATGCCGGGCTGGGCGAGGCGCTCGTCCTCCTTCCAGGAGCGGGCGACCACCGCCATGAGCTGGTCGCCGTCGACCACATGGCCCTTCTCGTCGACGATCAGCACGCGGTCGGCGTCGCCGTCGAGGGCGATGCCGATATCGGCGCGGCGCTCGCGCACCTTGGCGACGAGGGCGGCCGGCGCCGTCGAGCCGACGTCACGGTTGATGTTGAAGCCGTCGGGCTCGGTGCCGATGGCGATGACCTCGGCGCCGAGCTCCCACAGGGTCTCCGGCGCGACGCGGTAGGCAGCGCCGTTGGCGCAATCGACCACTACCCGCAGGCCGTCGAGGGTGACGGAGCGGCCGAGCGTGCGCTTGGCGAACTCCACGTAGCGGGCATGCACGCTCTCGATGCGCTTGGCCCGGCCGAGATCGTGCGAGCCGGCGAGCCGCTTGTGCAGCTCGACATCGATCAGCGCCTCGATCTCGCGCTCGATCGCGTCGTTGAGCTTGAACCCGTCGGGACCGAACAGCTTGATGCCGTTATCCTCGTAGGGGTTGTGCGAGGCGGAGATCATCACGCCGAGATCGGCGCGCATGGAGCGCGTCAGCATGGCCACAGCCGGCGTCGGCACCGGGCCGAGCAGCAGCACGTCCATGCCGACCGAGGTGAAGCCCGCGACCAGCGCCGTCTCGATCATGTAGCCCGAGAGCCGGGTATCCTTGCCGATGACGACGCGGTGGCGATGCTCGCCGCGCTGGAAGACGAGGCCCGCCGCCTGGCCGACCTTGAGCGCCAGCTCCGGCGTGATGACGCCGTTCGCCCGGCCGCGGATGCCGTCGGTTCCGAAATACTTTCTCACTGCCGTCGATCCCGGTTCTCTCGGGGCACTTATACCGCACCTGCCTCACCCGCTGGTATCGAAGCGTGGCGAATCGATGGTGTCGGCTTGAGACAGGCTTAACCTGTCAGGCGCCCGCACTTCTGACGGAGCGCAAAAACGCGAAACGGCGGGGGCATGCCCCGCCGTTCCGTCGTCTCCAGTGTCGAGGCTCAGCCCTGCGGCTGCGGCTCCAGCCCGCCGTCATTCTCCTTCGGCCGACCGCGGCCGGCGGTGGGGACGGAGGAGCCGCGGGCCGGGGTCGGCGGCACGTCGCCGCCGTCGCGGACCGGGGGCTGCCCCTTGATCAGGTTTCGGATCTCCTCGCCGGTCAGGGTCTCGTATTCGAGCAGCCCCTGGGCCAGCGCCTCCAGGTCGTCCTTGTGCAGGCCGAGGATGCGGCGCGCCTCTTCCAGGCCGGCCTCGACGAGGCGGCGGACCTCGGCGTCGATCTTCTGGGCCGTCGCCTCCGAGACCGATTGCTGCCGGCCCATCGACATGCCGAGGAAGACCTCGTCGTTGTTGTCGCCGTAGGCGACGGTGCCGAGCTCGGGTGAGAAGCCCCAGCGCGTGACCATCATCTTGGCGAGCCGCGTCGCCTGCTCGATGTCCGACTGCGCGCCCGAGGTGACCTTCTCAGGACCGAAGATCATCTCCTCGGCGATGCGGCCGCCCATCATGATGGCGAGGCGCGAGGTCATCTGCTCGTAGCTCATCGAGAGCTTGTCGCGCTCAGGGAGCTGCATGACCATGCCGAGCGCCCGGCCGCGCGGGATGATCGTCGCCTTGTGGACGGGATCGGTGGCCGGCACGTTGAGGGCGACGATGGCGTGGCCGCCCTCGTGATAGGCGGTGAGCCGCTTCTCGTCCTCGGTCATGACGAGGGTGCGCCGCTCGGCGCCCATCATCACCTTGTCCTTGGCGTCCTCGAACTCGTGCATGGTGACGATGCGCTTGCCGCGCCGCGCCGCCAGAAGCGCCGACTCGTTGACGAGGTTCATCAGGTCCGCGCCCGAGAAGCCGGGGGTGCCGCGGGCGATGGTCTTCAGGTCGACGTCGGGGGCCAGCGGCACCTTGCGCACGTGGACGCGCAGGATGCGCTCGCGACCGGTCACGTCCGGGTTCGGCACCATGATCTGGCGGTCGAAGCGGCCGGGACGCAGCAGCGCCGGGTCGAGCACGTCGGGGCGGTTGGTCGCCGCGATGATGATGACGCCCTCGTTGGCCTCGAAGCCGTCCATCTCCACGAGGAGCTGGTTGAGGGTCTGCTCGCGCTCGTCGTTGCCGCCGCCGAGGCCGGCGCCGCGGTGACGGCCGACCGCGTCGATCTCGTCGATGAAGATGATGCAGGGCGCGTTCTTCTTGGCCTGCTCGAACATGTCGCGCACGCGGCTCGCGCCGACGCCGACGAACATCTCGACGAAGTCGGAGCCCGAGATGGTGAAGAACGGCACGTTCGCTTCACCCGCGACGGCGCGGGCGATCAGGGTCTTGCCGGTGCCGGGCGGGCCGACGAGCAGCACGCCGCGCGGGATCCGGCCGCCGAGGCGCTGGAACTTCTGCGGGTCGCGCAGGAACTCGACGATCTCCTGAAGGTCTTCCTTGGCCTCCTCGACACCGGCGACGTCGTCGAAGCTGACGCGGCCATGCGCCTCGTTCAGGAGCTTGGCCTTCGACTTGCCGAAGCCCATGGCGCGGCCGGCGCCGGACTGCATCTGGCGCGACAGGAAGATCCAGGCGCCGATGAAGACGAGGATCGGGAGCCAGCTCACGAGAAGCTGGATGAACCAGGGGGTGTTGTCCGAAGGCGGGCGCGCCGTGATCTGGACGCCCTTGCCCTGGAGCTTGGAGACCAGGCTCGGGTCGTTCGGCGCGTAGCTGGTGAAGTTGCCGCCGCCCACATAGGTGCCGCTGACATCCTGCCCGGAGATCACCACCGACTGGATCTTGCCGGCATCGGCGTCGTTCAGAAGCTGGCTGTAAGCGATCTCGCTGCCGCTGCCGCGATGACCCGGGTTCTGGAACAGGGTCACAAGGGCGAGCACGAGCAGGAAGATGACGACCCACAAGGCAAAATTGCGAAAATTCGGGTTCATCTACCGATCCTTGAGGCGTGCCGCCCCCCTCGGCCGGCTCCGCCGGTCGATCCTGCACGCCTGCCCAATGTAGGCAGTGGCCTATCCCTTGCCAAGTAATTCGGGCGGCCCTGCGGCGCGGCGCGGAGGCGCCGGCGCGAGGCGGATCGTGCCGCCCGCATCCACGGCGACCAGAAGGCCGCGAAAGGTGCGCCGCAGGCGCGCTCCCGCGGCGAGCGCCGGCAGGATCTCTGCGAGGAGCCGCTCCAGGCGTTCCAGGCGTCCCTCGCCGCCGCCAGCCTGCGTAAGGGCGAGGTCGAGCACCCGCAGGGCGACGGCCGCGGGGAGCCGCGCCAGGGCGCGGCCGTCGAGGCGGCGCGCATCCTCCGCGGCGAGGCGCCCGAGCGCGTCCTGCGCAATCTCCCGCAAGGCATCGTCGTCGCGCGCCGCGCGCTCGGCGAGGCGGGCGAGGCGCTCCGCGGTGAGCCCCTCCCCTTCGAGGAGCGGGCGCAGCCTGCGTAGACGCGCGCGGGCGAAGCGCTCGTCGGCGTTGGAGGGGTCGCGCAGATAGGCAATTCCCCGCCCCTCACACCAAGCCACCAGATCGGCCTTCGGGAAGGCGAGGAGCGGACGGGCGAGGACGAGGCCGGGGCCGAGGTTCCGCTCGGGCCGCATCCCGGCGAGCCCCGCTGGGCCGCTGCCGCGGGCGAGCCGCATCAGCACCGTCTCGGCCTGGTCGTCCAGGGTATGCGCGGTGAGGAGGAAGGCGGCGCCGATCTCCGCGGCGTGCTCCGCCAGCAGGCGGTAACGCGCGGCGCGGGCCGCCGCCTGGATGCCCGATCGGGGATGCGGACCCGCCCAGGCGAGGATGCGGTGGGGCAAGCCGAGGGTGTCCGCCTGCCGCGCCACCGTCTCGGCCTCCGCCCGCGCCTCGGGGCGCAGGCCATGATCGACGGTCGCCACGGCCAAACCCGCATGCGGCGCGGCGGCGGCGGCATGCATCAGCGCGGTCGAATCGGGCCCGCCCGAGACGGCGAGCAGGCAGCCGGCTCGCAGATAGGGCGCGAGCGCGGCTTCCAGGCGTTCGGCCGTCGGTGCGGCCGGGCGTGCGGCGGTGTCGCCGCCGCTCAAGCGGCGCAGCGGGCGCGCTTCTGCTCCCGCACCACGCCCTGGCGGACGTTCGAGCCCGCGCTCGGGAACTTGCGCTCGAGCTCGGCCAGGGTCGCGCAGGCCTGCTCGCGGGCGCCGAGCGCGTTGAGCGAGACGCCGAGCTTCAGCATGGCCTCGGGGGCCTGGGCCGAGCGGGCATAGTCGGTGGAGACCTTCAGGAACTGCTCGGCCGCCTCGCGGTTGCGGTTGCGCTGAAGGTAGCTCTCGCCGAGCCAGAAGGTGGCGGCGGGCACGCGCCCGTCGCGGGGATGGGACTGGATGAACTGGCGCAGGTCCATCTCGGCCTGCTCGTAGCGGCGGGCCTGGATGTGGCCTATCGCGGTCTCGTAGTCGGAGACGGCGTCGCCCGTCGCGGTGGCGGCGACGCTGCCGCTCGGCCGGTCCGGCAGGGCGCCGGTGGTGCCGACGCGCGACGGCGGCCGCAGGTCCACGGGCTCGTCGTAGCCGGGCGTCGCGGTCTCGGTCTCGTCGGCCGGCTCGATGGCGCCGCGCGGCAGGGGCCGCGGCTGGGCGGGCGCCGCCGCGGCGAGCGGCACGGAGGGCGTGGTCGAGCCGAACTGCTGCGGCGCGCCGGGCTGGCCGGGATTCTGCTCCGGATCGAAGGCATCGCTGCGCTTGTGCGGCTTGGCCGCCGGGTTGCCGGAGCCGGGATTGCCGCCGTCGACCTTGCCGGGATTGGCGGGCGCGGGGGCCGGCTTGCCGCCGCCCTTGCCCTCCTGGAGGCGGTACTCGACGTCCTCCTGGAACTTGCGCAGCTGCTCCTTGAGCTGCCGGTTCTCGTACTGGAGGGTCTCGATCTGGCCCGCCATCATCCGCGACTGGTTCTCCAGGCGGTTGAGGCGCACCACGAATTCGGCCGCGTCCTGGGCGCCGGCGGGCAGGCAGGCCGTGAGGACGAGGCAGGTCGAGAGCAGGGTTGCGCGGAGCATGGCTGGCGGCACGTCGAAGCGGACGGGGCACTCTCTCGCGCCGGTCGGAACCCGCTTCGGCGGAGAATGCCCCCGGGGCGGCGGCGCTGCTGCGCCGCGGCGGCCCCGGGTAGCAGATGCGCGGCGCCGCGGCAAAAATGCGGCGCCGCTCGCGGTCAGGAGCCGGCGCCGCCGTCGAGCACGGTGACGGCGCGGCGGTTCTGCGACCAGCAGGAGATGTCGTTGCACACCGCCACCGGGCGCTCCTTGCCGTAGGAGACCGTGCGCATGCGGCCCGAGGCGATGCCGCGAGAGGCGAGGTAGTCGTTCACCGCCTGGGCGCGGCGGGCGCCGAGGGAGAAGTTGTACTCGCGGGTGCCGCGCTCGTCGGCATGGCCCTCGATGAGGAAGGTGTAGCGCGGGTAGCGCTGCAGCCAGGCGGCCTGCTTGTCGAGGGTGGCGGTGGCGGTGGGCGTCAGGTCCGTCGAATCCGATTCGAAGAAGACGCGGTCGCCGGTATTCACGACGAAGTCCTGCGCGCTGCCCGGGGCGCCGCCGCGGCCGCCGGCGCCGGCGAGGCCGGAGGCGTCGGCGAGATCCGAATCCTTCGAGCAGGCGGCGAGGCTCAGGGCCGCGCAGAGCGCGAGGCCGATGGAGACGGCGCGCAGACGCGGGGGATGGCTCATGGTTCTCAAGCTCCTCGAGGCGGACCGCGGGCCGTCCGCCGGATGCTGGGGGCAGCCGTTACCGGTGCCGCTTCACTCTGAGGCCGTCATAGGCTGGCCGAGTTAAGCGAAGGTTCCGTCAACCTTGACGGGCGCTTTCGAGCAGGCCCGCGGGCGCTGTGCCGTGCGTCCGCGCACCTCCTCGGACGGGTCCGTGCCGGAGATCCGGCCGCCCCCACACGCGCGCGGAATGCGGCGCGGCGGGGGCGGCCCGGCAGCGCCGGCTACGCGGATCTCAAGCGTTGCGGCAGCGCAACAGGGCGCGGTGGGCCGGCCAATAGAGATCTCGACCAATCGTGCGCGATCGAATTAACCGTGTTTCAACCACCTTGGCCCCGATCTAGACCGAACGGCACAACGGATCGGCCTATGCGTCCCGTACAGAACGTCCTCGTGGTCGAGGACAGCTACATCCTGCTCGACATCGTCGCGCAGCTCTGCGCCTCGCAAGGGACCCGGGTGATGAGGCATCGAGCGGCGAGGCGGCGCTGACCGTGCTGCGCGAGCGCGGGCCGGAGATCGACTGGCTGTTCACCGATATCAACCTGCCGGGGCTGATCGACGGCTGGACCGTGGCCGAGGCCTTCCGCGCGCTGCATCCCGACCGCCCGGTGGTCTACACCTCGACGGCCAAGGGCCCGAATCCGCGCGCCGTGCCGGGCAGCCTCTACCTGCGCAAGCCCTTCCAGATCCGCGAGGTCAACGCGCTGGTCCGGATGATGAGCGAGGGCGTCTCGGATACGGACCTGCGCGCGGCGAGCTGAGGCCCCGCCTCACCGCGTCTTCGCGGCGAGGAAGATCTCGGCGATCCAGGGCGCATCCGCCCAGGTGTCGACGCGCGCGCAGGCCAGCTCCTCGGGCTTCAGCGTGTCGTAGATCGCGAAGCTCTTCGCCAGGAAGCCGTGCAGGTCGTAGAGGTGGGGGAAGGCCTCGCCCTGGGGCTTCGGCTTGAACAGGTAGGAGCCCGTCAGGCCGAACAGCTCGGCAATCGGCGGATAGACCGGCCAGACCACGTCGCGGACCAGCTCGTCGCCGAGGTAATCCTCCATCTCGACGGGCTGGGGCGTGAACCCGCTCTCCACCAGCAGCCTGCGGGCGATGTCGCCGATCACGTAGGCCTTCGGGTGGTTGATCACGTGCATGAAGGCGCCGCGGCGGCTCCAGCGGGCGACCTCGCGCTCCAGGCCGAAATTCATCGAGGCCGCGTTCGCCACGAGCTCCCGCACCGCCGGGTCCCAATGGTCGAGATAGCCGAGGCGCTGGAACACGTCCTCGCGGAACAGGCTCGCCGTCTGCGCCACGTCGAGGCCGAGGCGGTGGGCGCAGAGCGCGATGGCCGAGTGGTACTGGCCGAGCGGCGACGGGGCGAGCTTTTGGTCGGCGAGGCTCTGGGTGCGCCCGGCATAGACCATGTCCGGGTGGAAGGCCGAGAACACGATCGTCGGGAACTGCTTCAGCCGAGGCTCGCGCGCATGCAGCGTGCCGATGTCGCCGCCCGGCAGCAGGCCGCCGGGGAAGGCCTGCGAGAAGACGTGGTCGAAGCCGGCGAAGGTGCGCGCCAGCCCGTCGATGTCGCCGTGGTCGCGCTTCAGCGTGCCCATCGAGAAGTAGGTGACGCGGGCATCCGGCGCGAGGAGCCGCAGGGCCTGCGCCACGCCGCGGGCCTGGCAATTGCCGAGCACGGCCACGCTCGGGCCGGTGCGGGGCGCCTCGGCGGCCTTGGCGCGCCACGGTGTTGCCCAGGATGGTGCCGACAAGGTGAACGCGCTGCGGGCGCGTCGGGGCAGGTCGTGCAGGGCCAAGGTGCGCGCCGGGTCTCGCGAAAGCCGGGAGGTCGGGTTATCGCGACCGTCCGGACGTGTCGAACTCTGAGGATCGGGAATGGGTGCAAATCCGTATACGGGTCTACCGGCCGAGCGATTCTGGCGCAAGGTCGTGACCAACGTGCCCCCCTTCGCCGTGAACCCGCACCCGAAGGAGACCTTCGCCATCGGCCGCGGCGACCGGGTCGCCACCGGCGGCTCCTGCTTCGCCCAGCGCGTCGCCGAGGCCCTGCGCGAGGCCGGCTTCAACTACTACCTGACCGAATCGGCGCCCGGGAACATGAGCGCGGCCGAGGCCTATGAGCGCCAGTTCGGCACCTTCTCCGCCCGCTACGGCAACCTCTACTACACGCGCCAGTTCGTGCAGCTCTTCGACCGGGCCTATGGCCGCTACGAGCCCGAGCTGACGGCGTGGCTGCGCGACGACGGGCGCTATGTCGACCCGTTCCGCCCGACCGTGGAGCCCGCGGGCTTCGCCAGCGAGGCCGAGGTGGTGGCCGCCCGCGACGCGCACCTCGCCGCCGTGCGCCACCTCTTCGAGACCCTCGACGTGTTCGTGCTGACGCTGGGGCTCACCGAGGGCTGGCGCTGGCGCGCCGACGGGGCGGCCCTGCCGCTGGCCCCGGGCGTCGCCGGCGGCACTTTCGACCCGGACCTCTACGAGTGCGTGAACGCGGGCGCCGCGGAGGTGCTCGGCGACCTGCAGGGCTTCCTGGAGCGGCTCTGGAGCGTGAACCCGAAGGCGCGGGTGATCTTCACGGTCTCGCCCGTGCCGATGATCGCGACCTACATGGACCGGCACGTGATGGAGTCGAACAGCTACTCCAAATCCGTGCTGCGCGTGGCGGCCGGCGAGGTCTGCGCCTCGGGCGATCCGCGGGCCGTGTACTTCCCGGCCTACGACATCGTCACCAGCAACGTGAATGCGGGCCGCTACTACAACGAGGACCAGCGCACCATCAACGATGCGGGCGTGCGCCACGTGATGCGGCTGTTCCTCTCCACCTTCGCCAAGGACCGCGCCACGCCCGCCCCGGCCTCGGCGGCCGCGGACATCACGGCGGAGTACGAGGGCTCGGCCGGCGTGATCTGCGACGAGGAGCAGATCGAGCGCAGCGTGGCGTGACGCTGCGTCTCCCTCCCCGCTTCCGCGGGGAGGGATGGCACCCGCTCAGAGCGGGATGTTGTCGTGCTTCTTCCAGGGCTGCTCCATCTCCTTGGTGCGCAGCATGCTGAGCGCCCGGGCGATCCGCTTGCGGGTGGAGTGGGGCATGATCACCTCGTCGATATAGCCGCGCTCGGCTGCGACGAAGGGCGAGAGGAAGCGGTCCTCGTATTCCTTGGTGCGCTCGGCGATCTTGGCCTCGTCGCCGATCTCGGCGCGGAAGATGATCTCGACCGCGCCCTTGGCGCCCATCACCGCGATCTGGGCGGTGGGCCAGGCGTAGTTCACGTCGGCGCCGACATGCTTCGAGGCCATGACGTCGTAGGCGCCGCCGAAGGCCTTCCGGGTGATCACCGTGACCAGCGGCACCGTCGCCTGGCTGTAGGCGAAGAGCAGCTTGGCGCCGTGCTTGATCAGGCCGCCGTATTCCTGCGCCGTGCCCGGCAGGAAGCCCGGCACGTCCACGAAGGTGACGATCGGGATCGAGAAGGCGTCGCAGTAGCGCACGAAGCGGGCGGCCTTCCGCGAGGCATCCGAATCGAGCACGCCCGCGAGCACCAGCGGCTGGTTCGCCACGAAGCCGACCGTGCGGCCCTCGATGCGCCCGAAGCCCGTGATGATGTTGCGGGCATAGGCCGCCTGGATCTCGAAGAAGTCGCCCTCGTCGACCACGCGGCGGATCAGCTCGCCCATGTCGTAGGGCTTGTTCGGGTTGTCCGGGATCAGCGTGTCGAGGGCGGTGTCGAGGCGGAGCGGATCGTCGAAGCTCTCGATCTGCGGCACGCCGTCGATGTTGTTGGCGGGCAGGAAGTCGAGCAGGCGGCGGATCTGCAGGATCGCCTCGACGTCGTTCTCGAAGGCGCCGTCGGCGATCGAGGATTTCGAGGTGTGGATCTTGGCGCCGCCGAGTTCCTCGGCCGTGACGACCTCGTTCGTCACCGTCTTCACCACGTCCGGGCCGGTCACGAACATGTAGCTCGTGTCGCGCACCATGAAGATGAAGTCGGTCATGGCCGGCGAGTAGACGTCGCCGCCCGCGCAGGGGCCCATGATCACCGAGATCTGCGGGATGACGCCCGAGGCCATGACGTTGCGGCGGAAGACCTCGCCGTAGCCGCCGAGCGCGGCCACGCCCTCCTGGATGCGCGCGCCGCCGGCATCGAAGATGCCGATGATCGGGGCGCGCATCTTCAGCGCCATGTCCTGCACCTTCACGATCTTGGCGGCGTGCGTCTCAGAGAGCGAGCCGCCGAACACCGTGAAGTCCTTCGAGAACAGGAAGACCGTGCGGCCGTTCACCGTGCCCCAGCCGGTGATGACGCCGTCGCCCGGCACCTTCTGGCTCTCCATCCCGAAATCGGTGGAGCGGTGCTGCACGAACATGTCGAATTCCTCGAACGACCCGTGGTCGAGCAGGAGTTCGATGCGCTCGCGCGCCGTCAGCTTGCCGCGCTTGTGCTGGGCTTCCACCCGCTTCTCGCCGCCACCGAGCCGGGCCTGGGAGCGGCGCTGCTCGAGCTTCTCGAGAATGTCCTTCATGGGGTGGGCCTCAGGGCTGGATTGGCGTTGTGGGCCCGGCCGGCAGCCGCTCTCCACGGCGAGCTTGGCGGTCGGGCTGTGGGGCCCCTTAGCACGAAGGTTTCACCGGCGAAAACGGGCCTTGGACCAAAGTGCGCCAAGGCCGCCGAGCGAGGAGGCCGGGCCCTCAGGCCAGCGCCGCCACCTGCGCCGCGGCCTCGAACTCGGCACGGCGCTTGGCGAGGCGCTCCTCGGCCTCCGCGTCGCGGCCCCAGGCGTCGGCCTGATAGGTCTCGTCCACATGCGCCGCCGCCCAGGCCGCGGCGGGATCGAGGTGGCCGTGCAGCACGGCGAGCGCGAGGATGAGCGAGCCCGTGAGCGTCGTCATGGTGTGGAGCGCGGCGAGCTTGAAGGGGCTGTCCACGGCCTCGATCGCCCGGCGCAGGGCCGCCACCGATTCCTCGGGCTGGGTCACGTGCATCACGCCCTCGCTGAGGATCGAGCGGGCGCCGAGCGCCTCGCGCGCCCAGTCGAGCACCGGGTCCCAGGCCGCCGCCTGGGCCGAGACGAGGCGGTCGGGGCCCTCGGCCCGGTAGGCGAGGAGATCGGTGCCGGCATAGGCCGCGAGGTCGTCGACCACCGCGTCCCGGCGCGGCGCGACGCCGTCGAGCGTGGTGTTGACGAGGCGGGTGACCGGCATCGTGGCCGGGTCGATCTCCTCGCCCTGCGCGCCCCATTCGGCAGCGAGCAGCGCGGCGAGATCCGCGCTCGGAACGCTGAGCGGGCTGCGCGCCGGCGTGTTGGCCGGGCGGCCGTCGGGGGTCAGCCGGTAGCCGCCCTCACCCGCCGCGAAGCCGGCCTCCTTGTAGAAGCGCTTCGGCAGGGCCGGCCGGGTCTGGTTGCGCACCGCCTTCAGCGGGTCGAGGGCTGCCTCCGGCCCGTCGCCGGGCCGGTCCCTCCTGGTGTCGTCGCTCATGAGGGCCAGATAGGCCATCGCCGGCCCGGGTGCGAGGGCCGCGGATCGCCGGATTGCCGATGATCGGGCCTCAATCGGCCTTGCCGAAGAGCGCCTCGAGGGCCGCGGCATCGTCCACCACGGTGACCGCGCCGGCCGCGTAGAGGGCGCCGGCCTCGTGGTAGCCCCAGCGCACGCCCACCGCCGCGGCGCCGGCATTCACCGCCATCGCCATGTCGTAGGTGGTGTCGCCGACCATCACCGTCGATTCGGGCCCAAGGCCGGCCTCCGCCATCGCCATCTGCAGCATGGCTGGATCGGGCTTCGAGGGCGCGTCGTCCGCGGTCTGCGTGGTGACGAACCAGCCGTCCCAGCCATGCGCGCGGATCAGGTGGTCGACCCCGCGGCGCGACTTGCCGGTGGCGATGCCGAGCTGCACGTCGGCGCGGGCATGGAGCCGGGCGACGAGCTCGGCCATGCCGGGGAACAGCGGCTCCTCGTAGTTTGGATCGAGGCGCAAGGCCTGGAAGGCGCGCTTGTAGCTCTCGGCAAGCTCCATGATCGGCCCGTCATCGCCCACGAGGCGGCGGAAGGCCTGCGGCAGCGAGAGCCCGACCACGGAGAGCGCCTCGGTGCGGCCGGGCGCCGGGATGCCGTGCTCGGCGAAGGCCATCCCCTGCGCCGCGACGATGAGGTGCTGGCTGTCGACCAGGGTGCCGTCGACGTCGAAGACGACGAGCTTCACGGCCGGGCGCGGGCGGGCCGCCTCACGGCCGCGCTCCCTGGGCGGGCTGCTGCGCCGGTGCCGGAGGCGCCGCCTGCGTCGCCGGGGGCTGGCGCGGGCGCTCGTAGCCGAGGCGGCAGCGGATCAGGAAGCGGCGGCGGCGCCCGCCGCTCAGGCCGCGCTGGTGCGAGGCGCGGTTGCAAGCGGCGTAGGAGCGGCGGCGGCGCTCGGCCCGGGTCCCGGCCTGGCCCGCGCGGCCGACGGCGGCGGAGGGCGCC
>NZ_CABFVH010000010.1 GCF_902141855.1 Methylobacterium dankookense | reverse complement strand
CCCCCGGCCTTCGCGTCGTTCCGACCGCGCCAATAATTTTTTTTGCTCATGGGGGCTCAAAAAAAATTTTTATGGGGGGGGGCGGGGGGGGAAAGGCGTTTTTGGTTTTTAAGCCCCTTTTTCCCGGGGGGACCATACGTTGTGTCCATGGCGGGCCGCCCCGCACCCTCGATCGAATCGAGGCTGCGAGCCGGCGGAAGGACCCGACGATGCGCCACTCCCCCGGAGTCCCGGTGTGATCTCCGCAAGACAGCCTGCCTCGCAGCGGCCGGTCCGGCCTCTCGCGCACGTTGCCGGAACCCGTTCCCGCGTCCGCCAGAGCGCCGCTCCGACCTTCCGGACCCGGGAGGGGGAGTGAGCATGGACGCGCTCCTCGTGGACGACAGCTCGACCATGCGGTTGCGGCTGCGCCGGCTGCTCGAGGCCGAGCCGGACGTGACGGTGACGGACCACGGCAACCCGGAGGCCGCCCTGATCGAGGCGCGCACCCGCGCCTTCGACCTCGTCCTGGTCGATCACCACATGCCCGAGATGGCGGGCGTCGCCTTCGTGGAGATCCTGCGCGCGATTCCGCATTACGCGCGCGTGCCGATCGTCATGATCACCAGCGACGTCTGTGACGCGGTCCGGATCTCGGCCCTGGAGGCCGGCGCCACCGACTTCCTCGACAAGCGCAGCACCGGCATCGAGATCACCGCGCGCCTGCGCAACTTCGTGCGGCTCGCCACCGCCGTGCGCCGCCTCGACGACCAAGCCGGCTGGCTCGCGAACGAGGTCGAGATGGCGGTGCGCCACCTGCGCGAGCGCGAGGAGGAGATCATCTTCCGCCTGTCGCTGGCGGTGGAGTACCGCGACAACGACACCGGCGACCACACCTGGCGGGTGGCGCATTACAGCCAGATCATGGCCGAGGCCCTCGGCCTCGATCCGGCCCTGTGCCGCCGCATCTACCTCGCCGCGCCGCTCCACGACGTGGGCAAGGTCGCGATCCCCGACACCGTCCTCCTCAAGCCGGGCAAGCTCGACGCGGACGAGTTCGCGCTGGTGAAGACACATACTTCCCTCGGCAGCCGCGTCTTGAGCGGCAGCAGCTGCGAGCTGATCCGCTTGGCGGCCGAGATCGCCGAATCGCATCACGAGCGCTGGGACGGGACCGGCTATCCGCATGGCCGCGCCGGGGAGCGGATCCCACTCGCCGCCCGCA
The DNA here is from genome assembly GCF_902141855.1 of Methylobacterium dankookense. Taxonomy (GTDB): domain Bacteria; phylum Pseudomonadota; class Alphaproteobacteria; order Rhizobiales; family Beijerinckiaceae; genus Methylobacterium; species Methylobacterium dankookense. The sequence continues at coordinate 130,441 of NZ_CABFVH010000010.1, read as the reverse complement.
TCGTCGCCGTGGCCGACGTGTTCGACGCCCTGACGAGCGAGCGCCCCTACAAGACGGCGATGCCGTTCGATGCGGCCGTCGAGGCGATCCGCGCCGAGAGCGGGCGCCATTTCGACCCGGCCTGCGTCGCGGCCTTCTGCAGCCGCCTCGAGGAGATCCGCGCGGCGCGCGCCAGCGCAGGCGACGCCGCGCGCCGGATGTTCACCGAGGCCAACGAGCCCTGGGCACGGGTGCCGGCCCTGTTGCGCGAGGCGGCCAGCGGCGCGGAGGTCGATCCGGGCCGGACCACGGCCGCTTCCGTCCCCGTGCGGCCGGCCATGCCCGTTCCCGCCAAGCGCGGCGCGGTCGAGGGCAAGGCGCGGCGCGCCCGGCCCGAAGCCGCGGCCTGACGCCGGCTTCCCGAGGAGCCTGCCTGCCGCGCACGACTGAGCGCGGCCCTAGCTCCGCCGGGCGGCGCGCGCCTCCTGCTCCTCGAAGCCCTTGAGCACCTTGTCGAGGGTCATCGGGTAGTCGCGGATGCGGGTGGCGGTGGCGTTGTGGATGGCGTTCGCGATCGCGGCGCCCGCCCCGCAGATGCCGAGCTCGCCCAGGCCCTTGCTCTTCAGCGGGTTCGCCTTGGCGTCGAGCTCCGGCAGGAAGACCGCCTCGATCGCCGGCACGTCGGCATGGGCCGGCACGTGGTACTCGGCGAGGTCGCGGTTGACGAAGCTGCCGAAGCGCGGGTCCATCACCCCGTCCTCCATCAGCGCGGCGCCGATGCCGAAGGTCATGCCGCCGATGGCCTGGGAGCGGGCAGTCTTGGCGTTGAGGATGCGCCCGCCCGTGAACACGCCGAGCATGCGGCGCAGGCGGATCTCGCCGGTATCGGCGTCGACCGCGACCTCGGCGAAATGCGCGCCGAAGGAATAGTGCGAGAACTGCTCCTTCAGGCGGCCGGGCTTGATCTCGCCCGTCGCCTCCATCCCGCCGCGGCCGGCGAGGTCGGCGAGCGCCTCCGAGCGGTTGCCCGAGGTGACGCGCCCGTCCGCGAAGGCCGCCCCCTCCGCCGCTAGGTCGCCGGCCTTGAGCAGCGCCTGCCGGAGGTTGTCGCAGGCGACGTAGAGGGCCGAGCCCGCCGAGCCCGCCCCGAACGAGCCGCCCGAGCCCGCCGCCATCGGGAAGTCGGTGTCGCCGATCTCGACGCGGATGCGCTCCACCGGCAGGCCCATCATCTCCCCCGCGATCTGGGCGAGGATGGTGTAGGTGCCCGTGCCGATATCGGTCATCGCCATGCGCACCGTCAGACTGCCGTCCGGGTCGAGGCGCACGCGCGCGGCGGAGGGCATCAGCGGGTTGAGCCGGGCCGCCGCCGACATGCCCATGCCGACGCGGTAACGTCCCTCGCGCCGCGTGCCGGCGGCTTGGCGCTTCTCCCAGCCGAACAGGCGCGCGCCCTCGCGCATGCAGGGCACGAGCTGGCGCACCGTGAAGGGCACGCGCTTCTCGGGGTCCTGCTCCGGCTCGTTGCGCACCCGCAGCTCGATCGGGTCGATCGCCAATTGCTCGGCGAGTTCGTCCATGGCGCATTCGAAGGCGAGCTGGCCCACAGCCTCTCCGGGCGCGCGCATGGCCGAGGTGATCGGAACGTTGAGGTTTGCCAAGCGGTGCCGGGTGATCCGGTGCGGCGCCGCGTAGAGGGCGCGGGTGACGTTGGCGGCGGTCTCGAAGAACTGGTCGCCGATCGCGGCGTCGGACCAGGATTCGTGCCCGATCGCCGAGAGACGCCCGTCCCGGTCGGCGCCGAGGCGTACGCGCTGGATCGTGTCGGTGCGGTGCGTGCCGGCGTGGAACTCCTGCTGGCGGGTCATCGCCACCTTCACCGGGCGCCCGACGATGCGGGCGGCCAGCGCCGCCAGCGTCGCCTCGGGCTGGATCTGCAGCTTCGAGCCGAAGCCGCCGCCGATGTAGCGGCTGACGAGCCGGATGTCGGTCTCGGGGATCTTCAGCACCGCGGCGAGCGACTTCTGCCCGCGGTTGAGCATCTGGTTGGCCGTGAAGAGCACGACCCGGTTCCCCTGCCACTCGGCGATGGTGGCGTGCGGCTCCATCTGGGCGTGGATCTGCGGCGGGGTGGTGTAGGTGACATCGAGCCTCACCGGCGCCGCCGCGAAGGCGGCCTCGAAGTCGCCGGCCTGCGAATCTGGGTCGGTCTGGGCCGGCTTCGGCTTGTAGGCCTCGGGCAGCGCCGCCTTGAGGGAGACCTTGGGCGGCGCGGCCTCATAGGCAACCTTGACCAGGGCGGCGGCCGCGCGGGCCTGCTCGAAGGTCTCGGCCACCACGAAGGCCACGGGCTGGCCGAAGAAGCGGATCTCCGTACCCTGGAGCTGCGGCCAGACCTGCTCGCGCTTCTCGCCCTGGGCCGGCACGTTCTCGTGCGTCATCACGTGGAGCACGCCCGGCGCGCGCCGCGCCGCAGCGGCGTCGAGGCTGCGGATCGTGCCGTTCGCCACCGTGGCGCCGAGGATGAAGCCGTAGGCGGGGTTCTTCGGCTCGCGCACCTCATAGGCGTAGGGCGCGCGGCCCGTCACCTTGAGGCGGCCGTCGATGCGGTCGATCGGGCGGCCGACGAGCCCGTCGGGGCGCCCGTCGAGGGGCGTCGCGCCGATCGGCTGGTTCATCTCCATCGAGAGGGTCCTTGCGAATGGTCAGGCCCGGGCGGCCTCGTCGAGGACGGCGCGCAGCGTCCGGCGCGCCAGCGGGATCTTGAAGTCGTTCGAGCCGTAGCCCCTGGCCCCCGCGAGCACCCGGTCGGCGGCGGCGTCGGCCGAGCCGGTCTCGACGAGGGCGTGCTCGGCTGTCTCGACCCGCCACGGCTTGTGCGCGAGGCCGCCGAAGGCGAGGCGGGCCGCGGCGGGGCGCCCGCCCTCGCCCTTGGCGATGATCGCGGCCACCGAGACCGTGGCGAAGGCGTAGGAGGCCCGGTCGCGCACCTTGCGGTAGAGATGCGTGCCGGGGACGGGCTTCGGCAGCGTGACCGCGGTGATGATCTCGCCGGGGCGCAGGCTCGTCTCGACCTGCGGCGTGTCGCCGGGCAGGCGGTGGAACGCGGCGATCGGGATCGTCCGCGCGGCGCCCTGCGCATCGAGGGTCTCGACCGTCGCGTCGAGGGCGCGCATGGCCACGTTCATGTCGGAGGGATTCGTCGCGATGCAGGATTCGCTCGTCCCGAGCACCGCCATGATCCGGTTGAAGCCGCCGATGGCCGAGCAGCCGGAGCCCGGCTCGCGTTTGTTGCAAGGCTTCGACGTGTCGTAGAAGTAGTAGCAGCGCGTCCGCTGCAGCAGGTTGCCGGCGGTGGTCGCCTTGTTGCGCAGCTGGCCGGAGGCGCCGGCGAGCAGCGCCTTGGCGAGCACCGCATAGTCCCTCCGCACCCGCGGATGCGCGGCGAGGTCGGCGTTGCGCACCAGCGCGCCGATCCGCAGACCACCGTCCTCCGTATCGGCCACCGCGCCGAGGGGCAGGCGGTTCACGTCGATCAGGGTCCGGGGCGTCTCCACCTGGAGTTTCATCAGGTCGAGCAGGTTGGTGCCGCCCGCGATGAAGCGGGCATCGGGCCGCCCGGCCGCGATCTCGGCGGCTTCCGCGACGCTGTTCGGGCGCTCGTAGCTGAAGGCCTTCATGGCGCGCCCCTCAGATGTCGGCGGCCGCGTCGCGGATCGCCGCGACGATGTTGGGATAGGCGCTGCAGCGGCAGATGTTGCCGCTCATCCGCTCGCGGATCTCGGCCTCGGCGAGGGCGCTCCTCGGTTCGAGCGGCTCGGCGATCTGCGCGGTGACGTGGCTCGGCCAGCCGGCCTTCGCCTCGTTCATCATGCCGACCGCGGAGCAGATCTGGCCCGGCGTGCAGTAGCCGCACTGGAAGCCGTCATGGGCGATGAAGGCGGCCTGGACCGGGTGGAGCGCGTCGCCGTCTGCCAGCCCCTCGATCGTGGTGATCGCGTCGCCCTCGTGCATGGCCGCGAGGGTGAGGCAGGCATTGATCCGCCGCCCCTCGACCAGCACCGTGCAGGCACCGCACTGGCCATGGTCGCAGCCCTTCTTCGAGCCGGTGAGGCCGAGATGCTCGCGCAGCGCGTCGAGCAGGGTGGTGCGCGTGTCGAGGGTGAGGTCGCGCGCCTGCCCGTTGATGGTGAGGCGCACCGGCATCGTCTGCGGCGGCGGATCGCCCATTGCGGGCGCCGCCACGGGGCGTCCGGGCCAACCGAAGCCCACCGTGCCCACGGCCGCGGCGCAGCCCTCGACCATGGTGCGCCGGGTCAGCGCGAAAGGGTTCCGCTGGTGTGAATCGTTCATGCCGCCATCCCGCGCCGGCCGAGCTTCGCACGGGAGTTTCAGTCTCCAGCGGCGATGCAATCGGTGCGGGTGGCAACGCCCCGGCGGCGCGGTTCGATCCGACCCCGCCTGCGCCCGATGGGCGCGGGGGGCGAGCGCATCAGATCTCCCCGGCGAGCCCGTCGTGGCCGAGGGCGGACAGGGTCAGGTGGTCCGCGCCCACATCGGCGCCGGTATAGCCGAGCATGTGCGCGAGCTGGTCGCGCGCCCGCCAGACCCGGCTCTTCACCGTGCCGATGCGGCATTTGAGGATCTCGGCGGCCTCCTCGTAGGAGGCGTTCTCGACGGCGACGAGGATCAGCGCCTCGCGCATCACGGCGGGCAGCCGGTCGAGGGCGGCCTGCACGTCCTGCAGGTCGAGATGGCCGCCCTGCTCGGGGACGGTCGAGAGCCGGGCGGCATGGTCGCCATCCGTGTCCGAGACCTCGCGGGACTGCTTCCGGTGCACGCTGTAGAAGGCGTTGCGCATGATCGTGAACAGCCATGCGCCGAGATTAGTCCCGGCCTTGAAGCTCCCGCGGCTGCGCCAGGCGCGCAGGAGCGTGTCCTGGACGAGGTCGTCGGCCGCGGACGGGTTGCGCGTCAGGGACACGGCAAAGTTGTGGAGACTGGGCACGGCCTCGAGCAGGCCGGTCCGGAATGCCTTGGCGTCGCGGTCCTCCGCCTTGGCCAGAGCCGCGTCGAGCTTGGCTATCAGTTGGGCGAGATGCGGCGTCGGCGGGACCGGCTTCATCTCGGCGTAGGTGGTCTGGAGGTGCAGGCCGAGATGCGCCCTGATGGCCTCGGTGAGGCCGGGGCGGGGCTCCGGGGATGCGGCGGCGTTCGGCAGGGCTTGATGGCCAGACATCGAACCTCGTTCGCGCAGAAGTTGCTGAAGGCGCCATTGCGCTTGCTGGCTCAACTTCTCGCGCAGGCCTCAAAGGGTTGCAGCAACATAGGTTACCGGTCCTGTCCGAAGACCTCTCGCTACACTGGATCATGGGGCTGCGGAGCCCAGGTGAGAAACCATGGAACGGGCGCGAGACGATGGGCCGGGACCGGCCCGCGATCCCCACGCCGTCCCTTGCTTGCGCGCCTCGCCTGGGGCGCGGGCGGGAGCCCCGAACGGAGACGAGAGCCATGCCCGAACCCGACCGGACCGTGACCCTGAACGACGGCCGGGCAATGCCGCGGCTCGGCTTCGGCGTGTACCAAGTGGAGGAGGCCCGTGCGCCCGAAATCGTCGGCGTCGCGATCCGGGCCGGCTATCGCTCCATCGACACCGCGGCGATCTACGGCAACGAGGCTGGAATCGGCCGGGCGATCCGGGATGCGGAGGTGGCGCGCGCGGATCTCTTCGTCACCACGAAGCTGTGGAACGACCACCACGGCTACGACGCGGCCCAGGCCGGCCTCGACGAGAGCCTGGACCGGCTCGGGCTCGACCATGTCGACCTCTACCTGATCCACTGGCCCTGTCCGGGCCAGGGCCGCTTCGTGGAGACCTGGAAGGGGCTGATCGCCCTGCGGGAATCCGGCAAGGTGCGCTCCATCGGCGTCTCGAACTTCACCCCCGCCCTTCTCGACCGAATCGTCGGCGAGACCGGAATCGTGCCGGCGGTGAACCAGATCGAGCTGCATCCGCGCTTCCAGCAGGAGGCGTTGCGCGCGGCGCACACCCGTCACGGGATCGTGACGGAGTCCTGGAGCCCGCTCGGGCGCGGGCATGGCCTCGCCGATCCGATCCTTGCTGCGATCGCGAAGGCGCACGGGCGCACGCCGGCCCAGATCGTCCTGCGCTGGCATCTCCAGAACGGGCTCGTCGCCATCCCGAAGACGGCGACCCCGGCGCGCATCGCCGAGAACATCGCGGTGTTCGACTTCGCCCTGAGCGATGACGAGATGGCACGGATCGCCACGCTCGACCGTCCCGACGGCCGCACGGGTCCCGATCCCGACAGGTTCGGCTGAGCGCGATCGCACTGCGTCGCAACAAAGATCAGGTCGGTAACACCGCGTCGCAAAAGATTTATGCTCAGTCTCAGCATATCTGGACAGGGGCGTCCGGGCCGCCTAAGTTAGGCGGCACAATGCTCAAACTGAGCATAATGGAGGACGCCATGGCGGCGACCAGTCAGCCGATCTCCCGCAGCCCCGCCGGCCAGATGCCCGGGTTGTCGCCGGGCCTGCCGCTGCCCGACCTCTACGCCCGGGTCAGCCGGCACGTCCCGGCGATCGAGTGGCCGGCGCTCGCGCCCGACATCGAGGCGATCCTTAGGCTCAAGCGCGAGAAGAACGCCGTCATCCTGGCGCACAACTACCAGGCGCCGGAGATCTTCCACACGGTGGCGGACATCGTCGGCGACAGCCTCGCGCTCGCCCGCGAGGCGGTGAACGTCGATGCCGATGTGATCGTTCTGGCCGGCGTCCACTTCATGGCGGAGACGGCCAAGCTCCTGAACCCGGGCAAGACCGTGCTGATCCCGGACATGGGAGCCGGCTGCTCGCTCGCCGATTCGATCACGCCCGAGGACGTGCGCGGCCTGCGGGCCAAGTATCCGGGCGTGCCGATCGTGACCTACGTCAACACCTCGGCGGCGGTGAAGGCGGAATCCGACCTCTGCTGCACCTCCGGCAACGCGGTCGCGGTGGTGCGCTCGCTCAATGCGCCGCGCGTCCTGATGATCCCCGACGAGTTCCTGGCTCAGAACGTCCAGGCCGAGGTGCCGGAGGTCGAGATCCTGACCTGGGCGGGCCATTGCGAAGTGCACGAGCAGTTCACCCCGGCCGATATCCGCGACGTGCGCGAGAGCTATCCCGGCGTCACCGTGATCGCGCATCCCGAATGTCCGCCGGAGGTGGTGGCCGAATCCGATTTCTCGGGCTCCACGGCGATGATGATGAACTTCGTCACCGAGAAGCGGCCCCGGCAGGTCGTGCTGGTGACCGAGTGCTCGATGGCCGACAACATCGCCGCCGAGAATCCGGACATCGAGTTCATCAAGCCCTGCAACCTCTGCCCGCACATGAAGCGGATGAGCCTGCGGAACATCCGCCGCGCGCTGGAGACCATGACCCACGAGGTGACGGTGGATCCGGCGCTGGCCGACCGGGCGCGCGCCGCGGTGGAGCGCATGCTGGCGGTGCGCGCACGATGAACGCCCTCTCCCGCAACCCGGCCGACCGCGTCGTCGTGGTCGGCGCGGGCGTCGCCGGCCTCAGCGTCGCGCTCCGGCTCGCGCCCCGGCCCGTCACGCTGGTGACGGCCCAACCCCTCGGGCTCGGCACCGCCACCGGCTGGGCGCAGGGCGGCATCGCCGCCGCCATCGGCGCCGACGACGCCTTCGCGCTCCACGCGGCCGACACCCTGGCGGCCGGCGCCGGGCTCAGCGAGCAGGACGTGGCGCTCCGCGTCGCCGCGGAGGGGCCGCGCCTGATCGACTGGCTCGTCGCCCTCGGCGTGCCCTTCGACCGGCAGGAGGACGGTGCGCTGGCGCTCGGCCTCGAGGCCGCGCATGGCCGCCGCCGCATCGTGCGCTCGGGCGGCGACGCCACCGGCGCCCGCGTCCTCGAGGCGCTGGTGCGGGCGGTGCAGGCCGCCCCCTCCGTCGAGGTCGTCACCGCCCGCGTCACCGACCTGCTGCAGGATGCGCATGGCGCGGTGGCCGGCGTGGTCTGCGAGCGCGACGGTGCGCCCTTCCGCATCCCGGCCCGGGCCGTGGTGCTGGCCACCGGCGGCGTCGGGGCGCTCTACGCCTCGACCACCAACCCGCGCGGCGCCACTGGCCGCGGCCTCGCGCTCGCCGCGCGGGCCGGCGCCACCTTGCGGGACATGGAATTCGTGCAGTTCCACCCGACCGCGATCGCGGCCGGCGCCGACCCGATGCCGCTCGCCACCGAGGCGCTGCGCGGGGAGGGGGCCCGGCTCGTCGACGAGCGCGGCGCGGCGGTGATGGCCGGCGTCGATGGCGGCGACCTCGCCCCCCGCGACGTGGTGGCCCGCGGCATCTTCCAGGCCCTGGGGCGCGGCCGCACCGTGTTCCTCGACACCCGCGGGGCGCTCGGCGACCGCATGGCGACGCGCTTCCCGACAGTCGCCGCGCTCTGCGCGCAGGCCGGCATCGACCCGGCGCGCCAGCCGATCCCGGTGCGCCCGGCCGCGCATTACCACATGGGCGGCATCGCGGTGGACGCCGTCGGCGCCAGCACCGTGCCCGGCCTCTACGCCTGCGGCGAGGTCGCCTCGACGGGGCTGCACGGCGCGAACCGGCTCGCCAGCAACTCGCTCCTCGAAGCGCTCGCCTTCGCCGGCTTCATCGCGGACGGGCTCGACGCGGTCCCCGCGGGCGCCGTCCGTCCGTCCGCGCCGCGGGCCCGTCCCGCCTCCGATCTCGCCGCGATCCGGACGCTGATGGAGACCCGCGTCGGCGTGGTCCGCGACGAGGCCGGCCTGCGCGCGGCGGTCTCCGCCCTCGCGCCGCTGGCGGGCGGCTGCGACGCCGCGCTCACCGCGCTGCTCATCGCCCACGGCGCGCTCCGCCGCACGGAGAGCCGCGGCGCCCATTGGCGCAGCGACTTCCCGGCCCAGGCGCCCGCCCGCCACAGCGAGACCACCCTCGGCGCGCTCGAACGCGCGCTCGCTGACCCCGTTCCGGCCGCGGAGGCCCTGTGATGACCGAGATCCGTCCTGAACTGTCGCCCCTGCCGCGGCTCCTGGTCGAGCCCGTGGTGCGCGCCGCCCTGCTGGAGGATCTCGGCCGGGCGGGCGACGTCACCACCGATTCCATCGTGCCTCCCGAGGCCCGCCTGGAGGGCGTGATCGCCGCGCGCCAGGCCGGCGTGATCTCGGGCGTGGATGCCGCCCGCATCGCCTTCGAGCTGATCGACCCGGCGGTGCGGGTCCGCGTGGAGCGCGGCGACGGCGCCCGCGTCGCGCCGGGCGACGTGGTGATCCGGCTCTCGGGGCCGGCGCGGGCCATCCTCACGGCCGAGCGCGTCGCCCTCAACCTGCTCTGCCGGATGTCGGGCGTCGCCACCGCCACGGCCGGCCTCGTGGAGGCGGCCCGCCCGCACGGGAAGGCCGCCATCGTCTGCACCCGCAAGACCACGCCGGGCCTGCGCGGCCTGGAGAAGCACGCGGTGCGCGCGGGCGGCGGCTCCAACCACCGCTTCGGCCTCGACGATGCCGTGCTCATCAAGGACAACCACATCGCGGTGGCCGGCGGCATCGTGCCGGCGATCGAGCGGGCCAAGGCGCGGGCCGGGCATCTCGTGAAGATCGAGGTCGAGGTCGACACCCTGGCCCAGCTCGAACAGGCGCTGTCCGTCGGCGCCGACGCGGTGCTCCTCGACAACATGAAGCCCGACACGCTGCGGGAAGCCGTGGCCATGGTGGACGGCCGCGCCCTCACCGAGGCCTCGGGCCGCATCACCGTCGAGACGGTCGGGGCCGTGGCGGCCTCCGGCGTCGACCTGATCTCCTGCGGCTGGATCACCCACAGCGCCGCGATCATCGATCTCGGCCTCGACGCCGCGTAGCCGGCCCGGCTTGTCGCGCCCTGATCCTTGAACCATAAGCGCGGCCGGTCGACGGATCGCCCGTGTCGCGGTGGGCCGTAGAGGGGGTCTTCGCGGCCGGGACCGGGCCGCGGAGCGGGGCTGTGCGGGCGCATGATCGGGGATTCGGTTCGCGAGGCGGCGCCGCTGCCTCCGGTTCCGGCCATGCCGCTGCGCCCGGCCAGGGCCCTGTCCGTCCAGACCCTCCTGCGCACGGTTCCGACGAACTCGCTCGCCGTCCTCGACGACGCGCTGTTCGAGGAACTGATCGTGTTCCGCCGCTACCTGCTGCAGCCGGTGGTCTTCGTCAGCGACCCGGCTGCCATCCGGCATGTCCTGATCGACCGGTTCGACGACTACCCGCGCCTGACCTCCATCCGGCGCCTGTTCGAGACGGACCTGCGCACGGGCAGCCTCGCGAGCGAGGGCGAGACCTGGCGTCGGCACCGGCGGGTCGCCACGCCCACCATCGACCACCGCGCCATCCGGCCCGACGTGCCCGGGCTGATCGCCATCGCCGAGCAGATGGCCGACGGCCTCGCGGCGGGCCCGGAGACCGTCGACATCGAGCGCTGGGTCGGTGGCCTCGCCACGCTCCTGTGGAATCAGGTCGTCACCGGGGGCGACCCGGCCGGCATCCCGATCCTGCGCTGGCTCTCCAAGGTGCCGCACAAGCCGCGCCCGATCGACCTCGTCCCGATGCCCGCTTGGCTGGCGCGCCATTTCGTCCACCACCGGCGCGACCCGGCCCGGGCCGAGCTCGACCGCCAACTCCACGCGATGATCGCGGCGCGCAAGGCCCCCGGCTTCACCGGCGCGCCCGACCTGCTGCACCGCCTCGCCCATGCCCGCGACCGGCAGGACGGCGCGCCGCTCCCCGACGACGAGGTGCGCGACGAGGCCGCGAGCCTGATCGCGGGAGGCGCGGCCTCGGTGCGGGCGCTGACTTGGATCTGGTACCTGCTCGCGCTCCATCCCGAGGTGGAGGCGCGCTTCCACGCCGAGCTCGACGCGGTGCTCGGCGACCGGCCGCCGCTGCCGGAGGACCTGCCGAAGCTCACCTATACCCGCCGCGTCCTCGACGAGGTGATGCGGCTCTATCCGCCGATCCCCGTGATCCTGCGCCAGGCCGCGCGCGCCGACGTGGTCGGCGGCAGGCGGATCCGGCGCGGCACATTCGTCGCCGTGCTGCCCTGGATCGTCCACCGCCACCGCAGGCTCTGGCAGGACCCCGACCGCTTCGATCCCGACCGCTTCCTCGACGCGAACGCCGCGGGCCGCCCGAAGCTCGCCTACCTGCCCTTCGCCGCGGGCCCGCGGGTCTGCGTCGGAGCCTCCTTCGCCGTGACCCAGATGCTCGCGACAATCGCCGTGCTCGGGCGCCGCTTCCGCTTCCGCCTCGCGAGCGATGCCCCGGTCGTGCCCTTCGGCGCCATCAGCCTGCAGCCGAAGGGCGGCCTGCCCGTGCGGATCGAGCGGCGTTAGAGCATCCTTCGCGGAAGCGGATGCCGGTTCCGAGGAGGAAAAGGCAGCCCGATCACTGCGATGGAGCCCTGAAAAAGGAAAAAGCGCGCCCCCGCTATCGGGGATCGCGCTTGCGAGGTAGCCCGCGGTCTCAGGGACGGGCGATGCAATCCTAAGTCAGGTGGCGGAGGGGCGCACCCCGCCGCACGCGAGAATTGGATACATTGTTCAGGCGCTGTCGCTCCCTCGTCGGAGGGCGCGGCCGTGCGCCCTGCCCAGGCATTGGGCAGATCGGACGCGCGATCCGCGTGTTTCCTCCCGCTTCATCCCGGCCTTACGGCAAAGCTGCCACAGTGTTGCCATGACATCACGAGGCGGCTCGAACCTCGTTGCAGTGCGGTTTCAGGCTTGGCTTTAAGCGGCGCTCGTTTACCCGTTGGCGAGAGATGCCCGCGCATTCTGCCGGGCGAATTTCCACCGCGTTTCCACAACCTTCTGCCTTCGAGAGAGCTCGATGCGTCGTCAAGCTTCCGCCCTGTTCGGGCTCGCCTTCGCGGCCTCCGCCTGGGCGGCGCCCGCGCTCGCCTACGAGATCGATCCGCTCACCCGCCAGCCCCTCGACAACGCCCTCTCGGTGCGCGTGCGCCCGCAGAGCGTGCAGGCGGTGCCGACCGCCAACGCCTCACTGAACACGGCCGATCCGCTGGCCTCGGCGGTGCCGCAGATGTCGGCGATCCCGCGCGAGACGGTGGCTTATAACGGCCCCTACGGCGCCGGCACGATCGTGGTCTCCACCACCGAGCGGCGGCTCTACCTCGTCCTCGGCGGCGGCCAGGCGATGCGCTACGGCGTCGGCGTCGGCCGTCCGGGCTTCACCTGGGGCGGCATGCAGACCGTGACCATGAAGCGCGAGTGGCCGGATTGGCGCCCGCCGGCCACCATGCTGCGCCGCCGTCCCGACCTGCCGCGCTACATGAAGGGCGGCCTGGAGAACCCGCTCGGCGCCCGCGCCATGTATCTCGGCGGCACCATCTACCGCATCCACGGCTCCAACGAGCCGGAGACCATCGGCACGGCCGTCTCCTCGGGCTGCATCCGCATGACCAACGAGGACGTCACCGACCTCTACGAGCGCGTGAAGGTCGGCACCCGGGTGGTGGTCCAGCGCTGAAGCCACCCCCGATCCGGGATGTTCGAGAGGGCCGGCGGTGACGCCGGCCCTTTTCGTTTTCCGGCACCGGCGGGCTGGGACGAAGCGTGGAGCGGAGGTCCGCTCAGGCCGCGCAGAGGCTCTCGATCTCGCGGATGACCGCGCCGCGCATGCTGCGCAGGCGGCCGAGCATCGGCTCCACGCTGCGCTGCTCCTCGCAGGCGATCTCGACCTCGCGGCAGAGGTCGGCGAAATGCCGGAAGCCGAGCACGCCGCTCGCCGAGATCATGGCATGGGCGTCGTGGGCGAGCTGCCCGCGCTCGGGCGTGGTGCCGTCGGTCCCGAAGCGCTCGCCGAGTTCCTTGGCGAGCGTGGCGAGCAGGTGCTGCATGCGCTCCTGCCCGACCACGGCGGAGACCTCCTCGAAGGTCGGCCGGTCGAGGATCGTCGAGGCGGCCTGCGCCTCGGCGGGCGCGGGGGCGGCCGCGCCGCGGGCGGTCCACCGCTCCACCGCCGCGAGCAGGGCGGCGCGCTTGAACGGCTTGCCGATATGGTCGGTCATCCCGGCCTGGCGGAAGGCGATCACCTGCTGCGGCCGCACGCTCGCGGTCATGGCCACGATCGGGAGCGCCTTGCCCTGGTCGAGGGCGCGGATCTGCCGCGTCGCGGTCATCCCGTCCATGCCGGGCATCTGCACGTCCATCAGGACGAGGTCATAGGGGGCGGCGCGCACCGCCTCGATCGCCTCCGGCCCGCTCTCCACGGCGTCGACCGCGTGGCCCGCCGAGTGCAGCACGGCGAGCGCGAGGTCGCGGTTGAGCGGCGTATCCTCCACGAGCAGGATGCGGCGGGGATGGTAGTGCGGCTCGGGCGGCGGCGCGGCCTGCCCGGCCGGCCGGGCGGCGGTGGCCACGGGCAGGCGCAGCGTGAACCAGAAGGTCGAGCCGCGGCCCGCCTCGCTCTCCACGCCGATCTCGCCGCCCATCAGTTCCACGAGTTGGCGGGAGATGGCGAGGCCGAGTCCGGTGCCGCCGTATTCCCGCTGGATCGAGCCGTCGACCTGGCTGAAGCGCTCGAACAGCTTGTGCAGCTTGGCCGCGGGAATACCGATGCCGGTGTCCCGCACGGAGAAGCGCAGGCGCATGCCGGCCGCGTCCGAGCCCGCCAGCCGCTCGAGGCCGAGGGTCACGCCGCCGGCATCGGTGAATTTCACGGCGTTGTTGAGCAGGTTCATCAGCACCTGCCGCAGGCGGTCGGCATCGCCGATCACGCGGCCAGGCAGGCCGGGACCGGCGCGCACCTCGAGCCGCAGCCCCTTGCCGTCCGCGCCCGCCCGGATGATCGCGACAGCCTGGTCCATCAGGTCGGTGAGGACGAAGGGCTCGGCGGCGAGCTCCACCTGGCCCGCCTCGATCTTCGAGAAGTCGAGCACGTCGTTGACCACCGTGAGCAGGGCGGCGCCCGCGCCGCGGATCCGCTCCGCGTAGAGGCGCGCCGGCGTGCCGGGCTCCAATTCGTCCACGAGGAGGTCGGCATAGCCGAGCACGCCGTTCAACGGCGTGCGGATCTCGTGGCTCATCGTGGCGAGGAAGTCGCTCTTGGCCGCGCTCGCGCGCTCGGCCTCGCCGCGGGCGGCCTCGGCCGCCGCCTTGGCGCTCACGAGGGCCGCCTCCGCGCCCTTGCGCGCGGTGACGTCGATGTTGAGCCCGATCACCCGAAGCGGCGTGCCGTCCTCGTCGTAGACCGCCCGGCCGGTGCCGTTCACCCAGCGCGTGCTGCCGTCCGCCCCGGGCACGCGGAACTCGATGCTGAAATAGTCGTGCCGCTCCGCTGCGTCGGCCGCGGCGGCGAGCGCCACCTCGCCGTCCCGGCGATCGACGAGGCTCAGCCATTCCTCGGCGTCGAGGGTGTAGCCCTGAGGCGCATCGATGCCGTGCAGCGCCGCGCTCTCGCCCGACCAGACGATGCGCTGCGAAGAGAGGTCGAGCTCCCAGGTGCCGGCCCCGGCTGCCTTCTGGGCGAGCTGGAGCAGGTTCCCCGTCTCCTCCAGCTTGCGCCGGGCGGTGATGATCTCGTCGATGTCCAGCGCCGTGCCGAGCATGGCCACGATCTCGCCGCGCTGGCGGATCGGGATCATGATCAGCTTATGCCAGCGATAGACGCCGTCGTGGCGGCGCAGCCGCCCCTCGATCCGGTAGGGGCTGCCCGTGCGCATGGCGGTGCGCCAGGCCCGGTGCATCCGCTCGGCATCCTCGGGATGGTTGCGGGCGAGGCGCTCGGCGCGCGTGTTCCCGATCGGGCCGTAGAAGCGGTCGAACTGCTGGTTGGCGTAGGCCTTCTCGCCGGTCTCGACCGAGAAGATCCAGACGAGCTGCGGCAGCGCGTCGGCGAGCGCCCGGTAGCGCGCCTCGCTGCCTTCCCGGGCGGCGATCTCCTCCTGCTGGCGCCGGTTGGCCTCGTGCAGGCGCAACTGCCCGACGACGATGGCCGCGAGATCCCGGAGCTGGCGCCTCTGCGCCTCGCCGAAGGGGCGCGGGACGGTGTCGAGAAGGCAGAGCGTGCCGATGCGCAGGTCCGGCCCGAGGATCAGCGGCGCGCCCGCGTAGAAGCGGATGCCGGCTTGGCCCGTCACCAGCCGGCTGTCGGCGAAGCGCGGGTCCTGCGTCGTGTCGGCGCAGACCAGGATCTCGTCGGCGAGGATGGTGTAGGCGCAGAAGGCGCCCTCGCGGGGGATCGGCGCGCCGTCCGTGCCGCAGGCGGCCCCGAAGCGGAGATGGTCCGCCTCGACCAGAGACACCAGCGCGATCGGCACGCCGAACAGGCTCGCGGCCGTCCGGCAGATCGCGTCGAGATGCACGGCGGGGTCCGCCCCGAGGTCGCTCAGGGCATGGAGGGCTGCGAGCCGCGCGGCCTCGTTGCCTGCGACCGGAAACGCCATCTGATCCGCTCCCCGAATCCGGCCTCGGCCGGGTGTCCGTGCCCCCTGTCCGGAATCATCCGGCTAGGAGGCGGCCGAAAGCTTAAAACAAGCTTTATCGTGCGGGCGGTCCCGGGCAGGGCCGATGCCGCGGGGGCAGGACGCGCGGGAAGGCCCCGCTGGCCGGCACCCTGGCCCGGCGCGCGCCGCACACCATGTGGTGACGGCGCCGCGCCCGTGCCGCTTCCGTGCAGAGAACCCGCAGAGAACCCGCGCGAGGGGGATGACCGTCTACTTCACCGCCGACACCCATTTCGGTGACGCCTACATCCTGCGCCAGCGCTCCACCCGCTTCGGCTCCGTGGAGGCGCATGACGAGGCCCTGATCGCCGCCTGGAACGCGGTGGTCGGACCCGGCGATGAGGTCTGGCATGTCGGGGATTTCGCCGCCCATGCGAGCCGGGCCCATTGCGCGGCGGTGTTCGCGCGCCTCAACGGCACCAAGCATCTCGTGGTGGGCAACCACGACACCAACCGCGTCCGCACCCTCGCCTGGGCGGAGGCGCCGATGGAGACGGCCCGCCTCCGGCTCGACGGGCCGGACGGCGCGCCCTGCCGCCTGTTCCTGGCGCATTACCCGCACCGGGCCTGGCCTGGCCTGTGGCGCGGCACGCGCCATCTCTACGGGCACACCCACGGCACGATCCCCGACACGCGCTTCTCCTGTGACGTCGGCGTCGATGCCTGGGCGTTCCGGCCGGTGGCGCTCGCCGAGCTGATCGCGCGGCAGGACCGGGCGACGCTCCTGCCGGACGAACTCGCGTTCCGGGCGGCCCGCGCCCGGGAGGGCCGTTGAAAACGGACGCGAGCGTCGCAGTTTAACGGGCGATCTTCTCCATCCGCGTACCGGCCGTCCCCTATGTCGAAGTACAGCCCCCTCCACCGGCCCGAGCTGACCGCGTCCCTCGCTCTCGGCGACGTGGCCTTCGACGCGCTCATCTCCGACCCGCCGCGGGTCTTCCGGGCGGGCACGGCCATCGTCGGGCAGGGGGAGCGGCACGATTACGTCTACCGCCTGCGCACCGGCTGGGTCGCCCGCGTCCGTGCGCTCACCGACGGGCGCGCCCAGTACCTGCTGGTGTTCCTGCCCGGCGACATCTTCGGCGTGAAGAGCATGTTCGTCCTCCACCAGCCGGACGCGGTGGTGGCGCTCTCCGACGTCACGGTGGAACGGGTGGAGCAGCACCGGCTCAAGGCCGCCTTCGACGCCGACGAGGACCTCGCCACGCGCTGCACCTGGCAGATCGTCGAGGAGGAGCGGCGCCTGCACAACTGGGTGGTCAGCCTGGGCCAAGGCAGCGCGGAGGAGCGCATCGCCTACGTGCTGCGGGAGTTCAGCCTGCGGCTCGCCGGCGCCGATCCCGGCGGACGGGGCCTGCGCGACTTCGCCATGCCGCTGACGCAGGAGCAGCTCGGCAACGTGCTCGGCCTCACCCCCGTCCACGTCAACCGGGTGCTGCGCCGGCTGCGGCAGGACGAGATCGTGAGCGTGCGCAACCGCATGGTCCGCATCATCAATCCGGAGGCGCTGGAGCGGATCTCCCGCCCGCTCCAGGACATGCCCGCGGAGCCGCGCGAGGAGGAGACCGCCGAGGCGGCCGGGTAGGGCGGCCGGGTCGCGATCAGGCCGAGCGGGACGCCTCCTCCGGGCTCGTCCAGTCCCAGCCCGCGCCCATCTGGTGGCGGAACCACGTGAACTGGCGCTTGGCGTAGGCGCGCGTGTCGCCCTGGCCGCGCAGGATCGCGTCCTCCAGGCTCAGGCGCCCGTCGAGATGGGCGATCAGCCCCGGCACGCCGTGGGCGCGCATCACCGGCAGCATCGGGTCGAGGCCGCGCTCCCTCAGGGCGGCCACCTCGTCGAGGGCGCCCCCTTCGATCATCTCCCGGAAGCGCCGGTCGATGCGCGCGCGCAGCTCCGCCCGGTCGGGGGCCAGGAAGATCCGGCGCAGGAGCCGGCCGCTCAAGGGGCCGGGGATGCGGGCGCCGTGGAAGGAGGCGATCGGCCGGCCCGTCGCCGCGAGGATCTCCAGCGCCCGCAGCACCCGCATCCGGTCGCTCGGGCGGAGCGCCGCCGCGCCCGCGGGATCGCGCGCGGCGAGGTCGGCGTGCAGCGCCTCGGTCGGCCGCCCCTCGGCCTCCGCCCGCACTGCGGCGCGGACCGCGTCCGGCACCGGCGGCAGGTCGGAGAGCCCGTCCTCAAGGGCGCGGAAATAGAGGCCGGTGCCGCCGACGAAGACCGGCAGCCGCCCGTCGAGCTCCCCGAGCAGGGCCGACACGTCACGCGCGAAATGGCCGGCCGAGTAGTTCACCGCGCCATCCACATGGCCATAGAGCCGGTGCGGCACCCGCGCCTCCTCGGCGGGATCCGGCCGCGCCGTCAGGCGGCGCAGATCCGCGTAGACCTGCATCGAATCCGCGTTGACCACGACGCCCCCGTGGCGCAGCGCCAGCGCGGAGGCCAGCGCCGACTTGCCCGAGGCGGTCGGCCCTGCGATGAGGATCGCCGCCGGCCGATCCGTGGACGGCCCCTGTGACACCACGCTGGAACGGCTCCCTCGATGACCCTCGTCGCGGTCCTGATAGCAAACCCCGCCCGGCCCGCCATCACCGATGCGGTGCTGGCCGAGACCCGGCGGGTGCTGGGCACCGGGCACCAGCCGCGGATCCTGCATGGCGAGGTGGCGGCCGAGGTGATGCTGGCGGGCGAGCCGGCCTCGGCACCTGCCCTCACGGAGCGCCTGCGCGCGGCGCTCGGAGACGAGCCGATCGACGTGGCGGTGCTGCCGGCGGACGCGCACCGGCGCAAGCGCCTGTTCCTGGCCGACATGGATTCCACCATGATCGAGCAGGAATGCATCGACGAGCTGGCCGACCAGGTCGGGCTCAAGGCGCATGTCTCCGCCATCACCGAGCGGGCCATGCGCGGCGAGATCGCCTTCGAGCCGGCGCTCCGCGAGCGTGTGGCGCTGCTGAAGGACCTGCCGGTCGGCGCGATCGACCAGCTCATCGCCGAGCGCATCACCCTCACCCCCGGCGGGCGCACCCTGGTGCGGACCATGCGGGCGCACGGCGCCTATACCTGCCTCGTCTCGGGGGGCTTCACCCTGTTCACCGGACCGGTGGGGAAGAAGCTCGGCTTCGACGAGGACCGGGCGAACCGCCTGACGCTCGCGGGCGAGCGCCTCGCCGGCACGGTCGAGGAGCCGATCGTCGGCAAGGCGGCCAAGCGCGAGACCCTGATCGAGCTGCGCGGCCGCTTCGGCCTCAGCCCCGGCGAGACGCTCGCGGTGGGCGACGGCGCCAACGACCTCGACATGCTGGGCGAGGCCGGGCTCGGCGTCGCCTTCCGGGCCAAGCCCGCGGTGGCTGCCGCCGCGCAGGTGCGCATCGAGCACGGCGACCTCACCGCGCTGCTCTACCTCCAGGGCTATGCCGCGGCGGAGTTCGTGGGCTGAGGGCCAGAAGCGGGCGCTGCCGCAGAGGTCGCGACGGTCCATGCCAGGCCTCTCCTCCCCCTCGCGGGGAGGAGCCGGAGGTGAGGGCGGCGCCGAACAACGCTCGGCGCCGCATCCTGAACCACCCCCACCCCTGACCCCTCCCAGCAAGGGGGAGGGGACCCGTGCTGCATCCGGAACCAGGCGCGGATGGCGTCGTCGAGTGCCCCACGGGCCTGAGCGCCGTGGCTCGCTGTCACCCACCCGCGCCGCCGCGGGGTGTCAGGCGGGGCCCCGGCCGCTAGACTTCCGCGCCTGAACGAGCGGTCGCCCGAGCGGCCGAGACCACAGCCTGAGGAAATCCCATGAACGCCCCGACGCGCCCGCCCGGCTCCGCCGCGCATGAGGGCCAGTCCGCCCGTTTCGTCTGGGACGATCCCTTCCTGCTCGACGACCAGCTCACCGAGGACGAGCGCGCGATCCGCGACGTGGCGCAGGATTTCGCGCGGGAGAAGCTCCTGCCCGGCATCGTCGAGGCCTACGCGAACGAGACCAGCAACCCGGACCTGTTCCGCACCATGGGCGAACTCGGCCTGCTCGGCGTGACGCTGCCCGAGGAATATGGCTGCGCGGGCGCGAGCTACGTCGCCTACGGCCTCGTGGCCCGGGCCGTGGAGAGCGTCGATTCCGGCTACCGCTCGATGATGAGCGTGCAATCCTCCCTCGTCATGTACCCGATCCACGCCTACGGCTCGGAGGAGCAGCGTCGTAAGTTCCTGCCGAGGCTCGCCTCCGGCGAATGGATCGGCTGCTTCGGCCTCACCGAGCCGGATGCCGGATCGGACCCGGCGGGCATGAAGACGAAGGCCGAGAAGATCGAGGGCGGCTACCGGATCTCGGGCGCCAAGATGTGGATCTCGAACGCGCCCTTCGCCGACGTGTTCGTGGTCTGGGCGAAGTCCGACGCCCATGACGGCGCCATCCGCGGCTTCGTGCTGGAGAAGGGCATGAAGGGTCTCTCGGCCCCGACCATCAAGGGCAAGCTCTCCTTGCGCGCCTCGACCACGGGCGAGATCGTGATGGAGGGCGTCGAGGTCGGCGAGGATGCGCTCCTGCCGAACGTCTCGGGGCTGAAAGGTCCGTTCGGCTGCCTCAACCGGGCGCGCTACGGCATCTCCTGGGGCGCGATGGGCGCGGCCGAGGATTGCTGGCACCGCGCCCGCAACTACACCCTGGAGCGCAAG
The DNA here is from genome assembly GCF_902141855.1 of Methylobacterium dankookense. GTDB lineage: Bacteria > Pseudomonadota > Alphaproteobacteria > Rhizobiales > Beijerinckiaceae > Methylobacterium > Methylobacterium dankookense. The sequence continues at coordinate 110,266 of NZ_CABFVH010000010.1, read as the reverse complement.
CAGTTCGGCCGGCCGCTGGCACAGACGCAGCTCGTCCAGAAGAAGCTCGCCGACATGCAGACCGAGATCGCGCTCGGCCTCCAGGCCAGCTTGCGCGTTGGGCGGCTGATGGACGAGGGCCGGATGGCGCCCGAGATGATCAGCCTGGTCAAGCGCAACAATTGCGGCAAGGCCCTCGACATCGCCCGGACCGCCCGCGACATGCATGGCGGCAACGGCATCATGGGCGAGTACCACGTGATGCGGCACGCCCAGAACCTCGAAACGGTGAACACCTACGAGGGCACCCACGACGTGCACGCGCTGATCCTCGGCCGCTCGCAGACGGGGCTGCAGGCCTTCTTCTGATGAGCCCGCGGTCTCGTCGGGACAAAGTGTAGCATGATCAATTCCGGTCCCTCGGCCGTTGACTCTCCACAAAGTTTGCGAGCGGCAGGATCGGATCATGAAACAGCTTCTCTTCGCCTCAGCGCTCCTCACCGGTGCGATCGCCCTGCTTCCGGCGACGGCCGACGCCCAGAGGGGCCGGGCCGTGGGTAGCGGGATGGCCGGCGGCGTCCTCGGCGGCGGGGGCGGTGCCCTCGCGGGTGGCGGTGTCCGGATGGGCACCTTCGGGGCCGGCCGCGGCGGCTTCGGCGGTGTCGGCGGCCAGCAGACGATCGGTGGCGCCGGTTTCCGCGGTGGCGGTCTCCAACAGGGTGGCGGTTTCGCGGGCCGCGGCTTCGGCGGCGGTCCCCGGCCCGGCTTCGCCGGCAATCCCGGCGTCGCGGCCAATCCGGGTTTCGCAGGGCGCAATCCGGGATTCAACAATCCCGGCTTCGGCAACGGCTACCGTGCCGCCGGCTTCAACCGGGGCTACGGCTACCATCGGGGTCACGGTTACTGGCGCCGCGGCGGCTATGGGCTCGCCGGCTTCGGGGCGGGCGTTGGCCTCGGCCTTGCCGCGGGCGGCCTCTATGGCGGCTACGGCGACGGCTATCCCTACCCCTATGACGGCTATTACGGCGGCGGCTACGCGCCCGTGACCTATGGCGGCGAGGACTATGCCGAGCCGGCGGCCACCGATGGCGGCTCCGATGGCGCCTCGGTCGCGTATTGCGTGCGCCGCTTCCGCTCCTACGACACGCGGACCGGCACCTATCTCGGCAATGACGGCCGGCGCCACGCCTGCCCGTAACCGATTCCGAACCCCGGATCTTCATGACGGCCCCGCGCGTTGCGACGCGCGGGGCCGTCGGCCGTTTTAATGGGCCGGTCGGCGGAGAACGGGGCTGCCATGACAGAGTCGGCGATCGAGACCCTCAACCGGGCGCGCGCCAGCCTCGTGCGCGAGCGCGACACGCTCGCCCGCCGCATCGCGAGCATGGACCTCGCCCCGGTGACGATGGCCGAGGACCTGACCCGCATCCTCGTCGCGATCGAGACCCTGGACCGCGCGCTGACCGCCGAAGGCCAGCCCTACATGCCCCCGATGAGCGCGGACTGAGATCCGGGTTCCCAAAGGGATCATCCCTTTGGTGGGGTGTCGGGGCCAAGCCCCGACGGCATCCAGGGCTCTGCCCTGGACCCGCGACAGGGATGATCCCTTTCGAAACCCGGATGGATCAGCCGCCGGTCACGCTCATATGGCGCGGCACGGCGGCCGGGCGCTGGCGCTCGATGACGAAGTCGTGGCCCTTGGGCTTGCGCGCGATCGCGTCGATCACCGCCTGCGTCACCAGGGCGTCGTCCGGCGAGGCGCGGAGCGCCGCGCGCAGGTCGGCGGCATCCTCCTGCCCGAGGCACATGTAGAGCTTGCCGGTGCAGGTCAGGCGCACCCGGTTGCAGCTCTCGCAGAAATTGTGCGTCAGCGGCGTGATGAAGCCGAGCCTCCCGCCGGTCTCCGCCACGTGCACGTAGCGGGCCGGGCCGCCGGTCCGGTCGGGCAGGGGGGTGAGGGTGTAGCGCTCCTCCAGCTGCTGCCGCGCCACCGAGAGGGGCAGGAACTGGTCGGTGCGGTCGCCCTCGACCTCGCCGAGCGGCATCACCTCGATCAGCGTCATGTCCATGCCGAGCCCGTGGGCCCAGGCGATCATGTCGGCGATCTCGTGCTCGTTGACGCCCTTCAGCGCCACCGCATTGATCTTCACCTTGATGCCGGCGTCGCGCGCCGCGGCGATCCCGTCGAGCACGACCTTCAGGTCGCCGCGGCGGGTGATCGCGCGGAACTTGTCCGGGTCGAGGGTGTCGAGGGAGACGTTGACCCGGCGCACGCCGAGATCGGCGAGCTCACCTGCGAATCGCCCGAGCTGGGTGCCGTTGGTGGTGAGCGTCAGCTCCTGCAGGGCGCCCGTGCCGAGATGGCGCGACAGGCGGTGGAACAGGTGCATGATGTCGCGCCGCACCAGCGGCTCGCCGCCGGTGATGCGCAGCTTGCGCACGCCGCGCGCGATGAACACGCCGCAGAGACGGTCCAGCTCCTCCAAGGTCAGGAGGTCGCGCTTTGGGAGGAAGTTCATCTCCTCCGCCATGCAGTAGACGCAGCGCAGATCGCAGCGATCCGTCACCGAGATGCGCAGATAGGTGATCGCCCGCTGGAACGGATCGATCAGCGGCGCGGGTGCGGGGGCAGCGGTCGCTGCGAAATCGGTACGCGGTCCCCACATCTCGGGTTCAGGGCTCTGCTGCGGCTGGTTGACGATGGCGTCGCGTGACGAACCTAGCATGTCCTGGCATATGAGGGGATGTGTGCCAGGGAGCAAGCTGGGCCGGACCAGCCGCCGCACGCCGCTTGTGAAAGGGACCTGATCCGTGAGCGAGGAACGCTGGCCCACCGAGATCCGCCTGTCCGCCGACAAGCGCATCCTCAACGTCGCCTTCGACGACGGCAAGCGCTTCGCCCTGCCAGCGGAGTATCTGCGCGTGTCGAGCCCCTCGGCCGAGGTGCAGGGCCATTCGCCGGCCGAGCGCAAGGTGATCGGCGGCAAGCGCGCGGTCGAGATCCTGGCCGTGCAGCCGGTCGGCAACTACGCGGTCAAGCTCGGCTTCGACGACATGCACGATACCGGCATCTACGGCTGGGGCTACCTCTACACGCTCGGCGCCGAGTATTGCGACCGCTGGAAGACCTATCTCGCCGAGCTCGCCGAGCGCGGGCTCGACCGTGAGCGCCGCGGCACGGCCCAGGCGGCGCCCGCCGCGGGCGGAAGCTGCGGCAGCGGCTGCGGCTGCCATTGAGGCCGCGTGCGCGTTGCAGGAAAGCCACCCGCACGCGCGGCGGTGAAAGATGGTTAACCCCTCGCCCCTAGGCTCTGCCGCGTCGCAGACCTTCGGAGCGTTGCCCGTGACCCTTCTGCTCGTCCTCGCCCTGCTTCCCGTGGTCGCCGCCATCGTGCTCGGCCGGGGGCGGCCGGGACCGGCGATCGGTTGCCTCTGCCTCATGGGCGTCGGCTGCGTGATCGCCTGCTCCAGCGTCGCGGGGCTGCTGCGCCACCACCGGGCCTGAGGATCCGCGCCCCGGTTCAGGGCGTGAACCGGGCCTGCAGGTTATGGCCGTGGAGCTTGGCCGAGAGCACCACCTTGGCGCCCGCAGGCAGTGGGGCCTTAAGGTCGGCGACGAGCTTGTTCGGCGCGGCCGGTTTCAGGGTCAGCGTCTCGGTCTTGCCGGCGGCCTGGACATAGGCCTTGGCGCTGAGCCCGGCGGTGTCGACCGGCTTCCCGTCCTCGTCCGAGAGGAAGAAGGTCACGCCCGTCCCGGTGTTGACGAACTCGACCGGGTGCCCGTCGGCCACCACGGTCTGGCCGCCGTTCGGTCCGGCCGCCGCGGCGGGCGTCGCGAGAAGGGCGGCGGCGAGGGCGGCGACCAGAATCTTGCGCATATCCGTCTCCTGCTGGGGTGATGGTTCAGAAGGCTTCGGCCGGGCGGCCTGAGGCCGCATCGGCCGGGTTCGCTTGCGTCTGACGCAGGCGTTCCAGCGGCTTGCGCCCGAAGCTGAGGAACAGGATCGGCGTCAGGATCGTGTCGAGGAGCGTGGCGCTGATCAGCCCGCCGAAGATCGTCACCGCCACGGGGTGGAGGATCTCCTTGCCCGGCGCGTCGGCCCCGATCAGCAGCGGCACAAGGGCGACGCCCGCCGAGAGCGCCGTCATCAGCACCGGCGCCAGCCGCTCCAGGCTGCCGCGGATCACGAGATCCGGCCCGAAGGGCACGCCCTCGTGGATCGCGAGGTTGAGGATGTGGCTGATCTTCAGGATGCCGTTTCGGGTGGCGATGCCGGTCAGCGTGATGAAGCCGATCATCGAGGCCACCGAGAGCGGCTGCCCGGCGATCTTCAGGGCCGCCACCGAGCCGATCAGCGCCAGCGGGATGCTGCCGAGGATGATCAGCGTGAACACCACCGAGCGGTAGCGGCTGTAGAGCAGGGCGAAGACCAGGGCGAAGGAGAGCCCCGAGAGCAGGCCGATGGTCCGGCTCGCTTCCCCCTGCGCCTGGAAGGTGCCTTCGAGGCTGGTGGCGTAGCCCTCCGGCAGCCGGGCCTCGGCCACCGTCTTCTCGATGGCCGTGACGATGGCGCCCATGTCGGCGCCGGGGCTCGTATTGGCCATCACCACGATGCGGCGGCGGGCGTTCTCGCGCAGGATCTGGTTCGGCCCGTCCGTCTCGCGGATGTCGGCGATCTGCCGCGCCGGCACCCAGCCCGAGGGCGTCTCGATCAGCAGGTCGCCGAGCCCGCCCGTGGTGCGGACGGAATCGGAGAGCCGCATCACCACGTCGAAGCGGCGGTAGCCGTCCACCACCCGCGAGACCACCTGCCCGTTGGAGAGGCGGCTCAACTGCTCCACCAGGGCGGCCGGCTGCACGCCGTAGAGGGCCGCGCGGGCGTAGTCGACGCGGATCTCGAGCTGCGGGATCAGCACCTGCTTCTCGACCTGAAGGTCGGCGAGGCCGGGGATCTCGGCCATGCGCCGCCGCAGGTCCTCGGCGAGGCGGCGGAGCGTGTCGAGGTCCTCGCCGAAGATCTTCAGCGCGATCTCGGCGCGCACGCCGGACAGCATGTGGTCGAGCCGGTGCGAGATCGGCTGGCCGACATTCACGTTGACGGGGAGCAGCGCGAGCCGCCCGCGGATGTCGGCGACGAGCTCGGGCTTGGGCCGGGCGCCCAGCTTCAGCGCCACTTCGAGGTCGGAGGAGTGCACGCCCTCGGCATGCTCGTCGAGCTCGGCCCGGCCGGTGCGGCGCCCGACCGAGCGCACGTCCGGGATCTCCAGGAGCAGGCGCTCGGCGACGAGTCCGACCCGGTTGCTCTCGGCGAGCGAGATGCCGGGATTGAAGGTCATGTTGACCGTGAACGAGCCCTCGTTGAAGGGCGGCAGGAAGGCGCGGGGCAGGGTGGTGGCGGCGAAGCCCGCCGCGGCGACCGTGAGCGCGGCGCCGGCCAGGATCGGCCGCCGGTGGGCGAGGGCGAGGCGCAAGGCGGCCGCGTTGAGCCGCTTCAGGACGCGCACCAGCCCGCTCTCGTGCTCCTCCAGGCGCTTCATCCCCGGCAGCAGGTAATAGGCGAGCACCGGCGTCAGGGTGATCGAGACGAGGAGGCTCGCCAGGATCGAGACGATGTAGGCCTGCCCCAGCGGCGCGAAGAGCCGGCCCTCGATGCCCGACAGGGCGAAGAGCGGCACGAAGACGAGGACGATCACCATCGTCGCGTAGACGATGCCGGAGCGCACCTCGTTCGAGGCGGAGACCACCACCTCGAAGACCGAGCGCGGGTTGCCGGCCTTCCGGTTCTCGCCGAGCCTGCGAAAAATGTTCTCGACGTCGACCACCGCGTCGTCGACGAGCTCGCCGATGGCGATGGCGAGCCCGCCGAGCGTCATCGTGTTGATGGAGAGCCCCGCGAGGTGGAACACGATCGCGGTGGCGAGGATCGAGACCGGGATCGCGGTCAGCGAGATCGCGGTGGTGCGCACGTTGAGCAGGAAGGCGAACAGCACCACGGCCACGACGGCGACCGCCTCGACCAGCACCGATTCGACGTTGCGGATCGAGGTCTCGATGAAGTCCGCCTGCCGGAAGATCAGCCGGTCGGCGCGCACGCCCTGGGGCAGGCTCGCGGTGATCTCGTTGAGCGCCGTCTCGACCGCGCGGGTGAGGCGGACCGTGTCGACGCCCGGCTGCTTCTCCACCGAGACGACGACGGCCGGCGCGCCCATATAGCCGGCGTCACCCCGTTTCACGCGTGCCGCGAAGGAGACCTCGGCCACCTGCCGCAGGTAGACCGGCCGGGTCTCGACCGTGGCGACCACCATGTTGCGCAGGTCGTCGAGATCCATGGTCCGGCCGAGGTTCCGGATCAGGTATTCGCGGGCATACTGGTCGGTGAAGCCGCCGCCGGTATTCGTGCCGAACTGCGCGAGCGCCGTCTCGAGCTGGCCTTGCGTGACGCCGAGCGCGCGGAGCGCCGCGGGCTGGGGCGCCACCCGGAACTGGCGCACCTCGCCGCCCATCGGGATCACCTGCGCGACGCCGGGGATCGCGAGCAGGCGCGGGCGGATGGTGAAGTCCGCGATCTCGCGGAGCTGCATCGGGCTGGCCGTGTCGCCGGTCAGCGCCACCATGACGATCTGCCCCATGATCGAGGAGACCGGGCCCATCATCGGGGTCACGGTGGGGGGCAGTTGCGGACGCACCGTCGCCAGCCGCTCGGCGACCTGCTGGCGGTTGCGGTAGATGTCGGTGCCCCAGTCGAACTCGACATAGGTGACCGAGAGGCCGACGCCCGAGACCGAGCGGACGCGGGTGACGCCGGGCAGGCCGTTCATCTGCGTCTCGAGGGGGAAGGTGACGGTCTGCTCGACCTCCTGGGGCGCGAGGCCTTCCGCCTCGGTCATGATGGTGACGGTCGGCCGGTTGAGGTCGGGGAAGACGTCCACCGGCAGCTTGGTCACGGCGAAGGCGCCGTAGAGGACGAGCACGGCGGCGAGCGCCAGCACGAGCAGGCGGTTGCGCAGCGACTGCGTGACGAGGAGCGTGAACATCGGGGCTCCTCAGCGGACCTGATTGAGGAGCTCGGCGCCCTGGGCGACGATGCGGCGGCCGGGCGCCAGCCCCGAGACCACCAGCACGCGGCTGGCGTCGAGGGGCTCGACGCGCACCTCGCGCGGCTCGAAGCGCTCGGGCGCGGTGTGCTCGTAGACGATGCTCTGGCCGTTGCCGCCGCGGACCACGCTGGTGCGGGGCAGGGCGAGGCCGGTCTGGCGGGCGTCGGTCTCGGCGAGCACGGTGACGAACTGGCCGGTGCGCAGGTCGGCCTGCGTGCCGCGGATCGCGAACTGCACCGGCACCGCCTGGCTGCGGTCGGCGAGGCCGGCGCCCATATAGGCGAGGCTCAGCACCCGCCCGTCCGCGAGGCGGGCGGTGGCGTCGGCCGCCGCGGCTGGGGCGTCGAAGCTCAGGGCCTCCACCCAGAGCCGGTCCGGATCGACGATCTGGAACACCACGGCGCCGGGGCTCGCCATCTTGCCGGCCACCGCGTTCGCCTCGGCGACGATGCCGGAGACTGGCGCGGTGAGTGATTCGGGCTGGGCGCGCACGCCGTCGAGCGCGCTGCGGCGGTCGACCAACCCCTTCAGCTCGGCCTGGGCCTCCTCGAGCTGCACCTGCGAGATCGCGCCGCCCGGCGCGAGCTTGCGGTAGCGCTCGACCCGGCGCTCGACGATGGCGATCTGCTGGTCGAGTTCGCCCTGGCGCTGGCGCATGTCGGAGACGTCCACGGCTTGGACCGGCGGCGTCACGGTGGCGAGCACGTCGCCCTTCGAGACCCGTGTGCCGAGCCGGGGGAACAGGCCGGAGGCCGGCGGCGAGAGCCGGCCGCCCACCGAGGATTGCACGACGCCGCTGGCATTCGGATCCGGCACGACGCGGCCGGGCAGCTCGGTGGTGCGGCTAAGCGGGGCTTCCGCCGTCACCAGGGTGCGCAGGCTGAGCACCCGCTGCGTGGGCTTCGGCACGAAGACCGAGCCGTCGGGCAAGCGCTGGGCGAGGTCCTGCGGGCCGGGCGCCGCCATCTGAGCTGCCTGGGGGGCGCCGTGGTCGTGCCCCTCGCCGGCGAAGGCGACGGGCGCCGCGAGGAAGGCCGCGATCAGAATGAGCACGGCGATGGCCGGCACGAGGGGGCGGCGCCGGAAGGCGAGGGTCGCCGCGATGCCGAGGAGGAAGCCCGCACCCCCGACGAGAAAGGGCATCGGATCGGCCTCGCGCAGGTGCTGGCGGAAATCGTGCGCGACCGCGAGGCCGGCATGCCAGGCGGCGGCGGGGCCGGAGGGCGGGGCCGGCGGCGGCTCCGGCACGGTGAGGGAGACGGGGAACAGCTCGGCCGCGCCGTCGACGGTCACCGTGAACAGCACGTCGTAGGCGCCGGGCCTCTCGCTCCAATGGGCGTCGAGGCGGTAGCTGCCGTCCGGGGCGGGCGCCGCTGTGGCGGTGCCCTCGGGCGTCTCGGCCTCGACCTGCGCCGCCGTCACCGGCTCGTTGGTCGCAGCGCGGTCGATGAACACCGTGATCTGGCCGTTGCGCGCGACCGCGACGAGTTCGAGCGCATCGGTGCTCGACGTGCCGCGCGGCGTGATCGTCGCGGGCGCCGCCTTGGGCGCGTCGCCGTGATCGTGGCCCTCGTGCGCCGAGGCCGCGCCGGCCCCGAGGGCGAGCGCGAGGAGAGCCGCGCGGGCGGCACGAAATGGAATCCGCATGGGAAAAGGCACCCTTGACCGTGTCCGAAACCGGGCGCGGGGCGGCTCGACGTCCCACGCGAAGCGCGCCGACGGGCGCGCAGGTCTCAGGCGTCGTGTCTCGGGGGCTCGGGCAGGGCTTCGGGCGTCGCGTCCGGCCGGGCGGCGTCGGGCGCGGGAACGGGCAGGCGCCGCGCCGTCCAGGCGGTGCGCATGGGCGCGACGGGTGCCGCCCCGACGAAGGCGTGGCAGGAGCAGCAGCCGAGCCAGCAGGTGTCGTGGCCGCCGCCCGCATTGGGGACGGCGTCGGCCTGGTCGGTGGCGGAATCCGTGGCGAGGACGGTGTGGCCGTGCTCGGCCGCGGCCTGTTCCAGCGCAGCGTGGAGGCCCGCATGCCGGTGCACCGCGGCCTGGGCGGGCGCCGGCAGCACGAACAGCACGAAGGCCGCGATCTGAAGGATCGCGGTCAGCATGCGCCAGCCGTGCAGAGTCGGTCTCATCACGGGCCGAGCCATAGCACATCCCGCCCGCCCGAACAGGGGCGCCCGCGCCACGGCCCCGCCTCCGGCATGGCGGCGCCCCTCGGGGCGTGCCGTGGCGCACAGGAGGCGGGACGGCGGACCCCAAACGCGAAGGGCCTGCCGCCGCGGATCGTCTCCGCGGCGGCAGGCCCTTCGGGGCAGCGGGTGGGGCGGATCAGACCGCGATGCGCTCTTCGCCGTCCATCGGCTCGCGCAGGACGTAGCCGCGGCCCCAGACGGTCTCGATGTAGTTCTTGCCCTGGCTGGCGTTGGCGAGCTTCTTGCGGAGCTTGCAGATGAACACGTCGATGATCTTCAGCTCGGGCTCGTCCATGCCGCCGTAGAGATGGTTGAGGAACATCTCCTTGGTGAGCGTCGTGCCCTTCCGGAGCGAGAGGAGCTCCAGCATCTGGTACTCCTTGCCCGTGAGGTGGACGCGGGCGCCGGAGACCTCGACGGTCTTCTGGTCGAGATTCACCACCAGGTCGCCGGTCGTGATGACGGACTGGGCGTGGCCCTTCGAGCGGCGGACGATGGCGTGGATGCGGGCGACGAGCTCGTCCTTGTGGAAGGGCTTCGTCAGGTAGTCGTCGGCGCCGAAGCCGAGGCCCTTCACCTTGTCCTCGATGCCGGCCATGCCGGACAGGATCAGGATCGGAGTCTTCACCTTGGCGACGCGGAGCGAGCGCAGCACCTCGTAGCCCGACATGTCGGGCAGGTTCAGATCGAGGAGGATGATGTCGTAGTCGTAGAGCTTGCCGAGATCGACACCCTCCTCACCGAGATCGGTGGTGTAGGTGTTGAAGTTCTCGGACTTGAGCATCAGTTCGATGCTCTGCGCCGTGGCGCTGTCGTCCTCGATCAGAAGTACCCGCATCGTCGGTCCCCAGCCCCGCCGGCCGCTTCAGCGTTCGGACACGCCCCCGTCGCTCACCTGTCCCGGCCTGTGGACAGGCGTTCCGTCGACATTGACGTGAAACGCTAGTGGTTAATCGTTAACAAAACCTGATTCTCGGTTGCAAGCGATCTGTTCGTGCCCCTCGTGCGGCCAAGCCGGTAACGTTGACGATCTGTTCTCACAGGTGCCACCGTTCCCCGCGCGCCCGATCCTCGCAACCCGATTCAAGTGCCTCACCTGCAACGAATCGTGCTCTCACTGTTGCCGGCCGGACACGCTGGTGCGGCATGTCGAGGCAGGCGATCGAGGCGGGTCGAAAGACCCGCCGCGCCCCGCGAAAGCACGGGCCGCTACAAGCCCGATGAGCCCAGTGTTAAGGAGGGAGGTAAACGAAGGGTTGAGAGGGCGCCTCCGGTGACGGACAATCCTGCGACGGTCCCCGCCTCGCTCGCCGCCCTGCGGGCGGCCCTGGAGCGGGTCGAGCCGCTCGCCGTCTACGGCCGCGTCGTGGCCATCCGCGGCCTGCTCGTCGAGGTTGCAGGGCCGGTGGCGGCCATGCGCCTCGGCGGCCGCCTCGACGTCGAGGGCGCGGGCGGGCTGATCCCCTGCGAGGTCATCGGCTTCCAGGGCGAGCGGGCGCTCGCCATGCCCTTCGGTTCCCTGGAGGGCGTGCGCCGCGGCTGCCCGGCCTTTGTCCGAGACGAGGCGGCGGGCGCCGTGCGGCCCTCCCAGGGCTGGCTCGGCCGGGTGATCGACGCCCTCGGGCGCCCCGTGGACGGGCTCGGGCCCCTGCCGGAGGGGCCGCGGATCTACCCGCTGCGCGCCGACCCGCCCCCGGCCCATGCGCGGCGCCGGGTCGGGCCGGCGCTCGATCTCGGCGTGCGCTGCATCAACACCTTTCTCACCATGTGCGCCGGCCAGCGCATGGGCATCTTCGCCGGCTCGGGCGTCGGCAAGTCGGTGCTGCTCTCGATGCTCGCCCGCTACACCGCCGCCGACGTGGCGGTGATCGGCCTCGTCGGCGAGCGCGGCCGCGAGGTTCAGGAATTCCTGCAGGACGATCTCGGTGCCGCGGGCCTCGCCCGCTCCGTGGTGGTGGTGGCGACCTCCGACGAGCCGGCCTTGATGCGCCGGAACGCCGCCTACGTGACCCTGTCCGTCGCCGAGCATTTTCGCGACCAGGGCGCGAAAGTCCTGTGCATGATCGATTCCATCACCCGCTTCGCCATGGCCCAGCGCGACATCGGGCTGGCCGCGGGCGAGCCGCCCACCGCCAAGGGCTACACGCCGACCGTGTTCTCGGAGCTGCCGCGCCTGCTCGAGCGGGCCGGGCCCGGGGTGGGGGAGGGGACGATCTCGGCCCTGTTCACGGTGCTGGTGGAGGGCGACGATCACAACGAGCCGGTGGCGGACGCGGTGCGCGGCATCCTCGACGGGCATATCGTGATGGAGCGCGGCATCGCCGAGCGCGGGCGCTACCCGGCCATCAATGTGCTGCGCTCGGTCTCGCGCACCATGCCGCGCTCCTGCGACCCGGCCTATCTGCCGGTGGTGCGGCGCGCGCGGCGCGTGCTCTCCACCTATGCCGACATGGAGGAGCTGATCCGCCTCGGCGCCTACCGGGCCGGCTCATCACCTGAAGTGGACCAGGCGGTGGCGCTGATGCCCGATATCGAGGCTTTTCTGGGACAGGGTAAGGAAGAAGCAACGTCCATCGGTGAAGGATACGCCCGTCTCGCCCAGATCGTGGGCGGCGACTGAGAGGTCGTTCCGGCGTGGCCGGAGGGGGCCTCCTTGTGAGCGTGGAGTGAGCGTCCCCCATGAAATCGCGTGACACGCTGATCCGTCTGCGCCGCTTCCAGGTCGACGAGAAGCGCCGTCGCGTGACCCAGATCGAGATGATGATGGCCGACTTCCTGCGGATGGCGGCCGAGCTCGATCGGGAGATCGCGCAGGAGGAATCCCGTGCCGGCATCACCGACACGGCGCATTTCGCCTATCCGACCTATGCCCGCGCCGCGGCGACGCGGCGGGACAACATGCGCCAGTCGGCTGCCGCGCTGGAGGACCAGCTCGCCGAGGCGAAGGCCGAGCTCGGCGAGGCCTTCGAGGACCTGAAGAAGGTCGAGATCCTGGACGACCGCGAGCGCTCGGCCGAGCGCGCCGCGGAGGCCGCCCGCGAGCAGGCGGCGATGGACGGGATCGGCCTCGCCCGCGCCCGGGCCTGAAAGACGTGCCCGCCGACGGCCGGAACGGCGCCTCGTGAGGCCGCCGGCCGGGCATCGAGTCGGGCATTGGCATGAAACGGTCATGATCGGCTGACATCACGCGCCGCGCGGGACACCTCGGTCGCGCTTGCGGCGCGCCGCTTCCTGGCGCATCAGGGTCGCCCGAAGGGCAGGTGCCATGAAGAAGATCAGCGAGTTCATCTGGCCGCTCGTCGGCCTCGCGGCGGTCGTCGTGTCCGGATATTTTCTCTATCAGGAGTTGAAGACCACCTCGCTGTCGGCGATCTGGGGGGCGATCCTGGCGATCCCGCCGCACCGGATCCTGCTCGCGCTGGTCTCGACCCTCGTCGCCTACGCCGCGCTCGCCTGGTACGACCGGATCGCGCTCCTGCATCTCGGCGTGCGCCACATCTCGTGGCTGTTCGTCTCGCTCTGCTCCTTCACCACCTACGCGCTGTCGCACAATATCGGCGCCTCGGTCTTCTCGGGCGCGCTGGTGCGCTACCGGGCCTACACGGCCAAGGGGCTCTCGGCGGCCCAGGTCGCGGTGCTGGTGGCGCTCTGCTCCTTCACCTTCTTCCTCGGCACGGTGCTGCTCGGCGGCGCCACGCTGGTGATCGACCCGAACCTGCTCACCCGCCTCGAGGGCAAGCTCCCCGCCGTCTTCACTGATCCGAAGACCGCGCTCGTGGTCGGCTTCGCGCTCCTCGCCTTCGTCGCGCTCTACGTGGTCGGCTCGATCCTGCACCTGCCGCCGCTGCACATCCGCTCGTTCAAGCTCGAATATCCGCGTCCCGGCATCATGGGCCGCCAGCTGCTCGCCGCGCCGCTGGAGCTGCTCGGCGCCGCCGGCATCATCTACTTCGCGCTGCCCGTCGAGATGAACGTCCACTTCGTGACGGTGCTGGCGATCTTCCTCGCCTCGTTCTCGCTGGCGCTCGCCTCGCACGCCCCCGGCGGCCTCGGCGTGTTCGAGCTGGTGTTCATCACCGCCATGCAGATCACCGACGAGACGCAGAAGGACGCCGTCATCGCCGCGGTGATCATCTTCCGCGTCTTCTACCTCTGGCTGCCGCTGCTGGCCTCGATCGTGATCGTGCTGATGTTCGAGCGCTCCCGCCTCGCGGCCGCGGTCGGCAAGACCGATTCGAAGGCGGTGCCCGAGGCTCCGGTCACCGCGCCCGGCCTCGACGCCCACGAGATCGAGCACAAGCTCAAGGAGACGGCGGTCTGAGAACCGCCCAAGCCGCGACATCGATGAAGGCCACCCTGCGGGTGGCCTTCTTTGTTTCTGCCGGTTCCTGTGATCCGTCCGGGCCTCTTCGGCCGATCTTCGCGAAGATTCAGCTCGTCCTACCTTACCAAACCAAACCACCTCATCCTGAGGTGCCCGCGCAGCGGGCCTCGAAGGAGGCCTCCGAGGCCTCCACTTCGCTGCGGCGCCTCAGGATGAGGTCGAGGAGGGGATAAGTGGAGGTTAGAGCATTTTCCGCGGAAGTGGTTGCCGGTTCCGCGAAAGAAAACGCGGCACAATCAATGTGCTAGAGTATTTTCCATGATCCAAGGATCATGGAAAATACTCTAGCAACCCGCTCGATCCGCTCGAACAGCCCCTCAGATCGATCCCACCGTCCGCAGCCGCGCCCGCGGATGGATCTCCGCCTGGCTCATCACCGGGGTCTCGCGGCGGAAGCGCTCGATGATCGAGCGCACGAAGGGCCGCGACTGGGCCGAGGTCACGAGCACCGGCATCTCGCCGAGGCGCGCCGCCGCCTCGAACCGGTCGCGCACCGTGTTGACGAACTCCGTCAGCTTCGAGGGCTGCATCGCGAGGTAGCGCTCCTCGCGCTCGCCGACGATCGCCTCGATGAAGGCCTGCTCCCAGGCCGGCGACAGGGTGATGATCGGCAGGGTGCCGTCCGGGCCCTGGTACTGCGCGCAGATCTGGCGGCCGAGGCGGGCGCGCACGTGCTCGACGATGTCGCGCGGGTTCTTCACCGCCCCCGCCACCTCCGCGATGCCCTCCACGATGGCGCCGAGGTCGCGGATCGAGACCCGCTCGGAGAGCAGGAACTGCAGCACGCGCTGCACGCCCGTGGTCGAGATCTGGCTCGGCACCACCTCCTTGAGCAGGTCGCCGTGCTCCTTCGGCAACTCGCGCAGCAGCTTCTGCACCTCGACATGGTTGAGAAGCTCCGAGACATGCGCCTTGATGATCTCGGTGAGGTGCGTCGAGACCACGGTCGCCGCGTCGACCACGGTGTAGCCCTTGAGCTGGGCCTGGTCGCGCAGGCCCGCATCGATCCAGGTCGCGGGCAGGCCGAAGGTCGGCTCCAGCATGTGCTGGCCGGGGAGCTGCACTTGGCCGCCCATCGGGTCCATCGCCATGAACTGGCCGGGGAAGATCCGGCCCGTGCCGGCCTCGATCTCCTTCACCCGCACCACGTAGGCGTTGGCGTCGAGCTGCACGTTGTCGAGGATGCGCACCGAGGGCATCACGAAGCCGAGCTCCGCCGCGAGCTGGCGGCGCAGCGCCTTGATCTGGTCGGTGAGCCGGTCGCCGGCCTCGCCGTTGACGAGGGCGAGCAGGGCGTAGCCCATCTCGAGCTTGAGGTCGTCGAGCTTGAGCAGCTCCGTGACGGTCTCCTCCTTGGCCGCGGCGATCGCTGCCGGATCGGCGGGCTTGCCGTCGGCGTCGAGGGGCGGCGCCTCCTTCGCGGTCTTGGCGATGCGCCAGGCGGCGTAGCCCGATCCGCCGGCGAGGAGCAGGAAGGGCAGCATCGGCATCCCGGGCAGGAGCGCGATCAGCACCATCACGCCCGCCGACATGCCGAGGGCCTTCGGGTAATGGGCGAGCTGTTTGCCGAGCGCCTTGTCGGCCGAGCCCCGCACGCCCGCCTTCGAGACCAGGATGCCGGCCGCCGTCGAGACGATCAGCGCCGGCACCTGGCTCGCCAGCCCGTCGCCGATGGTCAGCAGCGTGTAGCTCTTGGCCGCCGCGCCGAAGGGCATGCCCTGTTGCGCCACGCCGATGATGATACCGCCCACCACGTTGATGAAGGTGATGAGGAGCGCCGCCACGGCGTCGCCGCGCACGAATTTCGAGGCGCCGTCCATGGCGCCGAAGAAGGCCGATTCCTCCTCCAGCGCCGCGCGCCGCGCCTTGGCGGCCTTCTCGTCGATCAGCCCCGCCGAGAGGTCGGCGTCGATCGCCATCTGCTTGCCCGGCATCGCGTCGAGGGTGAAGCGGGCCGCCACTTCCGCGATACGGCCCGATCCCTTCGTGATGACGACGAAGTTCACGATGATCAGGATCGCGAAGACGATGATCCCGATGACGAAGTTGCCCCCCATCACGAAGTTGCCGAACGCCTCGATGACGTGGCCGGCGGCCGCCGTGCCCTCGTGGCCATGGCCGAGGATGAGGCGCGTGGAGGCGAGGTTTAGCGCGAGCCGCAGCATGGTCGCGATGAGCAGCAACGTCGGGAAGACGGTGAATTCGAGCGGGTTGTCGATGAACAGCCCTGTCATCATGATCAGCACGGATATGATGATCGACACCGCGAGCAGCAGGTCGAGCAGGACCGCGGGCAGCGGGAAGATCAGCACCGCCAGGATGCCCATCACCGCCGTCGCGAAGACGAGATCGGACCGGCGCGACAGCGCCCGGAGATCGCCGCGGCTCGGCAGCGCCAAGCCGTTCAGCGCCCCCGCGATGCCGCCCGTCCGTCCCGGCACAGAGGCCGTCTCGCTCATGCCCGCGCTCCCGTCCGCGACCGGCAGACCCGGCAAGAATTGCCGGGCGGATGGTTAGCGCCCCGTTAACCGCCGGCCCGGCACCGGCCGGAACCCCGGGCAGCTCCGGGGCTTGAACGGGCACGGACACCGCCGAGGACCCACCGATGCGCGCCCTCACCATCACTTTCGCTCTCCTGGCTCTCGCCGCGGGTGCCGCCTCGGCCCAGGCGCCCGGCGAGGCGGGCCGCCCGGCCGGCCAGGGCATGATGGGCGAGCCGCTGGAGCCCGGCGCCAACAGCTTCACCGAGGCGCAGGTGCGCGAGCGCTTCGGCCGCATGGGCTTCGGCGAGATCCGCGACCTGAAGAAGACCGATCAGGGCATCTGGGAGGGCATCGCCACCCATGCCGGCAAGGACGTCCGGATCGGGATGGATTACCGCGGGAACGTCGCGGCGCGCTGACGGAGCGTCCGCGCCCTCCGCGAGACCCAGCGCACAGCAGGAGACGATCCATGGCCACACGCGCCGTCACCGCCCTGTTCGACGATTACGACGCGGCCGCCCGCGCGGTCGACAAGCTGGAGGCCGAGGGCATCCCCCACGCCGACATCAGCATCGTCGCGAGCGATCCGGAGAGCCGCATCGCCGGCCGCGTCGCGCCGCGGGACGGGTCGGCGCGGGCCACGGAATCGGACGCGGCCGACGGGGCCGGGACGGGGGCGACCCTCGGCACCGTGCTCGGCGGCGGCGCGGGACTGCTCGCCGGCCTCGGACTCCTCGCCATACCGGGCCTCGGCCCCGTCGTGGCGGCGGGCTGGCTCGTGGCCGCGGTGACGGGGGCGGGCGTCGGTGCGGCGGCCGGCGGCCTGATCGGCGGCCTCACCGGCGCCGGGCTCAGCGAGCACGAGGCCGCGACCTATGCCGAGGGCGTGCGCCGGGGCGGGACGCTGGTCACCGCGCGGGTCGGCGACGACATGGCCGACCGGGCGCTCGCGATCCTCGACAAGCACGGCTCGATCGATCTCGACGAGCGCGCCGAGGGCTGGCGGGCGCAAGGCTGGACCGGCGGCACCGCCGAGGCCGGCGCGGCTCCGACGACCGACCTCGCCGGGCCCGGCTCGGCCACCCGCTGAGAGCGGGAGGCCGGCGGGCGGCTCAGGCGACCTGCTTGCGGGCGAACATCGCGCCGGCGAACAGGATCGCGGCGCCTGCGGTGATCAGGCTGATCATCAGGACGCGCCGCGGCTGCACGGCCGATTGGGCGAGTACCGGCGGCACGATCATGCTGAAGAACTCGATCTGGCGCGCAGCGATGATGCGCGCCCGCTCGTTCGCGGCGAGCACCGCCGCGTAGTACTTCTCGGCGTCCTTGCGCTCGTTGTCGAAGCCTTCGAACCGGGTCATCGCGTCCGAGAGCAGGCGCTTCTGCTCGGGATCCACGCTCGCGGCCTGTCGCTCGAGCCGGGCGATGTTCTCGTCGAGATCCTTGATCTGCGTCTTCAGCTCGACGATCCGGTTGGAGTTCGGTCCGAGATCGCGCTGCGCGACGGTGAGCTGCACGGCGAGATTGATGCGGGCCGTGCGCAGCTCGCCGATCGTCTTGAGGTTCGCCTCGTTCGTCTTCTGCGCGTCGAGGACGCCGTCGCGGTTGCGCAGGTCGCGCACCGCGAAGCGGATCCGGGTCATGCGCTCCTCGGCCAGCTTCAGCTCGCGGTTGCTCTCCGCCACCGCGTCGTTGCGGGCCCTCATGCTGAGCTCGTTCACCATGCGCTCCGCCTCCTTGACGACGGCCTTGGTGATGGTGAGCGATTCCTGCGGGTCGAAGGCGTTAACGGCGAGCGTCATGATGCCCGAACCGGACTCGACGTCGATCGAGACGCGGTGGCGCCAGTACTTCACGAACTTCTCGATCGGCTTCTCCGGATCGAGGCGGGACAGGTAGTCGATGCTGTCGCGGCTGAACCACTCGCGCAGCGGCAGGTCCTTCTCCAGGACCTCCAGCATCGCGCGGCTCATGACGTATTCGTAGGTGATCAGCGTGTCCTGCGCGATCAGCTCCTTGGGCACGCCGAGATTGGTGCCGACCTTGTCCGGGGCGGCCTTCTCGGCGCCGCCGAGCGCCGGGCGGATCGCGAAATGCGTCTCGGTCACGTAGCGGTCCGAGGCGATGAGCCCGTAATAGACGGCGCCGCATAGGGTCGGCAGCACGAAGCAGAGCACGAAGAGGACGGGCAGCCAGGGATCGCGCTTGACGTGGCTCTGGTAGGACCGGATGCCCTTCTTCCGGTCGGCGAAGCGCGACAGCCGCGCGATCTGCCGCAGCGATTCGGCGACCGCCTGCGACTTGTCCGCTGTGCTGAGCGGCTGACCCTGCGGATTGCGGATCTCGACGTTCATCGGGTTGTTCGCTTCCCCTGCCGGCCGCCGGGCCATGGCGATCGATCCCTCTGGCACGTCCACTCGCACGCACCCGCGGCGAAACCATGTCCGCCGCGGCACCGACCGGGGGAGGGCGGTCAGGCGTTCAGGCGCCGGTAGAGCTCGATCGCGTCGTTCACGTCCTCATAGACGATCGCCCGGCCGTTGAGGAGGACGATGCCCTGCTGGCACCACTCGCGGATGACCTCCATCGAGTGCGAGACCATGATCACGTCGGCATGCTTGCGGCGGCTGGAGAAGACCTCGTTGCAGCGCTTCTGGAAGCGCGCATCGCCCACCGAGGTCACCTCGTCGATCAGGTAGCAGTCGAATGGGATCGCCATGCTCATCCCAAAGGCGAGACGCGCGCCCATGCCGGAGGAATAGGTCCGGATCGGCACGTCGAGATAGCTGCCGAGCTCGGCGAAATCCTCGACGAAGTCGAGGACGCGCCGCGGATCCTCGCCGTAGATGCGCGCGACGAAGATGACGTTATCGCGCCCTGTCATCTGCGGGTGGAACCCGCCCGCGAAGCCGAGGGGCCAGGAAACGCGCAGGCCCCGATGGATCTCGCCCTTCGTCGGCGCCTCGACCCCGCCGATGAGGCGCATGGTCGTGGACTTGCCGGCGCCGTTGATGCCGAGGATCCCGTAGCTGACGCCCGGCTTGAGGGTGAACGAGACCCGCTCCAGGATGGTGCGGCGATGGCCGTCCGTCCTGTATACCTTCGTGACGTCGTCGAAGCGGATCACCGGGCCGTCCTGCGATGCGCGGCCGTATCCGCGCCGGAAGAGCGTTCGTCCCGCCTGACTCGTCGGCGAAAGCGGCGAATCTGAGATCAGTCGACGGCGGGCGCGTGCAGCTCGGCATCGGTGAAGCGCTGCTGTTCGGCCATCACGAGGCCTGCGAGCTCCCGCTTGATCGCGTTGAACTCGGCCGAGGCGGTGTCGCGCGGGCGCGGCATGTCCACCATCACGTCGCGCTTCAGCCGGCCCGGGCGGTAGGTCATCACCAGGATCCGATCGGCGAGGTAGATCGCCTCCTCGATGGAGTGGGTGACGAAGATCACCGTCTTGCGGTACTCGGCCCAGATCCGCAGCAGCTCGTCCTGCAGGGTGCGCCGCGTCAGCGCGTCGAGGGCGCCGAAGGGCTCGTCCATCAGCATCACCGGCGGGTCGAGGGCCAGGATGCGGGCGATGGCCACGCGCTGGCGCATGCCGCCGGAGAGGTCCTTCGGGAAGCGCTTGCGGAAATCCGACAGGCCGAGGGTCGCGGTGATCCGGTCGACCGTCACTCCGGCCTCGGCGCGCGGCACGCCCTTGATGTCGAGGCCGAAGCGGACGTTGTCCTCGACGCTCATCCAGGGGAACAGCGCGTATTCCTGGAAGACCATGCCGCGGTCGGGCCCCGGCCCGGATACCGGCGTGCCGCCAATGGTGATGTGGCCGGCGGTCAGCGGCGTGAAGCCGGCGATCGCGTTGAGGAGGGTCGACTTGCCGCAGCCCGAGGGGCCGAGCAGGCAGAGGAACTGCCCCTCCGGCACCGTCGCGGTAACGTCCTGCAGGGCCGCGACGCCGGCATCGCCGCTGCCAAACACCTTGCTGGCATCCGCGACCATGATCTCTGCCGACATGCCGTATTCCGTCTCGCGCTGACCGATGGGATGAGGAGGAAGCGGGTCCTACCGCTCCAGGCCGCGGTGCCAGCGCAGCAGGTGGTCGTTGAGGCGGCTCATCGCCCCGTCGATGATCAGGCCGAGCACGCCGATGGTGAGCATGCCGCCGATGATCTTGTCGGACCACATGTATTCCCGCGCCTCGAGGATGCGGTAGCCGAGCCCGTCCGAGACCGCGATCATCTCGGCGACGATCACGACGATGAAGGCGGTGCCGATGCCGATGCGCATGCCGGCGAGCACGAAGGGGCTCGCCGCCGGCAGGATCACGCGGCGGAACATCGTCCACGAGCCCGCGCCGAGGTTGCGCGCCGCGCGGATATAGATCGAATCGACCTGCCGCACCCCGGCGATGGTGTTGACGAGGACGGGGAAGAAGGTACCGAGCGCGATCAGGAACAGGGCCGGCGGGTTGCCGAGGCCGAACCAGACGATAGCGAGCGGGATATAGGCGATCGGCGGGATCGGGCGCAGCACCTGCAGCAGCGGGTTGAACAGGTCGTAGAGCCGGTCGTTGGTGCCGAGCACCAGGCCGACCGGCACCGCGAGGCCGGCCCCGATCACGAAGCCGCTGACCACGCGCGACAGGCTCGACACCATGTCGTGCGGCATCTCGCCGGAGAAGAGCCAGCCGAGATAGCTCTGCGTATCGGGGTCGTAGGGCAGGCCCGGCAGCAGGCCGGAGAACCATTTGGCCGCCACCGCCGTGGGCGGCGGCAGCACGATCGGCGAGAACACGCCGACGCGGCTTAGGATCTCCCAGAGGACGAGCAGGCCGACCGGGACGATGGCGCCGCGGAGCGAGGACGCGCGCATCAGTTGGTCTTCAGCTCGGCCTTGGCCTTATCCAGGAGATCGGTCTTGACCCATTCGGCGTCGCTCTTGGGCGGGCTGACCATTTTGCCGAGCCCATACTTGACCATGTAGTCGGAAGTGGTCTGCATATGCCCGGCCGGCATGTCGTAGGTATAGCTCGCGTTGGCCATGCCGTCGCGGAAATCCTGGCTCGAGAGCTGGCCCTTGAAGACCTGCTCGCGCACGTATTTCTCGGCCAGAGCCGGGTCGTCGATGAAGGCCTTGGTGGCGGCGACGAACAGCTTGAGGACCTTGGCCGCCACCTCCGGCTTCTCGTTGTACATCTTCTCGGTCATCACCAGCGGGCGGTAGGGGATGCCGATCGGCGTGTCGTAGGGCTTAACCAACTCCACGCCCCAGCCGGCGCTGATCGCCTGCGTCGATTGCGGCTCGCTCTGGCAGATCACGTCGACGTATTTCTGCGCGAGCGCCTGGTTCAGGTCGGCGTAGTTGTTGAAATAGGTCAGCTGCACGTCCTTGCCGGGCCGCTCGGACCAGGTCATGCCGTGCTTGTCGAGCTCGGCCAGCAGCATCAGGTCCTGGGTTCCGCCGCGGACGGTGGCGACCTTGAGGCCCTTCAGGTCGGCCGCGGTCTTGGCCGGCAGGTCCGGTCGCTTGAGGATGCGCACGCCGCCATTGGCGAAGCCCGCCACCACGAGGAGCTTCACGCCGTTCCCCCGCGCGGCCACGGCGCCATCGCCGCCCGAGGCCGCGATGTCGATCTGGTCGACCGCCATGGCCGGGTAGATGTCGGCGCCCTTGGCGAATTGCCGCTCGTCGATCTTCAGGCCGAATTTGGGCGCGATTTCCTTCATGTAGGAGATCGCGCCGTAATGGGCGAACTTGAGATTGCCGAGCCGGACCACGTCCTGCGCACGGGCGGGGACGGTCGCGGCGAGGGCGAACAGGGCGGCGCAGGCGAGAGCGCGCTTGAGCATGGGCATCCTCCGGTCGCGGGTCTTGTCGCCCGCTCGATCTCACGAAAACGAGAGCATCGCGCGTTGACTAATGCAGCGGCGGCACCGGATGTAAAGCGCGTGCGGTGGAAGAGTCCGGAGTTCTGAAATGGATGAGATCGGCGCCGTCGCCGTGGTCGGATGCGGCACGGTCGGTGCGAGTTGGGCGGCCCTGTTCCTGGCGCACGGAATCGACGTTTCCGCCTGGGATCCGGCACCCGGCTTCGCCGACCGTCTGCGGGTTTCGGTCGACCTCGCGCTGGGCCAACTCGCCGAACTCGGCCTGACGGGCGCTGGCCGGCTCGCCACCCATGACGACCTCGAGGCGGCGGTCACGGGCGCCGGCTTCGTGCAGGAGAACGCGCCCGAGGAGGAGGGGCTCAAGCGCGGCCTGCTCGCCCGGATCGACGCCTGCCTGCCGGCCGACATCCTGGTCGCATCGAGCACCTCGGCGATGCTGCGCAGCCGGATCGTCGCCGATTGCGCCCGGCCCGAGCGCGTGCTCGTCGCCCATCCCTTCAACCCGCCCCATCTCGTGCCGCTCGTCGAGATCGTGGCGGGCAGCGATACCGCCGCGGAGCGGGCCGCCGCCTTCTATACCCGGCTCGGACGCCGGCCGGTGATCCTGCGACGGGAGATGCCGGGCCACATCGCCAATCGCCTCGCCTCGGCCCTGTACCGGGAGGCGGTGAATCTCGTTGCGGAAGGCGTGGCGAGCGTGGCCGATATCGACGCCGCGCTCTGCAACGGGCCGGGCCTGCGCTGGTCGGCGATGGGCCCGCACATGACCTACCATCTCGGCGGCGGGGCCGGCGGCATCCGGCACTATCTCGACCATCTCGGGCCGAGCCAGGAGCGGCGCTGGGAGAGCCTCGGGGATCCGCGACTCACCGAGGACGTGAAGGCGGCGATCGTTGCTGGTGTCGAGGCGGAGGCCGCCGGTCGCACCGTGGCGGAGTTGGAGGCGCGGCGCGATCGCGCGCTGATCGACGTGCTCAAGGCGCGGACCGAGGTGGCCGGGGCCTGAAAGCATCGGGCTCAGCCCGGGCGCCGGCCGCAGCGGATGTAGGAGGCTGTTCCCCGGGCGCTCGACCAGGTCAGACGGTCGCCCTCCACGACGAGCCGCACCTGCGAGGACCAGTGGCGGCCGCGGTCGCTGCACTCCGCGGCCGTGACCCAGGCGTTCCCGATGCGCCGTCCGTCGTGGAAGGTGCAGACGGTGCGGCCGGCCTTCGCCCGCTCGAGGGTGATGATGGCCTGATAGTAGCCGCGGCGGCGGTGGCGGGCGCCGCAGGCCGCCGCGTTCGGTCCCCAAACCCCGATATGGTCCAGCCGCTCTGCCGCCATCCGCTCGGTGGGTGGTGCCGTCGCCACCGCTTCGGGCAGGGCGCCCGTCCTGCCGGGCTGGATCGGCGGCTCCGCTGCCGTCGCCCGGGCCACGGAGGCGGGGTGTGTCGCCGGGGGATCGGCCGAGGGGGCGGTGTCGGGGCGCGGCTCGTCGAGCCCGTAGGCGACGCGGCGGGCGGTCTGCAGCGGGGCGGAGCCGGGGGCGGGGAAGTCGAGCCCGCTCGTGGTCTCGCGGTCTGCCACGGCGGCGTGGCGCAGGGGCGGATCCTCAGTCAGGAAGACCGCGCTGTAGGCCAGGAAGGCGCCCCAGCCGGCCGCGAGCGCGAGCAGCACGGCGCGCCAAGCCCGGCCGCCGCGGCCCTGACCCGCCTCCTTCCCCAGCGGTCCCGGATCGAGACCCGCCGCCATGGCCGCTCCCCCGCTCATCTGTCAGCGTCCGAAGATGCCCTTGAGGAACTGCGCCGTGCGGTTGCGCTTCTTCTTACGCTCCAGCTCGGAGGCGTCCTTCAGCCAAGCGACCTGCACCACGCGGCGCTCGCCCTCGAAGGGCTCGTGCCCATGCCAGGAATTGTCCGCTCGCAGGAACGCGAACATCGTCCCCATCGTCGGCGGCACCTCGACGGCGAAGGGCTCGTAGTTCTTGCCGTCGTAGAGCACCCGCAGCCGGCCGGCGGCCGGGGCGGACCAGGCGTCGTTCATGTAGACGAGGAGAGTGAGCACCTTCGACGGGCCGTCCGTGTGGATCGAGCCGTACTTGAGCTGAGACCGCTTCATGATTGTCGTAAGGCGCGGGCACGCGACGAGGTCGATGCCGAACTTCTCGCCGAGGATCGCCGAGAAGGCGTCGCTCTCGAGCTCGTCGATCAGCGCCTTGAAGCGGCCCTTGAGCGCGACCTCGTCCACCGTCAGGTAGCCGGGCTTGGCGATGTCGGGGAAGTCGGCGCGGATCGCGTCGATCGACTCGGGCTTGAGCACGTTCGTGCCGAGCGTGAAGGCGTAGGGCTCGCGGCTCACGGGCGCGGCCCGGACGGCATCGAGATCGAGAATCGAGAGAGCGGACATCGCAGAACACCAGTCCTCACGGCGGGGGCAGGTCAAGCAGCGGCGCCGGTCCCATCCCGCCTGTGTTCAACGAAATGTTAACCGGGTCTCTGCGCCTGCGAATTCCAAATCAGCCGATTACGGCGCCGCCACGGCGAATTCTCCCGCGCTGGGGCGCCGGGGTGACACCCAGGCCCTTCCCGGGGCCGGCGGAAACTGCCATGCTTGATCGCGGGACACGGGGCTGCGGCCTGCACGGCCCCATCCCGAGTTCACGTGCGTTCCGAGGCACTTGGCCATTCCCCCGATGCGACGCTTCGTCAGCGCCCTTCTGCTCGGCCTCACCGCCAGTGCCTCCTTCGCGCAAGGACGACCCATCGCCGTCCCGCCATCGGCGACGCAGCGGCTGGTCTGCGCCGAGGCGATGGCCCTGGTGAAGCGCGAGGGCGAGGTCACCCTGCCCACCGGCCGGGGCGCGACGGAGCGCCTCGTCCGCGACCGCTCGTTCTGCGACTTCTCCGAGGTCGCGGAGCTGCGCTTCCTGCCCACCCGCGACAACCCGCAATGCCCGGTCGGCTACCGCTGCCGCGAGCCGGGCTTCGAGGAGTGGAACTGGTAGGCGGGGCGATCGGTCGCCCGCGCCTTGCGAAAGTTTCACGGGACAGGGCGGCATCGATGCCACTATCTCGCCACGACGCGCCGTCACTGGCGCTGACGACGGCCGTGGGCTGAACAAGCCCCCGGCCTCGGGAGTATTGGAGAGACGCGCGTGGCCGCACTCAGGACCGGTCTGGGCTTCCAGGCCGCGCTCACCGCACTCGTCGCGCTGGTGCTGCTGGCGGTGCCGGGCATCCCCTCGCCCCCGCTCTACGTCTCGCTCGCCGGCTTCGTCATGGCGGGCATCCTCGTCGCCTCGGGGAACCTCTCCGCCTATCTGAAGGTCTTCGTCTCGGTCTACGGCATCGGCTACCTGCTGCTCGCGGGCGCCAAGACCGCCGCCGCCATGGGCCTGCTGCCCGCCGTCATCGGCGCGCTGCTGCCGCCCGCCTTCGCCGCGACCGGCGCCGTGGTCTTCGCCGGCATCGTGCTCGCGATCTCCTACTGGAAGCCCATCCGCGACATCACCCTGATCGCCGACCCGTACTTCGCCAACCGCGACGCGCCGACCAAGGAGATCGGCCTGTTCCGCTGGTTCGGCCGCACGGAGGGCCAGATCGGCCAGCGGCTCGTGGCGCTGTCGATCTTCGTCAACTTCGCCGACGTGGCGCTGACGCTGCGGTTCAACTTCTTCTACCGCGACCTCTACAACACCCTGCAGGAGCTCAACGCGGAGGCTTTCTGGCATCAGGTGCTGTGGATCTTCATCCCGCTCGCGATGCTCAACATCGTGATCGGGATGATCGACCTCTTCGTCGATTCCTCGCTGCACATCCGCTGGCGCACCTGGCTGACGCACAGCCTCTACGAGCGCTGGCTCGGCAAGGGCACGCATTACCGCATCCCCTTCATCGACGAGCAGGCCGACAACCCCGACCAGCGTATCCAGCAGGACGTCAACGCCTTCATCCAGCAGACGGCGAGCCTGTCGATCCGGCTGCTCTCCCAGGCCGCGCAGCTCGTCTCCTTCATCGTCATCCTGTGGACGCTGTCGCGCGACTTCGTGCTGCCCTTCACCGACGCGGTGATCCCGGGCTTCCTGGTCTGGCTCGTCATCGCCTACGCGGTGGTCGGCACCTGGCTCACCCACATCATCGGCAAGCCGCTGATCGGCCTCAACTTCCGCCAGGAGCAGGTCGAGGCGGACTTCCGCTTCTCGCTGGCCCGCAACCGCATCTATTCCGAGCAGATCGCGCTCCTGCGCGGCGAGCGCGCCGAGGCCTCGCGGCTGGCCACGATCTTCCACACCGTGATCGACAACTACGTCGACATCATCTACCGGCGCATCAAGCTGATCGCCTTCACCTTCAGCTACCGGCAGGCGAGCGCGGTCTTCCCGCTCATCATCGCGGCCCCGTCCTTCTTCTCGAAGAAGATCACCCTGGGCACGCTGCAGCAGACCTCGGACGCCTTCGGCAACGTCCAGAACGCGCTGAACTTCTTCGTCACGAGCTACATCACGCTCGCCTCCTACCGGGCGAACACCATCCGTCTCGGCTCCTTCAAGCGGGCGATGACCAAGGCCGAGGCGCTCTCGGCCGCGGGCTACGGCCTCGCCCAGGGCAACGACACCACCGGGCCGGTCACCGCCCGCGGCCTGACGCTCGCCCTTCCAGACGGGCGCGAGATCGTGAAGGCCGACGACCTCGCCTTCCGGACGGGGGGCGCCACCCTGCTCACCGGGCCCTCGGGCTCGGGCAAGTCCACCCTGTTCCGGGCGATCGCCGGGATCTGGCCCTTCGGCAAGGGCCGGGTCGACGTGCCGGCCGGGCAATCGGCCCTGCTCCTGCCGCAGCGGCCCTACCTGCCGCTCGGCACGCTCCGCGGCGCCGTGGTCTATCCGAGCACCATCGACCAGTTCACGGACGAGGCGATCCGCGAGGCCCTGGTCGCGGCCCAGCTCCCGCAGCTCGCCGACCGGCTCGACGAGGTCGACAGCTGGGACCGCCGCCTGTCGGGCGGCGAGCAGCAGCGCCTCGCCATCGCGCGGGCGCTGCTCGCCAAGCCGCAATGGCTCTTCCTCGACGAGGCGACCGCGGCGCTCGACGAGCCGAGCGAGGCCGCGATCTACAAGATGCTGCGCGAGCGCCTGCCCGGCACCACCATCGTCTCGATCGGCCACCGCTCGACGCTCAACGCCCTGCACGACCGGCGCGTCGACATGCAGCCGGAGGGGGGGCTTTTCGCGCCGCGCGAGGTCCGCTCGGCCGTCCCGGCGGAGTAGGGCGGCGGGGTCCCGGCCTCCCGTGCGGGTTCCGCGCGTGTCATGCGTCTGTCACCCGCGCGTGCTTCGCAGCCCGGCCCGCTTCCGATAGAAAGGCGCCCGCGCCGACGGCGTCCGACGCCGTCCGCGCCCGCAGAGGACCGCGATGACCGAACTGCCGAATGTCCACGTGCGCGCCGAGGTGCTGGCCCAGGCGCTGCCCCACATGCAGCGCTACGACCAGGAGATCGTGGTCATCAAGTATGGCGGCCACGCCATGGGCGACCGCGCGGCGGCGGAGGACTTCGCCGAGGACATCGTGCTCCTGGAGCAGTCCGGCCTGAAGCCGATCGTGGTCCATGGCGGCGGCCCGCAGATCGGGAAGATGCTCGACCGGCTCGGCATCCAGTCCGAGTTCCGCGGCGGCCTGCGCGTCACCGACGAAGCGACCGTGGAGGTCGTCGAGATGGTCCTCGCCGGCTCGATCAACAAGCAGATCGTCGGCTGGATCTCGGCCGAGGGCGGCCGGGCGATCGGCCTGTGCGGCAAGGACGGCAACATGGTCCGCGCCAAGCGCGCCATGAAGACCGTGCGGGATCCCGGCAGCGAGACCGAGCAGGTGGTCGATCTCGGCCTCGTGGGCGAGCCCGAGCATGTCGAGCGCGGCGTCCTCGACGCGGTGCTGAAGGCCGAGCTGATCCCGGTTCTCGCCCCCGTCGCCTACGGCGCCGACGGCCAGACCTACAACGTCAACGCCGACACCTTCGCGGGCGCCATCGCCGGCGCGCTGCGGGCCAAGCGCCTGCTGCTGCTCACCGACGTGCCGGGCGTGCTCGACAAGGACAAGAAGCTGATCCCCGAGCTGACGGTGGAGGATTGCCGGCGCCTCATCGCCGACGGCACCATCACCGGCGGCATGATCCCGAAGATCGAGACCTGCATCTACGCCATCGACCAGGGCGTCGAGGCGG
The DNA here is from genome assembly GCF_902141855.1 of Methylobacterium dankookense. Taxonomy (GTDB): domain Bacteria; phylum Pseudomonadota; class Alphaproteobacteria; order Rhizobiales; family Beijerinckiaceae; genus Methylobacterium; species Methylobacterium dankookense. Next base: position 82,056 of record NZ_CABFVH010000010.1, on the reverse strand, counting down.
TGGTCATCCTCAACGGCAAGGTGAACCACGCCGTGCTGCTCGAGCTCTTCACCGATTACGGCGCCGGCACCCTGATCCGCAGGGGCTGAGCCCGATCCCCTCCGCGGCCGGGGGCACCCGCTCCCGGCCGCATCACACCGAGTGAGACGTGTACCGACCCGATACGTGCCACTTCACCACCGGCGACGCCCGCGGCTTCGACCAGGTGGACACCTGGGTGTTCGACCTCGACAACACCCTCTATCCCAGCGACGCGATGGTCTGGCCGCAGGTCGACGAGCGGATCACGCTCTACGTCATGCGCCTCTACGGCCTCGACGGCCTCTCGGCCCGGGCCCTGCAGAAGCATTTCTACCATCGCTACGGCACGACCCTGAAGGCGCTGATGGTCGAGGAGGGCGTCGACCCGCACGACTTCCTCGACTTCGCCCACGACATCGACCACTCGACGATCAAGCTCGACGTGGGCCTCGGCGACGCCATCGAGCGCCTGCCCGGACGCAAGCTGATCCTCACCAACGGCTCGCGCCGCCATGCCGAGCGGGTGGCGGAGAAGCTCGGCATCCTCAGCCATTTCGAGGACGTGTTCGACATTGCCGCGGCCGATTTCGTGCCGAAGCCCGAGCGCACCACCTATGAGCGCTTCCTGAGTCGCCACGGCATCGACCCGGCCCGCTCCGCCCTGTTCGAGGACATCGCCCGCAACCTCGTGGTCCCGCACGATCTCGGCATGGCGACCGTGCTGGTCGTGCCCAAGGTCGCCGATCCCTATCGGGAGGCCTTCGAGCAGGAGGCGGTGCAGGAGCCGCATATCGACTACATCACCGACGACCTCGCCGGATTCCTCGGCGGCTGCGTGATGCCGGCGGCGGCGCCGGCGCAGCGGCGGTGAGCGCGCTCGCGGGCGCGAAGGCGCCGAGCCTCGCCGAGATCGAGGAACTCGCCGACGCGGCCTTCGCCGCCCTGCCGGAGGGCTTCCGGCGCCTCTGCGCGGGCGTGCGCATCATCGTTGACGACTTCCCCGACGATGAGACGCTCACCGAGATGGCGTGCGAGAGCGAGTTCGACCTGCTCGGCCTGTTCCGCGGCGTCGGCCTCGCGCAGTCGGGCGAGGTGGTGACGGGCCAGATGCCGAACGCCGTCTGGCTCTACCGGCGCCCGCTGCTCGACTACTGGGCCGAGCACGACGAGACGCTCGGCCACCTCGTGGCGCATGTGCTGGTCCACGAGATCGGCCATCATTTCGGCCTGTCGGACGACGACATGGCCCGGATCGAGGACGAAGCCGAGATCGGCTGAAACCCGGGTGTCGAGCGGGATCATCCCTCTCGCGGGGTGCCCCGGCGTCATCCCAGGGCTTCGCCCTGGACCCACCAAAGGGGTGATCCCTTTGGGATCCCGGACGTGATCAGCCTTCCCCGCTCTCGTGGATCCGGCGCAGGCGGCTGACCTTCGGGCGGCTGGTGCGGAACTGCCCGCGCTCGATCGCCACGAAGACGAGGACCGTCATGGCGAGCGCCGTCAGCCACCAGATCACGGTGAGCCCGACGCCGATGCAGGCCACCGTGAAGGCGGAGGCGAAGGCCGCCATCGCCCCGGGGACGAGGACCGGCACGTCGCGGCCCGCCCGGCGCACCGAGGCGTAGAGCGCGAAGGCGGCGGCGAGCGCCCCGACGATGCCGAGCTCGTACCAGAACTCGAACAGGGCCGTGGTCGGCGCGTTCATCGGCACGAGGCCGACGAAGCGGCCGCGGAGCGCCGTCTCGAACCCGTGGCCGGTGATCAGCCGCACGGGCTCCGTGGTCACCACCTTCTGCCAGCTCTTCAGCGAGAGCACGCCGGGCGCGAGCGGCCCGAACAGGGCGGAGCCGACCGGCCGCGCCACGAAGGGCAGGAGCGGCGCCGTGGCGAGCAGCCCCGCGGTCACGCCCGCCGTGAGCAATGTGCCGAGGCGGGGCCGGAAGCTCGTCACCGCGAAGGCGACGGCGCCGACCGCCAGCGCCACGATCTGCGTGACGTTCGGCGAGGCGACGAGCGCCCCGGCCACCAGCAGGGCCACGGCCAGGGCCTCGCGGTCGCGCCGCCGCGAGCGCAGCCACGCCACCGCCGGCCAGACGAGCAGCGTCAGCAGCGTCAGGCCGCGGCCCAGCGCGCTGTCGTCGTCGGCGCCGCCCTGGATCAGGCTGTCGCCGAACAGGCCCAGCACGATGGCGACGAGCGCCGAGGCGGTGACCCCCAGCGGCAGCAGGTAGAGGTTGGCCGAGCGCATCCGGTCGGGCAGCGAGAAATAGCCGAGCAGCGTCAGGCCGATCACCGCGGCGAGGTTGGCGAGCCGCTCCGCCGCCGCCGAGAGGAAGGGCGTCCAGGCGAGCGAGAGGGCGGACCACAGGATCACCAGCATGCCCGCCAGGAAGGCGGCCGAGCGCAGCAGCCGCGACCCGGACGGGCGCACGGCGCGCTGGCGCCCGTCGATGGCGCTCGCGATGACGAGGAGCACGACGGCGATGGGGGCGATGATCACCGAGGCGCGCCGCGCCACCTGCGCGGTCACCGGCACCACCACGAACAGCCCGAAGAAGCCCACGCGCCGGAGCAGAGCTGCCGCATCGAGCGCCGGATCGACAATCGGTTGGGGCGCGCGCGGCATGGGGCGACTCTGCGGATCGGCCCGGCGCGATCACGGCCGCCGCGCGCGGGTCCAACTCTCTCCCTAGTGCAAGGAGCGGGCTCGAAGCTGTAGATGTCCGGTCACACCGCGCGCGCAGGTTGCGTCGGGAATCACGTCGCCGTGACCGGCTCGCGCGGCCGCCGCCGTGCGGCGCGCCGCCCGAGATCCGAGACGAGCCGCCACGCGGCCCAGGTGGCGATGAAGCCGAGGAGGCCGGCGATCACGCCGTCCGCGGTGGTCGGCACGGCCGGCTGGTAGTCGCGCCAGGTCGCCTGGGCGAGGCCGGAATCGGGCTGGCGCATCACCGCGACCATGCGGCCGAGCGGGCTCGTCGCCGAGGCGATGGCCTGCTGCTGGGCGTTGAGCGCGGCGAGCCGCTCGATGTCGCCGCGCGCCGCCTCGCCGCGGCGGGCGACGAGCTGGTCCGGGCTGCCGCGCAGCCGGTCGACCGCGCCGTCGCGGGTGGTGCCGCTGGCCCGGGCGTCGGCCTCCAGGCCGTCGACCTGCCGCCGCAGCTCGTCCACGGTCCCGCCGAGGCGCTGCACGTATTGCTGGGTGAATTCGGGCCCCTGGGCGGCGAGGCCGCCGCCGATCAGCCCGAGGGCGAGGCCGAGTGTTCGGATCACGCGGAACACGGGTGTCCTCCGTGGCGGGAGCGTGAGCGTAAAGGGGGGGAGCCGCGCTCCGGTTCCTCAGCCCGGCAGGCTGAGGAGGCCGGCCGCCCCGTCCGCGCAGCCGAAGGCGAGGCGGGCGCCGGCCGCGTCCCAGGCGAGCGCCGTCACCGCGCTGCCCTTCACCGCCGGGCGCACGAGAAGCTCGGCCGCGTCCGAGAATCGCACGAGCAGGATGCAGCCGTCCTCGTAGCCGAGCGCCAGGACCGGCGCCTTCGGGTGGAAGCTCACCTGCGAGACCCGGGCCGGGCGCACGCCGCATTCCCGCGGGGCCTTGCCGGTGGGGCCCTCCTTCGAATCGAAGGGCCAGATGATCGCGGCCTCGGCGCCGCTGGTGGCGAGCCACTTGCCGTCGGACGACCACGACACCGAGCGCACCTTGGCGGGGTAGCCCGACATCCGCATGTGGCCGCGGTCCGGCTGCAGGCGCCAGCCGTGCAGCGCGTTCTCCTGCATGGTCGAGACCACGAAGCGGCCGTCCGGCGACCAGGTCACGTCGAGATGCGAGCCCTTCCACGAGACCAGCTCGGGCGGCGTCTCCAGGTTCGGGTACCAGAGGCTGACGCCGTTGTAGTGGGCGACCGCGAGGCGGAACCCCTTCGGCGCGAAGGCGAGGCCGCGGGCGGTGGAGGGCGCGTCGAGGGTGCGCTCGCGGCCCTTGGCGTCGCGGCTGGCGACGCGCTTGCCGGCCGAGAAGGCGAAGCCGCCGTCCGGATGCAGGGCGAGCGCGTCGATCCAGGCGCCGCCCTTCGCGGTTCCCGCCTCGGCGAGGGTGCCGTCGGCGCGGATCTCGACCACGCGCCCATCGTCGCCGCCGGTGAGGAGCCGGCTGCCCGTGCTCGCGGCGCACAGGATCGAGCCCTCCGGATGGGCCGCCGCCCGCACGGTCTCGCCGTCGCCCGCGAGCACCACGGTGCCGTCGCCCAGCGCCAGCGCCAGCCTTCCGCCGAGCCAGTGCGCGGCGGTGACGTGCGCGCCCGCCTCGATCGGCGCCACGTGGCTCAGCAGGGAGGTCGGTGCGGTCATGGGAATCCTCAGGCGGCGATGCGGGCGCGGGCGGCGAGCAGGGCCGCGGCGACCGCGAGGCTGCCGCCGGCCAGCGCCGGAAGGAGGAGGGCGTAAAGCTCGTAGCGCCCATAGGCCAGCGTGCCCAGGAACGCGCCGAGGAGGAGTGCCCCCCACACCGCCGCGTCGCCGAGCCAGCCGAGCGGCGGCCCCTTGCCGGTGAAGGCCTCGGCGATCTTCTGGGCGAGGCTGAACAGCGCGCCGGTGACGAAGGTGGTGCCGGCCCGGAAGCCCTTCACCTGGGCGAGGACCGCGTTCTGCGCGCCCATGGCCATCGCCATGAAGAACGAGGCGAGGCCGAGCTCCGGCGTCGGCAGGCCGAGCGCCAGCGCCGCCATGATCAGCAGCGTCTCGTAGGCGAGCACCACGGAGGTCGCCCAGCGCGGCGGCGTCACCATGGAGAGGCCGCTGCCCAGCGTCGCCCCGACGAGGAAGCCCAAGAGCAGCAGCATCGGCATCAGGGCGTGCCGGATGTCGCCGTGGGCGAGGGAGACGGAGAGCTGGGTGGTGTTGCCGCTCATGAACGAGGTGTAGAGGCCGCCGAGCCGCACGAAGCCCAGCGCATCCACGTAGCCGGCGAGCGCGGTCAGGGTCAGCCCGGTTCCCAACTGCCAGCCCCGGTTCACGAAATGCGGCTCCCGGACGGAGTCGCTAATCCTTCGTTAACCATTTCGGGCGCTCCGTTCAGCAGAGCGCGGGCAGGGTTAAGGCTCCGCTCACCAAACCTCAGCAATTCGATGCAAACACGGCGAACACCGGCGCGCAGGGCCCCGTTGGTCCTGCGATCCGGCGAGGGGACGGGATCTCCGTGCCGGGTGAGTTGGAGTTGCGTCATGATCCCCTTTGCCTATCCCGTGCACGGATTGACGGCCGCCCATCTCGAGCGCGGCGCCAACACGGTCCTGGTCGTCGAGGACGAGCCCGTGGTCTGCGAGCTCGCCGCCGAGGCCCTTCTCGACGAAGGCTACCGCGTCCTCACCGCGGCCGATGCCTGGGAGGCGAAGGAGATCCTGGCCCGGGAGAGCGTCGACCTGCTCTTCACCGATATCGATCTCGCCCGCAACACGAACGGCATCGCGCTGGCGAGGCACGCCCGGTGCCAGTGCCCGGACCTGCCCGTCGTCTACACCTCGGGCGGCCGCGCGGAGCTTTCCCACGGCGACGCCGTTGCGCAATCGGTCTTCGTTCCGAAGCCCTATCGCCCGAGCCAGCTCGTCGCCCTCACCAACGACATCCTGGGCCACGGCTCGCCGCACCACGCCTGATCCCCGAGACGAACCGATGATCCGCTCCGCCCGCAGCTTCCTCGTCCTGCCGCTCGCCCTGCCGGCCGCACTGGCCGCCTGCCTGGCCGGCGGATCCGCGCAGGCCTGCGACGTCGCGGGGGCGAAGATCGAGGACCTGATCGCGGGCAAGGCCGAGCTTCGCGAGGGCGCCAACGGCCAGACCCTGCGCGACCTGCGCACGCTGCGCGATGCCGCGATCGTGCTGGAGAGCTACAAGTACGGCCCCGAATGCGAGCGCCTTCTCGCGATCGTGAAGACGCTCGCGGCCGATCCCGACAAGGCGATCGAGCAGAGCGGCGACACCGACGAGGACAAGGCCGAGAGCATCGCGGAATCGCGCAAGCCGCGCATCCCGAAGGGCGACAAGACCGAGCCGGCCGAGGCCAAGCCGCGCTGAACGTGTCGGGGATAAAGGGTTAAGTCGCTTTGGTGGGGTGTCGGGGCGAAGCCCCGACAGGCGATCCCCGGGCTCCGCCCGGACCCGCGAGAGAGATGATCCCTCTCGCCGCCCGGATTTCAGTTGCGCCCGGGCCCCTGCTGGGCCTTGGCGATGGTCTTGGCGAGGCCCGCCGCCATGCGCTGGCGCAGGGCCTCGTTCACCTCGATGTCGATGAGCCGCCAGGACCAGCCGCGCAGGCGCATGCGGATGCGCGTCTGCAGCGCCCGCGGCGCCTCGGGCGGCACCGGGACGACCACCGTGCGGAAGCCGCGCATCTCGGAGGTCAGGTAATAGGGAACGAGCTTGCCGATCCGGTCGAGATTGAGCCCGGCGGCCGGCTGGGTCTCCGGCCGCGGCAGGTCGAGGCGCTGCGGCCAGCCGTCGTCGAGGAGGTCGATGACGGTCTCCGGCGTCACCATGGTCTCGGCGAGGGCAAGCGCCAGCCCGACGGCCGCGTCGCTGAGCTGCTGACGCTCGCGGGGCTCCAGGCCGGGATTGCTGTCGGCCGCGGCCTTCACGGCGGCGCTGGTCTGGCGGACGAGCGACAGGCGCAGCGTCCGGAAGTTCACATGCCGCTCGACATAGGCGACGTCGCGCGCCCGCACCGCCCGGGCGAGGTCGTAGAGGGCCCAGAGCGGGCTCAGGGTGAAGAGCAGCCAGCCGAAGGCGATGGCGAGGGGAACGGCGAGCCAGCGCACGGGGCGGCTCAGGCTCGCGCGGCGCGGGTCACGCCGCGCGCGCCCAGGCGGCGTGCGGGGCGAAGCTGGTGACGACGGCCTCGTAGACGGGCCGCTTGAACGGCACGATCAACCCGGTCAGCTCCGAGAACGGCACCCAGCGCCACGCGTCGAATTCCGGCTTGTGCGCGCCGCCGCCGGGGCTCTCGACGTCGATCTCCTCATCCGTTCCGAGGAAGCCGAAGGCGAACCATTTCTGCGCCTGGCCGCGGTAGCGGCCCTGCCAGGAGCGCTTCAGCAGTTCCGGCGGCAGGTCGTAGGTGAGCCATTCCGGGGTCTGGCCGAGGGGGCGCAGGCAGGATGGCGAGACGCCGGTCTCCTCGTAGAGCTCGCGCACGGCCGCCGCCTCGGGCGTCTCGCCTTCGTCGATGCCGCCCTGCGGCATCTGCCAGGCGGCCGCGTCGCCCGCATCGGCGGGCATGTCCCTGCGGCGCCCGACGAAGACGAGGCCTTCCCGGTTGATCAGGGCGACGCCGACGCAGGGCCGGTAGGGCAGAGGCGGCTCGCGGAGGGCGGTGGGCTCGGTCGTCATCGCGCGGGACCATAGGGAGGGCGGGGGCCAGCGGCAACGGCCCGGGCGCTCGCCGCTGCGGGCGAATCGCGGGTCGCGTCTGTGGCGCCTGTCTACTCGGCTTTCGACAGCCGCGTCTCCCCGCCGCGCAGGGCGACGCTCACCGGCACGAGGCGCAGGCCGCGGGCGTCGAGATCGCGGGCCCAGCGGGCGATGCGGTCGATGGTCTGGGGCAGGGCGCTCGCCGAGGCGAGGGCGAAGCCCTTGGTGCGGGCCTGCGCCTCGAGCCGGGCAAGCTCGCGGTCGATCGCGTCGGCGCGGGGCACCGCGTCGATCACGATCTCGGCGCGGGCGAGCGGCGTCTTCACCTTGGCCGCGAGGCCGGCGGGCAGGGGGCGGGCGGCCGTGCCGTCGTCGACGAAGCCGAGCCCGCGGGCGCCGATCTCGCGCAGCACCGGCTCGAAGGCGCCCGCATCGCTCATCAGCTTGGCGCCCATGAAGTTCACCACGCCGACATAGCCGGGGAAGCGGCTCATGGCCCAGGCGAGGCGGTCGGCATTCTCCGGACCCTTGAGCGCGGTCAGCAGGGTCTGCGGCCCGGGATCGCTGTCGGGATAGTCGAAGGGCTCCATCGGCGCCTGGAGCAGCACCTCGTGGCCGGCGGCGCGCGCCCGGGCGGCGGCGCGCTCGACCTCGCCGCCATAGGGGGCGAAGGCGAGGCTCACCGCCGGCGGCAGCTTCACGATGGCGGCGGCGGTCGCGGCTTGGCCGATGCCGAGGCCGGTCATCAGGATGGCGATGCGCGGGCCGCTGCCCGGCTCCTCGGGGCGGGCATAGACGTCGAGCGCCCGCAGGCGGCCTTCGCCGAGCTTCGGCATCGTGCCGTGGCGGCCCCGGTCGGTCAGGCGCGGATCGGGCGCGGGGTTGAGCTGCACGTTCGCGGAGGGGACCCGGATCACCACCGCCTCGCTCGGCGCCGCGGTGCCGCTCGGGCGCACCACGGTGACGCCCGAAGCCGTCTCGATCTCCTCGGCGCTGCGCTGGGTGCGGGCGGGCGGTGCCTCGGGCTCGGGCGCCGCGGCGGCCACCGCCTGCGGCGCGGGCGTGGGCACGGCAACCGGCTCGCGCAGGGTGATGGCGACGGTGACGCGGGGCTCGCCGCCCTGCGGATCGCCGAACAGCAGCAGGCTGCCGACCAGGAGCAGGACGAGCGCGCCCGTGCCGCCGGCCATGGCCTTCGGCGAGCGCCCGAGCATCCGCAGGCGGGCGAGCGCCGCCGCCTTCCGGCTCAGCGGTGCGGCCACCCCGAGGGGCTGCGTCAGGATATCGTCGGAACTCTCACCCACCACGGCCTCGGCCCGGAGCCGCGCCGGAATCGCCGAACCGGCGAGGCGCCCCTGGGACCATTGCCGGCCGTCATGGTTAATTTTCCCTCAACGGGACGGCGCGGGGCGCTGAAACGGGAAGCCCCGCCGGGCCTTGCGGCCGGCGGGGCTCCGATGACGGTCCGAGCGCGGGCTCAGTTCGGCATGCTGGGCTTCTGGGTGTTGGCAGCGCCCTTCTGGATGCCGTGCAGGAAGTCGACCGCCGCGGAGAGCTGCTTGTCCTTGGCCGGATCCGGCGGGACGTAGGCGGACGAGCCGCCGCGCTCCTCGGTATCCTTCTGCTTGAGGTGGCCCTTCAGGCCGGCCTCGCCCTTGGTCTCGTCCTTGCCCTTCAGCTCGTCCGGCACGTCCTGCAGGATCTCGGTGTCCGGCTCGATGCCCTTCGCCTGGATCGAGCGGCCCGACGGCGTGTAGTAGCGGGCCGTGGTGAGGCGCAGCGCGCCCGAGCCGCCGAGCGGGATGATCGACTGCACCGAGCCCTTGCCGAAGGAGCGCGTGCCGAGGATCGTCGCGCGCTTGTGATCCTGCAGGGCGCCGGCCACGATCTCGGAGGCCGAGGCCGAGCCGCCGTTGACCAGCACGACCACCGGCTTGCCCTTGGTGATGTCGCCGGACTTCGCGGAGAAGCGCTGGGTCTCGTCCGGGTTGCGGCCGCGGGTGGAGACGATCTCGCCGCGGTCGAGGAAGGCGTCGGAGACCATCACCGCCTGGTCGAGAAGGCCGCCCGGGTTGTTGCGCAGGTCGAGGACGTAGCCCTTGATCTTGTCCTGGCCGATCTCGGTCGAGAGCTTGTCGACCGCGGCGCGCAGGCCGTCGAAGGTCTGCTCGTTGAACTGGGTCAGGCGCACGTAGCCGATGTCGCTGCCCTCGACGCGCGAGCGCACGGGCTTGATCTTGATCACGTCGCGGGTGAGCGTGACGTCGATCGGCTCCTTGGCCTCCTTGCGGCTGATCTTCAGCTTGACGTTCGAGTTCACCGGGCCGCGCATCTTGTCGACGGCCTGGTTCAGGGTCAGGCCCTGGACCTGATCGTCGTCGATCTGGGTGATGATGTCGTTGGCGAGCAGGCCCGCCTTCGCCGCCGGGGTGTCGTCGATCGGGGTCACGACCTTGATCAGGCCGTCCTCCATCGTGACCTCGATGCCGAGGCCGCCGAACTCGCCGCGGGTGGTGGTCTGCATGTCGCGGAACGCCTTGGCGTCCATGTAGCTCGAATGCGGATCGAGGGAGGTCAGCATCCCGTTGACCGCCGCCTCGATCATCTTCGACTCGTCGGGCTTCTCGACGTAGTCGGTCCGCACCTTCTCGAACACGTCGCCGAACAGGCTGAGCTGGCGGTAGGTCTCGGCGGACGCCGCGACGGCGCGCGGACCCGACAGGAAGTCGGTCTGCGTCGCCACCATCGACGTCCCGGCGCCGAGGAACGCGCCGAGCATGATGAGGGAAGTCTTGCGCATTAGCCGCGAACCTTCTCGCTGGGGCTCCTCGCCCACCAGGGCTCCGGATCGATGGAGCCACCGTCCTTCTTGAACTCGACGTACAGGACCGGATCGCCGCGGTCGCCGTCTATTGCCGGCTGTGCCGCACTTCCCTCGCCCATGCTGCCCACCGGCTCTCCCGCGAGCACGAATTGGCCGACCTCGACGCTGATCTGATCCATTCCCGCCAGCAAGAGATAGTAGCCATCGCCCGCATTGATGATCAAGAGACGGCCGTAGGACCGGAACGGGCCGGCGAAGGCCACCCAGCCGTCGGCGGGGGAGGATACGACCGCCTTGGGCCGCGTCGAGAACGAGATGCCGCGCGTCAAACCGCCATTGCCGTCCGGCTGGTTGAAGGTGCGCAGGATCCGGCCGCTCACCGGGCGCGGGACCTCGCCGCGCACCTGCGCGAAGGGGATCTTGGGGGCGAGCCGCGCGGGGTCGCGGAAGCCGGCCGCGGCGAAGCGCTGCTGCGTCGCCTTCGCCTCCCGCTCCTCGGCGGCGCGGGCCTCCTCGGCGGCGCGGCGGGCCGCGCTCACCTCGCTCGTCATGCGGTCGAGGAGGTCCTTGAGGTTGCGCGCCTGATTGCCGAGCTCGGCCGCGCGCACGCGCTCGGCGGCGAGCCCGCTCTCCACCTCGGCCTGACGGGTGCGGCGGATCGTGACGAGGGCGTTGAGCCGCTGCTGCTCGCGCGCCCAGCCGGCGAGGTCGTTGCGCAGGCCCTCCCGGTCCGCGGCGATGAGGCTGCGCAGGCGCACCAGTTCCGTGAGGTCGCCCGCCAGCGTCGCCACCTCGCCGCGCAGTTCCGGCACCACCGCGCCGAGCAGCATGGAGGTGCGGATCACCGCGAGCACGTCCTCCGGATTGACCAGGACGGCCGGCGGCGGGCGCCGGCCCATGCGCTGGAGCGCGGCAAGGATCTCGGCGATGACCGTGCGGCGGGCGTCGAGCGAGCGCCGGATCGCCGCCTCGCTCTCGCCCATGGTGCGCAGCCGTTCCTCCAGCCGGGTCAGCCGCGCCTCGGTCGCCTGGGCCTGCCGGCCGGCATCGACGAGGGCGGTGTTCAATTTCGCGCGATCCTGCCCGATCGTCGCGATCTCGGACTCGGCTTGGGCGCGCGCGCCGGTGCTCGCGGCCAGGGCCTCCTCGATGCGCTTGAGGTTCTCGGCGCGGCGCTCGCGCTCGGCCTGGGCCTTCTGCAGCCGGTCCTGGTCCTGGGGGGCGGCGTCCTCGGCGCGCGCGGGCACGGCGGCCGAGACGGCCAGGAGGACCAGGGCGCCCGCCGCCCGTCTGAGGAAGCCTCGCTTCACCGGGTCGTGCCGCTCACGCGCCGGCTTCGCCGCGGTGATAGGGATGGCCGGCCAGGATGGTCATGGAGCGGTAGAGCTGTTCGAGGACGAGCACGCGCACGAGTCCGTGCGGGAGCGTCGCCGCCCCGAAGGACAGGATCAGCTCCGCCCGCGTCCGAATTGAGGCATCGTGGCCGTCCGGCCCGCCGATGGCGACGCAGAGCGCCGCGCGGCCGGCATCGCGCCAGCCGCCGATCCGGCCCGCGATCTGCTCGCTCGTCAGGTCGGAGCGCCCGCGCTCGTCGTAGGCCAGCAGCACGCCGCCGGCCGGCAGATGGCCGAGCAGGCCGGACGCCTCCTCGGCGCAGCGGTCGTCCGCCCGGCGCGCCCGGCTCTCGGCGAGTTCCACGAGGTCGCAGGCGGTGAAGCCGAGCGTCCGGCCGGACTGGGCCGTACGCTCGCGGTAGCGCGCGGCGAGGTCGCGCTCGGGCCCGTTCTTCAGGCGGCCGACCGCGGCGACGAGAAGGCGCAAGGGTGCGGTGCCGTCAGCCGGCGAGCTGCTGGCCGGCGGGACGGTCGGCGCCCCACATCTTTTCCAGGTTGTAGAAGCCGCGCACCTCGGGGCGGAAGATGTGCACCAGCACGTCCCCCGCATCGATCAGGACCCAGTCGCAGGCCGGCATGCCCTCGACGCGGGCATTGCCGAAGCCGCGGGCCTTCATCTCCTGCAGGATCTTGTCGGCGATCGAGCCGACATGCCGCTGCGAGCGCCCGGAGGCGATGATCATGGTATCGGCGAGCGAGGTCTTGCCGGCGAGGTCGATCGCGATCGTCTCCTCGGCCTTCATCTCGTCGAGGCAACCGAGAGCGAGCGCCCTCAGGTCTTCGGTTCGCGCCAGCGCGTGGGTCTCGGCGTCGGCGGCCTCGGTGTGGGTCGTCTCGGACAGCGTCACGGTTCCTGATGAGAATTGGATTCCGCCGAAGCGGCACGGTCCGAAAGTGGAGGGTTCGCGGACTGATTGCAATACGCCATCTGCCGTTCACAAGCCCTGGCGGATCTGCGTTGAGGACAGGTTCGAGCGCGGACCGTGCAGGTAGGTCCAGGCGGGCGGGCGCCGCAGCGCCAGCGTTCCGGCCTCGTCCTCCGGCACGCGCGCCCCGGCGAGGAGCCGCGCGGCGCGGGCGTTCGGGGCGCTCAGCGTGTGGCCGGGCCGGTCGATGACGGCGATCGGCACCCGCGCGGCGATCTCGTGGAAGCCGCGCCAGCGGTGGAAGCTCGCCAGCGAATCGGCGCCCATGATCCAGACGAAATGCACGTCCGGCCGTCGCTGGGTGAGGTAGCGGATCGTCTGCCGGGTGAAGCGGGCGCCGATCGCCTCCTCGAAGCCGGTGACGGCGATGCGCGGGTGGTCGGCGACCGCGGCGGCCTGCGCGCAACGCTGCGCCATCGGCGCGAGGAGGCCGCGGTCCTTCAGCGGGTTGCCGGGCGTGACCAGCCACCAGATCCGGTCGAGCGCCAGGCGCCGCAGGGCCGTCAGCGTCACGTGCCGATGCCCGAGATGGGCCGGGTTGAAGGAACCGCCGTAGAGCCCGATCCGCATGCCCGATGCGGTCGGCGGCAACGTCGCCCGCACGCCGCGTCAGACGGGTCGGGTCTGCCCGTTGCCGTGGACCCGGTACTTGAAGGTGGTGAGCTGCTCGACGCCGACCGGCCCGCGGGCATGCATGCGCCCGGTGGCGATGCCGATCTCGGCGCCGAAGCCGAACTCGCCGCCATCGGCGAACTGCGTCGAGGCGTTGTGCGTGACGATCGCCGAATCGACCTCGGCGAGGAAGCGGGCGGCCGCCTCCGCGTCCTCGGTGATGATCGCGTCGGTGTGGTGCGAGCCGAAGGTCTCGATATGGTCGATGGCCGCGTCGAGGCCGTCCACCACGCGCGCCGAGATCACCGCGTCGAGATATTCCGTGCGCCAGTCCGCTTCGCTCGCAGGCGTCACGCGCGGGTCGGCCGCGCGCACGCCCTCGTCGCCGCGCACGGCACAGCCGGCCTCGAGCAGGGCCGTCACCAGGGGCGCGAGGTGGGTGCGAGCGCAGGCCGCGTCGACCAGCAGCGTCTCGGCGGCGCCGCAGACGCCGGTGCGGCGCATCTTGCTGTTGAGGAGCACGGTGCGGGCCATGTCGAGATCGGCCTGCCCGTGGATGTAGACGTGGCAGATGCCGTCGAGATGGGCGAAGACCGGGACCTTCGCCTCGCTCTGCACCCGCTCCACGAGGCCGCGCCCGCCGCGGGGCACGATCACGTCGATGCTGCCGTCGAGGCCGGAGAGCATGGCGCCGACCGCCGCGCGGTCGCGGGTCGGCACGATCTGGATCGCGTCGGCGGGCAGCCCGGAGGCGGCGAGGCCCTCGCTCATCGCCTGGGCGATCGCCATGGCGCTGCGGTGGCTGTCCGAGCCGGCGCGCAGGATCGCGGCGTTGCCGGCCTTGAGGCAGAGCGCCCCGGCATCGGCGGTGACGTTGGGGCGGCTCTCGAAGATCACGCCGATCACGCCGAGCGGCACGGCGATGCGCTCGATCAGCAGGCCGTTCGGCCGCTCGATCGCCGCGAGCTGCCGCCCGACCGGATCGGCCAGGGCGCCGATCTTCTCGACCGCGTCGGCGATGCCGGCGAGGCGCTTCTCGTCGAGGGTGAGCCGGTCGATCAGCGCCTGGCTATGGCCGGCGGCCTTCGCGGCGGCGACGTCGCGGGCGTTCTCGCGCAGGATCTCGGGTCCGCGGGCACGGATGCACTCGGCGATGGTGCGCAGCGCGACATCCTTCGCCTGCGCGGTGGCGAGCGCCATCTTCCGCGCGGCGGCGCGGGCGCGGCGGCCGATCCCGGCCATCTGCGTGCCGAGGTCGTCGGCATCCGCGAGATCCGAGCGCAGGTTGAGAACAGGCACGTCCGCCATCCGGTCAACGAGGTTATGCCGCCCGTACTTGCACATCCGGAACCGGCGAAACAAGCGTTGCGGGTACCGGTTTTCACCTATTCGACAAACAACGCCAGGTCGTCGCGGTGCACCATCCAAGAGCGGCCGGGATGGGTGAGCAGATCTCCGATGCGGGCGCTCGGATGACCGATGATCAGCGCGGCCTCCGTGCTGTCGTAGGCGACGAGGCCGCGGCCGAGGGGCTTGCCCGCGAGGCTGCGCACATCGACCGCGTCGCCGCGGCTAAAACTGCCCTCGATGGCGCGCACGCCCACCGGCAGCAGGCTCGCCCCGCCCTGCAGCGCCCTGATGGCGCCGTCGTCGATGAGCAGCACCCCGCGCGGTTCCAGCGAGCCGGCGATCCAGGTCTTGCGCGCGGCATTCGGGGTCGAGCCGGACAGGAACCAGGTGCAGCGCCCTCCCTCGACCACCTTGCGCAGCGGGTTCTTCTCGCGCCCGTCGGCGATGACGAGATGCGTGCCGCCGCCGACCGCGATCTTGGCGGCCTCGACCTTGGTGCGCATGCCCCCGCGGGAGAGTTCGGAAGCCGGGCCACCGGCCATCGCCTCGATCTCGGGGGTGATGCGCTCGACCACCGGGAGATGCCGGGCGTCCGGGTCGCTCTTCGGCGGGGCGGTGTAGAGCCCGTCGATGTCGGAGAACAGCACCAGCACGTCGGCGCCGATCATGGTGGCGACGCGGGCGGCGAGCCGGTCGTTGTCGCCGTAGCGGATCTCGCTCGTCGCGACGGTGTCGTTCTCGTTGACCACCGGCACGGCGCGCAATTCGAGCAGCTTCTGAATCGTGGCGCGGGCGTTGAGGTAGCGGCGGCGCTCCTCGGTGTCCTGAGGCGTCACCAGGATCTGGCCGGCGATGATGCCGTGATGGCCGAGCGCCTCCGACCAGTGGCGGGCGAGGGCGATCTGCCCCACCGAGGCCGCGCCCTGGCTCTCCTCCAGCTTGAGCGCGCCCGGAGCGAGGCCGAGCACCGTGCGCCCGAGCGCGATGCTGCCGGAGGAGACGACGAGCACGTCCACGCCGCGGGCGTGGAGGTCCGCGATGTCCTCGGCGAGCGCCGCGAGCCAGGCATGGCGCAGCCGGCCGCGCGCCCGATCCACGAGGAGCGCGGAACCGACCTTGATGACGACGCGGCGGAAATCTTCGAGTGCGGGGATCATGGCAGGGGCGCGTAGGCGGGGACGATGTCCGTGTGGACGAAGTCGTCGCCCTTGAACAGAAGGGGCAGGCGCATGACCGATGCGACGGCGTAGGACATGCAATCCCCGAAATTCAGCTTCGCGGGGTGCCGCCCGCGGCCGTAGCGCGAGAAGGCCTGGCTCGCCGCAGCGTACATCGCGGCGTCGAACGGGACGATGGTGGCGCAGGACTCAGCCAGAAAGCCGTCGAGCAGCCGCGAGCCCGCCTCTTGGAGGCGGGACACCAGGACGATTCGCGCTTCCAGCAGAGTCGGGGCACCGACGAAGACGGAGGCCTGTCCGGCGATCAGGTGCGCGAAAAGATCTTTCTCCTCCTCGCCGAGCAGGATTGCGACGATCGCCGACGCATCAAGGACGATCATATCGGCAGGCCGAACTCGTCGTAGAGATCGCTGTGATCGGAGGTCGCGCCGGGCTTCTTCAAAGCCTCTCCCTCCAGAGCCAGCGCCTGCAGGCGCTCGTAGCGCGCACGCTGGTCCGGCCTCATCTCCTTGAGCGTCGGGACCCGGACGGGGCCCGGCACGCTTCCGGCCGGGCGACCAGCGGCGGCGCTGAGCGCCTCGCGCAGGGAATCGACGACTGCCCGCTCCACCGAGACGCCGCGGCGCTCGGCCAATTCGTGGGCGAGGTCCGCCGCCTCACGACCCTCGATGACCAGGGCCTCGCTCATCGGATCCACTCCCTGAAGGCCGGACCGCATTCCCAAGCCGACGATGCGCGTTTCCGGCGATGCGGGCAACGGCTCCCGTCGTCACGGCTCCCAGGCGGGGGCCGGCTCCGCCGCTTCCTCGGCCGCGCGGCCCGCCTCGATGGCGCCGGCCAGCGCCCGCAGCGCCTCCGGCACGCCCTGGCCGCTCGCCGAGGAGAGGACCAGAGGCGCGCGCTTGGCCGCGCGCTTCAGCCGGGCGACCTGGTCCTTGAGGGTCTCCGGGTCGAGGGCGTCGGCCTTCGACAGGGCGACGATCTCGGGCTTCTCGGCGAGGCCGTTGCCATAGGCTTCGAGCTCCCCGCGCACCAGCTTGTAGGCCTTGCCGGCATGCTCGCTCGTGCCCTCGACGAGGTGGAGCAGCACCCGGCAGCGCTCCACATGGGCGAGGAACTTGTCGCCCAGCCCGACGCCTTCGTGCGCGCCCTCGATCAGGCCCGGGATGTCGGCGAGCACGAATTCACGCCCGTCGGCGTTCACCACGCCGAGGCCGGGATGGAGGGTGGTGAAGGGATAGTCCGCGATCTTCGGCTTGGCCGCCGTCACGGTGGCCAGGAAGGTCGACTTGCCGGCATTCGGCAGGCCGACGAGGCCGGCATCGGCGATGAGCTTGAGGCGCAGCCAGATCCACATCTCCGTGCCTTCCTGGCCCGGATTGGCGTGCTTGGGCGCGCGGTTCGTGGAGGTGGTGAAGTAGGCGTTGCCGAAGCCGCCATTGCCGCCCTTGGCGAGGCGGATCTTCTGGCCGACCTCGGTCAGGTCGGCGATCAGGGTCTCGCCGTCCTCGGCGAGGATCTGGGTTCCGGTCGGCACCTTCAGCACCACGTCGGTGCCGTTGGCCCCGTGCCGGTTCGAGCCCATGCCGTGCTCGCCCTTCCGGGCCTTGAAATGCTGCTGGTAGCGGTAGTCGATCAGGGTGTTCAGGCCCTGGACGCACTCGATCCAGACATCGCCGCCGCGACCGCCGTCGCCGCCGTTCGGGCCGCCGAACTCGATGAACTTCTCGCGGCGGAACGAGACGCAGCCGGCCCCGCCGTCGCCGGAGCGGACATAGACCTTGGCTTCGTCGAGGAACTTCACGGTGACACCCGTCTCTTGCGGCGAGCGGGTCGAGCCGCCCTCTCGTCCAGTTTCGCACGATCCGGGCCGGGGCGTCGCCCGGCCCGAACCTTCAGGCGGCTTGCGCGGAGGGCATCTGCCAGTTCCGCCAGCGCGCCCGGTCGAGGCGGTACAGGTCGACCGCGAGGTCGCCGCCGCGCGCCGGGAAGGCCTTCCGCGCGCGGCCGGCATGCTGGAAGCCGCAGGAAGCGAGCACCCGCTGCGAGGCCGCGTTCTCGACCCGGGCCGAGGCCTGCAGCACCTCGCCGCCCGCATAGGCGAAGAAGGCCTCGACCACGGCGCGGGCGGCCTCCGACATCAGGCCCGCGCCCCAATAGGGACGTCCGAGCCAGTAGCCGAGTTCCGGAACGCCCTCGGTGCCCTCGAACAGGCCGACGATGCCGATCAGCCCGGCCGGATCCGCGCGGCGCGACAGGGCCAGGGTCAGGCCGGCGCCGTCGCTGTTGCGGGCCCGCACGTCGAGGAGGAAGGCGTCCACCTCCGCCCGCGGCAGCGGATGCGGGATGCGCGCCGTCATCTCGGCCACCTCCCGCTCGCCCGCGAGCCGGGTGATGGCCTCCGCATCCCGGGCGCGGGGCCAGCGCAGCCAGAGACGGCGCGTCTCGATCCGGAAGACGTCGTCGCGAGTCAGGTCCGGGAACATCGGGTCACCTCCGAGGCGGCCGCCTTGCGTGCCGCGCCTTGAGACGACGAAGGGGAGGATGGTGCCCCATCCTCCCCGCTGCTCCGTCCGGTCCCGGACCCGCGCGATTTGCGCGGGTCTCAGCGGGAACGTCTCTGCCGGGTCGTCTGGGACACCGGCGGGACGCTCGCTTCGCCTGTCAGGCGCCCGCCGTTACTCTGCAGCCTCAAGAACCTGGGATTCTTGGGCCGGGATCACCGCTACGAAGGCGCGCCCGCGGCGCGTCTCGAACTGCACCTTGCCGGGGACGAGGGCGAACAGGGTATGATCCTTGCCCATGCCGACATTGGCGCCGGGGTGCCATTTGGTGCCGCGCTGGCGCACGATGATGTTGCCCGGAATGACGGCCTCCGAGCCGAACTTCTTGACGCCGAGGCGCCGGCCTTCCGAGTCGCGACCGTTGCGGGACGAGCCGCCAGCCTTTTTGTGTGCCATGGGAGTTGCTCCGAATTCTGGGTTGGGTGGATGCGGTCGCGGACGGGGCCCCGGAACGGACCCCTACGCGCCCTGCGGAAGTGCGATCAGGCCTGAATGCCAGTGATGCGCACGACGGTGTGGGCCTGACGGTGGCCGCGCTTGCGGCGCGAGTTCTGCCGGCGGCGCTTCTTGAAGGCGATGACCTTCTTGTCGCGGCCGTGCGAGACGATCTCGCCGGTGACCGTGATGCCAGACAGGGTCGGTGCGCCGACCTGGGTCGCGCCCGCGCCGTCGGTGAACAGCAGGATCTCGCCGAACTCGATCGAGGCGCCGGCCTCACCGGGGAGGGTGGCGACGGTGATGGTGTCGTTGGCGGCGACGCGGTACTGCTTGCCGCCCGTCTTGATGACTGCGAACATCGTTCTCTCGTGTTCTCGAACGGCCTCCGGGGCGAGCCCCTGGACCGGCTTCTTGTTCAGTTGTGTCGCGCCTGCGGAGAGCCGCGGGCAGCAACGCGAAACGCGCGGACTTCTGCGAGGAAGCCGCGCGTGGTGGCGGGTGCATAGGCCGGAGCGCGGCCGCCTGTCAATCGTTCGTGACTGTCCGGACGTCAGTTCGCCCGCATGATCTGGATCACCGCCGGGGTGATGATCACCACGAACAGCACTGGCAGGAAGAACAGGATCATCGGCACGGTGAGCTTCGGCGGCAGGGCCGCGGCCTTCTTCTCGGCCTCGGTCATGCGCTGGTCTCGGCTCTCCTGGGCGAGCACGCGCAGGGCCTGGCCGATCGGCGTGCCGTAGCGCTCGGCCTGGATCAGGGCGGTGGAGACCGCCTTCACGGGCTCGATGCCGATGCGCGTGCTCAGGTTCTCGTAGGCTTGGCGCCGGTCTGGCAGGTAGGACATCTCCGCGGTCATCAGGGCCAGCTCCTCGGCCAGCACCACGGAGGAGACCGCGATCTCGGTGCTCACCTTCTTGAAGGCGTGCTCGACGGCCATGCCGGATTCGACGCAGATGAGCGTCAGGTCGAGGGCGTCGGGCCAGGCCTTGCGCACCTCGGCCTGGCGCTTCTTGGCGCTGTTGATCAGGAACAGCTCCGGCGCCTTGATGCCGAGATAGGACGCGGCGATCACCAGGGCGGTGCGGACCAGATAGGGCTGGTCGAGCACCTCGATCACGAAGAAGTAGAAGATCGAGCCCAGCGTCAGCACCACCGGGGCGACGAGGCGGAAGAACAGGAACGCGGTCTCCGCCTGCGGCCCGCGATAGCCCGCCTGCAGCAGCTTGATCTTGGCGGTCTCGGTGCCGAGCCAGCGGCGCAGGTCGAAGCGCTCGACCACGTCCTTCATGTAGGCCTTCTGCTCGGCCCGGATCGAGACCTTGCCGGTGCCCATGCGCTCGCGCTCGCGCCGGCGGATCTGCTCGCGCTCGTCGCTGACGAGCTTCATGCGCTTGCCGAGCCGATCGGTCTCCAGGAAGGGCTGCGCGACGGCGAAGGCGGTGGCGGCCGCCGCGATCGCGGTGAGCGCGGTGCTCATGAACCGCGCGTCGAGGAGCTTGGCGGCGATCAGGTCGATCATGGCGCTCGGGAGCCTGCATGGGGCCGGGCTGCGCCGGCCTCGGAGGTCAGAAGTCGAAGGCGATCATCTTCTTGATCGTGAAGATCCCGCAGGCCATCCACAGGGCCGAGCCGACGAGGGCGATCTTGCCCGCATCGGTCGTCCAGAGCAGCGAGATGTAGTCCGGGCTCGTCAGCGTGGTGATGCCGGCGACGCCGAAGGGCAGCGCCGCGATGATCGAGGCGGAGGCCTTGGCCTCCATGCTCATCGCCTGGACCTTGCCGGCCATCTTGCGCCGCTCGCGCAGCACGCGCGACAGGTTGCTCAGCGCCTCCGAGAGGTTGCCGCCCGATTGCTGCTGGATGTTGATCACGATCGAGAAGAAGTTCACCTCCGGCACCGGCACGCGCTCGTAGAGGCGGCTCACCGAATCGCCGAGGGAGAGGCCGAGCGCCTGCGTCTCGATGATGGTGCGGAACTCGCTGCGCACCGGTTCCTCGGCCTCGCGCGAGACCATGCGGAAGCAGTCGCCGACCGGGATGCCGGTCCGGATGCCGCGCACGATGACGTCGACCGCGTTCGGCAATTCCTTGTTGAACTTGGCGATGCGGCGCAGGCGCATGCTGCGCAGGATGTATTGCGGCACGCCGAGCGCGCCCACGAACACGCCGCCGAGGGCGACGAGCGGGCTCTCGGTGATCATCAGGAGGATCAGGCCGAGCACCGCGCCGATGCCCCCCGAGACGGTCCAGAAGGTGCGCACCGTCCAGGGCAGGCCGGCGCGGGCGATCTTCAGCTCCAGCGTGACCTTGGTGGCGCCCTTCGACTTCGCCTCGATCTCGTTGAGGGTCTTGGCGATCTGGTCGCGGCGGTTGACCGTCGCGCTGCGCACGGCGCCGCTCGCGCTCGGCACGCTGATGGTCTTCAGCCGCTGCGCCGCCCGGCGCTCGCCGGTGAGGAGCGGCAGCAGCACGACGTAGACGATTCCGGCGACCGCGAGGGCGAGCAGCCCGGCCGCGAGGGGGAGGTTGCCTGCGAGGTTCACGGCTCTGATCCCATCTCGGCGGCGTCGAGGGCCTCGCCGAGCCGCTTCTCCAGGCCGTAATAGCGCGCCCGCTCCCAGAATTTCGGCCGGCCGACGCCCGTCGAGCGGTGCTTGCCGATCAGGCGGCCGTTCGCGTCCTCGCCGATGATGTCGTAGAGGAAGATGTCCTGCGTCGTGATGACGTCGCCCTCCATCCCGATCACCTCGGTGATGTGGGTGATGCGGCGCGAGCCGTCGCGCAGGCGCATCGCCTGGATGATCACGTCGATCGAGCCGACGATCATCTCGCGCAGCGTCTTCGAGGGCAGGGTGAAGCCGCCCATCGAGATCATCGATTCGATACGCGACAGGCACTCGCGCGGCGAGTTCGCGTGGAGCGTGCCCATCGAGCCGTCATGGCCGGTATTCATGGCCTGGAGGAGGTCGAACGCCTCCGGGCCGCGCACCTCGCCGACGATGATGCGCTCGGGCCGCATGCGCAGGCAGTTCTTGACGAGGTCGCGCATGGTGACCTGGCCCTGGCCCTCCATGTTGGGCGGCCGGGTTTCGAGGCGGACCACGTGCGGCTGCTGCAATTGCAGCTCGGCCGCGTCCTCGCAGGTGATGACGCGCTCGTCGTGCTCGATATAGGCGGTCAGGCAGTTGAGCAGGGTCGTCTTGCCCGAGCCCGTGCCGCCCGAGATGACCACGTTGCAGCGGCTCTTGCCGATGATCTTGAGGATCTCGGCGCCCTCGGGCGAGATCGCGCCGAAGCGCACGAGCTGGTCGAGGGTGAGCTTGTCCTTCTTGAACTTTCGGATGGTGAGTGCCGGCCCGTCGATGGCGAGCGGCGGCGCGATCACGTTGACGCGGGAGCCGTCGGGCAGGCGCGCGTCGCAGATCGGCGAAGCGTCGTCCACGCGTCGGCCCACCTGGCTCACGATGCGCTGACAGATGTTCATCAGCTGCTGGTTGTCGCGGAAGCGCACGTTGGTGAGCTGGATCTTGCCGCCGACCTCGATGAAGGCGCGGTTGGCGCCGTTGACCATGACGTCGGAGATGTCGTCGCGGGCGAGCAGGGGCTCCAGCGGGCCGTAGCCGAGGACGTCGTTGCAGATGTCGTCGAGCAGCTCCTCCTGCTCGGCGATGGAGAGGACGATGTTCTTGAGGCCGATGATCTCCGAGACGATGTCGCGGATCTCCTCGCGGGCAGTCTCGGCGTCGAGGCGCGAGAGCTGGGCGAGGTCGATGGCTTCGATCAGCGCGCCGAAGATCATGCTCTTCGTGCGGTAGTATTCCTCGGAGCGCGGGCTCTCCACCTGGACGGAGACGGAGGGCGCGACCGGCTCCACGCGCCGGGGCGGCGCGTCGTCCTGGATCAGGACGGGCGCCGAGGCCTTCGCCTGTGCCTGCGGGCGCGCCGGCGCGGCGGGCTGGGCGACGTTCTGCCTTCTACCGAACATGCTGGGGATCCTTGCCCGTGCGGGTTCGGGTGATCACGGTCAGGAGGCCTTGCGCCGCGCGAGCTTGGCGAGAAGCGGCTCGAACAGGTTCGCACGGCTGCGGCGCGTCTCGGGACGGCCGAGCACCGAGGCGGCGAGCTCGGCGAAGATCTCGGTCGCCTTGGAATTGGGCTGCACCTCGGCCACCATCTGCCCGTTATTCGCGGCGGTGCCGAACAGGCCCGGATCGAACGGGATGGCGGCCGCGAGCGGCACCTCGAGCGCCTTGGCGAATTCCGCCGCGCCGATTTCCGGCCGCTTGGCCATGCCGACGCCGTTCAGCACCACGCGGGGGGCGCGGTCGTTCGGCCGGCCGTGCTGCAGGGCGCCGAGCACGTTCTTGGCGTTGCGCAGGCAGGTCAGGTCTGGGCCGGCCACCACGATGAGGTCGTCGGCGCCGGTCAGGACCCGCTTCGTCCAGGCCGACCATTGATGCGGCACGTCGAGCACGATGCAGGGCACCGCCGCGCGCAGGTGGTCGATGAGCCCGTCGAAGGCGGGCTCGGAGAGGTCGATGGTGCGATCGAGGCTCGCGGGCGCCGAGAGCAGGCTGAGATTGTCGCTGCACTTCGAGAGCAGGCGCTCGACGAGCGCCGAATCGAGGCGCTCCGGCGCGAAGACCGCCTCGGCGATGCCCTGGGGCGGATCCTGGTTGAAGTTGAGGCTCGCGGTGCCGAAGGCGATGTCGAGGTCGGCGATCACCGTCTGGAGCTTCTGGCCGCGGGCCATCGACCAGGCGAGGTTGTGCGCCACCGTCGAGGCGCCGATGCCGCCGCGCACGCCGTAGACGGCGATGGTGCGGCCGACCGGCTTGACGCCCGGCGCGGTGAAGAGGTCGGACACCGAGGTGATCAGCGTCAGCGGCTCCAGCGGCACCATCAGGTAGTCGCTGACGCCGCGCTGGATGAACTGGCGGTAGAGCGCGACGTCGTTGACGTGCCCGATCACGAGGACGCGGGTGCCCTCGTCGCAGACCTCGGCGAGCGCGTCGAGATGCTCCAGCGGCTTCGATTTCGGCCCCTGCGTCTCGATGATGATGACGTTGGGCGTCGGCGCGCTGCGATAGGCCTCGACCGCCGCGGCGGCCCCGCCCATCTGCACCTTCAGATGGGCCTTCTGCATGCGCCGGTCCGTGCCGGCCGCCTCGATGGCGGCAGCCGTCTCCGCCGTTTCGCAGAACGCCTGGATCGTGATCCGCGGCACCGGGGCGATCAAGCGCTCGGATGTCTCGGAAGTGTCCGCCATGATGAGGCTTTCCGGTTCGGGTCCTGTACGGGGCCGGCGTGGTCGCGACGCGGTTCAGATGCCGAGACGGCTGCTCACGTTGGTCTGCCCATCCTGACGCCAGTTGGTTGAGGGATCCTTGCCGATGCGCAGCTGATCGATGTCCTTGACGCGGCGGACCGTGTCGATCCGGCCCTCCGTCCGGCCGCGCACGAGGTCGACCGGGTCGGCGACCTGGGCGGCGACGGTGGATTGCGTCGCGCAGCCGAGATTCCAGTTCGGCTCGTTGCGCAGGTTCGACATCGGCGTGCTGACGCCGAGATCCTGCGGCCACAGCCCGCACTGGTCGGCGACCCGGGCCTCCATGCGCTGGAAGCTCAGGCGGATCGGTGCGGCGAGGCCGGGATTGGCCACGGCATAGCCCGACACGACGATCTCCCGGGACGGGACGCCGCCCTCGGCCGTGAGCCGCCGGATCGCCGCGCCGGTGCGCTCGACCGCGGCGCCGGCCGCCGGCGCGACCCCGCGCGGCAGTTCGACCAGGAGCGTGCCGCGGCCGTAGCGTCGGTACTCGAGCACGAAGGCGTCGACATCCGCCCGCTGGCGCGGATCGAGATGGCCGGGCCCGGTGGGGAAGACGTCGAGGCTGCGGCTGCCGTCGGCAAGCACGATCGGGTGCCGCGCGCGGTAGTCGTGGGGATAGATCGAGCCGGTCGCGGCCCGGTCGGCCTGGCACGCCCCGAGGAGGGCGGCGAGCGCGGCGAGGGGAAGAAGCTGAGGACGGAGGGCGGTCATGGCGCGGGTCCTGAAAGGGCGGGCCGTCTTCGGGGCGGCCGCAACAGGGCGCCCGGCGAGGCGGGGATCGGAGACGGTCAGTCGGTGATGAAGCCGACGCGGCCGCGGTAGCCGCGTCCGAGGGGCTTGGCGCCGGCCACGCCGTAGAGGCGGTTGATCTGGCCCAGCAGAACCGCCTGGCCGTCGGTGGCCTCGACGAAGCCGTCGTCCGGCCTCGAGACCTGGCGCGGCTCGATCGGCTTGGCGATGAAGGGCGTCACCATGATCATCAGCTCCGTCTCCTGCCGCTGGTAGTCGCGGCTGCGGAACAGGGCGCCGAGGATCGGCAGGTTGATGAGGCCGGGCAGGCCGGCGATCGCCGACTTGCTCTTCTGCTGGATCAGGCCCGCGGTCATCATCGTACCGCCGGAGGGCAGCTCGACGGTGGTCTCGGAGTTGCGCACCGTCAGGCCGGGCACGGCCGTGGTCGAGTTGCCGCTGACGAAGCTGTACGAGTTCTGCGGGTCGATCTCGCTGACCTCGGTGCCGACGCGGATCGAGATCCGGTTCTCGGACTGGACGACGGGCGTGAAGTTCAGGCTGACGCCGTATTTCTTGAAGGCGATGCCGACGACGCAGGTGGGCTGCTGGCCGGCCACCAGGGCCGGGGTGCAGGTCTGGCTCGACGGGACCGGAAGCTCGCCGCCGGCCGTGAACTTGGCGGATTCGCCCGAGATCGCGGTCAGGGTCGGCTCGGCCAGGATCCGCGACACGCCGGCCTGCTCGAAAGCCTTGAGCGTCGCCGTCAGGCTTGCGCCGCCGGGGCCGTTGATCGTCCCCGAGATCAGGTTGCCGGTGGGGAACTGGCCGCCGGAGATCGCGAGCGGCGAGGCGTTGACGAGGTTGAGGTTCGACCAGTTGCCGCTGAGGTTGACGCCGAACTGCTTCAGCACCGTGCGCGAGACCTCGGCCACGGTCACGCGCAGCATGACCTGATCCTTGCCGCGGATGGTCAGGTTGTTGATGACCGCGCCGCGCGAGCCGCCGGCGACGCCGGCCCCGCTGCCGCCCCCTCCGCCGCCGGAGACGCCGACGAAGGCGTTGGCGATGTCGATGGCCTGCTGCGCCTCGGCGGCCGAGGCGACCGAGCCGGAGAGCAGCACCGAGTCGCCGCTGGAGCGCACGTCGAAGCGGGCGCCGGGGATGCTCTGGCCGAGGAGCTGGCGCAGGATGTTGAGGTTCAGATCGCGCGCGACGGTGACGTCGAGGGCGGTGATCTGGCGCCCCTCGGCATCGAGGATGAAGATCGAGGTGGTGCCGTTCTCCATGCCGATCACGAAGACCTTGCGGGTCGAGCGCACCACGGCGTTGGCGACCTTGGGGTTCGCGACGAAGACCTCCTTGGCGTCGCGCGGCAGGTCGACGATGACCGAGCGGCCGGCGGTCAATTCGATCTTGCGGGTGGCCGAGGCCTCGGCGGCGCCGACCGCCAGGGTCGGCGCGGGGCCGAGGACCGGCCGGTCCTGGGCGGCGGCGGAGAAGCCGAGGGCGATGCCCGCGAGCGGGAGCGAGAGCCGGAGCGCGGCGCGCAGCGGGCGGAAGGCGGGACGGGCGGGCATCTGGGCCATCACCGGGTGGTCTGCTGCCGGGCGACGCCGAAGCGCACGACCGTGAGGGCGGGATTCTTCTGCTCCGGCTCGGCCTCCACCGGCCTGCCGGAATCGGCGATGCTGCGCAGCGCCAGCGACAGCGAGCCGACCTTCTGCGCGAGCGTGATGGTCTCGGCCTGGGCCGGCGTCAGCGCCAGCGTCGCGGTCTCGCCGGTGACGACGTTGGTGCCGTTCTTCTCCTGGATGAGCTGGCCGACCGCGAGCACCCGGATGTCGGAGAGGATGGTCTGCGAGAGCTGCACGTCGGTGCCGGTGGCGCGCGAGTTCTCCTCGTCGCGGTAGGTGCGGATAACGTCCACGCGGTCGTTCGGCAGGATGAAGCCGCCGGCCGAGTTGGTGCCGCGGGTATCGGTGACGATGGCCACCGCGCGCATGCCCTGGGGCAGGATCGCGGCCATGAAGCCGCTGTCCGGGCGCACCAGCTTCTGCGGGCGCACGGGCTCGCCGACGAGGAAGGGCGCGCGCACCGTGGCGCCGACCGCCTCCTCCAGGGCCTTCGGATTCAGCTTGCGGGTCATGTAGCCCGGGGTCAGCGCGTCCTCGGGCCATTTCTGCCAGCGCAGGTCGGCGGCCTGAAGCACCTGCCCCATGGGAAGCTCGGCGGCCGCGACCAGCACCTCCGTCACCGGGGCCGGCGGCGGCTCCACCCGGGCGACGGGCGGGGGCGGCGGCGGCGGATCACCGCCGCTCATGAGCAGCGCCGCACCGCCGCCCGCGACGAGGGCTATGGCGAGAACGGCAAGGCGTGCTGGTTGCATCGGCAGACCACGGCAAGGACGACGGCTCGGACTGCGCCGTCGCCGCCAGAGTGCCGCGGCATTCGTGTAATTAGGGTTAAGGAGACGTCACCGGACGCTTGCCCGCTGCGTCCGAAAGCGGTTCTCCCAGTCGATCCGGACCGTTTCGGCGGCTGCGCCGGGGGCCAATGCGGTGGCGCGAGGCGACGAATGCTGGCCGCGCCCGGATCCGGATCAGGCCGCGAAGGTGCGCGCCCAGACGGTGGTCTCCGGCAGGACGAGCAGGGCCGCGGCGGCGAGCGCGATGCCGTAGGGGATACCGGTGGCGCGGTCGTGCAGGTGGAGCGCGAAGGGCATCCGGGCGATGGCCTGCGGCAGCGGGTGGGAGCGGGCCGCGAGGATCGCCAGCGTCAGGCCGCCGCCCAGGATCGAGGCCACGAGGAGATAGTCGAGCAGCCCGTCGAAGCCGAGCCAGAGCGCGGTCGCCGCGGCGAGCTTGGCGTCGCCGCCGCCGATCACGCCGAAGGCGAAGAGCGTGAAGCAGACGGTGAGCACGAGGGCCGCGGCGCCGAGATGCAGGCCGAGCTCGGTCCAGGACATCAGGCCGGTGCAGGCGAGGGCGGCGAAGGCGGCGATGAGGGCGAGCGAGATCCGGTTGGGGATCAGCATGGTCAAGAGGTCGCTGGCGGCCGCATAGGCCATCAGGAACGGGAACACGACCAGGATGCCGAGGGAGGCCATCGCGTCACCTTGTCCGGGCAGGGGAGGGGGTGCGCGGGCCCCGGTCGAAACGCAGCCGTGGCCGGTCCCGCCTTCCACGGGAACGGCCACGGCGGCGGCGCGCTGTTCAGGTCCGCCCAACCGGTGCCGCGCCCGGTCCCGGACCCCCGCTGGGGGCGGGCCGGAGCGCGAACGGTGCCGCCGGGCGTGCCGCGACGCGGATCAGTTCAGCTGGGCGGAGATCGCGTTGAACTTCGCGTTGAGCTGCGTGCCGATGATCTTCAGGGTGCCGATGATGACGACGGCGATGAGGGCGGCGATCATGCCGTACTCGATCGCGGTGGCGCCGGACTCGTCGGCAGCGAAACGCTTGAACACAGACTTCATGGCTGAGATCCTTGGAGGAACGACCTGCGAGGGGGCCGTCGAAGATCTTCGTCTCGATCGGCGGCAGGGGAAGAATGCCAGCACCGCCCTTGAAAATCGGTTAAATCGTCTCGCTGCGGGAAGCGATGGCCAGCACAGCCGTGTCGTGGTGAAGAGATCGTAAGCGGAACGACAGTCGGAGCCCGATATCGCTGATGCAGCAATACCATCGGCGACGCTTGCCGAGGGCCGTGGGCCGCCCGGCACGACGTAAGGATGAACGGGGGCGAGGCCGCCTTAGCGCTTCTTTCACCAATCCGGTGTTTCGCTGCGCGGGGGCGGCGCGCTCGCCGTGCTGCCTCCCCGTCCCGCCCGCGGAAATCCGAAGGCCAACGCCCGATGCGCCGTTCCGTCCTCCGCCTCGCCGCAGGCCTGCTCGCGGCCTCGGCCGCGCTGCCCGGCGGCGCCGGCCCGGGCCGCGCCGCGGAGGCCGCCCTGCCGGTGGTGAGCGTGAGCGTCGATAACGCCAAGGTGATGCGGCTCCCGGAGAAGGCGCAGACGGTGATCGTCGGCAACCCGCTCATCGCCGACGTGACCCTTCAGAAGAACGGCGTGCTCGTGCTCACCGGCAAGAGCTTCGGCGCCACCAACCTGATCGCCCTCGATGCGGCCGGCGCGATGATCGCCGAGACCATGATCCGAGTCGAGGCGTCGCAGAGCTCGGTGGTCACGGTCCAGCGCGGGCCGAGCGAGCGCAACTCCTATTCCTGCACCCCGATCTGCCAGCCCTCCATGCAGCTCGGCGACACGGCCGATTACTTCGGGCAGGTGAGCAGCCAGGCCGACCAGCGCCGCAAGCTCGCCATCGGCAGTGCCGGCCCCGAGAAGTAGCCTCCCGGGGCCGCGTCCGGTCAGATCGTCTGGTTGTAGGCGCCGACCTCGGCGTTCTCGCGCAGCACCCCGTCGACCGCCGCGAACATCGCCCGCAGCCGCGCCTCCGAGACCGGGCTCTCGATCACCACCACCAGTTCCGGCTTGTTCGAGGAGGCGCGCACCAGCCCCCACGTGCCGTCCTCGGCGGTGATGCGCACGCCGTTCACGGTGACGAGGTCGACGATCTTCTGCCCGGCCAGCGCCTCGCCGGCCTCCTTCATCGCCCGGAAGCGCTTCGTCACCGTCTCCACCACGCCGTACTTCACCTCGTCGTCGCAATGCGGCGACATGGTCGGCGAGCCCCAGGTCTTGGGCAGGGCCCGGTAGAGGTCGGCCATGGATTTATCGGGATTGCGGTCGAGCATCTCGATCACGCTGATCGCGGTGAGCAACCCGTCGTCGTAGCCGCGCCCGATCGGCTCGTTGAAGAAGAAGTGGCCCGACTTCTCGAAGCCCGCCAGCGCGCCGAGCTCGTTGACCCGGCGCTTGATGTAGGAATGGCCGGTCTTCCAGTAATCGGTCTTGACTGCGACCGCCTGAAGCTCGGGATCGGTGTTGTAGAGCCCGGTGGACTTCACATCGACCACGAAGGTCGCGCCGGGATGCAGCTTGCCGAGGTCGCGGGCCAGCATGACGCCGATCTTGTCGGCGAAGATCTCTTCCCCCTCGTTATCCACCACGCCGCAGCGGTCGCCGTCGCCGTCGAAGCCGAGGCCGACATCGGCGCCGGTCTCCTTCACCTTGGCCGCGATGGCATGGAGCATCTCCATGTCCTCGGGGTTCGGGTTGTAGCGCGGGAAGGTGTAGTCGGGCTCGACGTCGAGGGGCACCACCTCGACGCCCAGCGCCTCCAGGAGCCGCGGCGCGAAGGCGCCGGCGGTACCGTTGCCGCAGGCGGCCACCACCTTGAGCTTGCGCGTGATGGGCTTGGCCCGGGTCTTGAGGTCCTTCAGGTAGGTCTCGGCGAAGCCCTCCACGAATTCGTAGGAGCCGCCGTCGCGGTACTGGTAGGTGCCGCCGAGGACGATCTCCTTCAGGCGGCCCATCTCGTCGGGGCCGAAGGTCATCGGCCGGTTGGCGCCCATCTTCACGCCGGTCCAGCCGTTGTCGTTGTGCGAGGCGGTGACCATGGCCACGCAGGGGCAGTCGAGGGCGAACTGGCCGAAATAGGCCATCGGCGAGAGGGCGAGGCCGATATCCTTCACGCGCAGGCCCGCCGCCTGCATGCCGGCGATCAGCGCGAGCTTGATCGCGGAGGAGTAGCTGCGGAAATCGTGGCCGGTGACGATGTCGGGCCGCACGCCGAGCTCGTGCACCAGGGTGCCGATGCCGAGGCCCAGCGCCTGCACCCCCATCAGGTTGATCTCCTTGGGGAACAGCCAGCGCGCGTCGTACTCGCGGAATCCCGTGGGCTTCACCAGGGGCAATTGCTCGAAGGCGAAGGTGTTGGGCTCGAGCGCGGGCAGCGGCTTGGGAAACATCGCGGTCCTCGTCCTGTCGGGCTCGTCCTGCCGAGCGGGTCGCCCCCCGCTTAGCGAAGCGGCCAGGCGAGGCCAAGCCGGGCTGTTCCGGGCAAGCGGCTTCGTCCCCGCGCGTCTGGCGATGCCGGAGGCCTGGCCGGAGAGGGAGACGCGGGACGCCGCGGAACCCTGAACGGTATGCGCACAACACCGGCTCCCCGGCGTCCCGCGGATGAGAGAGGCATGCTGCCCGGTCTCACCCGTAGCGGTGCAGCCCCGCGCCCTCGCGCTTCAGCCAGGCCTCGGCCGGGTCCACATGGGGACAGATCCGGCCGACGAGGGTCCAGAAGCGGTTCGAGTGGTTCATCTCGCGTAAGTGCGCCATCTCGTGCGCCACCAGGTAGTCGAGCACCAGGGGCGGGGCGAGGATCAGGCGCCAGGAGAAGTTCAATTCGCCCCGCGCCGTGCAGGAGCCCCAGCGGCTGCGGGTGTCGCGGAGAGTCACGCGGGTCGGGCCCTGGCCGAGGGACGCGGTGTAGCGGGCGATGGCGGCGCCGAGGTCCCGGCGTGCCTCGGCCTGGAGGAAGTCGCGCACCCGCCGCCCCACATGCGCCTCCCCGCAGGAGACCGAGAGGATGGGGCCGATGGGGGAATCCTCGATCCGGGTGGCGCCGCTGCGCTCGCCGCGGCGCACGATCCGGTGCGGGGTGCCGCGCACCGGGATCTCCGCCCCCTCCGCGAAGGCGATGCGCTCGGGCATCCGGGCGAGCCGGGCCGCGATCCAGCCGCCATGGCTCGCCGCGAAGCGCCGGGCCGTGGTGAGGCCCGTGCGCGGCGGCAGCGTCATCACCACCTCGCCGGTGGCCGAGGAGACCCGCAGCGTCAGCCGCCGCGCCGTGTCGCGCCGGCGCAGCAGGATCCGGAAGGTCTCGCCCGCATGGGCGATCTCGATGTGGTCGGGGGCGGGAGCCGGATCGACGCGCCGCAGCAGGGCCGAGAGCATGGCCGCACTCTACTGCAGGCTCGGCCATTTGCCAGCCGGGTCGGGCGCCGCTCAAGTGCCGCGCTCTCCGTTGCCGCAGGGGAGCGCATTCACGCAACATTCCCGCCCGCGGCGTTCCCGAGCGAGGCGCGGGTTCCCTCTCCCGAACGGGAGAGGGGGGTGCGTCGCGCTTGGCGTCAGTGTCGGATCCAGGCCTCGGGGAGGAGGCCTGGATGCACAGGCCTGGGAGGGGAGGGAGGCCTCAGCTCACCGCGCGCAGGTGCGGCACCCGGGCCACGGGGCTCTGCCGCTCGGCCGCCATCTCGCGGATGAAGGCGGCGATGCGCGGGGCGATGACGGAGCGGTAGCGCGAGCCGTTGAACACGCCGTAATGGCCGACGCCGTCCTGCAGGTGGTAGGCCTTGCGCGCGTCGGGGAGGTTCGGCGTGAGGTCGAGGGCCGCCAGCGTCTGGCCGACGCCCGAGATGTCGTCCTTCTCGCCCTCGACCGCGAGGATCGCGCAGGTGCGGATGGCGGCGAGGTCGACCGGCTCGCCCCGGTGCCTCATCGTGCCCCGCGGCAGGGCGTGTTCCACGAACACCGTCTCGACGGTCTGGAGGTAGAACTCCGCCGTGAGGTCCATCACCGCGAGGTACTCGTCGTAGAACTCGCGGTGCTTCTCGGCCGAATCGCCGTCGCCCTTCACGAGGTGATCGAACATGTCGGCATGGGCGGTGACGTGCCGGTCGAGGTTCATCGCCATGAAGCCGGAGAGCTGCAGGAAGCCCGGATAGACGCGCCGCCACGCGCCGGGGAAGGTCGGCGGCACGTAGGCGATGGTGTTGCGCTCGAACCAGGCCTGGCCGCGCTCCTGGGCAAGGCAGTTCACGGCGGTGGGCGAGCGGCGGGTGTCGATCGGGCCGCCCATCAGGGTCATCGAGACGGGCACGGTGTGCGCCGCCCGCGCCTCCATCACCGCGACCGCGGCGATCACCGGCACGGCCGGCTGGCACACGGCCATCACGTGCAGGTCCGGGCCGAGGTCGCGGAAGATCTCCTGCAGGTAGTCGATATAGGTGTCGAGGTCGAAGCGCCCGGCGGTGACCGGCACCATACGGGCATCCGCCCAGTCGGTGATGAAGACCTGATGGTTCGGTAGCATCGCCTCCACGGTGCCGCGCAGCAGCGTGGCGTAGTGGCCCGACATCGGCGCGACGATGAGGAGCTTCGGCTGCGGCTCGGCCGGCGGGCGCAGGAAGCCGCGGTCGAAGGTGACGACCCGGCAGAAGGGCCGCTCCCAGACCACCCGCTCGGTGACCGGCACGGAGACGCCGTCCACCACCGTGCTGTCGAGGCCGAAATGCGGCTTGCCGTAGCGGCGGGTGACCCGCTCGAACATCTCGCAGCCCGCCGCGATCGAGCGGGCATAGGGCGAGTAGGCCATCGGGTTGGCCGGGTTCTGCACCGCGTAGCGGGTGACGTCGGCCGCGATCCGGGCCGGCGCCATCAGCGCCCGCGCTCCCTCGTACCAGAAATAAGCCAGGTCCATCGTCGTTCCCCCCGAAGCCCGCCCGGTCGATGCGCAGGCATGTCCGGGCAGGGTGCGTGGTCAGCGTTGCGCGAAGATTGCAGCCCGGGAGGGCCGCGTGTCGCCGGCATCGATCAAATGTCATGATCGCGCGCGACGGGAATCAAGGCCCCGCGTCACCCCGCGCTGACGGCACGGGAGGTCGTGGAGCGGCGACACCCCGGGGATCTGGGAAGACCTCGGGGCCTGTTGCCGCAACTTCGGGGCGCCACCTCCGTTCCCTCGCGGGAGGAGCGGCCCGGCGCCGCGCCCGCCCCGACGCCCGACGAGAGACGATGCCCGACAGCGATCCCTCCCGCCTGCTCCGCGACGCGCGCCACCTGCGCCTCGACACCTTCGTGCGCCTGCGCTGGCTCGCCATCGCCGGGCAGAGCGCGGCGGTGATCGGCGCGCAGTTCGGCCTCGGTCTGTCGCTGCCCTTCGGCTGGTGCTTCCTGGCGATCGCGGCCTCGTCCTGGCTGAACCTCGCCCTGCGTATCCGCTTCCCGGCGAGCTACCGGCTGAGCGACGATTCGGCCGCCTTGCTCCTCGCCTTCGACATCGTGCAGCTCGCGGCGCTGCTCTTTCTCACCGGGGGCTTGCAGAACCCGTTCTCGCTGCTCTTCCTCGCCCCGGTCCTGATCTCGGCGACCGCGCTGCCGCCGGAGCGGACGCTCGCCCTCGGGCTGCTCGCGGTGGGGCTCGCGACGCTGCTCGCCCTGGTGCACCGGCCGCTGCCCTGGTTCGCGGACGGGCGGATCGAGCTGCCCTTCCTCTACGTCTCGGGGGTGTGGACGGCGATCCTGCTCGGCACGGCCTTCACCGGGGTCTATGCCTGGCGGGTCTCGGAGGAGACGCGCCAGCTCGCCCAGGCGCTCGCGGCCACCGAGCTGGTGCTCGCCCGCGAACAGCACCTGTCGCAGCTCGACGGGCTGGCCGCGGCCGCCGCGCACGAGCTCGGCACGCCGCTCGGCACCATCATGGTGGTCTCGAAGGAGCTGATCCGCCAGCTCGGGCCGACCGCGACGCCCGCGGTGCGCGACGACCTCGACCTCCTGCGCGAGCAGGTCGACCGCTGCCGCGGCATCCTCGGCAAGCTCACCTCGCTGGGTTCCGAGGGCGAGGGGGAGGGCGGCGGCTTCCTCGAGACGGTGAGCCTCAGCCACCTCGTGGAGGAGCTCGCCGCCCCCCAGCGCGCCATGGGCGTCGCCCTCGACCTGTCGAGCGCGGGGGAGGGGCCCGAGCCGGTCTGGCGCCGGAACCCGGGGGTGATGTACGGCCTCGCCAACATCCTCGACAACGCCCTCGACTTCGCCGAGGCGAAGGTCTGCCTGGAGGCGCGCTGGACCGCGGAGCGGGTGTCGCTGGAGATCCGCGACGACGGGCCGGGGTTTCCCGCCGAGGTGCTGCTGCGCGTGGGCGAGCCCTACGTCACCACCCGCGGCCGCAACCGCGGCGGCGAGGGCGTCGGCGGCGGCCTCGGCCTCGGCCTGTTCATCGCCAAGACCCTGATCGAGCGCTCGGGCGCGCAGATCGCCCTCTCGAACGTGGTACGGGCCGGGACGCACGGTGCGGTGGTGCGCATCTCCTGGGCGCGCCACGTCTTCGAGCGCGGGGCGGCTCCGCGGCACGCGCCTGAAATTCCGCGCGCGGCGCCTCTCCCGACAGGTGATGCCGCACCTATATAAGACCCTATCAGTACAGAGGAATCGAAAGGACGCGTCTCATGCTGACGCAGACCGGAACCCCGGCGCCGATCTCCGATGCCACGGCCGCTGGCACCGACCCGCTGGCCGCCTTCTCCGACCGCAGCCTCCTCATCGTCGACGACGACAAGCCCTTCTCGACGCGGCTCGCCCGCGCCATGGAGAGCCGCGGCTATCAAGTGCAGGTTGCCGACAGCGTGGCCGAGGGCCTCTCCGCCGTGGAGACCCGCGCCCCCGCCTTCGCGGTGATCGACATGCGCCTCGGCGACGGCAACGGCCTCGACGTGATCGCTCGCCTGAAGGAGCAGCGTCCCGAGGCGCGCGGCGTCATCCTCACCGGCTACGGCAACATCGCGACTGCGGTGAACGCGGTGAAGCTCGGCGCCTTCGACTATCTCGCCAAGCCCGCCGATGCCGACGAGATCCACGGCACGCTGATGGCCCAGCCCGGCGAGCGCGCCGACCCGCCCGAGAACCCGATGTCCGCCGACCGGGTGCGCTGGGAGCACATCCAGCGCGTCTACGAGCTCTGCGGCCGGAACGTCAGCGAGACCGCGCGGCGCCTCAACATGCACCGCCGCACCCTGCAGCGGATCCTGGCCAAGCGCGCCCCGCGCTGAAGCCTCCCGCCCGGCCCGGCTCCCCGGGCCGGGCTGACGGCTTGCGCGCGCACGGCCAATCACGCTAGTGCCCGCACGAGACACCCCGGGGCCGCAAGAGACTTGGAAGAGACTTGGATCCGTGAACATCCGAAACCTGATCACGATCGTCAGCATGATGGTGCTAGTCGGGACCGAGGTCTTCGCCGTGGCGATCGCCTCGGGCTGGGCGCTCGCCGGCCTGCTCGACCTCGGCGACCGCGTCGGCCACATCCTCATGGGCCTGTTCAGCCTCGTGGCGGCCTGGGTCATGGTCCAGCTCTGGCGCCGCGCCACGAGCATCGAGCCGATCCGGTCTCCTGCTCGCGCCTCGCGCTAGGGCTCGGAAGGGCAGCCCCGCGCCGCGATGGGTTGATCGCGGGGCGGCGATAAATCTAAGTAGATTGCGACGGCACGTCATTCCGGATTCTGGTCCAGTCTCCGACACGCGAAGAGCATCCCGATCATGAAAGCCCGCATCATCGTCACCCTGAAGACAGGTGTTCTGGATCCTCAGGGGAAGGCGATCGAGGCCGCTCTGAAGTCGTTCGGAATCGACAGCGTCGAGGGCGTTCGCCAGGGCAAGGTCTTCGACCTCGACGTGAACGCCAGCGACCGGGCGAGCGCGGAGGCTACCCTCAAGGCGGCCTGCGAGAAGCTCCTGGCGAACACGGTGGTGGAAAACTACGCGATCGAGATCGCCTGATGCGCGCGGCGATCGTCGTCTTCCCCGGCTCGAACCGCGATGCCGACGTGGCCCGCGCGCTCCGGCTCGCGGGGGCTGAGGTGGTCAGCGTCTGGCACGCGGACTCGGAGCTGCCCGCCGGCACCGACCTTGCCGTGTTGCCCGGCGGCTTCTCCTACGGCGATTACCTGCGCTGCGGCGCCATCGCCGGCCGCGCCCCGGCCATGGATGCGGTCCGCGCCCACGCCGCCCGCGGCGGCCTCGTGCTCGGCATCTGCAACGGCTTCCAGATCCTGTGCGAATCGGGGCTGCTGCCCGGTGTCCTGATGCGCAACGTCAACCGCCGCTTCATCTGCCACCGCCAGACCCTGCGGGTCGAGCGCAACGACACCCGCTTCACCAGCGCCTACGCGCGCGGCCAGGTGATCGACGTCTGCGTCGCCCATGGCGAGGGCAACTACTTCGCCGATCCCGAGACGCTCGCCCGCATCGAGGGCGAGGGCCGCGTGGCCTTCCGCTACTGCGACCCGACCGGCGCGCTGACCATCGACGCCAATCGCAACGGCTCGATCAACGCCATCGCCGGCATCTATTCCGAGACCCGCAACGTGCTCGGCCTGATGCCGCATCCCGAGAACTTCGTCGAAGGCCTCGTCGGCGGCATGGACGGGCGCGGCCTGTTCGAGAGCCTGGCGGCCTGAGAGGCGGATCCTCGGGCCGACAGCCGCTCATCCCCATTCTCGACGTCTCCATCCTGAGGCGCCGCGCTGGCGGCCTCGGGATGAGGTCGTCGTTTGGGAAGAGCGAAGACTCGCGCCCGAGTTGCATGTTAACGCTGCGTTAACGTTTCCGATTTATCAAGAGAGTCAGTCCAGATGGTCTGGATGTCGAGTGGGATTTCTGTCCACTCTGTTTGATGCCTCCCTGATGACTCTTTCAAGCCGCTCTTCGGAGCGGCTTTTTTCTTGGGCTCGGTCGATCGACAACCCCGCTCGTTCCTTCGCACACCTCCGAATGAGGTCGAGGATAGACCGGCGAAGCTCTGCCGATGCTCAGTCGGAGCAGGTCACGATCTGGACCGGATAACGGCCGGCATTCCGATCTTCCGAGACGAAGGTCGCACTTTCCGCGATCGCCTGGGCGATGAGCAGGTGGTCGAAGGGATCGCGGTGATCGCCGTGCCGTGGCAGGTCGACGAGCTTCGCCAGATGCGCGGGCGCGATGTCCAGCAGGGTGAAGCCCTGCCGATCGAGGGCATTCAGGATCTCGGCGATCTCGGCGCCCAGCTTGCCGATGCGGACCTTGACGACGATCTCCCAGAGCGATGCCACGCCGACCAAGATGTCGTTGTCGGGATCGGCGATAAGGTCTCTTGCCCGGTGCCCGAGCTTGGCATCGTCGGCCATCCACCAGAGCAGTGCGTGCGTGTCGAGGAGGAGCCTCACTCCGGCTCGCCTTCCATTGCCGCGAGAATGTCGGGCGGGAGCACATCGAAGTCGGAAGCCAGGCGGATTCTTCCGCGCAGGGTGCCCGGCACGCGGCGGGGGCGAGTCGCCACCGAGGGCGGGTGGATCTCGGCCACGACCTCGCCGCGCGAAGTGATGACGAACGAGTTGCCCCGCTGGGCTTCACGCAGAACGGCGGTGATGTTCGTTCGGAACTCACGCACGCCGAGCTTGCGGGCCTCGGGCTTCCGATCCGGGAAAGGGTCGGTCACACGTCACCTTCATGTGTACATCGATAGTGCGCACATGTGGTCATCGATTGCCGCCATCCGCAAGCCGTCCGTCGCTCCGGTCGCTGGAGCGTACCTCCGGGCCAGCGGATGAAAGGCAGATTGCAGAAGTCGGAACCGAAAAACCCCTCCCGCCGGTGGCGGGAGGAGCTCTGCCTTGGTCGATCCGGAAAGTCGGTCTCAGTACAGGCCGCCGGCCTGGGCGGCGCGGTCGGCGTCCGCCGGCACCGCGGCGGGGGCGCCGGGGCCATCGGGGCGGGCCACGTAGGCGTCCGGCGGGGCGGTGCCGGGCTTGAAGGCCTCGAGGATGGTGCCGCCGCCCTCGCCGGAGCCGGCGCGCATGCCCGAGGACGCGCTGACGCGGATCAGCTTGATCCCCGGCGGCACGCGGAAGGGCGTCGGCGGCTTGTCCTTGAGGGCGCTCTTCAGGAAGTCGAGGGCGATCGGGGCCGCGAGGCCGCCGCCGGTCGCCCGGTCGCCGAGCGAGCGCGGCTTGTCGAAGCCGATATAGATGCCCACCGCCAGATCCGGCGAGAAGCCCACGAACCACGCGTCCTTGGCGTCGTTCGTCGTGCCGGTCTTGCCGGCGAGCGGCTTGCCGATCTGCTTCAGGATCGTCGCGGTGCCGCGCTGGACCACGCCCTCCATGATCGAGACCATCTGGTAGGCGGTCAGCGGGTCGAGCACCTGCTCGGAATCGTCCACCAGCTTCGGCTCATCCTGGCCCGACCACTTCTCGGCGTCGCAGCCGACGCATTTGCGGGTGTCGTGCCGGTAGATCGTCTCGCCGATGCGGTCCTGGATGCGGTCGATCAGGGTGGGCCGGATGCGACGGCCGCCATTGGCGAGCATCGAGTAGGCGGTGACCATGCGCATCACCGTGGTCTCGCCCGCGCCGAGCGACATCGGCAGAACCGGCAGCATGTCGTCGTAGACGCCGAAGCGGCGGGCATACTCGGCGATGAGCGGCATGCCGACGTCCTTGGCGAGACGCACGGTCATCAGGTTCTTCGAGTGCTCAATGCCGTAGCGCAGGGTGTGCGGGCCGCCGGCCTTGCCGTCATAGTTCGAGGGCGTCCAGGCCTCCTGGCCGGGGCCGGCCTCGATGGTGATCGGCGAATCCTGCACGATCGAGGAGGGCGTGTAGCCGTTGTCGAGGGCCGCCGAGTAGACGATCGGCTTGAACGAGGAGCCCGGCTGGCGCATCGCCTGCGTGGCCCGGTTGAACTCCGACTCGTCGTAGGAGAAGCCGCCGACCATGGCGTGCACGCGGCCGGTATAGGGGTCCATGGCGACGATGGCGCCGGAGACCTCGGGCTTCTGGCGCAGGCGGTACTGGCCGCGCCCGCCATCCATCGCCTCGACAT
This sequence comes from Methylobacterium dankookense, assembly GCF_902141855.1. GTDB lineage: Bacteria > Pseudomonadota > Alphaproteobacteria > Rhizobiales > Beijerinckiaceae > Methylobacterium > Methylobacterium dankookense. The sequence continues at coordinate 42,760 of NZ_CABFVH010000010.1, read as the reverse complement.
AGACCATGTCGCCGGCGGTGAGGCCGGCCCGGCCGGCCCAGCGCATGCCCTCCGGCGGGATCACGCCGGTCTCGCGGTCCTTGGAGACCTGGCCGGAGGCCTCGCGGCGGGGCTGGAGGCCGATCTGCAGGCCGCCCGCGCCGGTGCCGAGCACCACGGCGAGCCGCCAGGGCGCCACGTCGCCGAGCGCAGCGACCTCGGCTGCCGCCATGCCCCAGTCGCGGCCGGCGAGATCCACCTTCGCCACGGGGCCGCGCCAGCCATGCGCCTGGTCGTAGCGCACGAGGCCGTCGATCAGCGCCCGGCGCGCCCAGGCCTGCATCTTCGGATCGAGGGTGGCGCGCACCGAGAGGCCCCCCTCGTAGAGCTTCTTCTCGCCGTAGCGCTCGGAGATCTCGCGGCGGACCTCCTCGGTGAAGTAGTTGGCGTTGGCCGCGTTCGGGAAGGCGACGCGCGGGTTGACCCCGAGCGGCTGCTTCTTGGCGGTCTCCTCCTCCTCGCGCGTGATGTAGCCGTTCTCGCGCATCAGGCGGATGATCTCGTTGCGCCGGTCGAGCGCGGCCTGTGTCTTGCGGTAGGGGTGGTAGTTGTTCGGTCCCTTCGGCAGCGCCGCGAGATAGGCCGCCTCGTTGACGGTCAGCTCGTGAACGGACTTGCCGAAATAATCGAGCGCGGCCGCCGCGACACCGTGCAGGTTGCGGCCCGGCACGATGGTGCCGAGGAAGATCTCGTTGAGGTAGAGCTCGAGGATCTTGTCCTTCGAGTAGGCCGACTCGATCCGGAGCGCGATCAGCGCCTCCTTGATCTTGCGGTCGTAGGTCTGTTCGGAGGAGAGCAGGAAGTTCTTGGCCACCTGCTGGGTGATGGTGGAGGCGCCCTGCTTCTTGCCGCTCTTGGCGTTGGTGAGCACCGCGCGCACGATGCCCTCGGGATCGATGCCGCCGTGCTTGTAGAAGTTCTTGTCCTCCGCCGAGAGGAAGGCCGCGACCACGATCTTCGGCATGGCCTGGATCGGCAGATAGAGCCGGCGCTCGCGCGCGTATTCGGCCAGCAGCGAGCCGTCCGCGGCGTGGACGCGGGTCATCACCGGCGGCTCGTAATTGGCGAGCGCCGCGTGGTCCGGCAGGTCCTGGCTGTACTTCCAGTAGAAGAACGCGCCCACGGCCGCGGCGACCACGAACAGCACCGCGCCGATGCTGAACAGGAAGCCGAAGAAGCGAAGGATCAAGCGCATCCGGTATTCCGCCTGTCGGTGGCTCGGCCGCGCACGGCCCTGTCTCGGCTGGGACGGCGGACGCGTTCCGGAAGGCTTTTAGAGAACCTTGCGGGCGACCGCCATGAGGCCCCGGCCGCTCGCATCCTGACGGCGGCGCGACGGGGCAATCTCGATGCCCCGTATCCACACTGGATCTATGGTGAAACTGGGGCGATTGCCGCCGCGCGCCGCGCCGTGGCGACGGGGCGCCCGAGGGTGGCGCGGTTGGCGAAGAACAGCTCGATCGCCTTCGCCATCGAGCCGGTGACGCCGGCGCGCCACTCGGGCGATTGCAGCATCTCCAGGTCGCGCTTGCTCGACAGATAGCCGAGCTCCACCAGCACGCTCGGCACGTCGGGCGAGCGCAGCACCCGGAAGCCCGCCTCACGGTGCGGCTTCGTGCTCATCTCCATCACCGGGTTGAGCTGGCCCATCAGGGTGCGGGCGAAGCCGGAGGAGAAGCCGCGGGTCTCACGCAGCGTCAGCTCCTGCAGGATGTCGGTGATCTCCGGCGGGCCCTCGCCCGCATCGGCGCCGGCGGCGGCGTCGGCCTTGTTCTCGCGCTCGGCGAGCTTGGCCGATTCGGCGTCGGTCGCCTTTTCGGAGCCCGTATAGATCGTGGCCCCGCGCACCTGCGGTGCCGAAGAGATCGAATCGGCGTGGATCGAGACGAACAGGTCGGCCTTCGCCTCCCGGGCGAGGCGCACCCGCTCGGCCAGCGGCACGAACACGTCGCGGTCGCGGGTCATGCGCACGCGGTAGCGGCCGCTCTCCTCGAGCTTCGTCACGAGGGATTGGGCGAAGCCGAAGACGATGTCCTTCTCCAACACGCCGCCCACCGCGATGGCGCCGGGATCGGTGCCGCCATGGCCCGCATCGATCATCACCAGGGGCCGCTGGTCGGCCGCCTCACGCACCACCGCCTTCGGCGCGGGCGCCGGGTCGCTCGCGGCAGCGGCCTTGCGGAAGGCCTCGCGCTCGACCTTCTGGAACGGGATGGTGAGGAGCACGGCGCCGTCGCGGGGGCGCGTCACCGTCTCGATGGCGCCGACGCTGGCGGGGCCGGCGAGGTCCACCACGATGCGTGAGCGGCCGGGCGCGAACAGGCCGTAGCGGAAGGACTGAACCAGGCCCTCGCGGCGGCGCCCCGCCTCGGGGCCGAGCTGGAAATTGACCTCGGGCAGGTCGATCACCGCCCGGTCGGGCCGCTCCATCACGAAGGCGCGCGCCTCGACGGGCTTCGAGAGGGTGATGGTGAGCTTGGTGCCGGCGGCGCCACCCGCAAGCTCGGCCGCGATCGCGACGACCCGCTCGCTGTCCTGCGCGGCGACCGGGCGCGGACCGGTGAGTGCCGGGACGAGGAGGGCGGCGAGGAGGAGAGTGCGGATCAGGCGCGCGCGGCTCGGCATCGTTCTGTGCTGTCTCCCGGGCCCTCGTTAGGGCATAGGGGCGGCAGGGTTAACCGATGGTTGCCGGGATGCGCGCGATGCGTCCAGGCCTGTGGCGTGCCGACGACAGCCGCAAACGGCGACGCGCCGCCGGCCCCTTGGACCGGCGGCGCGTCGAAATTATGGTCGGGGACCCGCTGTGGCGGGTCGTTCAGTGGGCCGAGACCGGGCGGCTGGCGCGACGGGCGACGGCGATCCAGCAGGTCAGGGAGGCGTCGGCGGCGCGCTGCATCTCCGTGACGTTCAGGCGGATCATGTCGGCCGGCGTGCGGACCTCGCCGAGGGCGCGCATGTGCGACAGGGCCGCGGCGCTCTCGGTCTGCACGTAGTTCAGCAGGATCGTGCCGATTCCCTCGACGTCGAGATAGGTCGGCTTGAAGCTGAAGCTATAGGCGAAGCCCTGCGCCTTGGCCGCCTCGGGCGCTTCAGGCGCGGCGGCGGCGGGGATCTCGGTGGCGAGTGCTGCGAGCGCGGGGGCGGCGGCCGCGATGGTGACGGGCTCCTCGGCGGGGGCCTCGGTCACCGGCTCGGCGGGCTCCTCGGACGCGGCGTGCACCGGCTCCTCGGCCTCGTCCTCGGCGATCTCTTCCGGTGCCTCGGCGGGGGCGGCCTCCTGGGCAGCGACCTCCTGGGCAGCGGCCTCGACGGCGGCCGGCTCAGGCGCCTCGACCGCGTTCTCGGGCTCCGATTCGGCGGGCACGGCGGCCTCAGTGGGCGCCTCGGCCTCGATCTCAGCCGTCTCGGCCGGGGCGGCTTCGAGCGTCTCGGGGGCGGCCGCCTCGGTCACCGCCTCGTCCGTCTCGATGGAATCCAGCGCCTCGGTCTCGGGGGCGCCGCCGCCGGCGATCGGAGCGGGCGCGGCCGGGCTGCGCCGCACGGGCGGCCTCCGACGCGGACCCTGTGGCGTGCGCTGCTTACCCATCGCTCGTATCCCTCGAAGAATCCTCCGGCCGGAACGCGATCATGTGGACCAGCCGTCGCCGTCGGAGCCTCGACCCTGCGGGTCGGCCTGATCCGGGAGCCCCGCTCGGGACTCCCGGCCTGTCGGCCCCTGAGGGCCTCGACGCTTCAGTGCGCCGCGTTCTGGGCGAGGCCGCCGAACTCCTTGGCCTGGGCCTGGAGCGTGGCGATCTGGCTGCGCACGAACTCGGTCTGCAGCTCGTAGGCCTCGCGGAAGTCCTTGGCGCGAACCAGCTTCTGGGCGTGGTCGAAGGCGGCGGAGGCGTTGGTCTGAGCGTGGTCGAAGCCCTTGGCCACGGCGGCCTGGAAGGTCGACTGGAAGGTCTTGCTGTTCGTCTGGAACTGATCGACGGCCTTGTGGGCGTTGGTGATCGCCGCGCCGAAAGCGTTGCGCGCCTGGTCGACGCTCTTCTCGGCGAAGTCGCGCAGCTCGGTCGGAATCTCGTAGTTCGGGGTCGACATGTTTCTCTCCGCTCGATGACCGGGCGCAGCCCGGCCCGATCGGCCATGACTGGCGGGCGGATTTATGTTGCATCGCAACAAAAAGGTCAAGAGGCCTCTTCGCGCGGTTCGTGGCCTTCGCGACGGATCATATCAAATGTTAGCGGTGCGAATGCATGGTCCGGCGGATCATCCGCCGCGGTCGCGCCCCTGTCGGTGGCGGCGCGAAACAGTCGAAGTTCAGTTGCGCTTCGCTGAGCCGGCGAATTCAACCGAAGCACGGGGTCGAGCTTGGCCCGGAAACGCCCGATGCGCAAGCCTCGTTGCGAATCGGGTAAATAATGAATGCAATAAATCAGAGATTGCCCGATTCGGCCGCCGCCGGTGTGGCGGGCTGCGCATGCTGCGCCGCACAGGCCGCCTCGCGCAGCACTCGCCCGTAGAGCTCGGACAGCGTCCGGGCATGGGTGTCGAGCCCCATCGGCGCGGCCTCGAAGCGCGCCTGCGCGGCGCGGCCGAGCCGGGCGGCCAGCGCGTCGTCCCGCAGGGCGCGGAAGGCCCCGGCGAGGGCGTCCACCTCCGGCGCCACCACGAAGCCGGTCTCGCCGTTCCGCACCTTCTCCGAGGCGCCCGCGCGCTCCGAGGCGACCACGGGGATGCCGGCGGCGAGCGCCTCGTAGACGGTAAGCGGCCCGGTCTCGAACCAGCGCGAGGGCGCGGCGAGCGCCCGCGCCCTCCGGCGCAGGACGTCCTGGGCCACCTCCGGCGCCTGCCAGCCCAGCATCTCCACCCCGGGGCGGCCGGCGAGCTCGGCCTCCAGGGGGCCGGTGCCGACGAACAGGGCGGTGAGCCCGGCGGCGGCCGCCGCCTCGGCCACGAGGTCGGCGCCCTTCTCGCGGGTGAGGCGGCCGATATAGGCGATGGCGTCGCCCCGCTCCGGGGCGGCCGGCGGCCCGGGGATTGTGCGCACGGGATTGTCGACGCGGTGGTGCCGCAGGCGGTAGCCGCCGAGCAGCGCGCCCATCCGCTGCTGGCTCGCATCGCAGACATGGATCACGTGGAGCGCGCGCCCGGCGAGGGCCTGCCGCAAGGCCGCGCTGCGGGCCACGCGCACCATCTTGTGCGCCCGGCTCTTCGAATCGCAGGGCGCCGCGATGCAGGCGGCGGACATGGGCTTCAGCGCGCAGGGCTCGGTCCGGTCGAACCGGTAGTAGACCCCGTTCGGGCAGGCGAGGAAGTAGTCGTGCAGCGTCACGAAGACGGGCGCGCCCGCGCCCGCCAGAACCGGAAACACGCTGGGCGACAGGCTGCGCGTCCACTGGTGGAGGTGGAGGGCGTCGATCCGCTCGAGGCCGGCGAGCGCCGCCGCGACCCGCTCGGCCGCGGTGAAGTGCCAGATGCCGGAGGCGGCGCCCGCCAGCGCCCCGCGGCTCCAGATGTCGGGCAGGCCGAGGCAGAGGCGCCGGATGCGGGGATGGTCGAGGAGCGGGTCGACCGGCCCGTCGATGCCCTGGAGATAGGTGACCGAGAGCCCGAGATCGGCGAGGCCGCGGGCCGATTCGAGGGCCACCTTCTCGGCTCCGCCGCTGACGCCCGCGAACTCGGCGAGGATGACGACGTGCATGGTTCGGGTCCGGCGGCAATTGCGTTGCGGACGCAGGTTAGGCCCGTCCGCGCTGCCGCCCGGTAAACGCCCCGCCTGCAACGCCTGCGCCCGCCTCGCGTTGAGGTGCGACAGGCGCGGCCTGGGAGCCGCAGCGACACCGAACCGAGGAGCGAACCATGTCCCAGAGCCCGGGCAAGCCGCAGAATTCCGGCAAGGCCGGCTTCCAGCAGGGCTCGGCCAAGCCCGGCGACAAGGCCAATCCCGAGAACAAGCAGGGCAAGTTGAGCGAGCGCCTCGACGAGGCCCTGGAGGAGACCTTCCCCTCGAGCGATCCAGTCTCGGTGAAGGTGACGAAGTAGGGGAGGACCGAATCTCGACTGTCTTGGCCGCCCGACTGCTGGCAGAATTCAGGTCTCGGCCGTCCCGGCCGCGACGGGCCGTGCGTGACGACACGGCCAAGTCGATGGATCCGGGATGAAGTCGCAGATGGGGAATCCCGCGTCGCGAGACAGGGCCCCATCTTCGAGGAGAGACCCGACGATGAAGACCAGTCACGCGCTCGCGCTGCTGATCCCCCTCCTGGCCGCGCCGCAGGCGCTGGCGCAGGGGACGGAGGCGCAACGCTCCGCCTGCATGCCGGACGTGTTCCGGCTCTGCGCCTCGGCCATCCCGAATGTCGGCACCATCAAGGCCTGCCTCGCGCGGGAGCATGCCCGGCTGAGCCCGGCCTGCCGCACGGTGATGGACGAGGCGGGAGCGCCCCGTCAGGCGGAGGCGCCCCCGCCGCAGCGGCGCGAGCGGGGGACGGAGCGGCGCACGCCGGGCCCGGCCGTCCGGGGCGCGACGCCGCGGCGCGCCGCCCATGCCGGCAACCGGGGTGTCGCGCGATCCGCCCCCGTCTGCGCCTGCTCGGCCCGCGTGGCGGCGCGCCCTGTGCGCCACGCGTCCCCCTACACCGCGGCGGCGCATCGCCGCCACGCCGTGCGGCGTGCGGGCGGCTCCGGTTCCGAGATGGCGCAGGCGATGTACTGGATGCGTACGCTGAGCGGCCTCAGCGGCGGCATGAGCGATTCGATGGGCGGCCTTCCCCTCGGCAGCATCGCCGGGCTCATGCCCTGATAGCACTTCCGGTTTCGCTTCGGAGTGTGGCGCCCCCCTCTCCCCGCAAGCGGGGAAAGGGGATCCGCGGCGGCCGGGCCGGCGCCAACGCTCGTGCGCACGCTGCTCCCCGAAGGGGAGAGGGAGCGCGTCGTGGGGGGTGCACCCGCCCCGCCGCTCAGGCGGCCGTGTCGAGGCGGCGGGTGGAGGCGTCCTGGTCGAGCAGGGTACGGGCGTCGGCGGCGGTCAGGGGGCGGCTGAACAGGAAGCCCTGCACCTCGCTGCAGCCCTCGGCGCGCAGATGCGCGAACTGCGCCGCGGTCTCGACGCCCTCGGCGGTGGTGGCGATGCCGAGGCTCGCCCCGAGGCCGGCGACCGCCCGCACGATGGCGTTGCAATGCGGGTTCTCGCCGACTTGGCTGATGAAGGAGCGATCGATCTTGATCTTGTCGAACGGGAACGAGCGCAGGTAGCCGAGGCTCGAATAGCCCGTGCCGAAATCGTCCATGGCGATGCGCACGCCGAGCGCGCGCAGGGCGTGCAGGGTGGCGACGTTGGCCTCGTTCTCGGCCAGGAGCACCGATTCGGTGATCTCCAGCTCCAGCCGCTGCGGGGCGAGGCCCGAGGCTTCCAGCGCCTCGGCGACCGTGCGTACGAGATCGCGGTTGCGGAACTGGATCGGCGACAGGTTCACGGCGATCCGCACATGGTCCGGCCAGGCGGCCGCCTCGTTGCAGGCCTGGCGCAGCACCCAGGCGCCGATCGGCCCGATCAGCCCGGTCTCCTCGGCGAGCGGGATGAATTCGCCCGGCGAGATCGGTCCCTCGACCGGGTGGGTCCAGCGCAGCAGGGCCTCGAAGGCGCAGATGCGCTGCGTGGGGGCGTCGACGAGCGGCTGGTAGGCGAGGGACAGCTCGCCCCGGGCGAAGGCCTCGCGCAGGTCGTTCTCGCGGCGGCGGCGGGCCTGGACCCAGGCATCCATCTCCGGCTTGAAGCAGCGGAAGGTGCCGCCGCCATCGGCCTTGGCACGGTAGAGCGCGAGATCGGCGTTGCGCAGGAGCGATTCCGGGTCCTCGCCGTCGCGGGGCAGGCAGGCGACGCCGATGCTCGTGCCGATATGGCAATCCTGCCCGGCGATGCGGAAAGGCGTCGCCATCTCGGCGATGATGCGGCCCGCGAGGTTCTGGACGAGCCCGGGCTCGGCGGCCCGGGTGATCAGCACGGCGAACTCGTCGCCGCCGAGGCGGGCGACGCAGTCCTCCTCACGCAGGCAGCCCGCGAGGCGGGTGTCGGCCTCGCGCAGGAGCGCGTCCCCGACCGGGTGCCCGAGCGTGTCGTTGACGATCTTGAACTTATCGAGGTCGAGGCAGAACAGGATCGCTCCGCTGCCCCGGGCCTGCTGCCGTGCGATCGCCTCGCCGAGGCGGCTTGCGAACAGCACGCGGTTCGGCAGCCCGGTCAGCGCGTCGTGATGCGCCATATGGGCGACCCGCGCCGCGTTGCGGCGGCTCTCGGTGACGTCGACCACCGCGTCGAGGCGCGCCGGCCGGCCCTCGAACGGCATCGCCCGCTCGAACAGGCTGACCTCGATGACGGAGCCGTCGGCGCGGCGGTGGCGCAGGACCGCATCGCCGTCCCCCGCGTCGGCGACGGCGAGATCGGCCGGGCCGAGGGTGAGGAAGGTCTCGCGGTCGTAGCCGTAATGCGCCACGGCCGCCGCGTTCACGGCGACGAAGCGGCCGGCGGCCGGATCGACCAGCCACATCGGCAGCGGGTTGTCCTCGAAGAGGAGCCGGAACGAATCCTCGCGGGCCTTGATGTCGCCGACATCCGTGAGCGTCACCGCCACGAGGTCGCCGACCGCGCCGACCTCCACCTTGAGGTGCAGCACGCGGCCGTCCAGGCGCGGATAGGCGAGTTCGAACACGCTGCGCCCAGGGTTTGCGAGGGCCTCGGCGAGGCGGCCGACCGTGTCCACGCCGGGGCGGGGCGGGACGAGCGCGCCGAGGTGCTGCCATTGCAGCTCGGATTCCGCGCGGCCGAACATCTGGGCGGCGCCCTGGTTGAGGGCGACGACCTCGAAGTCGGTGATGGCCCCGGACGCGTCGCGCAGGGCCGTGAGGGCGAGCATCCCCTGCTCGGTCGCGCCGAACAGGGCCCGGGCCAGCTCGGTCCGCACCGCCTCGTCGCCGAGATGGATGAGGATCAGCGGATCGGCGCCGCCCTGGGACAGGGGCACGCCGACGAGACGATGGGTGGTGACGACGCCCTCCGCGAGGCGGTCGCAGCGCGCCTCCGCCGGCGCGGCGGCCCGGGCTGCCGAGATCACCACCTCCTCGACGGAGCGGCGCACCTCGTCCGGCAGGGCCGCCAGCGAGAGGCCGCGGACGTCCTGATCGAGCCAGTCGGCGAAGCCCTTCCCGCCCCACAGGATGGTGGACGCCCGCCCGTCGCGGGTCGCCACGAGGGCGCAGCGGTCGGCCAGTCGCCCGAGGCGCCCGAGCACGACGCTCTCGTAGCTCGGGATCGCACCGCCGGCACGCCGGCTGTCCTGCCAGTGCTGGACCAGGTTACCCGATACGCGGGCTGCGATGTGCGACGACACGCGAGTTCGCTCCGAAGATCTCGATGCGCGATCTAGAAGCACATTTCCTTACAGCGAGTTCATATGCCGGCTTCGTATCGGGATGAACGCATCGAAGGATCCGGATATCGCCCAGAGGTCTGCGGCTGAAGCGGATCAGGAACGGGAGAACAGCACGCTCGAGAATGGAGACTTGTGCACGAGCGATCACGTCGGATCGCGCTGGGCCTCTCCTCCCCCTTGCGGGGAGGAGCCGGAGGTGAGGGTGGGCCAGGAGGCACCGCTACGCCTCATCCTGAACCACCCCCACCCCGAACCCCTTCCCGCAAGGGGAGGGGACATGAGAGCAGCAGTTCCGGGATCAGGCCGTCTCGAGCAGGCGGCGGGCGATGACCTGGGCCTGGATCTCGGCTGCGCCCTCGAAGATCGAGAGGATGCGGGCGTCGCAGAGGACGCGGCTGATCTTGTATTCCAGGGCGAAGCCGTTGCCGCCATGGATCTGGAGCGCGTTGTCCGCCGCCGCCCAGGCGACGCGGGCGCCGAGCAGCTTGGCCATGCCGGCCTCGAGGTCGCAGCGCTTGCCCTCGTCCTTCTCGCGGGCCGAGAAATAGGTGAGCTGGCGGGCGATGTTGATCTCCACCGCCATCATCGCGAGCTTGTCGGCGACGCGGGGGAAGTTGATCAGCGCCTTGCCGAACTGCACCCGCTCCTCGGCGTAGCGCAGGCCGATGTCGAGGGCCGACTGGGCCACGCCGATGGCGCGGGCCGCGGTCTGGATGCGGGCCGATTCGAAGGTCTGCATGAGCTGGGCGAAGCCCTTGCCCTCGACGCCGCCAAGCAGGTTCTCGCCCGGCACGGCGAAGTTCTCGAAGGCGAGCTCGTACTCCTTCATGCCGCGGTAGCCGAGCACCTCGATCTCGCCGCCGGACAGGCCCTCGACGGGAAAGGGGTTCGCGTCGTCCCCGCGCGGCTTCTCGGCGATCAGCATGGAGAGGCCGCGATGGCCCTTCTCCTCGGGCTTCGTGCGCACGAGGACGGTCATGATGTCGGCGCGCACGGGATGGGTGATCCAGGTCTTGTTGCCCGAGATCTTCCAGGTGTCGCCGTCCTTCACCGCCTTGGTGCGCAGCGAGGCGAGGTCGGAGCCGGTGTTCGGCTCGGTGAAGACCGCGGTCGGCAGGATCTCACCGCTCGCGATCTTGGGCAGGAACTTCTGCTTCTGCTCCTCGGTGCCGCCGCCGAGGATCAACTCGGCCGCGATCTCGGAGCGGGTGCCGAGCGAGCCGACGCCGATATAGGCGCGGGACAGCTCCTCCGAGACCACGCACATGGCGGCCTTCGGCATGCCCATGCCGCCGTATTCCTCGGGGATGGTGAGGCCGAACACGCCGAGCTCGGCCATCTTCTCGATGATCTCCATCGGAATGTAGGCGTTCTTCAGGTGCCATTCGTGGGCCTGCTCCACCACCTCGGCCTTGCCGAAGCGGCGCATCTCGGAGCGGATCGCCTCCATGTCCTCGTCGAGGCCGGAATCGCCGATCGTCGCCGAGCCGCCGCCCTCGCGGATCTTGGCGACCAGCGCGGCGCGGTTCTGGGGCGTGTTGCCGGTGGCGATCATCGCCTCGACGGCGTCGGTGCGGAACTGCGCCAGCTCCTTGGCCGAGAGCCCGAGGGAGCCCACGGGGCGCACCATCTCGCCCTGGCTCATCGGGATGCCGCCGAACATCTGGTCGAGGTATTCGCCCGCGCCGATCCTCACGAGGAGCGTCTCGGTCTCGCCGAGGCGGCCGGCGGCCTGGAGGCTCGCCGCGTAGGCGCCGAGTTCGCGCACCGCCTCGCCGTAGACCGCGAGCCAGGCGAGGCCGTGGGTGGCGTGCTGCTCGGTCTCGAGCTTGGCGGCGTCGATCTTGCCGTCCTGGCCGAGCACCCGGGCGCGCACCCGGCGCGTGGCCTCGGCGACGAGCTTCCCGGCCGCCGCCCCGGCCTCCGTCGCCAGGGCGACGATGTCCTGCGGTTCGGTCTGGAGAGCGGGGGAGGCTGACATGTGCGCACCTGTGTAAGCGATTGGTTCTCGGGCCCCGTTATAGGGCGCTACGCCGAGGTGGAGATATTTTTTTATTTGCACCGGCTCTGAACGAAAGTGAATTCGCGCCGCATTGCACCATGGTGCAATATGGGAGCCCGCCGTCGCGCGGGCAGATGGCGATGCGGCGGGCGCGTCGCCGTTCGGATCAGTCCCGGCTCGCCAGGGCCACGCCGAGCACGGCGATCACCATGCCGCCGACCTGCACGGGGGTGAGGGTCTCGCCGAACAGGGCGTAGGCCATGACGGCCGAGACCGCCGGCACGAGGTAGAACAGGGCGGAGACGCCCGCGACCGCCTTGCGCCGGATCAGCCCGAGCAGGAGCAGGACCCCGCCCACCGAGAGGCCGAGCACCGCCCAGGCGAGCCCGGCGAGCGCGGGCGGGTTGGGGTCGAAGCGCCCGTCCTCCAGGAGGAGGGCGAGGGGCACGGTCAGCAGCGCGGCTCCGAGGAACTGCACGGCCGCGTTGGTGCGCAGGTCGACCGCCGCGGCGAAGCGCTTCTGCCACAGGGTGCCGGCGGTGAGCGCGAGCGTCGCCGCGAAGCAGACGGCGAGGGCGGCGGGCGGGATCGCGTCGGCGGAGGGGCCGAGCTTCGGCACGAGAACCAGCCCGGCCCCGAGCGCGCCGATCCCGATGCCGAGCCAGCGCCGTCCCGAGACTCGCTCGCCGAGCAGCGGGCCGGCGACCAGGGCCGCGAGCAGCGGCTGCAGGCTCGTGATCAGCGCGGTCAGTCCGGCGGGAAGGCCGTGGCTCACCGCCCAGAACACCCCGTCGAGATAGAGGCCCTGCAGCAGGATCCCGGCAAGCAGCGCGTCCCGCCAGCCGCGCCAGCCCACCGGCCAGCGCGCGCCGGCGAGCAGCGCCACCGTCCCGAGCACGCAGACCGTGAGCAGGAAGCGCAGGGACAGGAAGGTGAAGGGCTCGGCATGGGGCGCGACGAGCCGGGCGACGATGAAGCCGCTCGACCAGATCACGACGAAGAGCCCGGGGACGAGGCGCAGCGCCGGGTTCGCCGATTCGGATGCGGATCGTGCCATGGGGATGCTTGGGGGAGGGAGGCCCGGACCCTGTATCGGGGACTCAGCCCGCGAGCCAGCCCGGCGCCGCGCCTGGGGAGGCCGGGGGGCAGGCACTCCCGCCCCGGCGCGGATCCGGTGTAGAGACCGGACCCGACATGCCTCCCACTCCGCGCCCGCGCCGCCCCCTCGAGATCGCTGCGATCGCCGCGCAGCGCTTCGTCGCCCATGACGGCTGGGCCATCGCGAGCCACATCGCCCTGTCGATGCTGACCTCGCTGTTCCCCTTCCTGATCCTGCTCGCGGCGCTCGCCGGCGTATTCGGCTCGAAGTCGCTCGCCGACGAGGCCGGGGTGCTGATCCTCGACGCCTGGCCGAAGGAGGTGGCCAAGCCCATCGTCGGCGAGGTGCACCGGGTGCTCACCGAGCAGCGCGGCGGCGTGCTGACGCTCGGCGCGCTGCTCGCCCTCTACTTCTCGTCCTCGGGGGTGGAGAGCCTGCGGGTCGGCCTGAACCGCGCCTACGGCATCCGCGAGATGCGGCCCTGGTGGCTGACGCGCCTCGAATCGATCGGCTACGTGATCTGCGGTGCCTTCGCGATGTTGGCCTTCGCCTTCCTCGTGGTGCTCGGGCCGCTGATCTGGCGCACCCTGATCAACGTGGCGCCGGGTCTGGAGCCCTTGAGCCTGACCGTGGCGATCGGGCGGATCGCGGTGACGGCCTTCCTCCTCGTGCTGGTGCTCGTCATCGCCCACAAATTCGTGGCGGCGGGGCGCCGGCCGATCCTGATGGTGCTGCCGGGGATCGCCGCGACGCTGCTGCTCTGGTTCCTCGCCGGGCTCGGCTTCGGCTTCTATCTCGACCGCTTCTCGAGCGCCTACGCCTCCACCTACGGGGGCCTCGCCACGGCGATGGTGTTCCTCGTCTTCCTCTATTGGCTCGCGGCGATGTTCCTGTTCGGCGGCGAGATCAACGGCACGGTGATCGCGGCCCGCCGCGCCCGCCTCCAGGCCAAGATGCAGGCCCGCCGCGCCGGCCTGCCGGCCCCCTGATCCGGGTGTCGCGAGGGATCATCCCTCTCTAAGGGACGGACAGAGCCCGGGATCTTCCGTCAGGGCTTCGCCCCGACACCCCACCAAAGGGATGATCCCTTTGGAAACCCGGAGGTGCCGGATCACACACGGGCAGCGGAACCCAGGCGGTGCCGGCGCATTCACCTTGCACTCCATGCGATCCCCAGAGCACCTGCAAAAGGCCCGCCTTCCGGCGGGCCTCTTTTTGCGTGCCTCGAGGTCGCGCGCCTCAGGCCGCCATGGCGAGGTCGTCGTCGGTCTCGGCCTCGGCGGCCATGAACTGGGCCCGAGCGAGCTCCGCGAAGCGGCCGTCCTGATCGACCAGCTCGTCGAAGGTGCCGCTCTCCACGATCCGCCCCTCGTGGAAGACGAGGATGCGGTCGGCGTTGCGGATCGTGGCCAGCCGATGGGCGATCACGAAGGTGGTGCGCCCCTCCATCACCGTCTCCAGAGCCGCCTGGAGCTTGCGCTCGGTGGCGGCGTCGAGGGCCGAGGTGGCCTCGTCGAGGATCAGGATCGGCGGGTTCTTCAAGAGCGCCCGGGCGATCGAGAGGCGCTGGCGCTCGCCGCCGGAGAGCGAGCGGCCGCGCTCGCCGATCACCGTGTCGAGACCGTCGGGCTGGCGCGCCATGAAGGCGGAGGCCTGGGCGCGGTCCAGCGCGTCGAGTATCTCGGCATCGGTCGCGTCGGGGCGGCCGACCTGGAGGTTCTCGCGGATCGAGCGGGCGAACAGCATCGGCTCCTGGAAGACCACGCCGATGTTGTGGCGCAGGGAGGCGAGGCCGATGTCGCGGATGTCCATCCCGTCGACCCGGATGGCGCCCGAGGCCGGGTCGAAGCTGCGGTGCAGGAGGCCGAGCGTGGTCGACTTGCCCGAGCCCGTGGTGCCGACGAGCGCCACCGTCTCGCCGGCACGCGCCGAGAAGGACACCCCGTCCAGCGCCTGGCGGCGGCCGTCGTAGGAGAACTCGACGCCCTCGAAGCTGACCTCGCCGTTCAGGCGGGCGACCTGCTTGGCGTGCGGCCGGTCGTGCACGGCCGGGACCGTGTCGTAGATCTGGAAGAACTCGGCGATCTTCGGGGCCTGCTGGAACACGCCGTTGACGAAGCCGACCACGTGGTCGAGGCGGCCGACGAAGGCGGTGGCGAGACCCATGAAGGCCACGACCTCGCCGACCGTGGTCGTGCCGGCCTGGTAGAGCATGATGCCGGTGACGAAGATCGCCGTCATGGTGATGGTCGCCGAAGCGCGGGTCGCCACGTTGGCGAGCGCCCACCAGGACAGGACCGGGATCTGGGCCGCGAGCAGGTTGCCGATGATGTCGCGCATCGCATCCTTCTCCGCCTTGGCGCGGGTGAAGGACTGGATCACGGCGACGTTGCCGAGCGCGTCGGAGGCGTGGGCGGCCAGCCCCGAATTGTACAGCTCGACCCGGCCCTGGAGCGTCTCGGTGCGGCGCATCACGAAGGTGGTGAGCGCCGTGAAGACGAGCACCAGCACCACGAGGATGAGGCCGAGCTTCCAGTTCACGAACAGGGTCATCGGCAGCAGCACGCCGAGCGAGACGAGCGCCGCGAAATGGTCGCGGAAGAAGCCGAGCCAGAAGGTGGACATGCCGTTGCCGCCCTCCAGCATCGCCTTGAGCACGGTGCCGGAATGGGTGCTGGCATGGAAGGCGAGCGGCAGGTCGAGCACGTGCTCGAAATAGCCGGCCATGGCCGAGAGCCGGTTGCGGTGGGCGAGTCGGTCGGCATGCAGCGCGATGGCGACGCCCGCGGCGATGGTGAAGAAGCCGAAGGCGACCCAGGCGAGGATGAGCGGCAGCATCGTGCCCATGGCGTCGCCGCCGCGCTTCAGATGCGTGAGCTGATCGATGATGCGGCCCATGAGCAGCGGCTCGGCGAAGGCCGTGACCGCCAGCATGACGTTGGCGCCCGCCAGCCCCCAGGCGAGTCTGCGGTCGGTGCCGAGCAGTCCCAGCACGCGCGCGTAGAGACGAACCAGCGACATGGACACTCCGGTTGCCCGCTCTCGGCGCCGGGCCCCTTCGGGCATCCGCGCCGCTTCTCCTGTACCCGTGCCGCAGGATGCAGGCCGGGTCGTGCTCCCTTCGCCGCGGGAAGCGCTGCCGTGTGCCGGCATTCTCCCCGTTGCAGAAGGGCTTATGCCCGGCCCAGCCTGAACGGTGCATGACGCGGCCCTTCAGGGGACGGCGCCTTTACGGTTCGTTCAGCAAGATTTCCTAACGCTGGGGGCGAGCCCGCGACAAGCGCCGCGGCGCCTCTGCCCATCCGAATTCGCGCGTCAGGTCGTGTCCCGATGGATCTCGCAACCGGAGTCGGACTGCTCGGCGGCATCGGCGTCGTGTTCACGCTGATCATGATCGACGGTGGCAACTTCGCCGCCTATTTCGACAAGCACGCGGTGATCGTGATCTTCGGCGGATCCGTCATGGCGACGATCATCCGCTTTCCCTTCTCGACCATCGCCCACGGCCTGCCGATGGGCCTGCGCTACGCCTTCACCATGCGCGCGGTGAAGCCGCACGACCTCATCGAGGAGATCACCAAGATCGCCGACGTGGTCCGCAAGAGCGGGCCGATGGCGCTGGAGAACATGGAGATCGCCGACCCGTTCCTGGCGCAGGGCGCGCGCTACATCGCCGACGGCTACGACCGCGAGTTCATCCGCGACACGATGGAGCGGGACCGCGACAACTTCCTGATGCATCTCGACGAGGGCTCGAAGATCTACCGCGCCTTCGGCGACTGCGCCCCGGCCTGGGGCATGATCGGCACCATCCTCGGCATGGTGACGATGTTCGCCAACATGTCGGACCCCTCGAAGCTCGGCCCCGCCATGGCGACCGCCTTGCTCGCCACCCTCTACGGCGCGCTCATCGCCAACCTCGTCACCCTGCCGATCGCCGACAAGCTGCACGTGAAGCTGGAGGAGGAGGACGTCTCCCGCTCGCTCATCATCGACGGCATCCTGATGATCCGCGACCAGAAGAGCCCGACCCTGGTGCGCGAGATGCTGGTCGCCTACCTGCCGCACAACCACCGCGAATCGCTCACCGAGGCGGCCGCGTGACCCGCACCCGGCAAGCGCGACCGCGCGCCGCCGCGCGTGCGGCGGCGTTCGCCGGCCGGGGCCGGCGACACTTGAGCGGAGTGCGGTGAGGTGGCCAAGAAGAAGCGCGGCGGTGCGCATGGCGGCCACGGCTGGTTCGTGACCTTCGCGGACCTGATGGCGCTCCTGATGAGCTTCTTCGTGATGATCGCGGCGTACTCGACGCAGGATCAGAAGAAGATGCAGGCGGTGGCGGGCTCGATGCGCGACGCCTTCGGCGTCAACAAGGAATCGCGCTTCGCCGGCGTGATCGACTACAAGGGCCTGCCGGCGGCCGACAAGCTGAAATACCTGCGCGACATCCCGCCCGAGCGCGCCTCGGACCGGACCACGCCGCCGCGCGACGTGCCGAGCGCGGAGGACGGGCTCGACAACCAGGGCGACCCCGAGAATTTCGGGCTCGCGGCCGCCTCCCTGCGCCAGGCGCTGCAGGACCTGCCCGAGATCGCGGAGCTCTCCAAGCACGTCATCGTCGCCAAGACCGAGCAGGGCCTCGACGTGTCGATCGTCGACCAGGACGGGCGCTCGATGTTCCCGGACGGGTCGAGCCGGCCGACGGAGCGGACGCGCCGCCTCTTGGAGGCGCTCGCGCCGGTCCTGCGGCAGATGCCGAACCGCATCGCGGTCACCGGCTTCACCGCGACCGACCGACCGGGCCAGCGCCGGCTGGCGCCGCCCTGGGAGATCTCGGCGAGCCGCGCCATCAGCGTGCGCGAGATCCTGGCGGGATCGGGCGTGCCGGACGACCGATTCGCTTCGGTCTCGGGCAAGGCGGATACGGAGCCGCTGTTTCCCGACAACCCCTACCTCGCCGCCAACCGCCGCGTGACCGTGACGCTCCTCAAGGAAGCGCCTCCGACCCCGCTGAAGGGGCTGCCCTGAGGCAGGCCGCCTACTTCGCGGTGAGCAGCGCCCAGTAGACCTTGTATTTCGAGCCCGGGGCGAAGGCGGTGGCGATGCCCATCCGTCGGGCCTCCGGATCGAGCAGGACCGCGTTGTGGGGCGGGCTGTCGCGCCAGCCGGAGAAGGCCTCGGCCAGGGTGTGGTAGCCGGCCGAGAGGTTGGCGTTCGGCGAGGCGTAGCCGAGGCGGCCCACCGCGCCCTTCACGGTCTGCGCCTTGCTCGGCCGGTCGGCGAGCGCCATCGCGGCGGCCTCGGCCTCGGCGAGGCGCTGCAATTCCGGATCGACGGTGAGCGGGCCCTCGCCGCGGTTGCGGCGATAGGCCGAGATCATGTCGCGCGCGGTCTGCGCGTCCACCTGCGCGCTGGTATTGGCGAGCGGCAGGTACAGGGCCGGGATCGCGGAGGTGGTGGGCGCATCGGCCGCGCAGCCCGCCAGAAGCAGCGCCGCCGCGCCGGCCATCCCGATCCCGATCCGCCTGACCACCGTCCCGTCCTCCGGTCGCGGCCTACTCGGCCGCCTCGCGCTTCGGCGTGCCACCCCGCCCGAACCGGTTCGCGATCTCGGACATGGCGTCCTGCATCCCGTCGAGCCCCTGGACCGTGACGATGCTGGCGCCCGGACCCATCGGCGGGATGAAGCCTTCCCCCGATAAGGTCTTGAAGACCGAGAAGTTCAAGTCGTTCTGCACCTTCAGCGACAGCGAGACGTCGACGATCATCGCGATCAGCTCGAACTCGAGGAAGGGGTCGCCGATCTTGCGGAACACCACCCGCGGGGCCGGATCCTTCAGCACCTCGGGGAGGGCGGCGGCGCATTGCACCATCAGCTCGGCGGCGCGCACCGGATCCTGGTTGCGCAGCACGTTGACGGTGATGGTCACCCGGCCCGCCCGGTCGCCGCGGACCCGGTTCTTCACGACGCCCGAGATCAGGTTCGAGTTCGGCACGATCACCGCCGAGCGGTCGAAGGTCTGGATCTCGGTGGAGCGCACCGAGATGCGCTTCACGATGCCCTCGCTGTCGCCGATCAGCACCTGGTCGCCGACGCGGATCGGGCGCTCCCAGAGCAGGAGCAGGCCGGAGACGAAGTTGTTGACGATGGATTGCAGGCCGAAGCCGATACCGACGGAGAGGGCGCCGGCCACGATGGTCAGCTTCTCCAGGCTCAGGCCGAGATAGGAGAAGGCGACCGCGAGCGCGATCAGGAAGCCGCAATAGCCGGAGACCGTCGAGATCGAGTTGCGCAGGCCCGCATCGAGGTCGGTGGCCGGCAGGTAGGTGCCGTCGAGCCAGCGTTGGATCGCCCGGGTGACGACGACGCCCAGCACCATGATGCCGACCGCCATCGCGATGGTGGAGAGCGAGATCGTGACGTCGCCGACCTTGAAGCCGAAGAAGGCCGAGCGGACCGAGGACATCACGTCCGTCGAATCGAGGCCCCAGGGCGCGAGGATCAGCAGGGCCGCGACGAGGAACAGCACGACGCGCACCGCGCCCGTGGTCAGCACCGCGATCTGGTTGAGCGAGCGCTTGCGCAGGCCCGTATTGGCCTGCAGCGTGGTGGCGAAGCGCGCCCCGTCGCTGAGCGAGCCGCCGACGAAGGCCTCGACGCTCTGCACGAGCAGGTAGAGCAGCACGAGGACGCTCGTCGCCCAGACGAGCTGGTCGATCAGGAAGCTCGCGAAGGCGACATAGCCGCCCGCCGCCGCTGCGGCGATGATGCCGACCGCGGCCCAGCCGATCAGGCGGGCCGGGCCGCCGATGCCGGTGGTGGTCTTGGTGGGCACGTAGGGGCCGAAGCAGGCCTCCTCCTCCTCCTCCGTGTCGGCGAATCGGTGGAGGCCGATGGCGAGCATCGCCGCCATGGCGAGGGCGCCGATGCCGCGCGTGGCGATGGAGACGGGCAGCGCCGCCGAGATGCCGCTGTTGAGCGCCTCGATCGCCTTCACGACGGAGATGACCGTGGCGATGCCGACCGCTAGGCGCATCACCCGGGTCGCCGCGGCGTCGCTTACAGGAGCGGGCCGCCAGGCGGGCTTCTCCGGCGAGAGCAGGCCGTCGCAGAGCGCCTCCACGAAGGCGATGAAGGCGAAGCCGCCGAGCACCGCACCCGCGAAGGGCAGGAGGCGGGAGGGCAGGAGGTCGGTGGCGTCGAGGGCGTAGTAGACCGCGTAGCTGCCCGCCACCGCCGGCAGGGTGCCGAGCAGGATCACCCGCCAGGCGCCGAGCAGGGTGGCGCGCCGGGAGGGCGCGGTGTCGGTGGCGTCGCGGCGGCCGAGGCGCGGGGCGATGTTGCGGCGCCCGAGATAGAGCGCCACCGAGACGCCGAAGGCGACGCCGAGCAGCATCAGGTTCCAGATCGTGCCGTTGCGCGCGAACAGGACGCCGATATCGGACAAGGCGCTCTGCAGGGAGCGGGTGTCGCGCGGCAGGTCCGCCGTCACGCGGGTCCACAGGCCGGGGCTCACGAGCGGCTGGGTGCGCTCGAACAGGCCGCGGGTGAAGGATTCGCGCCGCTTGTTCGAGACCCGGTCGATGATCTGGTCGCCCTGCACCAGCAGGGAGCGGGCGAGGCGCTGCGCTTCGTCGATGCGGGCGACGGCGGCCTCGCGCTCGACGCGCTCCTGGGCGACCTCGGGACTCTCCTCGGCATCCTTCGGCTTCGGCCCGAGTTGCGTGAGGCGCTCGCGGGCCGCCTCCAGCGGGGCGTCGAGCTGGCTGATGATCGTGCGGATCTGGTCGGTGACCGGGCCGACGCCGTCGCGCACCGCGGCGAGATCGGCGGCGGTGAGGTCGGGCCGCTGCAATTCCTTCTCGCGCCGCTCCAGCTCGGATTTCGCGGCGTCGAGCTTGGCGCGGACCTGCTTGCCCTGCTCGGACATCTCCGGCTTCTGCGGCGCGGGCTTGGCTTCCGCGGGCTTGGCTTCCGCGGGCTTGGCCTCCGCCGGCTTGGCGGCCGGGGCCTGCGCGGCGGGGGGCTGCGCCGGGGCGGGCGCGTGCTGGGCGGGAGCCTGGGCGGGCGCGGGGGCCGGCTGCTGCGCCAGCGCGCCGGGTGCGAGGAGCAAGGCCGCGACGAAGGCCAGGGCGAGGCGCGGCCGGCTCGGTCGGGGTCGCGGTCCGGTCGGGGCGGGCGCGGATGGGCAGCGGCTCGGGCTCAGGCGCATCGGCATTCTCGGTCGGGCATCCTTCTGGTCGGCGGCAATGTGCCGCCTCGGGGCTGCCCGGCGAACGGGCATGGCCCGCACGGAACAGGCCGCGCGGCGATCTCTGCCGGACCAATAGGGCGAAAGCCTGCCCATGCCCACCCACCATGCCCGCCGGCCGGCATGCCCGGCGCGCGGAGGCACCTGTGCGCCGCGCGGGGGCGCGGCTTCACAAGGGTGTCACCGTGATATTAGACTAAGGGTCGATGGACAGGGCCTTTTCGTCACCGGGCGAGGGGGCGCGGCCGAGCGGTACGCCGCAACGGTCCCGCCACGCGCCGGATCCCTACCCCCCGCCGGGCCGCCCCGGGCGCCCGCCGTTCCGTCCGTCATCGTGCCGTCGCTCCGCGACGCGGCGGCCGCTTCCAGCCCTTCCCGTCGATTTCCGCCCCCGTCCGGCGCGCAGGCACAGGCTCGCGCGTTGTCCGGCAGGGCCGCCGTTCGAAGAGCCGTGCCGATGATGGACCTCCAAACCCTCGTCCTGAACGCGGATTACCGGCCGCTCTCCTACAATCCGCTGTCCCTGTGGTCCTGGAAGGACGCCTTCACAGCCCTGTTCCTCGACCGCGTCACCCTGGTCGCGAGCTACGACGTCGAGGCGCGCTCGCCGAGCCGGGCGCTCCGGGTGCCGAGCGTGGTGGCGCTCAAGAACTATGTCACGCTGGCGCGCAGCCCGGCCTTCACCCGCTACAACATCTACCTGCGCGACGGATTCGCCTGCCAGTATTGCGGCCTGCGCCTGCCCGCCGGCGGGCTGACCTTCGACCACGTGGTGCCGCGCTCCCGCGGCGGCCTGTCGAGCTGGGAGAACGTGGTCGCCGCCTGCAGCCCGTGCAACCTGCGCAAGGCCAACCGCACGCCGGCCGAGGCCGACATGCCGCTCCTCAACGAGCCGCGGCGCCCGCCCCGCTACGAGCTGCATCCCCGGCAGCCGGAATTCGACCACCGCCAGTACCACCACACCTGGCTCGACTACCTCTACTGGGACAGCGAGCTGGAGAGCTGAGGCTTCAGTAGGGCGTCTGAGCGGAACCTGCGGGTTTCGCCCCGTCGCTCCCGCCCGCGACCTCAGGATGAGGTCGAGACGAGGATCGGCGGGGTAAGGACCTTCGGGCGGGTTCAGTAGGCCGGCGGCCGCGCGGGCGGCTCGTTGTACATCGGCAGCGTGTGCGGGCGCGGCAGGTAGCCGCGGATGAGGGCCGGCGGGCCATAGTAGCCGGGGCCGGGCGGCGGCAGGGGCCGGCAGGGCGGCGGGCCGCAGGGCCGGACCGGCCGGTAGCCCTGGGCGGCGGCCGGGCTCGGGCTCGCGAGCATCCAGGCGAGGGCGGCGAGCAGGGCCGGCGCGAGCGGGGAGCGGGCGGGGCCCGGATGGAAGCGGCGCATCGGCGGCCTCAGAATTTCACCGCCGCGCCGCCGCGCAGGGTGTTCACGTTGGCCTTGTGGCCGTTGAAGTCGTCGAACAGCACGTACTGGTACTCGCCGCGCAGGATGATGTTCGAGGTCAACGCGAATTCGACGCCGGCGCCGAGGGCGACGCCGCCGACGATCTTGGAATTGTTGCGTCCCAGCACGTAGGTATAGGGCTGGCTCGCATCCGGGTTGTTCGGGTTGAAGGCGGCGTAGCCGAACCGGGTGACGTAGGCCGGGTTGCCGGAGGCGAGCGCCAGGTTCGCGTTGTAGGTCGCGAGGTTGTAGCCGTAGTTCCGGTAGTTCACGCTGTCGTTGATCTGCATGTTGCCGATCGCGAGGCCGCCGGTGATGTAGGGCAGGAAGCTGCCATAGGCGTAGCCGAGCCGCCCGCGGACCGTGCCGTACTCGTTGATCCGCGTGCTCGAGATGCCGTCGATGGAGACCCGCTCGAGGATGCCGTCGGCCCGCGAGAGGACGCGCGCCTGCGAGTCGAAGGTCGCGCCGACCTGATCGAAGCGGGTGTAGTCGCCCTCGAAGCCGAACACCACGTCGCCGTACTGGATGTTGTAGCCGGCATAGGCGCCGAAGCTGCCGCCGCGGGCCCGCTTCGACTGCGGCTGGAGCAGGGTCGAGGCGTTGAAGTTCGACTCGCCCGTGGTGTTGCGCGATTCGCTGTAGACCAGCGGCTGGAACACGTTCCGGAAGCCCAAAGCCGCGTTGCTGTAGCCGCCATGCGCGCCGACATAGAGGCCGCCCCAATCGATGATCGGCGTGGAGGCCACCACCGGCTCGTCGTAATCCGCGCCGCGCAGGAAGTCGTAGCCGAGATCGGCGGCCCGGACCGGGGCGATGGTCGTGCAGGCTGCCAACATTGCGAAGAACGCGGTACGCATCGGAGGATCCCCGTGGCGGACGCGCCGCCGTAATACGAAGCTCGATGCGATTCTTGCCCTGGTAACCTTAATTCTCCGTTTCGGATGCCCGGTCCGGCGTTCCGAATTCTGCACGATGCCACGCGTCGCCAGAAAACGACGACGGCCCGGCGGTCCATGAGGACCGCCGGGCCGCAAGCTTCGATCAGATCGGATGCGTCCGTCAGTTGCCGTAGGCGCTGGCGCCGACCGGCAGCACCTGCGAAAGCGCGGCGAAGTCGTAGCGCAGGCCGATACGGAACTCGTTCGACGTCAGGCTCTTGAGGCGGGTGCCGTAGCCGAAGCTGTCGACGCCGGTGCGCATCTTGCCGAGGTCAACATAGCGGTAGGCCGCGTCGAGGCTGAAGCCGCGGCCGAGGGCGACGGACACGCCGCCGGTGAGCGACCAGGCGAGCGAGGCGACGGAGCGGTCGGCCCGCTTCACCGCCTCGCGGGGGCCGACGCCGGGCGTCCCGTCGCAGGCATCAATGAAGCAGGAGGTCTGCGTGAAAGAGCGGGTCGTGCCGATATCGGCGATGCCGACGCCCGCGCCGATATAGGGGGTGAAGCCCCACCATGTGCCGAGATCGGCGTAGACGTTCACGAGAGCGGTGAGGGCATCGACGCGGCCGGTCTCGATATTGCCGCCGGTGACGAAGTTCGAGCGCGAGGAGAAGGTGCGGAAGCGGCTGTCCACGCGCTGGTCGACCGTGGCGTCGATGCGCAGCCAGGGATTGATGCGGTAGCCGATGCCGCCGCCATAGCCGCCGGCATCGCTGACGCGCAGGCCGACGAGGGGGGGCACGCCCGGATCGTTCGGGTCGGGCCGCGTGTCGTCGCGGGGCCGGCCGTAATGGGCCTGGGTGAAGTCGCCGCGCAGATACCAGCCTGAGCCGATCTCAACCGGGACGGGCTCCGGCGGCGGCGGGGGCATCGTGGGCAGAAGGTCGGCCGCCTGGGCCTGGCCGAGCCCGGCGGCGAGAAGCAGGGCCGCAAGGACCGGGCGGACCTCGAAGGCGTTCATGGAAGACTCCGGACGACGCAGCGACCGGATCGCTGCCGGCCTCCCGGCGAGACTGAACGATAAAGCTTGTGAACTGCTTAACCCTAATGCCCACGGTTTCCGGAGCATGAAGGAAGACCGTAAATGCGATCAGGGCGACGCGGATCTGCTCCGCGCCGCCCCGAGATCGCGAGCCTTCGTCGGGCTCAGTACTTGCGCACCAGCGGGCCGGGGGCGGGCTGGTATTCGGGCATGATCGGCGGCAGCGGCGCCGCGACGAAGCCGCCGAGCATGTAGCGGAAGCCGACCTTGACGTCGTGCGCCTCGATATCCTTGAACTTGTAGGTGGTGTCGGGGCAGATCGAGGTCTCGAAGCACTGCAGCGTGCCGGTCTTCGCCGTGCCCATGTTGAGGTAGCGGTAGCCCACCTCGAGCTTCAGGTTCGGCGTCACGTTCATGGCGAGGCCGGCATGGAGCGCCCAGGCGAGGCTGGTGGTGTCGCGGCCCCGGATCACGCCGATGCCGCCGAGCGCCGTGCCGGCGCCGAAATCGGTCATGGTGCTGGTGCGGTGGAAGGCGGAGCCCACGCCGGCGCCGATGAAGGGCGTGACGCCGTACCAGGTGCCGAGATCGACATAGCCGTTGGCCATGGCGACGATCGAGGAGATGTGGCCGTTGTAGAAGTCGTAGCCGCGCGGGAAGGGCGGGGTCAGGCCGCTGCAGCTTCCGGAGAAGCAGTTGGCGTAGCTCTCGCCGAACCGCAGGCTCGCGGAGGTGCGGTACTCGGCTGTCACGTCGCCGCGCAGCCAGGCGTTGAACTGGTAGCCGACGCCGGCGCCCGCGAAGGCCTGGTCGCCGATCTCGGTCTGCTCGCGCTGATAGCCGCCCTCGGGCCCGATGAAGCCGGCCCGGTCCGTGCCCTCGAACTTGTTGAGGCGCAGCGCGCTCACGCCGACATCGCCGCGCAGGTACCAGCCGCCGCCGACATCGACCGGGGGGGGCGCCATGGGCGGCGGGGGAGGGGGCGGAAGCAGGTCGGCCGCATGGGCGAGGCACGGCGCGCCGACGCTCGCAGCGAGCGTGAGGGAGCGCGCCAAGACGACGAGCTTGGAGCGGGCCATTAACGTTTCCTTCACTCGAAAGCGTGCCGGAAGCAGTGTCGACCGGCTCCGGATGACTCTTCGGATGATGGACCCAAGATCTTAAGCTGGGCTTAACGTTAAATGTTAGGGTTGCTGCGGCCCGCGAGCGGTTGAGAACCTGCCGCAATACCGGTCGAGCGCCTCGCCGGCCGGCGCCGATTCCCGCGTTCAGCCGTGGTCGTGCCCATGGTCATGGTCATGATCGTGCTCCGGCAGGGTCAGGCCGAAATGCGCGACGAGGTCCTGCACCTGGGCGGGGCTCAGGTGGCGCGGGTTGAGGTTGCGCAGGAGCAGGTAGAGCTTGGCCGTCTCCTCCAGCTCCTCCGTGGCGAAGACCGCGCCCTCCAGGCTCTCGCCCGCCACCACGGGGCCGTGGTTGGCGAGGAGCACCGCGCTGTAGCGCCCGGCGAGGCCCCGGATGGCGTCGGCCACCGCCGGGTCGCCGGGGCGGAAATAGGGGAGGAGCGCCGTGCCGCCGGTGCGCATCAGGTAATAGGGCGTCAGCGGTGGCAGGACCGCCTTCGGGTCGATCCCCGGCAGCATCGAGACCGCCACGGAATGCGTCGAGTGCAGGTGGACGATGGCCCGCGCCTCGCGCCGGCTCTCGTAGAGGGCGGTGTGAAGGGGGATCTCCTTGGTCGGCTTGTCGCCCGAGACGAGGTTGCCGCCGGCATCGAGCCGGGCGATCCGGGCCGGGTCGAGGAAGCCGAGGGAGGCGTTGGTCGGCGTCACCAGCCAGCCGCCGTCGTCGAGCCGCAGCGAGATGTTGCCCGACGAGCCCGGGGTCAGGCCGCGCTCGAACAGGGAGCGCCCGTAGCGGCAGATCTCCTCGCGCAGACGTGCCTCGCCGCTCATGCCGTCGCTCCTTCGCTGAGTTCGAATCCGAGATCGACCGTGCCCGGGGGGCCGCCCGCCGTGAGGCGCTCGGCGCAGGTGCGGCCGATCTCCAGGCGGGGCGTGCGCATGGTCGAGAGCGGCTGCGGCATCGACGCGGTGATGTCGAGGGCGTGGCAGCCGAACAGGGCGACCCGGCCCGGCACGGCCCAGCCGTGGCCGAGGCAGCAGAAATAGCCGCCGAGCGCCATGTCGTCGTTGGAGAAGTAGACCGCGTCGACATCCGGCACCCGCGCCATCAGCGCGTCGAGGGCCGCGCGCCCCGCCGCCGAGGAGGAGGGACCGTCGACGAGCTCGCTCGCGTGGAGGGCCATGCCCGATTCGGCGAGCGCCGCCTCGAACCCCGCGAGCCGCTTGGCCGCACGCAGGTCGCGCCCGAGATCGTGCCCGACATAGGCGATGCGCCGGTAGCCGCGCCCGATCAGGTGGCGGGCGCTGGCATGGCCCACCGCCCGGTTCGAGAAGCCGACCACGAGGTCGAGGCCGGGTCCGTCCGTATCGATCATCTCGACGACCCGGATGCCGGCCGTGCGCAGGCGCGTCACCGTGGCCGGCGTGTGCTCCAGCCCCGTCAGCACCAGGGCGGCGGGGCGCCAGGACAGGAGCCCTGAGACCAGCGCCTCCTCGCGCTCGGGATCGTAGTCGCTCACCCCGATCACGCTCTGGAATCCGGTGACGTCGAGCGCGCCCGTGAGCCCGCGCAGCAGGTCGGGGAAGACGATGTTGGCGAGCGAGGGGATGATGATGCCCACCAGCCCCGAGCCCCCCGAGGCGGCGTTGCCCGCGAGTGAGCCGGCGAGCCGGTTCGGCACGTAGCCGAGCCGGGTGGCCGCCTCCAGCACGCGCTCGCCCGCCTTCTTCGAGAAGGAGCCGTGGCCGCGCAGCACGCGCGAGACCGTGCTCTCGCCGACGCCCGCCTCGCGGGCCACGTCGGCGATGGTGACGAGGCGTCCGGGTGTCTGATGGATGGTCATGCCGGGCCCTGGAGCGCTCCCGAGCCGAACTGGCCGCCGGTTCGGCGCGCGAGGGCGCGTCGGGACGAGGGGCTGGAGCGGCTGCGAAGGCATAACAAGCGCGCGCAGCCGTCACAACCAAATTGGCAGCGCTGCCAAAAAAAGTTGGCAGCGCTGCCAAACCGATGGTACGCATCACTCCAGCGCCGCCGGACGAGCGGTGAATCGTGCAGCCGCCCGGAATCGGTCGGCCAGGGAGAACGCTCATGTCCGTGCAAGCCGCTGCGGCGCCCGGCGCCGTGCCGCAGAAGGATTTCGTGGAGCAGACCTACACGAAGGTGTTCTGGCGCCTCGTGCCGTTCCTGATGCTCTGCTACGTGATCGCCTATCTCGACCGCGTGAACGTCGGCTTCGCCAAGCTGCAGATGTCGCAGGAGCTGCAGTTCAGCGAGACGGTCTACGGTCTCGGCGCGGGCCTGTTCTTCATCGGATACTTCCTGTTCGAGGTCCCCTCGAACGTGATCCTGCACCGGGTCGGCGCGCGCGTCTGGATCGCGCGGATCATGATCACCTGGGGCCTGATCTCCGGCGCGTTCATGTTCGTGAACTCGGCCACTTCCTTCTACATCATGCGCTTCCTGCTCGGCCTCGCTGAGGCGGGCTTCTACCCGGGCGTGATCCTCTACGTGACCTCGTGGTTCCCCTCTCATCGGCGAGCCCGGGTCATCGCCGTGTTCATGTCGGCGATTCCCGTCTCCGGCATCTTCGGCAACCCGCTCTCGGGCTGGATCATGGACGCGTTCAACGGCGCCCACGGCCTGTCGGGCTGGCAGTGGATGTTCCTGATCGAGGCGGTGCCCGCCATCCTCGTCGGCGCGGCCGTGTTCTTCTATCTCGACAACAAGCCTGCCGACGCGACCTGGCTCTCCGAGCCGGAGAAGGCAGTGATCGAGCGCGACATCGCCGCCGAGCGCGAGGGCAAGACCGAGAGCCCACACTCCATCGCCACCGTGTTCCGCAACGGCCGCGTGTGGTTCATGAGCCTGATCTACTTCGCCTTCGTCACCGGCCAGTACGGGCTGACCTTCTGGATGCCGACGATCGTCAAGGCGTCGGGCATCCAGGGCAACCTCAATATCGGCCTCGTCAGCGCGATCCCGTTCCTGTTCGCGGTCTTCGTGATGATCCTGCTCGGCCGCAGCGCCGACCGGATGCGCGAGCGCCGCTGGCACCTGATCGTCCCGGCGCTGCTGGGCGCCGTCGGCTTCGTCGTCGCAGCGGGCACGGGCAGCACGGTCGTCGCCATCGCGGCGCTTTCGGTGGCGGCCGGCGGCGTGCTCACCTGCGCGCCCCTGTTCTGGTCGCTGCCCACCGCCTTCCTCGCCGGCACCGGCGCGGCGGCCGGCATCGCGCTGATCAACTCGGTGGGCAACCTCGCCGGCTTCGTCAGCCCCTACGTGATCGGGGCCCTGCGCGACAGCACCGGCAGCACGGCGGCCGGCATGTACGCGCTCGCCGTGATGCTGGTGGTCGGTGCCCTCTGCGTCTTCGTCACGCCGAAGGGGCTGGTGAACCGCTGAGCCGCGACCTCAACCCTCCCCCCTTTGCGGGGGAGGGTGCCGAGCGGAGCGAGGCGGGAGAAGCGAACCCCGCTTCAGACAAGGGCTGGGCGGGTGTGACGGGCGCGAGACCCCTGCGGCGCCGTCGCCTCCCCTCTCCCGACCCCCTTCGGGGGCCACCCTCCCCCGCAAAGGGGGAGGGGGCGGACGCCACATCGTCAGGACCACAGGACGGAATCCGATGAGCACCACACCACAGACGGGCCGCGCCGCGGTGATCGGCCTCGGCTCCATGGGCGCCGGGATGGCGGGCTCGCTCCTGAAGGCGGGCTTCTCCGTGGCCGCCTGCGACGTGAACCGCGAGGCGGTGGCGCGCTTCGAGGCCGCGGGCGGGCGCGGCGTCGCCACTCCGGCCGAGGCGGCCGACGGCGCCGACGTGGTGGTCTGCGTCGTGGTGAACGCGGCCCAGACCGAGGCGGTCCTGTTCGGCCCCGGCGGTGCGGCCGAGACCATGCGGCCGGGCGCCGTCTTCGTCTCCTCGGCGACGATGGACCCGGCCATCGCCCGGCGCCTCGCCGCGCGGCTCGAAGAGACCGGCCGGCTCTATCTCGACGCCCCGATGAGCGGCGGCGCCGCGCGGGCCGCCGAGGGCACGCTGACCTTCCTGGCCTCGGGCTCCGGGCAGGCCTTCGCCGCCGCGCGGCCGGCCCTCGATGCCATGGCGGGCAAGCTCTACGAGCTCGGCGACGCGGCCGGGCAGGGCGCGGCCTTCAAGATGATCACCCAGCTGCTCGCCGGCGTGCACATCGCCGCCGCCAGCGAGGCGATGAGCTTCGCGGCCAAGCAGGGCCTCGACCTCGCCAAGGTCTACGAGGTCATCACCGCCTCGGCCGGCAACTCCTGGATGTTCGAGAACCGGATGCCGCACGTGCTCGACGGCGATTACAGCCCGAAGAGCGCGGTCGACATCTTCGTGAAGGATCTCGGCATCGTGCAGGACATGGCCCGAACCGAGCGCTACCCCGTGCCGGTGGCGGCGGCCGCGCTGCAGATGTTCCTGGCAGCCTCGGGCGCCGGCATGGGCCGCGACGACGACGCCTCGGTGGCGCGGATCTACGCGCAGCTCTCGGGGGCGACGCTCCCCCCGTCCAAGGCCTGAGATCGCCGCGCCTTCAGCCGTCCGAAGGCGCGGCGCAAGCCCGAACGGGCGTCGGCGCTCATGCGCCGGACCGCGCCTCGGAACCGATCCGTCGATGCCGAGGCGCGAGACTTCGAGGAGAACCGATGCCCCGCTTTGCCGCCAACCTCTCGATGATGTTCAACGAGCACGCCTTCCTCGACCGCTTCGCCGCGGCCGCGGATGCGGGCTTCACCGCCGTCGAGTTCCTGTTCCCCTACGAGCACCCGCCCGAGGCCATCGCCGAGCGCCTGACCCGCCACGGCCTGACCCAGGCCCTGTTCAACCTGCCGCCCGGCGACTTCGCCGCGGGCGAGCGCGGCCTCGCAGCGCTGCCCGAGCGCTTCGACGAGGTGAAGGCCGGCGTCGAGACGGCCTTGCGCTACGCCGAGGCCACCGGCGTGAAGCGCCTCCACATGATGGCGGGCCTCGCCGACGCGGCCGATCCGCAAGCGCAGGCCGCCTATCGCCGAGCCGTGATTCACGCGGCCGAACGGCTCGCCGAGAAGGGCCTCGACCTCGTCCTGGAGCCGATCAACGCCCGCAACATGCCGGGCTACTTCCTCAACGATTTCGGCGCCGCCGCCGCGCTGATCCGCGAACTGAACCTGCCGAACCTGAAGCTCCAGTTCGACCTCTACCATTGCCAGATCCTGCATGGCGACGTGACCATGCGGCTGCGCGCGCTGATGCCGATCGTCGGCCATGTCCAGACCGCGAGCGTGCCGGACCGCCACGAGCCCGGCACCGGCGAGATGGACGACGCCTTCCTGTTCGCGGAGCTCGACCGGCTCGGCTATGACGGGTTCGTCGGCTGCGAGTACATCCCGGCCGCGGGCACGGTCGAGGGCCTCGGCTGGTTCACGTCCTACCGGGGAGAGCGCGCATGACCCTCTCCCTCGGCTGCGTGGCGGACGACTACACGGGCGCCTCCGACCTCGCCAACACCCTGACCAAGGCCGGGCTTCGCACCGTCCAGACCATCGGCATCCCGGCCGACGACCTTGCCTTGCCTGAGGTCGACGCCGTCGTCGTTGCCCTGAAGAGCCGCTCGATCCCTGCCGACCGAGCGGTTGCTCTCTCCCGTGAGGCGGATGCCTGGCTGCGCGGGCGCGGGGCCGCCCACGTGATGTTCAAGATCTGCTCGACCTTCGATTCGACGGATCAGGGCAATATCGGCCCCGTCCTCGACGCCCTGCGCGAGGATGCGGGCGAGGCCATCGCCCTCGTCACCCCGGCCTTCCCGGAGACCGGGCGCAGCGTCTACCAGGGCCACCTCTTCGTGGGCGCCGTGCCGCTCGACGAGAGCCCGCTCAAGGACCACCCGCTCAACCCGATGCGGGATGCCAACCTCGTGCGCGTGCTCGCCCGCCAGAGCGCGGGCCCGGTCGGCCTGATCGACATGGCGACCGTTGCCAAGGGTGCGGATTCCGTGCGCGAGCGTCTCGCGGCCCTGGCCGGGGAGGGGAAGGCGGCGGCCATCGCCGACGCGATCTTCGACGCCGACCTCGAGACGCTGGGCCGCGCCGCGCTGGCGCATAAGGTCTCTTGCGGTGCGTCGGGCCTCGGGCTCGGCCTCGCCCGGGCGCTGGCGCAGCCCGGCTCCGCGGATCCGGCCGCGGACGTGCTCGCCGAGCCGGTCGGGGGGCTGGCCGCCTGCCTCGCCGGAAGCTGCTCGCAAGTGACGCTGCAGCAGATCGAGGCGGCGGAGGCCCTGATGCCGGTGCTGCGCCTCGACCCCGAGCGCTTGATCGCGGAGGGCGCCGCGATCGAGGAGGCCCTTGCCTGGGCGGGCGAGCGGGTCGAGTCCGGCCCGGTCCTGATCGCGAGCAGCGCAAGCCCGGAGGCGGTGCGCGCGCTCCAGGCCCGCCACGGCGTCGAGCGGGCGGGCCACGCCATCGAGGGCGCGCTGGCGCATCTCGCCGCCGCCTTCGTCGCGCGCGGCGTGCGCCGCCTCGTGGTGGCGGGCGGCGAGACCTCGGGCGCGGTGGTCGACCATCTCGGCCTGCGCGCCTTCCGGGTCGGCCCCGAGATCGCGGCCGGGGTGCCGGTGCTGCGCACCGCCGCCGGCGAACCGATGCTGCTCGCCCTCAAATCCGGCAATTTCGGCGGACGCGACTTCTTCGGCCGCGCCCTCGGGATGATGCGCTGAGACCGCCAAGTCCCAGCCCGTTGCGGGTGATGCCCAGCCGATTGGGCTTCCCCCATTCCCGACCTCATCCTGAGGTGCCCGCGAAGCGGGCCTCAGGATGAGGTTGGGGGTGGGGGAAACGATGGCTACGTCCTCAGAGGAGATCCCCATGCACGCCCTGATCCTCGGCGCCGCCGGCATGATCGGCCGGCGCCTCACCGCCGCCCTGGTCGAATCCGGCCGCGTCGGCAACGAGCCGCTGAGCGCGCTCACCCTGGTCGACGTGGTGCAGCCGGAGGTGCCGGCGGGCTTCAGCGGCCCGGTCCGGGCCGAGGCCGCCGACCTCTCGCTCCCCGGCGCCGCCGAGGCGGCTCTCGCCGAGCGGCCCGGCATCGTGTTCCATCTCGCGGCCGTCGTCTCGGGTGAGGCCGAGGCGAACATGGATCTCGGCTACCGGGTCAACCTCGACGGCACCCGCCTGCTCTTCGAGGCGATCCGTGCGCTGAGCGAGGCCGAGGGCTACCGGCCGCGGGTCGTGTTCACCTCCTCGCTCGCCGTGTTCGGCCAGCCCCTGCCGCCGGTGATCGGCGACGACTTCATCCCGGCCCCGGCCTCGTCCTATGGCGTGCAGAAGGCGATGGGCGAGTTGCTGCTCGCCGATTTCAGCCGCCGCGGCTTCCTCGACGGGATCGGCCTGCGGCTGCCCACCATCTGCGTGCGGCCGGGCAAGCCGAACAAGGCGGCCTCGGGCTTCTTCTCCGGGATCCTGCGCGAGCCCCTCGCCGGCCTGCCGGCCGTTCTGCCGGTGCCGGACACGGTGCGGCACTGGTTCGCCAGCCCCGGCGCGGCCACGAACTTCCTCCTCCACGCCGCCGGCCTCGACCTCTCGGGCCTCGGCACCCGCCGCACCATGACGATGCCCGGCATCTCGGCGACGGTGGCCGAGGAGATCGAGGCCCTGCGCCGCGTCGCGGGCGACAAGGCCGTCGCCCTGATCCGGCACGAGCCGGACCCGGCGGTGATGCGCATCATCGAGACCTGGCCGGAGGCCTTCGACACGCAGGCGGCGAACCGGCTCGGCTTCACGGCCGACGCCTCCCTCGACGCCATCGTGGCGCAGCACGTGGCGGAGCATGGCGTGAAGCTGTGACGGCCGTTCCGTAAGTCAGCTCGTCCGCGCCGGGCCGGGCGGGCTCTCCTCCCCCTTGCGGGGAGGACTGGGAGGCGGGGGCGGTGCCGACCAATGCTCGGCGTTCCATCCTGAACGACCCCCCCGGCCCCTCCCCGCAAGGGGGAGGGGAGCGGCTCACGCCGCCACGCGGCCCTCCAGCGGGAAGACCTTGGCCGGGTTCATCAGCCAGTGCGGGTCGAACACGTTGCGGACCCGCATCTGCTGCTCCAGGTCGGCCTGATCGTACTGGAAGCGCATCAGCTCGCGCTTCTCGATGCCGACGCCGTGCTCGCCGGTGAGGCAGCCGCCGACCTCGACGCAGAGCTTCAGGATCTCGTCGCCGGCCGCCTCGGCCTTCTGCAACTCGCCCGGCCTGTTGATGTCGAACAGGATCAGCGGGTGCAGGTTGCCGTCGCCCGCGTGGAAGACATTGGCGACGCGCAGGCCCTTCTCGGCGCAGATCGCGCCGATGCGCTCCAGCACCGGCCCGAGCTGGCCGGTGGGGATGGTGCCGTCCATGCAGATGTAGTCCGAGATCCGGCCGGTGGCGCCGAAGGCGGATTTGCGGCCCTTCCAGATCGCAGCGGATTCGGCCTCCGACTTCGAGACGCGCAGGCTGGTCGGGCGGAAGCCTTGCGCGATCGCCTCGATGCGGGCGAGCATGGACGAGCACTCCTCGTCCGAGCCCTCGACCTCGATGATCAGCATCGCCTCGGCGTCGCGCGGGTAGCCGGCTTTCGCGAAATCCTCGGTGATCAGGATCGCCTCGCGGTCCATGTACTCGATGGCGACGGGGATGATGCCGGCCGCGATGATCGCCGCGACGCAGTCGCCCGCATCCTCGACCTTCGAGAAGCCGACCAGCGCCGGCCGCGCGCCTTCCGCCGCGCGCAGGATCCGCACCGTCGCCTCGGTGACGATGCCGAGCTGCCCCTCCGAGCCGCAGATCAGGCCGAGCAGGTCGTAGCCCGCGGCGTCGAGATGGTCGCCGCCGATCTCGACCACGGTGCCGTCGTTCATGACGAGCGTCACGCCCATGAGGTTGTTGGTCGTCACGCCGTATTTCAGGCAATGCGCCCCGCCCGAATTCATGGCGATGTTGCCGGCGATGGTGCAGGCGAGCTGGCTCGACGGGTCGGGGGCGTAGAAGAAGCCCTCGTGGCCGACCGCACCCGAGATGGCGAGGTTGGTGATGCCGCTCTGCACCCGCGCCGCGCGGTTCTCGAAATCGATGTCGAGGACGCGGGTCATCTTGCCGACGCCGAGGATGATGGCGTCCTCCTGCGCGATGGCCCCGCCCGCGAGCGAGGTGCCGGCGCCCCGCGGCACCACGCGCACGCCGTTGGCGTGGCAATAGGCCATCACCGCCGAGACCTCCTCGGTGGTCGAGGGCAGCACCACGGCGAGCGGCATCTTGCGGTAGGCGGTGAGCCCGTCCGTCTCGAAGGCGCGGCGCTCGTCCTCGGTGGTGACCAGGGCCTCGGGCCCCACCAGCGGGCGCAGGCCCTCCAGGATCGCCTCGCGGCGGGCGAGGATCCCGGGATCGGGCTCCGGAAAGCGGATCGACATGGGCTCTGACCCTTCGTGCGTTCGTCCCTGGCCGCCCCGCTTCAGCCTCCGCTCAGCTTCGGCCGTGCAGGATCCGAAGGGCGAAAGGGGAGGGCGCCATTTGCCGGCATGCTAGCCGATAGGGCCGCGGAGCGCACGCGCGATGGGGCCGCGGGGGCCTCGTCCGGCGTCCGCTCACGAGGGTGTGGGCTTCACTTTCTCGATTATGCCCTAGATCCGCAGCGATGCTCAGTCTCGACCTGTTCTAATCGTAAAAGCTCTGCCATAAGCCACGGCGGCCCTAGCTGCCCAACGGAGGAAAATCCATGCGTCACGTGATCCTCGGCGCCGCCCTCGCGCTGCTCCTGCCCGTCGCCGCCCAGGCGGAAGGCGATGCGGCCGCCGGCGAGAAGGCGTTCGCTCCCTGCAAGGCTTGCCACAACTTCGAGAAGAACGGCGTCGGTCCGGACCTGAAGGGCATCGTCGGCCGCAAGGCGGGCGTCTACGAGGGCTACAACTACTCCGCTCCCCTCAAGAACTCGGGCCTGACCTGGGACGAGGCGAACCTGAAGGAGTGGATCAAGGATCCGAAGGCCAAGGTCCCCGGCAACAAGATGGTCTTCCCGGGCATCAAGGACGACAAGAAGCTCGACGACCTGATCGCCTACCTCAAGACCAAGGGCTGAGCGGCGCGCGCTCCCCGCCGGAATCGGTTTCCGGTTCGGCGTCAGGGAGCGCGAGCCATCGGCGAGATCGATCCGCGCAGGGCGCGCGGGTCCGATGTTCTGGCCGCCTCCGTTCCACGGAGGCGGTCTTTTTCGTGTTCGTGGGCGCCTGCTGGAGTCTTCAGACCCTCAGGCATGCACGCCGGCGTGGAGCCCGTCACGGAGCGAGACGAGGCGGTCGAGCAGGGCGCGGCGATCCTCCATCTCGAGCCCGGTCATGCCGCCGGCCTGGTTCGGCACGCAGGCGAGCAACTCGCGCAGGGCCCGGCCCCCTTCCGTGAGGAAGATGCTGACCTGGCGCTCGTCGGTGCGGTCGCGAGCCCGGCGCACCCGGCCCGAGGCTTCCAGCCGCTTGAGCAGCGGGGTCAGCGTCCCGGAATCGAGGAAGAGGCGGTTGCCGATCTCCTTCACCGTCAGCCCCTCCTCCTCCCAGAGGACGAGCAGGACGAGATATTGGGGGTAGGTGAGGTCGTGCTCGTTCAGCAGAGCACGATAGGCGCGCCCGAAGGCGTGCGCCGCCGCATAGACGGCGAAGCAGAGCTGGTTGTCGAGACGCTGGGGATCGTTGGCGTCGACCGTATGCGGAACCTCCGCCGGGTCCCGGACCTTGACGGCGCGTGGAGCCCGCGCCTGCGGCTCTGGCCGAGCTGACATCGCATACAACTCCCATGGGGCAGCCCGCACGGCGCTGCACGCCGGGGTAGGTAAAGCAATATCGTAGCCAGAACACCACCCGTGCACAATGAATTCAGCGCAGGTCCCGTATCGATTGCGCGCAATGCAGGTTCGTGCGAGACGCGCTATCTCGATTGTGCGCAATCGAGGCGGCTGGGCCCGGAGCGGGCCGCGCCGCGAGACAGGAGGACACCATGCAGGCTCTGTACACCGCCCATGCCCACGCCACCGGTGGCCGCGAGGGTTCCGCCGCGACCGATGACGGGCGCCTCAGCATCGGCCTCGCCACCCCGAAGGAGCTTGGCGGCGGCGGTGGCCAGGGCACCAATCCCGAGCAGCTCTTCGCGGCCGGCTACGCCGCCTGCTTCCTCGGCGCGATCAAGTTCGTCGCCGCGCAGGACAAGCTGAAGATCTCAGAGGACGCCAAGGTCGAGTCGACGGTCGGCATCGGCAAGCGCGACGACGGCACCGGCTTCGGCCTCACCGTGACCCTCAAGGCCACCCTGCCGGGCATCGACAAGGCCCAGGCCGAGGACCTCGTCCGCCGCGCCGACGTGGTCTGCCCCTATTCGCACGCCACCCGCGGCAACATCCGCGTGGACGTCTCGGCTGCCTGAGGCCAGTCGGTCCATGAAGCCGACAGCGGCCCCCGGACGAACCTGTCCGGGGGCCGTTCTCATTCGCTGCGCGCGTCGTCCATCAGCGGGTGCAGGTCGCGGACCATGCCCTTGAGCCGCGCGTCGAGGATGTGGGTGTAGATCTGCGTCGTGGAGATGTCGGCATGGCCGAGCAATTCCTGCACGATGCGCAGGTCCGCGCCGTTCTGGAGGAGATGGCTCGCGAAGGCGTGGCGCAGGACGTGCGGGCTGATCCGGTCGGTGCGGATCCCGGCCGCGGTGGCCACGGTCTTGAGGTCGCGGGCGAAGGCCTGCCGGGTCAGGTGGCCGCTCTCGCTGTCGGCAGGGAACAGCCAGGACCCCTCGTCGGCGAGGCCGTCGAGATGCGCCCGCATCGCCGCCCGCGCGAGGTCGGTGAGCGGCACGAGCCGCTCGCGGCCGCCCTTGCCGCGGATCACCAGGGTGCGCTCCTGCGTGGTCGCGGCCGAGCGCGGCAGCGCCACGAGTTCCGAGACGCGCAGGCCCGTGGCGTAGAGAAGCTCCAGCAGGCTGTGCATGCGCCGGGCGCGCGCGGCCTCGCCCGGCCGGCTCGCCGCGGTGACGGCGTCGCGGGCGACGGCGAGCAGCCGGTCGACCTCGGCGACATCGAGCACCTTCGGGAGGGCCCGGCCGCGGCGCGGGCCGGAGACCGGCGCGCTCGGATCGGATTCCGCGAGCCCTTCCGCGTACAGAAACCTGTGGAAGCCGCGCACGCAGGAGAGCCGCCGCGCCGCCGAGGACGCTTTCAGGCCCTGCTCCTCCAGGCCGACGAGGTAGGCCCGCAGCGTCCCGGCCTCGACCGCGTCGAGGTCGAGATCGGCGGCGTTGAGGTAGGCGAGATAGTGGTCGAGGTCGCGCCGGTAGGCCTGGAGGGTGTTGGCCGCCGCGCCGCGCTCGGCGGCCAGCATGTCGAGATAGGCCGCGACCTCCGGGCCCGCGCTCACCGGTTGCCCGGCTGCAACTTGGCCGGCGGGATCGTCACGCTCATCTCGCGCGGCACCGGCTTCACGAAGGTCGCCAGCGCGAACATTCCCGCGAAGATCAGGCCGGCCAGGATCGCGATGGTCGCGAAGAAGCGGAACAGCGTCGGCACGTCGGTTCGGTCTCGATCGGACGGGGCGGTGCCGGGAGGAGAAGGCAACCGAGAGGGGCGAGGGGGTTGCATCACGCGCTGGCGGCGAAGGCAAGACCCGTGATGCCACAGCGGCGCGGCCCGCCGCCGACGCGTCGCGCGGCCGTTCCCTGTATCTGACAAACGCGCTAAGACCCCGCCTCGATACCATGTCAGTCGCGATGAACGAGCCGGCGGCGCCGGGCGAAGAACCGATCGAAGCGCGCATCCGCCGGGCCCTCGGGGCCCGGTCGATCGTGCTCGTCGGCCTCATGGGCGCGGGCAAGAGCACCGTCGGCCGGCGCCTCGCGCAGCGGCTCGGCCTGATCTTCAAGGACGCCGACATCGAGATCGAGGCCGCGGCCGGCCTGACGATTCCCGACATCTTCGCGATCTACGGCGAGCCGAGCTTCCGCGATGGCGAGGAGCGCGTCATCGCCCGCCTGCTGCGCGCCGGCCCGATGGTGCTCGCCACGGGCGGAGGCGCCTTCATGCGGGATTCCACCCGCGGCCGCATCATCGAGCTCGGCGTCTCGATCTGGCTGAAGGCCGAGCTCGACGTGCTGATGCGCCGGGTGCGCAAGCGCGGCAACCGCCCGCTCCTCGAGACCGAGGACCCGGAGGCGACCATGCGCGCCCTGATGGAGGCGCGTCACCCAGTCTACGCCCAGTCGCAGATCATGGTCCTTTCCCGGGACGTGGCGCATGACCGGGTGGTGCAGGACGTGCTCGAAGCCCTCGACGCCTATCTCGGACCGCCCGCCGTGGCGGCCCAGTGACAGAAGCGACCATGTCCCATCTCAGCGTCCACGTGCCCCTCGACGGGGGCCGAGCCTACGACATCCTGATCGGCCGCGGCCTCGTGGATGCGGTCGGCGCGCAGGCCGCCGCCCTCGGGGCGAAGGCGGCCGGCATCGTCACCGACGAGACCGTGGCCGCGCTCTACGGCGAGCGGATCCGCGCGAGCCTCGAACAGGCGGGCTTGCGCTGCGGGATCATCGCCGTACCGCCGGGCGAGGCCTCGAAATCCTATGCCTGCTACGCCGCGGTCTGCGACCGCCTGCTGGAGCTGAGGATCGAGCGCGGCGACCTCGTCGTGGCGCTCGGCGGCGGCGTCGTCGGCGACCTCGCGGGCTTCGCGGCGGCGAC
The DNA here is from genome assembly GCF_902141855.1 of Methylobacterium dankookense. Taxonomy (GTDB): domain Bacteria; phylum Pseudomonadota; class Alphaproteobacteria; order Rhizobiales; family Beijerinckiaceae; genus Methylobacterium; species Methylobacterium dankookense. The sequence continues at coordinate 3,740 of NZ_CABFVH010000010.1, read as the reverse complement.
GCTCCGGCGCGGCGTGCGCTTCCTGCAGGTGCCGACGACCCTGCTCGCCCAAGTCGATTCCTCGGTCGGCGGCAAGACCGGGATCAACTCGCCCCACGGCAAGAACCTGATCGGCGCCTTCCACCAGCCGCGCCTCGTCCTCGCCGACACCGCCGCCCTCGATACCCTGGTCGAGCGCGAGATGCGGGCGGGCTATGCCGAGGTGGCGAAATACGGGCTCATCGCCGATCCCGGTTTCTTCGACTGGTGCGAGGCCAACTGGCGCGGGATCTTCTCGGGCGGGCCGGAGCGCGACGAGGCGGTGGCGATCTGCTGCCGCGCCAAGGCCGGCGTCGTGGTGCGCGACGAGCGCGAGGACGGCGAGCGGGCGCTGCTCAATCTCGGCCACACCTTCGGCCACGCCCTGGAGCGGCTGACGCATTACGAATCGGCCCGCCTCGTCCACGGCGAGGGCGTCGCCATCGGGCTGGCGCTGGCCTTCCGCTTCTCGGCGCGGCTCGGCCTGTGCTCGGGCCAGGAGGCGGGCCGGGTGGCCAACCACCTCGCCATGGCCGGCCTTCCGACGCGCCTCCAGGACGTGCCGGGCGGCAGCGGCGACGCCGAATCGATTCTCGACGCCATGGCCCAGGACAAGAAAGTGCGCGACGGGGCGCTGACCTTCATCCTGGCCCGGGGCATCGGCCAGAGCTTCATCGCCCCGGGCATCGGCCGCGACGACGTGCGCGCCTTCTTGCAGGACGAGCTGCGGGGCTGAAGCGCCGCCGGACAAAGCGCGGGTCCCCCTACCCCTTGCGGGGAGGGGTGAGGGGTGGGGGTGGCGCAGGATCAAACGTTCCGGTGCCTTCTGCGCCACCCCCACCTCCGGCTTCTCCCCGCAAGGGGGAGGAGAGGCTCGTTGCAGATCGACGCGACCCCTCCGAAAAATTCTCATCCCTCACCCCAGCCCTCTCCCGAACGGGAGAGGGGGCCTGTCGTGCCGGATCCGGCCGTTTACCCGCCCGGAACCGCTCCTCGACTAGCCTGTCCGCTTCCGGATGGTCCGGGAGGGATGGATGCCCGTATCATCGAGCCTGCCGGCGCTCGGCCGGGATCTCCGCGACCTGCTGACGAGCGACGCGCGCCTGTTCTGGTTCGCGCGGCTCGCGAGCCTGTGGATGGTGCCGCTCACCCTCGGCCTCGTGGCGATCGTGTTCGGCAGCGGGCCGGAGCCGCGGCGCAACTGGCTCGGCGACATCCTCGGCAACGACTTCACCCAGGTCTGGGTCGCCGGACAGGCGGCGCTGCGCGGAGCGGCGGCCGAGAGCTACGACCTCCAGCGCCATCTCGCGAATCTGAGCGCCGCCTTCGGGCCGGAATGCCGCTTCGCCTGGCACTATCCGCCGGTCTTCCTGCTGCCCGCCTCGGCCGCGGCCCTGCTGCCGCCCCAGGCCGCCTTCCTCGCCTGGAGCCTCGCCTCGGTGAGCCTGTTCGCCCTGGCGCTGCGCCTCGTCGGCGGCCGCGCGGCCGTGCTGATCGGGCTCGCGCATCCGCTCGTCTTCTGCAACCTCACCTACGGCCAGAACGGGCTGTTCACGGCGGCCTTCCTCACCGTCGGGGCGGTGCTGGTGGACCGGCGCCCGCTCATCGCCGGGCTCTGCTTCGGCCTCGTCGCCTACAAGCCGCAGCTCGCCGCGCTCGCGCCCTGCCTGCTCCTGGCGACCGGCCGCTGGCGCTGCCTCGCCGCCTGCCTCGCCACCGTCGCCGCCCTCTGCCTCGCCGCGCTCGCGGCCTTCGGCACGGCGCCCTGGCTCGGCTTCCTCGGCACGCTCGGCGAGACCAACCGCATCATCCTCCAGAACGCCGCGGCCGGGCTCGACCTCAATGCCAGCGCCTTCGGCGCGGTTCGCCTCGCGGGCGGCTCGATGGCGGCGGCCTGGGCACTCCAGATCGCGGTGAGCCTCGCCGCCCTGGCCCTGGCCTGGCGGGTCTGGACCAGCTGCCCGGATCCGCGCCTGCGCGCCGCGACCCTGCTCGCCGCCGCGCCGATGCTGTCGCCCTACGTGCCGGTCTACGACCTCGCTCCGCTGGTGCCGGCCACCGCCCTCCTCGTGGTGGCGGCCCACCGGGCGGGGGCCTTGCGCGCGCCCGAGCGCTGGCTGCTGATCGCGACGCCGCTGACCGCCATGATGCGGGTCGGCATGGACGCCACGGGCTTCTCCTTCGGCCTGCTCTTCGCGCTCGCGACCTTCGGCTGCATCGTCGCCCGCGCGCTGCCCGAGCTATCCGGGCGCCCCGCTTTGCGGGCGGCCTGACCGTCTCGATCGATCCGCACCGGTCGGATGCGGAGTCAGGCGTCCACCAGGGCGTTGCCGGCCACGTGGATCACCGCGTCGAAATCCGGCAGCTCGGCCGGCTCGATCGCGTCCGGCAGGCAGACGATCAGGCCGCGGCCCGCGCGGGCGGCCCGCAGGGCGGCGAGGCGCTCGCGAAAGTTCTCGGGCTTGCGCTCTTCGAGCAGGATCGCGACGACGAGGATGTCGGGCCGGCGCACGAGGCAGCGGACGAGGTCGACGGCGACGCGCTCGCGGGGGCCGAGGGCGCCCTCGGTGAGGCCGACCGCCGCGCCCGGCTCGACCCGGCTGTCGAGGCCGAGGCGGTAGACCTGGCCCTCCAGCCCCTCCTCGGCGAGCACCCGCCGCACCAGGGTCCGCACCCGCGCCTCGGCGCCCGCCTCGCCGGTGCTGACCCGGCCGAAGAGCAGGTTCTCCTCGAGGCTCGCCGCCGGGTTGACCCGGTCGGGATCGTAGAACTCCACCGCGCCGCGCAGCGGAGCCGGCAGCATGCGTGCGAAGGAGTGGCGCGCCGCCACGATCCGCTCCTCCAGGGCCTCGTCCATCAGGCCGAAGCGGTGGCGCGTCTCGCTGTAGCGGAGCGCCAGCCCGATCAGCCGCTCGCGGTCGCGCTGCCCGCCGGGGCCGCGGCGCAGGGTGGCGTCCGGCTGGCGCACCACGAGATCCTCGAAATAGCCGCGCTCGGAGGCCGGGAAGAGCGAGAAGGCGTCGAAGAGCGGGTGGTCGTTCGGCAGGTCGGAGAAGATCTCGACGGAATTGCGCGCTACCGCGAGGCCGATCTCGGTGAGCGGACGCACAAGCCCTTCCGCCTCCAGCACCGCCCGCAGGTAGGGATGGCGGGCGAGGCGCGCCCGCGCAAAGGCCGGCCCCACCGGCTCGCCGAACAGGATGTTTTCTCCGAGATCGGCCTGATGGTTGTAGAGCGCCGGATCGAAGGGCTCGACCAGGCGCTCGGCCCTCTCGGCCCGCAGGGCGTCGCGCATCCGGGCCCGGGCCGCGACGATGGCGCGGGCGAGCTCGGGCTCGGCGGCGGGATCGACCCGGCCGGTGAGGCCGCGGGCGTAGACCAGGGTGTCGAGGCCGACGAGACGCAGGAGGTCGACGAGGTCCTCGTCGCCCGGCGGGCTCGCCGCCCCGTAGAGCAGGTTCTTGCGCAACGGGCCCTCGACCAGGATCGCCTCGCCCGCGGCATAGGCGATGCGGCGGGCGCGCGCGGCCGGAGCGAAGCTGCGCCGGTCGTACCCGCCATAGGTCACGGACCCCGCCGTGGGCTCGACCTGTCCCGCCCGCACGGCGGCGAGCACCCCGGCGCCGCCGCCGCGCCCGCCGGGGGTCGCCACGTGGCCGGGCATGGCGAGGCGCGCATCGACCCCCGCGAGGCGCCCGCCGGGGGCGGGGGCGAAGGGGCCG
>NZ_CABFVH010000009.1 GCF_902141855.1 Methylobacterium dankookense | reverse complement strand
GCCCCAGCCGGGCGGCCCGGACCGGCGCCCGCTGCCGCCCCTGTCCGCGCCGCTCTCGGCATCCGCGGAGGCCGACCCGCCCGTCGAGGCCGGCGGCCTGCCCTCCTTGCGCCCCCGCGCGCCGGTGCTGCGGCCGGGCGGCGTCGGGGCGAGCGCCCAGGCCCTCTCCGCCCTGCTCAAGCGCCGCGCCGCGCCGCCGCGCCGCGCGACCCTGCCCACCCGCCGGGCGGTGCGCGAGATCGTGCAGGTGCCGAGCCCCGCCGCGCGCCTGACGCCGGTGGTGCAGAACCCGGTCTCCGGCGTGCCCCTGCCGCAGCCGCTGCCGAGCCCGATCCTCGGCCTGCTCACCCCGGGCTCGCTCCTGGCGAACGGCCTGCGCCGGCCGATCGCCACCGACGACGCCTACGCGCCCCTCGGGATCAAGCTCGGCAGCTTCACCCTCCTGCCGGCCTTCACCCAGAGCCTCGGCTACGACACCAACCCGGACCAGCTCGCCGCCCGCGGCGCCAAGGGCTCCGTGGCCTCGCGCAGCGAGGCCGAGCTCGCCTTCCGCAGCGACTGGTCGGCGAGCGAGCTCGCGGGCGAATTGCGCGGCAGCTACCTCGAATATCCGCAGAACGAGGCGGCGAGCCGCCCCAACGCGGTCGGCGCGGTGCGGCTGCGCGTGGACGTGAACCGGGACCTGCGCCTCGACGCCGAGGGCCGCTTCCTCGTGGACAGCCAGCGCACCTCCAGCGCCGACCTCCAGGCCAGCAACGCCACCAGCCGCCCGCTCATCGCGAGCTACGGGGCGAGCCTCGGCGCGACGCAGGCCTTCAACCGGCTCTCGGTCTCGCTGCGCGGCTCGGTCGACCGCTTCACCTTCGAGGACGCGCAGCTCGCCGACGGCACCCGCCTCGTCCAGAGCGACCGCAACCAGAACCAGTACGGCCTGCGCCTGCGCACGGCCTACGAGCTGTCGCCGACGATCACCCCCTTCGTCGACCTGCTCGCCGATACCCGCATCTACGACCTCGCCCGCGACGCCAGCGGCCTGCGCCGCGATTCCGACGGCGTCGGCATCGCCGCGGGCGCGACCTTCGCGCTGGCGCGCACCGTCACCGGCGAGATCTCGGCCGGCCTGCAGCACCGGACCTATGTCGATCCGTCCTTGCGCGACATCAACGCGCCGCTCCTCAACGCGGCCGTGGTCTGGTCGGTGAGCCCGCTCACCAGCGTGCGCCTCGGCGCGGTGACCAGCGTCACCGAGACCACGGTGGCGGGCTCCAGCGGCGCCGTCACCGAGACCGCCTCGCTGGAGGTGCAGCACGACCTCCTGCGCAACCTCTCGATCACCCTCGGCGGGGCCTATCTCCAGAACAGCTACCAGGGCGTGCGCATCAGCGAGACCGGCTTCTCGGCCACCGCCCGGGTCGATTACCGCTTCACCCGCTGGCTGACCCTGCGCGGCACCTACCTCTACCAGCAGATCGACAGCACCGTGCCGAGCGCGAGTTTTCGCGATCACACGGTCCTGCTCGGCCTGCGCGTGAACCCGTGACGGGTTCCCGGTACGCAACCTGAGGTTTTATATAGGGCCGATCCCTTCTTAACGACGAGGCCGGTTCGGCGGGGCCGGTTCCCCGCCGCGGGGAGCCGTGAATCCAGGTCCCGCGGCGCCGGGGCCGGAATCGATGGCGGGAACGATGCCGGTGGCAGGGTGTTGCCCCCCGAACATCGGAAAAACCGCACGACGATCAGAGAGGACATCCCTCATGAAGACCGTCCTGGCGGGCGCCGTGCTCGCCGCCACCCTCGCCGCCCCCTTCGCCACCGCCCTCCCCGCGGCCGCGCAGCGCATCGATATCGGCCCCGGGGGGCCGAGCCTCGACCTGCGCTCCCGTGCCCAGCGCGAGCGCGACTACCGCCGCGACGAGTATCGCCGCACCCGCGACTACGACCGCGGCGACAACTACCGTCGCGAGCGCTACGACGACGGCCCGCGCCGCGTCCGCCGCGGCTACGATTACTGAACCGGTGCCGGGCCGGCGCAGGCGCGCCGGCTCTCACATTCCCGCGAATGTCAAGAGGGCCGGTCCGCCGGCCCTCTCGCGCGTCCGGCTCCTGCCTGGTTCCGCGGACGGAAAATCTTCACCACGCCCGCCTCCGCCTCTTGTGCGACGCAAAAGCCGGCGCTAGGGGAATGAGGCAGAATTTCTCGGGAGAATCTGGCAATGGCCATTCGTGTTATCAGCACCTTCGCCGCAATCGCCCTCGCCGCGACGGCCCTCTCGGCCCCCGCCGCCCTGGCGAAGCCGGCCGGTGGCGCCGCCGCCGTCAAGATGATCGACACCGACAACGACGGCACCGTCGACATGAAGGAGATCGAGGCCGTGGCCTCGGCGACCTTCGACCGCCTGGAGAAGGACGCCGACGGCACCCTCGACGCCAAGGAGCTGAAGGGCCGCCTGAGCAAGGCCGGCGTGAAGCAGGCCGACCCGGACAACGACGGCACCCTCGACAAGAAGGAGTACCTCGCGGCGGTGGCCGAGCGCTTCAAGGCCGCCGATCCGGATAACGACGGCACCCTCGACGCCAAGGAGCTGAACTCCAAGGCCGGCAAGGCGCTCCTCGCGCTGATCAAGTAAGCGCCGGCGCAATCCAGCCCGCACGGGGCCGCCTCGCTCGCCGAGGCGGCCCTTTTCGTTTCCGACGGCGGCAAAGGGCACTAGAAGCGGCTATCGCGCATCGTCTCCGACCCGCCCAGGACCCGCATGACGCCCGTCGAGATCCTCGCACAGCTCGTCGCCTTCGATACGGTGAGCGCGAAGAGCAACCTCGCTCTGGTCGATTACGTGGAGGGCCTCGCCCGCGCGGCCGGCGCCGAGACCGACCGCGTCCGCGACGAGACCGGCAGCAAGGCGGGTCTGTGGATCACGATCGGCCCGCGCGACGTGCCGGGCTACGTCCTCTCGGGCCACAGCGACGTGGTGCCGGCCGACGGCCAGGCCTGGACCAGCGACCCGTTCACGCTCACCCTCCGCGACGGCCGCCTCTACGGGCGCGGCACCTCGGACATGAAGGGCTTCGTCGCCGTCTGCCTCGCGCTGATGCCGGAGATGGCCGCCGCCGGGCTCGCCCGGCCGCTCCACATCGCCCTCTCCTACGACGAGGAGGTCGGCTGCCTCGGCGTGCGCCCCCTGATCGCGCGGATGCGGGATCGCGGCATCCGGCCGCTCGGCTGCTTCGTCGGCGAGCCGACCGGGATGGCGGTGGTGATCGGCCACAAGGGCAAGAGCGCGGCCCGCCTCACCTTCCACGGGAAGGCCTGCCACTCGGCCCTGGCCCCGCGCGGCGTCAACGCCGTCGAGTATGCCGCCCGCTTCATCGACCATGTGCGGCTCGGCGCCGAGGCGCTCGCCCGGGACGGCGCCCGCGACGGGCTCTACGACGTGCCCCACACCACCGGCCTGTGCAGCGTGGTGCATGGCGGCACGGCGCTCAACATCGTGCCGGATGCCTGCAGCGTGGAGTTCGAATACCGCGCCATCGCGGGCGACGATGCGGGGGCGCTGGCGGGCGCGGCGATCGCCTACGCCACCGAGGCGCTCGGATCGGAGATGGCGGCGGCCGATCCCGCCTGCCGCGTCGCGGTGGAGCCGCTGATCGACTATCCGGGCCTCGACCTCGACCCGGATTCCGAGCTGGTGACGCTGGCCAAGCGCCTCGCCGGCCGGAACGGCCACGCCAAGGTCTCCTTCGGCACCGAGGCCGGGCTGTTCCAGGCGCTGGGCGACGTGCCGGCCGTGGTGATCGGCCCGGGCTCGATCGAGCGTGCCCACAAGGCCGACGAATACGTGGAGCCGGGCGAGCTGGAGGCCTGCGCCGCCTTCGTGCGCCGGCTGATCGCGGACTCGCGGTGAGCCGCATGTCCCTCCCCGCAAATGGGGCGAGGGTCGGCGATGCTTCAGGACCAAGCGCGGATCCCCTCTCCCGTTCGGGAGAGGGGGCGCGGCGCGCCCGTCAGCGGGCGGCGGCGCCTCTCCTCACACCCCCTCGAACAGCGGCACCAGCGCCATCTCGGGCACGCGCACCAGCCCCTTGTCGGTGAGGCGGATCTGCGGGATCACCGAGAGCGGGATCAGGTTGAAGCCCATATAGGGGATGGCGCAGCCGGCCTCCGCCCAGGCCGCCTTGAGCGCCCGCATGCCGTCCGCCACCGCGCCCACGCGCTTGTCCGAGATCAGGCCGGCCACCGGCAGTTCCACCATCGCGACGACCCGGCCGTCGGCGACCACGCAGACGCCGCCCTGGACCGCGGCGATGGCCTCGACGGCGACGCGCATGTCGGCCGCGTTCAGCCCCGCCACCACGAGGTTGTGCGCGTCGTGCCCGACGCTGGAGGCGACCGCGCCGCGCGTGAGCCCGAAGGCGCTCAGCAGCCCGTGGGCGACGCCCCCGCCCCGGCCGTGCCGCTCGATCACCGCCACGTGGCAGAGGTCGTGCGCGCGAAGCGTCTCCGCCCAGTCCCCCCCGGGCACGAGCGCCACGCGCTCATGGGCGAGCTCGATGCCGGGCAGCACCGTGCGGATGGCATTGACGGTGCAGGGCGCGGCCGGCAGCGGCGGCACCAGGGCGGGCAGGGTCCCGGGCAGCCTCACCGTCCGATAGGCGGCCTGCGGGTAGCGGTAGGGTCTCTCGAGCGCCCGTTCGAGCACGGGCGTGGGCCGGCGATCCGCGACCACCAGCGCGCCGCCGTACCAGGTGGCCTGCGGCACGAGATCGTCGTCGAGAAGCACGAGGTCGGCCCGGCGGCCGCCGCCGAGCCCGCCGATCTCCCCGTCGAGGCCAAAGCGCGTCGCCGGGTGCAGCGAGCCCATCGCCCAGGCCGCGGGCTTCGGGATACCGTGGCGGACCGCCTCCCGCACCACCCAGTCGAGCCCGTAGGCGAGGAGGTCGTCGGCGTCGCGGTCGTCGGTGCAGGCGCAGACCCGTTTCCAGGCGGCGCCGTACTCGGTCACCGTGCCGATCGCCTTCGGCAGCGAGTGCCACGGGGTCGTGGGCGGCCCGCCGCGCAGGAAGATCCAGAGGCCCGCCTCCAAGAGATCGTCGGCGATCTCGGCATCCACCGCCTCGTGCGTGTCGGTGACGCCGCTCGCGGCGTACGGCGCCACGAAGTCCCGCCCGTAGATATGGCCCGAGACCGGCCGGCCGCGCTCCAGGGCCGCCGCGAGGATGGCGTGGGCCCGCGGGTCGCCCTCGGCCACCGCCACGAAATCCATCTTCTCGCCGAGCCCGATCGCCTCCGGCCAGGCCTCGAACAGGGCCGCGATCTTCTCCGGCGTCAGGTCGCCGCCCGCGGTCTCGATGGCGGGGGTGGTGGCCGGCACCGTGCTCGGCACCGTGAGGTAGATGTTGAGCGGCGCGGCGCGGGCATCCTCCAGCATCCAGGCGACGCCGTCCGCATCCAGCACGTTGCCGATCTCGTGGCTGTCGCAGACGATCGTGGTGGTGCCGTTGAGAAGCGCGGCCTCGGCATAGGCGCAGGCCGTGACCATGCTGCTCTCGATATGCAGGTGCGGATCGACCAGCCCCGGCGCCAGCAGCCCGCCGCGCGCGTCGTAGCGGTTCGGACCGCGATACGTGCCGGCCGGCTTCACCGCGGCGATGCGCCCGCCCGCGATCCAGACCTCCCGATCGGGCAGGATGCGCTCCGAATAGGTGGAGAGCACCCGCGCCCCCGTGATCACGGAATCGGGCTCGGCGCGCCCCGCGGCGACATCGGCGAGGCGCCGCGTCATCTGGGCCAGGGGGGCGACGGAGAAGCGGGTCAGCGTGCTCATCGGGGCCTTCACCGGGTGCGGGTGACGGGGACGGGCATGGAGCGTGCCATGAACCGGGCCGGCAGGCGATGCGGGGGGCTCAGCGTGGGTTGGAAGGAGGCAGTGTGGGACTCTGAAGCTTCCTCACAGCCGCTTTCAACCCATTTAGATTATTCGCCAATCGCGTAAAAAGCGGCCATTTTCGCGTGGCTACCCGTGCCGCATTGAGATCACAAAAACTCGGTGACATTAACAATTTCTTGCTTTACTCACGCAATAATTCGCGTGGAGGCAGCAAGAAAGATGCGCGTAAGACACCTAATTAACGAAGAAAAAACTACGGAATCTGCTGGCCAGTGGTCAACAAAGGACCTACAGCCGCGATATGCGCCCATCTATACTAAAACAAAGCCGATCCGGCGGGATGGCAATGGCGATCTTCACGAGTCGTCGCGGCTGGCGAAACCTATATCTTACTGGCAGAGTGCAACCCTCGCCGCGGTAACTGGAATGCCAAGCTTATCCGCGAAACGGACGAGGGGTTCTCCGTCGTTGCCCGTTTCGAGTCACACGCCAGCCATCCCGGCTTGCATGTGCATGCTCACTGCGACCGAGGAGGCATAGAGACGGGAGCGACTGGGCTTGATAATCTCGCCCGCATCCCACCTATTGGGACACGGCACCGGCGGACAAACGCTTGGACGGAAACGACTTTTTGGGAAGCCGCAAAGCGGTTTTTCCGCGTGAGAGAGGAGCAAGGAGTCCTAGATCTAAATGCACCCTGAAGAGCTGAAAAAGACACTTTGCACGACGTTTTGCGGGGGCATTTCTGTCCAGCCCGTTCCGACCGGCTATGCTATAAGCTCAGCTTTTGAGGATAGTTTAGGTGACCCTATTAGCTTCTATCTCACCCACGCAGATGAAGACAATTATATCATCGAAGATGATGGCGGCTATCTCGCGCATCTGATTGCAAAAGATATCACGATAGATCAAGGCACACGCGGCCAACTTCTAGATGCTATCCTTTCCTCTGGCAACGCGCATTGGGATCGTGATACGTACGAAATACGCACAGACGCATTCTCAAGCGAGGATATAGCACATCGAGTAATTGAATTTCTGTCAAACATGATCCGCGTCCGGGATTTAGAGTTGCTTACGCGCGATGTAGTTCGTTCGACATTCCGAGAAGATGCAACACGCGCCCTTGTAGGCACCTTAGGAAAAGCTGCAAATATTTTTGAAGATGAGCCTATCAGCAAAGAATTTAGAGACTTCCCCGCCGACCTACTTATAAAGCCGCGTCCAGAATTTGAAAAAAGAGCACGAACCGGCGCAGTCTATTTCGTCAATTCGAATGACAAATTAAACGAAGCTCTTTTGCTGCAAATGGAGCAGAGACAGCTAGACCGAATGGATTTTGAAGTTATTGCGCTTGTGGAAGACCCAGAAATGCGGACCATCAAGCGGAAGAACTTTCAACGGGCTCAAAATCGAGAATTAGCTATGCCAATTTTTCGCGATGATGAACAAGGCGCAATGAACTACATTCGCCGCCGTCTTGGCTACCCACAAAACGTCGCTGCCTAAATGGTCCAAATCTGACATTTGGTACCAACCGCTAAGAGCTGCTCACCATCCTCCGGTGACGCTTGATACGGATGCCCCCGCCCCCCTTCTCCCTGCTGAGGAACCCCCTGCCCCGCTCCGCGTAACCCCCTCGGACGAAAACCGCTCCGCTTAAGCCCTTCCGAGGCCCCGCCATGCGCCCCCTCGCCGCGCTCCTGCTCGCCCTTCCCCTCGTCACCGCCCTCACGCCCGCCCAGGCCGACGTCCTGATCCGGGTCGACAAGGACACGCAGCGCATGCGCGTGAGCGTCGACGGGCGGCCGCGCTACGACTGGGCGGTCTCCACCGGCACCGCGCGCTACGACACGCCGAACGGATCGTACCGGCCGCAGCGGATGGCACGCACCCACGTCTCCCGCGAGTGGGACGACGCGCCGATGCCGCACGCCATCTTCTTCACCGGGGCGGGCCACGCCATCCACGGCAGCGGCCATGTCTCGGCGCTCGGCCGCCCGGCCTCGCATGGCTGCGTCCGCCTCGCGCCGGGGCGGGCCGCCACCCTGTTCCGGCTGGTGAAGGCGGAAGGCATGGGCAACACCCGCATCGTGGTGGAGGGGGCGGTGCCGGAGGCCGTCGCCGGGCGTTTCCGCGGGCGGCGCGGCTACGAGAGCGACGGCGTGATGTCGGCCGGGATGCAGATGGGCCGCGGGGGCTATGGCTACGGCTACGGATACGCGCCGGTGCGCCGCTACGCGCCGGAGCCGGCCTACGGCCTGCCCGACGATGATCTCGCCTGGTAGCCCGCCGCGGCGCCGGAGAGGCGCGCGCCAAGCTGAACCGTTGCTGCAACCCCGCTTCAGCCCCGGTGCAGCGGCCGCCCGCTAGACCTGTCCCCATCGGCCGGACGGTTCGGCCTCTGGGATTTCGGGGACAGGCCATGAAGAAGCTCGCCACGCTCGCGGCCGCCGCGCTCGTCGCCGGCGGCGCCCTCACCTCCACCGCCGCCGAGGCCCGCGGGCGCGGCGGCGCCGTCGCCGCCGGGGTGATCGGCGGGCTCGCCGCGGGCGCCCTCCTCGGCGCCGCCCTCTCGGACGCGCAGGCCCGCCCCGTCGGCTACGGCTATGACGGCGGATATGGCGGCGGCTATGCCCCGGCCTACGGCTACCGCCCGGCCCCGCGCGTCTACGCGGACGAGCCCGTCTACGTCTCGCGCCGGGCCTATGTGGAGCGCCCGGCCTACGACGAGGATGACGGCTACCGGGCCCCGCGCCGCTGGCACCGCCACTGCGACCGGTTCGACCGCGGCTGGTGAGGCCCGGAACGCCCGCCGCCGCGCCCGGGTTCACCTCTCGATGAGAGGCGGAGGGTGACGGCGATGACGGCGGGCAAGATCGCGAGCGGATCGGCGCCTGAGGGCGAGAACGGCGAGATCCCCCTCGCCCGGGGCGAGCGCCTCGCGCTGCGGCTCTGGCGGGACGAGCCGCCGAACGCGGACAAGCCGACCACGGTCTCGGGCCACGAGACCGTGGGCTACGTGCTCAAGGGCCGGGCCGACCTCGTCCTCGCGGGCGAGACCGTGCGGCTGGAGCCCGGCGATTCCTGGCTGGTGCCGGCGGGCGTGGAGCACACCTACCGGATCGTCGAGACCTTCTCGGCGATCGAGGCGACGGCGCCGCCGGCCGCGTAGGCCCAGCCGGCCGCGCCCCATCGTCCGGGGCGCGGAGGGACCGGATCCGTTCAGCGGACCAGCGTCACCGGGGTGCCGACATCGACGCGCTCGTAGAGGTCGACCACGTCCTGGTTGTACATGCGGATGCAGCCGTAGCTCGCCCAGGTGCCGATCGAGCTCGGGCGGTTGGTGCCGTGGATGGCGTATTGCCCGCCCGAGAGGGTCAGCGCCGCCGCGCCCATCGGGTTGCCGGGCGCGCCGCCCGCGATGAGGTTCGGCAGGCGCGGGTTGTCGCGCTTCACCTCCCAGGGCGGCGACCAGGCCGGGCGCACGTACTTGCCGTCGATGGCGGCGGTGCCGAACCATTGCTTGCCGGGCTTGCCCACCGCCACCGGGTAGCGGATCGCCGTGCCGTCCCCGTTGACGAGGTAGAGCCGGCGCTCCGACACGCTGACCACCACCGAGCCCGCCGCCGCCCCATAGGGGAAGTGCACCACCTCGCGCGCCTGCGCCGCACCCATCGTCGCGAGGCCGAGCCCCGCGAGCGCACCCAGAACCCTGATTTGCCGAGACATCCCGAGATCTCCGACCAAGCGTGACCGCTTGCCCGGAGAAATGCGCCGGCCACGCTTGCCGTTCCGGAAATTCGCGTGGTTTACGAGAGGTTTGCGTAGAAAAACACCGAGAACGGTAAAAGGAGCCCGCCTGTTTCTCCGCGCATGCGGCGCGTGCCGGCAGGATCCCGGAAAGGATAGACCTCAGCGCTCGGTGAAGCTCGCCCCGCGCGGGTCGCGCGCCTGCCAGCCGTGGCGGACGAGCTCAGGGTCGGCATGCTCCTCCTGGGGGAAGCCGACGCAGAGATAGGCCACGAGCCGCCAGGCCTCCGGCAGGTCGAGGGCGGCGGCGAGCGCCTCCGGCTCCAGGATCGAGACCCAGCCGACGCCGAGCCCGCGCGCGCGGGCCGAGAGCCAGAAGCTCTGCACGGCGCCGACCACCGAGTAGCGCAGCATCTCCGGCATGGTGGCGCGGCCGAGCCCGTGGCCGCATTCGGTCGCCTCGTCGCAGAACACGGCGAGGTGCTCGGGCGCCTCGCGCAGGCCCTCGAGCTTGAGCCGGCGGTAGAGCGCGGCGCGCTCCGCCTCGTAGCCCGCCGCGGCCGCCGCGTTGCAGCGGGCGAAGCTCGCGACCACCGCCGCGCGGCGCTCGAGGTCCCGCACGCGCACGAAGCGCCAGGGCTGGCTGTTGCCGACCGAGGGGCTGAGCGCGGCCTCCGCGAGGCATTGGCCGAGCAGCGCCTCCGGCACCGGATCGGCGCGGAAGCGGCGCACGTCGCGGCGCCACGCGAACAGCGCGTGAAGCCGCTCGCGGAAGGCGTCGTCGAATCGCGGAGGCTCGTCCGTCATCCTCACCTGAGATCCCCCGAGATTCCAAAGGGGTCACCCCTTTGGCGGGTCCAGGGCAGAGCCCTGGGATATGTCGGGGCCTCGCCCCGACACCCCACCAGAGGGACTTGTCCCTTTGGGAACCCCCGGACATCCGGCGGGCCGCTTATGGGCCGGTTCGCGTCCAGAAAAAAGGCCGCCCGGGGTGGGGCGGCCTGAAGTCCTTGGGTCTCGAAACCTCGGAGTGTCGGGTCGTGGGGTCCGGTCGGCGTCCGAGGGCTGGGGAGCACGGGTTTCGGACGGCTTCCGGGCACGAGCCCGACGGAGATTTCAGAGCCTGTTGTGCCCCAGCAACAAGGCCCGCGAAAGGCACGATCGCGGCGAAATCGTGAAGATTCGCCGCTTCCTTGTATCCGGAATGCAACGAATCGGCCGACACGCCCTCCCCAGGCGGGGCCAGGCTTGGCCGGCTCAGCACCTTGCGGCCGGGCCGCGGCGCGCCCATCATCCCGGGCCCGAACCGGGTTCGAACCGGCATCCGCGAGCATATGACGGAGCGAGAATGAGCGAGAGGACGGCTGACGAGTCGACGGCCCGCGTGGTCCCCTTCCCCGCCGCAGCCGCACAGATCGCCTTCGACCGCGACGAGCTCCGCATCCTGTTCAACCTCTACGGCCGGCGCGTCGCCGAGGGCGAGTGGCGCGACTACGCCCTCGATTTCCGCCGCGACAAGGCGGTGTTCTCGATCTACCGCCGCACCTCCGAGATGCCGCTCTACCGGGTGGAGAAGGACCCCAAGCTCGCCCGCCGCCAGGGCGCCTACGCGGTGATCGCGGCCGGCGGCCTCGTGATGAAGCGCGGCCACGACCTCGCCCGCGTGCTCAGCGTGCTGGAGGGTCCGCTCCGGGCGGTGTGAGCGCCCGGAGCCGCCGCGCATGGGCACGCCCGTAGCCGCCATAGAGCGCGAGCCCGAGCACCAGCCAGACGGCCAGCCGGATCCAGGTGTCGCCGGGCAGCCCCGCCATCAGGGCGAGGCAGGCGAGGATGCCGAGCGCGGCCACCAGCGGCGCCGCCGGCACCCGGAAGGGCCGGGGCCGGTCCGGCTCGCGGCGGCGCAGGATGGGCACCGCCGCGCAGACGAGGCAGAAGGCGAGCAGCGTGCCGATGCTGACGAGCTCGCCCAGCACCTCGATCGGCACCAGCGCGGCGACGAGCGCGGTGCCGAGTCCGATCACCCCCTGGCTCAGCGCCGGGGTCCGCCGCACCGGATCGACCCGGGCGAAGGCCGCCGGCAGCAGCCCGTCGCGGGCCATGGCGTAGAAGATGCGCGCCTGCCCGTAGAGCGCCGTGAGCGCCGAGGTGGTGAGCCCGAGGAGCGCGCCGAGCTTGATCACGACCGCGAAGCCGCCGAGCCCGATCGCGTCGACGGCCCGGGCGATCGGGTCGGCCACGCCGAGATCGCGATAGGGCACGAGGCCGGTGAGCACGATGGCCACCGCCACGTAGAGGAGCGTGGTCAGCGCCAGCGAGCCGAGGAGCCCGACCGGCGCGTCGCGCTTCGGGTCGCGCGTCTCCCCGGCCGCCGTCGAGACCGTCTCGAAGCCGATGAAGGCGAAGAACACCACGCCCGCCCCGCGCAGGACTCCGCTCCAGCCGTACTGCCCGAAGGTGCCCGTGTTCTCCGGCACGAAGGGGCTCCACAGGGCGGGCTTCAGATGGGCGAGGCCGATGCCGAGGAAGGCGAGGATGATCGCCACCTTGAGGAGGACGAGCGCTGCATTCGCCCGCGCCGCGCCGGCGGTGCCGCGGGCGAGGAGCGCGGTCAGCGCCAGCACGATCAGCCCGGCCGGCAGGTTCACGAGGCCCCCCGCTCCCGGCGCGGCGGCGAGCGCCGGCGGCAGCGCGAGGCCGAAATCGGCGAGCAGGCTCTGCGCGTAGCCCGACCAGCCGACCGCGACGGTGGCCGCCGCGAAGGCGAATTCGAGCACGAGGTCCCAGCCGACGATCCAGGCGGCGAGCTCGCCCAGCGTCGCGCGGGTATAGGTGTAGGTCGAGCCCGCAGCCGGGATCATCGCGGCGAGCTCCGCGTAGCACAGCCCGACGAAGGCGCAGGCGATGCTGCCGAGCACGAAGGAGAGGCTGAGCGCCGGCCCGGCATAGTCGGCCGCCGCCGTGCCGGTGAGCACGAAGATCCCCGCCCCGATCGTGGCGCCGAGCCCGATGCAGACGAGGCTGAAGGCCGAGAGGTCGCGGGCAAGCCCGGGCGCGGCGCCCTCGGCCGGTGTGACGGTGTCGCTCATCAGGGGCTCTCTGGCGGGGACGCAGGGGCCGGGCAAGCCCCGGGCCACCCGCCCATCGAGATCCGCCGGCCCCGCGGCCGCTTGAGACGGCACCTCGGCGGCCGCGGAGCCGGTTGGGGAGACATCCGGCGGTCCCTGCCCGCTCGCCGGGAGCGGGCATCCACCCATCACAGCCGCTCCCGAGTACCGGCCCCCGCCCCGGCGAGCGCCCTCAGACCCCCTGCCCCTGCTCGGCGAGCAGCCGGTCGTCGATCGCGCGGGCCCGCACGGCGGCCGGGCGGGCCAGCAGGCGGGCGGTGTAGGCCTCGAAGGCCGGGCGCTTCTCCAGGGTGCCGAAGGCCATGCCCCAGGCGAGATGCGAGCCGACATAGACGTCGGCGGCCGAGAATCGGTCGCCCGCGAGGTACTCGATCCCGGTGACGGCGCCCTCCAGCGCGTCGAGCACCTCGGGCAGCGAGCCGTAGCCGACCATGCCGCGCAGGCGCGGATCGTCCGGCACCGCGACGTTCAGCGTCCTGTTGGTCACGGCCGCCTCCACGGGGCCGGCGGCGAAGAACAGCCAGCGGTAATAGGGCCCGCGGGCGCGGCTGCCGGGCGGGGGCGCGAGGCCGGCCTGCGGAAAGGCGTCGGCGAGATAGGCGCAGATCGCCGCCGTCTCGGTCACCGCCGTGTCGCCGTGGCGCAGCGCCGGCACCTTGCCGAGCGGGTTGATCGCCCGGTAGGCCGCGCCCTTCATCGCCGGGCCGAACCCCACGATCTCGGCGCGGTAGGGGGCGCCGACCTCCTCCAGCATCCAGCGGACGATGCGCCCGCGCGACATCGGCGAGGTGTAGAAGACGAGCTCGTCGCCGCCCGCGTCGCTCATGGTGATCCTCCCTGCTATGTCTTGAGCGCTCGCCGCGGACGTGGCCGTCGGTTCGGCGAAAGCGCGCGTGTCACAACGAGGCCCCTAGACGAACGCGGTCGCCGGCCCCTTCTCGACGATGGTGAACGCCGTGGCGAAGTGGCTCCTCAGCTCCGGGATGTAGAGCTGCGAGATGGTCGCGTCCTGCATCGGCGTATACTTCGTGCCGCCGTCGCGCGGATCGTTCCCCTCGAGATAGGCCGTCAGGCCGCGGCCCCGGAAGGCATCGAGCCGCGTCCGCAGCTGCGCGACGACGATCGTGCCGCAATCCCCCCATTCATAGGGGACGGCGAGGTAGAGCTTGGCCGCGTAGCTCAGGCCGGCCTGGTCGTGGCGCGCGGCATAGTCCCGCATGGTCGACGCATCGCGCGCCACGTTCCGGATCTTGAGGAAGACCTCGTAGTCGATCCACCAGCCGCCCGAAGCGGCCCCGGCCGGGTCCTTCGCGAACCGCGCCGTGTCGCAGAAGCGGTAGTAGTTCTGGCCGGGGCTGAGATGCACCTGCTGGACGTGCGACATCCCGCCGTTCTGGCCGTGATCGGTGAACCCGCGCGCGATCCGCTCCTGAACCGCGCGCTTCGGCGGGCGGAAGCAATCCTTGTTGAGGGGCTCGGCAACCACAGAACGGACCTCCGGCTCGGATGCGGGGCGAGTTTCCCGTCGCCTCGACCGGAGTCAAGCGCGCCGGCCCGGCCCCGAGGCATGGGCGGCCGTCACGGCCCTTCCCCGACCGCGATGTCGAAATGCAGCACCGCCTCGCGCGTGCCGAGCTTCCCGTAGAGCGCGATGGCCGGATCGTCGCCGGGATCGGCCTGGACGAAGACCACCCAGGCCCCGCAGGCGGACGCGATCTCGCGCAGGTGCGCGATCAGGGCGGTCGCCACGCCCCGGCGGCGATGGGCCTCCGCCACGGCGAGGTCGTAGATGTAGATCTCGCGGCGCATCCGCTCGGCCTTGTCGAAGGCGTAGGCGACGAGCCCGCCGATCACCGCCTCCCCGTCGAGCGCCGCCAGCACGACGATGTGCTCCTTGCCCAGAAGCTCCGCGAGCCAGGCATCCGGCGGCGGGGCGCCGGCATAGGTCTCGCGGTCGTCGAAGACCTCGGCGAAGAGCGCGTTGAGGGCGCGGAGCCGCGCGACGTCGGCGGGGCCGAGGCGGTGGATCGGGGTGGGCGGCTGCGGCATGCCGCGAGCATAGCGCGAACCTAACGCCCAAACGAAAAGCGCGGCCCCGAAGGACCGCGCTTCCCGAACGTCAGCAGGCGTTACGAGCGAGGCTTACTCGCCCGCGTCGCGGCGGCGCTCGCCGCGGTGGCGGCCGCCCTCGCGGCCTTCGCGGGGCTCGCGCGGCTCGTCGCCGCGCTCGGCCCGCTCGGCATCGCGCTGGGCCTTCAGCTTCTCGGTGATGTCCTCGCCGGTCTGCTGGTCGACGACCTTCATGGAGAGGCGGATCTTGCCGCGGTCGTCCTGACCGAGGAACTTCACCTTCACCTTGTCGCCTTCCTTCACCACGTCGGTGACCTTGGCGACGCGCTGGGCGGCGAGCTCCGAGATGTGGACGAGGCCGTCCTTGGCGCCGAAGAAGTTGACGAAGGCGCCGAACTCCATCGTCTTCACCACGGTGCCGTCGTAGATCACGCCGACCTCGGCCTCGGCCACGATCGAGCGGATCCAGTTATAGGCCGCCTTGATCGCCTTGCCGTCCGAGGAGGCGATCTTCACGATGCCGGTATCCTCGATGTTGATCTTGGCGCCGGTCTTCTCGACGATCTCGCGGATCACCTTGCCGCCCGTGCCGATCACTTCGCGGATCTTGTCGGTCGGGATCTGCATGGTCTCGATGCGCGGGGCGTACTCGCCGAGCTCGGGACGGGCGGCGGTGAGCGCCTTGGCCATCTCGGTCAGGATGTGGCCGCGGCCGTCCTTCGCCTGGGCGAGGGCGATCTTCATGATCTCCTCGGTGATGCCGGCGATCTTGATGTCCATCTGGAGGGAGGTGATGCCCTCCTCCGTGCCGGCCACCTTGAAGTCCATGTCGCCGAGATGATCCTCGTCGCCGAGGATGTCGGAGAGCACCGCGAAGCGCTCGCCCTCGAGGATGAGGCCCATGGCGATGCCGGCCACCGGACGGCGCAGGGGCACGCCCGCATCCATCAGCGACAGCGAGCCGCCGCAGACGGAGGCCATCGAGGAGGAGCCGTTCGACTCGGTGATCTCGGACACGACGCGGATCGTGTACGGGAACTCGTGGGCCGGCGGCAGGACCGGGTGGATCGCGCGCCAGGCGAGCTTGCCGTGGCCGATCTCGCGGCGGCCGGGCGAACCCATGCGGCCGGTCTCACCCACCGAATAGGGCGGGAAGTTGTAGTGCAGCAGGAAGGTCTCCTTGTAGGTGCCTTCCAGCGCGTCGATGAACTGCTCGTCCTCGCCGGTGCCGAGGGTGGCCACCACGAGGGCCTGCGTCTCGCCGCGGGTGAACAGGGCCGAGCCGTGGGCGCGGGGCAGCACGCCGACCTCGGAGAGGATCGAGCGGACCGTCTTCACGTCGCGGCCGTCGATGCGCGAGCCGGTGTCGAGGATGTTCCAGCGGACCACCTTCGACTGGGCCTCCTTGAAGGCGGCCTTGACCTTTTCAGGGCTAAACTTCTGCTCGCCGTCCGTGGGGCAGAGGGCCGCGACCACCTTCGCCTTCACGGCGTCGACGGCCTTGTAGCGCTCCTGTTTGACCGTGATCTTGTAGGCGTCGCGCAGCTCCGCCTCGCAGATGTCGAGGACGGCCTTCTCCACGTCGGCGTTCTCGGGGGCGGAGAAGTCGCGCGGCTCCTTGGCGGCCTTCTCGGCGAGACGGATGATCGCCTCGATCACCGGCTGGAAGTGCTTGTGGCCGAACATCACGGCCCCGAGCATCACGTCCTCGGAGAGCTCCTTCGCCTCGGACTCCACCATCAGCACGGCGTCCTGCGTGCCGGCGACGACGAGGTCGAGGGTCGACTCGTCCTTGGTCTCGGTGACCAGCGGGTTCAGCTTGTAGCCGCCGTTGACGTAGCCGACGCGGGCCGCGCCGATCGGGCCCATGAAGGGCACGCCGGAGAGCGTGAGGGCCGCGGAGGCCGCCACCATCGAGACGATGTCGGGATCGTTCTCGAGGTCGTGGGTCAGCACGGTGACGACGACCTGGGTGTCGTTGCGCCAGCCCTCGACGAAGAGCGGGCGGATCGGCCGGTCGATCAGGCGGGAGACCAGGGTCTCCTTCTCGGAGGGACGGCCCTCGCGCTTGAAGTAGCCGCCCGGGATGCGGCCGGCGGCGTAGGCGCGCTCCTGGTAGTTCACGGTGAGCGGCAGGAAGTCGATGCCGGCCTTCGGCTCCTTGGCCGAGACCACCGTGGCGAGCACCGAGGTCTCGCCGTAGGTGGCGATCACGGCGCCGTCCGCCTGGCGGGCGACCTTGCCGGTCTCGAGGACGAGCTTGCGGTCGCCCCAGATCAGCTCTTCGCGTTGAACGTCGAACATGTGTCTATGTCCCTTCAGCATATCCCGCGGGCGGCCCCTGCCGGCCGCGGGCCGGGCGAACCCGGCGCCGCCAGGGGCAAGACGGCGGGACGCTTCCCGTGAAGCGTCCGGCGATCCTGTCCCCGGCACATGGCGCCTCGAAGTCGCCCCATGGTCTTTCCTGGTTGCCCGCGACGCCTGAAGGCATCGCGGGCGTCCGCCGCATGGACGGCGGCGCGCGGTCGCGCTTGCGACGACCGAGACGGCCGTCGGGGCCGGGGCGCGTCTCCGAAGATGCCGCGCCCCGGTCGAAAAAAATCAGCGGCGGATGCCGAGGCGCTCGATGAGGGCGCGGTAGCGGGCCTCGTCCTTGCGCTTGACGTAGTCGAGCAGCGAGCGGCGCGACGAGACCAGCTTCAGGAGGCCGCGGCGGGAATGGTTGTCCTTGCCGTGGGTCTTGAAATGCTGGGTGAGGTTCGCGATCCGCTCGGTGAGGATCGCCACCTGGACCTCCGGCGAGCCGGTGTCCTTGGGATCCGCGCGGTATTCCTTGATGAGCGCGGTCTTGCGCTCTGCCGTGATCGACATCGCAACTGCCTTCTGATGAGGGGTCTGGGGCGGGCCTCGAGGCTCCGCGCCGTTCGGGCCTGGGGCGGGCCGGTGCCGGGATGTCGTCCAGCACGGTCTTGTCCCCAAGCGGGTCAAGCCCCGCCCGTCGCCGGGTCGAGGCCGCGCGCACCATACACGAAACGCCCCGAGGCGCCAGTCCCCGCGGCGTTGCGGCACGGTCCGTCGCAACCCGTGGGATATTGCATATCTAGTGCCGGCTAACCATAGACGGAACCATGCCCGCCCGGTCCGGTTGGCGGACCACGGGATTCGGTCGGCCGCGCCCGTCACGCGGGATGATCCGGCAGGCCCCCGCAGCCCGCACCACGCCGTGCGACGACGAGACCCGCGCCAGACGTGCCAGCGAAAGCCGCCCTCAAGATCGCGAAGTCCGGGCTTCCGGACCCGGAGATCCCCGCCGCAGAGCCCCCCGCCGCGAAGAAGCCGGCGGGCCGGAAGGCGGCTGCCGGAAAATCGACGGCCAAGAAAGCGGCACCCAAGAAAACGGCACCCAAGAAAGCGGCACCCAAGAAAGCGGCAACCCGGAAGCCGGCAGCCAAGAAGGCCGCGGCGCAGAAGGCCGCCTCCAAGAAGCCCCCGGCCGGGAAGCCCGCGACCAGGAAGGCGGCGGCCGCGAAGAAGCCCGCCGCCAAAGGGGCTTCCGGCAAGGACGCTGCCAAGAGTGCCGCCAAGAGTGCTGCCAAGAGTGCCGCCGCCAAGGCCGCCGGCGCGAAGAGCGCCCCCGCCCGGCTCCCGGGCGCCGGGGCGTCCAAGCGGCACGCCTATCTCGTGGC
Organism: Methylobacterium dankookense; assembly: GCF_902141855.1. GTDB lineage: Bacteria > Pseudomonadota > Alphaproteobacteria > Rhizobiales > Beijerinckiaceae > Methylobacterium > Methylobacterium dankookense. Next base: position 118,847 of record NZ_CABFVH010000009.1, on the reverse strand, counting down.
GATCCCGCAGGAGCCGGAGCCGCCGCGGGTCTATGCGGTGGCGGCCTCGGGCGAGGCGGAGGCCCTGGCGGCGGCGCAGGCCATCCTCCAGCCCGGCGACGGCGGCCCGGAGCTGGCCGGCGGCCTCTCGCGGGACATGGTGCGCCGGCTCAAGCTCAAGCCCGGCGAGGTGCGGCCCCTCTAGAGCGCTCTCCGCCGAAGGGGATGCCGGTTCGGCGCAAGAGAGCGCGTCAAGACAATGACTTAGATCCGGTGCGCAGGGCGAGTCCGGCCAGGATCAGGGCCGGCAGCGCCCCGCACCAGAAGGCGCAGAGCGCCACGCCGAGGGCGCCCGCGAGCGCGCCCGCCGCGAAGGCGGCGAGGGCCGGCAGGATCCGCGCGAACCGGCCCCGGGCGGGGTGATCGCCGGGGAGCCCGCGGGCGAGGTCGAGGGCGTCGAGCACCCCTTGCGTGACGTTGACGGTCATCACCGTGGTCGGGGCGAGCTGCGGCAGGCAGAGCCGGCCGAGGGCGTTCTGCACGCCCATCGCGGCCACCGCGAGCATGCCGACGAGGAGGGCGGCCGGCCCGTCGGGATCGCCGAGCGGCGCCAGGGCGGCGCCGAAGCCGGTGAAGCCCGCGAGCAGCAGCGCCTCCGCCGCGAGGAGCCAGGGCAGCGGCGCGCGGCCCCGCCGCTCCAGGGCGCGGGCGAGGAGGCGGGTGCCAGCCACCGCGAGCACGAAGACGGGCAGCGCCATCAGCTTGGCCACCACCCCGGCGGTCTCGTGGCTCACGAGCCCGGCTCCGATCATCACGAAGTTGCCGGTGACATGCGCGGCGAACAGCCCCGACAAAGCCACGAACCCGGCCGCATCCACGAAGCCGGCCACGAAGCCGAGCGCGGGGCCGAACCCGCGCGGGATCTCTCCGGACGTCTCTCCGGCCATCGTGGCGCCCCCCTGCCCTGTTTCCCCGAGCGGATCCACGGGCCGGCGCGGCCGTCAAGGGCGCGCCGCATCCAAGAGGCCGGGAGCGTCCGCCGGCATGCCGAAACCGGTATCGTTGCGAGAGCCGTTCCCGATCGCGCTGCCATCGGAAACGGCTCCAAGTCATTGTTTTGACGCGCTCTCTTTCGCCGAACCGGCATCCCCTTCGGCTTAAGAGCGCTCTAAAAGCCAGCGCTAGGGAGCCCAGCCCGCCCTGACGGCCTGGGCCACCGCGTCGACGAACAGGCGCGTCTTGGCCGGGACGAGGCGGCCCGGCGGCAGGATCGCGTAGACGCCGCCGCTCTCCCGCCCGCTCCAGCCCGGCAGGACCTCGACCAGCCGGCCGGACCGGAGCGCCGGGCCGGCGAGCCAATCGGCCGTGAAGGTGATCCCCGCCCCCGCGATCGCGGCCTCGAGCAGGACCTCGGTGCTGTCGGCGACGAGGGCGCAGGCCGGGCGCACGGTCTCGCGGCGATCGGCCTTCGTCAGCGGCCAGTCGGGCCAGCCGGCATAGCCGGTGAAGCCGAGGCAGGCATGGCCGGCGAGGTCGGCGGGCGCCGCCGGCGCGCCCCGCGCGGCGAGATAATCCGGCGCGGCCACGAGCAGGTTCCGGTAGCCGGCGAGCTTGCGGATCGTGAGCGAGCTGTCGCGGGGCCGCCCGGCCGCGACCCGGATCGCCACGTCGAACCCCTCCGCCACCAGATCCACGAAACGGTCGGCCAGCCTGAGCTCGACCCGGATGCGCGGATGCCGGGCGAGGAAGGGCGGCAGCACGGGCGTGATCCATTGCCGCCCGAAGGCGAGGGGCAGGGAGACCCGCACCAGCCCCTGGGGCGTGGCGGCGAAGTCGCTGGCCTCGCGGCTGGCATTGGCCAGCTCGTCCAGCACGCCCTGCACCCGGCGGCAGTAGAGCGCGCCCGCCTCCGTCAGGGCGACACGCCGCGTGGTGCGCGAGAGCAGGCGCACGCCGAGCCGCCGTTCGAGCTGGCCGATGCGCCGCGACAGGACGGAGGCGTCCCGGCCGAGCAGCCGGGCCGCCGCCGCGAAGCTGCCGGCCTCCGCCACCGCCACGAAGGTCGTCAGCGCCTCGAGGTCGGCGAGCTCCGAGAATTCCTGCATGCCATGCACGAGTCAAATGCAGATCGACCGGATTAATCCGGCGCTATGCAGGATGTAGCTCAGGGCCATCGCATCGTCGAGGAGATGGCAGCATGAAGACGTTTCTGAGCATCGGCACCGGCCCGGGCATGGGGCTGGAGACCGCCGAGCGCTTCGCCCGCGCAGGCTTCCGGGTGATCCTGAGCGCCCGGGACGCGGGCCGGACGCAGGAACTCGCCCGGCAGCTCGCGGCGAAGGGCCATACGGCCGAGGCCCGCACGGTGGATGCGGGCGATCCGGGGAGCGTGGCGCGGCTGGTCGAGGACGTCGAGCGCGCCTTCGGCCTCGACGTGCTGCACTACAACGCCGCCGCCATGCGGCAGGCGACCCTCGCCGACCAGCCGCGCGACAGCTTCAACGGCGACCTCGCCGTCAATATCGGCGGGGCCCTGGCGGCCGTGCAGGCGGCGGCGCCCGGGATGGCCGGGCGCCGCTCGGGCACGATCCTGCTGACGGGCGGCGGGTTCGGCCTGCAGCCGCACCCGGACTACCTCTCGCTCAGCATCGGCAAGGCCGGCATCCGCGCCCTGGCGCTCGGCCTGTTCGAGAGCTTCCGGGACCAGGGCATCCACGTCGCCACCGTGACGGTCGCCGGCTTCGTGACGCCGGGCTCCGCCGATGCCGCGGCGGTGGGCGAGCGCTTCTGGGCGCTCCACGGCCAGCCGGCCGGGGCCTGGGAGGTCGAGGCCGTCCACACGCCCGCCGGCTGAATCCGGCTCCCCGCACAACCTCCGCCCCGGCAGGATCCGTTCAGCAGCGGGGCCGGCCCGGGCGGCATACCAAATGGCATGGGCATTCGAAGAGGACGACACGCCATGCAATCCCTGACGGACCAGCGCTTCCTCGTCGTCGGCGGCAGTTCCGGCATCGGCCTGGCGACGGCGGTCGCCGCCGCCGGGGCGGGCGCGCGCGTCACGGTGGCCTCCCGCTCCCGGCGGAAGCTCGACGACGCCCTCGGGCGGATCGGCGGGGATGCGCAGGGCCTCGTGCTCGACATGACCGACAACGCCGCGGTGGAGCAGGCCTTCGCCGAGGCGGCGCCCTGGGACCATGTCGCCGTCACGGCGGCGGAGACGGCGCGGGGGCCGGTGCGCGGCCTCGCCCTCGCAGCCGCCCGGGCCGCGATGGAGAGCAAGTTCTGGGGCGCCTATCAGATCGCCCGGGCCGCGCGGATCCTGCCCGGCGGCTCGCTCACCTTCGTCTCGGGCTTCATGGCCGAGCGGCCCTCGGGCGCCGCCGTCCTGCAGGGGGCGATCAACGCCGCCCTCGAAGGCCTCGCCCGCGGGCTCGCCCTCGAACTGGCGCCGGTGCGGGTCAACACCGTCTCGCCCGGCCTGATCGAGACGCCGCTCTGGTCGGGCATGCCGGAGGCCGACCGGGCGGACCTGTTCGCCAGGACGGCCGAGCGGCTGCCGGCGCGGCGGATCGGGCAGCCGGAGGACATCGCCAACGCGGTGCTGTTCCTCGCCACGACGCCGTTCGCCACCGGCTCGACCCTGCGCGTGGATGGCGGCGGCGTGATCGCGTGAACCCGCCCGCGGCCCGGGGGCGCGATCCGCCTCACGGATCGACGGCGAGCCCCGCATAGCGGGCGCGAAGGCCGGGCGGCGCCGCGTTCCGCCAGGCCGCGAGGAGGGCGGCGCGCAGGGCCGCCTCCTCCACCGCCCAGAGATCGAGGCGCGTCCAGCCGCGGGCGCCCCAGTTGCCCGGGACCGGCTCGGCGGCGTCGGGCTCCGCCTCGCACAGGGCAGCCTGACCCACCGGCGTCAGCCGGACCACGACGCGGTCCTCGTCAGGCCAGAGGGTCGCGTAGATCCGGCCGCCCACCCGGAAATCCGGATGGCCCTGGTGGGCGCCCGCCACCGTCTCCGGCAGCAGCAGCGCCAGCGCGCGCACGTCCTCGGGCAGGCAGGGCACGGGCCCAGGCCCTACCCCAAGCCCTACCCCAGGCCCGTGGTCGGCGCCTGCCAGGTGGTGCCGGGATGCTCGCGCACGTCGCCGGCCTGGGTGCCGGTATCGGTGGTGCTGACCCATTCGCCGGGCTCGGCGACCGCCAGCACCTCGTCCTCCGGATAGGCCGCCTCCACGAACAGCCGCGCCTCGCCCTCGGCCGCGGCGCGCACCGTCACGAGCGGCCGCTCGCCGGCGGGACCCCGCACCCGCGCGATGAAGAGCTTCGTCATCCTCGTCGTCCCTCCGTCCCGCCTGCCGGACAACGCGCCCGGGGCCGCCGGGTCCCATCGCGCAGTCCCATGAACCGGGATCCCAAAGGGATCATCCCTTGGCGGGGTATCGGGGCGGAGCCCTGGCCTGAAACCCCAGGGCTTTGCCCTGGACCCACCAAAGGGATGATCCCTTTGGAAACCCGGGTTCTCAGCGCAGGTCCGGCAGGCCGAAGCTCGGGGCCGAGCCGGGGCCGTCGGCCCGGTCGTAGACGGCGTCGCCGAGGCGGCGCAGGGGGCCGCCGGGGCCCGAGCGCTTCCACAGGCGGGTGTTGAGGGCCGCCACCGGATCCTGCCCCGGCACCGCGAAGCCGCGGCCCGCGAGCTGCTCCAGGATCTCGCCCGCATGCATCGGCCGGTTCGCCTCGGTGAGCACCGCCAGGGCCGCCTCCACCAGCGCCCGGCCGTAGCGGCGCGCGGCCGCCGGATCCTCCTCGAAGGGCACGGCCGGCGGCAGGGCTGTGCCGGACGCGGCGCCGGGGGTGGGCCAGGGCGTCCGGTCCGGGGCAGGGGCGGGCGCGGAAGCCCGCGGGTGGGTCTCGCCCCGCGCCTCGGCCTGCGGCTGCGCCGCGGGCGCCGACCAGGTTCGGGGCCCGGGCGGCGGGGGCGCGGCCGGCTCGGATGCGGGGCTCGCCCACGGATCCGTTGGCCGGTCCACTGGCCGGTCGGCCGGCGGGTCTGCCGCTTCACCCATCGACTGGCCGGCGCGCAGCCGGCGGCCGAGCTCGAGATAGAGCAGGTGGTCGGCGATCTCGCGGTCGATCGCCTCGCGGCGGCGGCGCAGCTCGGCCAGGCGCGCCTCGATCTCGGTTTCCGAGGGAACCATGCTTCCGGACTCCGGAATATTCTGTTCCTTGGAATGTAGCGGACCGGGCTTTCCAAGGGAAGAGACCGGTGGGCCTCATTCCCTTCATATCGTCATTCCCTGAATGCCTGACACGGGAACGCGGCTGTCGGGAATAATCCATGCGGTCGCCTCACGGCGATCCCGAAGCCGCCGAGGGCCTGGAATATTGCAATCCGATCAGGCCCGGAGCTTCATTCCCTGCTTGGCGGAATTCCGTATTCCCTGCCGCGGGGGAACGAGCAGGGCGCCGGGATCGGCCGGCTGCAGCACGAGGCCGCCCTCGTCGAGGCTGAGGGGCAGCTTCGGGAAGACCTCGCAGAGATGGGCGAGATCGGCCTTGAAGGCCTGGCGGAAGCTGCGGATGCTGGCATTCTCCGCCCCGAACTGGCCGTGCAGGTTCTCCCAGGTCAGCCGCAGCGGCCGCTGCAGGGCGCGCAGGCGGTAGCCGACCCAGAACAGCAGATCGAGCTTGCGCGCCGAGCCCGAGAAGGCGCGGGCGGCCCGCACGTCGACGGGGAGCGCGTGCCGGATCAGGCTGTCGTAGAAATCCTGGTGGAACTGCACGGTGCGCGACCACTCGCCCTCGCCCTGCGGGCGCCAGAGGTCGAGGCTGCGGAAGGGCGGCACGTTGAGGGTGCTGGCCTCGCCCTGCCCGTCCCAGAGGCCGATCTGCATGGCGCAGGCGGCGAGCCGGTGCACCTGCTCCTTGAACTGCCGGATGGTGCCGCGCTCGCCCCCGGTGACCGCGAAGCCCATCTCGCGCATGAAGCCCGAGAGCGAATCCGCCACCTGCACGGTGGGGCTGCGCTGGCGCACGGCCTCGGTGCAGAGGTGCAGGAGCACCAGCCGCGCCTTCGGCCCGTAGGGCAGCCCCTGCGGCTCCCAGGCCCCGGTCTCGGGGTTCTTGAGGCGCCCGGCCGTCAGGCTCAGCGAGTTGCGCCCGTAGGTGCGGCTGAACTCGCGCGACGCGCCCGGATCCCGGTAGGGCAGGCCGCAGAGCGCCAGCACCGAATGGATGTGCTGCAGGTTCTCCGGGCCCGTGGGCTGGGTCTCGATGACGAGGCGCACCGCGTCGCGCCGGCGCTGGTCGCGCCCGAGCCGCGCCCGCCGCTCGGCCTCCGCGCTCTCCGCCGTGCGGGTCGCGTCGCGCTCGCGCTGGCGGTGCAGGATGTGCTCGACGATCTGGGCGAACAGGAAGCCGCCGCGCGCCGCCTCGACCTCCTGGAGGAGGTCGGCGTCGCGGATGCCGGCCAGCTTCTGCTCGATGCCCGTCACGAGGTCACGTCGGTTCCGTGGGCGAGGAGCGCCCGAATGGATCTGCATGCCACGATTCGGGGGCCCGGAGTCGCGCCGGGGGAGCCGGGCGGGGGGCGTTATCCCGGGAATCCACGCTTTGGCGCTCGGTCCCGGGCCGGCCGGGGCAGGGGGGCGGGAGAGGTTCGGGATCGACGCGGGGCGGGGTCAGGGACGCGCCCCCTCCCCGGCCGCGCAGAGTTCGATACGGCCTGGCTTCCGGGCCGCGCCAGCTGCGCAGAGTTCGATACGCCCCGGCGATGGCCGATTGTCCCCATTGTGCACCGGATGCAGGCGTTTCCCGCGCCGAATCCGATGCGGATCCGCGCAGAGTCCGATACGCCGGGCGACGAGGCCCGCGCAGAATCCGATGCGAGCCTGCGCAGAGTTCCATGCGGATCCACGCAGAGTCCGATGCGCGGACAGGCCTCAAGCCACGGGGAGACAAGGCGGAATCGCTGCGCCATATAACCTGCTGAACTGACTCTCTGAGAATCCTTACTGATAGTTCTCCTAAGGCGCAGTGCCTCGCGTTCGTCGTGCCGAACGATCCTGATCCCCTCTTCTTCCAAATGGAATATAGGGAATTTAAGGGACTTGTCCCCAATCCCGACCCGGAGCCCCCGATGACCGATACGCCGATGCGGACCCTGCTGCGGCTGATGGAACAGCTGCGCGATCCCCGCCGCGGCTGCGCCTGGGACGTCGCGCAGACCTTCGCCAGCATCGGGCCCTACACGCTGGAGGAGGCCTACGAGGTGGCCGACGCGATTGCGCGCGACGACCTGGACGACCTGCGGGACGAACTCGGCGACCTGCTGCTCCAAGTGATCTTCCACGCGCGCATGGCGGAGGAGGCCGGCGCCTTCGGCTTCGAGGACGTGGCGCGGGGGCTCGCCGCCAAGCTGATCCGGCGCCACCCGCACGTGTTCGACGCGGACGGAAACCTCCTGCCCGCGGATGCGCCGATTCGGGATCCCGAGGCGGTCAAGGCGCTCTGGGAGACGGTCAAGGCGGAGGAGCGGCGGGTGAAGGCCGCCTCGGGCAGGCAGGCGGCCGAGCCGGGTCCCCTGGGATCCGTGGCGCAGGCGCTCCCTGCCCTCACCCGCGCCGAGAAGATCTCGCGGCGGGCGGCCGGCTACGGCTTCGACTGGGCCGACGCGGTCCAGGTCGTCGCCAAGGTGCGCGAGGAGACCGAGGAGGTGGAGCAGGCGCTTGCCTCGGGAGACAGGACGGAGCTCGCCGAGGAGATCGGCGATCTCCTGTTCTCCGTCGCCAACCTCGCCCGCCATGCCGGCGTCGACCCGGAGGCGGCCCTGCGCGCCGGCAACGCCAAGTTCGAGCGGCGCTTCGCCGCCATGGCAAGCCGGCTGGAGGCGGCGGGATCGACCCTGGCCGACAGCGACCTGGCGGCGATGGAGGCGGCCTGGCTCGCCGCGAAGCGGGCGGAGCGCGGCGCCTGAGAGGGCGGCCCTATCGCTCCGGGTCCGGACGCGGCTTGCGGACCGCCTTCCCCGTGCCGGGCGTGGAGGCCTTCGCGCCCTGCCCGTCTCTGGCTCTCGGCTTCAGGTGGTCGAGCGCTGACGCGATCGCGCGCTCGACATCGCCCTGCTCCGGTCGATGGTCCGGATCGCGCTGCATCGCCTGTGCCGGAGGCTTCGAGACGCGGCGTTTCGGCATCGGGCTTCCTGCCTGGAGCGCTCTCCGCCGAAGTGGATGCCGGTTCGGCGCAGGAGAGCGCATTGGAACGAAGACTGGGAGCCGCTCCCGATTGCAGCGCGATCGGGAACGGCTCCAGCGGTGATCCTGCGGAACGATGGGCTGAGCCCGTGCAACTCCGAAGATGGGGATGGATCAGGACCGGATTATCGCAAGCCTGTCGACCTACGCACCCGCGCACGTCCATATCATGGTCAACGAATGTTGCGCCGTTTCTGGGAAAGTCAACGGATCCGATCGCGAAGATCAGGCTCTGCCGAATTCGGAGGCCGCTTCGTCCGGAACGGCCAGTCGATCAGCCCGCCCGCATAGGGCGCCGCCCAGATCAGGACCGGCTGAAAGGCCAGGCGCGGCCCGTGATACCACCAGGAATCCGGGATACCCGGCACGGAGACGTGCTCCAGCGCGTGCTTCAGGTTGGCCGGGTAGACGCAGGCCGCATAGAGGGCGAGCCCGGCCGCGGCGGCCCTGCGCCAGCGCTGCCCGAGCAGGGCCGCCGCGCCCGCGATCTCGCACAGGCCCGTGGCGAGAATGACGAGCCGCGGCTCCGGCACCCAGCCGGGCATGATCGGCATCAGAAGCTCGGGACGCAGGAGATGCGCGGCGCCGACGCCCCCATAGAGGAGGGCGAGCGCGCCGCGCAGCCGGGCGCGGCCACGCTCCGGCGCCCTCGCCGCCCCCGTCATGCCACCGCGGGTTCCGCGACCCCGCAGCTCTCCGCGACGCGGGTGCGCAGCGCGTCGATCAGGCGGCCGAGGCCGGGATGGTCCACGCTCGCGAAGGGCGTCGTGCCGACCGCGCGGACCGGCGCGAGCAGGCGCAGGGAGTTCGTCAGGAAGACCGCATCGGCCCGCAGAAACGCGTCGAGCGGCAGGGACCGCTCCTCGACGCGCAGGCCCAGCCGCGGCGCGAGGCCCAGGATCTCGGCGCGGACGATGCCCGCCAGCACGCCGTCCGCGAGCGGCGGCGTGACCAGGCGGTCTGCGAAGATCCCGAACAGGTTGCCGGTGCCGGCACAGGCGACGTGGCCGCGCGTGTTGCAAAACAGGGCCTCGTCGAAGCCCGAAGCGGCGGCGTCGCGCGCGGCGAGCACGGCGTCGAGATAGCCGAGCGTCTTCAGCCGGGCGGCGGGCGAGGTCTCGTTGCGGGCGATCTGCGTCGGCCACAGGCTCAGAGGCGCGAAGGCGAGGGCGGCGGAACTCGCCGCGGCGGTCGCGTAGAGCACTGGGCACGGCTCGGCGGGCGGCCTCAATCCGCGCGGGCCGGATCCACGGGTCGCCGTGGTCCGGATCGCGAGGCGCGGGCCGGTCGCTGCCAGCGCCCGCATCGCCGTCCGCGCCGTCGCCGGATCGAGGCGGAAGCCGAGGCTCTCCGCGCCGGCGACGAGGCGGGCGACATGCGCGTCCTCGAAGGCCACGCGTCCGTCGAGGGCGAGGGCGGTGTCGAACAGGCCGTCGCCGAGGCACAGGCCACGGTCGGTCAGGTCGAAGGGCGCATGCGTGCCGGTCTGGAGGCTGCCGTCACGCCACAGCATCGCTGGCCTGCCGCGCGTCCGCCCGCCACGCGCGGGCGAGCCTCAGGAAGTTCGCGAAGATGGCATGGCCGTCCTCGGTCAGCACGGATTCGGGGTGGAACTGGATGCCGTAGGTCGGGTGCTCCCGGTGCGACAGGGCCATCACCTCGCCCTCCGAGGACACGGCGTCGACCGAGAGGTGCCGCTCCATGCCCGGCTCCGGCTTCACCACGAGGGAGTGGTAGCGCCCGACCTGCATCGGCGCGGGCAGGCCGCGGAACAGGCGCGCGCCCTCGTGGCTGACGGGGGTCGCCTGGCCGTGCAGCGGGCGGAGCGCCCGCTCGACCCGTCCGCCGAAGGCGGCGCCGATCGCCTGGTGGCCGAGGCAGACGCCGAGGATCGGCACCTGCCCGGACAGCTCGCGGATCGCCGGCAGCGAGATGCCCGCTTCCGTGGGCGTGCAGGGGCCGGGCGAGACCACGAGGGCGTCCGGCTCGAGCGCGCGGATGCCGGGCACGTCGAGGGCGTCGTTGCGCACGACCCTGACCGTCTCGCCAAGCTCCTCCAGGTAGCGGACGACGTTGAAGACGAACGAGTCGTAATTGTCGAGCACGAGGATCATGGCTGCGACGCCTGTCCGTTCCGGAAGCCCAACGCCGTGCCCCGGGCCCGCGAAAGGTCTCGACCGTTCGGGATCGTGACGGGTGCGGGGCTCACGCCGGCTCATCCTTCTCGAAGGCCTGGAACACCCGCGCGGCCTTGGTCAGGGTCTCGTCGTATTCGGGGCCCGGCTCGGAGAGCAGGGTGATGCCGCCGCCGGCCTGGAGCACGGCCGTGCGGCCGTCGAGGACGACGGTGCGGATGGCGATCGAGGTGTCGAGGGCACCGTCGAAGCCGATCCGGCCGATGGCGCCGCAATAGAGCTCGCGCGCATCGCCCTCGATCTCGGTGATGATGTCCATGGCGCGGATCTTCGGAGCCCCGGTGATCGATCCCCCCGGAAAGGTGGCGGCGACGAGGTCGAGGGCGTCGAGCTCCCGGCGGAGGGTGCCCGTCACCACCGAGACCAGATGGTGAACACCAGCGTAGGATTCCAGCCCGCACAGGACCGGAACCTGCACGCTGTGCGGCTCGCAGACCCGGGAGAGGTCGTTGCGCAGGAGGTCCACGATCATGATGTTCTCGGCGCGCTCCTTCGGGTTCTGCTGGAGCGCCAGGGCGATCGCCCGGTCCGCCTCCGGATCGGCCACGCGCCGGGCCGTGCCCTTGATCGGCCGCGTCTCGACCGCCCGTCCGTCGAGCTTCAGGAAGCGCTCGGGCGAGCTCGACGCCACCGTCAGGCCCTCGAAGGCGAGATAGGCGCCGAAGGTGGCGGGGTTGGTCTCGCGCAGGCGGCGATAGAAGGTGAAGCCGTCGAAGCCCGCGGGCAGGTCCGCGCTGAAGCGCTGCGCGATGTTGGCCTGGTAGATGTCGCCGGCGCGGATGTAGTCGCGCACCCGCTCGACCGCCGCCTCGTAGCCGGCCCGGGTGAAGTTCGAGCGCCAGTGCAGGGCCGGGGCAGGGCCGTTCGCGGAAATCTCGGGCGGAGGCCCCTGCCCCAGCAGGTCGGCGAAGGCGGCGAGGCGCGCAGCCGCGCGCGATTCGCGCGCCGCGGCTCCCGTCTCCGGAAAGCCGGTGGCGACGAGGCGGCAGGTGCCGGCGGCGTGGTCGATCACCAGCACCGTGTCGTAGAGGTTGAAGGCCATGGCGTCGGTGAGCCCGGCCCGGCGGACCGGCTGGGCGACGCGCTCCAGCGCTTGGCCGAGGTCGTAGGCGAAGTAGCCGATGGCCCCGCCCGGGAAGGTCGTGCCGGATTCGGGGTCGAGCCGCCAGGGGGCGAGCGCGGCGCGGAGCGCCTCGATGGGGCCGCCCGGCACCGGATGCCCGTCAAGGCTGGCCTGGCCGTCGCGGAAGCGGAAGCGCGCGAACGGGTCGGCGGCGGCGATCGAGTACCGGCCGAGCGTCTCGTGCTGCATCGCGCTGTCGAGGAAGGCGAGCCCCGGCAGGTGCCGCAGCCGCGCTGCCGCCGCGGCGGGATCGCAGAACGGGATCTCACGGGTCCACATGCGCTTGGCGTCTCGTTCTCACGCGGGGCCTGTTCCGGCGTCCGGCAACCGCTTGGGAGAACGCCTCGCACAGGCGATGCCGCGGGGGAAGCCGGGAGATCGCCGCCCTGCCCTGCCGGAGACACGCGGCGCGCCGTCGCAGCGTGTCCCCGGCTGCGGGCGCGGCCCATGCGGGGGCCGGGCTCGCAACGGGCGGCCGATTTCTGTATAGGGACGCCCGATTCTCCGAATTTCCCTCACGCGTAAGCGGCGCGGGCCCGTCCGGCCCCGCGGAACGCGGCGCCATTGGACGACCATGACCGCCACCGCCTCCCCTGCCCCCGCCGCGAAGGCCAGCGCGCCGCGCATCTCCTTCGTCTCGCTCGGCTGCCCCAAGGCGCTCGTCGATTCCGAGCGGATCCTGACGCATCTGCGGGCGGAGGGGTACGAGCTGGCGCGCAAGCATGACGGGGCGGATGTCGTCATCGTCAACACCTGCGGCTTCCTCGATTCGGCCAAGGCCGAGTCGCTGCAGGCGATCGGCGACGCGATGGCGGAGAACGGCCGGGTCATCGTCACCGGCTGCATGGGCGCGCAGCCGGAGGAGATCCGCGAGAAGTACCCGAACCTGCTCGCCGTCACGGGGCCGCAGGCCTACGAATCGGTGGTGGCGGCCGTGCACGAGGCGGTGCCGCCGGCCCACGATCCGTTCCTCGACCTGATCCCGCCGCAGGGCGTGAAGCTCACGCCGCGGCACTACGCCTATCTGAAGATCTCGGAGGGCTGCAACAACCGTTGCACCTTCTGCATCATCCCCTCGCTCCGCGGCGATCTCGTCAGCCGGCCGGCCGGCGACGTGCTGCGCGAGGCCGAGAAGCTGGTGAAGGCGGGCGTGAAGGAGCTCCTCGTCGTCTCGCAGGATACCAGCGCCTACGGGATCGACACCCGCTACGCCGCGAGCCCCTGGCGCGACCGCGCGGTGCGCGCCCGCTTCTACGACCTCGCCAAGGAGCTCGGCGAGCTCGGGGCCTGGGTGCGGCTGCACTACGTCTATCCCTACCCGCACGTGGATGAGGTCATCCCGCTGATGGCCGAGGGCAAGGTGCTTCCCTATCTCGACATGCCGCTGCAGCATGCGAGCCCGTCCGTGCTCAAGCGGATGCGGCGCCCCGGCAACCAGGAACGCCAGCTCGAGCGCATCCGGCGCTGGCGCGAGACCTGCCCGGATCTCGCCATCCGCTCGACCTTCATCGTCGGCTTCCCCGGCGAGACCGAGGCCGAGTTCGAGGAGCTGCTCGCCTGGATCCGCGAGGCGAAGCTGGAGCGGGTCGGCTGCTTCACCTACGAGCCGGTGAAGGGCGCCCCCGCCAACGACCTTGCCGAGGCGGTGCCGCCGGAGGTGCAGGCCGAGCGCAAGCGCCGCTTCATGGAGGTGCAGCAGGGCGTGTCCCTGCGGCTGCAGAAGCAGAAGGTGGGCAGGCGCCTGCCGGTGATCATCGATTCGGTCGGCGGCAACGTCGCGGTCGGGCGCACCAAGTACGACGCGCCCGAGATCGACGGCAGCGTCCACGCCGCCTTCCGCCGTCCGGTGCGGCCGGGCGACATCGTCACCGTGAAGATCGAGGACGCCGACGCCTACGACCTGCGCGGCAGCGTGGTATAAGGGCGTCTCCAGGGTCGGGGATGCCACGATGATCCGGACACTTCGCGACCGGAAGCGCGACGAGGCCCGGCGTCGGACGGAGGCGGTCGCCGTCCTCTCGGAGCGTCTGCGACGGCACGCGCGAGAGGCGGGCGGTCGCTATCTCCTCTACGGGTCGGCGGGGCGGGGCGCGATGCGCTTCGACAGCGATGTCGACCTCCTCGTCGATTTCCCGGCCGAGGCTGAAGCGGCGGCCTGGCGCTTCGCCGAGGCGGCCTGCGCGGCCGAAGGAATCGCGGCCGACATTCGGCCGATCGCGTGGTGCACCGAACCCTTCCGCGCCCAGATCCTGCCGGAAGCACGGATCCTCGCATGAGCGATGCGCGCTGGATCGAGATCCTCGATGACGTGAACTGGGCGGTCGAGCACTTCTCGCGGGCCGTCGAGATCGACCGGGCCGGCGGGTTCGAGGGGGAGCATCTCGACGCCTACAAGGCCCGGATGGCTCTGATGCAGGCAATGCAGGCCGGCCACACGTCGCTGGAAGCTGCGCTGGAGCGGATCCTGGAGATGCTCGGCGAGGAGAAGCCGACCGGAGCATCCTATCACGCGGACCTCATCCGCCGCGTCAGCCGACCCATACCGAACGACCGGCCGGCCATTCTGGATGCCGACCTTGCCGCCGCGGTAGATGAGACGCACCGGTTCCGGCACGTGGCGCGAAAGAACTACAACAGCTTCCGCGTTCAGGACGCGCGATCGGCGATCCGGGCCGCCGAGCGGATCCGGGACCGCTTCCCGGAGGCCATCCGGGCTTTCCGGGGAACGATCGACGGAGCCTGAGGCTCAGGCGTTCTTGCGCGGGCGGTGGTCCGGGTCGACCCCACCCTCCGGCGTGGTCTCGTTCTCGACGTCGCCCTCGAAGGTCGAATCCGCTTCCAGGTCTTTGGGGTCGCGGCCCGTCATGCCCTTCGCGGTGCCGATTCCGGGATTGCCCCGGAGGTCGGCGTCGCTCGGCTCCTGCGTCTTGGCGTGCTTCGTCGACATGCGGCCTCCGTGTCGGTTGCCGAAGGTCAACGGTGCGCGGGCGGAGAGGTCACGGCGCTGCGGCCGTTCGCCCCGCCATGATCTCCGCAAGGCGCACCCGTCCGACACCGGCGGCCGCCATCCGGGCCCAGGCGGCGACCGAGCCGTCGCGGTCGATGCCGCGCACGGCGTCCTCCACCACGACGGTCTCGAAGCCGGCCGCGCGGGCGTCGAGGGCGCTCCAGGCGACGCAGAAATCCGTGGCGAGGCCGCAGAGCACCACCCGGGTGAAGCCGCGCTCGCGCAGGTAGCCGGCGAGCCCGGTGCGGGTGGTGCGGTCGGCCTCGAGGAAGGCCGAGTAGCTGTCGACCGCGTGGGTGTAGCCCTTCCGGATCACGAGCTCGGCGCGGGCGACGTCGAGGCCCGGCGCGAAGGCGACGCCGGGCGTGCCCTGCACGCAATGCTCCGGCCAGAGCACCTGCGGGCCGTAGGGCATCGCCACCGTCCCGAAGGGCTCACCGCCGGGATGGCTCGTGTGGAAGGAGGCGTGGCCGGCCGGGTGCCAGTCCTGGGTCAGCACCGCGTGCGGGAACGTTGCGAGCAGGGCGTTCACCGGCCCGACGACGGCGTCGCCGTCGGGCACGGGCAGGGCGCCGCCCGGCAGGAAGTCCACCTGCACGTCCACCACGAGGAGGACGTCAGTCTCGACGATCCTCACCGGCAGGATCCCAAAATCCAGGATTCCGAAGGACGTGTCCTTCGGCGGGCCCGGGCGGAGCCCGGATCCCGTGATCCCAGTATCCTGGGATCCCCCGATCTTAGGATCACGGCAGCATCACGGTGGAGCCGGTGGTCTCGCGCCCGGCCAGGTCCCTGTGCACGGCCTGCGCCTCGGACAGCTTGCGCTTCGCGTGGACCGGGATCTTCACCGCGCCGCTCGCCACCACCGAGAACAGGTTCTTCGCCATCTCCTCCAGGACCGGGCGCTGGCTGGCGAAGGTGAACAGGGTCGGGCGGGTGACGTAGAGCGAGCCGCGCGGGGCGAGCAGGCCGAGGTCGAGCCCCTGGATCGGGCCCGAGGACGAGCCGAAGCTGGCGAGCAGGCCGAGCGGCGCGAGGCTGTCGAGGGAGCCCATCAGGGTCGCCTGGCCGACGCCGTCATAGACCACCGGCACGCCCTTGCCGCCGGTGATCTCGCGGACGCGCTTGGCCACGTCCTCCTCGCGGTAGAGGATGACGTGGTCGCAGCCGTGCTGGCGCGCGAGATCCGCCTTCTCCTTGGAGCCTGCGGTGCCGATCACCGTGGCGCCGAGATGCTTGGCCCATTGGCAGGCGATGAGGCCGACGCCGCCGGCAGCCGCGTGGAAGAGGATCGTGTCGCCGGGCTTCACCGTGTAGGTGCGGTGGAGCAGGTACTCGGCGGTGAGGCCCTTGAGCATCATCGCGGCGGCGGTGGCGTCGTCGACGCCCTCCGGGATCTGCACGCAGCCCGCGGCCGGCACCACCATCTCCTCGGCATAGCTGCCCTCGGCCGAGGCGGTCGCGACGCGGTCGCCGACCTTGAATCCGGTCACGCCCTCGCCCACCGCATCGACGATGCCGGCGCCCTCCTTGCCGGGGGTGAAGGGGAGCTGGGCCGCCTTGTAGGCGCCGGAGCGGAAGTAGATGTCGATGAAGTTCACGCCGATGGCGGTGAGCGTCACGCGGATCTGGCCGGGACCGGGCTCGCGCCGCTCGACATCCTCGTAGGCCATCACCTCGGGGCCGCCGTATTCGTGAACCCGGATCGCCTTGGGCATGGTCTCGTCCTCGACTGACGTTTCCCCTCGCGCCCGACATAGCCGATGGCGCGCAGGGGGCAATGGCCGGGGCGGGACGGGCGGCGTCAGGCGGCGGGATCTGCAAGGCGCCGGCCCGCCTGAGACGCGCACCCGGTCGCCGGACAGGGCGTGGGTCCCCTCTCCCGTTCGGGAGAGGGGGCGCGTCGTGGTTCGCGTTCCTCTCCGGAAGCCGGGTTCCCCTTTCCCGATCCGCTTCGCGGGCCACCCCCCCGCAGAGGGGGGAGGGAGACGCGCACGTGCTTTCGGCCCCGCGCGGATTGTCCGCCGGGGGCATGGCTGGCGCGGTCGGGGTGACGCGGGACGCCGCGGAGCCCTGAACGCAACGTTGCAAAGCCGGCTCCCCGGCGTCCCGCGGATGAGGGCCGATCGCTCGGTGTCCCATCCGTCTTGTCGTCGCGGTGTCTGTCCCGGCGTGATCCGACCTCGCTGACTGCCGCTGGCCGGGTCCGGGTCCTGGATCAGGACTGAGCCCCGTGCACGCTGACATACGCCCGTTCGGCGCGAGGCCCGCCTCGTAGTGGGTCGGGCCGGCGAGACTCTGGCGGTCGCCCAGGCCGGGGTCGGGGCGGGAGCATTTCCTCAGCCCGCCGCGCGCCCCTGTCCGAGCCGACCTTGCGTCGGCACGCCGCCCGGGGCGCCGGCCGGATCCGAGGCTGGCGACGCGGGCACCGCCCCGCCGTCCGCGCCCGCTCCGGTCGGTCCCCGGTGCAGGCCCCCGTGAGACACCGTTCGGTGCCGGGCGGCAGGTGCGGGCACATGAGCACAAAACAGGAACATTGTCAAGTGGGGAGACCCGCCTCGTCCCACCCATCCCCCTCATCCTGAGGCGTCCCAGCGAAGCGCAGGCCTCGAAGGAGGCCTCCAGAGCGCGCCGAGATCTCTGGAGGGCTCTTCGAGGCTCGGCTGTCGCCTCGCGCCTCAGGATGAGGTCGCGGACGGGATTGCCCGGCTCGCGCCTGTTGCCGGCACCGGAGCCGCTGAAGATCAGCGCTTGCGCACGAACTCGGTGCGCAGGACGAGGCCCTTGATGGTGTCGTGGCGGCAGTCGATCTCCTCCGGATCGTCGGTCAGCCGGATCGACCGGATCACGGTGCCCTGCTTCAGGGTCTGGCTCGTGCCCTTGACCTTCAGGTCCTTGATCAGGGTGACGGCGTCGCCGTCGGCGAGGATGTTGCCCGCCGCGTCGCGGACCGGCGCCCGGCCGGCCTCGGGCGCGGCGGCCGCCCCGGCGGGGCGCCACTCGCCCAGCGCCTCGTCGTAGACGTAGCTGTCATCCGCGGTGTCGTCTGCGCCGGTCATCCCCGCCCCCTTGTGGTCCATCGTCCCCGAGGCCCGTAGCGGGTCCGGCCGGCGGCCGACAAGCGCGCTGCGGGCATGGCTCCGGAGCGGGTGCGGATCGGATGCCGCATCGGACGCTCCATTGGACGCTCCATTGGACGCATTGCCTTCGCGGCCCGACCGGGCCACTTGGCCCTGTCGGAGTCATCCCGCGATCTCTCCGCTCCGATCACCCCCGAGTCCCCGATGCCCGAGACCGCGCAGCCCGCCTCCGCCCTGCCCCGCTTCGAGGCCGCCGTCGTCGGCGCGGGGGCCGCCGGGCTCGCCGCGGCGCTGGCGCTGGCGCGGGCGGGCATCCCGACCGCCCTCGTCGGCCGGCACGCGCCGGTGGCGGACGGGCGCACCGTGGCGCTGCTCGACGGATCGGTGCGCTTCCTCGACGCGCTCGGGGCCTGGGGCGACCTCGCGGACAAGGCGGCGCCCCTCGCCGTGCTGCAGATCGTGGACGATACCGGCAGCCTGTTCCGGCCGCCCCCGGTGCGCTTCCACGCGGGCGAGATCGGCCTCTCCGCCTTCGGCTGGAACGTGGAGAACGCCGCCCTGGTCGAGGCCCTGCGCGCCCGGGCCCGGGCGACGCCGAACCTGACGCTGGTGGAGCGCGACGCCGCGGGCTTCACGGCGGGCGAAGCCGCCGCCCGCATCGAGACGGAGGCGGGCGGCCCGATCGAGGCCCGCCTCGCGGTGGCGGCGGACGGGGCCCGCTCGCAGCTGCGGGCGCAGAGCGGCACGCCGACGCGCAGCTGGTCCTACCCGCAGGCCGCGCTCACCACGATCCTGGCGCATGAGCGCCCGCACGGGGACGTCTCCACCGAGTTCCACACCCGCGAGGGGCCCTTCACCCTGGTGCCGCTGCCCGGCGGGCGCCGCTCCAGCCTGGTCTGGGTGGCGGACCGCGCCCGGGCCGAGCGCCTCTCGGCCCTGTCCGACGCGGATCTCGCCGCCGCGGTCGAGACCCGGGCGCGGCACATGCTGGGTGCCATGCGGATCGACGGGCCGCGCGGCCTCGTGCCGATGCGCGGGCTCTCGGTGGCCACCCCCGTGGCCCACCGCCTCGCCCTCGTCGGCGAGGCCGCCCACGTCTTCCCGCCGATCGGCGCGCAGGGTCTCAATCTCGGTCTGCGCGACGCGGCTGCCCTGCGCGATGCCGTGGTGGCCGCCGCCCGCGACGGGCGCGACCCGGGCTCGCGCGCGGCGCTTGCGGGCTTCGCCCGGGCGCGGCGGCGGGACGCCACCCTGCGCACGCTGGCGGTGGATGGGCTGAACCGCGCGCTCCTCAGCCACCACCTGCCGGTGGACGCGCTGCGCGGCCTCGGCCTCGTCGCCCTCTCCGCCCTCGGGCCGCTGCGGCGGGCCGTGATGCGCGAGGGCGTGCTGCCGCGCCTGAACGCGCCGGAGCTGATGCGGTAAAATGGGTGTCGGGAGGGGTCACCCCTCTCGCGGGTCCAGGGCGGAGCCCTGGAAGACCTCGGGGCTCCGCCCGAAGATCCCGCCAAAGGGATGATCCCTTTGGAATCCCGGGACTGAGAGCCGTTCCCGATCGCGTTGCAATCGAGAACGGCTCTCAGTCCTCGTTTTGACGCGCTCTTTTTCGCCGAACCGGTGTCCACTTCGGCGGAGAGCGCTCTAGCGTTCCGGTTCCTGGAGGACGTAGGCGCCGATGCGGGTCTGGAGGTCGACCGGACCGCCGGAGCGGCGGCTGCGGCTCGCCTCGATGTCGATGATCGGGATGCCCCGGTCGCGCATCTGCATGCGCAGCTGCGCGGCCAGCCGCCGATAGGTGGGGTCGCGCCGGTCGGAGCTCTGGAACAGCACCGCGGCGGGCCGGGCGATCACGGCAAGGACGTCGTCGGCCGCTTCGAGGGAGGCGGTCACGCTCGCATAGCCCAGCTCTGCCAGCTCTCCAGCCAGCGAGTGGTCGACGGCGCGGACACCATCATCGACGACGAGCACTTGTTGCAGCGCACCCATAAGCTTAAGCGGTATCCCATCGAGCGCCTCCTGGGAAGAGGCCCGAGCACATAACCTGCCGAATCCCGAATTGGTTCGCCGGCACGGTTGCAGATGCGAAGATAGATCCGCCGCCTGAGCGGCAGATGAACCGCCCGTCGATGCGGTGCCGCATGCTCGCCGAATGCTTGAGAAGCGGCGATCAAACCCTTGCCAAGGTTAAGCTTTTGTCGAGCTTGCCGTGGCGGGGCAGGGCGCCCCTGCGTGAGGCCTCCGGCCGCCTGTCAGGATCTGCCGGCGGGCGTCAGGATTTCGCGCCGCCCTGCGCGATCAGGGCCGTGGCGGTGCCGGCGAACAGGGCGGCGCGATAGGGGGCGGCGCGCCACGCACCCGGCTCCGGGAGGCCGGTGCCGAGGGGCGCTGCGCGGCAGGCCTGGCCGCGCAGGCCGAGTCCCCCCTCCCCGTCCCGGCACAGCTCGATCAGGCCGGCGGGGAAGCGGGCCGCCTCGGGGTCGGCGAGCGCCAGGGCGATGTCGTCCGCGCCGCGGGCGCGCGAGACCACGGCGTCCTCGTCGAGGGCCAGGGCGTCGACGGTGCGCGCCGCCCCCTCCCCGGGGGTCAGGCGGCGCCCGGTCAGCCTGGCGGGCGCCCGGTGGGCGAGGACCAGAGCGGGCCCCTCGGGGAAGCGCTCCCGGATCCGGTCGCGGAGCGCGCCTTCGAGGAAGGCCGGGGCGACGAGGTGGAGCGGGCGTCCGGACGGGTCCGCCAGGGCCGCGTCCAGCGCGGCATCGTCGAAGACCGGCAGCATCTCCAGGCTCGCCCCGGAGACCAGGGCGGCGCCGAGCCCGGTGACGAGGCCGCGCAGGTCGTCCGGCGGCAACAGGGTCAGCAGGCGCTCGCCCGGGCCGATCCGGGCGGCGACGAGATGGGCGGCCACCGCCGCGAGCAGGGCGTCGCCCGGCCGGTGCACGGGGCGGGCGGGGTCGCGGCCGGCGAAGCTGATCAGGCCGCCGCCGCCCTCCCCGGCCACGCCCGTATCCGTGCCGCCGCGCTCCAGCGCCAGGGCGTCGAGGTTGATCACCCCGTCCGGCACGTCCGGCCCGAAGGCGGCGAGGTAGCGCAGGGAGAAGACCTGCAGGGCGACCCGGCACAGGGTCTCGGCTGGGCGGCGCGCGCCGAGGCGGCCTTGCGTCAGCACCGCGCCGATCCCGGCGGCCTCGACGGCGGCCAGGAGCTGCGCCTCGTCCCAGGCCGCGGGCATCGGGCAGGGCACGTGGCCGGCCGCCTCCACCGCGAGATGGGCGACGAGCCCCTCGCTGCCGCCGGGAAACCACAGGCCGACGCGGCTGCCGGGGGGCAGGCGCCAGCGACGGATGCCGCGGGCGAGGCGGGCGACGATCTCGGCCGCCGCGCCGTAGCTCCAGGTCATGGCCGGGCGCCCGCACCAGCCGGGCTTGTCGCCGCGGTCGATCAGCGCGGGCCGGCCGGGATGGCGCGCGGCCGTGGCGGCGAGCAGCGCGTTGAGGCCGGTGCGGCGGGTCGGCAGGCCGAGGCTCGGGGGCGCCGCGTCGGGGACGGGGGCGATCACCGGGCGCCGCGCCGGCAGTGGGGCGGTCCCACCCATGTCCTCGGCGAGATCTCTGGCGAGCGCCTGCACCTCTAGCCCCCTGCCGCGGCGGACCCGCTTTCGAGCCCCATCGATGGGCCGGCATGGTTAAGGTCGGGCTAACGGGGCCCTGCGCGGCCTGTCCCGCACGGCAGCGGTGTCATGTCTTCGCCTCATTCGCCGGGAAAGCAGGCCGCCCGGTCGCCTGCCGGGAATCGAAGAGCCTCCCCGGGGCCGGCGCCTTCCATGCGGCGCCGCCGGCCGAGGCTCGCCAATCCGGCGTCGCGCCCTTATGGGGGAGCGCCCGGGTCGGTGCCGCCCGCCAGGCACCGCGTCATGTTCCTCGTCATCCCGACGAACCGAGAAGCACCAAGGGTAACCCAGAGGGGTCTGAAGCCGATGTCCTTCGCCAAAAGCCCTGCGCTCCTGAGCGCTGCCGCCTTCCTCGCGCTCGCGGGCCTCGCCGGGCCGGCCTCCGCCCAGCCCAAGAAGCCGGCGGCGCCCGCCCCGGCCGCGCCGGCTCCGACCGCTCCCGCGCCGACCAACCAGACGGCGCAACAGCAGACCGGCCCGCAGATCATCACCGTGAAGTCGGAGCCGAACCAGGCCGAGTGGACCAAGGTCTGCGGCAAGGATCAGGGCTCGGGCACCGACATCTGCTACACCACCCGCGACTTCGTCTCCGACCAGGGCCAGCCGGTCCTCGCGGTCGCCGTCTACGAGATGAAGAACGCCGCCCAGAAGCAGGAGGTGCGCGTGGTGCGCTACCTGCTGCCGCTCGGCCTGCTGCTGCAGCCGGGCATCCGCTTCAACGTGGACGGCCAGCAGGGCACCCCGGGCAAGTTCGCGGTCTGCTTCCCGAACGGCTGCTTCGCCGAGGCCGGCGGCGTCGATGCGGGCGTGATCGCGGCGATGAAGAAGGGCACCACGCTGAGCGTCTCGGTGCAGAACCAGACCCAGCGCGAGGTCACCTTCGCGGTGCCGCTGGCCGGCTTCGGCAAGGCCTTCGACGGCCCGGCCATGGACCCGAAGGTGCTGGAGGAGCAGCAGAAGAAGCTCCAGTCCGAGCTGGAGAAGCGCTCCGAGGACATGCGCAAGAAGCTCGAGGCCGAGAAGGGCGCGGCTCCCGGCGCGCCGTCGGCCAACGCCGCGCCGAAGCCCTGATGCGGCTCGACGCCCCCGCCGCGCGGGGGCGTCTCCCATGAAAGAGGCCGGGCGCGAGCCCGGCCTTTTTCATGCCCTGCGGCCAGGTCCGGACAGGTCATACGACATCCGGGGTGATCCCTTCGGGATGGCGGATGTCGCCTTCGCTCAGGCGCCGCGCGGGCTTGGCCGAGACCGCGTCCGGTCCGATCAACCGGGCGCGGTATCAGTTCGGGGTGCGGTCGCGCATCCGGTAGAAGCCGCGGTCGTCGCGCACGAACATCTCGTGGATGCCGGCATGCCGCAGGGCCTCGCCCGAGGTGTCGGGCAGGAGGTTCTGCTCGGAGACGTAGGCGACGTACTCGGTCTCCGCGTTCTCGGCGAGCAGGTGATAGAAGGGCTGGTCCTTGCGCGGCCGCACCTCCTCGGGGATGGCGAGCCACCATTCCTCGGTGTTGTCGAAGACCGGGTCGACATCGAACACGATGCCGCGGAACGGGTAGATCCGGTGGCGCACCACCGCCCCGATGCCGAACTTCGCGATCCTGTAACCGGGGGCCGCCCCCGCCTGATCCGTCGTCATGTCCTGATCCGTCATGGATCGACAGATAGGCCCGAGTCGCACGGCTGTCATCGGGGCTCGCCGGTTCCGGGTGAGCCCCGCAGGCCCGGTCAGTCGAGCTTGTACACGGCGGCGAGCTCCGGATCCTTGGCCGCCACGAGCCGGGCGAGGTCGACGATGACCTTGGCCTGCTTCCAGGTGGCGTCGTCCTGCATCTTGCCGTCGAGCATCACCGCGCCGGTCCCGTCCGGCATGGCCGCGACGATGCGGGCGGCGAAGGCGACCTCGTCCGGATCCGGCGCGAAGACGCGCTTGGCGATGGCGACCTGGCTCGGATGCAGCGTCCAGGCGCCGGCGCAGCCCATCAGGAAGGCGTTGCGGAACTGGACCTCGCAGGCCGCCCCGTCCGAGAAGTCGCCGAACGGCCCGTAGAAGGCCTTGATGCCGTTGGCCATGCAGGCATCGACCATCCTGGCGATGGTGTAGTGCCAGAGGTCCTGCTGGGCGGAGACGCGCGCCGCATCGCCCGCGGGGTCGGCGATGACCCGGTACTCGGGATGGCCGCCGCCGACGCGGGTGGTCTTCATGCCGCGCGAGGCCGCGAGATCTGCCGGCCCGAGGCTCATCCCGTGCATGCGGGGCGAGGCGGAGGCGATGGCGTCGACATTGGCGACGCCCTCCGCCGTCTCCAGGATGGCGTGGACGAGGATCGGCTTGGTGACGCCGTGCCGCGCCTCGAGCTGGGCCAGCAGCTGGTCGATGTAGTGGATGTCCCAGGGGCCCTCGACCTTGGGCACCATCACCACGTCGAGCTTGTTGCCGACATTGGCCACGATCTCGAACAGGTCGTCGAGAATCCAGGGCGAGTTCAGGGCGTTGATGCGGGTCCAGAGCCCGGTGCCGGTGGCGGCGAAGTCGGTGGACTGCGCCATCTGCACGAAGCCTTTGCGCGCCGCCTCCTTCTGGTCCATCGGCACCGCGTCCTCGAGGTTGCCGAGCACCACGTCGACCGTGCCGGCGAGCTCCGGCACCCGGGCGCGGACCTTCTCCACATGGGGCGGCACGAAGTGGATCATCCGCTCGAGCTTGACCGGAAGCTCGCGGAACGGGGCCGGCGCGCCGGTGGCGAGCGGCTGGAAGAAGCGGCGCGGCAGTTTCATGGGGCGTTTCCTCGTTGTTGTCCGGCGTGATGCTGCTCCCGTTATGGCAAGGCTCGGGCCGCGGTAAAGCCGTCCGTTGGTGCGGGGCGGCCCACGCCTTGTCCGAACGGCGTGGTGCGCTCCCGCACCGCGGCGCAGCAAGGCGTGCTGGATCCGGGGAACATGACAATAGGCGTGGCGTTTTTCCGGCGAGGCGGGTGAACGGAAAACGGGAATCGAGCCATGTCCGGACTGACGCGGCGACCCATCGCCGCCCTGGCGGCGGCCTGCATCCTGTCCGCAGCCGCGCCGAACCTGTCCTTCGCCGGGCCGAATACGGCCAATCACGCATCCAGGGATGCGCCGAGAGCGGCGGCCCGCCCCGCGGAGCGCGCGGCCTTCACCGCCGCGGATCTCGCCGCCGCCCGGCCCGCCGGGCTCACACAATCCCTGCGCGTCGCGGGCGACGACCCGACGGCGTTCCAGGCCCTGATCGACGACGCCCCGGCGGCATCCGACCCCTGGCTGGTGCTCTCGGGCGGCGGCGAGGACGGCGCCTTCGCGGCCGGCATCCTGGCCGGCTGGAGCGAGGCCGGCACGCGGCCGGATTTCGGGGTGATCACGGGGGTGAGCACCGGCGCCCTGATCGCGCCCTTCGCCTTCGTCGGCCAGGCGGGCGACGGCCCCCTGCGCGAGGCCTACACCACCATCACCGCCGCGGACGTGTTCGAGTTCGGCGGCTCGGACCTGGCGCTCACCGACACCTGGCCGCTGAAGCGCCGGATCGACAAGGCGGTGACGCCCGAGCTCCTCCAGGCGGTCGCGGCCGAGCACGCCAAGGGCCGGCGCCTGCTGGTGGCCACCACCGAGATCGATTCCGGCCGCCCGGTGCTGTGGGACATGGGCGCCATCGCGACCGCCGCCGGGCCGAAGGGCGCCGAGCCGCGGGCGCTCGGCCTGTTCCGCGCGGTGGTGCTCGCCTCCTCGGCGGTGCCGGGGGTGTTCCCGCCGGTGGAGGTCTCCGCCACCCTGCCCGATGGCCGCACGATCCAGGAGCTGCATGCCGATGGCGGCACCACGGCTCCGTTCTACCTCGCCCCGAAGCGGGCCCTGACCGCGGCGCTCACCGGCGCGCAGCTCCTGCGCATCCCGGCGCGCAGCGTCTACGTGGTGGTCAACAACAGCACGACACCGAGCTTCGAGATGGCGCGCCGCTCGACGCTCTCGGTGCTGGGGCGGGCCATGTCGGCGGCGATCAAGGCGCAGCTCCAGGACGCGCTCGCGCTCACCGGCGCCTTCGCCCGCCGCGAGGGGCTCGACCTGCACGTCGCCGAGATCGACGGCCGCTTCAAGGCGGTCTCGCCGGGCCCGTTCGACCAGCGCTACATGCAGGCCCTCTACGCCCATGGCCGCGCGCTCGCCCGCGACGGCGGCGCCTTCGCGGGCTCGACCGGCGCCACGGTGCAGGGCGACGCCCCCCAGACCCTGGCGCGGCGCTAAAGTCCCGGGATCCCAAAGGGACTGAGTCCCTTTGGTGGGGTGCCGGGGCAAAGCCCCGGCGTCTTCCCGGGCTCCGCCCGGACCCGCCAAAGGGATGATCCCTTTGGAAACCCGGACTATTTCCGACTGGCCGCGCCGGAGACGTAGCGGGCCACCGCCTCGATCTGGTCCGGGCTCAGATCCTCGAAGGCCGGCATCACGCCGATGCCGTTGGTCACGGCGGCCTTCACCCGCTCGGCATCGGGCTTCAGCAGGTCGAGATTCGGCCCGACCTCCCCCGTGGTGCCCGCATCGGCGAGCGTGTGGCAGACGCCGCAGCGCGGCTCCGCCTGGTCGAGGAAGACCGTGCGGCCGGCCTCGTCCGGCGCGGCGAAGGCGGGCAGGAAGAGGGCCGGCAGGACGACGGCGGCGGCGAGCGTGGGCAAGTGGGGGCGCATGGGCAGGCCCCCCTCAGGCGAGCGTCAGCGTCACCGCCGGCCCGCGCCAGCCGTTATGGCTGTAGCCGCCGCCATTGGCCGGCACCTCCTCGGGCTGGACGTTGCCGGCCGAATCCGTGGCGCGGCTCGCCAGCACATGCGTGCCCGGCCCGAGATCGGCCGGCAGGGCGAATTGCCGCCAGGCGAAGCGGCCGAGATCGGGCCCGACCAGCTCGGCCTTGCGCCAGGTGGCGCCCCCATCCGTCGAGACCTCGACCCCCGCGACCGCGTTGACGCCGCCGAAGGCCACGCCCGCGACCACCACCCGGCCCGCCCGGTCGCCCTCCAGCGGGGCGGTGATCCAGGAGCGCACCGGCTGCTCCCAGACCGGCGGCTGGCTCGGGGCCGCCTTCTCGCCGACCCCGTGCATGCGGTAGCTCGCGGCCTGGATCTTGGCGTCGGTCTCGGCCTCGGTGAGGTTCACGGACTTCACGTACTTGACGTTGTTCACCCCCGAATAGCCCGGCACGATCATGCGCAGGGGGCCGCCATGGGCCAGCGAGATCGGCCGGCCGTTGAGGGCCCAGGCGAGAATCACCGTGTCGAGGGCGGCGAGCGGCACCGAGCGCTCCACCATCACGTCCTTGGGCTTCAGGCCGGGCGGGATCTCCTCGCCGCCGGTGCCGGTGATGAACTTCGCACCCGCGGCCGGCCCGCCCATCGCCGCGACCACGGCCTTCAGGGGCACGCCGGTCCAGAGCACGCAGCCGGCCGCGCCCACCGTCCAGGGCGTGCCGCTGATCTTCTGGCCGGGCGCCAGCCTGTCCTGGAAGTACTTGCGGCCGTTGCCGGAGCATTGCAGCACGGTCGCCACCGTGGTGAGGCCGAGCCGCTTCAGGTCGGCCACCGTCAGGGTGCCGGGGCGTGCCACGCCCCCGATCTCCACCCGCCAGCCGTCGCGGTCGGCCACGATGGATTCGGGCGGCGGGTTGACGTTGTTGCGGATGTAGAGCGCCGATTCGTCGGTGATCAGGCCCGTGCCGAAGGCGGAGCGGCGCGTCTCGATGGTCTGGTTCGAGTGGACGATGAGGGCGTCCGCATCCTTCCAGGCGACGTAGCCGGGGAGCTTCGCCTTGTCCGGCGCCGGGGCGGGGGCTGTCGGGGCCTGGGTCGTCGGGGCCTGGGCCTGGGCCTGGGCCGGGCTCTCCGCCCGGGCCTGGGCCGCGCCGAGGCCGGCGAGCGCCGCGCCCGCCAGGAAGCCGCGCCGGTGCAGGGATTCGGGCCGCATCTCGCTCATCGCTCGTCTCCTCCGGGATCGGGC
Source organism: Methylobacterium dankookense (assembly GCF_902141855.1). Lineage (GTDB taxonomy): Bacteria > Pseudomonadota > Alphaproteobacteria > Rhizobiales > Beijerinckiaceae > Methylobacterium > Methylobacterium dankookense. The sequence goes on along the minus strand of NZ_CABFVH010000009.1, from coordinate 91,565 downwards.
GCTCGTGCCGGCGCCTCGCTCCATCCTATAACGCTTCAGTCTTGTATCATATACAAGTCTTGTCCCTGGGAGGTGACAGAGGCTCGAAGCCGTCGTCGGGATGCGTTCCCCTTCGCCGAACCGGCAGCAACTTCGGCGGAGCGCGTCCTAGAGCGCTCTTAAGCCGAAGTGGACACCGGTTCGGCGCAAGAGAGCGCGTCAAAACAAGAGCTTAGAGCCGTTCCCGATTGCAACGCGATCGGGAACGGCTCTAGGATCCTCGGATCCGGTGACGACGGGATCGGGGGCTGCCCCGCGCCGGTTGCGGCCTCGCGCCCCGCGATGGGGCGTTGGCCGCGGGCGCGCCAGGGCTTACATGCGGGGGATCCTGCGATCACCGGATCCTGCCCTCCCGGGATCCCATGAAGGCCCGAGGATTCCCATGTCCGGCACCACCCGCTCCAGCGCGGATCTCGACCCGCGCCGCCGCCGCACCCTCTACCGCGCCTGGCACCGGGGCATCCGCGAGATGGACCTGATCATGGGCCGCTTCGCCGATGCCGAGATCGGCACGCTGAGCGAGGCCGAGCTCGACGCCTTCGAGGCCCTGATCGAGGTGCCCGACCGCGACCTGTTCCGCTGGATCACCGGCGAGGATGCCGTGCCGGAGAACTACGACACCGGCGTCTATCGCCGCCTCGCCGCGTTCCACCGGCACGACGCGCCGATCCACGGTTGACAGAGCCAAGCGCTCCGGCTCCGTCCATCTCTCCTCCCCCTTGCGGGGAGGAGCCGGAGGTGGGGGTGGTTCAGGAGGCACCGATGAGCCGCATCCGGCACCACCCCCACCCCTGACCCCTCCCCGCAAGGGGGAGGGGATCGGCGGCCGTTACGAGACACCTTAAACACCCATGGCCAAGCCTCAGCCCAAACCGCCGGCCCCCGCCCCGAAGGCGCAGATTGCCCGCTTCGCCCTGCCGAAATCGGCGCCGCTGACCAAGGCGCTCGACGCGCTGAAGGCCGGCGACAGCCCGGTCCTCGCCGGCGTGCCCGAGGGCTTCGACGCGCTGGTGGTGGCCGACCTCGCCCGCGCCCTGAGCCGCGGCTTCGAGGGGCCGGCCGTGCTCGTCCACGTGGCGCGCGATTCCGGGCGCTCCACCGCCTTCGTCAACGCGCTCCGCTTCGTCGCCCCCGAGATCGAGGCGATGATCGTGCCGGCCTGGGACTGCCAGCCCTACGACCGCACCTCCCCCACCGCCGCCGTCTCGGCCCAGCGCATGACGGCGCTGTCGCGCCTGACCCGGGCGCGCTCGACGGAAGAGGCGCCGCGCATCCTCTGCACCACGGTGAACGCCCTGGTGCAGCGGGTGCCGCCGCGCGCCCGCGTCGCGGTCGAGACCTTCTCGGCGGCGATCGGCAACGTCGTCTCGATGGACAAGGTGGTGGCCTGGGTCGAGGCCAACGGCTTTCTGCGCACGGGGACGGTGCGTGACACGGGCGAATATGCGGTGCGCGGCGGCATCCTCGACCTGTCGCCGCCGGGGCTGCCGAACCCGATCCGCCTCGACTTCTTCGGCGACACCCTCGAATCGATCCGCGCCTTCGATCCGGAGACGCAGCGCACGGTGGGGCAATTGCGCTCCCTCGACCTCGTGCCGATGAGCGAGGTGCAGCTCACCACCGAGACGATCCGGCGCTTCCGCCAGGGCTACGTCACCAGCTTCGGCGCGGCCACCCGCGACGACCGCCTCTATGAGACCGTGAGCGAGGGCCGGCGCTACAGCGGCCTCGAGCACTGGATGCCGCTGTTCTACGAGAAGCTCGACACCCTGTTCGACTACGTGCCGGGCGTGCCCCTCGTCTTCGACCCGCAGGTCGAGGAGGCGGTGGCCGAGCGCCTCGCCCTGGTGCAGGACTACTTCCAGGCGCGCGAATCCGCCCTCAAGAACCCGCAATCCGGCGTCGCCCCCTACAAGCCGCTGCCGCCGCGCGCCCTCCACCTCACCCCGAACGAGTGGAAGGAGCGGGTCGCCACGACCCGCGTCGCCCAGCTCAGCCCGTTCTCGGAAGCCGAAGGCGCGAGCCGCCCGGTGATCGATTGCGGCGCCAAGGCGGGGCGCAACTTCGCCCCCGAGCGCCAGGCCGAATCGGCGAGCGTCTTCGACGCGGCGGTGGCCCATATCCGCGATCTCCAGGGATCCGGGCATCACGTGATCCTGGGAGCCTGGTCCGACGGCTCGCGCGACCGGCTCTGCGGCGTGCTCTCCGACCACGGCATGAGGAAGCCGGTGGCGATCACCCGGCTCACCGACATCTACGCCCTGAAGCGCGGCGCGGACGCGGCGGTCGCCGTCTGGGGCCTGGAGGCCGGCTTCACCGCGGGCGAGCTGGCGGTGGTCTCCGAGGGCGACATCCTCGGCGACCGGCTGGTGCGCCAGAAGCGCAAGGCCAAGCGGCCGCAGGACGTGATCCTGGAGGTGCAGGCGCTCCAGCCCGGCGACCTCGTGGTCCATGCCGACCACGGCATCGGCCGCTTCGTGGGCCTCAAGACCATCACGGCGGCCGGCGCCCCGCACGATTGCCTGGAGCTGCAATATACCGGCGGCCTGCTGCTGCTGCCGGTGGAGAATATCGAGCTCCTGACCCGCTACGGCTCCGAGGATTCCGAGGTGGCGCTCGACCGCCTCGGCGGCGGTGCCTGGCAGGCCCGCAAGGCCAAGATGAAGCGCCGCATCCTCGAGATGGCGGGCGAATTGATCAAGGTCGCGGCCCAGCGCTTCGTGCGGCAGGCGCCCCGCCTCAACCCGCCCGACGGGCTCTACGGCGAGTTCGCCGCCCGCTTCCCCTTCGACGAGACCGAGGACCAGGCCAACGCCATCGACGCGGTGCTCGGCGACCTCAATGCCGGCCGCCCGATGGACCGGCTGGTCTGCGGCGATGTCGGCTTCGGCAAGACCGAGGTGGCGCTCCGCGCCGCCTTCGCCGCGGCGATCTCGGGCAAGCAGGTGGCGGTGGTGGTGCCGACCACCCTGCTCGCCCGCCAGCATTACCGGACCTTCGCCGAGCGCTTCAAAGGGCTCCCCATCCAGGTGGCCCAGCTCTCGCGCTTCGTCTCGGCCGGCGACCTGAAGCTGACCCGGGCCGGCTTGGCGAACGGCACGGTCGACATCGTGGTCGGCACCCATGCGGTTCTGGCCAAAACAATAGCCTTCAAGGATCTCGGCCTGATCATCGTGGACGAGGAGCAGCATTTCGGCGTGGCCCACAAGGAGCGGCTGAAGGCGCTCCAGGCGGACGTGCACGTGCTGACCCTCTCGGCGACCCCGATCCCGCGCACGCTCCAGCTCGCCATGACCGGCGTGCGCGAGCTCTCGATCATCGCCACGCCCCCGGTGGACCGGCTCGTGGTGCGCACCTTCGTGACGCCGTTCGACCCGCTCAGCATCCGCGAGGCGCTGCTGCGCGAGCGCTACCGCGGCGGCCAATCCTTCTACGTCGTCCCCCGGATCGAGGATCTGGCGGAGGTGAAGACGTTCCTCGACACGGAGATGCCCGAGACCAAGGTCGCGGTGGCCCATGGCCAGATGGCGGCGGGCCAGCTCGAGGACGTGATGACGGCCTTCTACGAGGGCAAGTTCGACGTGCTGCTCTCGACGACGATCGTGGAATCGGGCCTCGACATCCCCACCGCCAACACGCTCATCGTGCACCGGGCCGACATGTTCGGCCTCGCCCAGCTCTATCAGTTGCGCGGCCGCGTCGGCCGCTCCAAGGCGCGCGCCTACGCCCTGTTCACGACGCCGGCCAACCGCCAGCTCACGGCCCAGGCCGAGCAGCGCCTGAAAGTCCTCCAGAGCCTCGACACGCTGGGCGCCGGCTTCCAGCTGGCCTCCCACGACCTCGACATCCGCGGTGCCGGCAACCTCTTGGGCGACGCGCAGTCCGGCCATATCAAGGAGGTCGGCTACGAGCTCTACCAGCAGATGCTGGAGGATGCGGTCACCGCGCTGAAGGCGGGCATCGAGGACGTGCCGGAGGAGGCGTGGTCGCCGACCATCGCGCTCGGCGCGCCCGTCACCATCCCCGAGACCTATGTGGAGGATCTCGGCGTGCGCCTCGCCCTCTACCGGCGGCTCGCCACCATCGAGAACGATGCCGAGATGGAGAGCTTCGGCGCCGAGCTGATCGACCGCTTCGGCCCGCTGCCGCCGGAGGTGGAGCAGCTCCTCAAGATCGGCACGATCAAGCTCCTCTGCATGGCGGCCAATGTCGAGAAGGTGGAGGCCGGCCCGAAGGGCGTCGTCGTCCATTTCCGTGAACGGAGCTTCGCCAACCCGCAGGGGCTCGTCGCGCTGGTGGCCGAGCAGGGCTCCTTCGCCAAGGTCCGCCCCGACATGAGCGTGGTCTTCATCCGCGAGCTGACCACCATCCCCGCCCGCCTGAAGACCGCCACCGAGGTGCTGCGCAGCCTCGCCGGCATCGCGAAGAAGGCGAAGAAGGCGGCCTGAGGCCGCCTCATGCGAGGACCCACAGCCGGTTTCCGGATGCGCACAGGAACCGCGACGCGCCCCCTCTCCCGCTCGGGAGAGGGCTGGGGTGAGGGATGAGAGGTGTCAGGATCCGGCACGCCGATGCCGCGTCCATGTTCCGCCCTCTCCGTAGAGTTCTCGGCCCTCACCCTGTCCCTCTCCCGAACGGGAGAGGGGACCCGCGCCCTGTCTTTCTCCCGCTCCGGTCCTCCCGCAGCGTGGAGAGGGAGGGCGTCGCGCGTGTCACGGCGGGATGCTACGCCTCGCCCGATAAGAGATATCCGGGGAGGAGCACGTATGTCCGACGAGGCCCTGTTCGAGAAAGGCCTGCCGATCCGGCGGGCGGTGCTGGGCGCCGACTATGTCGACGCCTCGATGGCCAAGGCCGACGACTTCATGATGGCCTTCCAGCGCGCCACCACCGCCTGGGCCTGGGGCTGGGCCTGGGGCGACCCGACGCTGGACCGCAGGACGCGCTCGCTCCTCAACCTCGCCATGCTGACCGCGCTCGGCAAGCCGGCGGAGCTGAAGCTCCACGTCAAGGGCGCGCTGACGAACGGCGTCAGCGTGGAGGAGATCAAGGCGGCACTCCTGCACGCCACCGCCTATTGCGGCATCCCCGCCGGGCTCGAGGCTTTCAAGGCCGCCCACGAGGTCCTCGTGACGGAAGGCGCACTGCCCGCCGGAGACGCGCCGTGACCACCTGCCTGATCCTCGACGACTTCCAGGACGCGGCGCTGCAGTTCGCCGATTGGGGGCGGCTCGCACCCCGCGTCGCGGTGGAGGCGATCCACGACCACATCCCGGACCGGGACGCCCTCGTCGCCCGGATCGGTGAGGCCGAGATCCTGGTGATCATGCGCGAGCGCACGCCCTTCCCGGCGGATCTCTTCGCGCGGCTGCCGAACCTGAGGCTTCTGGTCACCAGCGGCCCGCGCAACGCCGCGATCGACCTCGCGGCGGCCAAGGCCCACGGGGTCACCGTCTGCGGCACGGCGAGCCATCCGGCGCCGCCGGCCGAGCTGACCTGGGCGCTGATCCTCGGGCTTGCCCGCCACGTGGCCGCGGAGAACGCGGCCTTGCGTGCCAATGGCCCCTGGCAGGGCAGCGTCGGCACCGACCTCGCGGGCGCCCGGCTCGGCATCCTGGGGCTCGGCAAGATCGGCGCGAAGGTGGCGCAGGTGGCCCGGGCCTTCGACATGGCGGTCACCGCCTGGAGCCCGAACCTCACGGCGGAGCGCGCCGCGGCGGCGGGCGTGGCGCTCGCCCCCTCGAAGGAGGCGCTGTTCGCGCAGAGCGACGTCGTCACCCTGCACCTCGTCCTGTCGGCGACGACGCGCGGCCTCGTCGGCGCCGAGGACCTCGCCCGGATGAAGCCCGGCGCCTTCCTCGTCAACACGTCCCGCGCCGGCCTCGTGGATCAGGCCGCCCTGGTGCGGGCCCTGGAGGCGGGGCGGATCTCCGCAGGCCTCGACGTGTTCGAGGAGGAGCCGCTCCCCGCCGACAGCCCGTTCCGGCGCCTGCCGAACGTGCTGGCCCTGCCCCATCTCGGCTACGTCACGGAAGCCAACTACCGCAGCTATTTCACGGAAGCGGTGGAGGACATCGAGGCCTGGCTCGCCGGCGCCCCGATCCGGGTGCTGGGGTAATACCAGACCTCGATGAGCCTGGCTCATCGAGGTCTGCCCGCGCGACCGCGCGGCGGCGGTCGTCCGCCGGACCTCGTTGATGCCGACCATCGGTCGGTATCAACGAGAACTGGTATAAAGCGCGACCTCTCGAGCCGGGCACGGTGTCTTCGCGCGCGGCCGGGATGCTGCGCCTCACCGCGGCCCGTGCAGCGCCTCGCTCACCGCCGCCGGGTTGCGGCCGATCACGACGAGATAGGCGCGGGCCGCCGCGTCGGGGTCCTTCCGACCCTGCTCCCAGTCCCGCAGGGTTCCGAGTGGGATCTGGAAGCGCGTCGCGAACGCCTCCTGGGAAAGGCCCAGGGCGCGCCGGATCACCCGGACCTGTGGCGTGCGCCGCAGCTTCGGCATGTCCTCGGGGTCGAGGGGCTGCGCGTCGGGGTCCCGCAGCGCGGCCGCGTGCCGCTCCGCCTCGCTCATCGCATCGAGGCGGCTCCAGTCCTGCGCCGGGTCGTCAGCCGTTGTCGTCATGGTATCGCCGTCGTTCGTAGGGCTCGGCCGCCCGGGCCGAGATGAGGCGGATGGCGTCGCCCCGCAGCGTATAGGCCACGGTGAGCAGGCGACCGGCCGCCATGCCGATGATGATGTAGCGGTCCTCTCCGTAATCGACACGCTCGTCGCGCCATTCGAGAGCGAAGGCGTCGGTGAAGACGGCGCGGGCGGCCGTGAAGGTCACGCCGTGGCGCACCGCGTTGACGGCCGCCTTGTCGTCATCCCACTCGAAGGCGCCGTCATCCATCGCGACTACGGCATAGCCGTAGTTCATGGCCCGGTCAAATCGAATTCCTGCCGCGACGCGCGGGCGCGGGACGAATGGGCCGCCACCGGATAGTAAGGCTCCGGCCCCTACCCTGCCCTGCGCGATGACCGATCCGGACACCGAGACCTTACGCCCCAGCATCCTCGACCCGCTCTTCGCGCTTGCGCGCGGGCTGCCGGGGGTGGGGCCGAAGATGGCGCCGCTGATCGAGCGGCTGCTCGGCACGCCGGAGCAGCCCGCCCGCGTCGTGGACATGCTGTTCCACCTGCCGCAGGGCGGCGTCTCGCGCGCGCTCAAAGGCTCGATCGCCGAGGCGCCGCCGGGCGAGCCGGTGACGCTCGGCGTCACCGTGGTCGGCCATCGGCACGCCCAGCCCGGGGCCGGACGCCGGCCGCACCGGGTGCTGGTGGAGGATGCGAGCGGCGACGTCACCCTCGTCTTCTTCGGCATGCCCGCGCCCCGCATCGAGAAGATGCTGCCGCTGGGGGCCCACCGCTACGTCTCGGGCAAGATCGACCTCTGGGACGGGCACCGCCAGATGGTGCACCCGGCGCGCATCATGGATGCGGAGGGGCTGGCCGCCCTGCCCCCGGTCGAGCCGATCTACGGCGCCACCGAGGGGCTGACCTCGCGCGCCATCGGCAAGCTGGCCGTGGCCGCCCTCGACCGCCTGCCCGTCCTGCCCGAATGGCAGGACGAGGCCTGGATGCATCGCAACGCATGGCCGAGCTTCGCCGAGGCCCTGAAGGCGGAGCACCGCCCGGCCGAGGCGCCCCAGAAGCCGGCCGATCCGCTGCAGCCCGCCCCCGCGACGCCGGCCCGGCGCCGGCTCGCCTATGACGAGCTCCTCGCCTCGCAACTCGCCCTCGCCCTGCTGCGCGCCCGCCAGCGCCGCAAGGCCGGCCGGGTGAATGCGGGCGACGGGCGCTTGAGCGCGGCCATCGAGGCCGGCCTGCCCTTCGGACTGACGGGCGCGCAGCGGCGGGCGCTCACCGAGATCCGCGGCGACCTCGGCTCCGGCCAGCGCATGCTGCGCCTGCTCCAGGGCGATGTCGGCTCCGGCAAGACCGCGGTGGCGCTGCTGGCCATGGCCTCGGCGGTGGAGGCCGGGCGCCAGGCCGCGCTGATGGCGCCGACCGAGATCCTGGCCCGGCAGCACTTCGAGCGACTGATACCGCTGGCCGCGCCTCTGCGCCTGCGCCTGATGACGGGGCGCGACAGGGCGGCCGAGCGGAAGGCCACCTTGCGGGACCTCGCGGCCGGCGAGATCGACATCCTGGTCGGCACCCATGCCCTGTTCCAGGAGAGCGTGCAGTTCAAGGATCTCGGCCTCGCGGTGGTGGACGAGCAGCACCGCTTCGGCGTGCACCAGCGCCTCGCGCTGGGCGCCAAGGGCGAGGCGGTGGACTTCCTGGTGATGACCGCGACGCCGATCCCGCGCACCCTGGCGCTCACCTTCTTCGGCGACATGGACGTCTCGATCCTCGACGAGAAGCCCGCCGGCCGCCAGCCGATCCGCACCGTGACCCTGCCGGCCGAGCGGATCGAGGAGGTGGTGGCGGGGCTCGCCCGCGCCTTCGAGCGGGGTGAGCGCGCCTACTGGATCTGCCCGCTGGTGGCCGAATCCGAATTCATGGACCTCGCCGCGGCGGAGGCCCGGTTCGAGGACCTGCAGAAATATTTCGGCGCCGCGGTCGGGCTGATCCACGGCAAGATGGCCGGGCCCGACAAGGATGCGGCCATGGCCCGCTTCGCGGCCGGCGAGACGCGGCTCCTCGTCTCGACCACGGTGGTCGAGGTCGGCGTCGACGTGCCGGAAGCCACCATCATGGTGATCGAGCATGCCGAGCGCTTCGGCCTCGCCCAGCTCCACCAGCTCCGCGGCCGGGTCGGGCGCGGCTCGGCCGCCTCCTCCTGCCTGCTGCTCTACCGGGGGCCGCTCGGCCAGGTCTCCCGCGCCCGGCTCGCCATGATGCGCGAGAGCGAGGACGGCTTCCGCATCGCCGAGGCCGACCTGAAGCTCCGCGGCGAGGGCGAGGTGCTCGGCACCCGCCAGTCCGGCCTCGCGGCCTTCCGTCTCGCGCGCCTCGAGGGCGACGGCGACCTGCTCGAGGCGGCCCGCGACGACGCGCGCCTCGTGGTCGAGCGCGACCCGGGCCTGCGCAGCCCGCGCGGCCGGGCGCTGCGGGTGCTGCTCTACCTGTTCGAGCGCGACGCGGCGATCCGGCTGCTGGAGGCCGGGTAGGGTGCGATCAGATCCAGGTGAGCGGATCGCGGCGCCCGTCGATGACGGCGACGATGCGCACCGTCTCGACCGGACCCGCATCGGTATCGGGAATGGTCTCGTAGAGGATCAGGTGCGGGGCCTCGACCAGGATGCGCAGGGTCGGCCGGATCTCGGCTCGCCGGGGACCCAGGCGCGGCTGACCGGCGAGCTGCTCCACCCGCATCGCGAGCCGATCGATGAGACGTTCGGCCGCCGCCGGATTGTGGACGCCGACCGCGACTAGAGCGACAGCAGATCCTCGCGGGCACGCGTCGACCAGACGACCTCAACCGGCATGCGGGGCGTCGGTCCGGCCCAGCGCATCCCGTGCCGCGGCCAGACGCGCGCGCGCCTCGCGCCGCAGGTCGTCGAAGGAGACGGGACCGTAGGTCGGGCTCGCCACGCCCTCGTCCCAGGCCCGCCGCAGCCGCTCGACCGCGTCGGCGCGTGCCTGCCGGCTGTCGGACCACAGGCGCACCGCCTCGCCGAGGGCCTCGCTGGCCGAGCCGTATTCCCCGGCTTCGACGGCGGCCCGGATCCCGGCCGCTTCCGCTTCCGGGAGGAGGACCGTCATGCGCTCTGCGCCCGACATCATGAACTCCGGTCGATTCCGCAGGGATTCTAGATCCGACCGCCCGGCGCGTCACCAGCGCCCCGCAATCGCCCTGCCCTCACCCTCTCACGGCCTCGTGACCGCCTGAAATCCCGGCGAGGGAACGGTCCGTCCGGGTTGTCGGTTCAGGTGCCGTTCATGTTCCGGCTTGTGCCGGGGGCGCGAAGGGGGCATTATCCCTTGCAGCGTTCGTGCTCCAACCTTAACTCAAGATGAACGATCTCGGGCCAGCCTGGGATCGACAGCGAAAAGACGGAGGGCAAGCCGATGCTCAATGGACCGTTCCAAGGCCTGGGTTCTTCCGAGGGCTGGACCGTGCAGGAGCCGTGGCTGCTGCCGATCTCTGACGGGGTCGGAACCAAGGCTTCGGAGAGTGCCGCCACGGCGGCGAATGCGGTGCGCACGGCTTCCCGCCCCCTGTTCATGGCCGCCAACGGCCTCGCCCTGGCGCTCGCCCTGCTCCTGGCCGCCGAGACCGCCACCGGCTGGATGGGCGGCATCCACACCGCCCCCGTGGCCAAGGCCCCGGTCGTCACCGCCAGCGCCTCCTGATCCGGGCGTCGAGAGGGAGCCCCCTCTCGCGGGTCCAGGGCAGAGCCCTGGAAGGCCTCAGGGCTCCGCCCCGAGACCCCGCCAAAGGGATGATCCCTTTGGAATCCCTCACGCTTCCTGGCGCTCGGCCTCCGGGCGCGTCGCCTGATCGCCTTGCGCGGCACGCAAGGTGGCGGCCATGGCCTGGAGCCCCCGCTGCGGGTCCTCCGGCTGGATCACGCCGGCCGACATCACGAGCTTGGCCGCGTCCTCGACGCTGATCCCCACCTCGATGATCGCGCTGCGCGGCAGGTAGAAGAAGAACCCGGTGGTCGGGTTCGGCGCGCAGGGCAGGAACACGCCGACATAGTCGTGGCCGGCTCCATTGCCCTCGCCCCGCGGCAGGGCCTCCTGCACCTCGGGCGCCGCGGGCGCCGAGAGGAAGACCACCGACCACGTGCCCTTCACCGGGAACTCCACCAGCCCCACCGTGCGGAAGGACGAGCCGTTGGCCGAGAACAGCGTCTCGAAGATCTGGCGCAGGCCGCGATAGAGCCCCGAGATCACCGGGGTGCGGGCGAGCAGCACCTCGCCGAACTCGATCACCGAGCGGCCGACGAGGTTGGCCGTGAGGAATCCGAGCAGCGTCACCGCCAGGAAGGCGATGACGAGGCCGAGGCCGGGGATCGAGAAGGGCAGGTAATGATCCGGCAGGTAGCTCGCCGGCACCAGCGGCTTCACCCAGGAATCGATCAGCGCGATGAACCACCATGTCAGGTAGGCGGTGATCGCGAGCGGGCCGGCCACGATGATGCCGGTGAGGAAGTAGGTCCGCAGCCGGCCGCGCGCGCTCACCCGCTTGCGCGGGTTGCCGGGATCGATCTCCGGGATCGGCGTGATGGGTGGGGCCACGGCTGCCCTTGTCCGACCGACGGCCTTCAGGCCGACAGCGGAGAGGTAGCGGCTGTGCTTCCCCGCCTCAAGGCCGGGCGCGTGCGGGGCCGCGTCACGGCGCCCCGGCCTCCAGCCAGCCCCGGTAGCGCACGATCCGGCCGGTCAGCGGATGGTCGATCGCCACGTCGAAGTGGAAGCGGCCGTCCGCGCCCCGCTCGCAGGCCGGGCCGCCCGGCGCCAGGGCCCGGGGCAGGGGCAGGCCGAGCAGCCGCCAGCGGCGGATGCCGAGGTGCAGGCCACCCTCCCCGGCCGCGAGCGCCATGCCGACGGTGACCGGGCCGACCCGCTCGCAGAGCAGGCCGGCCCAGCGCCCGCACCCGGCGAACTGGGTGCTGGCGAAGACCCGGCCCCCGAAATCGCGCCGCCAGACCTCCCCGGCCCCGCCGGCCTCCAGGCGGACCGTCACCGGCACGTCCGCGCCGGGCGGCGGGAAGCCGAACAGCCGCGCCGCGAGCCGGGCCAGCGGGCCGGACCCGGCCTCCACGCAGGCCCGGCCGTGCCAGACCCGCGAGCCGTCCGCGCCATGGAAGGCGCGCACGGGCTCCGGCAGCGCGGCGAAGGCCGGGCCGAGGAGGCTCTCGTAGAGCGAGGGCCCGCTCATGCGAGGAAGCGCCAGGCCTCGGCCGGGTCCGGCCGGTGGCAGACGGCGTGCCGGCCGAACAGGCGGAAGCGGTTGCGGGCCACGCGGTCGTAGAGGCGCTCGCCCAGGTGCTGCGGCAGCAGGGCGAAGAGGGCCGCGAGCGACCAGGGGAAGCCGAGGCCGCGCGCCATGCGCGCCGAGCCGACGAGCTTGAACCGGGGCAGGCCGTCCTCGATCAGGAGGTTGGTCTCGAACGCCTGCGGGTCGAGGCCGTAATGGCGGTAGAGCGCTTGGCCGAGCGGCGATTGCGCCGCGAGCAGCCGGTACCGGCCCGCCCGGTCGTGACGGATCACGAAGCGGATCCAGCCGGTGCAGAGGGCGCAATGCCCGTCATAGACGATGATCGGCCGGTCGTCGGGGAAGGCCGGGACGGCCGGGTCGGCGCGGTAGCCGTAGGGCCGGGCCCGGGCCGGATGCGGGTCCTCGCTCATCGGGCCTCCTCCGAACCGGGCACGTCTAGCGCCCGTCGAAGACCGTCGCGTAACACGGCGCGGATATCCGAAGATCAGTGGCTCATCAGGCAGCAGGTCGGGCTGCGCTGGAGGATGTCGCGGGTGACGCCGCCGAACATCCACTCGCGCAGGCGCGAATGCCCGTAGGCGCCCATGACGATCAGGTCGGCCTCCGCGTCGGCGGCGAACCGCATCAGCGCCTCGCCGTCGCTCGCGGCCGAGCGGGCGAGATGCGTGGTCGCCCGCGCGCCGTGGCGGACGAGATGGGCCGCCACCGCCTCGGCGCCCTCGTAGCAGCACGCCTCGCCCGCGCTGGCGATGAGGACCGTCTCCGCCGCGCGCAGGAACGGCAGCGCCGCCGAGACCGCGCGGCGTGCCTCGGGTCCGTCCTTCCAGGCCACCACCACGCGCTCGGCCCTCAGGCGGTCGAGGCCCCGGGGCACCACGAGCACGGGCCGGCCTGCCTCCATCAGGATCGGCCCCGGCGGCACGCCGAGGGGGCCGGGCTCCACGTCGTCCGGCCCGCGCCGGCCCAGAACCACCAGGTCGGCGGCCCGGGCCAGCGCGACGAGATGGGTGATCGGCCCGGCGAGCGCGGGGAGCCAGTCGCTGCGCGCCGACCCGGCCGCCTCGGCGAACAGGACCCGCGCCTGCTCCAGCACGGCGCGGACCTTGTGCGTGTTCGCCTCATCCTGAAGGCGGGCATCCTCGATGTCCTGCACCAGGATCGGCGGCGGCACCTTGTGGGCCGCGGCCCCCGTCAGGGTCGCCCCGAAGCGCCGCGCCAGATCCGCGGCGAGGCGGACCCGCTCCGCGGCTCCGGCGTCGAGATCGACCGAGACCAGGATGTTGGCGTAGCTCATATCCGCCTCCTCGAAGGCGCCCGCGCCGGTCGTCCGCGGAAGGCGGGGCCGGCGCAGGCGGCGAGGGGATCCTGGCCCGCCCGCGCCGCGGGGGCCTTGATCCAGCGCAAGAACCCGCCCTGCCCCGTCAGTGGACGAGCCACATCGCCCCGGTCGTCAGGAGCGCGGCGGCGGCCGCGAGCGCCAGCGCCCGCAGGCTGCCGAGGTCGGGGCGCCGGGCGGTCCGGGCCGTGGGCGGCAGCGCCGCCGGCCCGGCGGCCCGCGCCGTCCGCATGCTCGTCATGGAGATGAAGGTCACGACCGTCGACATCGCGTTCTCCCGCTTGGGTCTGCGGGCATCACGATGCCGGGCGGGCCGCATGCGGGCCTTGATCCAGCGCAAGCGGTGGCGGCCCCCGCTAGAGCGCTCTCCGCCGAAGTGGATGCCGGTTCGGCGAAAGAGAGCGCGTCACAACAAAGGCTTGGAGCCGTGCCCCGTCGCAACGCGATCGGGAACGGCTCTAAGGGGTGCGCCTCACGCCGCCGCGGCGGCTCTCATACGACATCCGGGTGATCCCTTCGGGATGGCGGATGCCGCCTTCGCTCAGGCGCCGCGCGGGCTTGGCCGAGACCGCGTCCGGTCTATCAACCGGACACGGTATCACTCCACCGTGACGGACTTGGCGAGGTTGCGCGGCTGGTCGACGTCTTTCCCCATGAAGACGGCGGTGTGGTAGGCGAGCTGCTGGATCGGCACCGCGTAGACGATCGGGGCGACGACCGGGTCGAGGTCCGGCATGGTCACGGTCGCCAGCGTGTCGAGCCCGTGCTCGGCCGCCCCCTGCGCGTCGCCGATCAGCACGATGCGCCCGCCGCGGGCGGCCACCTCCTGCATGTTCGACACGGTCTTCTCGAACACGCCGTCATGGGGCGCGATCACGATCACCGGCACGCTCTCGTCGATGAGCGCGATCGGGCCGTGCTTCAGCTCGCCCGCGGCGTAGCCCTCGGCGTGGATGTAGGAGATCTCCTTCAGCTTCAGCGCGCCCTCCAGCGCCATCGGGTAGCTGGTGCCGCGGCCGAGATAGAGCACGTCGCGCGCCTTGGAGACCTCGCGGGCGAGCATCTCGATCTCGCCCTCCCGGGTCAGCGCCTCGGCCATCAGGCCGGGCACCGTGATCAGCGCGTCGACGAGCGCCCGCTCGCGCTCGGCCGACAGGACGCCGCGCGCCCGGCCCGCATGGATCGCGAGGCACAGGAGCACGGTGAGCTGGCAGGAGAAGGCCTTGGTGGAGGCCACGCCGATCTCGGGGCCGGCGAGCGTCGGCAGCACGGCCGAGGATTCGCGGGCGATGGTCGAGGTCGGCACGTTGACGATGCAGAGCGTGTGCTGGCCTTGGCTCCTGGCGTAGCGCAGGCTCGCCAGGGTGTCGGCGGTCTCGCCCGATTGCGAGACGACGAGGGTCAGCCCGTCCGTCTCCAGCGGCGCCTCGCGGTAGCGGGTCTCGGAGGCCACGTCGATGTCGACGGGCAGCCGCGCCAGGCTCTCGAACCAGTAGCGGGCGACGAGCCCGGCGTAATAGGCGGTGCCGCAGGCGGTGATCGAGAGCCGCGACAGCCTGGCGAAGTCGAAGGGCAGGGCCTCGGGCAGCGCGACCCGGCCGCCCGCCATGTCGACGTAGTGGGCCAGCGTCCGGCCCACCACCTCCGGCTGCTCGTGGATCTCCTTGGCCATGAAGTGGCGGTGGTTGCCCTTGTCGATGCGGTAGGCCTGCGTGGCGATGCGCTGGCGCGGCCGCTCGACGATCGTGCCCTCCGCGTCGCGGATCTCGGCGCCGTCGCGCGTCAGGATCGCCCAGTCGCCCTCCTCCAGATAGGTGAGCGCGTCGGTGAAGGGGGCGAGCGCCAGGGCGTCCGAGCCGAGATAGGTCTCGCCCTCGCCGAAGCCGATGGCGAGCGGCGCGCCGTGGCGGGCGCCGATCAGGAGCCCGTCCTCGCCCGCGAACAGGAAGCCGAGCGCGAAGGCGCCGCGCAGGCGCGGCAAAGCCGCCTCCACCGCCGCCACGGGCTCCATGCCGCGGTCCATGTTGCGGCTGACGAGCTGGGCGACGACCTCGGTGTCGGTCTCGGTCTCGAACACGACGCCGTCGGCCTGGAGCTCCTGCTTCAGCTCGCGAAAATTCTCGATGATGCCGTTATGGACCACCGCGAGCCGCGCCGTGGCGTGGGGATGGGCGTTGGTCTCGTTCGGGCGCCCGTGGGTGGCCCAGCGGGTATGGCCGATGCCGGTGGCGCCGGCGAGCGGCGCCTCCACCAGCTTGGCCTGGAGGTTGGCGAGCTTGCCTTGCGCGCGGCGGCGCTCCAGCCGGCCCCCCTCCAGGGTGGCGATGCCGGCCGAGTCGTAGCCGCGGTATTCGAGGCGGCGCAGCGCCTCGATCATCTGGTCGGCGACCGCGTCGCGCCCGACGATGCCTACGATGCCGCACATGGCGCCAAGCCCTCTCGGAAAGCGTCCCGCCGCGCGAGCCGCAGCGGCGCAAGGCCACAGGAATTCGGGTCCGGCGGCCCGCAGCCGGACAGCCATGGTTGTACCGGAACGGGACCGGCAGGGGCAGTCCCCGCCGGATACGGAACCGGGCGTTGCACGGCTTCCGCTACGAAGGCTTGGCCCGCGCCTCTCAACGAATGCTTGAGAGACTTGAGCCAACCGACTGCGATGGTTAATCTTTCTTCGCTGCGGCCTTCGCGGCGAGCAGCGCGGCGCGCTTGGTCTCGGCCCAGCCCGGCTTCACCGATTGGCGCCCGCGGGCGACGGCGAGGGCGCCCTCCGGCACGTCGTCGGTGATGACCGAGCCCGAGGCGACATAGGCCCCCGCCCCCACCGTGACCGGAGCGACGAGCGCCGAGTTCGAGCCGATGAAGGCGCCCGCGCCGATGGTGGTGCGGTGCTTGTTCACGCCGTCGTAATTGCAGGTGATGGTGCCCGCGCCGATATTCGCCTTCGCGCCGATCTCGGCATCGCCGAGATAGGTCAGGTGGGCGGCCTTGGCCCCGGGCCCGAGCCGGGCGTTCTTCATCTCGACGAAGTTGCCGATCGCGGCGCCCGCCTCCAGCACCGCCCCGCCGCGCAGGCGCACGAAGGGGCCGATGCTGACCGCCTCCTCCAGCCGCACGTCCTTGAGATGGGCGAAGGCGTGGAC
Source organism: Methylobacterium dankookense (assembly GCF_902141855.1). Classification (GTDB taxonomy): domain Bacteria; phylum Pseudomonadota; class Alphaproteobacteria; order Rhizobiales; family Beijerinckiaceae; genus Methylobacterium; species Methylobacterium dankookense. Next base: position 75,111 of record NZ_CABFVH010000009.1, on the reverse strand, counting down.
GACGCAGCCGTCGCCGACCGTGACGCCGGTGTCGAAGACGACATGAGGCTCCACGAGAACATCCTGGCCCAACACCGTGTCGTAGCTCAGGAAAACGGTTTCTGGCGCCACCAGGGTCGCGCCGCCGAGCAGGGCCGCGCGGCGCAGGCGGTCCTGGATCACCGCCTCGGCCATGCTCAGCTGCAGGCGGTCGTTGACGCCGTGCGCCTCCTCCTCCGCCACCGGCACCATCGCCACGTCGTAGCCGTCGGCGACGGCCAGCGCCACGGCGTCGGGCAGGTAGTACTCGCCCGCCGCGTTGTCGTTGCCGATGCGGTCGAGGAGGTCGAGGGCGTGCGCGCCCGACAGCGCCATCAGCCCGGCATTGCACAGCCGCACCTGCCGCTCGGCGGCGCTCGCATCCTTCTCCTCGCGGATCGCCAGGACATGTCCGCCCTCGGTGAGCACGCGGCCGTAGCCGGACGGATCCGCGCTCTCGAAGGCGAGCACCGCGACCGTGGCGCCGTCGCGCAGCGGGGCGCGCAGGCGGGCGAGGGTGGCGCCGGTGATCAGCGGCGTGTCGCCGAAGGCGATCACCACGTCCTCGCCCGATTCCAGGGCCTCGCGGGCGCAGAGCACGGCATGCGCCGTGCCCAGCCGCTCGGCCTGCCCGAAGATCCGCGCGCCCGGGGCCTCGCGGGCGATCTCGGCGGCGACGTCCGCGCGGCCGGGCTCGACCACCACGGCGATGTGATCGGCGCCGGCCTCCTGCGCGGCGGCGAGGACGTGGCCGAGCATGCTCCGCCCGGCGAGCCGGTGCAGCACCTTCGGCAGGGCCGAGCGCATCCGCGTGCCCTTGCCCGCCGCCAGCACCACCGTCGTCAGGCTGCGCCGATTGTCCCCCGATTGGATCATCCGTCGGTCCTCGTCGTGCCTTGCGGGCGCAACCCGGCCCATCCCGCGCGACGGGATGCAGCCTTCGCGCCGCCCACGCAAGTGCGGGGCCGGATCCTTAACCGCCGGTTCAGGGCCCAGCATGGTAAAGCCTCGGAAACAATCCAGCGACAGGAGTCCCCTCTGCCGACCGACGTGCCCGCCCCCCTCGGATCCCGTGCCCCGACCCGCCGCGCCGTGCTGGCTGCGGGCGTCGGCCTCGTCGCGGGGGCCGGTCTCACGGGAGCGGCGGCGGCCGATCCGCCGCCCCTGCCCGCCGCCGGCGCGGCCTTCGACCGCGAGAGCCTGATCGCGCTCGCCCGCGAGCGCGCCAAGGCGCCCTATGTCGCCCCGCGCACGGACGACCTGCCGCCGCTGCTGCGCAATCTCGGCCGCGAGCCCTACGGGGCGATCCGCACCGCGCCGGGCCGGGGCATCTGGGAGGGGGAGGGGCTGCCCTTCACCCTGGAGCCGCTGCAGCGGGGCTCGCTCTTCGTCAACCCGGTGCAGATCTACCTCGTGGAGGAGGGGCGCCTCGTCCCCCTGCCCTATGCCCGCGACCGCTTCCGGGCGGACGGGATCGAGCTGCCCGAGCTTCCCCCCGAGGCCGGCTATTCGGGCCTGCGGGTGCGGGCGCGGCTCGGCCAGGGCGAGCCCTTCGAGGCGGCGGTGTTCCAGGGCGCCTCGTTCTTCAAGATGGCGGCGCGCGGCCAGAGCCTCGGCGTCACCGCCCGCGCCCTCACCCTGCGCCCGGCCGACGCGCGCGGCGAGGAATTCCCCCTGTTCCGCGCCCTGTTCGTGGAGCGCCCCGGCGGCGACGGCGCCCTGGTGCTGCACGCGCTGATCGAATCGGCCTCGGCGGTGGCGGCCCTGCGCTTCGCGCTGGCACCGGGCGAGCGGGACACGGTCTGCGACGTGGAGGGCGTGCTGTTCGCCCGCCAGCCGCTCGACCATCTCGGCCTCGGCGGCGCCCAGGCGAGCTTCCTGTTCGGCCCCCTCGACCGGCGCAACGTGGACGACGTGCGCGCGAGCGTGCACGCCACCGACGGGCTCGCCATCCTGAACGGGGCCGGCGAGGCGATCTGGCGGCCGGTCCACAACCCGGATTCCCTGCAGATCTCCTCCTTCGTGGACGAGAACCCGAAGGGCTTCGGCCTGATGCAGCGCGCCCGCACCTTCCGCGACTACGAGGACGACGCGACCCATTGGGAGAGCCGCCCCGCCCTCTGGCTGACGCCGCGGGAGCCCTGGGGGCCGGGCGCGGTCACGCTCCTCGAGATCCCGAGCGATTCGGAGGCGAACGAGAACATCCTGGCCTATTGGCGCCCGAAGGAGGCCCTGGTGGCGGGCGCTGAGATGCGCTTCGCCTATCGCCAGCACTGGGCCTGGGACCGGCCGGAGCCGCCCCCCCTCGCCCGCGTCACGGCGAGCCGCGGCGGGCGCGGCGGCACGGGCGGCCGCCGCCTGTTCCTGGTCGACTTCGCCGGCGAGGGGCTGGCGGGCTCGGGCAGCCTCGACATCGCGCTCTCGGCCGCGCCCGGCACGATCACCCGGCAGGAGCTCGTCGGCGATCCCGCCGCGAAGACGGCGCGGGTGCTGTTCGAGCTCGATCCCGGCAGCGAGCGCGCGAGCGAGCTGCGCCTCGTCCTGCGCCGCGGCGGCCGGCCGGTGAGCGAGACCTGGCTCTACCGCTGGACGCCGTAGGGGCGCGTCATCGCAGGGCCTCTCCTCCCCCTTGCGGGGAGGAGCCGGAGGTGGGGGTGCTGCAGGAGGCACCGCCACGCCTCATCCTGAGCCACCCCCACCCCTGACCCCTCCCCGCAAGGGAGAGGGGACAAGCGCCTCAGGCCGGCACCCGCCGCCCCTCGCCCACCGCGAACAGCACCGGCTGGCCTCCATCCGCCACCGGCGCGAGGGTTATGCCCTCCGGCAGGATCGGCCCGGTCAGCCTCAGGAAATCCTCGGAGGCGGCGATGTCGAGATTGGCGGCCTTGGCGCGGGATTCGATGCGGGCCAGCGTGTTCATGGCCGGACCCAGCACCGTGTACTCGGCCCGCGTGCCATCGTCGAAGACGCCGACGAGCAATTCGCCCGCATGGAGCGCCACCGCGACGCGCAAGGGGAAGCGCCCCTGCGCGTTGCGCGCCCGGTTGAGGCGCCCGAGCCGCACCCGGATCATGCGGGCGCAGGCGAGCGCCGCCCGGGCCTGGTCGGCCGGCAGCCCGACCACGAACTGCGCCAGCACCGCGTCGCCGACATACTTGTCCACCAGCCCGCCATGGGCGGCGACCGCCTCCTGCGCGAGCGCCCGGAACGAGAGCAGCGCCTCGACCATCGTCTCGGGGGCGTGCTCGGCGCTGAGGCGCGAGAAGCTGCGGATGTCGAGGATCATCAGGCAGGCATGGCGGCGGCGCACCGTGCCGAGGCCCCCCTCGCGGGCGAGGTCCTCGGCCACGTCGTCCGGCACGAAGCGGGCGAGCAGCGTGCGCTGGTGCTCCAGCCGCAGGGCCTCGGCCACCGCCCGGCTCAGCCGCGCCGTGCCGTCGATGACGACGAGGGCCGCCGCCACGAAGGTGACGAGGGCCGGGACCTGCTCGGCGAGATCGACATGGGGCCCGAGCATCCCGGCCCGGTCGAGATGGGTGACGGCGAGCGCCCCGCCCCAGGCGGTGCCGACGATGCCGGCATAGAGGGCGGTGTGCCAGACCCGCACCGAGAGCGCGGTCTGCAGGAGCAGCAGGAAGGCGGGCAGGCGGCTCACCGCGTCGGCCGCGCCCGCCGTATCCGCCCCCGCGAGCAGGTGCTCGACGATGACGTAGACGGCAAGCCCCGCATTCAGCAGCGTGCCGGCCCAGGCATAGGCGTCGGCGCGCCGTCCCCCGCCCCGCTCGGCCAGGGCGAACCAGACGGAGCTGCCCGCGTAGAGGGCGAGGATGATCCAGTGGCTGAGCGCGTGGAGGGAGCCGTCATAGGCCTGCGCCGCCATCAGCAGCACGAGCACCACGATGATGCGGATCGCCAGCAGCCGGCCGCCATTGGCCGCCTGCACCAGCCGGCGGGCGGCGCGGGCGTGCCCCCGCGCATCGGGCCGCGCATCGGGCGGCGGCGCGGCCGGCGATGGGGCCGGCGCGGCCTCCATCTCGGCCGTCATGCGCCTACTCGGCCCGGGTGAGGCGGCGGGCCGCGCCGAAGCGGTTGAGGAAGCGCGGCTCCTTCTCGGGGGCGATGCGGATGGCGAGATGCAGGGTGCCGCCCTCCTCCATGCGCCGGTCGAGCACCTCGGCGTTCTCGTAGAGCCAGTTGAGCGCGGCCCCGTCCTCCGGCGGCAGCACCACCGCGAAGGTCGAGCGCGCCCGCGCGATCCGCGCCTCGATCCGGCCGGTGAGCGCCGCGAGCCCCTCCCCCGTCAGCGCCGAGACGAGCACCGGGGCGGCGCTGTCGCGGTCGTTGCGCTGGGCGCCGTCACCCTTGCGGCTGAGGTTCAGGAGCCGCGTGCGCTCGGCCTCGTCGAGGAGGTCGGCCTTGTTCCAGACCTCGATGACGCGGTCCGCCGCGTCCTCGATGCCGAGCTCGCGCAGGACCGCGCCGACATCCTCGGCCTGGGCCTCGGTGTCGACATGGGAGACGTCGCGCACGTGGAGCAGGATGTCGGCCTCGATCACGTCCTCCAGCGTCGCCCGGAAGGCGGCGATGAGCGAGGTCGGCAGGTCCGAGATGAAGCCCACCGTGTCCGACAGGATCACGGTCTCGCCGTGCGGCAGCTTGGTGGCGCGGGCCGTCGGGTCGAGGGTCGCGAACAGCATGTCCTGCGCGACCACCTGCGCCTTGGTGAGCGCGTTGAACAGGGTCGACTTGCCGGCATTCGTGTAGCCGACGAGCGCCACGATCGGATAGGGCACGCGCGCCCGGCTCTGCCGGTGCAGGCCGCGGGTGCGGGTGACCGCGTCGAGGTCGCGCTCGATCCGGGTCATGCGCTCCTGGATCATGCGCCGGTCGGCCTCGATCTGGGTCTCGCCGGGGCCGCCGAGGAAGCCGAAGCCGCCGCGCTGGCGCTCCAGGTGGGTCCAGGAGCGGACGAGCCGCGACCGCTGGTAGGCGAGATGCGCGTGCTCGACCTGGAGCGTGCCCTCGCGGGTCGAGGCGCGGCGCCCGAAGATCTCCAGGATCAGGCCGGTGCGGTCGATGACCTTGGCGCCCCATTCCTTCTCGAGGTTGCGCTGCTGCACCGGCGAGAGGGCGCAATCCATGACCACGAGGCCGATCTCCTCGGCCCGGATCAACCCGGCGATCTCCTCGACCCGGCCCTTGCCGAGATAGGTCGAGGGCCGGATCTTCGCGAGGCTCACCCCGAGCGAGCGCACCACGTCGAGCTCGATGGCGGCGGCGAGCCCCACCGCCTCCTCCAGCCGCGCCTGGGCGGAGCGGGTCGGATGCGCGCCGTCCGCGCCGCGCGCGAGATAGGGGCCGACCACGAGCGTATGGGTCGCGGCGGCGATCTCGCCCTCCGGCTGGGCCATCGCCTGCAGCCGGGCCTCGCCGCGGGAAATCAGGTCCGTCATTCAGTCTCCGTCGCCCCCCAACGCCTCATCTGGGGAGCGGAGCGCCGCTTTGCAGCGGCGCCGGTGCCGGAAATTCGGCGATTCGCAACCTGCCCCGGGCGCGCGCGGCGCGGGGCAGGCGGACAGGTCTCGGGGCGTGCCGGGCCTCAGGCCTTCTCGGCCCCGGCCTCGTCCGGCTCGAAGAGCTGCACGGGATGGCCCGGCATGATCGTCGAGATCGCGTGCTTGTAGACGAGCTGCGAGTGCCCGTCGCGCCGCAGCAGCACGCAGAAGTTGTCGAACCAGGTCACGACGCCCTGAAGCTTGACGCCGTTGACGAGGAAGATAGTCAACGGGATCTTGTTCTTGCGGACGTGGTTGAGGAAGGTGTCCTGCAGGTTCTGTGCGCGTTCGACCGCCATTTCTTATCCTTTGTCGTCCTGGCTTCTTGTCTGAAAGCTTCTTGCCTTGAATCCTCGCCGCAGCCCCCGCGCCCTGCAGGCGGCGATGCGGTTCGGATCTTCCATAGACGGGCAAAGCCGGCGCCGACGCAAGGCCGGGGCCGGCGGGTTTCGTGACGAAACGGCCGCGGATAACAGCACTCTGCGCCGTCCGGGCCAGCCGTCCGGGCTACGGGCCGATCCCGAGCGACTTGAGCTTGCGGTGGAGCGCCGAGCGCTCCATGCCGATGAACTCGGCCGTGCGGGAGATGTTGCCGGAGAAGCGCGCGATCTGGGCCACGAGGTACTCGCGCTCGAAGATCTCGCGGGCCTCGCGCAGCGCCAGGCTCATCAGCTTCTCGCCGCCCGCCCCCGCCGGGGTCGTCGGCACCAGCGCGCCGATCTCGGAGGGCAGCATCTCGGAGGTGACCTCCTGCTCCGGGTCGGCCTGGGTCAGGATCATCAGCCGCTCGACGTTGTTCTTGAGCTGGCGGATGTTGCCCGGCCAGTTGTGCGACTGCAGCACCGCCATGGCATCCTCGGCGATGCGGCGCTTGGGCAGGCCGGTCTGGGCCGAGATGTTGTCCATGAAGAACTGGATCAGCTCCGGCACGTCCTCGCGGCGCTCGGAGAGGGCGGGCACGCGGATCGGCACCACCGAGAGGCGGTGGAACAGATCCTCGCGGAAGCGCCCCGCGGCGATCTCCTCCTGCAGGTCCTTCGACGAGGAGGAGATGATGCGCACGTCCACATGGACGCGGGTGGTGCCGCCCACGCGCTGGAAGTTCTGGTCCACGAGGACGCGCAGGATGCGGTTCTGCGTCTCGCGGGGCATGTCGGCCACCTCGTCGAGGTAGAGCGTGCCGCCATGCGCCTCCTCCAGCGCCCCGACGCGGCGCCCGCCCTCGCCCTCGACGCCGAACAGCTCGGCCTCCATCGTCTCGGGCAGGATGGCGGCGGCATTGAGCAGCACGAAGGGGCCGTTGGCGCGCGCCGAGACCTTGTGCAGCGAGCGCGCGGCGAGCTCCTTGCCGGAGCCGAGCGCGCCGGTGATCATCACGCGGGCATTGGTCGGGGCCACGCGCTCGATGGTCTGGCGGAGCTGGTTCACCGCCACCGAGCCGCCGACGATGCGGTTGGCGTGCCCTGAGCGCGCCTTGAGGTCGCGCACCTCGCGCTTGAGGCGGGAGGCCTCGAGCGCCCGCTCGGCCACCAGGATCAGGCGGTCGGCCTTGAACGGCTTCTCGATGAAGTCGTAGGCGCCCGCCTTGATCGCCGAGACCGCGGTCTCGATGTTGCCGTGGCCCGAGATCATCACCACCGGCAGGTCGGGATGGCCCGCCTTGATCAGGTCGAGCACCTGCAGGCCGTCGAGGCGCGAGCCCTGCAGCCAGATATCGAGGAAGACGAGGTGCGGGCGGCGCGATTCGATCGCCGCCAGCGCCTCGTCCGAGCCGCCGGCCGTGCGGCAGCGGTGGCCCTCGTCGTCGAGAATGCCGGCCACGAGGTCGCGGATGTCCGCCTCGTCGTCGACGATCAGGATGTCGGCACTCATCTAGTGCATCTCCGCGGTCTGGGGGGCCGTCCGCGCGGCGCCCTTCTCCACTGTCGTGTCCATCGTCGTGTCGGATGTCGGATCCGGCGCGCCGGCGCCGTGCGCCGCCTCACCCGACGGCCGGGCCGCCGGAGCGGTGGCCGGACGGGCTGCCGGATCTGCGGCCGGCGCGTCCGGCTGCGCCCGCGGCACCCGCATGCGCACCTGGCCGCCCCGGCCCGCGGGGTTGTCGTTCAGCTCGATTCCGCCACCGTGTTCCTCCAGCACCTTGCTGACGATGGCGAGGCCGAGGCCGGTGCCCCCCTCGCGGGTCGTCATGTAGGGCTCGAGCAGGCGCTGGCGCCCCTCGGTGGGGAAGCCCTTGCCGTTGTCGGTGATGGAGATGAGCGCGTAGCCGTCGTCGACCGCGAGGTCCAGGCCGATCTTGCCCTTGCCCAGCACGTCCTCCGGCACCTCGGCCACCGCCTCGACGGCGTTCTTGAGGATGTTGGTGATCGCCTGCGACAGCAGGCGGATGTCGAAGGCCGCGGTGATGCGCTCGTTCGCGCCCGCGCCCGTCGACGCGAAGGCGAAGTCGATGTCGGGATGCGCGACCCGCATCATGAACAGGTTCTGCTTGGCGATCTCGGTGAGGTCGTTCTCGGCGATCGCGGGCTTGGGCATGCGCGCGAAGGACGAGAACTCGTCGACCATGCGCTTGATCTCGTCGACCTGGCGGATGATCGTCGCCGTGCACTGGTCGAAGACCTCGCGGTCGCTGACGATCACCTTGCCGTACTTGCGCCGGATGCGCTCGGCCGAGAGCTGGATCGGGGTGAGCGGGTTCTTGATCTCGTGGGCGATGCGGCGCGCCACGTCCGCCCAGGCCGAGGTGCGCTGGGCCGAGACGAGGTCGGTGATGTCGTCGAGCGTCACCACGTAGCCGCGCGCGGTGCCGTGCGCCTGCTCGCTCGTCACCCGCACGGTCACCGTGCGCTCGCGGCCCGCGCGGGTGAGCTGGATCTGCTGCTGCACCGCCCGCTGCCGGCTCTCGCCCTCGGCGAGGACCGGGGCGAGCTCGGGCGCGGCCTGGCCGAGGGGCTGGCCGATCAGGGCGGTGCCCGCGAGGTCGAGCATGCGCTCGGCGGCCGGGTTGGCGATGGTGACGAAGCCGCCCGCATCGATGCCGATGACGCCCGGCGAGACGCCCGAGAGCACGGCCTCCGTGAAGCGGCGGCGGCGGTCGATCAGCTCGCTGGCGGCGGTGAGCCCGTCGTGCTGGCGGCGCAGCTCCTGCGTCATCTTGTTGAAGCTGGCGCCGAGATGCGCGAGGTCGCCGTCGGACTTCTTGGCCGGCACCTGCGCGTAGAAATTGCCCGAGGCGACCTGGTCGGCGGCGTTGATGAGCCGCCGGATCGGGGCGACGAAGCGGTTGGCGAAGTTCAGGCCGAACCAGACCGCGGAGAGCAGCGCGATCAGCGCGATCAGCACGAAGACCGAGGCGAAGGTGACCTGGATCGAGCGCCGCAGGGAATCGTAGGTGAGATACTCGGCCGCCGCCGCGCGCGAGACGCCGGGGAACTCGATGGCGAGCTGGCTCACCTCCCGCTGCACCATCAGCACGGCGTCGTCGTAGGCCGGCATGCGCAGGAGGGCGGCGAAGACGCGGCCCTCGGTGGGCAGCAGGCAGATCGGGTCGTTCGACTTCGCCGCGTCCTCGAAGGCCGCCGCCGAGGGCAGGCGCGTCGCCTTGAGGATGTCGATCTTGGCCTTGGCCACCACCTCGGTCGGCCCGCGCATGATCTGCGCCACCGGCAGGCCGAGATTGGTCGCCCGCGTGGTGAGGAAGTTCTGGAACCAGTCGCGGTTCACGTCGAAGTTCGGCCGCGCCCGCGTCAGGTCGTCGTTGAGGATGCGGATCTCGCGGGCGAGCGACTGGCACTGGTTCTCCTGGTAGGCGTCGGCCACCTCCACGGATTTCAGCACCACGTCGCGGACCCGGTCGGTGAAGCCGAGCGAGAGGCCGCGGTCGATCGTCACCGAGGCGACGACGGCGAGCAGGATCGTGGGCAGGATCGCGATGAGCGAGAACAGGCCGACGATGCGGGTGTGGAGCCGCGCCACCGCCGCATGCGCCTGCCGCGCCTTCAGGAAGACGCGCGCCTCCCAGGCGATGATCACGACGAGGCCGAGCACCAGCGCGACGTTGATGGCGAGCAGCGTCACGCCGATCGTCGGGGTCGGCGTGATCCGGATCATCCCCGCCAGCACGAGGAAGGTGGCGATCGCCGAGATCAGCGCCGTGACGACCACGGCGGCGCCGATCCAGCCGGGACCGCGCGGGTCGGGCCGCGCCGCGTCGCCGGCAGAGCCGGTGGGCACGGGCGCCTCCTCCAGGGGTGTTCTGCGTCGAAACCGCATCCCTGATGCAGGGCCACAACAGTGTGGCGAAATTAATACGACTTGGGCAGCGGCGGCCGCCCGCGCCCGTCCTCGGCGCCGCCTGCGCCCGCCTGCCGCGGAGGCCGGCGCGATTGCCGCAGGGCCCCGCTCTCGGTCGGCCCTTGGTCGGCCCCGGCGCCCATGCTAGGCCGGATGGTGGAGGCGAACGGGGTCTGGTGGCCCTCCTGGTCTTCAAAACCAGTGGTACGCCAACAGCGTACGGTGGGTTCGATTCCCATCCGCTTCCGCCAGAGGGCCGCCCGATCTACCCTTCGCCGCCGGTCAGGGCAGGCGCTCCGCATAGATCGACATCGGGTTCGGCGCGTAGGGGCCGGGCACCTCCTGCATCCGGCGCCGGCGCGCGAGGTTCTCCTGCTCGATGGCCTGGAGCGCGAAGGCGACGACGGGCATGGGATCGCCGGTCTGCGCGACCACCGCGCGGAGTGCCGCCACGAGCTGTTCGTAGGTGTCCGACATCGCCTCATCCTCCGTCTCGGGATGCCATCTCGGGTGGGAGGAGAAGACACCATCGCGTGCGGCCTTTCTGTGCGCCGGCTCACAAGGGTGCATGGCAAGGGTACATCGGACGATGTGCGTGACCGCTGCCGGCTTGCGGCTTCCGGCCCGCCGGGGCACCCCCATATCTCCGGCTCGGAGAGAGGTGTGCGCCGTGTTCAAGGTGAAGGGTATCGATCCGTCCGGCAGGGCCATGACCTTCGCCTGCGGGACGGACGAGCAGGCGATGGAGAAGACCTGGGAGCTGCAGCGGCGCGGCTTCCGGGAGGTGGTGGTGGTCGATCCCCAGGGCCGGGAGCTCGCGGCCGCCGTCTTCGAGCGCTCGCTCGGCATCGACTGGGATTGAGGACCGGGAGCGCCCGGACGTGCCCTGCCGCGCGGGTGCGCGGCAAGGTGCGTCAGGGTCCGGCTCAGCGGGGTTCGTAGAGCGCGACCTGGCCGATGCCGTCGATGCCGAGGGCGCGGGCGCTGCCCCGGGACAGGTCGACGATGTAGGGCCGCCGCGCCTGCGTCCGGGCATTGGTGCGGTCGGTGATCCGCACGACGACGGAGCGCCCGTTCCGCTTGTTGACCACCAGGACGCGCTTGCCGAACGGCAGGGAGCGGTGGGCCGCGGTCAGCCGGTCGGGATCGTAGATCTCGCCGCTCGCGGTCCGGCCGGGGTGCTGGTACCAGCTCGCCTTCCCGCTCTCGATCGGCCGGGACCTGCCCGCCGTCATGTACGAGCCGGAGGCCGCCCGGCGCGGCGCCGCGCCGGCCTCCGGCTCCGCCGGCATGGGCGGCAGGCGGGAGGTCACCTCGCGATACGTGAACACCGGCGCGGACCGTCTCAGACCCTGAAAGCGCTCGTTCGAGGCCGCATCGGGCAGGTTCATGGATTGAGCGAGGACGTCTTGTCCGCTCGTCATGGCAAGAAGCCAGACGAGGCCGGTTATCATCGTTCGACTAGACTTTGGTGGTAAGCAATTGGTATCCATGATGTCTGCACCGTACGCTGTTTTTCGTGCACGTCAGAAATCGTTGCCGCTCGACTGGTTCCATTGATCAATGAAAATTGTCGCGACTGGCGCATGGATATTGAATTGATGCAGCGCGGTGACTGATCCCGCGATCGGCTCGTCTGCGAGCAGTCACTGGCGGGCGGAAGCGCGCTGCGCAAGCCGCCCGGACGAAATGTCCCTCACCAATGACCGATGTCGCGCGGAAGAAGCGGTCCGGGTGGGCTCCACAATTCGCCAAGCTGTCGCGGCCGATCGGCATGAAGAGGGGCGAATTTGACGAGGACAGTCGGATATAAGATAGTCCCATTGGGAGAGCGAAGCTAAGCCTATAAAGGGATCGCCGCCATTCGAATGCGCGGTTCATGAATCTCTAGCTCAACTGGCAGGATTTGGGTCTTTGCGAAGCAGGGGTGTCGTCGGCTCTGCAGTTGAGGAAAATAGGACTGGCTCGATGTCTTCGATCGGAAACTCAGGCGCACTCGCGAGGCAGCAGAAAGCCGAGGTTCTGCCGCTCTTTCCAGCGCAGGATCCCGTCCCGTTCGAAGAACCCTCTCAAAGGCACGAAGACCTGGAGTTCCTGCGCCGGTTCCGGCCCCAGGATAGTGTCAAACCCCGTCGATCCGGCCAGGAGAGCGAGCAGAATCCTGCATCGATGTCGGCTCTATCCGATCCGAAGAACTTCATCGCCGAAGGCCCGCTGCGGGCAATGTTCCGGCGCTTCATGAAACGACATGGGGTCTGGCTGGGCGTCGTCGCCGGCCTCGGCGTCCTCGGCCTGCTCGGGACGGGCGCGTTCCTGGCCTACCGCGCCACGCCGCCTGCCCCGTCCGCCGGGACCGCGGCGGCGGTCAAGCCGCCCGCAATCCGCCCCGACGCGCCGGTCGGCGTGACCACCCTGGCGAAGACGGCGCGCGATCCCGAGCCCGGCCCGGCCGCCAGTCCGGCCCGGCCCGGCGCCTCCGAGGGCGCCGCGGCGGCGCGGGCGCCGCTCGCCCCGAGCGCGCTGTTCGCGGCGGCCCCGGCGGCCGACCGATCCCCGCGGCAATCGATCACCGACCTGCCCCCGCCCTCGATGAGCGCACCGGCCACCCCCGAGCCGGCGAAGGAGGGCCAGGACGGTCCGGTTGCCGCGCCGGCCGTGGTGGAGCGCTCCCCCGCGGAGATCCAGCAGCTCGACACGTTCGTGGCTCGCGGCGAGCAGCTCCTGACCTCGGGCGAGGTCGTGTCCGCGCGGCTGTTCTTCCAGCGCGCCGCCACGCAGGGCGATCCGCGCGGCGCGCGCGGCCTCGCGCGCAGCTACGATCCGGCCGTGCTGAAGGGGCTTCCGGTGATCGGGCTGGAGGGTGACCGGGCCGAGGCCGACCGCTGGTACCTGAAGGCCGCCGACCTCGAACTGTCCTGGCCCCAGGCCGCCAAGGGCCGGACGGCGACGCCCTGAGAGGGATCGTGCGGCCTCAGCGCGGCTCGCCGCCCTGCGGGCGCGCGGACCGCATCCGCGCCAGCGCGTCCTCGGCGACGCTGAACCGGGTCCAGCCGGGGACGGTGGCCGCGAGGTTGATGTCCTTCCATTTCGGCTGGAAGGGCGGGTTCCTGAGCTGCTGGAACTTGGCGAAATAGGCCTCCACGAAGCGCGACACGCGGCGGAAGCCCTCGCTGTTCTTCGGCCAGTTGTAGACGGCCAGGACGGTGACGACCGCGAGCGTGGGGACGGTCTCGTTCGGGGCGATCAGCTGCGGGTAATCCTCGGCGGAGAGGATCGAGGGCAGGTAGAAATCCTCGAAGGCCTGGCTGTACTCGATGGGCAGGAAGTGGAACCCGGGCTCCTTCTTCGTCGTCGTGAACAGCTCGTTCGGCTTCCCGACGACGTGCACGATCGCCGAGATCTCGCCGCTGCGCATGCGTTCGAGGGCGAGCGCGTTGTTGATCAGGAGCGGCTCCACGGCGATGCCGAGGCGCCGGAAGACGGCTTGGCCCGTCAGGTTGGCCGCGCTGCCGGCGGTGTTGAAGGCGACCTTGCGCCCCGCGAGGTCGGCCAGCGTCTTGATCTCCTCGCGGGCGTAGACATGCACCTCGGCCAGGTAGAGCGGTGAGATGTACTGGATGCGCGCGTTGACGTTCGGCACCTTCAGCTCGCGCTGGAAATAGTCCAGCACGTCGGCCTGCGTAATGGCGACGTCGACGCCCTTGAGGTTGAGCAGGTCGTTGACGTTTCCGACCGCGCCGAACGTCACCATCGGGATGACGCGCAGGTTGTCCCCGTCATCCAGGACTTTTGCCAAATCGGACGCGTAGCGGATAAAACTGCCTTCGATCAGGCCGCCGGCCAATCCGACCGTCCAGGCATTGATGTCGGCCTTCTGGGACCGCGCATGCCTCTGCGTCTTGACGTCGGTCTGCGCCGCAGCGGATCCAGGGGCCAAGTATCCAAGGACCACGTGCAGGAGGAGGCCGAACAGTATGGCGATCCTGATCATGATCGGCGTCCCTCAACCCGACGAAGCCCTATCTAGAGCGCGCCCCGCCGAAGTGGACGCCGGTTCGGCGCAAGGGAGCGCGTCATTGCACGGGCCGCGCCCCGCCGAAGTGGACGCCGGTTCGGCGATCGGACGCGGCTCCGGCGCGGGCGGGGCCCGGGCCGGACGGTGCGGAGACGGCCGATGGTCGGATACCTGACGCGGTGCGGGACCTGCCGGCAGCCGATCCTGAGCGATGCGCGGTGCTGCCCGCACTGCGCCGTGGCCAAGCCGGCGCGCGGCCGCAAGGTCCGGAACGCGCTCCTCGCGGCGCTCGCCCTCGGCGCCGCCGTGCTCGGCGCCTACTCCATCCGCGTCTCGGTGCCGGACCTGTTCGCCCGCGCGCCGCCGGACAGGTTCGCGGTGGCCTGCGCGGAGAAGGGCGGCACGGTCGTGCAGATGCGCAACGCCCAGGGCGCCGCGATCCAGCGCTGCGCGCTCAGCTTCGACGACGACGTGGCGAAGTGAGGCGTCCGCGGAGATCGTCCGGCGCTGGGTTTAGCGCTCGGTCCAGCGCAGCACCGCCGCCAGCCGCTCCGCCTGGGGCCGGGTGAGGCCGGAACAGACGGCGCTCCCGTTCTTGTAGACCGAGAACGTGCCGTCGCAGGTCCCGTGGATCTTGATCGACGCCATCAGACCGCGCTGCCCGACAGGTGCTGGAGGTTGGCGAGGCCGCGATCCGTGATCTGCCAGGTCGCGCAGGCCTTGTCGGTGCCGCGACCGTCCCGGAGGTCGATCCGGAGAAGGTCGCCGCGGCTCTCGAGGGCCACCAGCCGGCTGTGGTCGCTCGGCCAGGACAGGTCGGGCTTCTGCCGGATCGAGATCTGGAGATCGGCGGCCTCTGCGGCGCGCCTGAGCAGGCGGCGTGCGTGGTTGACCAGCATGGCACCTCCGGGTTGGGGTCGGTGCGCTCGTCGAAGCCGGCGCGGTGGCCGGTTCGGGGATGGGGAGCGCGTCGGGACGGGGGCTCGGAGGCGTGTCCCGATCCAGGGTGATCGGGCCCGGCTCCAGCCGCGTAGGAACTACGCAGCAGGCTGGCCCATATGGCCAAGCTTGGCAACCCTGAACGTCCGTTCAGGCGGATTCGGCGGTGAACGGCCCTCTGGGTTGCCCGCGATGCCGGGGCATCGCGGGCGATCCGCCGCATGGGCGGCGGCGCGCAGTCGCGCTTGCGACGGCCACGAAGGCCGTCGGGACCGGAAGGCCCTCTGCGCGCGCGTCCGCGCCGTGCCGCCTCAACTGCCGCGATAGGTCTGGTAGCTCCAGGGCGTCGCCACGAGGGGCACGTGGTAGTGCCCCTCCGGATCGGCCACGCCGAAGCGCAGGGGCACCACGTCGAGGAAGGGCGGCTCGGGCAGCGCGAGGCCGAGGCGGCGGTGGTAGTCGCCGAGGGCGAAGCGCAGCTCGTAGGTCGCCACCGGCACCGGGCGGCCGCCGATCAGGGGCGCGTCGGTGCGCCCGGCGGCATTGGTCTCGGCGCGCGCCACCGGCACCGTCTCCGTCGCCGAGACCACCTCGTGCAGCTCCACCGCGACGCCGGCGGCGGGCGCGCCCCGCACCGTGTCGAGCACATGGGTCGAGATCCGGCCCGCCACCGCCAGGGGCCCCTCCCCCGTGACCAGCCCGGCGAGGCGGAGCGCGGCGATGCGGAAGACCTCCTCCAGCGCCGTGCGGCGCTCGCTCTCCGGGTCGGCGGCGAGGCGCGCCTCGAAGCTGCGCAGGATCGAGGCGCGGCCGTGGCGCCGGACGCAGAGGATGAAGGGCAGGCCGAAACGTGCCCGGTAGGCGGCGTTGAGGGCGGCGAAGCGGGCATGCTCGGCCTCCGACAGCCGGCCGAGGCCGGCCGCCGCCTGCTCCGCGACGGAGGCCGGCGCCATCGCACCCGCCCGCGCCGCGGCGCCGGCGAGCTCCGGATGGCCGGCGAGGAGGGCGTGGCGGTCCGCCTCGGGCGCCGCCTCCACGCTCGCCCGCATCGCGGCGGCCAGCGCCTGCACCGTCGCGAAGGGCCGGCGCGCGGCCGCCCCCGCCGCCACCCAGGGGGCGTGCTCGAACACGGCGCCCAGCGCCGCGACGAAATCCGCCTCCGGCATCGCGTTGAGGTCGGTGAGCCGGTGGGTCGCGGCCGTCATCGCTGTCTCGCCCTCTCGCGGATCGCCCTCGGACAAGCCGGTCCGGTCCTTGGGCCCGCATCCTGCGGCGCCCGGCGCCCGCCGCCAAGTCTCGGGGTTTCTCTCCGGCGATCGCGCCGGCGCTGCATTCGTGGCCCGATTCCGGCATCCTGCCCGCGACCGTCCGGCGGGGGCGAAGGCCGCCGCCGGGGAATGCCGACCACGTGTCTCTCACAAAACTCCCGCTGCGCCGTCGCGGCCAGAGAGAGGACTCCCAGCGAACGGGAGTTTTGTGAGGTGCACTAAGCCCATCGAGACCGCCGGAGCCCCCATGCCGCTGACCTCCGCAACCTATGGCAAGGGCCAGGTGCGCGTGATGCGCCTCGCCCGCGACGGCGACCACCACATTCCGCGCGAGCTGACCTTGAGCGTCATGCTGACGGGGGGCTTCGACGCCGCCTGGACGGCGGCCGACAACCGGGCCTGCATCGCCACCGACACGATGAGGAACATCGTCAACGTGGTGGCGGCGCGAAATCCCGGCCTCGGCGCGGAGGCCTTCGTGCAGGCGGTGGCCGCGCTCTTCCTCGAGGCCTATCCCCAGGTCGAGACGGTCACGGTCGATGCCTGCGAGACGCGCTGGCTGCGCGCCGCCATCGGCGGGGCGCCCCACGGCCACACCTTCACCCTCGACGGCAACGGGTTCGGCCATGTCGGGCTGACGGCGCGCCGGGCGGGATCCGTGCTGCGCTCGGGCCTGCGCGGCTTCACCCTGATGAAGACCACGCAATCCGGCTGGAGCGGCTTCTTCGACGACGCCTACCGCACGCTGCCCGACACCGACGACCGCATCGCGGCCACCAGCATGGACGCGACCTGGACCTGGCGCGGCGTCCCCGCCGACTACGCCGCCGCCAACGCCGCCGTGCTGGAGACCCTGCTCGCCGTGTTCGGCTCCACCTACTCGCACGGGGTGCAGGATTCGATGTACCGCATGGGCGAGGCGGCCCTCGCCGCGGTCCCGGAGATCGCCGAGATCGCCTTCGCCATGCCGAACAAGCATTACATCCCGATCGACCTCGCCCCCTTCGGCCTGGAGAATCCGGGCACCGTGTTCCTGCCCACCGACGAGCCGCACGGGCAGATCGAGGCCACGATCGGCCGCGGCTGATCGCGATGTCCCGTTGATCGGACGGGTCATCGGAGGCGTCCCCTCCCTCTTGCGGGGAGGAGAGGCCCGTCGCGGACCGAAGCGGTCGAACGGTTTCAGTACGAGGAGGCGATTGAGGCGGGCATGGACGCGATCCGGGACACGAGGCCGCCGTCGCGCGGCCGGGCGGCGCTGGAGCGCCTGTTCAGGCTCTCGGAGCACGGGACCACCGTGCGCACCGAACTGCTCGCCGGGCTGACCACCTTCCTGACGATGGCCTACATCGTCTTCATCAATCCGAGCATCCTGGCCGATGCCGGCATGGACCGGGGCGCGGTCTTCGTGGCGACCTGCCTCGCCGCGGCGCTCGGCTCCCTGGTGATGGGGCTCCTCGCCAACTGGCCGGTGGCGATGGCCCCCGGCATGGGCCTCAACGCCTATTTCGCCTACGTGGTCGTGCTGGGGATGGGCTTCACCTGGCAGGCGGCGCTCGGGGCCGTGTTCATCTCCGGCCTCTGCTTCCTCGCCGTGACGCTGACCGGCCTGCGGCGGATCATCGTGGACGGCATCCCGCGCTCCATGCGCATCGCCATCACGGTGGGCATCGGCCTGTTCCTGGCGATCATCGCCCTGAAGAGCGCCGGCATCGTGGCGGCGAGCCCGGCGACGCTGGTCACCCTCGGCGACCTGCACAAGCCGAGCACGGTGCTGGCGGTGCTGGGCTTCCTGATGGTGGCCGTGCTCTCGGTGCGGAAGGTGACGGGCGCGCTGCTCCTGTCGATCCTGGCGATCACGGCCCTGAGCTTCGTCGTGGCCGGCAACGCCTTCGGCGGCCTCGTCTCAATGCCCCCCTCGATCGCGCCGACCTTCCTCGCCCTCGACGTCACGGGCGCGCTCTCGGCCGGGCTCCTCAACGTCGTGCTGGTGCTGTTCCTGGTCGAGCTCTTCGACGCCACCGGCACGCTGATGGGCGTGGCGAGCCGGGCCGGGCTCCTCGCGCCGGAGCGGACGGGCGGAGGCCGGGGTCTCGACCGGGCGCTGATGGCCGATTCCGCGGCGATCTTCGCGGGCTCGCTCCTCGGCACGTCGAGCACCACGGCCTATCTGGAGAGCGCCTCCGGCGTCGAGGAGGGCGGGCGCACCGGGCTCACCGCCGTGACGGTGGCCGTGCTGTTCCTCGCCTGCCTGTTCTTCGCGCCGCTCGCCGGCTCGGTGCCGGCCTATGCCACGGCGCCAGCCCTGTTCTACGTCGCCTGCCTGATGCTGCACGAGCTGGTCGGGCTCGACTGGGACGACCTCACCGAGGTGGTGCCGGCCTGCGTCACGGCGCTGCTCATGCCCTTCACCTACTCGATCGCCACCGGGATCTCCTTCGGCTTCCTCACCTACGCGGCGCTGAAGCTCCTCACCGGCCGGGCGCGCATGGTGAAGCCCGTGGTCTGGGTGATCGCCGCCCTGTTCCTGATCAAGTTCGTCGTCACGGGCGCGGCCCATTGACGGGATTCCAAAGGGATCATCCCTTTGGTGGGTTGTCGGGGCGAAGCCCTGACGGGCATTTCCAGGGCTCCGCGCCTCGAACCCGCCAAAGGGATGATCCCTTCGGGATGGCGGATGTCGCCTTCGCTCGAGCGCCGCGCGGGCTTGGCCGAGACCGCGTCCGGTCCGATCAACCGGACGCGGTCTCAGATGCTGCCGCGTGCTGGGGGGCCGAACCAGCCCTGCCAGGGGCGGCGGCCCGCGGCCGCGGGGACGGGCTCGGAGGCCGCCTCCAGGGCGGCGCGGTGGCGCCGCATGCCGAGCTGCAGCCGGTCCAGGGCGAGGAGGACCTGCGTGGCGAGGAGTCGGTGGCCCTCGGGCGCCTCGGCCCGCTCCATCGCGCCGCGGAGCATCTCCGCCTGCCGGATCAGGCGGTCGCCCTCCGCGAGATAGAGGTCGAGTTCGGTCAGGAGGGCGGCCCTGTCCGCGGCGAGGGCCGCCGGGGTCGCCCCGGCCTTCGCCGGGGCACCCGTGGCGGGATCCGGTGCGCTCAGCGTGGGCACGCGCCGAATCGCCCGCACAGCTCCTCGGGCACGAACCGCTCCCGGACCGGGGGCGTCCAGGCCGGGCCGGAGGCGGGCGGCCCGGCCCGGCTGCCCGCTTCGGAGCGGGGCGGGTCGGTCAGCATGGTGAACCAGAAGGCGGCCGTGGCCAGGGCGAAGGCCAGGAGGAACAGACCGAGCCGGGACATGCGACGCACTCCTCAGGAAGCACAGTCGCAAAGAATATCTGTTTCAGGTCGAGTACAATCCACCAAATTGGGTAAAGGCGGTGCTTATTTTGTATTTTATTCAAATAACTTGAACAAAGTTCAGGTCAGGCGTCCGTGGGGTGGGGATTTATTCGCGCTTCCGGACGGACGCGACCGGATCTCAGCAGCCGACGCAGATGCCGGTATCGATCGAGCGGTCGAGCCGGGTCCGGCCGGCGCGCACGCCCTGGTGGCGCGGGCCGCCCTGGCTGAAGCCGCCGCGGCGGCCGAGCACCGGGCCGGCATAGATGTCGGCCGGGCGGTACTGGACGTTGCGCTGGCTCTGCATGCGCAGGGTGTTCAGCTCCGAGGTGTTCTGCTGCTGCAGCGAGCGCAGGGTGCTCTGCTGCTGGAAGGAATGGTTCCAGCTGTTCAGGTCCGGCTGCGAGGTGGCGATCTGCGCGCTCGCCGGCGCGGCGGCCGCGGCGAGCAGGCCGGCGGCGAGGAGGCAGGGGAGCGGACGGAGCCAGGGCATGGGCGGCCTCGGAGGAAGGGGCTCGGGGCGGGATGCGCCGATCCTATCCCGAAACGACGCCGTCGCGCGTGTTCCGTTCCGCTCAAGCCCCTGCGGCACCGGCCCGCGCCGCCCGGGGCCTGCGCCCCTCAGACTCCGAGCCAGCGCCAGGAGCGCCGCAGCGCCGCCGCCCCGTCGCGGGCGAACCACGCGCCGTGGGCGAAGAGCACCCGCTCCGGCTCCAGCGCCAGCAGGGTCGCGGCGGCCCGCGCGGCCTCCGCCCGGCGCAGGCGCACGACGAGGCGGAGATAGGCGGGGGCCCGCCCGTCCGGGGCGGTGATGCCGGCGAGCCGCGCCGGGAGCCGCATCGGCCACGGCAGGCGCTCCGGCTCCAGGTTCACCACGAGGTCGGTCAGGATCAGGCTGCGCGAGGCCCGGTGGAAGAAGGCGACCTCGCGGAAGCCGAATCCGCCGGGCATCACCGCCTGCGCGATATCTTCGGCCCAGTCCGCCGGGGCGGCCGCGCCGAGGTCGCGGTCGAGGCGCAGGCCCGCGCGCCGCACCGGGCCGCGGCGGCGCAGGTTCGGCGCGGCCCAGCTCACCGCCTCCGGGCAATGCCGCTGCCAGGCGGCGAGGAAGCTCCAATGGGCGACGTTCGGCGCGACGAGGTGGCGGATCGGCCCGATCCGCAGGATGGCCCGGTGCAGGTCCGGGTCGTAGCGGGTCGGCGAGTGCAGCCAGACCGTGCCGTCGGTCAGGCGCACCACGCACATGCGCACGGGCAGCGGCAGCAGGCCGAGGACGTGGAGCGGCCCGCTGTCGACGATCCAGAGGTCCGGCGCCACCGGCTTCAGGGTGTCGAGGGGCGGATAGGTGATCGGCTGCAACGGATCTCTCCCCGGGCCCGTCCCGCGGCCCGTGACACGCGAGGGGGCGAGTCTCCAAGAAAAAACCCGCGCGGCCTGGGCCGGGCGGGTCGAGGAGGGGCTTGAAGCACCCCTGGGAGGAGGCTTCACCGTAGCCGAGGCCCCGGGCGCCGCAATCGCCGCGGACGCCGGTCTGGTATGCCTGCGTCGCGGGGATGAAAACCGGAGGCGGAGCCGGACCGTTTCAGACCACGCCCGCGGTGAGCAGGTCGTGCACGTGGACGAGGCCGATCGGGCGGCCCGCCTCCACCACGAAGATCGCGGTGATGCGCTTGCGGTTCATCAGCTCCAGGGCGGAGCCGGCGAGGCTGTCGGGCTCGATGGTGATCGGGCGGGGCGTCATCACCGCCTCGACGGGCGTGCCGAGCAGCGCCGGGCCCATATGGCGGCGCAGGTCGCCGTCCGTGACGATGCCGACGATCGTCCCCTCCCCGTCGACCACGCCCGCGCAGCCGAAGCGGTGCTCGGCGATGCGCACCAGCACCTCGGACATGGGCGTGCCGCGGGGCACGATCGGCATCGCCGTGCCGGCATGCATGAGCTGGCGCACGGTCTTGAGCCGGGCGGCCAGCGTGCCGCCGGGATGCAGGATCTTGAAGCGCGACGAGGTGAAGCCGCGCTGGCGCAGGAGCGCCACGGCGAGCGCGTCGCCGAGCGCGAGCTGGATCAGGCTGGAGGAGGTCGGCGCGAGGTCGTGCGGGCAGGATTCGCGCACCTTCGGCAGCGCCAGCACCACGTCCGCGGCGCGGCCCAGCGAGCTCTCCGCCCGCGCGGTGATCGCGATGAGCGGGATCGAGAAGCGGCGCGAGAAGTTGGTGAGGTCGCCGAGCTCCGCCGTCTCGCCCGACCAGGACAGGGCCAGCACCGTGTCCTGCGGCGTGATCATGCCGAGGTCGCCGTGGCTCGCCTCGGTGGGGTGGACGAAGAAGGCCGGCGTGCCGGTGGAGGCGAGCGTCGCCGCGATCTTGCGGCCGATATGCCCGCTCTTGCCGACGCCGCAGACGATCACCCGTCCCTCGGTGGCGAGCAGCCGCTCCACCGCCGCCGCGAAGGCCGGCCCGAGCCGGCCGTCGAGCGCGCCGCCGAGCGCCCGCAGCGCCTCCATGCCGATCTCGACGCTCTGCAGGCCCGCCGCGCAGATATCCGCCGTCGACTCGGCCGGCCCGGGGCCGGCCTCAGGAAGGGATTCTGCTGCGCGCGCCACCATATCGGGATTTCTCGCTGCGGGAACGGGATGCGGCGGCCCGCACGGGATGGCCCGCGCGGCACCGCCGTCAGAGGTCCGTTAGCCTGCGAAAATACGGCTGTTTGATGGTTCCGGATCGTAGCGCGCCGCCCCGGGGGGGCCGATCCTGTGGTCAGGCGTGGGGTTCCGGACATCCTCGTCGAATAGGATGACCGTTCCTTAAGGAAATATCCGCGCAATGCGGATGTCGAGCCGGAGTGGTTCCCGGTTGTGCCGCAGTCGGGGCCGACGCCGGACCGTCGTTCCGGCGCGCTCGACTTGCGCCGGACCGATCTCCACTTCGGCTGTAAGAGCGCTCCCGGGGACGCACGCGTTGATGACGACCGATCCGCGTAGTGCCGGGCGCAATCTCTCGCTCGACGCCCTGAGGGGACTGGCTGCACTCGCGGTCGTGCTGCACCATTACGGCTTCGGCTACGAAGTCCGCGTCGGGCCGCACAACGCTGCCGTGCCTCTGTTCACCGCCGGGCATTTCGGCGTGGAGCTGTTCTTCATCCTCAGCGGCTTCGTCATCACGGAGACCTTGCAGCGGACGCCCACGCTCGGAGATTTCATCGTCAACCGGGTGGCGCGGCTGTATCCCGCCTTCCTGGTCTGCTGCGGCCTCACCCTCGCGGTCATGGCCCTCGGCGGCCCCAATCCCCTCGCCGTGGCGCCGGTCTCGGCTTTGGCCGGCCTGACCATGCTGTCCCCGATCTTTCAGCTCCCGCCGATCGATCCGTCGCACTGGACGCTCTGCTTCGAGGTGAGCTTCTACGCCCTGGCCGGCCTGTGCTTCCGGCGGAACATGGAGCTCGCCTGCACGATCTGGCTGGCGGCGGCCGTCCTGAGCAGCTCCTGGCTGCAGACCGACATGGTGAACACGGCGGTCCTGCTCTACCTGCCCCTGGTCGACCTGTTCATCATCGGGGCGCTGCTGTCCCGCCTCGTCGCCGGGCATCTGGGGATCCTGGGCCTCGCGACCTTCGTCGCCGCCCTCGGCCTGACGGCGCACGGGCCCTTCGCCGATCAGGGCGGGCTGGGGCGGATCGGCTACGTCTGTCTGGTCCTCGCCTTCACCGGGGCGGTCTGGGCTGCCGCGACCGGGCGGCTGCGCTGGCTCGGCCGGGCCCCGCTCGTGTTCCTGGGCACGATCTCGTACCCGCTCTATCTCCTGCACCAGATCCTCGGATTCGCGATCATCCGGCATCTCGAGGCGGCGCGCTGGCCGGCCGGCGCGGCCATCGCCGCAGCCCTCGCCATCGTCGTCCTGCTGTCCACCCTCGTCCGCGCGACGGTCGAGGTTCCGGCGCAACGCGCGATCCGGCGCGCCTGGGCGGCACGATCTCCGGCTGCGGCCGAGGCGCATCCTGAGGGGGCCCTGTCGCCGCTTCAGGCCAGCGGCGTGCGCTAGAGCGCTCTCCGCCGAAGGGGATGCCGGTTCGGCGAAAGAGAGCGCGTCAAAACAACGACTGAGAGCCGTTCCCGATGGCAACGCGATCGGGAACGGCTCTCAGCGCCGGGCGGCCAATCGCTGCGAGCCCTTTCCCAGCCTGACCGGATGCTGTTCTAGAGCACCGGTCACTCCATCACCGACGGGCTCCTGCACCCCATGCTCGCGACGCTCCTGGTCGTGCTGCCGATCTTCGCGCTGATCCTCGCGGGCTGGCTCGCGCGGCGCACCGGCCTGCTCGGGCCGCAGGCGACGGGCGAGCTGAACCGCTTCGTCGTCTACCTCGCGCTCCCCGCCTTGCTCTTCGACGTGATGGCGAACGCGGCCTGGTCGCAGATCTGGCAGCCGGGCTTCATCGCGGCCTTCGGCCTGTCGAGCCTCGCCATGCTCGGCCTCACCGTGGTCTGGCGCCGGGCGGAGGGACGGCCGCTGCCCGACGCGGCCATCGACGGGCTGAATGCGGGCTACCCGAACACGGGCTTCATGGGCTTCCCCGTCGCCCTGGTGGCGCTCGGGCACGAGGCGCTGGCGCCGACCACCATCGCCGTCATCCTCACGGTCTGCCTCGTCTTTGCCGGGGCGATCGTGCTGATCGAGGCCGGTTTGCGGGCGGGCGCGGGAGGCCGCGCCCTGGTCGGCCGGGTGGCGGGGGCGCTGGCGCGCAACCCGCTCCTGCTGGCGCCGCTGGCGGGCGGGCTCTACGGCGCCTCAGGCCTCGGCGTGCCGGGGCCGGCGGGGACCTTCCTCAAGCTCCTCGGCGGGGCGGCCTCGCCCTGCGCCCTGGTGGCGCTCGGCCTGTTCCTGGCGCAGGCGCGCGGCGCCCCCGCCGGGCGCGGCACCACCGCGATCCTCGTCGGCCTGAAGCTGGTGGCGCACCCGGTCCTGACCTGGGCCCTCGGCCGCGCGCTCGGCCTGCCCCCGGTCCTGCTGCACACGGCGGTGCTGATGGCCGCCCTGCCCACCGGGACGGGCCCCTTCATGCTGGCGGAGTTCTACCGGCGCGAGGCGGCGGTGACCGCGGACACGATCCTCCTCTCCACGATCCTCTCGGTCGCCACGGTCTCGGCCTACCTCGCCTTGGCGGCCTGATCCGGGATCCCGAAGGGACAAGTCCCTTTGGTGGGGTCTCGGGGCAAAGCCCCGAGGTCTTCCAGGGCTCCGCCCTGGACCCGCGAAAGGGATGATCCCTTTCGAAGCCCTGACCGGGCGCGGTCGCCGGCCTGGATCAGGCGTCGTCCTGCGGCGCGAAGACCTCGCCCTGCTCGGCGAGCCGGGTGTCGGCGAGGTCGCGGTACTCGGCGAGGCAGCGCCGCAGGCCGTCCGCCTCCGGAGGCGCCCCCTGCCCCGCGATCAGCGCCTCAACCCGCGCGTCGAGCGCCCGGCGCGCCTCCGGCCCGTGCCCGGCCGGGTCGCCGAGCCCCTCCAGGGCGGCGACGGCGGCGGCGATCTCCGCCCGCTTGGCGGCGAGGGCCTCGGCGGCGGTGCTCCGGGATTGCGGCATCGGATCCTCCATGGGCGCCTCCTGGTCCGGTCTCGCAGCCCGGTCCCGCAGCATGGCACGGGCCGCGGCCCGGGGCACCGGGCCGGGCTCTTCACCTGGGATAAGGATATTGCTCGTATGAGTTGTATCGTCACGTATCTCTTCGATCAGGTCGCGAGAATGGACGAGGGTTCCAGGCCGTTCGTGGTCGCCGCCAGAAGCCTGGGCGACGTGGCGCCGATCGACGGTGGCGACACCGTGGCGGTCACCCTGCGCGGCGCGGATTCGGGCGGGATCGTGCTCCTCCTGCCCCGCCACCTCGCCCAGGACCTCGGAGCGCAGCTCGCCCGGGCCGCCGGCGAGCCGGACCGGTACGGCTTGCGCGGGGGCGACGCGGAGGCCGTGCATCGATCATCCCGCCCGCGAGACGGATAGGGCGCACAGCCGCGGCGGCCCGTCCCGCCTACCACTCCCACTCCGCCCCGACGCCGAGGCTGGTGCGGCCGTCGCTGCCGGCCTCGCCCTGCACCTTCACGCGGCGGGTCACGTCGTAATCGACGGTGGCGGCCGTGTCGGCGGGCTTGGCGCCGGCCTTCACGCCCACGCTGAGCCGGTCCGAGAGGTAGCGCGAGGCGCCGACCGCCGGGCTGCCGCTGGTGCCGGTGGAGACGTCGAGGCTGTCGAGGCCGAGGCCCTTGCGCGTCGCCTCGAACACGTCCGGCCCTCCGGCGCCGCCGGAGAGCTGGGAGACGGCCTGGGCGAGCTGGAGCGCCTGGAACGGCGACAGGCTGCCCGAGGCCTTCTTGAACAGCAGCCGCGAGAGCACCTCGTCCTGCGGCAGGGACGGCTCCGAGGAGATCTCGAAGGCGGGCTGGTTGGCCGGCCCCGTCACGGCGATGCGGGCGGTGATCTCGCTGGCCTTGGTCTCGGCCAGGAAGTCGAGGTCGGGCCGGGTCAACTCGCCGCCGAAGGTCAGGCGCCCGCGGGTGAAGTCGAGGCGCTGGCCGATCACCGCGAGCCGGCCGCGGCGCAGATCGAAGGCGCCGGCCGCCACCGGGTCCCGCGAGGAGCCGGTGAGGCGTAAGGCGCCGCCGAGCTCCGCGTCGATGCCGCGCCCGCGCACGAAGATGCGGTTCGGCGCCTCCACCCGCACGTCGAGCGTGGCGTCGAAGGGCGTAGCGGCTTTCCGGCCGCGGCCCGCTCCCTGCGCGGCGGCCCGCGGCTGGGCCCGGCTCGCCAGGCGCGCGCGCACCTCCGGCGTGGTGTTGACCCGGCGGATGCCGGGCAGCGGCTGCACCGTGGCGGGCAGGCGGTCCGGCACCGTGACGTCGACGGAGACGAGGTCGATGCGCCCCGTCACCTTCGGGCGCTCGGCGAGCGGCCCTGAGAGCGCGAGGTCGAGCCCCGCCACCGCCGTGACGAGGGGGCTCGAGACCAGCTCCGCCCCCTGCCCCGTGATCCGCAGCGAGCCCGGGAAGCCCTGGCCCGGCCGCAGCGCGACCTGGCCGGCGGCGCGCAGGGTCCCGCCGTTGCGGGTGGCGGCGGAGAGGCGCTCCAGCACCACGCTGTCGCCCTGCCCGGTGGCGCGGCCCTCGATATTCGTCAGCCGGATGCCCTGGAGCGGGTCGGTGAAGCTGCCGCCGGCGAGCGTGGCCGAGCCCTCGGCCCTCGGCGCGGCGAGCGTGCCGCCGACCCGGGCATCCACCGCGACGCGGCCCGTCACGCGCTGGCCGCCGGCCGCGAGCAGGCTGTTGGCGAGGGCGAGGTCGAGGCTGCCGCGGGCGGTGAGCGCCAGGGCGCCGCCCGTCTCGGCCGGCAGGGAGCCGCCGAGCACGAGGTCCACGCCGCGGCCGGCGCTGACCCGCCCGTCGAGGCCGATGCGGCCCTCCGACAGGGTGCCCGAGGCCCGCGCCTCCACCGGCGGCAGGCCGGCCTTGCGGGTCTCCGGCGTCACCGCCTTCGCGAGGCTGAAGGCGTAGCGGCCCTCCGGGCGCTCCGGGGGGCCGTGCAGGCTCGCCTCGCCGTCGAGGGTGCCGGAGAGCGCCAGCTTCGGGCTCGCGATGCGGGCGAGCGCCAGCGGCAGGGCCTTGATGCCGAGCTGCAGGTCGATGGCGTCGCGCCCGGCCTTGCCGGCGAGCGTCAGCCGGCCGGAGCCGGCTGCGACCGCAAGCGAATCGATCGCGACGGCGCCGTCGGCGAAGGTCAAGGTGGCGGGGGCGGCGAGCGCGAGCCGGTCGGCCCCGCGGGCGGCGGAGAAGCGCTGCAGCGCGACCCGCAGGGGCGGCCCGGCGACGAGGCGGGCGGCGCCGTCGAGGTCGAAGCCGCGGGCCTTGGCCTTCAGCGTCACGTCGCTCGCCTCGGCCCCGCCGACGGCGGTGAGGCGCACCGTGTCGAGGCTCTCGCCCGCGGCGACCAGCCGGTCGGCCTCCACATGCCCGTCGATCCGCGGCGCGCCGGCAAGGTCGCGGCCGGTGAGGTTCGCGTCGAGCCGGGCGAGGCCGATCTCCCCGGCCCGGAGCGCGGCGGCCCGGGCGCGAAGCGCGGCGTCCTGCCGCCCGCCCGGGCGGGCGAGGCTGAGGTCGGCTTCCAGGCTGCCGCCCAGCCGCGTCAGCGCCAGGGGCGAGAGGTCGTCGAGGTCGGCGGCGCGGAGGGCGAGCGCGCCCTCGGCGCGGCTCTCGGCGAGGTTTCCGGCGATGCCGAGCCGGGCCTGGCCGGTGAGGCTCGCCGAGCCGAGGGAGAGGGCGAGCCGGTCGAGCACCCAGTCGCCCCCGCCCTGGGCGAGGTGCAGGCTGCCGGAAAGCGCCTTGCCGCCGACGCTGCCGGCGAGCGTCACGCGGCCGTCGGGGCTCCCGAGCGCGTCCTTCAGCACGGCCTCGGCGCGCAGATCGCGCACCGGGCGGCCGAGGGCCGAGGCCTCCCGCGCATCGACCAGGGCGGCGATGTCGGGCCGCAGCAGGGTGCCGGAGAGGCGGCCCGAGAGGCTCGCCCGGCCGCCGAGGCGCGGGTCGAGGGCGGCGAGGTCCTTGAGGTCGATCGCGGCGCGGGCATCGGCGAGGCGGGCGGTGGCCTGGCCCTCCAGCCGCGCGATCATGCGCGCGCCCTCCAGCCGCACGCCCTCGAAGCCGTAGCCGTCATAGAGCGTGGCGAGGCGCCCGGTGAGGCGCGGCGCCGCGCCGAGCAGCCGGTCGAGGCGGGGCTCGGACAGAGCGAGGTCGTGGGCGCGCAGGTCGATCTCGGCGGAGACCGCCTTGCGCGCGGGGTCGCCGCCGAGCTTCGCCGTCCCGTCGAGCCCGCCCGCCAGCGCGCGCCCGGCGAGGCCGGAGAAGACCGCGAGGTCGGGCAGCGCGCCCTCCACCGTGCCGGTCAGCGTGTTGCGCCCGATGCGGCCGGCATAGCCCGCCTTCAGCGTCGGCGCCTCCACGGTGAGCGTCGCGACGCTGAGCGTATTGTCGGGCTCGACCACCCCCGCGAAGGTGAGCCCGGCGCGCCCGCCGATCGCCCGCTGCAGGGCGGGGTCGGCGAGCCGCAGGCCCTCGACCTTGGCGTCGGCCGCGAGCGCGAAGCGGTTGGCGTCGGCGGGCTCGGCCTTCAGGTTCGCCTCGATCCGGTCGAGGGCACTATCGGCGGCGCGAAGCCCCGCGGCGCGCAGGGTTCCGAGCGCGCGCGGGCGGGCGAGCGGGCCTTTGAGGCTGCCGTCGAAGACGAGGCTCGCGATCTCGGCCCGGTCGGCCTTGGTGACGCCGCCCTCGGTCGGCACGGCGCGGGCCTGGACGAGGACGTCGGCGTTGCGCTGCGCGTCGAGGGTGCCTTTCGCCTCCAGCCGCGCGGTGCGGGAGGCGAGCTCCAGCCGGTCGAGGGTGAGCGCGCCGCTATCGGCGATGCGCAGGCCGCCTTCGAGCTTGGTCGTGCCGGAGAACACCGCGGCGGCGGGGCCCGGCAGCAGGCCCTCGACGCGGGCGGCGAGATCGAGGGAGAGGCGCCGCTCGGCCCCGATCCGCGAGATCTTCGCCCCGCCCTTGGCGCCGACGCCCGCGCCCGCGTCGAAATCGAGGCGGGCGTTCCAGGCGTCGAGGGTGCCGCGCCCGTCGAGGTCGAGGGTGATCGGCGGCTCGCCCGGCACGCTCAACCCCTTCGAGAGCAGGCCGCCCGCGGGCTCGGTCAGCGTGGTCTTCACCTCCAGCCGCTCGCCTTTCGGCACGAACAGGAGGCGGGCCGCGAACTGGCCGCCCGCATCGAGCCGGCGCACGCCGAGATCGAGGTCGAGCCCCTCGGCCGGGTTGCCGAGCTTGACCCTGCCGCTCGCCGTGAGCCGCGCCGCCTGGCCGGCGATGGCCTCGCCGAGATCGAGGGCGTCGAGGCGGAAGGCCTTGACCTCGACCTTCACCGGCAGGTCCGGCAGCAGGGTGCCGTCGGGCTCCTCCACGGGCTGGGCGGCGGCGGGGACCGGGCGGCGCAGCACCTCGATCCGCCCGACCTCCAGGCTGTCCACCTCGAGCCGCCCGGAGAGCAGGGCGAGGCGGCGCCAGACGATGCGGGCCCGGTCGAGCCGCAGCCAGACGCCGTCGCGGTCGCTGATCGCCACGTCGCGGATGGTGGCGTCCGAGGAGAGCGCGCCGTCGACCGCGCCGATCGAGACCCGCGAGGCGGGCGTGGAGAGCGCCTTCGACAGGATCCCGCCGAGCACGGATTTCTCGGCCTCGTCGGCGGCGCGGGTGAGCGTGACCGGGCCGGACAGGGTGAGGATGACGCACGCGACGAGGACGCGGTGTCCCCCTCTCCCCGCACGCGGGGAGAGGGCTCTGCCGACCCTGTCGTCGGCAGAGCGAGCCGGCAGGCGACGGTGAGGGGGCTTCGACGAAAGAGCCTTTTCGGGAGCCGCCCCCTCACCGTCGCTACCGCCTGGCTCGCCCCAGACAAGGGGGGCTCGCCCCGCTCCCCGCCCGATCTCGGGCTTGCCCGAGATCGGCACCATGAGACCGAAGTCGGACAGGCCCGACTTCGGGCGGGGAGAGGGGGGGCGTTCGTGCCGGAAGCGTCCGATCGCCCGCATCAGAACGCCTGCCCCAGGCTGATGTAGAGCGCCACCGGGCGCTCGCGGTTGCCCTTGATGCGGTCGAGGGGGAAGGCGAGGTCCACGCGGATCGGGCCGATGGCGGTGTAGTAGCGAAGCCCCAGTCCCACCGCCGACCGGATGCGCTCGTCGAAGTCCGGCAGCTCTCCGGCGAAGGCCGTGCCGGCGTCGAAGAAGGGCACCACGCCGATCGTGTCGGTGACCTTGATGCGGGCCTCCAGCGAGGCCTCCAGGAGGCTCCGCCCGCCCACCGGCAGGTTGAAGGGCCCGCGCGGGCCCAGCGTGCGGTAGGGGAAGCCGCGCACCGAGCCGCCGCCACCCGCGAAGAAACGGATATTGGCCGGGATCTCGTCGAGGCGCGCCCCCGAGATCGAGCCGAAGCCGAGGCGGCCGGCGAGCACGTACCAGCCGTCGTCGTCGAGCGCGTAATAGGCCGAGCCCTGCGCCTTCGCCACGAAGATCGACGGGTCGGAGCCGAGGAAGCCGGCATAGGGCGTCGCCGAGGCCGTGAGGCGGATGCCCTTGGTCGGGTCGAGCAGGCTGTCGGTGGAATCGTAGGAGAGCGAGGCGCCGAGCCCGATCAGGCGGTAATCGACCTTGCCGAGCGCGTCCTGCGAGCGGCCGGCCTGCCCGTCCAGGTTCACCTGCGCGAAGAAGGTGTCCGAGAAGCGGTGGCGGATGCCCAAAGTCGCCCCGCCCCCGTCCACGACGTAGCTCTGCTGCGCCTCGCGGCCCGCGAAGGCGCTCGCCACGAGGTCGTTGCGGGTGCCCCAGAGGGCGGGCTTCACGAAGGTCGCCTGGAGCCGCCCGCCGAGCCCGTTCGAATCGATGCCGGCGAGCTTGCGCTGCGTCGCGTAGAGGTCGTTGCCGAGATAGGAGAGGTCGGCGTCGACCCGCAGCGTCTCGCCCCCGCCGAACAGGTTGCGGTTGGAATAGGTCGCGCGCACGCCCGGCCCGTCCACCGTGGAATAGCGGGCCGAGATGCCGAACAGGTTGGTCGGCCGCTCGGTGACGTCCACGAAGATCGGCAGGTTGCCGTCGGCGTCGAGCGCCTCGCCCTCGCGGATGCGCACCGAGCCCAGCGCCTCGACCTTGGTGAGCGCCTTGCGCATGTCGGTCAGCGCCTTCGGCGAGTAGGGATCGCCCGGCTCCGTGTAGATGAAGGAGCGCACCACCGCCGGGTCGAGCCCCTGCGTGCCGCGCACGGTGACGGCGCCGATTCCCGCGACGGGGCCGGGATCGACGGTGAAGGTCACGTCCATCGCCTGCGCCGCGTCGTCCACCACGGGATCGCGCGACACCACCTTGGCGAAGGGATGGCCTTGCGCCCGCAGCCGGTCGACGATCGCCGCCTCGCGGGCGAGCACCGCGGCCGAGCGGGCCGGCGTGTCGGGATCGACCCGGGTCAGGCGCTCGGGCAGCAGCTCCGGGGGGAGCGGTCGCCCGGCCCGGTCGCGCACGCCGATCCGGCGGAGCTGGTAGAGCGGCCCCGGATCGACCGCGACCTTGACGGGGACGAGGGCCCGCGCCCGGTCGCGCTCGGCGGCGCGGGAGGCGGCCAGCAGCGAGGCCTCGCCCGACAGCGTCACCTCCCCGACCCGGACCGCGACGCGGCCGGCATAGTAGCCGGAGCCTTCGAGCGCCTCGGGCAGGCGGCGGAGATCGGCCTCGGCCCGGCGCACCAGCCCCTCCCCGTCCGGCGGCGGCTCGCGGCGGAGCTTGTGCAGGGAGGAGGCGTCCTGCAGGGCGGTGACGAGCGCGTCGTCGTCCGCGCCGCGGAACTTCACCGCGTAGGGCAGCGCCGTGGCGGAGGGCGCCAGCGGCTCCTCCTTCTCGCCGAACCAGCCGAACAGGTCGAAGGCCGCGGCCGGGCCCGGGCAGGAGAGCGGGCCGGACAGGGCGAGCCCGGCGGCGAGCGCCCAGCGCGCCGGGATCCGGGACTGGATCGAAGACGGTCTCGCGGACAGCCGCGCGGGAACGCGCCCGCGGCGGACCGGCGCCACGGGAGAGCGGCCGCACCGGGGCGGCGGCACCCTCACGCCGGAATCGACCGCATGCCCCTGGCGGTATCGGTCATGGTTGAAGCCCCCCGCTTCAGGTGTCGGCACGGCGCGGCTCGGAAAGCGCCGCGGACGGGCCGCGACCGGGAGGCCGGGACCGGGGGAAACGCCCCGCGGATCCGCCGCAGGCCTCCCACCCGCGATCGCCCGAGCGTAGCCGCGCCGGCCGGATCCGACAACCTTGAGGCTCCCGGCGGGCCGTGCCGGGCCCCCGATCCACCCCGGATCCGCCCGTCATCCACCCCCCTCTCCACAGGGGCCTGTGGAGGCCGGAGCCGCCTCATATGGCGGCGGCGCATGGCGCCCCGGCCGCCCGCGCGGGGTCCCGGGGCGGCTTCGGCCTTGCCGCGGGGGCGGGAAGATCCTATGTGACGGATCACCAGACGAGGCCGCGCTTCATCCCGTTCCGGGTCAGTGCGGCTCCAGATCTCGAGGCTGCCTGAGACATTTCGGCATCCCTTGGAGAGAACTTTCGAGAGAATGGCGGCAAATGTCAGCGAAGGCGGCGCTTTCGGCGCCTGCTTCGGTTGCATTGGGCGGAGCCTTCGGCCATTGCCACCCCGTCCCGCCGCGCGCGCGGCCCTAGACCGTCCGTCGAGGGTCGCCCCTTCATGTCCGGCCCGGCCCTGAAGGGGCCGGATCCGCCGGGAAACGCGAACGACCACGCCATGAGAAAGGCCATATGAGCGCATTCGACTACAGGAACTTCGACGACCGCCGTCAGAACTCCGCCAACGCCAAGGCCGCTCTCTTGGCAAAGTTCAAGGCCCGTCCCCCCTCCGACGACCCGGAGGTGATCGCGAAGGCCAAGGCCCGCGCCGAGATCTCCCGTGCCCGTGACGAGCGCACCCGCGAGCGCGAGGCTGCCCGCGTCGCCGCGGAACTGAAGGCCGCGACGGAGAAGCGCGAGCGCGAGGAGGCGGAGCTCGCCGCCCAGATCGCCCGCGAGCAGGCCGAGCTGCAGGCCACGCAGGAGCGCAAGGCCGCCGAGCTCAACGCCAAGAAGGAGGCGCGCGACGCGCGCTACGCCGCCCGCAAGGCCAAGGCCAAGGTGAAGCGCTGACGCGCTGACCCGAGCGCCGCCGGGCGAGATCCGGCGGCCTCGACGGTCCTCGACGACGCCGCCCGCTCCCCCGAGCGGGCGGCGTCGTCGCGTTCAGGCCCTCCGTTGCCGGCGGCCGGGCCCGGCCCATCTCCGGGGTTCCCATCTCCAAGAGCGGAGGAGACGTCCATGCGTCCACGCAGCCGCGCCGGCCGGATCCTCGGATCCCTGCCCGCATCCCTGTCCGGCTTCCTGCTGACGGCCGCCCCGGCGCTGCCCGCGCGGGCCCTCGAACAGGAGCAGGTCGCGGCCTGCGACAGCCTCGTGGCCCTGCGCCAGCTCGCGGCCTCCGTGCACGAGGACCGGGCGCGGGCCGCCGCGCAGGCCTCCGCCCAGGCGGGCTGCCGGCTGGTGCCGCGCGAGGCGATCGGCACCGTCGAGCGCCGAGCCATGGTCGGCGGCGCGCCCTACGAGTGCCTCGCCGTGTCGTCGGGCGGCTGCCTCTGGGTGCTGCCCTAGAAGCGGCTCCGGTCAGGAAGCCGTCAGGGACGCAGGTGCATTTCCGGGGCGCATGCGCCTAAACAGGCCCCGCAAGCGTTCCTGCCCGACCATCCGAGGATCCCGGCCCGCCGTGCGCATCGACGACACCACCCGCCCCGCCCCGTCCGATGCCGACGCGCCGGATCTCGCGCACGACCTCGCCCCCGCGATGCCGCCGGAGGCGCCGCTGCCGATGCCGGTGCAGGACCTCGCGCGCTTCGACCGGGGCACCGTGCGCCGGCCGCTGCGGCGCCGCCGGCCCCCCGTCGCCGCCCGCCTCTTCGTCTTCGGGGGCGCGCTCGCCCTCACCGCCTATGGCGGCTGGCAGATGTACGAGACGGTCTCGGTGTCGGGCAGCCCGACCCTGCTCCAGCTCGTCCTCGTCGCGCTCTTCGTGCTGACCTTCTCGTGGATCGCCCTGGCCTTCACCAGCGCCGTGCTCGGCTTCCTCGTGCTGCTGCGCCGCCCCGCGCTGCCGGCGGCGCCGGAGCGGCTCTCGGCCCGCACCGCGATCCTGATGCCCGTCTACAACGAGGCGACCGCGCGCACCTTCGCCGGGATCGAGGCGATGCACGAGGCCGTCGCGGAGACGGGCCTCGGCGCGCAGTTCGACTGGTTCGTGCTCTCCGATTCGACGCAAGGGGATGCCTGGATCGCCGAGGAGCGCGCCTTCCTGGCGCTGCGGGAAAGGCTCGGGCCCGGGGCGCGGCTCTATTACCGACACCGGCCGAAGAACCACCACCGCAAGGCCGGCAACATCGCCGACTTCGTCACCCGCTGGGGCGGGGCCTACGACCACATGCTGGTCCTCGACGCCGACAGCCTGCTCTCCGGCGACTGCGTGGTGCGGCTCGCCGCGGCGATGGAGGCGGACCCGGATGCCGGCATCATCCAGTCGCTGCCGCTCATCATCAACCGCAACACGCTCTTCGCCCGGGTCCAGCAATTCGCCGCGCGGATCTACGGGCCGGTCATCGCCACGGGCCTGAGCCACTGGTCGGGCCGCGACGGCAATTACTGGGGCCACAACGCGATCATCCGGACGCGCGCCTTCGCGCAATCCTGCGGCCTGCCCGACCTGCCCGGCCGCCCGCCCTTCGGCGGCCACGTGCTCAGCCACGACTTCGTGGAGGCGGCCCTGATCCGGCGCGCCGGCTGGGACGTCACCATGCTGCCGACCCTGCCCGGCTCCTACGAGGAGAGCCCGCCCTCGCTGATCGACGTCGCCGTGCGCGACCGGCGCTGGGCGCAGGGCAACCTCCAGCACAGCCGCATCATCGGCGCGGCCGGCCTGCACTTCGCCTCGCGCCAGCATTTCGCGACCGGCATCGCCGGCTACCTCGCCTCGCCGTTCTGGCTGCTCCAGCTCGTGGTCGGCATCGCGCTCGCCCTGCAGACGGCCTATGTGAAGCCCGAATATTTCGCGCAGGGGCTCGCCCTCTACCCCGTCTTCCCGCGCTTCGACCCCGTGCGCGCCCTGCAGCTCTTCGGGCTGACCATGGGCATCCTGCTCGCCCCGAAAGGCCTCGGCCTGATCCTCGCGCTCCTCGATGCGGGCGTGCGCCGGGCCTGCGGCGGAGCCGGACGGCTCGTGGCCTCCTGCCTCCTCGAGATCCTGCTCTCGGCTCTGCTGGCGCCGGTCGCCATGGTGATCCAGTCGGGCTCGGTCGCCGGCATCCTGCTCGGGCGCGACACCGGCTGGAACCCGCAGCGGCGCGACGACGGCTCGATCCCCTGGCGCGCCATCGTCGCCCGCCACCGCTGGCACACCCTGCTCGGCCTCGTCTCCGGGATCGCGGCCTTCGCGATCGCCACCTCGCTCTTCCTCTGGATGTCGCCGACGATCCTCGGCCTCGTCCTCGCGATCCCGATCTCCTGGGCGAGCGGCCAGCTCGGCTTCGGCCTCGCCCTCAAGAGCCGCGGCCTGCTGACGACGCCGGAGGAGCGCGACCCGCCCGCGATCGCGCTCCGCGCCGGGGCGCTCGCCGCCCGCAACGCGGAAGCCGGCCTCGACGAGGCCGATTCCCTGCGGGCGCTCCACGCCGATGCGGGCCTCGCCGCGGCCCATGCCCGGATGCTGCCGCCGGCCGCCCCCCGCCCGCGCGGGCGGATCGACCCCGACCACACGCTGGCCCAGGCCAAGGTGGTGGAGGCGGAGACGCTGGACGAGGTCGCCGCCTGGCTCGGCCCGAAGGAGCGCATGGCGCTGCTGCACGACCGCGCCCTGCTCGACCGGCTCGCGCGGCTCGGCCCGGGCGAGCCGGCGCGGGCCTGAGGATTTTCGCTCAGGTTGGTGGCCGGATCGGCTCTAGGGCCGTGCGAAGGCGACGACGTTCGACGCGGCGTGGGGCCTGACAAAGGCCACCCCGACCGTGTCGTTGCCGCGCCAGACGATCCGGGCGCGCCGCGTCTCGCGGTGCAGGTCGATCGCGAGGTCGATCGCCTCGGGCAGCATCACGCCGTCGCTGAACGCGAACCGGGCGCCGTCCTCGGAGAGGTCGCGCACGAGGCAGGTCAGCCTCTGCATGCCGTGGTTGAAGGTGACGGCCCCGCCCAGATAGGTGCGCCGCCGTTGCTGCCGTCGTCGCTCGTTCATGTCCCCCTCCGTGGCCGGCGGGATAATCTCAGGTCCCAATGCGCCTGGGAAGGAATTCGCACACGGGTCCGTGATTCATCGGATATCAACCTTAACGAGGCGGAGCGGGCGCGGGCCGGGGCGCAAGGTGGGATGCCGGCCGTGCAGGAAAATGCCCGCGCTGATTGAACGGAGTGCCCGGACGCGGGTTTCGTCCGGACTGAAGCCATTCGGAGAGATTGCAATGATGCGTTCCGTCGCCCTGGCCGCCTGCCTCGTCCTGCCCCTCACCGGCGCCGCCCTGGCGCAGGGCGGCGGCCCGGTGAATCCCGGCTCGGGCCCGTCTGCGGGCGGTACTGTCGCCACCGACACCCCGGCGAGCCGCGGGCCCGCGACGACCGCGCCGGGCGCGGGTGCCGCCACGGCCCCGGGCGCCACCACCGGCACCGTCGCGCCCGGCGCGCGCGGCAACGGCGCCGGCCCCTCGGCGGGCGGCACGGTCGACAAGAACACGCCCGCGAGCCGCTGAGGGCACAAGAACCCGCGCGGGGGCGGCCGAGGCCCCCGCGCATCCGGGGCCGTTCTTTCGGCACCCGGACGCGAAAGGGCCGGTCTCCCCTGCGGGAGGCCGGCCCTTCTTGTCTGGTCCGAGGCCGCGGCGCGTCGGGCGCGCCGCGATCGGTGGGATCAGGCCGCGGCCGCGGCCGCGCCGGTCGGAACCTCGGAGATCGTCTTCAGGACTTGGCTGGCGATCTGGTAGGGGTCGCCCATGGAGTTCGGGCGGCGATCCTCGAGATAGCCCTTGTAGCCGTTGTTGACGAAGGAGTGCGGCACGCGGATCGAGGCGCCGCGGTCGGCCACGCCGTAGGAGAACTTGTTCCAGGGCGCCGTCTCGTGCTTGCCGGTCAGGCGCTTGTCGTTGTCCGGGCCGTAGACGGCGATGTGGTCGTCGAGGTTCTTCGCGAAGGCGGCCATCAGCGCCTCGAAATAGGCCTTGCCGCCGGTCTCGCGCATGTAGGCGGTCGAGAAGTTGCAGTGCATGCCCGAGCCGTTCCAGTCGGTGTCGCCGAGCGGCTTGCAATGGTACTCGATGTCGATCTCGTAGGTCTCGCACAGGCGCTGCATCAGGTAGCGCGCCATCCACATCTCGTCGGCGGCCCGCTTGGAGCCCTTGCCGAAGATCTGGAACTCCCACTGGCCCTTCGCCACCTCGGCGTTGATGCCCTCGTGGTTGATGCCGGCGGCGAGGCACAGGTCGAGATGCTCCTCGACGATCTGGCGGGCGACCGAGCCGACGTTCGAATAGCCGACGCCGGTGTAGTACGGGCCCTGCGGGGCCGGGTAGCCGCTCTCGGGGAAGCCGAGCGGGCGGCCGTTCTGGTAGAAGAAGTACTCCTGCTCGAAGCCGAACCAGGCGCCCTCGTCGTCGAGGATGGTGGCGCGCTTGTTCGACGCGTGGGGCGTGACGCCGTCCGGCATCATCACCTCGCAGAGCACCAGCACGCCGTTGGTGCGGGCCGGGTCGGGGAAGTGGCGGATGGGCTTGAGCATGCAGTCGGACGAGCCGCCCTCGGCCTGCTTGGTCGAGGAGCCGTCGAAGCCCCACATCGGAAGCTGCTCGAGGGTCGGGAACTCGGAGAATTCCTTGATCTGCGTCTTGCCGCGGAGGTTCGGGACGGGGGTGTAGCCGTCCAGCCAGATGTATTCGAGCTTGTACTTCGTCATCGCGCTTCTCTCGTCAAACCCTGACAGACAGTCCTGCGTGTGTCGGACCCCGCCCACCATCGACGGCTGTGCGCCCCCTAGCACGGGCCGTGCCATCCGCCCCATCCGGCTGTGGACGGCGCCCGGCCGGGCCGCCTCGTTCGTGGAACCGGCCGGGTTCCGGCGGCTTGTATCGCCCCGCCACGGGCATGCTCTGCCTGGGGGCGGGTTAACGCACACTTTCTGAGCAGTGCCGGCGCGAGGCCGAAAACGCACATCGAAAAGGCAGCGGGTTTTGGATTCGTGGGCGATCACGCATCACCCGGTTTCGCAAGATATATGATGCGCAAATTGTCGGCAAAACGTGATTTTAGGGGTGCAGATCGCGCAAACTATAGGCATCTTCCTTCCGACAGCGCTGTCGACGCGTTGAGACCGTATCGCTGACAGGGAGCGTCGAGCCTCATGAACACGGATTTCCACCGCACCTCCGCGAAGATCTACCAGTTCCCGGTGGGCGGCCGCGCCGGCCAGACCCAGCGCGAAGCCGCGGCCCAGCCGGCGCCGCGCAGCTGCGCGATCGGGAGCGGCTGGTACCACGAGGCCGCGATCCAGGAAGAGGCCGAGCGCAACCGCACCCCGCGGCGCTGATCGGGCCGGTGGCGGGAGCCGCTCCCCGCCCCGCAAGGGGGAGGAGTGGCCCGCTCGCGACCGGAAACGGCCTCACACCCCGAAGATCGACCAGCCCATGCGCCGGGTGAGCGCCTCCAGCGCGATGCGGCCGAGATGGGAATTGCCCGCCGCGTCGAGGCCGGGCGACCAGACCGCGATCGAGGCCTTGCCGGGGGCGACCGCCAGGATGCCGCCCCCGACCCCGCTCTTGCCGGGCAGGCCGACCCGGTAGGCGAACTCGCCCGAGCCGTCGTAATGGCCGCAGGTGAGCATGATCGCGTTGATGCGCCGCGCCCGCTCGGCCGAGACCACCGAGAGGCCCGTGGCCGGGTTCACCCCCGAATGCGCGAGGAAGCGGCCGGCCGCCGCGAGCTGGCGGCAGGACATGGCGATGGCGCAGTGGTGGAAGTAGACGCCGAGCGTGTACACCACCGGATTGTCGAGCACGCCGTAGGACTTCATGTAGTTGGCGAGCGCCGCGTTGCGGAAGCCCGTGCGCTGCTCGGAGGCCGCCACCGCCTCGTCGATGACGATGGCGGAATCCTGGGCCAGGAACTGCAGGAAGCGCAGGATCTCGCCGAGCGCCTCCCGCGGCTGGTGGCCCGAGAGGATCACGTCGGTGACCGCGATGGCGCCGGCATTGATGAAGGGGTTGCGCGGGATGCCGCGCTCGCGCTCGAGCTGCACGATCGAGTTGAAGGGGCTGCCCGAGGGCTCGCGCCCGACCCGCCGCCAGAGCCGGTCGCCGACCATGCCGAGCGCCAGCGTCAGGGTGAAGACCTTCGAGATGCTCTGGATCGAGAAGGGCGTGTCGGCATCGCCCCCGGCGGCGACGCGGCCGTCCGCGTCGATCACCACGAGGCCGAACTGGCGCGCATCGACCTGGGCGAGCTCGGGAATGTAGTCGGCCACCTTGCCGCGGTCGGTCCGCGCGCGCATCTCCTCGGCGATCTCGCGTACGGCCTGTTCGAGCTCGGCGGCGGTGTGGCTCATGCGCGGGTCTCGTCCTGGGCAAGGGGCTCGCCAAGCGGCTCGCCAAGCGGCTCGCCAAGGGGCTCATGAAGCGCCGCCGCTACGCCGCGGAAGATGCGGTCGGCGGCGAAGGGCGTGGCGTGCGGGCGGTAGCCGGTGGCGTCGCGGATGGCGTTGGCGAGCGCCGCCGCCACCGGGTTGAACGGGCTCTCGCTCATCGACTTGGCGCCGAGCGGGCCGATCCGGTCGTGGGTGTCGGCGAACAGGACCTGCGTGCGGGGCACGTCCGCGCAGGCCGGCAGGTGATAGGTCCGGAAGCTGCGGGTGACGACCTCCGGCCCGTCGAGCCGCACCGCTTCGTAGAGCGCGGCGCCGATCCCCTGCGCCACCCCGCCCTCGATCTGGCCGCGGCACTGCATCGGGTTGATCACCCGGCCCGCATCCGCCGCGTGGAGGCTGTCGAGGATGCGGACCGCGCCCGTCGCCGCCTGCACGGCGACGCGGAACGCCTGGACGTTGAAGGCGATGGAGCGCGGGCTGCCGTCGGCCCGGCCCTCCGCCGCAAGCCCGGCGAAGTCGGAGAGCGCGATCCGCTCGCCCGACGGCAGGGCGACGCCCTCGGAATCCAGGCGGCAGGCGGTGGGATCGGCACCGCGCCGCCCCGCCGCCTCCGCGCGCAGCGCCTCGGCCAGGGCGAGGGCGGCGCGGTGGCTCGCCAGCCCGCCGACCACCGTGCCGGTGCTGCCATAGGCGCCGGTATCGAAGCCGACCACGTCGGTATCGGCGGCGACGAGCCGGATCCGCTCCGGCGCGGTGCCGAGCGCCGAGGCCGCGAGCTGCGCGTGCACGGTTGCCGTGCCGTTGCCGAACTCGGCGGTGCCCACATGGAGCGTGTAGCTGCCGTCCGCCTCCAGGCGGATGCGCGCCTCGGCGAGATGCCCGCGGGGCGGGATCGTGTCGATCATCGCCAGCGCCATCCCCTGCCCCACCCGCCAGCCGGGCTCGGGCACGACGGGCGGCAGCGCCTTCAGGGCTCCCTCGGCGCGGTCGAGGCACTGGTCGAGGCCGTAGCTGCCGTATTCCACGTCGTGCGGCTCCAGGCTCGTCGAGACCATGGGGTCGCCGGGGCGGATCGCGTTGCGCCGCCGCATGGTGAACGGGTCGATGCCGAGCCGGCGCGCCAGCTCGTCCATGGCCGATTCCACCGCGAAGATGGTCTGGCTGAGCCCGTAGCCGCGGAAGGCCCCGGCCGGCACGGTGTTGGTGTAGGCGCTGTAGCCGTCGACGCGCTTGTTCGGACACCGATAGACCGCGATCACCTCGTTGCAGCCGTGGTGGAGCACGCCGCCGGCATGGTTGCCGTAGGCGCCGGTCTCCGCCACCACGTGGAGGGCGATGGCGGTCAGCGTGCCGTCGGCCTTGGCGCCGAGCCGCACGCGCACCCGCATCGGGTGGCGGGTGGTCGTCGCGACGAACTGCTCCTCGCGGGTCGTCTCCCAGACCACGGGGCGCCCGAGCTTCAGCACGGCAAGCGCCACGAGATCCTCGGTCAGCATTTCCTGCTTGCCGCCGAAGCCGCCGCCGACCCGGCCGCAGACCACGCGCACCTGTGCGCGCGGGAGATCGTAGAGGGCGCAGAGGGCGTCGCGGGTCAGGAACGGCACCTGCGTC
The DNA here is from genome assembly GCF_902141855.1 of Methylobacterium dankookense. Classification (GTDB taxonomy): domain Bacteria; phylum Pseudomonadota; class Alphaproteobacteria; order Rhizobiales; family Beijerinckiaceae; genus Methylobacterium; species Methylobacterium dankookense. The sequence goes on along the minus strand of NZ_CABFVH010000009.1, from coordinate 33,825 downwards.
GAGGAGCGGATGACGAGGCGGCCGGCCTCGTCGATCAGGCCTAAGGCCGCATGGGTCTCGAGATGGCCGTGCTGCACGCGCTGCGAGACGTAGGTGCCCTCGTGGATCGCATGGGCTTGCGCGAAGCCCGCCTCCACGTCGCCGACCAGGCCGTGCGCCTCGGCGGCGAGGTTCGGGTGGCTGTGGCGGGGGGCTGCGTCGGCGCCCGCACGCGGGGGCGGCCGGTCGGCGGGGTCGTGGACGAGGGGGGCGTCGGGGCGGAGCGCCGCCTCCGGGTCGAGCACGGCGGGACGGATCGCGTAGTCGACCACGATGCGGGCGAGCGCCGCCTCGGCCGCGGCCTCGCTCTCGGCCACCACCGCGGCGACGCGCTGGCCCCGGAAGCGGATGACCGGGTCGAGCACGCGGGTATCGGCGGCGTCGTCCCGCGGGTCGTGGTGGCGGCCGGTGGAGAACAGGGCGTCCGGCGCGTCCGCATGGGTGAGCACCGCGACGACGCCCGGCAGCGCAAGGGCTTCGGCGGCGTCGATGCGCCGGATGCGGGCCGCGGCGTGGGGCGCGCGCAGCACCTTCATGTGGAGGAGCCCCGGCACCGCCTTGTCGAGGGTGTAGGCGGCCCGGCCCGAGACGATGGCAGGCCCCGCCGGCGCCGGGACGCTGCACCCGACGGGATCGCCCGGCCCGGCCTCCGCGCGGGCGATGCCGTCGATCGCGTCGCGGATGGAACCGTAGCCGGTGCAGCGGCAGAGATTGCCTTTGAGCGCGTCGCCGAGATCCGCCCGCCGGCCCTGGTCGAGGGCGGCCGCCGTCATCACCAGGCCCGGCGTGCAGAAGCCGCACTGGAAGGCTTGCGCGGCGAGGAAGGCCGCCTGCACGGGGTGGAAGCTCTCCGGCACCTCGGCGCCCGGGGCGCAGGGGCCGGCGAGTCCCTCGATCGTGGTGACGCTGCGCCCCGCCGCCCGGAAGGCCGGGGTGATGCAGGCATGGACCGGCTCGCCGTCGAGATGGACGGTGCAGGCGCCGCAATCGCCCGCGTCGCAGCCCTTCTTGACCCCGAACCAGCCGAGATCGCGCAGCGCGGTGCGCAGGCACTGGCCGGGGCGGGCGGGAACCGCCTGCGCCTGCCCGTTGACGGTGAGGCGCATCAGACGCCCTCCCCCGAAGAATCTCGCCCCGAAGAATCGCGCCCCGAAGAATCTCGCCCCGGCCGATCCGGCCCCGTGAGTTCCCGCCGGATCTCCTCGGCCAGGATCCCCGTGACGTGGCGGCGCCAGTCCGGTGCCCCGTGCACGTCGTCGTCCCAGAGCCCGTCCGGGACCGCCGCCAGGGCGCCCGCCAGCGCCTCCGCCTCCGGCACGGCGGGGAAGCGCCATTGCAGCGGGCGGCGCGTGGCGGCGGTGACGGTCAGCGCCCAGCCCCCGGCCCCGCTGGTGCCGATCAGCAGCGCGCCGGAGCGCCCTTCGGGGCTCAAGGCGATCCGCCGGAAGGCGGCGCGGCGGCCGAGCGCGGCGGCGGGCAGGTCGATCCGGCGCAGCACCTCGCCGGGTGCGAGCGCCGTCTCGCCCGGCCCGCGCACGAGGTCGAGGACGGGCAAGCGCCGCTCGCCCCCGTCCGGGGTCCAGATCAGGCAGGCCGCGTCGAGGGCAGCGGCCAGCGCGATCATCGGCCCGGCGGGGAGCGCGAGGCAGAGATTGCCGCCGACGGTCGCGGCGTTGCGTACCTTGAACGAGCCGAGCAGGGCCCGGCAGCACGGCCCGACCAGGGCTGCGGCGGCCGTCCATTCGGGCGGCAGGTCGAGCCGCTCCAGGGCGGCGATGGTGCAGGTGGCGGCGATCTCCAGCCCGTCCGGCCCGACCGCGTGGGGCGGCCAGCCGAGGGCGGCGAGGTCGACGAGGCGGGCGAGATGCGGCTGCGGCTCCGAGAACAGCCAGGTCCCGCCCGCCAGCCAGGCATCGCCCGCCCGCCAGGCGGGCAGGTCGGCGCGGGCGGCGGGGGCGAGCACGGCCTCGATCGTGTTCAGGTCCATCGCGGCCGCCCTCGCAAGACTCCGTCCACCCGGCGGTATCGCGGATCCGGTGGCCGGCTCAAGGGCGGCGTTCTCTCCTCGGGAGAGGGCGGCGGCTCAGGATAAGGCGCTTGTCCCCTCCTCCTTGCGGGGAGGTGGTCGGGGTGGGGGTGGTTCAGGAGGCACCGCGACGTCCGATCCTGCACCACCCCCACCTCCGGCTCCTCCCCATCCAGATCGGGCCTGCCCGATCTGGACAGACAAGGGCAGATCTCGGGCAAGCCCCGAGATCTGTGGGGAGGAGAGGCCCCTTCCGGACCAGCGCGATCGCTCTGAAAAATTTTTGTTCCTGACAGCCCTCTCCCGATCGGAAGAGGCGGAGCCGAACCTCACTCCCGGCCCACCGTCATCAGCAGGCGCTCGGTCTTGGCGTCCTCGATGCGGTTGACCATGCGGCGGGACTCGTGGACGTCGCGCACCGTCTTGGTCAGGGTCACGCAGGACTGGACCAGCATCACCGCGCCCATGGCGAAATAGCCCTTGAGCCAGATGTCGACCGGCATGAACACGATGCCGAGCGCCACCATCGCGATGGAGCCGATGAACGAGGCGTAGGTGAAGCTCACCCAGCCGGAGGAATGCTGCGCGGCGTTGTCCTGGGTCATGATCGTTGCTCCTGAAACTGTGCCTGAATGCGTGGGACGGATCGTCGGGGTTCGTCTCGTGGCGCCCCGGCATCGTCGCCGGGGTTCGTCTCGTGGCGCCCCGGCATCGTCGCCGGGGTTCGTCTCGTGGTGCCCCGGCATCGTCGCCGGGGTTCGTCTCGTGGTGCCCCGGCCGTCGCCGGGGCCTGGGGCAGGCCGCGCGGGGCGCGGCGTCAGACGGTCTCGGGCTGCTGCGCGGCCCGGCGCAGGCGCTCCAGCACGGCGCCGCCGGTCTGTTTCGGGCCGGGGCCGAAGCCCTCCTTCTCTAGGCGCTCGCTCAGGGAGCGGCCGGGATCGGCCTCGGCGAGGGCCGCCTCCGTGTCGGCGGCCTCGGCCTGCAACTCGCGCAGGCGGGCGAGGGTCGCCTCGGCCTCGCGCAGGGTGGCGGCGTCCTGCCGGGCCTGGCCGGCGCCGAGGCGGCGCACCGCCTCGTTCGCCGCGGCGACCCGCCGGCCCCGCTCCAGCTCGGCCTGGCGCCGGGTGGCGTCGGCGACGCTCTCGCGGATCCGGGCGATCTCCGCCGAGAAGCGCGCCCGGGCGGCCCGGATCGCGTCGCGCTCGGCCTCCAGGTCGGCGATGGCGGTGGCCGCCTCCGCGGCGAGGTCCTCGCGCCCCGCCCGGAGCGCGGCCACCGCCTGCGTCTCCAGGGTCGCGGCGCGGGCCTCGACCTCCTCGAGGCGCCGCGCCTCGCCGCGGTCCCCCGCCACCGCGATGGCCAGCGCCCGGCGGCTGCGCTCCAGCCCAGCCCGGGTCTCGCGGATCTGCTGGTCGAGGATCAGCAGGGCGTTACGGTCGAAGATCTCCTCCGCGGCGCGGGCCGCGTGGCCTCTCAACAGGGTCTCGAACAGCTTGAACATGGCCTTCGTCCACTCCATGAACGTCGTTCACAAAGCGGAAGCTCGCATGGTCATGAACAACGTTCAAGTGCGATTTTGCACGACGTGCAAAGAAAGGAGCCTCGCATGAGCGCCGACGAGCGCCGCCGCGCCCTGCGCGACACCCTGGTCGCCGAGGCCGAGCGGATGATCGCGGCGGGCGGCCTGCCCGGCCTGCGCGCGCGGGAATTGGCCCAGGCGGCCGGCTGCGCGGTCGGGGCGATCTACACGGCATTCCCCGATCTCGACGGCGTGGTGCTGGCGGTGAACCTGCGCACCCTCAACCTGTTCGAGGCGGCGCTCGGGCCGCCCGCGGGGCGGATCGCCGATGCGGGGGCCGCCGCCGACGAGCTGGTGCGGCTCGGCCAGGCCTATCTCGACTTCGCCCGCGCCCACCCGCTGCGCTGGGACGCCCTGTTCCGCCACCGCGCCCCCTCGGGGCAGCGCGCGCCGGACTGGTACGTGGCCGAGCAGGCGCGCCTGTTCGCCCGCATCGAGCAGCCGCTCGCGGTGCTGCGCCCCGAACTCGCCGAGACGGAATGCCGGCTGCTCGCCCGCAGCCTGTTCTCGGCGACGCACGGCATCGTCGCCCTCGGGCTCGACCCGCAGCGCCTCGCCCTGCCGGCCGCCGTGATCCGGGACCAGATCGAGATCCTCGTCCGCGCGATGGCCGCCGGCCTGCGGCGGCCGTGACGAGGCTCGGGACGACACGGGAGACACACCGAAACCCTTTGCTGCGCCGCATTAATCCTCGTTTCACGATAATATGAAACGAAGTGTTCGGCGTAGTCCAGAGGCGGAACTAGAGATGAATCTCAGCCTGAAACGGTGCCTGGCAGGTATCTTCGTTGTAATGCTCGTGTTGTCACTCGCACAGGGCGGCGCGTCATTGTTGAAGATCGAGGCCATCGGCAGCAGGACTGCGTCGCTTCTCGACAATGCCGTGCCCTCGATGAATGAAGCCCACGCGATCAACACGCTCGTGACCCGCACGCGCCTGTGGCAGTTCCGCTTCATGACCGACGAGACCGCGGCCGCGCGGACCGAGAGCACCGGCAAGGTCGTGGAGCTGATGCGCGAGCGGGCCGCCAAGGTGGAGGCCTACCGGACGCTGGTCAGCTCGGGCGAGGAGCAGCGGATCTACGACGACCTCCAGGCCAAGCTGCAGGTGCTGAGGCAGGATTGGGAGACGCTGCACGGCTTCCCCCTGGAGCGCCACGGCGAGGCGATGGACTTCTTCCGCGGCCCGATGAACGCGCACTACCTCGCGGTGGCCGCGGCGGCGCGCGCGCTGGTGGACGTCAACCTCGCCGCCAGCAAGACGGCCGATGCCGAGATCCGCGCGGCGCAGGGCGCGGCCACGCACACGACGCTGGCCATGCTCGCCCTCACCTTCCTGACCGCGCTCGGCGCCCTCGCCTTCTCCTTCCTCGGCGTCTCGCGCCCGATCGAGCGGATGACGGCATCCATGCGCGGCCTCGCCGCGGGCGACACCGCCTCGGACATCCCCTTCGCCGGCCGCCGCGACGAGATCGGCGCGATGTCGGGCGCGGTGCAGGTGTTCCGCGAGAACCTGATCCGCACGCGCCAGCTCGAGGCGGATACGGCGCTCGCCCGCGCCTCCGCCGAGGAGCAGCGCAAGGCCGGCATGCGCCAGATGGCCGACGGCTTCGAGGGCGCGGTCGGCGGCATCGTCGCGCGGGTCTCGGCCGCGGCGGCCGAGCTGCAGGCGACGGCCCAGACCATGACGGCCACCGCCGGCGAGACCGCCGGCCGCTCCACCAGCGTCGCGGCTGCGGCGGACCAGGCCGCCACCAACGTCAACACGGTGGCCGCGGCGGCCGAGGAGCTCGGCACCTCCGTCTCCGAGATCGGCCGGCAGGTGGACGGCTCGGCCGAGCTGGCCCGGGCCGCCGTCGGCGAGGCGAGCCAGACCGCCGACCTCGTGCAGGACCTCGCCCAGGCCGCCGGCCGCATCGGCGACGTGGTGGCGCTGATCTCGCAGATCGCCGGGCAGACCAACCTGCTCGCGCTCAACGCCACCATCGAGGCGGCGCGTGCCGGCGAGGCCGGGCGCGGCTTCGCCGTCGTCGCGGCGGAGGTGAAGGAGCTCGCCAACCAGACCGCCAAGGCCACCGAGGAGATCGGCCGCCAGATCGGCCAGATCCAGGGCTCGACCGATCAGGCCGTCTCGGCCATCGGCGGCATCGCCGGCCGCATCCGCGAGATCAGCGGCGTCGCCACCTCGATCGCCGCGGCGGTGGAGGAGCAGGGCGCGGCGACGCAGGAGATCGTCCGCAACGTCGCCCAGGCCGCCACCGGCGCGGGCGAGGTCACGGCCAACGTCACCGCCCTGTCCGGCGCGGCCGAGGAGACCGGCGCGGCCGCCTCCCAGGTCCTCGCCTCGGCCTCGGAGCTGTCGCGCCAGTCCGAGCATCTCAACGCCGAGGTCGCCCGCTTCCTCGCAGGCGTGCGCGCGGCGTGATCCCCTTCTGATGTGACGGCTTCGGAGTGTGGCACCCCCCTCTCCCCGACCGATCTCGGGCCTGTCCGAGATCGGCAACGTGGAACCGAAGTCGGGCGGGCCCGACTTCGGGCGGAGAGAGGGGATCCGCGGCACCGCCCCGACCGGCTTGAAGCCGGCTCAGGCGAAGAAGACCAGCGTCAGCAGCCCGAACAGCGGCAGCAGGATGCAGCCGGACCAGAGCATGTAGCCGAAGAAGCTCGGCATGCGGATGCCGGCTTCCTCGCAGATCGCCTTGACCATGAAGTTCGGGGCGTTGCCGATATAGGAGTTGGCGCCCATGAACACCGCCCCCGCCGAGATCGCGGTGAGGGTGCGGGCGAGCGGCCCCATCAGGGTCGCCGGGTCGCCGCCCGCGAGGTCGAAGAAGATCAGGTAGGTCGGCGCGTTGTCGAGGACGCTCGACAGGAGGCCCGTCAGCCAGAAATAGGCGGCGTCGATCGGCGCGCCGTCGGGGCGCGTCACCAGGGCGAGGAGCCCGGAGAGCGCGCCCGCATGCCCCGCGCGCAGGATCGCCAGCGCCGGCACGATGGTGACGAAGATGCCGGCGAACAGGATCGCCACCTCGCGGATGGGCGCCCAGGTGAAGGCGTTCTCCAGGCGGATGCCGGGGGCCGTGGTGCGGTACGAGGCGAGGCCGAGGCCGAGCAGGACCGCGTCGCGCAGGAGGCTCTGGAGCGGCACCGTCACGCCGAGCCCGACCGGCACCGCGATGCCCGGCCGCCACAGCCCGCTGACGAGCACCGCCGCGACGATGCCGGCGAGGTAGAGCCCGTTCTGCAGGCCCTCGATCCGGATCCGGCGGGGCGCCCCCGTCGCCGAGAGCGCCTCCAGGCGCCAGTGCCAGCGGTCGATCGCGTAGAACAGGGCGAGGAGGAGCGCGAGCGCGAGCGCCATCGGCGCGGCGAGCGCCCGCGCGGTCCAGAGGAAGTCGACGCCCCGCAGGAAGCCGAGGAAGAGCGGCGGGTCGCCGAGCGGCGTGAGCGAGCCGCCGATATTGGCGACCAGGAAGATGAAGAACACGAAGACGTGGGCGTTGCGGGCCCGGCCCGCATTCGCCCGGATCAGCGGGCGGATCAGCAGCATCGCCGCCCCGGTGGTGCCGAGCAGGCTCGCGGCCAGGCTGCCGAGCCCGAGGATCGCCGTGTTGGTGCCGGGCGTGCCGACGAGGTCGCCGGTGATGCGGATGCCGCCGGCCACCACGAAGAGCGCGAAGACCAGGATGATGAAGGGCAGGTATTCGAGGACGGCGGTGTGCCAGACCTCGGCGGCGGTGACGCCCGCCCCGAAGCGCAGGGCGCAGGGGACGAGGAAGGCCGCCGCCCAGAGGCCGGCGACGCGGCCGAAGCGGTGCTCCCAGAAGCGCGGGGCGACGAGCGGCAGCAGCGCGATCGACAGGAGCAGGCCGGCGAAGGGCAGGGTCCAGGCGAGGCCGAGCGCCGTTCCGTCGAGATGGGGCAAGGTCGGATCCTGTATCGCGGCTTCGTGAGTGGCCGTGATTGGCCCGATCCGGACCCGGGCGGCAAGGGGAGGCGGGCTTCCCCTTGCGCTCAATCCTCCTCGGGCGGGTCCTCGAACGCGGCCCCTTCGGTGTCCGGCGCGATGCGGAAGCGGTACTCGTCGATGGCGAGGAAGGCCCGGTGCACCGCCTGCGGGTCGAGCCCGTCGCGCACCACGATGGTCTGGAAGTCGATGAACAGGCGGGCGATGCGCGCCTCCTCGGAGAGCGCCTGCAGCGCCGAGGAGCTCGCCCCCGCCCGCATCATGAAGCGCTTGGCGGCGTCCGCGCCGTCGGGGGCGGGCAGCACCGCGATCTGGCCCGCCGTCTCGGGGCGCAGCTCCGCCCAGCGGACCGGGGTCCAGGCGATGATGGCCTCGATCTGCTTCATGGGAGCTTCCGCGGGGGTGATGCCGAGCGGCCGGGCCTACAGGCTCCGGGAGCGATCGTCGAGACGGGCCCGTTAAGCCCAGACCCTTGCACCCCGGGCGCGGCGGTGCTCCCCTGCCCCGCGCGCCGTCCCGTCCCGGAGCCCGATGGACCAGCCGACCCCGCCCGCGACCGCCCGGACCCACCGCCACGGCGCCGAGATCACCCCGCGCGGCCTCGTGCTCGGCGCCCTGATCACCGTCCTGTTCATGGCGGCCAACGTCTATCTCGGCCTGAAGACGGGGATGACCTTCTCCTCCTCGATCCCCGCCGCCATGCTCGCCATGGGCGCCCTGCGGCTCGTCGGCGGCTCCGGCATCCTCGAGAACAACATCGTGCAGACGCAGGCCTCCGCCGCGGGCACACTCTGCAACGTCATCCTGGTCCTGCCGGGCCTCGTCCTCGTCGGGCACTGGCACGGCTTCCCGTTCTGGCAGACCGCGGGGATCACCCTGGTCGGCGGGCTGCTCGGCGTCGCCTTCTCGATCCCGCTGCGCCGCGCCCTGGTGATAGGGGCGGGCCTGCCCTATCCCGAGGGCGTGGCCGCGGCCGAGGTCCTGCGGGCCGGGGAGGGCGCCGGGCGCGATGCGGGGCGCGGGCTCGCCGTGCTGCTCGCGGGCCTCGCCGGCGGCGGGCTCGTCGGCTTCCTCACCGCCGGCCTGCGGGTGCTGGCCGAGGGCGTGCGCACCGCCGTGAGCCTCGGCCCGGCGGTGTTCGGCCTCGGCACCGGCTTCTCGCTGGCGCTGGTCGGCATCGGCTACCTCGTCGGGATCGGGGCCTGCCTCGCCATCCTCACCGGCGTGGTGCTCGCCTGGGGCATCGCCGTGCCGGCGCTCACGGCGCTCGGCGCGCATGCGGACCTCGCCCCGGCCGAGGCCGCCCAGGCGGTCTGGGCGGGGCAGGTGCGCCTGATCGGGGCCGGCATCATGGCGGCGGGGGCGGCCTGGACGGTCGGCACGCTGGCGCGGCCGATCCTCGCGGGGCTCCGCGCCGGGCTCAGGGCGGCCCGCGCCTCCGGCCGCGACCTGCCCCGGCAGGAGCGCGACCTGCCGCTGCCCCTCGTCGCCGGCGGCGCCCTGGCGCTGACCCTGCCGCTCGCCTGGCTCGTGCACGACTTCGCGGGCGGCGGCGTGCTGCTCGTCGCGGTCGCCGTGTCCTTCGTGATGCTGTTCGGCTTCCTGATGGCGGCGGCCTGCGGCTACCTCGCGGGGCTGCTCGGCTCCTCCACCAGCCCGATCTCGGGGATCGGCATCATCACCGCCATGGCCGCCGCCCTGCTCCTGCCCCTGGTCCTCGGGCCGGCGGCGGGGCCGGAGGGGACGCGCTTCGTGGTCGCCGCCGCGCTCCTCGTCGCCGCGGTGATCGTGACCACCGCCTCCATCGCCAACGACAACCTGCAGGACCTGAAGACCGGCCAGCTCGTCGACGCCACGCCCTGGCGCCAGCAGGCCGTGCTGATCCTCGGCGTCGCGGTCGGCTCCGCCGTGATCGCGCCGCTGATGGCGCTGCTCTACGAGGCCTACGGCTTCGTCGGCGCCCTGCCCCGGCCCGGCATGGTGCCCGAGGACGCCATGGCCGTGCCGCAGGCCGCGCTGGTCACGCAGATCGCCGACGGCATCGTGCGCGGCACCCTGCCCTGGGGCATGGTGCTGGCCGGGCTCGGCCTCGGCTCCGTCCTCGTCGCGGTCGAGGCCGCCCTGCGCCGCCGGGGGGTGAGCTTCCCGGCGCTCACCGTCGGCATCGGCATGTACCTGCCGCTCAGCGTCGAGGTGACGATCGCGGCGGGCGGCCTCCTCGGCTGGGCGGCCGACCGGCGCCTCGCCCGGGCCGGGGCCGCGCCGGAGGCGGTCGAGGCCGCGCGGCGGCGGGGCGTGCTGCTCGCCTCGGGCCTCCTCGTCGGCGAGAGCGGCATCGGCGTGGTGTTCGCCGGCGCCGACACCCTGGCCGGCCGCTCCGGCTCGCTGGCGCTGGACGGATTCGCGAGGGCGCCCGCCCTCGCCCTCGGCCTCGCGGTGTTCGCGGCCGGCCTCCTCCTGTTCTACCGCCTCGCCTCGCGCCCGCCGGGCTGATCAGAGCGCTCTTAGAGCCGCGCCCGATCGCGCTGCGACGGGGCACGGCTCTAAACCCTTGTTTTGACGCGCTCTCTTGCACCGGACCGGCATCCACTTCGGCGGAGAGCGCTCTTCAGCCGAAGTAGGCACCGGTTCGGCGCAGGAGCGCGTCAAAGCAAGAGCTCCGGGCCGCCATCACGCAGGATCGTGCATGGCGACGCGCAAATTCGTGACTATTTCGTCAACGGCATGCGACAGACGCATGGATCATGCGCTCCCGCGCGGATTGTTGCGATGCAGCATCGGGCGCATCTTCGGGGCAACCGATCCTGCAACGCACCATCCGGAGCCCGCCATGAGCGTCCTCGGCCTCGCCCTTCCCCGCCTCTCCGCCGCCCCCACGGGCGAGCCCGGCCTCTTCGCCCGCATGATGCAGGCGTGGTGCGACCACGGCCGCCGCATGCTGGAATTCGGCCTCGAGCCGTTCTGATACCGCGTCCGGCACCGAAAGCGGCACGGATCGACGAGGCCCGGCACGGCGTGCCGGGCCTTCTCGTTTCAGGGCCGAAGACTGATATAGGCGTCCGGATCGGATGCAGATCCGCCTGTAGGCGCAGGCGAAAGCTTGGCCTGTGCAACATCCGGAAACATTAAATCCCGTTCATGATGAAACGGCCGCGTGCGTCCGGCCGTTCCAGGGGCCTCATCCGAATGAGGAGGGAACCCCATGCGACTGACATTGGCGGGCGCGGCCGTCCTGGCCCTCGGCGCGCTCACGGCGACCATGGGCAGCGCCGAGGCGCGGGACGGCTGCGGCCCGGGCTTCCACCGCGGCTTCTACGGCTGGTGCCGTCCGAACGCCGTCTACCGCCCGATCGCCTATCGCCCGGCCTATTGGGGCTACCGCCGCGTCGGCTGGTACGGGCCGCGCTGGCATCACCGCTGGGGCTGGCGCCACCATGCCTGGCACCGTCCGTGGGGCTGGGGCGGCTACCGGCATGTCGGCTGGCGCCACCACGGCTGGCACGGCGGCTGGGGCCATCACGGCTGGCACCACCGCTGGTGATCCGGCACGGCGCCCGGGGCATCCGGGTGTCGAGAGGGATCATCCCTTTCGCGGGTCCAGGGCGGAGCCCGGGTCATCGAAGATCGGGGCGCTGCCCCGATACCCCGCCGAGGGGATGATCCCCTCGGGACCCCGGATCAGGCGTCCCGTGCGGCGATGAGGCGGGCGCGCAGGGTGCGCGTCCGGCCCGAGAGCGTCAGCTCCTGCAGGTCCTCCGCGGGAAGCTGCGCGGCCCGGTAGACCGCCTCGGAGACGATCGCCACCTGCCCCATCGGGCCGGTCAGGCCCTCCAGCCGCGCCGCGACGTTGACGGTGTCGCCCAGCGCGGTGAAGCGCGCGTCGAGGGCGTCGCCCATCGCGCCGACGATGGCCGTGCCGGCATGCAGGCCGATGCCGTAGCGCAGGCGCTCGCCGAGATCGTGGGCGAGCACCCCGTTGAGCCGCTCCACCGCCGCGCCGATCGCCTCGACCGCCCGGAGCGCGTCGCGGGCCGCCGCCTTCGGGGCCGTCCCGGGATCGGGAGGCGCGGGGTCGGCACCTTTGGGCCCGAGCCCGAACAGGGCCATCAGCCCGTCGCCGAGCTGCTGGTTCACGCTGCCCCCCGAATCCCGCACCGCCTGCCCCACCGCGCTGAGGAAGCGGTTGATCACGAAGACCGTGTCGTAGGGCAGCCTTTCCTCCGCGAGCTGGGTCGAGCCGCGCAGGTCCACGAACATCACCGCGACGAAACGCTCCTCCCCCGTCTCGGCCCGCTCCGCGGCCGGGCCGTGCTGGGCGTGCGGAGTGAACAGGGGCGCCACGGTGAGGTCGCGCTCGGGCCGGAGCTGGCAGGCGAGACGGATGCCGGGGCTCGCGCCGATCCGCTCCAGCACCGCGCGCTCGGCCCGCCCGGGCGCGGGCAGGCTGCAGCCATGCTCGCCGTCGGCGATCCGGACCCGGCAGGTCGAGCAGCGCCCGCGGCCGCCGCAGACGCTGGCATGCGGGATCCGCCCGCGCCGGCTCGCCTCCAGCACGCTCGCCCCGCGCGGCACCCGCACGGTGCGCCCGCTCGGATAGGTGACGCGCACGAAGCCGCCGCGGGTCTCGGCCCGGGTGCGCAGGCCGCGCGCGGCGAGGACCAGGGCGAGCGCCCCGGCATAGCCCCACAGCATCCCGTCGCGCCAGGCGAGCAGGCGGACGGCCTGATCGGGCCGCCCCATATGGCGGGCTTTCAGCGCCGAGGCGCGCCAGGCCGGGTCGGCGTCGAGCGCCCGGACGCTGCGCGCGCCCTGCACCGTGCCGAGGACGGCGAGGGTCGGCACCAGCACCGCCACACCGAGCAGCCAGGGCGCGGCACGCCCGTAGCCGGGCTTCAGGCGCAGCCAGTAATGCAGGCCGAGGCAGCCGTGCAGCCAGGCCGCGGCGAGCCCCGCCACCTGCAGGGCCCCGTGCCAGGGCGCGGCGACCCAGGCGGCGTAGAGCACCTGCGCGTAGCCGCGATCGAGCCCCTCCAGGCCCCAGGCGAGGCGCGTGCCGACGACATGCGTGACGAGGAGCGGGGGAATCGCGAGCCCGAGGGCGAGCTGCGCGACCTCGGCCGGCACGATCCGGAAGAAGCGCCGCTCGTAGAGGGCATGCAGGCCGAGGGCGAGATGGGTCAGCAGCGCCCCGTAGAGGAGGACGAGGGCCGGCGGATTGCGCCAGAGCGCCGCCTTCACCGCGAGCCCCGCCTCCATCGCGCCGAGGGAGGCGTTGCCCAGCGCGTGGACGAGGAGGTGGGTGAGCACGTAGGCGCAGAGCACGAGGCCGGAGCCGAGCCGGACCTGCCGCAGCGTGAGCCCGGACGACCGGGGCAGGGCGAGGCGCCCGTCCGCCGGGCCTCCCGCCTCCGCCGCCTGGATCCCGTCCCGCCGCATCGCGCCTCGCCCCTCCCCTCGCGCGCCCGAACGCAGAGGTCTCCGACCTGTGGCATGCCGGCTCCCGAACGGCAAAGCGGCCGGTCCGCGAAAAAATCGCGCGGCCGAAAAATGTGCTGCCCCTCATGTCACGCCGCGCCCTGCACCCTCGTCATGCCTTTCGGAACACGGGGCCGGTCCGGCCCCACGCGCTTTCGGAGGACGAGATGCGGATCGTGATCATCGGTGGCAGCGGCCTGATCGGCTCGCGGCTCGCGGCCCGGCTCGCCGAGGCCGGCCACAGCGTGCTGCCGGCCTCGCCGCGCACCGGCGTCGATGCCGTGACGGGGCAGGGGCTCGCCGCGGCGCTCGCGGGCGCCGAGGTGGTGGTGGACGTCGCCAACGCCCCCTCCTTCGCGGACGGGCCGGTGCTCGACTTCTTCACCCGCTCGACCCGCAACCTGCTGGCCGCGGGGGCGGAGGCGGGCCTGCGCCACCACGTGGCGCTCTCGGTCGTCGGCACCGACCGGCTCCAGGCCAGCGGCTATTTCCGGGCCAAGCTGGCGCAGGAGCGGCTGATCGCCGAGGGCCCCCTGCCCTACACGATCGTGCGGGCGACGCAGTTCTTCGAGTTCCTGGGCGGCATCGCCGATGCCGGGACGGCGGCGGGCACCGTCCGCGTCGCGCCGACCGGGATCCAGCCGATCGCCGCCGCGGACGTGGCGGCGCTGCTCGCCGGGATCGCGGTGGCCGCGCCTGCGAGAGCGCTCTCCGCCGAAGCGGATACCGGTTCGGCGAGAGAGAGCGCGTCAAAACAAGGACTTGGAGCCGCTCCGGATGGCAGCGCGATCGGGAGCGGCTCCAAGGGCATCGTCGAGATCGCCGGGCCGGAGGCGTTCCGCCTCGACGCCCTGCTCGCCCGCATCCTCGCGGGCGACGGCCGCACCGTCCTGGCCGACCCGGAGGCCGGCTATTTCGGCACGCCCGTGACCGGAGATCCCCTCCTGCCGGGCCCCGATGCGCGCCTCGCCCCGACCCGGCTCGCCGACTGGCTCCCCGCCCGGACCGCCTGAGCCCCCTGCCCCCGAGATCCGAAGGACGAGGCCCGACCATGCGCACGACGTTGCTCGCCGCCACCCTCTTCGCCGCCCTCGCCTGCCCGCCGGGCGGCGCCGCCGCCCACGACGCGGCGCCGGCCGCGCCCGGCGAGGCCCGGGTGAGCCCGCTCTTCGACCAGCCCCTGCCGAACCTGCCGGGCAAGAGCCTGCGCGGCGTGATGGTGGTCTACGGGCCGGGCGGCTTCTCGCCGGCCCATACCCACGCGCCGAGCGCCTTCATCACCGCCACGGTGCTGGAGGGCGCGATCCGCAGCCGGGTGAACGACGGGCCCGAGCGCACCTACCGTGCCGGCGAGAGCTTCACGGAGATGCCGGGCGACCGGCACGCGGTCAGCGCCAATGCCAGCGCGACCGAGCCGGCGCGGCTGCTCGCGGTCTTCGTCGTGGACACGGCCGACACCGTGCTGACCACGCCGATCCGCTGAATCGGCCTCGATCGGCGGCGGGCCGCCTCCGCGGCCTCGGGCTTTCGCTCCGCTCGACGCCTCGGCTCACGCCGAGGCCCGCGGCGCGGGGCGCTCTTCGCGCCCGCGCCGACATCGACCCATCGACACGAACAACCAGGAGTTTCAGAATGAACCCGCGCGTGACGAAACCCTATGCCCATGCCCCGGCGGCGGTGAAGGCCCTGACGGCGGTGGAGGCGAGCCTGCGGGCCGGCGCCCTGGAGCACGGCCTGCTGGAGCTGGTGAAGCTGCGCGCCTCGCAGATCAACGGCTGCGCCTATTGCATCGCCCTGCATGCGAGCGCGGCCCGGAAGGCGGGCGAGAGCGAGATGCGGATCTACCTGCTCGATGCGTGGCGCGAATCCGGCCTCTACAGCGCCCGCGAGCGCGCGGCGCTCGCCTGGACCGAGGCCCTGACCCGGCTCGCCGGGACGGGGGCGCCGGAGGCCGACTACGCCGCGCTCGCGGCGGATTTCACGGAGGCCGAGCAGGTCCAGCTCACCCTGCAGATCGGCATGATCAACCTGTGGAACCGGCTTCAGGTGGGCCTGCGCGGCGTCCATGCCGACGACCCCGCCTCCGGCCCCGGCCCGTCCCGCGATGCGGCCTGACCCGCGCACCGCGCTCTTCGAGGCGGAGCGGCCGCGGCTCCTGCGCCTCGCCTACCGCATGCTCGGCTCGCTCGCCGAGGCGGAGGACGTGGTGCAATCCGCCTGGCTGCGCTGGCAGGCGGTCGATCCGGAGGGCGTGCGGGTGCCGGCCGCCTTCCTGTCGCGGGTGGTCACCCGCCTCTGCCTCGACGCGATGAAGTCGGCCCGGGCGCGGCGCGAGACCTATGTCGGCGCCTGGCTGCCCGAGCCGCTGGTCGATCTCGCCGGGGAGGAGCCGGTGGAGGGCGAGGACCTCACCCTGACGTTGATGATGGCGCTGGAGCGGCTCTCGCCCCTGGAGCGGGCGGCCTTCCTCCTGCACGACGTGTTCGGCGTGCCGCTCGCCGAGGTCGCGGCCACCCTCGACCGGGACGCGGCGGCGATCCGCCAGCTCGCCGTGCGCGCCCGCCGCCACGTCCGGGCCGACCGCCCGCGCTACCCCGTGCCGCGCGAGGAGGGCGAGCGGATCGCGCACGCCTTCTTCGCCGCCTCGCGCAGCGGCGATGTCGGGGCGCTGCGCGGCCTGCTCTCGGCGGAGGTGGAGATCCGCTCCGACGGCGGCGGCCGGGTGATCGCCTTCCTCAACCCGATCCTCGGGCTGGAGCGGGCGCTGCGCCTGTTCGCCGGCCTCGCGCGCAAGCATGCGGACGATCCCGCCACCTTCCTCCGGCCGGTGCGGGTCGACGGCCTGCCGGGCTTCGTCAGCCGCGAGCGCGGCGGCGTGCTGCAGGTGACGGCGCTCGCCGTCGAGGATGGGCGCATCACCGGGGTCTACATCACCCGCAACCCGGACAAGCTCGGCCACGTGGCCGACGCCCTCGGCCTGGACCCGCCGGGCTGAGGGCGTGTCCCCTCCCCTTGCGGGGAGGGGTGGGGGCGGCGCAGAAGGCACCGCTGCGATCCATTCTGAACCACCCCCACCTCCGGCTCCTCCCCATCCAGATCGGGCCTGCCCGATCTGGACAGGCAAGAGCAGATCTCGGGCAAGCCCGAGATCTGTGGGGAGGCGCGGTGCCTCAGGCGGCGGCCCGCACCGGCATCGCCCCGGCGAGCTCCGGCGAGGGAGCCGCCTCGGTCTCCTCTGTCGCCTCCGCGTCGATCTCGCCCTGCCACGTGGCGACCGCGGCGGTGGCGAGCCCGTTGCCGAGCACGTTGGTGACGGTGCGGCCCATGTCGAGGATCTGGTCGATGCCCATGATCAGCAGGATGCCGGCCGCGGGCAGGCCGAACATCGGCACGGTGGCGGCCACCACCACCAGCGAGGCGCGCGGCACCCCGGCGATGCCCTTGCTCGTCACCATCATGACGAGGAGCATCATCACCTGCTCGGCGAAGCCCAGATGGATGCCGAAGGCCTGGGCGATGAACAGGGCGGCGAGCGCCTGGTACATCATCGAGCCGTCGAGGTTGAACGAGTAGCCGAGCGGCAGCACGAAGCCGGTGACGCGGGGGCGCACGCCGAACCGGCCGAGCACCTCGACGGTGCGCGGGAAGGCGGCCTCGCTGCTCGCCGTCGAGAAGGCGACGATCATGGGCGCGCGCAGCAGCCGCAGCAGGCGCGGGGTGGCGCGGCCGAGCACCAGCCAGCCGGCCCCGATCAGCAGGGCCCAGAGCACGGCGAGCCCGGCGTAGAAGCTCGCGATGAACTTGCCGTAATCGACGAGCACCCCGAGGCCCTGCACGGTGACCACCGCCGCGATCGCCGCGAAGACCGCGACGGGCGCGAGCCGCATCACCGCGTCGGTGACCTTGAACATCACCCGCGCCAGACCTTCGAGGAGGTGCACCATCGGGTCGGCGTAAGCCCGGTCGATGGCGCTGAGGCCGAAGCCGAAGAAGATCGAGAAGACGAGGATCTGCAGCACCTCGTTGCCCGCCATCGCCGAGACGATGCTCGTCGGGAAGACGTGGGTGAGGAAGTCGCGCAGGTTCAGCGTGGCGGCCTTCAGCCCGGTCTGCGCGCCCGCATCCGGCAGCGGCAGGGCGAGCCCCGCGCCCGGCTGGAAGAGGTTGGCCGCGATCAGCCCGAGGGTGAGCGAGACCACCGAGGCGGTGAGGAACCAGCCCATGGCGAGCGCCGCGACGCGGCCCACCGAGCGGGCGTCGCCGAAGCTCGCGATGCCGGCCACGATGGTGGCGAAGACCAGCGGCGCGATGATCATCTTGATCAGGCGCAGGAAGATGTCGGTGGCCAGCGTGAAATGGGCGGCGAGCGCCTTGGCCTCCTCCGGCCCGGCCGCATGCGCGTGCAGGGCCGCGCCGACCGCGATGCCGAGCACGAGCCCGGCGCCGGTATAGAGGGTGAGCCGGCCCGATCTCGGGGCCGCGTCGGCTTGGGTCGGGTCGGCTTGGGTCGGGTCGGCTTGGGTCGGGTCGGCTTGGGTCGCGTGGACCTGGGTCACTGGGGTCTCCTCCTGTCGTTGGTTGCGTGGCTGGGACGCGCGGGCAGGCCCGCGCATCGGCGTGCGGGACCCCGGCCGCTGGCGTGGCGGCGCGGGGGCCCGGACCTGGGGATTTCGGTGCGGTGCCGGTCTCAGGCGATCCGCTCGGGGGGCGCGCATCCCCTCGCCCCGCTTGCGGGGAGAGGGCTCGGCCGACCTTGTCGTCGGCTGAGCGAGGCGGCAGCCGAGGGTGAGGGGGCGGTTCAGGCAGAGCCTCTTCCGGAATCCCCCCCTCACCGCCGCTGCGGCTGCGCCTCCGCTTCCCACGCCGACGACAAGGTCGTCGCGGGCCTCTCCCCGCCCGGCGGGGAGAGGGGGAGGCGCGGTGCCCGGCTCAGGCCGCGACGGTGGGCTGCGGGCGGGTCAGGCGCTCGGGCCGGAGCACCGCGTCGAGCTGGGCCTTGCCCATCAGGCCCTTCTCCAGGACCAGCTCGGTGACGCCGCGGCCGGTGGCGTGCGCCTCCAGGGCGACCGCGGTGGCGTTGCGGTAGCCGATATAGGGGTTGAGCGCCGTGACGATGCCGATCGAGTTCTCGACGCTGGCCCGCAGGCGCTCGCGGTTGGCGGTGATGCCGCGCACGCAGTTCGCGTCGAGCGTCCGGCAGGCGGCCTCGAGATGGCCGAGGCTGCGGAACAGGCTGTAGGCGATCACCGGCTCGAAGGCGTTGAGCTGGAGCTGGCCGGCTTCGGCCGCGAAGGAGATCGTCACGTCGTTGCCGATCACCTCGAAGGCGACCTGGTTGACCACCTCCGGGATCACCGGGTTGACCTTGCCCGGCATGATCGAGGAGCCCGCCTGGCGGGCCGGCAGGTTGATCTCGCCGAAGCCCGCGCGCGGGCCGGAGGAGAGCAGGCGCAGGTCGTTGCAGGTCTTGGAGAGCTTGACCGCGACCCGCTTCAGCACGCCGGAGAGCTGCACGAAGGCGCCGCAATCCTGGGTCGCCTCCACGAGGTCCTCGGCCGTGACCAGGGGGATGCCGGTGATCTCGGAGAGCCGGTCGCAGACCAGGGCGGCGTAGGCCGGATGCGCCGTGATGCCGGTGCCGATGGCGGTGGCGCCCATGTTGATCTCGCGGATCAGGAGCGCCGCCTCGCCGAGCCGGGCCTCGTCCTCGGCGAGCATGCGGGCATAGGTGCCGAATTCCTGGCCGAGCGTCATCGGCACCGCGTCCTGGAGCTGGGTGCGGCCCATCTTGAGGATGTCGGCGAACGCGGCCGACTTCGCCTCGAAGCTCCCGCGCAGGGCGGCCATGGCGGCCACCAGCCGGCGGATGGCCCCGGCGGCGGCGATCTTCAGGGCGGTCGGGTACACGTCGTTGGTGCTCTGGCCCATGTTGACGTGCTCGTTCGGGTGGAGCTGCCCGTAGGCGCCGCGCCCGTGCCCGAGGAGCTCCAGCGCCCGGTTGGCGATGACCTCGTTGGCGTTCATGTTGGTGGAGGTGCCGGCCCCGCCCTGGATCAGGTCGACCACGAACTGGTCGTGGAGCGCGCCGGTGCGGATCTCCTCGCAGGCCGTGACGATGGCGTCGCAGCGGGTGCGATCGAGGAGGCCGAGCTCGTGGTTGGCGAGCGCCGCCGCCTGCTTGATCGCGGCGAGCGCCCGGATCAGGTCCGGGCAGGCGGCGAGCGTGGTGCCGGTGATCGAGAAGTTCTCGACGGCGCGCAGGGTGTGGATGCCGTAATAGGCCGCCTCCGGCACCTCCCGGTCGCCCAGGAGGTCGTGCTCGGTGCGGGTGGCGGCGTTGGACACGGGTTCTCTCCTCGCGCGCGGAGGCGATCCGGCGCGCTGCTGCAGGCGGACGGGCAAAGGCAGGCCGCGGCGGCCGCCCTTGCGGGGGCGTCGCCCGGGTCTGTCGGGGGATGGCGGCAAGGGCCGCGTCGCGGGGGCTGGAGGCCGGCTGCGACGACTGCATTCACCGTGGTCGGTGGGATAATCCCGCGCGCCGCGCCGCGCCAATGCTAAGTCGGACCAGGATTATTCCGGAGCCGCATAGTTTTCCGCAGGGGCCGCAGCGGCCTCCCAGATCGCGTCGAGGAAGGGCCGCGCGCGCTCGCCGCTGCGGTAGAGCCGGATCTCCATCGGCATCTCCGGGCTGACCAGCCGAAGCGCCCCGGACGCGATCTCCGCGGCGACGAGGCTCTTCGGCAGCCAGGCGACGCCGTGGCCGGCGAGCGCCATGGAGCGCAGGGCCTCGGCCATGGAGTTCTCGTTGGTGTGGACCGGGTAGGTCGGCGGCGCGCCCTCCCGCGCCTGCGCGATGGTGGCGAGGCGCCCGAGGAAGGAGCCGCGGGAATATTGCAGCAGCGGCAGCCGCCCCTCCCCGTCCGGCATCAGCCCGTGCGGCGCGGCCACCGCCGCGAGGCTGTCCCGCCCCACGATCCGGCAGGGATGGCGCGTCGGGTCGAGGGGGATCGGGATGCCGGGATGGTGGTAGGTCAGCAGCAGGTCGTAGCCGCCCTCGACCAGGGCCTGGATGCAGATGTTGAAGTTCTCAGGGAGCACCCGGCTGCCCATCGGCCCCACCGCCGCGCGGATCGCGCCGAGCCAGCCCGGCAGGAAGGACAGGCAGAGCGAGTGCAGCGCCGTGATCGTGACCACCGGCAGGCTGGAGCGCTCGCTGCGGGTGCGGAACTCGGCCCGGCTCAGGGTGAGCAGGCGCAGGACCTCCTCGGCGGTCTCGAGGAACTGGCGCCCGTCGGCGGTGAGCGTGATCGGGTAGGTCGAGCGGTCGAGGAGCACCGTGCCGAGCCAGACCTCCAGGGAGCGGATGCGCCGGCTGAAGGCCGATTGCGTGACGTGCCGCTCCTCGGCCGAGCGGGAGAAGCTGCGCGTCTCGGCGAGGCTCAGGAAGTCCTCGATCCACTTGAGTTCCATGATGGTCCGGCCGGCACCCCACGCGCGGTCCGGACTCTCGCACCGGCACCGGGCCGGCGCCATCGGGCGGGCCGGGATCGGGTGACACCCGCCCGGCCCCCGATCCGATCAGAACCGCGCGCCCTGGTTGGCGCCGATGCCGCCGAGGCCGACGCCCGTGTTGGCGCTGCGCCCGGAGCCGCCGCCCATATTGCCCATGCCGCCATGGCGGCTGCTCACCCCCTGCCCGCGCAGGATGCCGGTCGGGTCGCGCGGGCTGCCGAGGCGCGGGCCCTCGACGCTCTGCTGCGGCGCGCGCCAGGTGCGGGGATCCGGGTAGGCGTTCCAAGTGCCTTGCCAAGTCCCTTGCCAGCTCCCTTGCCGGGCACCCTGCGCACTGGCCTGCGCCGCCGCGGGATTCGGAAGGAAGAGCGCAGCAGACAGGACGACGAGTGCTGCTAATTTCACCATGATGATCTCGTTCCGTGCATTGTGGCTCACAGAATCATGGACGGCTGAGCGTATTTGCCCAATCCAGCGGCTCACATGCTCACGCTTTGATCATCGTGTGCTTGCACACCTCCCGCGCACGGCGTGGCCCGGCGCCGGGATTACGCGGCGCATCCGTCCGGTCGCGCGGAAACGAATCGTTACCCATTGCTGCTACCTCAGGCTGCGACGGAAGGCGGAAGGCGCGATGATCGGCCTGCACAGCGCGTTGCGCTCAACCCAGAACGCCGATCCCGCGCTCGGGCGGCTGATCCGCCGCGACCAGCTCGACGCGGTCCGGCAGAGCGTGCTGCGCGCCATCCCCGTCAACATGCTGCTCGGGCTGACCGGCACCCTGGTCGCGCTCCAGGCGGGGCAGGGGGAGGCGGGGGCGGTCTGGTTCGCGTTCTCGACCGCCGCCAACCTCCTGCGGATCGGGCTCTGCCGCGCCCCCTGCCCCGGCCTCGCGCTCGATGCGGCCACGCCGCCGGAGGCGGTGGAGGCACTGGCGGAGTCCATCGACCGCCACCTCGCCCTGAGTTCGCTGGCCGCGCTGCTCTCGGGGCTCGTCTGGGCCTGCCTGCCGTTCCTCTGCGCGGGCTACACCGCGCCCCAGACGCTGTTCTACCTCACCGTGACCTGCGGGATCACGGCGGGGGCGGTGACCCACGCCATCGCCTATGCCCGCATCCCGTCCTGCTTCATCACGCCCCCGCTCCTCTCGGTGGCCGCCTGCCTGCTCTACGCGGGCGGCTTCGACCGGATCTGCCTCGCGGCGACCGTGTTCCTCTACCTCGTCGCGCTCCTGCGCAGCTCCGCCGCGACCGAGACGCTCTTCCGCGAATCGAGCCGCCTCAAGAACGAGGCGACGGCGCTGGCCCGCTCGCGGGCGGCGGCCCATGCCAGCGCCAGCACGCTCGCCGAGGAGATGCGCCAGCGCGCCACCCATGACGGCCTCACCGGCCTGCTCAACCGGGCCGGCTTCGCCCAGGCCGTCGAGGAGCGCGCCGCCGCGTCCCGGCAGGGGCCCGGTGCCGATCTCTGCCTGATGCTGCTCGACCTCGACGGCTTCAAGTCGGTCAACGACGTCTACGGCCACGGCACGGGCGACCGGGTGCTCGTCGAGGTCGGCCGGCGCCTCGGCGCGGCGCTGCCCCCCGCCTGCCTCGCCGCGCGCCTCGGCGGCGACGAGTTCGCGCTCTGCTACGATCCGGCCGCCGGGCCGGAGCCGGCCGCCCTCGCCGAGCGCCTGATCGCCGCCATCGCCGCGCCGATCGGCAGCCTCGATCCCGGGCGGCTCGGCATGAGCGCGGGCCTCTATCTCGGGCCCCCGTCCAGCCTGACGCAGATGCTCGGCTGCGCCGACGAGGCGCTCTACGCGGCCAAGGCCGCCGGCCGCAACCGCCTGCGCCTGTTCGACGACCGCCTGAGCGGCCGCCGCGAGATGCGCCGCGCCTGCGAGCGCGACCTCTCGCATGCTCTGGTCGAGAGCGCCCTCGAGGTCTGGTTCCAGCCGATCTTCGGCCGCGGCGGGCGCGTGCCCGTGGGGCTCGAGGCTCTGGTGCGCTGGCGCCACCCGGTCCACGGCTGGATCCCGCCGAACGAGATCGTCGCCACCGCCGCGATGGCGGGCCTCACCGAATCGCTCCTGCGCTTCATCCTGGAGCAGGTCTGCACCACCCTGTGCGCCCTGCGCGAGCGCGGCGCGCCGGACGTGCGCGTGGCCATGAACGTCTCGCCCCGCGAGATGGCCCAGGTCTCCGTGGACGAGATCGTGCTCGACCGCCTGCGCGTCCTCGGCCTGCCGCCGTCCATGCTGGAGATCGAGATCACCGAGGAGACCGCCCTCGACATCGAGGCGGTCCAGGGCAAGCTCGCCGCCCTGTCGAAGGCGGGGGTGCGCATCGCCCTCGACGATTTCGGCACGGGCTACTCGTCGCTCGCCTCGCTGCGCCAGCTCCGGGCCGACCGGGTCAAGATCGACCGCAGCCTCGTGACCGGGCTCACCACCTCCGACGACAAGCGCGGGATGGTCCATGCGGTGCTCGGCCTCGGCCGCTCCCTCGACATCGAGGTGGTCGCCGAGGGCATCGAAACCGCCGACGACCTCGAGACCCTGCGCGGCCTCGGCTGCCCGCTGATGCAGGGCTACCACCTCGCCCGCCCCGCCCCGCCCCGGCCTTGGCCGCGATCGAGATCGTCCTGAGCGGCCGCGCCGCGGCGGCCTGATCCGGGATCCCGAAGGGACGATGTCCCTTCGGCGGGATGCCGGGGCGGCGCCCCGGCCTTGCTTCGATGACCAGGGCTCTGCCCTGGACCCGGCAAAGGGATGATCCCTTTGCGATCCCGGAATGCTTGCGCCAAAATAGATAGCATCCTATCTATGAGGATGTGATGCGAGCCAGGGCTCGCCCCGGGCGGCTTATGACCGACGATCTCGACAGGCTCCGGCAGACCTTCACCCACGCCCTCCTGCTGGCCGGGCGTCAGTGGCGGCGCGCCGCCGACGCGGTGGCGCAGGGCCATGGGCTCTCCGATGCCACCGCCCTGCCCCTGGTGATGATCGGCCGCCTCGACGGCGCGCCGCGCCAGACCGCGCTCGCGGAAGCCGTCGGCATCGAGGGGCCCTCCCTCGTCCGCCTCCTCGACCAGCTCGCCGCCGCCGGTCTGGTGCGGCGCGCCGAGGACCCTTCCGACCGCCGCGCCAAGGTCCTCTCCCTCACGACAGCGGGCGAGGCCGCGGTGGCCGGGATCGAGGCCGAGCTGATCGCGCTGCGCGCGGAGGTGTTCGCAGGCGTCGCGCCCGCCGATCTGGAGGCCGCCTGCCGCGTTCTCCGGGCGGTGATGCGGCCCGGCCGCGAGACGCCCGAGCGGGAGCCCGAGCCGGAATCCAGGCCGGAATCCAGGCCATGAGCGGTGCCCTCCCCCTGCCCGGCTGGCGCGACTGGGCCTTCGCGCTCAAGACCTACGCGGCCGCGATGCTGGCCCTGTTCCTCGCCCTCTGGATCGACCTGCCCCGGCCCTACTGGGCGGTCGGCACCGTCTACATCACGAGCCAGGTGCTCGCGGGCGCCACGCGCTCGAAGGCGCTCTACCGGGTGCTCGGCACCCTGCTCGGGGCGGTGATGGCGGTCGCCCTCGTGCCGAACCTCGTGAACGCACCGGAGCTGCTGACGCTCGCCATCGCCCTCTGGGTCGGCCTCTGCCTCTACCTCTCGCTCCTCGACCGGACGCCGCGCAGCTACCTGATGATGCTGGCGGGCTACACCGCCGCCCTGATCGGCTTCCCCTCCGTGACCGAGCCCGGCGCGATCTTCGACACGGCGGTGGCCCGCGCCGAGGAGATCTCGCTCGGCATCCTCAGCGCGGCCCTCGTCTCGGCGGTGGTGCTGCCGCAATCGGCGGTGCCGCAGATCGAGGCCCGCCTCACCCTCTGGCTGGCCCAGGCGCGGGGCTGGGTGGCCGACGTGCTCGGCCGGACCGGGGCGGGCCAGGATGGCCAAGCCAGGGACAGCCAGGCGAAGCGCCTGCGCCTCGCCGCCGACGCGATCGCCTTCGACGCGCTCGCCACGCCGCTGCGCTACGATGCGGGCGGGCCGCCGCGCTCCCCCGAGGCGATGGCGACGCTCCGCCAGCACATGCTGATGTTCATGCCGATCGTCTCGGCCGTCGCCGACCGGATCGCGGCCCTGGAGCAGGCCCGCGCCCTCACCGCCCCCTTGCGCGCCCTCCTCGCCGACATGGCCGCCTGGATCGCCTCGGGCACCACCGATCCGGAGGCGGCCGCCCGGCTGCGGGCGCGGGCGGCCGACGAGCCCCTGCCCCGCCGGCCGGACTGGAACGACCTCGTCCGCGCGAGCCTCCGCGCGCGGCTGCGGGACTTCATCGACCTGCGCCAGGACACCCGCCTGCTGCAGCGGCACATCGCCGACGGCAGGCCTGTGAGCGGGGCGCTCGCGTTCCGCTACACCGCGGCGGCGCGCACCATCCGCCACCGCGACCACGGCATGGCGCTGCTCTCGGCCATCGGCGTGGTCCTGGCGATCGGCCTGACCGGCACGATCTGGATCGCCACCGGCTGGCCGGACGGGGCGGGCGCGCCGATGATGGCCGCGGTCGGCTGCTGCTTCTTCGCCGCGCAGGACGACCCCGCGCCCCACATCCTGGGATTTGCCAATTCCGCCATCGTCGGCGCGCTGGTGGCGGGCTTCTACCTCTTCGCCGTGCTGCCGCTCGCCACCTCCTTCGAGATGCTGGCGCTGGCGCTCAGCCCCGCCCTGATCCTGGCCGGCGTGCTGATGACGCAAGGACGTACGGCGCCCATCGCCATGGGGGCGGCGGTCAACGGCTTCACCATGCTGGCCCTCCAGGGGAGCTATACGGGCGACTTCGCCGCCTTCACCAATTCCGCCCTCGCCGTGATCCTCGGCATGTGGGCGGCGGCCCTCGTCACCCGGCTCGTGCGCTCGGTCGGGTCGGGCTGGAGCGCCCGGCGCCTGCGCGGCATCAACCGGCGCAGCCTCGCCCGCGCCGCCGCGCGCGAGGGCCGGCAGAACGGGCTGGAGCTCGCCGCGATCATGCTCGACCGCGTCGGCCTGATCGCGCCGCGGCTGGCCGCCCTGCCCCCCGAGGACGCCGCCTGGACCGCCGACCTGCTGGCCGAGGTGCGGGTCGGGATCAACCTCGTCGAGCTGCGCCGCGACCGGCGCCGGCTCGCGCCGGCGGCGAAGGCGGCGGTGGAGCGCCTGCTCGAAGCCCTCGCCCGGCATTTCCGCGCGCCCGCCGCGCGGGCCGGGGACGACCTCCTCGGCGCGGTCGACGCCGCTTTGGATGCCGCGCTGGCCGAGCCCGGCGACCCCGCCCACCGCGCCGCCCTGATGGGCCTCGTCGGCATCCGCCGCGGCCTGTTCCCGGCAGCGCCCCCCTACCAGCCGCCGCTGCCGGCGGCGACCGAGCCGGGACTGGCCGCATGACCGGCGAACTCGACCTCTACGGCGTCTTCGTGCCGGCGCTCGCCGCCTGGATGCTCGTCGCCCTGGCGCTGACCCTGGTGGTCCGCCGGGTGCTCGCCGGGCTCGGCGCCTACCGCCTGATCTGGCACCGGCCGCTCTTCGACCTCGCCCTCTACGTCGTCCTGCTCGGCGCGGTGGTCGCGCTCGCGACCCCGCTCCTCACCTGACCCGCATCGCGCCATGACCCGGTTCCTCGCCCTCGCCTTCCGCCTCGCCGTGACCCTCGCGGCGGTCGCCCTCGCCATCCTCGTCGGGCTCAGCCTGTGGGACTACTACATGGAGGCGCCCTGGACCCGGGACGGGCGCGTGCGCGCCGACGTGGTCGGCGTCGCCCCCGACGTCTCGGGCCTCGTCACCGAGGTGCTGGTCCGCGACAACCAGAGCGTGAAGCGTGGCGACGTGCTCTTCCGCATCGATCCCGACCGCTTCACCCTGGCGCTTCGCCAAGCCGAGGCCATCGTCGAGGGCAAGAAGGCAAGCGCCGAGCAGGCCGCGGCCGATTACGCCCGCTACGCCAAGCTCAGCGACGCCGCGGTCTCGCAGCAGAAGGTCGAGGCGGCCCGCGCCGCGGACCTCGAGGCCAAGGCGGCCTACGACCAGGCCGTGGCGGACCGCGACCTCGCCCAGCTCAACCTCGCCCGCTCGGCGGTGCGCGCCTCGGTCAACGGCCGCATCACCAACATGGAGCTGCGCCCCGGCGCCTACGTCACCACCGGCCGCGGGGTAATGGCGCTGATCGACGCCGACACCCTGCGCGTCGAGGGCTATTTCGAGGAGACCAAGCTGCCGCGCATCCGCGTCGGCGACCGCGCCACCATCCGCCTGATGGGCGACGGCACGGTGCTCGCCGGCCATGTCGAGAGCATCGCCGGCGGCATCGAGGACCGCGAGCGCAGCCAGGGCGCCAACCTGCTGGCCAGCGTCAACCCGACCTTCGCCTGGGTGCGCCTCGCCCAGCGCATCCCGGTGCGGATCCGGCTCGAGCCGGGCGCCGACGAGGCGCGGCTGGTGGCCGGCCGCACCGCGACCGTGGCGATCGGCGACACGGCCTTCGATCCGGTCGGCTTCTGGCGAGCCCGCGCGGGGCGCTAGAGCGCTCTCCACCGAAGTGGACACCGGTTCGGTGCAAGAGAGCGCGTCAAAACAGGAGCCGGGTCGTGAGAGCGGAGCCGTGGGCGCGGCCGTGGCCTTCCGCCCTGATCTCGGTTAAGAGCGCGGGCCTCGGCGCACAGGCATAGCCGCCGATCGGGAATCCGGCCCGGCGCGAGGCCGCTCAACGCGTCCGGACGCAGACCGGGAGCCCCGATGCCCAGCCCCGACCCGAGCGCCGATCCGGAGCCCGCCCCGGCCGGAACCGGCCTCGTCGCCGTCGTCGCGGACGACGACGAGTTCTTCCGCATGGCGATCGCCGTGCTCCTGAAGCGCCATCTCGGCTTCGCCGAGGTGATCGAGACCGGCTCCCTCGACGCGGCGCTCGCCGACCTCGCGGTGCGGCCCGAGGCGGACCTCGCCCTGTTCGACCTGCGCATGCCGGGCATGGCCGGCGCCTTCTCGCTCACCGCCGTGCGCGAGTGCTTCCCCACCCTGCGCACCGCCATCGTCTCGGCCTCGCGCGACCGCAACGACATCCTGCTGGCGCTGGCCGCCGGCAGCCACGGCTACATCCCGAAGGCCAGCGGCGCCGCCGAGATGGTCCAGGCGCTGCACACCGTCCTGGCCGGCGGCATCTTCGTGCCCGCTTCGCTGGCCGAGGGGCCCTTCCCGGCCTGGTCGGCGGGCGCGCCCGAGATGGCGCTGACGCCCCGCCAGCGCGACGTGCTCGCCCACATCGTCGAGGGCCGGACCAACAAGGAGATCGCCCGCGCCCTCGACCTCGGCGAGGGCACGGTGAAGATCCACGTGGCCGCCCTCCTCCGCGCGCTCGGCGTCGCCAACCGCGCCGCCGCCGCGAGCGTCGGGCACCGGCTGCTCGGGAAGGGTTGAGGGCCGGAGGACGCCGCCTCGGCCTCGTCCGCTCGGCCTAGGCCGGTCCGGCGCCCGCTCCGGCCGCGTGGCCGGGCGCGGCGGATTCGGCCTATGCCGGAGCGGGTATACTAGACAGAAAGCGCCAGGATTTCGTTTTCGGCGGAGCAATACTGATAATCACCGCCTATCCCGCATGGTCTAGGCCATGTAAAGCTTGGATTGCATGTCATCCGGCAAGATCCTCTTAAGGATGGCCGCCGGATTGTCGCCCCGGGACGCGAGGTCTCGTGGCGTAGCGACATGCAACGAATCCTGATGTGGTCGTCCGCCCTGCTGGCGATGGCCGGCGCGGCGCGGGCGGCGGACTGGTACACCGGCGCCGAGCCGGCCGGGCGCGATGCCTGGATCGTGGCCGTCGACGCCTCGACCACGGTGAGCTCGCAGGGCGCGCAGTTCGCGGGCGCCACCGCCACCGCGGCGCCGGGCGGGGACCTGCTGACGAGCGGGCCGCGCCTGCGCGTCGACGCGCTGATCGGCTCCTACCGGGTGCAGGGCGGCGGCGCCACACTCGGCACGCAGGCCGAGGGCGCGGTGATGGCGGGCTATGCCTGGGCCTCCCCGGAGGCGGTGCTCGCGGCCTATCTCGGCCTGGATGCGCGGCGCAACGAGCTCGCCTCCGCGGGCCGCGTCACCGAGGCCGGCGGCGTCGGCATCAAGGCGGCCCTCGACCTCTATGCCCGACCCACCGCCTTCACGATGATCCACGCCACGGCCTCCTATGCGAGCCCGTTCAACGCCTATTACGGGCGGGTCCGGGCGGGCGTGGCGGCCTTCGCGGGCGGCTATGTCGGGCCCGAATTCGCGCTGCTCGGCGACGATGTCTACCGGCAATGGCGCGTCGGCGCGCATCTCTCGGGGATGCAGCTCGGCGCCCTGCAACTCGGCCTGTCGGGCGGGTACCTGCAGGACCAGGCCCGCAAGGGCGGCTTCTATGCCACCCTCGACCTGCGGACGGGCTTCTGATGGCCGCCCCCGCCTCCTCACCCGCCTCCCCGTCGCGTCCGGCCATGGCGCTCCTCTGGCTCGCCTGGGGCCTCGCCGCCGCCGCCGCCCTCGCCTTCCTGACCCAGCCGGTCGGGCCGGAGGCGCAAGCGGCCCTCTGCGGCGGGGCCGTGGCCGGCATGCTGGCGCTCTGGCTCGCCTGCCCGCGCCGCGGCCTGCCCCGCGCCGCCTTCCTGGCGCTCGGCTCCTTCGTGGCGATCCGCTACGTCTACTGGCGCCTCACCGCGACGCTGCCCGCGATCGACGATCCCCTGAGCTTCGGCCTCGGCCTCGTGCTCCTGGCGGCCGAGCTCTACTGCGTGCTGATCCTGGCGGTGAGCCTGGTCGTCAATGCCGAGCCGCTGGAGCGCGGCCCCGTCCCGGTGCCGGACCCGGCGGAGGCGCCGAGCGTCGACATCCTGGTCCCGAGCTACAACGAGGGGGCGGACATCCTCGGCGTCACCCTGGCCGCCGCCTGCAACCTCGACTACCCGGCCGACCGCTTCACGGTCTGGCTCCTCGACGATGGCGGCACCGACCAGAAATGCGCCGATCCCGATCCGGAGAAGGCCGCGGCGGCCCGGGCGCGCCGGGCCGAGCTGCAGGCGCTCTGCGCGGGCCTCGGCGCCCGCTATCTCACGCGCGCCCGCAACGCGCACGCCAAGGCGGGCAACCTCAATGCCGGCCTCCGGGCGGGGAGCGGCGACCTCGTCCTCGTCCTCGACGCGGACCACGCGCCCTTCCGCTCCTTCCTGAAGGAGACGGTCGGGCTGTTCGGGCAGGACCCGAAGCTCTTCCTCGTGCAGACGCCGCACATCTTCCACAACCCGGATCCGCTGGAGCGCAACCTGCGCACCTTCGAGCGCATGCCCTCCGAGAACGAGATGTTCTACGCGGCGACGCAGGCCGGCCTCGACAAGTGGAACGGCTCCTTCTTCTGCGGCTCGGCGGCCCTGCTGCGCCGCTCCGCCCTCGACACGGTCGGCGGGTTCGCCGGCATCACCATCACCGAGGATTGCGAGACGGCGCTGGAGCTGCATGCGCGCGGCTGGGCCAGCGCCTTCGTCGACCGGCCGCTGATCTCGGGGCTGCAGCCCGAGACCTTCTCGGCCTTCGTCGGCCAGCGCGCGCGCTGGTGCCAGGGGATGCTGCAGATCCTCCTCCTGAAGAACCCGCTGTTCAAGCGCGGGCTCAAGCCCATCCAGCGCCTCGCCTACCTGTCGAGCATGCTGTTCTGGTTCTTCCCCCTGTCGCGTCTGGTGTTCATGCTCGCGCCGCTGCTGCACATCTTCTTCGACGTGAAGATCTTCGTCTCCTCCATCGACGAGACGTTAGCCTATACCGCGACCTATGTCGGGGTGAACATGCTGATGCAGAGCTACCTCTACGGCCACCTGCGCTGGCCCTGGGTCTCCGAGCTGTACGAATACGTGCTCGGCATCTTCCTCGCCCGCTCCATCGTCTCGGTGGTGGTCTCGCCGCGCAAGCCCGGCTTCAACGTCACCGACAAGGGCGTCAGCCTGGAGAGCGACCACCTCTCCGCCCTGGCCTGGCCGTTCTTCCTCGTCTTCGGCCTGCTGGCCGCGGGCTGCGCCACCGCCGCCTGGCGCTATCTCTGCGAGCCGGGCGTGACCGGCCTGATGCTCGTGGTCGGCCTGTGGTGCGCCTTCAACCTCGTGATCGCCGGGGCGGCCCTCGGCGTCGTGGCCGAGCGGCGCACCCTGGAGCGCGCGCCGAGCCTGCCGACCGCCCTTCCCGCCCGCCTCGGGCTCGGCGGCGCGAGCCTGCCCGTCCGGGTCGAGCGCGCCTCGATCGCCGAATGCGTCCTGCGCCGCGCCGATGGCGGCGCCTGGCCCAAGGTGGCATTCGAGGGAGCGATCGAGGGGGAGGCGGCCCTCCTCGGCCCCGATCCCGCCGGCCCCGCCTTCCCGCCCCTGCGCCTGACCCTCGGCCCGGTCCTGGCGGACGGCACCCGCCGCGCCGCCTATGCCGAGACCGGCCCCGAGGCCTTCCGCACCGTCGCGCGGCTCATGTACGGCGATGCCGGGCCCCTGCGCGCCTTCCTCGCCGGGCGCCGACGCCATCGCGGCCTCCTCTCCGGCAGCCTCGGCGTCCTGGCCTGGGGCCTCGCCGAGCCCGTCCGCGCCGCCGCCTACGCCCTCCGTGCGCTGAGGAGCCCCGCCCCGGCTGCCGCGCCGGAGGCCATCCCGGTCGAAGCCCCGATCCAGGCGCAGGCCTCCGTCGCGGCGGCGCCCGCCCTCGCCCTGGCGGCATCGGCTCCCGTGCCGGAGCCCCTGCCCGCCGCGGAGCCGGTCGCGATCCGCGTGCAGGCGGAGCCGGCTATTCCCGCGCTCCGGCCCCTCGCCCTGGCGCCGGCCCTCGCCGCGGCGCCCGCTCCGGCCGAGCCCGAGCCGGTCCGGTTCGACGCCGCCGCCTGGGCCGAGGCCGTCGCGCAGCTCGCCGCGCTCGCCGAGAGCCGCACCGGGAGCCGCGCCGCGCCGGAGGCGGGCCCGCTCGACCCCGCCCTGTGGGCGCGCAGCGTGCGTGCCCTCGCCGAGGCGGAAGCGGCGCCCGTGCGGGCGCCGGTCGCGGATGGTGCGCCGGCCCGCAGCCCGCGCGATCCGCTCCGCGACGCCGCCTGACTGGGGAGCTGCCCGGATGATCGCCGCGGTTTGCCCCGGGCCTCTCCTCCCCCTTGCGGGGAGGAGCCGGAGGTGGGGGTGGCCGCAGGCTCGAGCGCAGCGGTGCCGTCTGAACCACCCCCACCCCCAACCCCTCCCCATCCAGATCGGGCCTGCCCGATCTGGACGAGCAAGAGCAGATCTCGGGCAAGCCCGAGATCTGTGGGGAGAGACCTGCGTCGCGTCCGGCCGCATGGCCGATCCGGATCCCGTGTGAGCCTGCCATGCGTGCCAGAATCCCCACCCTCCTCGCGGCCCTCGCCCTCCCCTGCGTCCTAGCCGGCCTCCTCGCTGGGCCGGCCGGCGCCCAGACCTTCTCCGGCCAGGGCGCCTCGCCCACCATGGTCCTGCCCGGAACGGCTCCTGCTCCAGCGGCGCCCCGCCCGCCCGAGCCCCGGAGGGAGCCGGTGCTCCCCCTGCGCCGCCTGCCCGCCATCGCCGCGCCCTTGCGCCTGTGGGGGGAGGCCGGCCGGCTCGCCTGGCCGCTCTACGTCACCGAGGCGCAGGCCCGCTCCGGCGGGCGCATCCGGATCGGCTACATGGCGGCCGTCTCGGTCCTGCCCGACGCCTCCGCCCTCACCGTGACCCTGAACGGCGCCGCCCTCGGCGCCGCGCCGGTGGCCGGCGGCCACGGCCTGCAGCAGGTGATGGTGGAGGTGCCGCCGAACCGCCTCGCCCCGGGCTTCAACGCCCTCGGGGTGGAGCTGCGCCAGCGCCACCGGGTCGATTGCACCGTGGCCGCCAGCTACGAGCTGTGGACGCAGATCGACCCGGAGAGCACCGGCTTCCTGCCCGCCCCCTTCTCGGCGCCCGCCCCCGCCGCCCTGTCCGAGCTGCCCGCCGCCGCCCTCGCCTCCGGCGGCGCCCTGCCGATCCGCATCGTCCAGACCGGCGCGCGCATGACCGAGCGCGGGGTCGAGCGGGCGCTCGAGGCGGTGCAGGCCCTGGCGCTCGCCGCCCGGGCCGGCCAGCCCGTTGTCGCGTTCGGCACGGGCGCGGGGGACGGCGTCGCGGCGGGCGAGGGGCTCGCCCTCGCGGCGGCCCCGGTGGCGGAGCTCGCCGGCCTCGTCGATCCGGCCGCCCTCGGGCCGGTCTCCGGGCCAGTCACGGGGCCGCGCCTCGCCCTGGTGCCGGGCGGTCCGGAGCGGCGCGCCCTCGTCGTCGCCACGGGCACGAACGAGGCCGAGGTCGCCCAGGCGGTGGCGGAGCTCGCCCGCGCCGCCGCCGCCCCGCCGCGCGGCACCCCCGAGGGCCTGCGCGCGCTGGCCGATGCGGAGGGCCGCCGCGTCTCCGGCGGCGAGAGCCTGACGCTCGCCGATCTCGGCCTGCCCGACATGCCGGTGCGGGGGCGCAGCCACCGCGTCGCCGTCGACCTCGCCTTCCCGGCCGATGTCATGCCGGCCGATTACGACCGCGTCGTGCTCGACCTCGACCTCCTCCAGGGTGGCGATGTCGGCGCGGGCGCGCAGGTGGTGGTGGAGGTGAACGGCCGCAACGCCGCGAGCGCCGCCCTCGGGCGGGCGGGGGGCTCGGGCCGGCGGTCGGTGCCGCTGCCCCTCGGCCGCTTCCGCCCCGGCCTCAACCGCATCGTGATCAAGGCCGAGCTGCCGGGGCCGGCGCCCGAATCCTGCGCCGAGGAGCCCGGGCCCGTGCGCCTCACCCTGCGCGCGGGAACGCGCCTGACGATCCCGCCGCTCGCCCCCATCCTGCGCCAGCCCGCCCTCGCCCAGCCGCTCGCCGGCGCCCTGCCCTATGCCGGGTCGGCCCGGCGCCCGACCCTCGTCGTCCCCGCCCCGGACGCGGATTCCATGGCCGCCGCGGCGACGCTCGCCGCGCGGCTCGGGGTGGCGGCCGGCCGGCCCCTGCCCTTCGCCTTCGCGGCGGCGCGCGCCGTGGAGGGCCCGGCCGTCGTGGTCGGCCCCCTGCCTGTCTCTTTTCACATCTCCGAGCCCACGAGACTCCCGAGCATCTCGTATGCCGGCTTCTGCTTGGAAAAGAAAAAATCAAAATAAAAAACGAATAGTGACTTCTGCAACACAAATATAAAATATAGAAAGTACTGAATAGCGGGGCTGTAGATAAATGAAGATACTAATAGTGTA
>NZ_CABFVH010000008.1 GCF_902141855.1 Methylobacterium dankookense | reverse complement strand
GTTTAAGGCCCTCGCTCGACCGTGTCAACTCCGTTCCTCATCCCCGCCAGAACCACCGCCGAAGCGGCAAAACCAGACAGGCCAAAACGAAGCCCACACTCTTCAGCCGACGCAATAACAGGCAACCCGGTTACCTACCGGATCAGCCCGCCAGCAATCTCAGAAGAAGCGACACCACCGCAACCCGCTGAAGAGCGGTGCGGCCCGGCGCCGATGACCGGGGTATACGGACCGCCCACCGGCCCGTCAACTCCCCAAACGACAGGACCGCGAAAAATCCACGACACCACCATGACAGACGGAGGCCGGCCCGGGCGAAGCCGCGGGCCATGAGGCCTCGGCACCAGGGCCGTCCGGATACGCGGCGCGGCCGATCTCCGGGGTGCCTTCGATGGATCGGACCTCCGAGCGGAGCTGACCGCCCGCACGCGCATTCGCGTTTATCCGTCCGATCGCGTATATCCCTGCCCACACCCAACCGAAGAGCAGATCATCGAGCCATGGCGACGGCGTCGTTCGACACCGCCCGGCGCGCGGCCAGCGCCGTTCCTCCCATCGAGAAGACCCCGGAGTTCCGGCCCGAGCCCCTGCCCGGCCGGCCGGTCTCCCTCGTGGGCCTGACGCGGGCGGAGCTGAAGGAGAAGCTCCTCGCCATCGGCGTGCCCGAGCGCGAGAGCCGCATGCGCGCGGGCCAGCTCTGGCACTGGGTGAATTTCCGCGGTGCCACCGACTTCGACGCGATGACGAATGTCGGCAAGGGACTCAAGGCCGAGCTCGCCCGCGCTTACACCCTCGACCGGCCGGAGGTGGTGAGTCAGCAGGTCTCCCGCGACGGCACCCGCAAGTGGCTGCTGCGCATGGCGCCCACCGGCAAGCACGACCACAACCGCGGCGCCGAGATCGAGTGCGTCTACATCCCGGGGCCGGACCGCGGCACGCTCTGCGTGTCGAGCCAGGTCGGCTGCACGCTGACCTGCTCGTTCTGCCACACCGGCACGCAGCGCCTGGTGCGCAACCTCTCAGGGCCCGAGATCGTGTCGCAGCTCGTGGTCGCCCGCGACCAGCTCGGCGACTGGACCGGCCAGATGCCCTCGCGCGACGCCTCCGGCAGCGGCGAGGTGGGCCGGCTCGTCACGAACATCGTGTTCATGGGCATGGGCGAGCCCCTCTACAATCTCGACAACGTGCTCGACGCGCTCGGCGTGATGTCGGACCAGGAGGGGCTCGCCCTCTCGCGCCGGCGCATCACCGTCTCGACCTCGGGCGTGGTGCCGCAGATCGCGCGCCTCGGAGCCGAGGGCAACGCGATGCTCGCCATCTCCCTGCACGCCGTGCGTGACGCGCTGCGCGACGAGCTGGTGCCCCTCAACCGCAAATATCCGATCGCGGAGCTGCTCCGGGCCTGCCGCGACTATCCGGGCCTCAGCAATGCCCGGCGCATCACCTTCGAATACGTGATGCTGAAGGGCGTCAACGATTCGGACGCCGATGCGCGCGAGCTGGTGCGGCTGCTCAAGGGCATCCCGGCCAAGATCAACCTGATCCCGTTCAACCCCTGGCCGGGCAGCGCCTACGAATGCTCCGACTGGGAGCGGATCGAGCGCTTCTCCGAGATCGTGTTCAACGCGGGCTATGCCTCGCCGGTGCGGACCCCGCGCGGGCGCGACATCCTCGCCGCCTGCGGCCAGCTCAAGAGCGAGACCGAGAAGTTGCGCGCCCGCGCCCGGATGATGCTCGAGGAGGGCATGGGCGCGGAAGGGTTCTACGCCGATCCGGAGGATTAAGCGGCGATTGCTTGCGCCTTGTTTTGACGCGCGCTCTTACGCCGAACCGGTATCCACCTCGGCTCGAAGAGCGCTTTGGAGGATCCATCAGGCCTGTCATACGACATCCGGGTGGTCCCTTCGGGAGGCGGATGTCGCCTTCGCTCAGGCGCCGCGCGGGCTTGCCGAGACCGCGTCCGGTCCGATCAACCGGACGCGGTCTCAGGCGGAACGGACTAAAGCCAAGCTTTGAGCCGTCACACCTTCCAAGGGCCGGCCGTCCGCATTCCGCGGCCACGGCGGCCGCGGGAGGTGGACCGAACGGATGCGAAGGTTCTCGGCACGGATTTCGGCACGGATCACAGCAAGCGTCACGGCACGGATCACGACGGCCCTCGCGGCGGTGCTCGCGGCCGGCCCGGCGCTCGCCGGCTCGGCGGCGCAGCCCGGCCAGACGATCGGCCTGCCGACCGGCGCGCAGCTTCCCGTCGGCCTCTACTTCGTGAACCTGTCGAGCTTCGGCGTGCGGGAGACCGCGCCGCTCTCCTCCGAATCGAACGTGAACCTGCCGACGCTCGCCCTCTCGACGCCGTGGACCGTGCTCGGGGCGCGGCTGCACCTCTTCTTCACCCAGCCGGTGGCGGCCTCCAGCGTGCGCGGCGCGCCCTACCAGAGCGGCATCGGCCAGCAGCTCCTCGCCGGCCAGCTCGCCTGGGACCTCGGCGGCGATGTCGGCGTGAGCTACCTGTTCGGCGGCTACCTGCCGATCGACACGCGCTTCCTCACGCAGGAGGCCTCGCTCAGCCACCGCTTCGCCGTGAGCTATACCGGCCAGGGCTACAACCTGACCGCCAACCTGCTCTACGGCACCTTCCTCAGCGAGCGCTCGCCCTTCGGCGTGCTCTATCCCGACTATCTCAACCTCGACATCACGGCGACGAAGAAGTTCGGCAAGTGGGAGATCGGCCCGGTCGCCTTCGGCTCCCTCGACCTGCCGGTGAACGTGGCCGGCTATCGCCGCCAGGGCCAGATCGCCGTGGGCGCCCTCGTGGGCTACAATTTCGGGCCGGTGACCCTGCAGGGCTACGTCACCCGCGACGTGGTCGAGCGCACTTACGGCGGCGCCGAGACCCGCGGCTGGCTGCGGGCGATCGTGCCGCTCTATCAGGACAAGGGCGAGGCCGAGCCGGACCGCGCGCTGGTGACGCGCCGGCAGGCGGAGTGACGGCCCGCTCCTCCCGACCAAGGCCCGCATCCCGCATCGACAGGTCCCGGGAGCGGCAGGGACGGGACGGCGCCCGGGCTCAGCTTGACGGCTGCGCGGGCTGAGCGTCTAACGGTCGCGCGAACACAGGATGTCCGCCGGCCGGCCAGCCGCCAGGACTGATCTCCACAAGGCTGATCCACGTGAGCCGATGCGTCTTCGCGGTCTCCTGATCGGCGCAAGCGGACTCGCCCTCGCGGCGGTCGCCGCAGCCTATCTCGCGCGGCCCCTGCTCGCGGAGCGGGCGCGCGGCCTGATCGAGACCCGGCTCGCGCGCGAGACCGGCCTCGCCTGGACCATCGGCAGCGTCGGCCTCGACCCGTTCGGCGTGACCCTCGACGACGTGGCCCTTTCCGGCGAGGGCCTGAACGGCCGGCTGAGCCGGGTGCGGGCCTCCGGCCCGTTCAGCCTGCTCTTCGGCGGCGGTGGTACGGTGAAGGTCGCCCTCGAGGGCGCACGCCTGACCCTGCCGCTCGCCCTGCCCGCCCTGCGCACCTCCGCGGGCGGGGACGGCCCAGCGCTCACGGCCTTGCGCGGTGTGGTGCGCGGCTCCGATGCCGCGCTCACCGAGG
This sequence comes from Methylobacterium dankookense, assembly GCF_902141855.1. Taxonomy (GTDB): domain Bacteria; phylum Pseudomonadota; class Alphaproteobacteria; order Rhizobiales; family Beijerinckiaceae; genus Methylobacterium; species Methylobacterium dankookense. Next base: position 161,498 of record NZ_CABFVH010000008.1, on the reverse strand, counting down.
ACGGCCGGGCGCTGGCGCTCGCCATGGCCGGTGCCGACCTCACCCTCGACCTGATGCCGGGCCCCGGCACGCGCGGCCCGGCGATCCGCCTGGACCTGCTGGAGCGGGGGGCGGTCGCGGAGATCGATTCCGCTGCCCCCGGCGCGGCGCGGCCGGTGCGCCTGACCCTGGTGCCCAAGCAGGGGCCGCGGGTCACGGCCGCCGCGACCGCCCGGTTTGACGCGGCCGCCCTCCGCCTCGACGCGGTCTCCGGCACCCTCGACCTCGCGCCCTTCTCCGGCAGCCTCGCGCTGGAGGCCGGGAGCCCCGGCGCGAAGCCCCGCCTCAGGCTCGACCTGCGCCTCGAGGCGCTGGCGCTCGCCGACGAGAACGCCGCGATGCGCGTCGATCCGGTGGCCGGCATCACCGTGCCGGTGCGGGCCGACCTCGTGCCGCATCCGAGCTGGTTCGCCGGCTACGAGGCGGATGCCACCATCGCCGTCGCGCGCCTCGCCCTCGGCCCGGTGCGGGCCGGCGCGCTCCGCCTGACCGCGCGGGTCAAGTCCGGACAGCTCGACGCCTCCTTCGACGCTGCCTCCCTCTACGGCGGCACGGCGCGGGGACGCTACGTGGTCGCGCCGGAAGGCGGCCAGGGCCGCCACCAGGTCGGCCTGTCGCTCAACGCCGTGCGGGTGCAGCCGCTGGTCCAGGACGCGGCCGGCGTGTCGAGCCTCGACGGCACCGGCAACGGGCGCCTCGACGTGCAGGCCCTGGGCGGGTCGATCCCGGCGCTCCTGCGCAGCGCCGGCGGACAGGCCGAAATCTCGGTGACGGACGGGCGGATCGACGGGCTCGACCTCGCCCGCGCCGCGGGCCTCACCGCCGCCCCCGGGGGCCTCGCCGCCCGCCTCGACCGCCTCGGCGCGCACTTCGCGCTGGCGGAGGGCCGGGCGACCACCGACGACCTCCAGATCAAGACCGGGCTCATCGAGGCGCAGGGGGACGGACGGCTCGACCTCGTCGCCCGGACGATCGACCTGCGCCTCAAGCCGCTGAAGGTGGCGGGCGGCGGCCGCCTCAACGTGCCGATCCGGATCTCCGGGCCCTGGACCGGGCCCGCCATCTCCGCCGACCTCGCGGGGCTGGCGCAGGATCCGGGCGGCACGCTCCAGGGTCTGCAGAACCTCGGCAACAGCCTGCTCGGCAACGACCCGAACACCGATCTCGGCGAGGCCATCGGCGGCTTCCTCGACGCGCTGATTCCGCGCCCGGACCGCGGGCCGGCGGAGCGCCTCCCCTCGGACCGCGCCCCGCGGCGCCGGCCCTGACCCTCACGCGACGAGTCCCTGCGGCGATGCCCATCCCCTCCCTCCGGCCTCACGCCCTGCTGGGCCTCTCCCTTGGACTCACCCTTGGACTCACCCTTGGCCTCCCGCTCCCCCTCGCCGCCGCGCCGGCCCGGGCCGCGGAGGAGGCGCCGCGCTCCGCGGTCTCGGTGAGCGTGCGGCCGGCCGCGGCGCGCTGCTTCCCCGACCGGGTGGAGGTGACCGGGACCCTCACGCCGCGCGAGCAGGTCGATCTCGGCGCCGACCGCGAGGGACTGAAGGTCTCGCAGGTGCTGGTGAACCCCCTCGACACGGTGACCACGGGGCAGATCCTGGCCCGGCTCACGCCGATGGAGGGCCCCTCCGACGGGGCCGGGACGCCCCTGCGCGCGCCGGTCGGCGGCACGGTGCTGCGCAGCCAGGCGATGATCGGCCAGCCGGCCTCGCCGCGGCTCGGGCCGCTGTTCCAGATCGTGACGGGGGGCGAGATCGAGCTCTCCGCCGAGGTGACCCTGTCCGATCTCGGGCGGATCGCCGCCGGCCAGGCGGTGGCGGTGCGCCCCCTCGGCCTTCCCGAGGTCGTCGGCAAGGTCCGGCGCGTCGAGGCCGCGACGGATCCGGCCTCGCAGACCGGCCGCGTGCGGATCGCCCTGCGGGGCGCTCCGGAGGCCCGGGTCGGCACCTTCGCGCGCGGCATCGTCACCGTGGGCGAGCGCTGCGGCATCGGCGTGCCCTACTCGGCGGTGCAGTACGAGCCGGACGGCACCATCGTCCAGGTGGTCGACGGCACCCGCATCGAGACGCGGCAGGTCACGGTGGGGCTGCTCGCGGGCGACGACGCCGAGATCCTCGCGGGGCTCTCGGACCAGGATCTCGTCGTGGTCCGCGCGGGCGCCTTCCTGCGCGAGGGCGACGTGGTCCAGCCGATCGTGACGGAGCCGGCGGGGCGCCCCTGATTCAGGCCGAGCGGTGCGTCTCGATGCTCGCCCGGCCGATGGCCTGAAGCATTCGCGAGGATCCGATACGCATTGCGGCCTTCGACAAGCGTTCTCGTTTCCGGATCCGAAGATTTCATGCTTCATTAACCGCACAATGTTTCCTCTTTCCCGACGATCCGCGCTGGCTCCGAGAGATCATTCATCGGAGCCGGCGGCGAAGTCGGGAGGACCCAGTGACAGTCAAACTTCGCCTGATCGCGATCATTTCCCTGTTGAGCCTCGCGGCGATCGCCGAATCGGGCAAGCAAGTCTACGAGGCCTGGGGGCGCTGGCGGCAAGCGTTGCTGGTCTCCGAGCTGACGAATGCCGACCGTCACTTCCTGCGCGGCATCTCGGAGCTGCGCTTCGAGCGCGGCGCGACGCTCTCGGCCCTGCGCCTCGACAGCGAGAAGCTCGGGCCCAACCTCGCCGACATCGCGGCGCGGCGCGCGGCCATCGATGGCGGCCTGCCGCAGGCGCTCGCCGCCTTCCCCACCGGCGGCGATGCGACGATGCGGACCGCCCTCGCGAACCTGCAGGCGCAGTACGAGGGCTGGCGCCGCGCCCGCAGCGACGCCGACGCGGCGCTCGCCAAGCCGCTCCCGGCGCGCGATGCCGCCCTGCACGGCCGGGTCTCGAGCCAGGGCCTCGCGCTCATCGCCGCGATCGAGGCGGCGATGAGCGCCACCGAAGCCTGGGTCCGCGGCGAGGATCCCTCCCTGTCCGACGCGATCCAGATGCGGGCGATGAGCTGGGCGGCGCGCAGCTTCGCCGGCAATGCCAGCGTGCTCATCAACGACGTCCTCTCCGAGAACCGCCTGATCACCCCGAAGGAGCAGATCGAGTTCGCCGCCCAGCGGCGGCAGGCGGATTTCGCCTTCGGCGTCGCGCGCGCCGTCGCGGAGACGATGCGCGAGGCGGGCGAGGTCCCGGCCGCGATCCAGGCGGCGCAGGCCGGCTACTTCTCGGGCCCCTTCGACGAGCAGGTGCGCAAGACGCTGGAGGCGCTGGCGGACCGGTCGCTGCCGCGCCCGACGCTCGCCGAGTCGCGCAGCCGTTCGACGCCCGCCCTCAACACGATCACGGGGGTCGCCTACGCCTCGGTCGACCGGCTCGACGCGGTCGCCGCCGGGGCCGCCGCGCACGCCCGGGCGGACCTCGCCCTGCAGGCCGGCCTGCTCCTTCTCGCCCTGGTGCTCGCCGGGGGCGGCACCGCCTGGGTGATCCGCGGCGTCACCGGCCCGCTCACCGCGATGACCGCGGCGATGCGGCGCCTCGCCGACGGCGACGTCGCCGTGGAGCTCCGCCAGAGCGGGCGCCGGGACGAGATCGGCGCGATGGCCGCCACCGTCGAGGTGTTCCGCGCCAACCTGATCCGCGCCCGCGAACTGGAGCAGGAGACGGCCCTCGCCCGCGCCTCCTCCGAGGAGCAGCGCCGGGCCGGCATGCGCCAGATGGCCGACCGCTTCGAGCAGGCGGTGAGCGGCATCGTCGGCCAGGTCTCGGATTCGGCCGCGCGCCTCCAGACCACCGCCCGGACCCTGTCGGCCAACGCCGCCGCCACCGCCGACCAGTCGGTCACCGTCGCGGCGGCGGCCGAGCAGGCGGCGGGCAACGTCACCACCGTGGCGGCGGCGGCCGAGGAGCTCGGCGCCTCGGTGCAGGAGATCGGCCGGCAGGTGACCAGCTCGGCGGATTTCGCCCGCACCGCCGTCGCCGAGGCCCGCCAGACCGCCCGGCACGTCCAGGCCCTCAGCGAGACCTCGGCCCGGATCGGCGACATGGTCGGCACGATCTCGCAGATCGCGAGCCAGACGAACCTGCTGGCCCTCAACGCCACGATCGAGGCGGCCCGCGCCGGCGAGGCCGGCCGCGGCTTCGCGGTGGTCGCGGCGGAGGTGAAGGAGCTCTCGAACCAGACGGCCAAGGCCACCGAGGAGATCGCCGCCCAGATCGGCCAGATCCAGGGCGCGACCGATCAGGCGGTCCGCGCCATCGAGAGCATCAGCGCGCGCATCCAGGAGATCAGCGGCGTGTCGGCCTCCGTCGCCGCGTCGGTGGAGGAGCAGGGCGCGGCCACCAGCGAGATCGTGCGCAACGTCGCCCAGGCGGCGGTCGGCGCGGGCGAGGTGACGAGCAACATCGCGGGCGTCGCCGATTCTGCGACCGTGACGGGCACGGCGGCGAACGAGATGCTCGCCTCCGCCTCGGACCTGTCGCACCAGTCGGACCACCTCTCGACCGAGGTCGCCCGCTTCCTGGCAACGATCCGCGCGGCTTGAAGCCTGGGTGTCGAGAGGGCTCAGCCCTCTCGCGGGTCCGGGCGGAGCCCGGGTGTCGATGCCGGGGCGCTGCCCCGGCACCCCGCCAAAGGGACGATCCCTTTGGGATCTCCGGAATTCAGGCCGGCGGGCTTGCCGGCCCGAGGCCCGGGGCGACGGCGCCGCCGCCGGGCGGCGCGTCCTGCGGCTTCTCCGCCGCGGCCTTGCGCCGGCCGAGCGAGCCGAGCCGGCGCAGGAGAGCCAGCGAGCGGTCGCTGATCTCCGAGACCGTGACGAAGACCGCCGGCACGAAGACCAGCGAGAGCAGCGTCGAGAAGATCAGGCCGCCGATCACCGCGAGCGCCATCGGCGAGCGGAACTCGCCGCCGATGCCGAAGGCCAGCGCCGAGGGCAGCATGCCCGCCACCATGGCGATGGTCGTCATCACGATCGGCCGCGCCCGCTTCTGGCCGGCATCGATGATCGCCGCGTCCCGGGCCATGCCGTGCCGCATGGACTCGACGGCGAAGTCGACCAGCATGATCGCGTTCTTGGTGACGATGCCCATCAGCATCAGGATGCCGATCCACACGGGCGTGGTGAGCTGCTTGCCGGTGATCATCAGCGCGATCACCGCGCCGCCGAGGGAGAGCGGCAGCGAGAACAGGATGGTGATCGGCAAGAGGAACGAGCCGAACAGCAGCACCAGCACCGCGTAGACCATCATCAGGCCGGCGCTCATGGCGTGGGCGAAGCCGTCGGCGAGCTCGTTCAGGCTCTCGGCGTCGCCGCCCTGGTCGACGGTGACGCCCTTGGGCAGCGACTTCATCACCGGCAGGTCGTCGATCGCCTTCAGCACGTCGCCCAGCGCCGCGTTGCCGACGAGGTCGCAGGCGACGGTGGCCTGCCGCTGGCGATCGTAGCGGGTGATGTTGGTCGGGCCCTGCTGGAAGTCGAGCGCCGCGATCGCCGAGAGCGGGATCGAGCCGCCCCCGCCCTTGGGCACCCGCACCTGCTCCAGCACCGACTGGTTGACCCGGGCCGAATCGTCGAGCTGCACCCGGATCGGCACCAGCCGGTCGCCGGCGTCGAACTTGGCGAGCGCCGGCCCGACATCGCCGATCGTGGCGACGCGGATGGTCTCGGCGAGCAGCGTCGGCGAGACGCCGAGCCGCGCCGCGAGGTCGAGATGCGGGCGGATCCGGAGCTCCGGCCGGTCGAGGGTGGTGCCGGAGATCACGTTGGCGACCGTCGGCAGGCGCCGCATCTGGCCGGCCAGCTCGTTGGCGACGTTGGCGACCGTGCGCGGGTCGGAGCCGCGCACCACCAGCGAGATCGCCCGCAGGCCGTTCTCGTCCACGAAGTAGAAGCGGATGTCGGGCACCGCCCTCAGGCGGCTGCCGATCTCGCGCTCTAGCTCGCGCTGGGTGATCGAGCGGTCCTTCTTCGCCGTGTAGTTGATGATGAACGAGGCCCGGCGCGCCTCGATCGGCTCCTTCGGCACGCGCCCGCCATCGACGAACACGCTCTTCACCTGCGGCAGCTCGCGGATCACCCGGGCCACGTCCTCGCTGACCTTCTCGGTCTCGGAGAGCTGCGAGCCCGGCGGCAATTCGAGCGCCATCACCGAGCGCGAGGAATCCTGCGCCGGCAGGAAGCCCTTCGAGAGCAGGCCGATCGAGGCGATCGAGGCGGCGAAGGTCAGCAGGCCGACGAGCACGGTGAGCGGGTAGTAGCGCACCGAGAGGGTGACGAGGCGGGTATAGGCCCGCAGCACCGGGCCCGGCGGCTTCTCGGGCTTGTGGTGCGGCTTCATGATGTAGGCCGCCAGCATCGGCGTGACGAAGCGGGCGGCGAGCAGGGAGAAGAACACCTGCACCGCGACCGTGATGCCGAACTGTTTGAAGAACTGCCCGGCGATGCCGGACATGAAGCTCGCGGGCGCGAAGATCGCGATGATGGTGAGCGAGATCGCGATCACCGCGAGGCCGATCTCGTCGGCGGCCTCCATCGCCGCCTGGACCGGCGACTTGCCCATGCGCATGTGCCGGACGATGTTCTCGATCTCCACGATCGAATCGTCCACGAGGATGCCGGTCGAGAGCGTGATGGCGAGGAAGCTGACGAGGTTCAGCGAGAAGCCGAGCAGGTCCATCGCCCAGAAGGCGGGGAAGATCGATAGCGGCAGCGAGACCGCGACGATCACCGTGGCGCGGAAATCCCGCAGGAACAGGAACACGATGACGACGGCGAGGAAAGCGCCCTCGAACAGGGTCGAGATCGCCGCGTCGTAGTTGCCGTGGGTGAAGTCGACCGAATTGTCGATCTGGCGGATGTCGTAGTCCGGGTTCTCGGCGCGGATCTGCGCGACGCGCTTCTCCACCGCCTTGGCCACCACCACGTCGCTCGCCCCCTGCGCGCGCTTGATGCCGATCGCCACCACCGGCTCGCCGTTGAGGCGGGCGAAGGTGCGCCGGTCGGCCACCGTGTCGGTGACGCGGCCGAGATCCTCCAGCCGCACCTGCCCCCCGGTCGGCAGGGTGATCATGGTGCCTGCCAATTCCTCCAGGGTCTTGGCCGAGGCCAGGGTCCGGATCGCCTGGTCGCGGCCGCCGATCTCGGCGCGCCCGCCCGTCACCGTGATGTTGGTGCCGTAGAGCCGCCGGCTCACGTCCACGGCGCTGAGGCCGAAGGCCTGGAGCCGGTCGGGATCGAGGGAGACCAGGATCTCGCGGGCGGCGCCGCCGATCACCTCGGCCTCGGCCACGCCCTTCACGTCCTGCAGCGAGCGCTTGACGGTGTTCTCCATGAACCAGGAGACCTGCTCCGGGCTCTTGTTCGGCGCGGTCGCCGCGTAGGTGACGATCGGCAGCCCCACCACGTCGACGCGCTGGATCAGCGGCTCCTGCACGCTCTGCGGGAGGTTGGCCCGCACGCGGGTGACCGCGTCCTTCACGTCGTTGAGCGCCCGGTCGGTGTTGGTCTCCAGCCGGAAGGCGATGGTGGTCACCGACAGGCCGTCCGTGACCGAGGAGATGATGTGGCGCGCCCCCTCGACGCCCGAGACGCCGTCCTCGATCGTCTTCGTCACCTGCGCCTCGATCTCGGCGGGCGCCGCGCCGAACTGCGAGACGACGACGGAGATCAGCGGGATGTCGGCGGCCGGCAGGCGGGTGACGGGCAGCTTCATGAAGCTGACCCAGCCCAGCGCCAGGAGGATGATCGAGGCCACAACCGAGGGCAGCGGACGCTTGATCGCCAGGGCCGAGATGTTGACGGACATCAGCGCGAGGCTCCGACCTGACCGGTGATGACGGGGGTGACGCGGTCGCCGGCGCGGAGCGCGGTGCCGGCATTGGCCACCACCGGCTCGCCGTCGCTCAGGCCCTCGCGGATCTGCACGTTGCTCTCGTCGGAGAGGCCGGTGCGGACGCTGCGGGTCTCCACCCGGCTGCCGTTGAGCACCTGCACGGTGGGCACCCCGTTCTGGTAGCTCACCGCGGCGCGGGGCACGGCCACGCCGCAATCGCGGGCTGTCTCCAGGACGGCGCTCGCGAACTGGCCGGGCCGGAGCGCCGTCGGCGGCTCGAGGCTGATGCGGGCGCGGCCGAGCTGGGTCCGCGGATCCACCTCGCTCACCGGCACCCGCACGCTGCCGCGGATCTCGGCCCCCTCGTCCGGGATGATGCGGGCGGCGATCCCGGTGCGGATCTTGGCGGCGTAGGGGCTCGGCACGTCGACCAGCAGCTCGGTGCCGGCATCGGCCATGATCCGCACCTGCGGATCGGGCATGCCCGCGGGCGCGGCCGGCTGGGCCGGGGCGCCGAGCCCGGGCCCCGCGCCGGTCACCTGGCCGAGGCGCAGGCCGATCCGGGTCACCCGGCCGGCGATCGGCGCGCGCAGGGAATAGCTCTCGGGGGTCTGCGGGCGGGCGGGACCGCCATCGGGCTGACGCACGGCGCGCAGGATCTCCTGGCCCGCCGTCACCGTGTCGCCCTCTGCCACCAGGATCTCGGTGACGCGGTAGCCGTCGAAGGGGATGCTGGCGCCGCTCTCCTCGCGGGCCAGCGCGAAGCCGGTGATGCGGACCTGCTCCTTCAGGCAGGCATTGCCGGCGCGCACCCCGAGCACCCTGGTCCCCTCCGGCGTGCTCTGGGCCGCGGCCGGCCCGGCCGAGGGGAGCACGGAGACGAGGAGCGCGGCGAGGAGCACCATCCGGCCGTCCGCGCGCCCGCGAGGGCGCCGCCCGGACGGCGGAGCGCCCTCCCCTCGGGCGAGGCGCAGCGCGACGGACGGTTGCTCGGACATGGCGTGCACGGGCCCGGGGTCGGGTCTATGGCTGTCGCGCCGGCGACCGCCCCCAGGCGCCGGCTTGGCGGGCCGCCGTTCCGGCGACCCGCGCTCGTTCTAGAGCCGTGCCCGATCACGTTGGATCGGGACACGACTCTCAGTCCTTGTTTTGACGCGCTCCCCGTCGCCGAACCGGCGTCCACGTCGGCGGAGAACGCTCTCGAACGCTCCGACCCCTCAGCGGCCCGCGGTCTGGACCTGCATCATGTTCACCGCCTGCACCCGGCGGTTCTCGCGGGAGGCGGGATCGGCCGGGACCTTGAGGTGGGCCTTGCCGTAGCCGACCGTGATCAGGTTCGCGGCCGGGATGCCGTATTTCTGCACGAGGAAGCCCTTGACCGCGTCGGCGCGCCGCTCGGAGAGCCGCTGGTTGGTCGCGTCGCCGCCCCGGGCATCGGTATGCCCGGCGATCATGAAGGTCTGGCCGCGCATGCTCGCGCTCGACAGCGCCTTGCCGAGGTTCTCCGCGTTCTTGAGCGCCTCGCCGCGCAGCACGTCGGAATTGTAGTCGAACTCCATGGGGAGATCGATCTGCGGCTTGCTGGCCGCGAGGCTGCCGAGCTTCTCGCGCTCGCCCGTCGAGAGCGAGCGGCTCGGCTTGTTGCGCAGGCCGTCCACGAAGGCCGCGTCGGGCGAGGCGGCGATCACGGGCGCCACGGCCGGGGCCGGCGCGCCGATCGAGAGGCCGCGGGTGCGCGGCGGCTCGATCCCGTTCGGCGACAGCGCCTTGAGGATCTGCGCCTCGCTGACGTCCTCGGCCGATGCGGGTGCAGAGGCCAGGACGGCGAGGGCCGCCGCGAGGAACAGATGAGCACCACTCCGCGAAGAACCGAACATTGGACCCTCCAGTCGCTCAGGCGGTCCTTCTCTACCGCTGATCGGGTTGTGTCACGGCGCCTTTCGCCGTTCAACATGGCATGACAGAGTTCGTACCGGACCTGTGTGCGAGCCGACACACCCGGGCGCCGGCCGCCATTGTTCTCAACGAATGCCGTAGCCGGCGAATTCCTTGTCGATCTGTGGATTGAGCTCCAGGGCGCCGGCCATGTCCTTCTCGGCCAGGCCCCGCTCGCCGAGGCGCAGCCGCGCGATGCCGCGCCCGTAGAGGGCCGAGGCGTGCTGGCCCTCGCCGCGCAGGATGACGTCGTAATCGGCGACCGCGGCGCGCAGCGCCCCCGATTTCAGGTTCACGAGGCCGCGGCTGTCGAGGGCGTCGACGAAGCCGGGGCGCAGCTTGAGGGCCTGGTTGCAGTCGGACATCGCCCGCTGCAGGTCGTTCGAGAGCGCGCGCATCCAGCAGCGGTTGTTGAACGCCTCGGGGCTCGCGGGATTGAGCCGGATCGTCTGGTCGAAGTCGCGGATCGCCGCCGCCGCGTCTCCGCGCTGGGCGTGGAACTGCCCGCGCTCGTAATAGGCGGCGTCGTCGCGCGGGTTGCTGGCGATGCGCTGGTCGAGGGAGGCGAGGCGCTGGCGCTCCTCGTCCCGGCGGCGCTCGGCGGTGCGGGCGATCCGGTCGAGCTCGTTGCGCGCCCGCTCGGCCTGGGTGCCGGAAGGGTGCTTATCGAGGAAATCCTGATAGGCCGCCTGGGTGCCGGCGGCCTCGGCGCGCTCGTAATCGGCGGTCGCCTGCCGGTCCTCGCCCTCGATCCGCGCGACCTCGGCCCGCGCCCGCTCGGCGAGGGGGCTCGCCGGATAGGCGGCGAGGAAATCCTGGTAGGCGGCCTTCGTCCCCTGCGCGCGGGCGGATTCGAAGGCGCGCTCGGCCGCGCGCTGCTGCCCCTGCTCGCGGACGAGCCTGTCGCGATTGGCCTGATCGCGCGCGGCCTGGTCCCGGGCCGCCTGGTCGCGGGCGGCTTGATCCCGCGCGGCCTGGTCGCGGGCTGCCTGATCCCGGATGGCCTGCTCGCGCGCGGCCTGATCCCGGGCGGCCTGGTCTCGCGCAGCTTGGTCCCGTGTCGCCTGCTCCTTCGCGGCCTGTTCCTTGGCCGACTGCTCGCGGCTGCGCGCCGCCTCCTTCGCAGCCTGATCCCGGGCCTCCTGCTCTTTGGCCGCCTTGTCGGCGGCCTCGTCGGGCTTGCGGCGGACGAGGGTGCGGGGCTGGTCCGGATCGAAGGAGAAGGTCTCCTCGAGATTGACGGCGAGGGCCGGGCTCTGCCCGCGCACCCGCCGGGCGATGGCCTCGGCGGTGGCCGCGAAAGCGCGGTCGGCGGTCTGATCGAGCACGCCGATCTGCTGGACCAGCTCGCTGACGAACGGGCTGCGCGTCGCGCCGCCCTCGTTGACGACGCCGCCGGGCGCGGTGGACGACAGGATCAGCGAGCCGGGCGTGGCCGGGACCGCCGCCAGCCCCTGCGAGAAGCTGCGGAAGCGGCGCTCGAACGGGTTGCGGCGCGAGGCGTCGAGGACGACGGCGCGGATGCCGGCGCGGCTGCGGCTGAGCCCTTCGAGCAGGCCATCGAGGCTGAGCCCGTCGCGGACCACGTCCGCCTCGCTCCAGATCCGGGCATCGACAGGGATGAGGTAGTTCTTCCGCGCGACCTGGATCCCGTAGCCGCCGAAATACACGAAGGCGATGCCGTCCGGCTCGAGGCCGCGCTGGAAGCGGTCGATCGCCGCCTGCAGCGCCTCCTTCGAGGCATTCTCCACCGTCTCGACGGTGAAGCCCTTGGCCTTCAACGCCTCGCCCAGCGCGCGGGCATCGGCGATCGGCGTCGGCAACACGGCCTCGCTGTCCGGATAGGCGGCGTTGGCGATCAGGAGGGCGGCCCGGCTGCTCGTCGCGGCCTGCAGGGCGGACGGCAGGAGCGCCGCGAGCATCAGGAGGAACGCGGACGCCAGGATACGAACGGACGGCATGCGGCGCTCGGACGATGTCTTTTTGCCGCCCGGTGATGCCCTGGAATCCCGGGCTCGGCAATAGTGCCGGAGTACCGGACGGCAAGGGGGCCGGCGCGATGACACGCTTGCCCACATCTGAAACCAGTCCTTGCCGACCCCGCGCGGGGACCGGGATCGGCGAGATCCGGTTTCGCGGCCGGCGTCCGGGCCACGCCTCGGGACGCCGGCCGCGTGGATCCTCACTGCATCAGCCCGAGATAGCGCGGCAGGAACAGGGACAGGCCGGGCCAGTAGGTGACGAGGATGAGGAAGCCCAGCATGGTCAGCAGCCAGGGCCAGACCGCGATGGTCAGCTCCGTGATGCCCATCTTCGCGATGCCGCTCGCCACGTAGAGGTTGAGCCCCACCGGCGGGTGGCAGAGGCCGACCTCCATGTTGACCACGATCAGGATGCCGAAATGGATCGGGTCGATGCCGAGCTTCATGGCGATCGGGAACAGGATCGGCGCCATGATCAGCACGATCGAGGACGGCTCCATCACGTTGCCGGCGAGCAGCAGCAGCACGTTGACCACGAGCAGGAAGGCGATCGGCCCCATGCCGGTGCCGATCATCCAGTCGGCCATGGTCTGCGGGATCTGCTCCGAGGTCATCAGGAACGAGAACAGGGCCGCGTTGGTGATGATGTAGAGCAGCATCGCCGACATGTTGGCCGAGTCGAGCAGCACCTTGGGCACCCGCGACAGCGGCATGTCCCGGTAGACGAACACGGCGACGAAGAAGGCGTAGACGGCGGCGACCGCGGCCGCCTCGGTCGGCGTGAAGAAGCCCGAATAGATGCCGCCGATCACGACGAGGATCAGCAGCAGGCCCCAGAAGCTCTTGCGGAAGGTGACGAAGCGCTCGGTCCAGGTCGCCTTCGGCAGGCGCGGATAGCCGAACTTGCGCGCCCGGTACCAGGTCGTCACGCCGAGCAGGAAGGCGAGCACGAGCCCCGGGATCACGCCCGCCATGAACAGGGCGCCGACCGAGGTGTTGGTGGAGACCGCGTAGAGCACCATCACGATGGAGGGCGGGATCAGGATGCCGAGCGCGCCCGAGGTGGTGATGACGCCCGCCCCGAAGCGGTTCGGGAAGCCCTGGCGCACCATGGCCGGCATCAGGATCGAGCCGATCGCGACTACCGTCGCGGGCGACGAACCTGAGACCGCCGCGAACAGCGCGCAGGCGAAGACGCCGGCAAGGCCCAGGCCGCCGTAGAAATGGCCGACCATCGCGGTGGCGAAGTTGATCATCCGCCGCGCCACGCCGCCATGGGTGAGGAAGTTGCCGGCCAGGATGAAGAACGGGATCGCCATGATCTCGAACTTCTCGATGCCGGTGAACAGCTTCAGCGCCACCGCCTCGATCGGCACGGTGGTGAGCGTGAACAGGAAGGTGAGCACCGTCAGGCCGAGCGAGATCGAGATCGGCATGCCGGTGAGCATGAGGGCGAAGAGCAGCCCGAAGATGATGGCCGCGTTCATGCCCGTTCTCCCCGGTGCGTGCCCGGTCCGACGGGCTTCGGATGCAGATTGTCCTCCGGCACGAAGTGGGTGACGTCGGAGGGCGTCTCGATGCCCTCCACCGCGCCGTGGTCGTGGCGGGGCAACTCGCCGGTGCGCCAGAACGCGACCGCGACCTGAAGGAAGCGGAAGCACATCAGGTAGGAGCCCGCCGGCACCGCGAGGTAGACGAGCCACATCGGCACTTCGAGATCGGGCGAGGTCTGGTCGGAATGGGCGATCTTCCAGACGAAGATCGCGCCGAGCGTGCCGACCACCGCGGTGAAGAGCGCGCCCGCGAGCAGGCCGAACTCCACGAAGAGCTTGCGCTTGGGGCCGTCGAGGCGGTTGATCAGCACGTCGACGCCGACATGGATGCCGGTGCGCACGCCGTAGGCGGCACCGAACTTCGCCATCCAGACGAACATGTAGATGCAGAGTTCCTGCGCCCAGCCGAGGTTCAGCGACAGCAGGAAGTCCTGCAGCACCGGGATGTCGACGGAGGCGAAGTAGCGGTGGAGGACGGCAACGAAGATCAGCAGCGTCGCGGCACCCATCAGGGTCGCGATCAGCACCTCCTCGAGCCGGTCGAGGATTCGTAAGAGCATGGCAGGCTCCGGGGAGGAGGCGTGGGGCCGGACCGGGGTTCCCCCTCCCCGGATGCGACGTCGCTGGAAGGTTCCGCGCGGATCAAATGGTCAGCGCGGGTCCCCTCTCCCGTTCGGGAGAGGGACAGGGTGAGGGATGAGAACGAGCAGGAAGGGGCGGAGCCGGAGCCGCCTCACCGTCACGACCTTTCCGGCGCGTTCTCGACCCTCACCCCAACCCTCTCCCGCACGGGAGAGGGGGCGCGTCGCGGGTCCCGTGAACATCCGGAAGCCGGGGCGCCTCTCGCTCTCCCGCCGAGGGAGAGCGCGCTTACGACTTGTTCGGGTCGAAGCCGGTCGCCTCGTAGAAGTTCTGGATGACCTCCTTGCCAATGCGGGAGGCCATGTCCTTGTGCACCGAGACCAGAGCCTTCTTCCAGGCCGCGACCTGCTCGGGCGTGGGATTGTGGATCTCGGTCTTGCCGGCCTTGCGGATGGCCTCCAGCGCGTCGTCGTTGTCCTTCTTGGCGATCTCGTTGGCGTAGACGCTCGCCTCCTTCATCGCCTCGTCGAGCTGCCCGCGGACATCGGCCGGCAAGCCCTCCCAGAATCCCTTGTTCACGATCACGGCGTAGCCGATATAGCCGTGGTTCGAGACGGTGAGGTGCTTCTGCACCTCGTGCATCTTCTGGGTGAAGATGTTCGAGGCGGTGTTCTCGGTGCCGTCCACGACGCCGGTCTGCAGGGCCTGGTAGACCTCCGAGAAGGCCATCACCTGCGGGATGGCGCCGAGCGCGCGGAACTGCGCCTCAAGGACCTTCGAGGACTGGATGCGCATCTTCTGGCCGCGGAAATCGGCCGGCAGGAGCAGCGGCTTGTTGGCCGTCATCTGCTTGAAGCCGTTGTCCCAGTAGGCGAGCCCGATGAAGCCCTTGGGCTCCAGCTTCTTCAGCAGGCTCGCGCCCATCGGGCCGTCCACGACCTTCCGCAAGGCCTCGCGGTCGGGCAGGATGTAGGGCAGGTCGAAGACCTCGAACTCCTTGACGCCGAGCGGCCCGAACTTGGCAAGCGAGGGCGCGAGCATCTGCACGGAGCCGAGCTGGAGCGCCTCCAGCTCCTCCTTGTCCTTGTAGAGGGTCGAGTTCGGATAGACCTCGATCTTGACCTTGCCGCCGGTCTTCTTCTCGGCAAGCTCCTTGAACTTGTCCGCAGCGCGGCCCTTCGGCGTATCACTCGCCGTGACGTGGCTGAACTTGATGATGATCGGGCTCTGCGCCTGCGCGCCGCCGATGCCGAATGCCAGGGTCAGGCCGACGAGAACCCGGCCGAGATGCGTGCGCAGACCCATCCAACTCCTCCCGAAATCTTGATTTGACGTCGCAGTGTTCTGCGTTTTCCGAGGCTTAGCGCGACCCTGGCACCGGCCGCAATGTGGTCAGACCACCTTTTCCACGCGCAGGGTTTCGATCTCGCCCGGGCCGTAACCCAGCTCGGCGAGGATCGCGTCGGTGTGCTGGCCCAGATCCGGCACCGGATCGAGGCGGGGCGCATAGGCGTCGGTGCGGCCCGGCGGCAGCAGGGTCGGCAGGAGGCCCACCGGCGAGCCCATCTCGGCGAAGCGCCCGCGGGCCTGGAGCTGCGGGTGCGCCCAGATGTCGGCCATGGCGTTGACGCCGGCATTGGCGATGCCGGCAGCATCCAGCCGGGCCATCACCGCCTCGCGGGAGAGCGGCGAGAAGGCCTGCGCGATGATGGCGGCCAGCTCCTCCCGCGCCGCGCTGCGCTTCGCGTTCGAGGCGAAGCGCGGATCGGCGGTCAGTTCCGGCTGCTTGAGGACGCGCTCGCAGAACAGGGCCCATTCGCGCTCGTTCTGGAGGCCGAGCATGACGGTGCGCCCGTCGCCCGTGGGGAAGGGGCCGTAGGGATAGATGGTGGCGTGGGCGGCGCCGGCCCGCGGCGGCGGGGCCGCGCCCTCGAAGGCGTAGTAGAGCGGGTAGCCCATCCACTCGACCATGCATTCGAGCATGGAGACCTCGTAGCGGGCGCCCCGGCCGGTGCGCCCGCGCTGGATCAGCCCGGCCATGACGCTGTTGAGCGCGTACATGCCGGCGGCGATGTCGGCGATGGAGCAGCCGGCCTTGGCAGGCTCGTCCGCGCTGCCGGTGACCGAGAGGAAGCCGCCCTCGGCCTGGATCAGGAGGTCGTAGGCCTTCTTCTCGCGATACGGCCCGTCATCGCCGTAGCCGGAGATGTCGCAGACGACGATGCGCTCGTTCTTGGCCGAGACCGCCTCGTAGGAGAGGCCGAGCCGGGCGGCGGCGCCGGGGGCGAGGTTCTGCACCAGCACGTCGGCCTTGGCGACCAGCCGGTCGAGGATCCCGGCGGCCTGCGGCGCCTTGAGATCGAGGGTCAGGCTCTCCTTCGAGCGGTTGGTCCAGACGAAGTGCGAGGCCATGCCCCGCACGCGCTCGTCATAGGCCCGGGCGAAGTCGCCCACGCCCGGCCGCTCGATCTTGATCACCCGGGCGCCGAGATCGGCGAGGTGGCGGGTGCAGTAGGGGGCGGCGATGGCGTGCTCCAGGGAGAGCACGGTGATACCGTCGAGGGGGCGGGAGGCCATAATCATGCGTCCGGGACCTCGTCCGAGAAGTGCGCCTGCATGCCGACGCGCCCGTCGGCGGTGAGCGTCCAGGCCTCGCCGGCCGTCCCGTCGGTCAGGCGGCCGGCGATGGTGAGCGGGGCGCCGTCGAAGACGGGGCTGAGGCCGCGGAAGCGGAAGCGGCACGGCGCCGTGCCGCCCCGCAGCCCGGCGGCGAGATGGAGCAGCCAGGTCGCCTGGAGCGGGCCGTGCACCACGAGGCCGGGATAGCCCTCGACCTCCGTGGCATAGGCGCGGTCGTAGTGGATGCGGTGGCCGTTGAAGGTCAGCGCCGAGTAGCGGAACAGCAGGGTCGGCGTCGGATCGACCGCGCGGCTCGCCTGCGCCTCGGGCACGCCGCCAGCGGCCTCGGGCGGCTGGCCCGTGCGGCCGGGCGTCATCTCCCGGTAGACGATGTCGTGCCGCTCGGAGAGAGCGAGGCCGCGCTCCGTCTCGAAATCATGGTGGACCGCGACGAAGCAGAGGGGGCCCGTGCGCCCGTGCTTCACCTGCACGTCGCCGATGCGGGAGACCCGGCGCACGCGGTCGCCGACCTGCAGGGGATCGTGGTGGCGGATCTCGCCGCCCGCCCACATCCGGCGCGGCAGCGGCACGGGCGGCAGGAAGCCGCCGCGGGCCGGGTGGCCGTCCGGCTCCAGCTCGCGCATCGGGCGGATCGCCGGCGACAGGCACCAGTGGATCGCGAGCGGCGCCGCCTCGCCGGGCCGGGGCTCGCCCGGATCCTGGTCGAGCGTCGCCCGGAAGCCGCGCACCAGCTGCTCGGAGAGGTCGTCCTCGGCGGTCTCGGTGCGCCCGATCCAGCTGCGCAGGTGGTCGATGTCGAGGGAGGTGGCGTCCATCGGGCTCTTCTGCGGGAGGCTCTCGATTCGGCGCCGACTATGTCAGCCGCGATCCCCGCCGCCCAAGACAGCTTTCTTCTCGCCCCCATAAGCGGATGCTATGCCGCCCGGACCCGACAGCATCCGCCGGTATCGATGGACCTGCGCCAGCTCCGTTACTTCGTCGCCATCGTCGAGCAGGGCTCCTTCTCGAAGGCCGCCGAGGCCCTGCGCGTCGCCCAGCCGGCGCTGAGCCAGCATATCCGCCACATGGAGGGCGAGCTCGGCCTGCCCCTGCTGCACCGGGGCCCGCGCGGCGCCGTGCCGACGGAGGCGGGCGAGCGGCTCCTGCTCCATGCCCGCGCTATCCTGGAGCGGTTCGCGGCGATCCCCGATAGCGTGCGCGGTGCCGACCGGCCGGTGGTCGGGGACGTGCGGATCGGCCTGCCGGGCACGGTGAGCGAGATCCTGTCGGTGCCGCTCTTCGAGGCGGTCCGCGCCCGGCATCCCGGCATCCGGCTGCGCATCGCCGAGGCGATGAGCGGATTCATCCTCGACTGGCTGAACCGCGAGGCGATCGACCTCGCCGTGCTCTACAACCCGGCCTCGCCGAAGGGCTTCGTGCTCGCCCACGTGCTCACCGAGGATCTCTGTCTGTTCGCGGTGCCGGGCCAGGAGGGCGCGCCCCCGGACGGGCCGGTGCCGCTCGCCGCGGCCGCCGCCCTGCCGCTGATCCTGCCCGGGCTCTCGCACGGCCTCCGCGACCTCGTGGAGGAGGCCGCCGAGGCCGAGGGCGTCGCGGTGGCCGCCCCGGTCGAGATCGATTCCTACGCGCGGATCAAGGAGCTGACGGCCCGGGGCCACGGCTTCGGCGTGCTGCCGCGGGTGGCCGTGCAGGCGGAGACCGAGGCGGGCCAGTTCCGCGTCTGGCCCCTCGGGGCACCGCCTCTCCAGCGCCGGATCTACCTCGCCCACGCCGCCGAGCGCCCGCTCTCCGCAGCGGCGGCCGCCGTGCGGGGCCTCGCCCTCGACCTGCTGCGCGACTTCGTGCGCACCGGCCGCTGGACGGCCGAACTCGCACCGGAACCGTGATCCCGGGTGTCGAGAGGGATCATCCCTCTCGCGGGTCCGGGCGGAGCCCGGGATCCATCAGGGCTTCGCCCCGACACCCCACCAAAGGGATGATCCCTTTGGGATCCCGGACTTGGACTATGCCGTCTCGCCTGCGAGGCGGCGGGCCGCCCGGTCGCGGCCGATCAGCGGCAGGAGCCCGGCGAGGTCCGGCCCGTGGTCGAGGCCGGTCAGGGCGAGGCGCAGCGGCATGAACAGGGCCTTGCCCTTGGCGCCCGTCCGCTCGCGGACCGCGCCCGTCCAGGCCTTCCAGGTCTCCGGCCCGTAGGGCTCCTCCGGCAGGGTCTCGGCGGCGGCGGCGATGACGGCGGGGTCGGCGATCACCGGCGCGACCGGTCCGGCCATCACTTGCCACCACGCAGCGGCCTCGGCGACCGTGGCGAGGTTGGCCCGCACCGCCAGCCAGAAGGCCTCGCCCGCCGCCTTCGGGACCCCGAGCGCGGCGAGCCGCGGGGCCACCTCCGCGTAGGGCATGGCGTGGACGAGGCGGGCATTGATCCCGTCGAGCTCGTGCGGGTCGAACCGGGCCGGCGCCCGCGAGATCTGGGCGAGGTCGACGAGGGAAGCCAGTTCGTCGAGGGAGGCGACCGGCCGCACCGCCTCGGCCGAGCCGGTGAGCACCGCGAGCGAGCGCACGGCCGCCGGCTCGTAGCCCGCCTCGCGTAAGGAGCGCAGCGAGAGGTGGCCGAGCCGCTTCGACAGGCCCTCCCCGTCCGCGGTGGTCAGCAGATTGTGGTGGCCGAAGGCCGGCATGGGCGCGGCGAGCGCCTCGAAGATCTGCACCTGCACGCCCGTATTGGTGACGTGGTCCTCGCCGCGGATGACGTGGGTGATGCCGAGATCGATGTCGTCCACCACGGAGGGCAGCGTGTAGAGATAGGTGCCGTCCTCGCGGATCAGCACCGGATCGGAGAGCGAGGCGCAATCCACATGGGCGGCCCCGCGCACGAGGTCGTCCCAGGCGACCGTGCGGGCATCGAGCTTGAAGCGCCAGTGCGGGCGGCGGCCCTCCGCCTCGTAGGCGGCGCGCTGCTCGGCCGTCAGGCTCAGGGCGGCCCGGTCGTAGATCGGCGGCAGGCCGCGGGCGAGCTGGCGGCGCCGCCGCCGCTCCAGCTCCTCCGGCGTCTCGTAGCAGGGGTAGAGCCGGCCCTGCGCCTTCAGCCGCTCGGCCGCCGCGTCGTGCTGCGCCGCCCGGTCCGACTGGCGGGCGAAGAGATCCGGCACGATGCCGAGCCAAGCGAGGTCCTCCTCAACGGCGCGGGCGAATTCCGCCGTCGAGCGCTCTCGGTCGGTATCGTCGAGGCGCAGCAGGAAGCGCCCGCCCCGGGCGCGGGCGAACAGCGCGTTGAGCAGCGCCGGCCGGGCATTGCCGATATGGAGATAGCCGGTGGGCGAGGGAGCGAAGCGGACGAGAGGTGCCATGCGGTCCCTCTAGCGCATTTTGCGGGGCGGCGGTGCCGATCGTGGGCCTCGCCGCGAACGCACCCTACGCGTCGAGGTAGCCAGCCTCGCCCAGTGCCGCAGCGACCGCCTCGAAATACGGGGAGCCGGGCGCGAAGGCCGGATCGAGCGCGCAGCCGAGGAACTCCGCCTGCCAATCCGCGCCCGCCTCGCCGTCCAGCACGAGCACCGGCAAGTCGCCGCGCTCCGCGCGCCGGCCCAGGAGGGCCGAAGCCGCCTGGAAGGCACCGCCGATCGATCCGATTGCTGCGATGGTCATGGCGCCCCTCCCGCCGGGGGCACCATCGTGAGGCCGCCCCGGACAAAGGTTGACTGATCCTTAACAGGATGGCGGATCAACCTGGGCGAAAGCAAGTCGGGCCCGCCCGCGCCAGGACGACCGCAGGCGCTGCATTGGACGGGCGCGGCCTCAACTTGGAAGATCGGGAAAGAGCGCGTCCCCACAGCAGGTTGGGACGGGCCGGAACCTGCATCGAGGACGCGCGGACCGCACGATCCGCACCGTGCCCGGTCTGCATCACCGCATGATCATTCGCGGGATCGGCGCAGGCGGCCGCCTGAAAAGGACCGCCTGTGGCCGGTTCCGGCGCTATGACGCGCCGGCCGGACTTCTCCGGCCTCCCCACCCGAGACCGTTCCGTACCATGACCGTGATCGCCCTCGTGCTCGCCGGCAACCTGTTGCTCGCCGGCCTGTTCTCCCTCGTCGCCGTCGCGCTGGACTGATCCCGTCAGCGCTTCGGCTTGTCGAGTTGGGCGATGAGCGCTTCCAGGCGCTGGTTCACGGGCGCGGCGAGCGTGTCGGCATAGAGGCCGCGCAGGTTCTGGCCGAGATGGCGCCGGACGTTCGGGCTCAGGGGCTGGGCCGCCTGTGCGGGCTCGGCGGATGGGGCTGGCTGCTTCGGCACCACCATGCGAGATCCTCCACCCAGACTACCAAGGCAGGGATCGTGGCCAAACTCGGTTAAGGCTCCGTCACCGCGATTCCATAAGGTCGCGGCGACGGGAGACCCAGTCGAAGATCAGGGATAGCCGTAGCGCTTCTTCGCCGCCGCGAGCAGGCCGAGCGCCTCGCCCTCGCGGCCGGCGGCGCAGGCCGAGGCGGCGTGGCCGAGATCGGCGCTGAAGCGGTCCCCCACCGGCTTGTTGAGGTTGCCCGTGACGACGTCGCTGTCGACCACCGCCTGGGTCCGGGCGATGGCCGGGCCGCAGCCGGAGCCCTGGGGCAGCACGAGGGGGGCCGGCGCCGCCGCGACGACCGGCGGCGGGGCCGCCGCCTTCTGCTGGCAGGCGCCGAGCCCGGCGGCGGCGAGCAGGACGAGCGTGAGGCGGAGAGCGGGCTTCGACACGGCAGGGACCCTCGAAACGGCACAGCTTGGCACCGCGGGGCTTGTGGGCCGCGCGAGCCCGGCCGGTCAACCGTCCGAGTCGACGCGCCCCATCGGGCTGCCCGCCTTGGCCTGCCCCGATTCGCCGGCCCTACTTGGCCTTGTCAGCGATGGCCTTGAGGCCCGAATCGTAGATCCCCTGGATCACGTCCTGGGCGACCGTGTCCGGCACGCCCTTGGCAGCGAAGCTGCCCTGCCAGCTCACCTTGGAACCGGAGCCCTCGGGCGCCACGGCGAGCGTCGAGCGGTAATCGGAGACGGGGAGCGGGCCTTCCACGATCGTGTAGGTGTAGCTCATCACCTTGTCGTCGCGGGAGACCTGCTGCTCCACCAGGGTGCCGCCGCCCTTGAGGCTGAGGGTGCGGATCTTCTGGCCTTCCTTGTCGGAGGGCACGCATTTCTCGACCGCCGGATGCCAGGCGGCGATGCCGCAGAAATCGCCGATCGTGTGCCAGACCTTGTCCGGCGAGGCCGCGACGGTGGCCGACTTCTGCACCTCGATGGCGTGGCCGGGCAGCGTGCCGGCGAGCAGGACGAGGGCTGGGAGGGCGAGGCGCAACATCTCTGAGGTCTCCATCCGTCGGGTCGTTGTCCGCGGGCCGTTCGGCCCGCGCCGGCTCACAGGCCGCGGGGGAGCTAGGCTGCGGGCCGGCCCATGGCAATGCCCGACCGTCGCCGCGCGCGCGAACCTGTGCCATCTGTCGCCCGTTGGGGGCGTGCCCCCGCATCCTCGACCGAGCGCCCCATGCCCCTCGACCCCGACCGCGCCGCGCGCATCGCCGCCTCCGTCGCGGAGGGCTTCGCCGCGCAGGTGGAGCACATTCAGGGATTGATGCGGTTCGCCTCCCTGCGCGGGCAGGAGCACGCGATCCAGGATTTCGTCGGCCGCGCCTATGCCGAGCGGGGGCTCGCCGTCGAGCGCTTCGCGATGGACCACGCGGCCCTGCGGGCTCATCCCGGGTCCGGGCGGATCACGCCGGAGCATTCCGATGCCCCGATCGTCGCCGCGATCCACCGGCCGCGCCGGCCGGCGGGCCGTTCCCTGATCCTGCAGGCGCATGTGGACGTGGTGCCGCCGGGCCCCGCCGACCTCTGGACGCACCCGCCCTTCGAACCGGTCATCGACGGCGACTGGCTCTACGGCCGCGGCGGCGCCGACATGAAGGCGGGCCACGCGGCCAACCTGTTCGCCCTCGACGCGCTGGCGCGGATCGGCCTGCGGCCGGCGGCCGAGGTGACGCTGCTCTCGGTGGTCGAGGAGGAATCCACCGGCAACGGCGCGCTGGCCGCTCATCTGCGCGGCTACCGGGCCGAGGCCGCGCTGATCCCGGAGCCGGAGGAGGAGATGCTGGTGCGCGCCAATACGGGCGTGCTCTGGTTCACCATCTCGGTCCGGGGCCGCCCGGCGCATGTGCGGGAGATGGGGGCGGGCGCCAACGCCATCGACGCGGCCTACCGGGTGGTCGGGGCGCTCCGGGCCCTCGAGGCGCGCTGGAACGCCGAGAAGGCGCGCCATCCCCATTTCGCGGAGGCGCCCGACCCGATCAACCTGAATGTCGGGCGGATCGCAGGGGGCGACTGGGCCTCGGCGGTGCCGGCCTGGGCCTCCGTCGCCTGTCGGATCGCGCTCTATCCAGGCACGCGCGCGGCCGACGCCGCCGCGGAGGTCGAGGCCGCGGTGGCGGATTTCGCGCGCACCGACCCGTTCCTGGCGAAGAACCCGCCGCGCATCGCCTTCGACGGGTTCTTCGCGGAGGGCTACGTGCTGGAGCCGGGCTCGGAGGCGGAAGCGGTGCTCGGCCGAGCCCATGCCTGCGCGACGGGCGAGTCGCTGAGGAGCTTCATGTCGCCGAGCTATCTCGATGCCCGGGTCCATGCCCTCTACGAGGGCGTGCCGGCCCTCTGCTACGGCCCGGTCAGCCACGACATCCACGGCATCGACGAGCGCGTCAGCCTCGCCTCGGTGGAGCGGATCACCACGGCGATCGCCCTGTTCGTCGCGGAATGGTGCGGGACGGAGAGCCTCGCCTGAACGGCGATCAGTCGGCCACCCGCGCCTCGGGCAGGTGCAGGAGCAGGGGATCGTCCGGCGCGGCCGTGCCCGTCACCGCGATCTCGGCCTGGGCCGCATAGGCCGCGATCAGGCGGGGCCCGAGCTTCGGGATGTTCGGGCGCCCGGCCTCGGCCGCCTCGTTGAGCCCCGAGACGATCGAGAGCCGCACCGGCGCGCCGGCCGCCGCGTGGATCTCGATGGCGATGGTGCAGGCCACCGATTCAGCCGTTGCGTCGAGGCACTCGGCCACGATCTCGGCCACGATCATGCCGAGCGCGTTGGCGGTGCGCGGCTCGACCAAGCTCGTGCCGGTGCCGCCTACCTGCACCCCGATCCGCCCGGCCCGCCGCAGTTGCCCGAGCCCGGAAGCGAGTCGGTGGAGGTAGTCCTTGACGTCGATGCTCGCGATGTGGGGCGCCTCGTGCAGGTGCTGCTGGACGAGGGCGATGGCGCGGACCCGCTGGCCCAGGGCCTCGAAGGAGCCGCGGCAGGGATCGGGCGCGGCGCGGCCGTAGAGGCCGATCAGGCTCACCATCACCTGCAGGTTGTTGCGCACCCGGTGGTAGACCTCCGCGAGCAGGGCCTCCTTCTCGGCGAGCGCGTGCTCGATATGCTCCTCCGCGTGCTTGCGGTCGGTGATGTCGAAGCAGGAGCCGAGATAGCCGCGGAAGGAGCCGTCCTCCACGAGGGGGCGGGCGGTGTCGAGGAGCCAGCGATAGGCCCCGTCGTGGCGCCGCAGCCGGAACTCCACGGTGAAGGGCGCGCGCGCCGCGAAGGCGTCGGCCACGACGCGGGCATGGCGCTCGAAATCGTCCGGGTGGAGCCCGCGCCGCCAGTCGAGCGCCAGCTCCTCGTCGAGGCCGCGCCCGGTGAAGTCGAGCCAGCACTCGTTGTGGTGGACGGTCCGGCCCTCGGAATCGGAGCGCCACATCATCAGCGGCACCGAATCGGCGAAGCGCCGGAAGCTGTCGCCGAGGACCGCCCGCTCCTCCCCGCTCGATGTTGTCTGCGCGACCATGCTGTTCCCGACTCGGACGCCCTGCCCCGCTGATGCGCGTATTGGCAGGCGCCGGTCAACGTGCCGAAGGGGAGGCCCGTTCCGGCCCCGCGGGAACGCCGATTTTCCTGCCGTTTCAAAGAAAAAAGGCGGATGCCAAGAGAACGGTCCTTGACACCGGCACGCTCCTCGGATAAGGTTCAGGCATTATCCAAAAATATGTCGAGAGGCAGCGATGCCCTGGCCGAGCCCGCATCCGGCGGATCTGCGCGCCGAGGCGGAGCGCCGCCTGCGCGAGACCGCCGAGCCGATGACCGCCATCGCGGCCGCGCTCGGCATCCCGCGCGGCACGCTCACGACCTGGAACGCCCGGGGCGGTTGGCGCAAGCCGCGCCCGTCGAAGCTCAGCCCCGCGACCTGGCCGCTGAGCCGGCGCGAGGCGATCGCCCGGCTCTATTACGAGCCGCGCAACCACCCGCAGGACATCGCCGAGGCGCTGGGCATCGGCCGCATGTCGGCCGGCGCCTTCTTCAAGGCGGCCGGCCTGACGCTGCGGCGCGGCGGCCCGGCCGCCGGGCCGCCCCCGCCCCTCGACGCGGCGGGCGCCGCCGACGGGGCGAGCCTGCGCGCGGCCCTGCGCGGCCACATCGCCCGCCAGATCGCGGGGTTCGACGCGGCGCTGACCGGGGGTGGTGCCGCGGTGGTCGATTCGGCGCGCGTCCTGCGCGACCTCGGCGGCCTGAAGAAGCTGCTCGACGAACTGGGCACGGCGGAGGAACGCGATGACGGCGCGGGACGCGACGACGCCGACCTGCCCGCCCTGCGCGCGGAGATCGCGCGCCGCCTTGGCCTCGCCCCGCCTCGACGCGACGCTGGCCCTGCTGCCGCCGATCCAGGTTCGGGCGCTCGCCCGTGACTGGCTGATCGCCGCCCGGCCCGACCAGTTGCCGCCCTGCTGCGCCGGGGACTGGACGACCTGGGCGGTGATCGGCGGGCGCGGCTGCGGCAAGACGCGCACGGGGGCGGAGTGGGTCGACGCGCTGGCCCGCGGCGACCCGGCCTTCACGCCGGAGCCCGTCGCGCGCATCGCCCTCGTCGGCGAAACCTTCGCGGACGTGCGCGACGTGATGATCGAGGGCCCCTCGGGGCTCCTCGGCATCCCCGAGCGCGGCCGGCGCCCGGCCTGGAGCCCGAGCCGGCGCCGGCTCGCCTGGCCGAACGGCGCGGTGGCGCAGGCCTTCTCGGCTGAGGAGCCGGATTCCCTGCGCGGGCCCCAGTTCGGCGCGGCCTGGTGCGACGAGCTGGCGAAGTGGCGCCACCCCGAGGCCGCCTTCGACATGCTGCAATTCGGCCTGCGGCTCGGCCGGCACCCGCGCAACCTCGTCACCACGACGCCGCGGCCGATCCCGCTGCTGCGCCGCCTGCTGGCCGATCCGCGCACGGCGGTGAGCCGCGCCCGCACCGCGGACAATGCCGAGCACCTCGCCCCCGCCTTCCTGGAGGCGGTGGTCGGGCGCTACGCGGGCACGCGGCTCGGGCGGCAGGAGCTCGACGGCGAACTGATCGAGGACCGGCCGGACGCCCTGTGGAGCCGCGCCGCCCTGGAGGCCGCTCGCCTCGCCGCCCCGCCGGACGGGCTCGGCCGGATCGTGGTGGCGGTCGATCCGCCGGCGGGCTCCGGCGCGCGCTCGGATGCCTGCGGCATCGTCGCGGCGGGCCGCGCGGGCGGGCAGGCCTACGTGCTGGCCGATGCGAGCCTGCCCCGGGCCACCCCCGAGGCCTGGGCCGGCGCGGCGCTGGCCCTCTACCACCGGCTCGCGGCCGACGCCCTCGTGGTCGAGGTGAACCAGGGCGGCGAGATGGCCGCCGCGGTGCTGCGCCAGTGCGACCCGGCCGTTCCGGTCACCCCCGTGCGCGCCACCCGCGGCAAGTTCCTGCGGGCCGAGCCGGTCTCGCTGCTCTACGCGCAGGGCCGCGTCCGCCATGTCGGCGCCTTCCCGGCGCTCGAGGACGAGATGTGCGATTTCGGGCCCGAGGGCCTGAGCGGCGGCGGCTCCCCGGACCGGCTCGACGCGCTGGTCTGGGCGGTGACGGCCCTGCTGCTGGAGGAGGGCGGGGCGCCGCGGATCCGGCGGCTGTGAGGGGGGAGCGTGCTTTTGGTATCTGTTTTGACGACTGATATCGGCTTCCAGGCGATCGCTTCGGCCGGCCACACGCGCCCCCCTCTCCCCGCCGGGCGGGGAGAGGCCTGCCTTGCACCTCGTCGTGCAGGCAGGAAGCGGAGGCGAAGCCGCAGCGGCGGTGAGGGGGAGATTCCGGACGAGACTCCTCCGTTCAAGCCCCCTCACCCTCGGCTGCCGCCTCGCTCAGCCGACGACAGGGTCGGCTGAGCCCTCTCCCCGCGCGCGGGGAGAGGGGATCCGTGGCGGGCCGCTCCGATCGATCCGGATACTGGTTTGATCGGTCTCCCAGAAGGAAGGCCTCCAGAAATCGCGGCGCACTCCGAACACCGCCTTCGAGACCCGGCTGACGCCTCACGCCTCACGACGAGGCCGAGATGGGAACCGTCGAGCCCCGGTCGACCGCCAGCATCGTGGCCGAAACAGGCACCGGGAGCGCTCTTCCCTGAAGTGGAGGCCCCATGCGGAACCGAACGCGCCACGGTCTTTACACAAATCAGTTCTGAAAAAAATCTCAGGCTGATATCAATTCGCTCAATTTGCCGATCAATGACCTCTTTGTGATGTTGACCGCTTATAGAAATGAAAACACGCAATTAATCTTTCTGCCGCATCTTGAAGCCATCGGCACACGCCCACGTTCGACGGAAACGCCCATGCTCCCGTTCCGCAGCGACGATTCGCGCGCCAAGCTCGATGCCCTCGACCGGTCCCAGGCCATCATCGAGTTCCTGCCCGACGGCACCGTCCTGACCGCCAACGCCAACTTCCTCGACGCGGTGGGCTACGCCCTGCACGAGGTGCAGGGGCAGCATCACAGCCTCTTCGTCCAGCCGGCCTATCGCGACAGCGCCGAGTACCGCGCCTTCTGGGACGGCCTGCGCCGGGGCAGCTTCCAGGCCGCCGAGTTCAAGCGGATCGCCAAGGGCGGCCGCGAGATCTGGATCCAGGCGAGCTACAACCCGGTGCTCGACCGGAGCGGCCGGGTGATCAAGATCGTCAAGTTCGCCACCGACATCACCGCGCAGAAGGCGCGCAGCCTCAACCTCGACGGCCAGATCGCCGCGCTGCACCGCTCCCAGGCGGTCATCGCCTTCGCCCCCGACGGCACGATCCTCAACGCCAACGCCAACTTCCTCGCCGCGATGGGCTACGCGCTGGAGGAGATCCGGGGCCGCCACCACAGCCTGTTCATGGATCCGGAGGAGCGGGCGAGCACCGCCTACCGTGACTTCTGGGCGGCCCTCGCCCGCGGCGAGTATCAGTCGGCCGAGTTCCGGCGCATCGCCAAGGGCAGGCGCGAGGTCTTCATCCAGGCCACCTACAACCCGGTCACCGACGCGGACGGGCGCGTGACGGAGGTGGTGAAGTTCGCCACCGACGTCACGACCCAGGTGCGCGAGCGCCAGCGCCGCGCCGCCGCGCAGCGGGCGATCGGCACCGATCTCGACGCGATCGGCGAGGCCGTCGCGGACGTCACCCGGCAGACGACGACCGCCGCCGGCACGGTCGGCCGGGTGGCGAGCGACATCCAGGCGATGGCGGCCGGCGCGGAGGAATTGTCCGCCTCGGTCGGCGAGATCAGCCAGCAGGTCAGCCACGCCGCGCAGATGGCGCGGGCGGCCGTCGAGCAGACGCAGCGGACCGGCGGCATCGTTGCGGGCCTCAGCGAGCACGCGGCCCATATCGGCGACGTGGTGGCGATGATCCAGAGCATCGCCGGACAGACGAACCTGCTCGCCCTCAACGCGACGATCGAGGCGGCGCGGGCCGGGGTAGCGGGCA
Organism: Methylobacterium dankookense; assembly: GCF_902141855.1. GTDB lineage: Bacteria > Pseudomonadota > Alphaproteobacteria > Rhizobiales > Beijerinckiaceae > Methylobacterium > Methylobacterium dankookense. Next base: position 133,166 of record NZ_CABFVH010000008.1, on the reverse strand, counting down.
AGGGCTTCGCGGTGGTGGCCTCCGAGGTGAAGGCGTTGGCCGAGCAGACGGCCAAGGCGACGGATCAGATCCGCGGCCAGATCACCACGACGCAGACGGCCACGCGGGAGGCCGTGGACGCGATCGGCTCGATCCAGGGCACGATCCGAGCGCTGGACGAGGTCGCCGCCGCCATCGCGGCGGCCGTGGAGGAGCAGTCGGCGGTGACCCGCGAGATGTCGGGCAGCATGCAGATGGCCTCCCACGGCGCGGCGAGCATCGCCACCGGCATGGAAGCCATCGCCGTCGCCAGCGGCCGCGTCGACGCGGCCACGCGGCAGGTGCAGGAGGAGGCACGGGCGGTCGGCTGAGCGGATCCGCTCGGGCCTCGGCTTCCTCGCTCCCCTTCGCGACGGGCCTCTCCTCCCCAGAGATCTCGGGCTTGCCCGAGATCTGCCCTTGCCTGTCCAGATCGGGCAGGCCCGATCTGGATGGGGAGGAGCCGGAGGTGGGGTCGTGCAGGATGGAGCGGTGCCTCCTGCACCACCCCCACCCCTGACCCCTCCCCGCAAGGGGGAGGGGATACTTCCGTCCCTGACCTGGCTCAGCGCCCGCCGCCACCGCCCTGCGGGGCGACGCGGCTCGGCTGGCCGGCATTGCCGGCGGCGGCCGAGTCGTTCGAGATCACGTCGGCGGGCTGGCCGGTCGGCGAGTAGTTGTAGGCGCCCGGCTCGCCGGTCGAGCCGCCCTGGCGCGTGAGGACGCCGCCGGTGGTGGCGGGGCCGGGCCCCGGGGCCACGACGACGGCCGGGCCGGAGGGCGTCTCGACCACCTGGGCGAGCGCGGGCGTGACGAGAGAGGCGGCAACGGCCGCCAGGAAGAGCGTGCGCATTCGAAGATTGTCCTGTGCGTGGCAGGGAGGAAGGACAACGGTCTTCCATCCCCGGCGTGCACGGAGAACATCGATCGCGCACAAAAGATCCGTCCGGCCAAGCCGGTTCGTTTCACGGATCTGAGATCGCGGCCTCCGTCCATCGCGCGCCCTTCGCCGAGCCGGTCCCCGCTCCGGCAGCGGACCTCACGTGGTCCCGCGCGAGCGATCCCGTCCTCGACCTCTTCCTGAGAGCGCGGGTGGAGGCGACGGGTCGCGAGCCCGGACGGCCCGCTCCGACACGCGCTCACCCGATCCGACCCCAGCAAGGACCTGCCTCATGCCGACCCTGCTCACCCGGCTGGCGCGGGCCGCCGGCTATGTGCCCGCGGCCGCGACCCTGTCGGAGAAGGCGTTCCCGGGATCGGTCCTCGCCGGGCCCGGCTTCGTCCTCTGCGGCGAGGGCCGCGCCGCCTGGACGCCGCGGGAGACCACGGCGCTCGCCAAGGCCGGCTACGCGCGCAACGCCGTGGTCCACCGCGCCGTGCGTCTCGTCGCCGAGACCGCGGCGAGCATGCCGCTGGTGCCGGAGGGCGCGGGCGCCGGGGCGCTCGCCGCGCTCCTCGCCCGGCCGAACCCGCGCGAGGGCGGCACGCGGCTCCTGGAGACGGTCTACGCCCAGCTCATGCTCAGCGGGAACGCCTATCTGGAGGCGGTGAGCCTCGACGGCATGCCCCGCGAGCTGTTCTCCCTGCGGCCCGAGCGGATGCGGGTGGTGCCGGGGCCCGATGGCTGGCCGGTGTCCTATCTCTACGGGGTCGGCGGCCGGGCGCGCCGCTACGAGCAGGCGGGCGCCGTGCCGCCGATCCTGCACCTCGCCCTGTTCCACCCGGGGGACGACACGCGCGGCCTCGCGCCGATCGAGGCGGCGGCGACCGCCCTCGACATCCACAACGCGGCCGGCGCCTGGAACAAGGCGCTCCTCGACAACGCGGCGCGTCCCTCCGGCGCCCTGGTCTTCGGCGGCCAAGCGCATCTGAGTGAGGCGCAGTTCATCCGGCTGAAGGGCGAGCTCGAGGCGAACTACCAGGGCGCGGCCAATGCCGGCCGGCCGCTGCTGCTGGAGGGCGGGCTCGACTGGAAGCCGCTGGCGCTCTCGCCGAAGGAGATGGACTTCGTCGAGGCCAAGCACGCCGCCGCTCGCGAGATCGCGTTGGCCTTCGGCGTGCCCCCGCTCCTGCTCGGCCTGCCCGGCGACAGCACCCACGCCAACTACGCCGAGGCCAACCGCGCCTTCTACCGGCAGACCCTGATCCCGCTGGTGCGGCGCACGGCCGAGAGCCTCGCGCACTGGCTGGCGCCCGCCTTCGGCGCGGTGCGCCTGGAGCCCGACCTCGACCGGATCGAGGCGCTCGCCGCCGAGCGCGAATCCCTGTGGCGGCGCGTCCAGGAGGCCGACTTCCTGAGCGAGGCCGAGAAGCGCGAGGCCGTGGGCTACGGCCCCGCCGCCTGAGGGGGACGCGATGGACGGCGATTTCACGGGCCATTTCACCGGCTATGCCAGTCTGTTCGGGCAGCCCGATCTCGGCCGCGACGTGGTCCGGCCCGGGGCCTTCGCGGCGAGCCTGCGGGCGCGGGGGCCCGCCGGCGTGCGCATGCTGTTCCAGCACGATCCGGCCGAGCCGGTCGGCGTCTGGCTCGACCTGCGCGAGGATGCGCGCGGCCTCCGGGTGGAGGGCCGGCTCAACCTCGCCGTGCAGCGCGCCCGCGAGCTCGACGCGCTAATCCGCCAGGGCGCCCTCGACGGGCTCTCGATCGGCTTCCGGACGCTCGGCGCGACGCCCGACCGCGCCGGCTACCGCCACCTCACCGCGGTCGATCTCTGGGAGATCTCGCTGGTCTCCTTCCCCCTTCAGCCGGGTGCGCGCGTCGCCGCGCCGCTCGGCCCCACGTTGCGCGACCTCGCCCGGCGGATCGCGCCCGCCGCCCATCCCGGAGCCTAGAGACGCATGCAACCGGACATCGCCTTCGAGACCAAGTCCTACGAGACCAAGGCCGGGCTTTCCGGCGGATTGCCCGGCGCCGACGCCCGCGCCGCGCTCGACGAGTTCGCCCGCGCCTTCGACGCCTTCAAGGCCACCAACGATTCCCGCCTCGGCCAGATCGAGAGCCGGCTCGGGCCCGACGCCCTCACCGAGGAGAAGCTCGCCCGCATCGACGCGGCCCTCGACCAAGCCCGCACCCGGCTCGACCGGATCAGCCTCGACCGGGCGCGGCCTCCGCTGCTCGGCGGCCCGGCGCCCCGCGATCCCGCCGCCGACGAGCACAAGGCGGCCTTCGACCTCTACGTCCGGGCCGGCGAGAGCGGCGGCCTGAAAGGTCTGGAGGCCAAGGCGATGCAGGCGGGCTCCGGCCCCGACGGCGGCTACCTCGTGCCGGAGACGATCGAGCGCGAGGTGCTGCGCCGGCTCTCCGACCTCTCGCCGATCCGGGCGATCGCCGGCCAGCGCACCATCTCGGGCGGCCAGTACAAGCGGGCGGTCGCCACCGGGGCGCCGTCTGCGGGCTGGGTCGCCGAGACGGCGCCGCGGCCCGAGACCGACGGCCCGGCGCTTGCCGAGATCGCCTTCCCGACCATGGAGCTCTACGCCATGCCGGCGGCGACCCAGACGCTCCTCGACGACGCCGTGGTCGACATCGACGCCTGGCTCGCCGACGAGGTCGAGACCGCCTTCGCCGAGCAGGAGGGCGTGGCCTTCGTCACCGGAAACGGGGTGAGCCGGCCGAAGGGCTTCCTCGCCTACGACGCCGTGGCCAACGCCGCCTGGACGACCGGCAAGATCGGCTTCGTCGGCACCGGCGCGTCCGGCGCCTTCGCCACCGCGAACCCGGCCGACGCGCTGATCGACCTCGTCTACGCGCTGAAGGGCGGCTACCGCCAGAATGCCGGCTTCGTGATGAGCCGGCGCACGCAGAGCGCGATCCGCAAGCTGAAGGACGGCGACGGCAACTACCTCTGGCAGCCGCCGACCGCGGCGGACCGGCCTGCCACCCTGATGGGCTTCCCCCTCACGGAGGCCGAGGCGATGCCGGACATCGCGGCGGGCAGCCTGTCGGTGGCCTTCGGCGATTTCCGCCGCGGCTACCTCGTGGTCGACCGGGCGGGCTTGCGCGTGCTGCGCGATCCCTACTCCGCCAAGCCCTACGTGCTGTTCTACACGACGAAGCGCGTCGGCGGCGGGGTGCAGGACTTCGCGGCGATCAAGCTCCTGAAGTTCGCCTGATCCCCGTTCGACGCGCCCGCGCGAGCCCGGCGCCGCTCAGTGCGAGCGGCGCCGGACCAGATGGCGCCCGATCTCGAGGAGCAGGGCGTCGATCAGCAGGCGCAGCATCGGCCGGCCGCTGCGGTCGATCGCCTCGCGGGCGGCGATGCAATGGTCGGCCGCCACCTCCAGCACGTCGGGCTCGTCCCAGCCGGAACCCGGCGATCCCGCGGCCAGGTGGCGCTGGGTGGTGTCGATATAGGTGCCGTGCCCGTGGCGTCCCTCGCCCGGCCGCGGCAGGCGGCCCTGGTTGAGCACCCAGCGCACCGCGCCGCCCTCGCCGCGGATGCGGAATTCGGCGGTGAAGGGCCCGCCCTCCTCGCGGACCCGAAGGATCCGGTCGAAGACCCAGGCCCGGTCCTCCGGGTGGATGCGGCCGAGGGCGACGTCGAGGGGAAGCGGCTTGCCGGCGAGCCCGGCATCGCCCGCCATCGCCGCGGCGGCGCCGTCGTCCAGCACGGAGCGGCCGGCCCTCACGTCGGTCGTCCACGTACCGATGACGCCGGCCGCCTCCAGCGGAAGGGGAAAGGACCGGCGTGTCATGCGCTCGTCGTCTTGCAGGGCCTCGCGGCAAGATGCGAAGCCGGCTCGGAAACCAGTCCGGGATAATCTGGCATCGGATAGCAAAACTACCGGTTGCAGCACAACCGTACCGGGCCTGCATGGTTGCCATGAGCCGGCCGAAAGCGCGCTCGGCACACACTCCGCGGCACCATGCCGCGCCGCATGCAGGCTGCCGGATTTCTGGAGACCCGGCCTCAGCGCGTGCGGGGCGGGCGCGCCATCCAGCCGCTGCGGCCGGGGCTCACCACGGCGGCATCGACCTGGGACATCTCGGCCGCCCGCGAGGCGATCCAGCCCGCATGCTCGGCCACGGGGGTGACGGCGGTGAAGCCGCCGCAGGCGGTGCGCCGCTTGGTGTTCTGCTGCAGCGCCCCGCTCGACCAGCTGACGACGCCGACGATGCGGTAGCCGCCCGGGCCGCCGCTGAGGATCGGGCCGCCGGAATCGCCGAGGCAGGCGCCCGCCCCCGCCGTCTCGGCGAAGCGGCGCCGGTCGGTCACCACCGTGACGCGGTTGGCGACCTGCAGGGAGCCGATCGAGACGAGATGAGCCTGGCGCAGCGTGCGGGCGGTGTTGCGCCGGTTCTCGGCGACGACGCCGAAGCCCGCGATGTCGACCGCATCGCCCGTGCCGATCGAGCCGGCGCCGCGGGGATCGAGGGGCACGAAATCGGCGCCGAGCGGCTGGGCGAGCTTGATCAGGGCGAGGTCGACCCCCGGCTGATCCTCCGGCGTGGTGCCGGGCACGAATTCGGGATGCATCGAGACCGCCGCCGCCCCGACGCGCCGGGAGCGGAAGCCGCGGTCCACGGCGATCACGTTGTAGCCGGCCCGGTGCATGACGCAGTGGGCGGCGGTGAGCACGAGGTCGGGTGCGATCAGGGTGCCGGAGCAGATCTCGCCCTGCGTGCTCTCGATGCGCACCACGAAGGTGCGGGTGCCGTTCGGATCCCGCGAGACCTCGCCCTGGATCACCGCGCCGGCCGAGGCCGGGACGAGACCGATAAGGGCGCCGAGCGCGGCCGCGCGGAGGGTTCTGGCGAGCATCGAGCGTTCCCTGCTGTCGGATTCCGAGCCTAGCCCAAGGCAAACCCCCGGCCAAGCTGCGGTTCCCTGCGGACCCGGTCGATCGACGCCAAACCTTGTTCGAAGGCGATCCCGGGCCTCGACGCGCCCCCTCTCCCGTTCGGGAGAGGGCTGGGGTGAGGGATGAGAAGTGTCCGGATTGGTCGCGACGGTCCGAGACGGGCCTCTCCTCCCCACGGATCTCGGGCTTGCCCGAGATCTGCCCTTGTCTGTCCAGACCGGGCAGGCCCGATCTGGATGGGGAGGAGTCGGAGGTGGGGGTGCCGCAGAAGGCACCGATGAGCCGCATCCGGCACCACCCCCACCCCGAACCCCTCCCCGCAAGGGGGAGGGGACCTGCGCCTCCTTCGGTCGGCGGCGAGATGTGATCCGCGCGCCGAGGCCGCTCAGCCCTCCCAGCGCGCCGCGCGGCCCCAGCCGGCGAGCGTCCGGTCGAGCCAGTCGCGCTGCGGGCCGACGAGGATGCCCTGGGTCAGCCCGCCGCAGCCGCCGCCGATCCAGGCGGTGACGGCGACGACGGCGCCGCCGGATTCCGTGACCGGGCCGCCGGAATCGCCCTGGCAGCCACCGGCCTTGCCCGAGGCCGCGCGCAGCCAGACCAGGATCCGGCTCGGGCCGTGGGGCTCAACAACGCCGAGCGCCGCGCTGCGGAAGCTGCCGGTGGAGCGCGGGTCGCCCGGACGGGCGGCGCCGTAGCCGCCGAGGTCGAGGCTCGCCCCGGCCCGCGGCATGGCGGGGCTCAGGGCGGCCGGCGCGAAGCGGGCGGGCAGCGGGGTCGCGGTGCGCAGCAGCGCGAGGTCGATGGAGCGCCGCCGCCCGGCGATCGCGCCGGCATCGTAGCCCGGATGCACGGCGCGGGCGGCGAGCGGCACCAGCACCGGCTGGCCCGCCTCGTCCTTGTAGTGGACGCGGTGCTCCAGCCCGCCCGCGGCGCAATGCCCTGCGGTGAGCACCACGTCGGGCGCCAGCACGATGCCGCTGCACACACCCCCGTTCGAGGACAGCACCATCACCGCCGATCCGGGCGGCGCCTCCGCACCCCCGACCACGGCGCCCGCTGGGACCGGCGCCTGCGCGAGGCAGAGGCCGAGAAGCGGCCCGAGAAGCGCGGCGGCGCGGGGCGGACGCCTCGAAGGATGCATCGAAACAGCCTTGGCTCGAACCGGGAAGGACACGGACGATGGTCCCGATACGCGTGGCGGAGGACGGCGTCGAGCCGGTGAGCGTGGCGGAACTGCGCCTGTATCTGCGCCTCGATCCCGACGACCACAGCGAGGACGGGCTGCTCGCCGACCTCGTCGCGGCGGCGCGCGCCGGCATCGAGACGGAGAGCCGGCGCATCCTGCGGCCCGCGACCTTCCGGCTGGTCCTGCCCGCCCGGCCGCGCGGCTGGCTGGCCGTGCCGCTGAGCCCGCTCGTCGCCGTCACGCGGCTCGCCCTGTCGGGTCCCGATGGCGCGACCGCCCTCGACCCCGTCCTGGTGCGCCTCGGCGACGACACGATCGAGGCGCCCGGCCTCGCGGTCGATCCCGCTCTGCCGGCCCTCGACGGCCGCAGCCTCCTGATCGAGCTGCGCGCCGGGTATGGCGGCGACGGGCCGGCCCTGCCCCCGCCGCTCAGGCTCGCCGTGCTGCGGCTCGCCGCCGCCCGCTACGAGCACCGCGGCGACGAGCCCGATGCGCCCGATCCGGCCGCCCTCGCCGCCCCCTTCCGCCGACTCAGGCTCTGACCGGAGACCACCATGGCCGACATCGCACGTCCCGCGCTCGGCGCGCGGCGGCGCCGCTTCGTGCTGGAGATGCCCGTCGAGGAGCCGGACGGCTTCGGCGGCGTGCTCCGGCGCTACGTCGCCGGCCCCGTGCTCTGGGGCGCGCTCAGCCCGGCGGGCGCGGTCGAGCGCCTCGCCGGCGGCCGGAGCGACCGCGTCGCGACCCACCGCATCACCCTGCGCGCCCGGCCGGGCCTGACCCCGGCCATGCGCCTCGCCGCGGGACCGCGCCGCTTCGCCATCCGCGCCGCTTCGCCATCCGCGGCGTGGACGAGGCGGACCCGCAGGGGCGCGACCTCGTCTGCCACGTGGAGGAACTGGTCGAGGCGACGGCGGGAGCCGCCTCGTGAGCGCCGCCTCCCTCCTGGCGCTCCGCGCCGCCCTCCTCGCCCGGTTCGCGGGCGATCCCGCGCTGGCGGCTTTGATGGGCGGCGCGGTGCGCCTCCACGACGAGCCGCCGCGCGGATCGGTGCCCGTCTACGCTCTGTTCGGCGAGGCCGGATCCCGCGACGATTCCGTCGACGGGGCGCGGCGCGCCATCCTCAGCCACGCGCTGATCGTGATCGCCAGGCCCGGCTCGGCCCGCACCGCCCTCGACGCGGCGGCGCGGATGGCCGCGCTCGCCGAGGACGGCCTCGCGCTGACCGGCCACACCCTGGTGAGCCTCGTCGCCGAGAGCCTGAGCGCGAGCCGCGACGAACGCAGCGGCGAGGCCCGCGCGATCCTCACCCTGCGGGCGGTCACCGAGACGCCCTGAAGTCCCATCCGCAAACCAAATCTCCCACGGAGACATCGATGAGCGCCCAGAAAGGCAAGGACCTCCTCATCCGGGCCGGCGACGGCGCGGGCGGCTTCACCGCGGTGGCGGGCCTGCGCGCCCGCCAGCTCGCCCTCAACGCCGAGACCGTCGACGTGACGAACGCCGATTCCGCCGGGCGCTGGCGCGAGCTGCTGGCGGGAGCAGGCGTGCGCCGGGCCGCGATCTCGGGCGCGGGCGTGTTCCGGGACCAGGCCTCGGACCTGCGCCTGCGGCAGCTCTTCTTCGACGGGCTGATCGAGACCTTCCAGGTGGTGGTGCCGGCCTTCGGCACCATCGAGGGGCCGTTCCAGATCACGGCGCTCGAATATCGCGGCGACCATGCCGGCGAGGTCACCTTCGACATGAGCCTCGATTCCGCCGGGGCCGTCAGCTTCACGGCGCTGGCCTGATGGCGAACCGCCGCCGCGGCGAAGTGCCGCTCGATCTCGGGGGTACGCGCTACACCCTCTGCCTGACGCTCGGCGCCCTGGCCGAGCTGGAGGACGCCCTGCGGGCGCCCGACCTCGCGGGCCTCGCCGAGCGCTTCGCCGCGGGGCGGCTCTCCGCCCGCGACCTCGTGGCGCTGCTCGGCGCCGCGCTGCGGGGCGGCGGGCACGACCTCGACGACCGCGCGGTGGCGGAGCTGCCGCTGGCGGGCGGCTTCGCGGCGATGACGGAGGCGCTCGGCGCCGCCCTCGTCGCGGCGTTCGGGGAGGACGGGCCCCGCCCCTGAGGGCCGCGGGAGGGCACGAGGGCGCCCTCCCGCGGCTTCCCACGCCGGCGGTCGCCCTGCCCTGGGACGACCTCCTCGCCCTCTGCCTCGGCCGCCTCCGCTGGCCGCCCGCCGCCTTCTGGGCGGCCACGCCCCGCGAGGTGGCGGCGGCAATCGGGCGGGCGCCCGCGCCGATGTCCCGCGCCGAGCTCGACCGGCTGATCGCCGCCCATCCCGACTGACGGAGCCTCCCCATGGCCGAGACCGACACGGACCGCGCCAACACAGCCCGGATCCGGCAGCTCCAGACCCTCGACAAGCTCGCACAGAGCTTCGGCCGCAGCCTGTCCGCGGCGCTCGCGGGCAGCCTCGGCTCCGGGCGCCAGCTCGACGGGCTGCTCGGCTCTCTCGGCAACCGCCTCGCCGCGGCCACGGCGCGGGCGGCCATGAGCCCGGTACGCAGCGGCATCACCAGCCTCGTCAACGGGCTCCTCAGCGGGGATGCCGCCTTCGCGCAGGGCGGCGTGATCCAGTCCGGCCGGGTCCGCCCCTTCGCTGCGGGCGGGATCGTGTCGGCGCCCACCTACTTCCCGATGCGGGACGGCGCCGGCCTGATGGGCGAGGCCGGACCCGAGGCGATCCTGCCGCTCCGCCGCGGCCCGGACGGCCGCCTCGGCGTCGCGGCGGGGGCCGCCGCCCGGCCCGTCTCCATCAACGTCACCATCGCGACGCCCGACCCGGGGGCCTTCCGCCGCTCGGAGGCGCAGGTCGCGGCCCAGCTCGCCCGCGCGGTGGCCCGCGGCCAGCGGGCCCTGTGAGGGCGCCCGGCGACGGTCCGCGAAGCGCCAAGCGCGACCGCGCGTCGGCGCCCATGCGCCGGACGTGAAGGCTCCGCGGAGCCTTCACACCAAGAAGGGATTTTTCGATGCCGGCCGACTTCCACGAGGTGCTGTTCCCCCTCGACGTCGCCCTGCGCGGCAGCGGCGGACCGGTGCGGCTCACCGAGATCGTGACGCTGGCCTCGGGCCGCGAGCACCGCAACAGCCGCTGGGCGGATTCGCGGCGCCGCTACGATGCCGGCTTCGGCATCCGCAGCCTCGACGCGCTCCACGCGGTGCTGAGCTTCTTCGAGGAGCGGCGCGGGCGCCTCTACGGCTTCCGCTACCGCGACCGGGTGGATTGCCGCTCCGGCCCGCCGGGCCGGGCGATCGGCCCGGGCGACCAGATCCTCGGCACCGGCGACGGGCAGACCGCCATCTTCGCCCTCGCCAAGACCTATGGCGCGGGCCCGAGCGCCTACCGGCGGGTGATCGCCAAGCCCGTGGCCGGCAGCGTGCGGGTGGCGGTGGCGGGCCGCGAGCTGACCCCGGCCGAGTTCGCCTGCGACCCGGCGACCGGCCTCGTCACCGTCGCGGGCGGCGCGGTGCCGGGCCCGGGCGCCGCCGTCACCGCGGGCTTCGCCTTCGACGTGCCGGTCCGCTTCGACACCGACGACCTCACCGTGAACTTCGAGGCCTTCACCGCGGGCGAGATCCCGAAGGTGCCCCTCGTCGAGATCGTGCCCTGAGGCTTCCGGGAGGACCATCCATGCGCGAGATCCCCGACGCCTTCGCCGCCCATCTCGCGGGCGGCGTCACCACGCTCTGCCGGTGCTGGACGCTCGCCCGCCGCGACGGCGTGCGCCTCGGCTTCACCGACCACGACCGCGACCTCGTCGTCGGCGGCCTCACCTACGCCGCCCGCACCGGGCTCGAGGCGGCCGAGGCCAGCGCGGAGCTGGGCTTCGCCGTCTCCGGCGGGGACGTGGCCGGCGCGCTGACCGGCCTCGGGCTGACCGAAGTGGAGATCGCGGGCGGGCTCTACGACGGCGCGAGCGTCGAGACCTGGCTCGTCGACTGGACGGCGCCGGAGACGCGGCTCCTTCTCGACCTCGCCACGATCGGCGAGATCCGCCGCTCGGGCGATGCCTTCGTGGCGGAGCTGCGCGGCCTCGCCGACCGGCTGGAGGCCGAGCGCGGCCGGACCTACCGCGCCACCTGCGGCGCCGATCTCGGCGATGCGCGCTGCCGGGTCGACCTCGCGGGCTTCCGAGCCAGCGGCACGGTGCTGGCCCAGCCGGAGCCCGGCACGCTCGCCGTGGCGCTCGACGGGACCTTTCCGGACGGGCTGTTCTCGGGTGGGCGACTCGCCTGGACCAGGGGCGCCAATGCCGGCCGCGCCGCCGACCTGTGGGTCCAGGCCGGCGGCCTGATCGAGCTGTGGGAGGCGCCGCCGGCCACGATCGCCCCGGGCGACGCCTTCACCCTCACCGCCGGCTGCGACAAGCGCCTCGCCACCTGCCGCGACCGCTTCGCCAACGCGGTCAACTTCCAGGGCTTCCCGCACATGCCGGGCAACGACTTCGTGGTGCGGCCGCCCGGGGGCGAGACCGGCCTCGACGGCGGCAGCCTGTTCCGCTGACGGAGCGCGCGATGAGCATCACCGGAGAAGCCGTGGTGGCCGAGGCGCGGGCCTGGCTCGGCACGCCCTACCGCCACCAGGCCTCGCTGATCGGCATCGGCTGCGACTGCCTCGGGCTGGTGCGGGGCGTCTGGCGCGGCCTGCACGGCGACGAGCCCGAGGCCGCGCCGCCCTATTCGGGCACCTGGGCGGAATCGGCCCCGCCCGGGCGCGACCCGCTGATGGAGGCGGCTTACCGCCACCTCGTCCCGGTGGACGGGCCGCTCGTAAGCTACGCGGCCGAGCCCGGCGACGTGCTGCTCTTCGCCTTCCGCGCCCACCTGCCGGCCCGGCACTGCGCCATCGCCACCGAGGCGGGCGCGATGATCCACGCCCACGACCGGGCCGCGGTCGCCGAGGTGGCGCTCACCCGCTGGTGGCGGCGCCACCTCGTCGGCGCCTTCCGCTTCCCCGGCCTCGCTCCAGGAGATCCGCCATGGCGACGCTGATCCTGTCCACGGCCGGCGCGGCGGCGGGCACCGCGCTCGGCGGCCCGATCGGCGGGGTGATCGGTCGCGTGGTCGGGGCCGCGGCCGGCGGCGCCATCGACGGGGCGCTGCTCGGGTCGCGCTCCGGCCCGCGCCATGTCGAGGGGCCGCGGCTTGCCGACGTCGCCGGTCTCACCTCCACCGAGGGCGATCCCGTGCCCCGCGTCTACGGGCGGGCGAAGCTCGGCGGCACCCTGATCTGGGCGACGCGCCCGCTCGAGGTCGCCAACACCACGGTGGAGCGTGCCGGCAGCGGCGCCAAGGGCGGCGGCGGCCAGCGCATCGTGCGCACGGCCTACGCCTATTCCGCCAACCTCGCGGTCGGCCTGTGCGAGGGCGAGGTCGCCTGCCTGCGCCGGATCTGGGCCGACGGCCGCGAGATCGACCAGACCCGGATCACGCTCCGCGTCCATACCGGCGCGGCCGACCAGGAGCCCGACCCGCTCGTCGTCGCCAAGGAGGGTGCGGACAACGCCCCCGCCTATCGCGGCCTCGCCTACGTGGTGTTCGAGGGCCTGCCGCTCGCCGAGTTCGGCAACCGCGTGCCGCAATTCGCCTTCGAGGTGATCCGCCCGGTCAACGGCCTCGCGCCGCTCGTCCGCGCGGTGGACCTGATCCCGGGCTCCAGCGAGTTCGGCCTCGACCCCGCCCCGGTCGGCGTCGATCTCGGCCTCGGGCGGACCCGGGCCGCCAACCGCTTCCAGCTCCAGCGCGAGGCCGACGTCACCGCCTCCCTCGACGCGCTCCAGGCCCTGTGCCCGCGCCTCGAGCGCGTGGCCGTGGTGGCGTCGTGGTTCGGGAACGACCTGCGGGCCGGGCAGTGCCGGGTGGTCCCGAAGGTCGAGGCGGCGGACCAGGACACGACCGGCGACGTCTGGCAGGTGGCGGGCACGGGCCGCGCGGGGGCGGAGCGCGTCTCCACCACCCCGGACGGCGCCCCGGCCTATGGCGGCACGCCCTCCGATGCCGGGCTCGGGCGCCTCGTCGCCGACCTCGCCCGGCGCGGGCTTGAGGTGGTGCTCTACCCCTTCGTGATGATGGACATCCCCGCGGGGAACGGCCTGCCGGACCCGCGCGACGCGAGCGCCCCCGGCCAGCCGCCCTATCCCTGGCGTGGGCGCATCACCTGCCATCCCGCCCCGGGCCGGCCGGACAGCCCGGACGGCACCGAAGCGGCCGAGGCCCAGGTCGCGGCCTTCTTCGCGAACGGCTACCGGCGCGCGGTGCTGCATTACGCGGGCCTCGCCGCGGGCTGGGCCGAGGCCGGGATCCGCCTGTCCGGCTTCCTGATCGGCAGCGAGCTCGTCGGGCTGACCCGCGTGCGGGGCGCGGCCGGCTACCCCGCGGTGGCGGCGCTACGGGCGCTCGCGGCCGAGGTGCGGGCGATCCTCGGGCCGGGCGTGCCCCTCGTCTACGCCGCCGACTGGACCGAGTACGGCGCGCATATGCGCGAGAACGGGGCGGCCGTCCGCTTCCCCCTCGACCCGCTCTTCGCCGACCCGAACATCGCGGCGGTGGGCATCGACTACTACCCACCGCTCACCGACTGGCGCGATGCCCCCGTCCACGCCGACCTCGCCCGGGCCGACACCCTCTACGACCGCGCCTTCCTGAAGGCGGCCTGCGCTTCGGGCGAGGCCTTCGACTGGTACTATCCGGACGAGGGCGCGCGCGCCGCGCAAGGCCGCGTGCCCATCGCCGACGGCGCCTTCGGCAAGCCCTGGACCTTCCGGGCGAAGGACCTCGTCGCGTGGTGGTCGAACCGCCATGTCGAGCGGGAGGGCGGCATCGAGACCGGGCCGACCGCGTGGCTGCCCGGAGCCAAGCCGATCTGGCTCACGGAGGTGGGCGTGCCCGCCGTCGACAAGGGCACCAACGGCCCCAACGTCTTCCCCGACCCGAAATCCTCCGAGAACGCCGTCCCGCCCTTCTCCCGCGGGATCCGCGACGACCTCATCCAGCTGCGCGGCCTGGAGGCGATCCTGTCGCGGTTCGATCCGGAGGCGCCGGGCTTCGAGCCCGCCCACAACCCGGTCTCGCCGGTCTATGGCGGGCGCATGGTCGATCCGGCCTCGGTGTTCGTCTGGGCCTGGGACGCGCGGCCCTTCCCCGCCTTCCCCGATCTCGGATCGGTCTGGGCCGATGCCGGCAACTGGCGGATCGGGCACTGGATCACCGGGCGCATCGAGGGCTGCGACCTCGACCTGCTGGTGGCCCGCATCCTCGCCGATCTCGGCGTGGACGCGGCCGTGCGGATCGAGGCCGCCGCCTTCCTCGACGGCTACGTGGTCGACCGCCCGCTCTCGGCGCGCGCCGCCCTGGAGCCCCTCGCCCAGATCTACGGCCTCGACGTCTCGGCCGTGGCGGGGGTGCTCCGCATCCGCGGCCCCCGCCGCGAGGCCGCCCTGGCCCTCGCCGAGGGCGACCTCGTGCGCGTCGCCGAGGACAGGCCACCGCTCGCGCAGGTGCGGGCGGAGGAGAGCGCCCTGCCGCGCAGCCTCGAACTCGGCATCACCGATTCCGAGAGCCCGGCCTATCGCCGCGCCAGCGCCGCGGCCATGCGTCCGGCGGGCGGGCGCCGCCGCGAGAGCCGGATCGAGGCGGCGATCGTCACCCGGCGCGCGAGCGCGGAGGACCTCGCCGATGCCCTGCTCGACCGCGCCATCGCCGCCCGCGACACCGCGAGCCTCACCTTGAGCCCCCGCCTCCTGGCGCTCGAGCCGGGCGACCTCCTGGCCCTGCCCGCCCCCCGCGCCGCCGGCCCGCTGCTGCAGCGGATCGTCCGCATCGACGACGGGCCGGGCGGCCGGCGCCTGGAGACCCGCGGCGTGCCCCTGCACGGCTCCGGCCTCCGCCCCCGCGACCGGGCACCCGCCGGAGCCGGCTCGGCGCCGCCCGGCCTGCCGGGACGGCCCTTCGCCATCGCCCTCGACCTGCCCGTCGACCGCTCCAGCCCGACCGCCCTGCAATATCTCGCCGTGGCGGCCGATCCCTGGCCCGGCTCGGTGGCGGTCTGGCGCAGCGCGGGCGCGGACGGCCCGCTCGCCCTCCACGCCACCCTCGACCATCCGGCCTGCCTCGGGCACACCCTCTCCGACCTGCCGCCGGGCCCGCTCTGGCGGATCGACCGCCGCGCCCGCCTCGACGTGACGCTGCGCCATGCGGGGGCGCTCGCCAGCATCGAGGAGACGGCAATGCTCGCCGGCGGCAACCTCTTCGCTGTGGTCGCCCCCGATGGCGGCATCGAGATCCTCGGCGCGGCCGAGGCGGTGCTCGCCGGGCCCGAGCGCTACCGGCTCGCCCGGATGCTGCGCGGGCTTGGCAACAGCGAGGCGGCCGCGGGCCGGGGTGCCCCGGCGGGCAGCCTGATCCTGCGCCTCGACGGGGGCGCGGTGGTGCCGCTGGTGGACAGGCTCGACGAGGCGGGGCGGCCGTTCCGCTACCGCATCGGCCCGGCCGAGCGCGATCCCGGCGACCCGGCCTTCGTCGAGATCGCCGCGACGGCGGGGCTCGCCGCGCTGACCTGCCTCGCGCCCGTGCATCTGCGGGCGCGGCGCGAGGCGGAGGGCGTGCGCCTCGCATGGACCCGGCGGGCGCGGCGGGCGGCGGGCGCCCGGGAGCCCGCCGAGATCCCCCTCGACGAGGCGGCGGAAGCCTACAGTATCGACGTGCTGGCCGATGACGGTCAGGTCCTGCGCCGCCTGACCGCCACCGGCCCGAGCGTCCTCTACGCGAGCGCCGACGAGATCGCGGATTTCGGAGCGCCCCGGACCGCGATCGAGGCCGTCATCGCCCAGATCGGCACCGCCGCGGGCCCCGGCGCCCCCTGCCGCGCGCGGGTGCCCGTCCGCGCCGCCTGACGATTCCCATCCCCGGAGAAAGCCGCATGTCGACCACGCGCAACCTCGCGCTGCCGCTGATTGCGGCGGCGCAGGCGCAGAAGCACGTCACCCACAACGAGGCGCTGACCCTCCTCGATGCGCTCGTGCAGATCGCCTGCCTCGACAAGGACCTGGCGAGCCCGCCCCCCGCCCCCGCGGAGGGCGACCGCTACCTCGTCGCGGCGGCGGAACCCGGCGGCGCCTGGACGGGCCTGTCCGGCCGGATCGCCCTGTTCCAGGACGGCGCCTGGACGGGGATCGCCCCGCGCCCCGGCTGGCTCGCCTATCTCGTGGACGAGGCCGACCTCTACACCTTCACCGGCACCCGCTGGACGAGCTTCCGCAGCACGCTCTCGATCCTGCAGAACCTCGCGCGGCTCGGCATCAACACCGCGGCCGATTCAGCGAACCGCCTCGCCGTGAAGGCGGAGGGCGCCCTGTTCTCCTGGGACGATTCCGCGCCGGGCTCCGGCTCGATGCGGCTCAGCGTGAACAAGCAGGACGCGGCCAAGGATGCGGGCCTCGCCTTCCAGACCGGATTCTCGACGCGCGCGCTGCTCGGCACCTTCGGCTCGGACGGCTTCGGCCTCAAGACCAGCCCGGACGGGACGCGCTTCGTCCAGAGCCTCTCCGTCCGGCCCGACAATGGCTGGCTCACCGTGAACGGCCCCGGGCCCGCCCTGGCGCCGCTGCACGTCGTCAACAACGCCAACGGCGACCCGACGAACAACGCGCTCTACTTCGAGAACTACGGCAACGATCCGAGCGGCATGTTCGGCCCCGTGGCTGTCATCAAGGCAGCCGTGGCGCGCGGGACCGCCGGCGCACCGCTGCCGATCCTGAAGGGCGACCGCTTCTTCGGGTTCTTCGGTTCGGGCTGGCACGCGGGCGGCGCCTATTCCGGCAACGCCGTGGCGTTCAACGGCGGCGCGGAGGAGGATTTCACGGCCGGCGCCTGGGGGACCTGTCTCGACTTCCAGACGACGCCGCTCGGTGGCACGGGCCGGCGCTCGGCCGTCAAGTTCAGGGCGAACGGC
This sequence comes from Methylobacterium dankookense, assembly GCF_902141855.1. GTDB lineage: Bacteria > Pseudomonadota > Alphaproteobacteria > Rhizobiales > Beijerinckiaceae > Methylobacterium > Methylobacterium dankookense. The sequence goes on along the minus strand of NZ_CABFVH010000008.1, from coordinate 116,160 downwards.
GCCCTGGAACTGCAGCCGCAGGCGGCTCCCCCGAGCGCCGGCACGGCCGCCGGCCAGCTCGTCTTCGACAGCACGGCTGGCGCCTTCAAGGGCCATGACGGGACGCGCTGGAGCCGCCTGACCAACCAGCCCTGCTTCGCCGCCACGACCAGTTTCGACAACTATCTGCCGGCCGGCACCTGGACCAAGGTCCAGTTCAACACCGCCGATAGCAACGATCAGGGCGTCTTCCGCGCGGATGCGAATCGCTTCGTCGCCCCGGAAGGCGGCCTCTACCGTTTCGGAGCAACGCTCGGCTTCAAGCGCAACGGATCGAGCGCTCCCTCCGCCTTCGAGATCCGGGCCTACCGCAACGGCTCGTCGGCGGGGCGCGGGCGCGGCGCGGCCACGGGCAGCCTCGTCGATGGCGTCACGGCCATCGCGCTCGATACGGTGCTGAAGCTCGATACCGGCGACACCGTGGAGATCTTCGCACGCCTCACCGGGGCCGATGGGTACGCTGCAGCCGCGGAGTCCCTGTTCGCCGGCGTGCAGGTTGCTGCACGGTGAGGGCCGCCTCGGCCGTCACCCACGATTCAAGGTGCTCGGACCACCGGCACCAAGGCCTTCGAGAGGCGGGCGAGATCGTAGTGGCGGATGCCGCTACGGAAATCGTTGATCCCGTAGGTGATGAGCAGCCTATGGTCGTCCGGATCGGCCAGAGCGCCGCAAGGATAGAAGCAGGTGTCGACCGCGGGATTGAGGAGTTTACCGGGCCGAAGGGCGAGCTCCTCGTCGGCAAGGGTAAAGAGGGGTCGGGGGGCAACTGCGATCGGCCTGAACGGTGGGACCGCCTCGAAGGTCAGAAGCGTTCCGCGGTAGGTCTGGCCAGCCGCTCCTGCCACATTCGACTGGGCGACGAGAAATCCCCGGTCGCCGATCAGAATTGGGGCTGCACCGCCGTGCAACGGACCATAGGATCGCTGCAGACTATCGGCTTCCCAATGATGAACGGCGACCGTATCACCTAAAATTTCGTGACCAGAGAAACGCAACCGCAGCACCACGAACGGTGCGATCGAGTAGATTGCGTAAATATCACCTAAATAATCGAAGAAGCCCCAGTTCTTCTCGAAATTCCGACGGCCGTCGCGCTTGACCAATCGCAACGGCGGTGTCTGCGGCACGCCCAACCCGTCGACCCGGACGAGGTAAATCTGATTCGGGCATTCGGAATGCCCTGTATTGAACGAGATATAGATATCGGACCGGCGACGGGTTGCGCGGGGATCGGCATACCAGCGGACGTTACCGCCGAGGTTGCGAACCTCGTCGGACCAGATTTCGTAGGTCGAGGCACGGAATGCTTCATCGAGCAGGCAACGGCGCAGGGTCCGGACGCCATCGGCTCCGACATGGCGATAGAGGCAGACAAGACCCGCGGTCGATCGAAACACGGTCGGGTTGAATGCGTAACCGTCGGCATCCACCGGGAGATCGATCACCCCCCTCCGCAGCAGGCCGTGATCAGACCTTTCCATTCCGGGCGGCCTCCGGGGCGTGGCAGCCTCATCAACCATGCTGTCGGTCACTCAAGGTCAGGGCAGGTATCCCGCGCACGGTCTGGCACGCGCTCTATCGAAATGGCTACCGGCTCGGCGCGAGAGGGCGCGTGAAGACACGGATCGAGGGCCGTTTCCCATTGCAATGCGATCGGCACGAAGCGAGATACAGCGCAGAGATCTTCAAGGCCTCGGCTGAGCCCCCACCTCTCTCAAGAGGGCGGTCAGGTCGGCCACCTCGTGATGCTCATGGTAGGCGCGGGCAAGGGGCGCCGGCGTCCAATCAGGAACCGCGTCGCGTTGCGCGATGATCGCGTCGAGCTTGTCTGCGAGATCGGCGACCGCGGAGTCCGGCACAGCCGTGGTCTTCGTGCGATAATCATAGGCGATCCCGCTCCTGATGACGGAGCCGACACCCATGGTCTGCAGCAATTCCTCGGCGGTAAAGCATTCCTCGAATGCGATCGGATAGCAGCCTGCGGCTATCGCCTCGGGCATGATCCGCGACCCGCTCGCCTCCGTCAGCGAGGACAACCAGAACGTCTTCGCCCGTCCGAGCCCCGCGGCGAGTTCGGGCCGGGTCATGTCCTGAAAGTTGCAAACGCGGCGGCCCCGACTCTTCAAGACCTCCAGGACCGCCTCGACCACGGACCGGTTCCGGGCCGGATGGCTGTTGCAGGCGCAGACGAGATCGAAATCGCGCTCCCTGAAATGCCGCGCCGTGCGAGCCATCACCTCGGCATCGATGCCGAATGGCAGCGCATGGACAGGACCGCGAAATCCGAGGTCGCGAACCGCAGGGATCTGGCCGGGCGTCGGAGCGATCGCGACGTCGCAGGCGAGGACCGACTCCGCAAATCCCTCATGGGCGGCCAGATAGGTCACCTGATGGTGGATTCGGATCACGTGCAGGGTACCGGGGAGCGCCTCGCGCAGCCGACGGATGATCGGGGCCCCGGCCTTATAATAGCAAAGGTTGTACAGGATCAGAGAAGGCCGCTCGGAGATGATCGCTTCGGCCCAATCCGGAAATTCCGTATTGCGGAAGCAATATCGGACACCGCGAACGGGAATTTCCAGATCACGCCTGTAGTGATGCTCGCGCAGATAAGCGACCGTCTCGACGCCCTGTGCCTGCTCGAAGGCCCTCAGCCAAGTATAGGAAACACCAGCATCCAGCCACCGGACTGCAGAATCGGAATGGTCGTGAATTCCGATCCATTTCTGATGCATGGCACTTCCCGCATGGCCCGTGGCGCCAGCGGTCTATAGCGGCGCCCCCCAACCGAGCCAAGCATCGGCTACCGGATGCGGGACGCTCGCGCCTGCACATGCTCCGATGCCCGTATCGCGCCCGGTTCGTTCTGACGGCCGCCGGTGACGATCACACGCGCCATCCCTCGAAAGCGGAGATCGCCCGATGACTCTCAGCCCCATCGGAACGGCCGTCCTGATCGCGCGCGAGGGCCGGCGCCTGAATGCCTACCGCGACACGGCCGGGATCTGGACCATCGGCATCGGCCATACCTCGGCGGCCGGGCCGCCCGCGGTCCGGCGCGGGCTGAGCATCACGGCGGCCGAGTGCGACGCGATCTTCGCGCGCGATGTCGAGGCCTATGCCGCGGCGGTGCGCGCGGCGCTCGCCGTGGCGCTTCCCCCGCACAGCTTCGATGCCCTGGTCTCGGTCTGCTTCAATATCGGGCCCGCCGCCTTCGCCCGCTCGACCTTCCTGAAGCGCCTCAACGCGGGCGACCTGGCCGGCGCGCGCGAGGCCCTGCTCTGGTGGGACGAGCCCGCCGCCATCCGCGGCCGCCGCCGCGCCGAGGCCGACCAGCTCGTCACGCCCTATGCCGAGGCCCTGCCCCGGCCCACCGCGGAGGCGGCGCCGATCGCCCTCGCCGCCCCGGTCGCGGCCGTGCTCGATCCCGCGATCCCGACACCGACGCTCGTCCCTGTCGTCCCGCCCGCCGGCGGCGCGGCCGGGCTCCTGCGCCGCCTGGGTGCCCGCCCCGCGCCGGGCCGCAGATTCATCCGCCCCCGAGGAGACCTCCGATGATCCGCCTGCTCGCCCCCGCCGCCGCCCTCTGCCTCTGCGCCCGCCCGGCCGTCGCGGCCGAGGGGATCGCCGTCGTGCTGCCCTGGGGCGCCTGGCTCGTCGCCTTCGCCGAGGCGGTGCAGGCGGTGCTGAGCCCCGTCCTCGTCGCCCTGGTCACCGGCCTCGTCGCCCGCTTCGTGCCGCTCGCCAGCTACGTGATCTCGCGCAGCGTGGTGGAGGGCGTGGTCCGGCACGTCACCGACTACGCCCTCAACGCCGTCGAGGGCGCCGCCAAGGGGCAGGTGCTCACCGTGCCGGTCGGCTCCGCGGTGATCGCCGCAGCCGTGCAGCGGGCGGCCGACACGGTGCCCGGCTTCCTGATCCGCGCCGCCGGCAGCCTGCCGGGGCTCGCCGAGACCGTGTTCCGCCGGCTCGACCTCGAGCCCGCCGCCACCGCCGCCAACACCCTCGCCCCCGCCCTCGGCGCGGCGGGGCTTGCGGCCCGCTAGAGCCGCTCTCCGCCGAAGTGGATACCGGTTCGGCGCAAGAGAGCGCGTCAAAACAAGAGCTTTGAGCCGCTCCCGAGAACGAAGGCCCGCCATGAGCCGCGCCCAGGATACGAGCCATGCCCAAGATGCCGGCCGGCCGGACACGGCCGAATCGGACGAGGAGCGGCGCGTCGTCCGATTCGGCACCGAGTGGCGGGCCTTCATCCGGCGCCAGAACCCGGACCGGCTCACCGCCCTCGACGAGCTGATCGACGAGCGCATCGAGCGCCGGGCGCTCGCCCGCTTCTACCGCCGCGTGCGCCACGCGGCCGTGGCCGTCACGGTGGCGGCCTTCGCGATCGCTCAGTTCGGGATCGACCGCCTGCCGATCGTGCGCCAGCTCTGGCGCCTGCTCCGGGGAGAGGTCCGATGAACGCCCGCCTCGACCGCGGTCTGACGCGCCTCTACCGCCTCGCGGGCGCGGCCCTGTTCCTCGCCCTGTGCGGCCACGCCGCCTACCGGGCGGGCGTCCGCGGCCGGGAGGCCGCCATCCTGTGCAGCGATGCCGCAGGGGCGAGGGACATGGAACCGCGGCGCGCCTCGCTCGTAACGCTCCGCAACCCGGCGCCCGAGCGATGAGACCAGCCACAGACCCGCACCGACCGATCCCAGCCCCGCGCGGAGCGGTGCTGCGCCCGCATGAGGATGGTATTCAGGGGGCATTCAGTGCCGTTGGCCGACAAGCTCTACCCATGCGCCACGCCCTCGCCCTCGTTGCCCTGAGCCTGACCGCGGCGGCGCTCGCCGTGGGCGGATTCGGCACGATGGCCGACGAGACCCCGGCGAGCACGCCCCGGCCGGTCCAGGCCCCCGCCTCGCCGCCGCCGCGGATCGAGGCCTGCCTCTCGCCCGCCGACATGCGCGAGGAGGTCTCCGAGCGGCGCGTGATCGAGCCGGTGGCCGCGATCCGCGCGGCGCGCACCGTGATCCCGCGGGCCGACATCCAGCGGGCGAGCCTGTGCCGTCACGAGGACGGGCTCGTCTACATGCTCACCGCCTTGCGCCGGGACGGGCATTTCGTGCACGTGGTGGTGGATGCCAAGACAGGCCAGGTTGCCGGCCAGTACTGACGGAGTTTGAGCCGTGCGTCTGCTCGTCGTGGAGGATGACAAGGACATCAACCGGCAGGTCGTGGCCGCGCTGGAGGAGGCGGGCTACGTCGCCGACAAGGCCTATGACGGCGAGGAGGGCGGCTATCTCGGCGAGAGCGAGCCCTACGACGCCATCATCCTCGACATGGGCCTGCCCAAGGCCGACGGCGTCAGCGTGCTGCAGAAATGGCGCCGGGCCGGGGTGAAGACCCCCGTCATCATCCTCACCGCCCGCGACCGCTGGTCGGACAAGGTCGACGGCTTCGATGCCGGCGCGGACGACTACGTCACCAAGCCCTTCCACATGGAGGAGCTGATGGCGCGGGTGCGGGCGCTGCTGCGCCGCGCCGCCGGCCACGCCTCCAGCCAGATCTCCTGCGGCCCCGTCACCCTCGACACGCGCTCGGGCAAGGTCTTCGTGGACGGCAACCAGGTGAAGCTGACGAGCCACGAATACCGGCTGCTCTCCTACCTGATGCACCATACCGGCCGCGTGGTCTCCCGCGCCGAGCTGACCGAGCACCTCTACGACCAGGATTTCGACCGCGACTCGAACACGATCGAGGTCTTCGTCGGCCGCCTGCGCAAGAAGCTCGCGGTCGACCTGATCCAGACGGTGCGTGGGCTGGGCTACCTCGTCGACCCGAACCAGCCCGCAGCGCGGGTGTGAGGCTCAGGCAAGGCCCGCGTTCACGTCGGTCCGCGCGAAGTCGTCACCCTTGAACAGCAGCGGCACCCGATGGCGCCGCGCGACCGCGTAGGCGAAGCAGTCGCCCATGTTGAGACTGGCCGGATGGCCGCGGCCCTTGCCGAAGCGCTCGAATGCGTCGAGCGCCGCATCGCCATCCTCCGGCGCGATCGGCACGCATCGGATCCGCGCTTCCGTAAGCAGGATCTGTATGTCGATCCGGGCCGCCTGCTGACCGCCCTTCCGGTTCCGGGCGACGGCCAGCACCGCCTCGTAGATGGCCATCGGCGAGGTGATCGGATCGGAAGCCGCCTCCAGCCTTGCCGCGAGCGCCTCGCCCTCTGGTTCCTGCAGCGTGATCGCGACCAGTGCCGACGCGTCGACGAACATCACTCGTCGTTCAAGCTGTCGTAGAATGCCTTGTCGGCGACGAGCCCCGTTGACGGACGGGCCGCGACGCGCTCGTGCAGGGGCTTGAGCCGCTCCCACAGGCTCGCCTTCTCGTCCTCGCGGCGGAGTTCGTTGCGCACGGCCAGCTTGACCGCTTCGGTCAGTGGAATCCGGCGGCGCTCCGCTAAGGTACGGACGAGGCGGTCGGTCTCGTCGTCTCGGATGTGTAGAGCCATCGTGCCTGCCCAGGATCGCGTGTGTACATGGAATGAGAGAGCATTCTACACAGGCCGCCGGCTCTCAGGAAGACGGGATGCCGGTCGTCGGCAGCGCCTCGCCGATGACGGTCGTCTTGCAGTTCCTCTCGCTCCGCCGCCGCTCCATCGCGGTGCGCCTCGCGGTCTCGGCCTTCCTGGCCTCGTCGGCGATCCTGCTCATCGCCGCCTGGATCCTGACGACCCTCTACCGGGAGAACACCGAGCGCGCCTTCGACAGCCGCCTGCTCGTCTTCGCCAACAACCTCGCCACCGACCTCGTCTCGCCGAGCGATCCCGAGAGCCGCTCCTTCTCGCTCGGCGACCCGCGCTTCGACCTGCCGCTGTCGGGCTGGTACTGGCAGGTTGGGCGGCCCGACGCGAAGCCGCGGGACCTGCGCACCTCGCGCTCGCTGGTGGGCGTGCCGCTGAAGCCGGCCACCAACCCGGACGGGAAGGCCGGCATCGGCCAGATCCGCCAGGGCTACGGCGTCGCGCAGGACGAGCGTCCCTTGCGCATCATCGAGCGCGACGTCGATCTCGGCGAGGAGGGCCGCTACACCGTGCGGGTGGCGGGCCCGGCCGACGAGATCGTCAACGACGTCGACCGCTTCCGCTTCTCCCTCTACGTCACCTTCGGCCTGCTCGGGCTGTCGCTCGCGCTCACGACGCTCCTGCAGATCCGCTTCGGCCTCGTGCCGCTCAAGAAGATGCGCGCGGCGCTCGGCGCCATCCGCCGCGGCGAGGCCGACCACATCACCGGCACCTATCCGCGCGACATCGCCCCGGTCGCGAGCGAGGTGAACCTCCTCATCGAGACCAACCGGGAGATCCTGGAGCGGGCCCGCACCCAGGTCGGCAACCTCGCCCACGCCCTGAAGACGCCGCTCTCGATCATCGTCAACGAGGTCGGCGCGGCGGACGCGCCCGAGGATCTCGCCCAGAAGATCCGCGAGCAGGCCGGCGTGATGCGGGACCAGGTGAACTACTATCTCGACCGCGCCCGGGCCGCCGCGCTCGCGGGCACGCTCGGCACCTCGACGGAGGTCGAGCCGGCGCTCGCCGGGCTGGTGCGCACCTTCGGCAAGATCTACCGCGACAAGGACATCGCCTACGAGGTCCACGTGCCGCCGGGCCTGCGCTTCCGCGGGGAGCGGCAGGATTTCGAGGAGATGGTCGGCAACCTCGTGGACAACGCCTCGAAATGGGCCCACGGGCGCGTGGCGATCCGGGCCGAGGCCGTCTCGAAGGACGATTACCCGCATCTCGTGGTCTCGATCGAGGATGACGGGCCGGGCCTGCCGCCCGACGCGCGCAAGGCGGTGCTCGGGCGCGGCAAGCGCCTCGACGAGTCGAAGCCGGGTTCGGGCCTCGGCCTGTCGATCGTCGCCGATCTCGCCGCCCTCTATCGCGGGCGCTTCAGCCTGGAGGAGGCGACGCTCGGGGGCCTGCGCGCCGTGCTGGAGGTGCCGGGCGACGCCTCGGCGCCCGCGGCGGCGCATTAGCTGCATGTTCCGCAGAAGCGGTTGCCGGTTCTGCGAAGGAAAATGCGGCCCACGCAATGAGATAGAGCATTCGAAGAACAGGTCCCACCGGGGCCGGAGCCACGTGAGGCGGCAAAGCCACACTCCGGCGAGAAGCGACGGCCCCGCCTTGCGCCGCCGCGCTTCGGCGGCGACCCTCGGCCTGAACGGCAATCGAGGGGGTTGCCCGTGCTGGGACCGGTCTTCGACATCCTGCTCGGCGGGATGCTCGCCTATGGCGCGGCGGCGCTCGCCGCCGCCGGGCTTCTGCGCGCGCGGCTGATCCCGCCGCAATCCGCGCCCGAGCCCGCCATCGACGGCCTGCGCGGCGCCCTCGCCCTGGCTGTGCTCGTCCACCATTTCGCGATCTGGCAGCAGGTGGCCCGCACCGGCGCGCCGTGGGGGCCGCTCCCGTCCCTCGTCCTCAACAATCTCGGCGCGGGCGGCGTCGGCCTGTTCTTCATGGTCACGGGCTACGTCTTCTATCCCCGCATCCTGCGGGGCCTGCGCGCCCTCGACCTGCCGACCCTGTACCTGACGCGGCTGTTCCGGATCTATCCAGCCCTCGTCGTCTCGGTGCTGCTCGTCCTCGCCCTGGTCGCCGGACGCCACGGTCTCGCAGGCGCCGGCAGCCTCGGCCACGAGCTCGGCGCCCTGCTGCACTGGCTGACCTGCCGGGGCACGCCGCCGCTCCTCGGCGATGCGGGGGCGGGCCAAATCAACGCCTTCGTGCTCTGGTCGCTCTGGTACGAGGGCCTGTTCTACCTCTTCGTGGTGCCCCTCTGCGCCGCGGCGATGGACGCGGTCCGCGGCCGCCTGCCGAGCTGGGCCGTGCCGGCCGCCCTCCTCCTCGGCGCCCTGCTGCTGCGCCCGCTCCTGAAGGGCGCGCTGCCGATCGTCGCCTACCTGCCGCTCTTCGCAGTCGGCATGCTCGCCCACGAGGCCGCGCAACGGGAGCGCCTCGCCGCCCGCCTGCGGGGCCGGGCCGCGGCGCTTGCCGGCCTCGGCGCGCTCGCCCTCGCGCTCGCGACCCAGGCCGTGCCGGGCAAGCCCGTGGCGCTCGCCCTCTACGGCGCCTTCTTCCTCTGCGCCGCCTGCGGCAACGGCTTCGGCGTCCTCCGCAGCGGGGCCGCGCAGGCGCTCGGCGCCTGCTCCTACGGCCTCTACCTGCTGCACGGACTGGTGCTGAGCCTGCTCTTCGTCGACCTCACGGCCCTGACCGGCCGCGTCGGGACGGCCTGGCTGCCGCTGCTGATCCCCGTGGCGGCGGTCGCGACGACCCTGCTCGCAGCCGTGGTCCACCGGCAGGTCGAGATGCCCGGCATCCGGGCCGGCCGGGCCCTGACCCGGATCCGCATCCCCCGCCTCGCCCGGCTGCCCGCGCGGGCGGCCTGAGCCGCGACGGAACGAAAAAGGGCGGCCCCGCCGGGACCGCCCTTTTTCGTTCCGTCGCGTGTCGCGGGCTTCAGCCGCGACCGCGCAGATTGCCGAAGCGCGAGTTGAAGCGCGAGACGCGACCGCCGCGATCGAGCATCTTCTGCTCGCCGCCGGTCCAGGCCGGATGGGTGAGCGGGTCGATGTCGAGGTTCAGCTTGTCGCCTTCCTTGCCGTAGGTCGAGCGCGTCTCGTACGTGCTGCCATCCGTCATCACGACGGTGATGAAGTGGTAGTCGGGGTGTTCGGTCCCCTTGGCCTTCGCGGCCGCGTCCTTCGCCATGATCCTCGGTCCTTCGCCGGCCCCCTGATTCGGGCGGGTGCCGCGGCCCCCGCCGCCTCGTGGGGCGGACACCTGTTCGATTTTGGAATTGTTGCAATGAACCCGGGGTTCATGGCAACGGCTCGTGCAACGCCGACCGGCCCGTCTCTAGAGGCCCGCGGCCATTCAACACGCGCAATCGGATGAGGCCGCGCGTATACCGCAGGCTCCGTCCGCGAACAAGCGCGACAACGAGGGAACGACGGATGACGATGGAGCGTCATGGCCGCTAAGTCGAAACGCGCATCCGAGGAGCGCGGCAGGGCCTCCCTCGGCGCCCTGCGCCCCCTGCTGCCCTTCGCCGCCCGCTACCGCATCCGCATCCTCGCGGCCTTCGTCGCGCTGCTGGCCGCCTCCGCGGCGACGCTGGTGGTGCCGATCGCCATGCGCCGGGTGATCGACCACGGCTTCTCGGAAGCGGGCTCGGGCGTGATCGACGCCTATTTCCTGGCCCTTCTCGGCGTGGTGACGGTGCTGGCGGTCGCGAGCGCGGCGCGCACCTACACCGTGGTGACGCTCGGCGAGCGCGTGGTGGCGGACCTGCGCAGCGCCGTGTTCCGGCGGCTCACCGTGCTCGACCCGGCCTTCTTCGACCGCACGCAATCGGGCGAGATCGTCTCGCGCCTCACCGCGGACGCGACCCAGGTGAAGGCGGTCTTCGGCGTCTCGATCTCGATCCTCCTGCGCAACCTGTTCCTGTTCATCGGCGCCGTCGTGATGATGGTGATCACCAGCCCCTGGCTCTCGGTGCTGGTGCTCGCCGCGATCCCGCTCATCGTCTTCCCGCTGATCCTGTCGGGCCGCGGCGTGCGCCGCCGCTCGCGGGCGGCGCAGGACCGGCTCGCCGATGCCTCGGCCTACGCCGCGGAGGCGGTCGGGGCCGTGCGTACCATGCAGGCCTTCGGCCGGGCCGAGGCCACCGCGGCCCGCTTCGCGGAGGCTTCGGAGGAGGCCTACGCCGCCGCCCGCGCCTCGGTGCAGGGGCGGGCGCTGCTCACGGGCGTCGCGATCTTCCTGATCTCGTCAAGCGTCGTCGGGGTGATGTGGTACGGCGCGCAAGGCGTTCTCGCCCACACCATGAGCGCGGGCCAGCTCTCGCAGTTCGTGCTCTACGCGGTGTTCGGCGCCGGAGCGCTCGGCCAGCTCTCCGAGGTCTATGGCGAGATGGCCCAATCGGCCGGCGCCGCCGAGCGCCTCGCCGAGATCCTGGCCGCCGAGCCCGCGATCGGCCGGCCGGCCGAGCCCCTCGCCCTCCCCGAGCCGGCGCAGGGCGCCGTCACCTTCGACGACGTGCGCTTCGCCTATCCCACCCGCGAGGAGCGGCCCGCCCTCGACCGTCTGGGCTTCCACGCGGCACCGGGCGAGCGCATCGCGCTCGTCGGCCCGTCGGGGGCCGGCAAGAGCACGGTGCTGCAGCTCCTGCTCCGCTTCTACGACCCGCAGGGCGGCCGGGTCCTCGTCGACGGCATCGACGTCGCCCGGGTCGACCCGGAGGATCTGCGCGCCCGCATGGCGCTGGTGCCGCAGGACCCGACCGTGTTCTCGGGCACGGTGATGGAGAACATCCGCTACGGCCGCACCGAGGCGGGCGAGGACGCGGTACAGCGCGCCGCCGAGCTCGCCCATGCCGACGGCTTCATCCGGGCCCTGCCGCAGGGCTACCACACCCCGATCGGCGAGCGCGGCGTGACGCTCTCCGGCGGCCAGCGCCAGCGCATCGCCATCGCCCGGGCCATCCTGAAGGACGCGCCGATCCTGCTCCTCGACGAGGCGACCTCGGCCCTCGACGCCGAGAGCGAGCGCGCCGTGCAGCAGGCCCTCGATACCCTGATGACCGGGCGCACCACCCTCGTCATCGCCCACCGGCTCGCCACGATCCGCGCCGCCGACCGCATCCTCGTCCTCGACGAGGGCCGGATCGTCGAGGAGGGCACGCATGAGAGCCTGCTCGCCGAGGGCGCGCTCTACGCGCAGCTCGCCGCCCTCCAGTTCACCGACGCCCTCGACGAGACGGCCCGCGGCAAGGGCCGGATCGCCCGCAGCGAGGCCCTGCCGGCGGCCGAATAAACACGGGACGTTGACAGGAGGAGTTCGAGGCGGCCACTTCGCCGCATGACAGATCTCGACCTCGCCCGCTTCCCTCGCCTGCCGCTGCTCGGCCTGCCCACCCCGATCGAGCCCCTGGCCGGGCTGACGCGGGAACTCGGCGCCGCGCTGAACGGCGTGCAGATCCTGGTGAAGCGCGACGACCTCGCCGGCTTCGGCGGCGGCGGCAACAAGCTGCGCAAGCTCGAATTCCTGCTCGGCGCCGCGCGCGCCGAGGGCGCCGACACCGTGATCACGGTCGGCGCCCTGCAATCGAACCACGCCCGGCTCACCGCGGCGGCGGCGGCCCGCAACGGCCTGAAATGCGAGCTGTTCCTCACCCGCAGCGTGCCGCGCGAGGAGGCCGCCTATACGGGCAACGGCAACCGCTTCCTCGACGACCTGTTCGGTGCAGAGGTCCATGAATTGCCGGGCGAGGCCGACAGCCTCGCGGCGGCCGAGGCGCGGGCGGAGGAGCTGCGGGGCGAGGGGCGCACGGTCTACACCTTCCCCTCCGGCGGCTCGAGCCCGGTCGGCTGCCTCGGCTACGCGGCCTGCGCCGCCGAGATCGTGACCCAGGCCGAGGCCAAGGGCCTGGAGCTGGCGCAGATCGTGGTGCCGAACGGCAGTGCCGGCACCCATGCCGGGCTCGTCGCGGGGCTGACGGCCCTCGGCCGCGACCCGAAGCTCGCCAAGTCCTATGCCGTGCTCGCCGAGGAGGAGGCCGCGAAGGCCGAGGTGCTCGCCAAGGCGAACGCCACCCTGGATCTCCTCAGCCCCGGCACGCAGGTGGAGGCCGCCGACATCCTGGTCGACGGGCATCCGCGCGGGCCGGGCTACGGCATCCCCACCGACGCCATGCGCGCTGCCGTGCGGCTGATGGCCCGCTCGGAGGGCATGCTGCTCGACCCCGTCTACAGCGGCAAGGCCTTCGGCGGCCTGCTGCGCGACGTGGCGGCCGGCCTCTACCCGGAGGGCTCGACGGTGCTGTTCGTGATGACCGGCGGCTCGCCCGGCCTGTTCGCCTATCCGGACGCCTTCAGCGACGCGGCGGGATGAGCATGGCCGCGGCGGCGACGAGCCAGCCGAGCATCAGCGCCGTGCCCCCCGCGGGCGCGGCCATCGGGAAGAGCGGCTGACCGGCAAGCGCCCGCAGGGACAGGTCGCCGCTGAACAGGACGAGCCCGACGAGCAGGAGCCCCGCGGCGATGCGGGTCGCGAGGCGGTGGGTCAGCCCGGCGCCGCCGAGTGCGACGAGCGCCAGGATCGCGGGGGCGTGGAACAGCAGGAACTGCGCCGCGGTCTTCAGCGAGTCGGTGCCCGCGCCATGCGCCGCCGCGGCCGAGGCGGCGACGCCGAGCCCGCCGGCGAGAGCCGCCAGCGCCAGGATCAGGCGGTCGAGGCCGCTCACGCGCCGCGCACGGGCAGGCCGCGCTCCTCCAGGAGCTTCGCCACCGCCGCGCGCAATTCCGGCACGCCGCGATCGTCGCGGCTCGATGTGAGCAGCACCTGCGGGAAGGCGGCCGGACGTTTGGCGAGCGCCGCCTCGATCCCGCGCAGCCGCGCCTCCACCTCGGACTTCTTGAGCGCGTCGCCCTTGGTCAGCACGATCTGGTAGCTCACCGCCGCCTTGTCCAAGCCGTCGAGCACGTCGGTGTCGAGGCTCTTCAGGCCGTGGCGGGCATCGATCAGCACGAAGACGCGGGCGAGGTTGGCACGGCCCTTGAGGTATGAGTGGATGAGATGCGTCCAGGCCTCGACCTTGGCCTTCTCGACCGCGGCGTAGCCGTAGCCCGGCATGTCGACCAAGCTCAGATTCTTGCCCACCTTGAAGAAGTTGAGTTGCTGCGTGCGCCCCGGCGTGTGCGAGGTGCGCGCCAGCGTGTTGCGGCCGGTGAGCGCGTTGATCAGGCTCGACTTGCCGACATTCGAGCGGCCGGCGAAGGCGATCTCGACATCCTCCATCGGCGGCAACCGATCGAGGGTCTGCGCCGCGGCGTAGAAATCCGCATTGCCGGCGAACAGCAGGCGGCCGTCCTCCAGAAGGGCGGCGTCCCGGGCTTCGCTGTCGGACGGAGGGGTCTGGCTCACGGCAATCTCGTCTCGGCCCTCTCCCCTCCCCGCGAGAGGAGGAGAGATCCGTTTCAGCGCGTCAGCTCTTGGCCGGGGCGTTCTTGCCGGCCGCGCCGCGCCGGAACGTGCCCCTCAGGTTGTCCCACAGCTCCACCTTCACGCCGTTGCGGCGCATGATGATGTACTGCTGGATCACCGAGAGCAGGTTGTTCCACGCCCAGTAGATCACCAGACCCGCCGGGAACGAGCCCAGCATGAAGGTGAAGATGATCGGCATGAAGGTGAAGATCTGCGCCTGGACCGGATCCGGCGGCGTGGGGTTCATCTTCATCTGCACGAACATCGTGATGCCCATGATGATGGGCCAGATGCCGAGATGGATGAAGTCCGGCGCCGCGAAGGGCAGCAGGCCGAACAGGTTGACGATGCTCGTCGGATCGGGCGCGGCGAGGTCCTGGATCCAGCCGAAGAACGGCGCGTGCCGCATCTCGATGGTGATGAACAGGACCTTGTACAGCGCGAAGAAGACCGGGATCTGGATCAGCACCGGCCAGCAGCCGGCCACCGGGTTGATCTTCTCCTTCTTGTACAGCTCCATCATCGCCTGCTGCTGCTTCATCTTATCGTCTTTGTACCGCTCGCGGATGGAGGTCATCTCCGGCTGCACGGCCTTCATCTTGGCCATGGAGACGTAGGAGCGGTTGGCGATGGGCAGGAAGAAGATCTTCAGGATCAGCGTGACGACGAGGATCGAGACGCCGAAGTTGCCGAACAGGTGGAAGAAGAAGTCCAGCGCCCGGAACATCGGCTTGGTGATGAAGTGGAACCAGCCCCAGTCGATCATCAGATCGAACTGCTTGATGCCGAGGTTCTTCTCGTAGGCGTTGATGGCGTTCACCTCCTTGGCGCCCGCGAACAGGCGCTGCGTGGAGGTGGCGGAGGCGCCGGGCTCGATGCTGCGCCCGTCGGCGCGCACGCTCGCCTGATAGACCTTGGTGGCGCCGTCGGAGCGCTCGGTGAAGGCGCCGGTATAGGGCATGCCCTGATCGGGGATCGCCGCGGCGGCCCAGTACTTGTCGGTGATGCCGACGAAGCCGCCGGTCACGTTCGACCAGGCCTTGCCCTTGGTGCTCGGGCCGCCATAGGCCGGCTCCTTGGCGAGGTGGTCGTAGGTGTATTCCTGCAGGCCGTCGCCGCCGAGCACGCCGATCATGCCCTCGTGCAGCACGTAGTAGCCCTGGGTATGCGGCTTACCCCAGCGCGAGACGAGGCTGTAGGGATAGAGCGTCACGGCGCCCGAGCCCTTGTTCTCGACCTCGTCGCGGACGGTGAACATGAACTTGTCGTCGACCGCCAGGATGCGGCGGAAGACGAGGCCGGCGCCGTTGTCGTAGGTCAGCGTCACCGGCTTGCCGGGCGAGAGCACCTCGCCATCGGCGGTCCAGACGGTGTCGTTGGTGGGCAGCGGGCCGGCATTCTGGCCGACCCAGCCGAACTCGGCATAGTAGGGCGTCTCGGTCCCGGCGGGCGAGAACAGCACGATCTCCGGGCTCTTGTCGTCCACGGTCTCGTGATAGTTCCGCAGCTTCACGTCGTCGATGCGGCCGCCCTTGAGCGCCACCGAACCGGTGAGCGCCGGGGTCTCGATGCGGAGGCGCGGCGAGCGGGCGATCGCCGCCTCGCGCGACACGACGCCCTGCGGCGCGGTGCCGGGCACCGGTGCGGCGGGGCCGCCCTCCTTCGGAGCCGGGGACGGAATGCCGTCCGGGCTCACGCCCGGGGCCTGAGCCTGCGCCGCCTGGTTCTGCGCGGTGGCCTGGCGCTGCTGCTCCACGCGCGGCGCGGCGACGAAGTAGTTCCAGCCGAGCAGCACGACGAGCGACAGGGCGATCGCCACGAACATGTTCGTCTTGTCATTGCCCATCGGGGACACCGCCGCACGCGTTCGAGAGGGATTGCGAAATTGATGGCGCGGGCGGGGAATCCGCGTCGCGCCGGGTAGGTGTGGGTTGGGCCGGGGATCCGCCAGGGCCGGAAGCCCCGCTCTTGCCCCGTCCCTTGCCCCTGCCGGCCGCATGGCCGGGCCGCCGCGCGGGCGCATCGGGCGCGCGCGGCCTCACCACGGCGGAGACCGCGCGGCGCAGGTCGTCCTTCAGGGTATCGAAGGTCGCATCGAGAGCCGGTCGGCGGGCGATCAACACGATATCGGCCGGCACGACGGGCAGATCGGCGGCGACGGCCGCCACGGCCGCACGCAGGCGGCGGCGGATCCGGTTGCGCTCGGTGGCGTGCCCGACCCGCTTGGTGATGGTGAAACCGACACGCAGAGTCCCGGACTCCTCGGGGCCGGCCACACGCAGGCGGCCTTGTCCCGTCATCCGCTCGGTATGGAAGCGGCGCCCCTCGGCCGCCGCCAGGAAATCGGGCCGCCGCCTGAGCCGCTCGATCGTCGACATCGCCGATCCGACCCCGCTGGCCTCGATGGTCGCCGGCGCCCGGCGAAGCGGGCGCCGCGAAAGGTCCGCCTCAGGCGGACAAGCGCTTGCGGCCGTGCGCGCGGCGGCGGGCGATCACCTTGCGGCCGCCGGCGGTGGCCATGCGAGCGCGGAAGCCGTGACGGCGCTTACGGACGAGCTTGCTCGGCTGGTAGGTTCTCTTCATGGCGAAGCCTTCAAAGGTCGAGGCGCGTTCGCGGACGGCTGATGCCGCGCCCGACCTTCACGCGTCCTGGAGAGTGTCTGCAAACGCGAAGGGCGCCCGGATAGGGCGCGCCGACGCGATTGGCGGGCTTATGGCGGAAGGGTGCTCCCAAGTCAACGTTCCGGACGTGCCGCGGCGCGGCGCCGGCCGCCCGTCAGGAGCCGCCGGCCGGGACCCGGCCGCGCCCGCGCAGGATGAGCACGATCCCGAGCACGATGCTCGCGAGGCTCCCCCCGAACGGCGCGAGCAGGAGCGCGGCGTGCCCGAGCAGGCGCCACGCGACGAGGACGGTGAGCATCGCCCCCATCAGGGCGACCGCGAGGTGGCGGAACATCGGATCGCAGTCCCGGACGTACGGCCGATTCGGGCCGTGCGTCTTCAGATGTACAACGCCCGCTCCGATGGAGACATCGGAAAAACAGCCGGCCCGCCCGCGGCCCGCAAGATCGGGGACTTCAGGCCACAGGAGCTGCGAACAGGCGGGAAATCGGAGCGAGATCCGCTCAATGACCCTCGAATTCCATCAGGGTCCGCACCGGAACCCCGAGATCGCGCAGGCGCTGCGCGCCGCCGATCTCCGGCAGGTCGATGACGAAGCAGGCGGCGACGATCTCCGCGCCCATGCCCCGCAGCAGGTTCACCGCGGCCGTCGCCGTGCCGCCGGTGGCGATGAGGTCGTCCACGAGGATCACCCGGTCGCCCGCCTTCACGGCGTCGACGTGGATCTCGATCTCGTCGGTGCCGTATTCGAGGGCATAGGCCATCGAGACGGTCTTGTGCGGCAGCTTGCCCTTCTTGCGGATCGGCACGAAGCCCGTGGAGAGCTGGTGCGCCACCGCGCCCCCGAGGATGAAGCCGCGCGCCTCGATGCCCGCCACCTGGTCGATCCGGCCGCCCGCGAAGGGATGGACCAGCGAATCGACCGCGCGGCGGAAGGAGCGCGGGTCGCTCAGCAAGGTGGTGATGTCCCGGAAGATGATGCCGGGCTTCGGGTAGTCGGGAATCGAGCGGATCGATTCCTTGAGCGCGAGGTGGCGGCGGGCTTCCATCAGGACATCCTCTGATACCGTGTCCGGTCGATCAGATCGGACGCGGTATCAGAGAGCCCGCGCGGCGTCTGAGCGAGGACGATATCCGCCATCCCGAAGGGATCGAGCGGAGGTCGTATGAGACGGCCGCGTTAAAGCAGACCGCGCGGCAGCTTGCGAATCGGGACTCAGCCTTGAGCCTTCTTCAGGATGGCGAGCAGCTCCCGCTGCAGGGTCTCGTTGCCCGCGCAGACCGAACGGGTGGCGAGCGGCTCGGCCGCCCCGTCCGCCGCGGTGACGAAGCCGCCGGCCTCGCGCACCAGGATGACGCCCGCCGCGAAGTCGTAGGTCTGCAGGTCGCGCTCCCAGTAGGCGTCGAGGCGGCCGCAGGCGACGTAGGCGAGGTCGAGGGCCGCCGAGCCCATGCGCCGGGTGCCGCCGGAGACCGCCATCACGGCGCCGACCTCGCGCAGCAGGCGCGGATGGTTGCCGCGGCCGAGATAGGGCGTGCCGTAGGCCACCAGCGCATCGGCCATGTCGTTGCGCCCCGAGACGCGCAGGCGCCGGTTGTTGAGGAAGGCGCCCTTGCCGCGCTCGGCCACGAACAGCTCGTCCTTGACCGGATCGTAGATCACGCCGGCCACGATCTGGCCTTCGCGCTCAAGCCCCACCGAGATCGCGAAATGCGGGATGCCGTGCAGGAAGTTCGCGGTGCCGTCGAGGGGATCGACGTGCCAGGTGTGGCTCTTGTCCGTGCCCTCGATCGTGCCGTTCTCCTCCAGCACCATCCCGTAGCCCGGGCGCGCCTTCATCAGCGCGTCGCGCAGCACCTCCTCGGCCTTGCGGTCGGCCGCCGAGACGAAGTCGCCCGGCCCCTTGCGCGAGACCTGCAGGTTCTCGACCTCGCCGAAATCGCGGCGCAGGCCGCGCGACGCCTTGCGCACGGCATCGACCATCACGGTCATCAGGGGGGATGAGATCATCGCGGGATCCGATTGTCGAAGAGCGTTTGCGCCGCGTTAAACGCTCCGCCGCCCGGAATCGAGCCCCCGCGCCGCATGGGTGTCATAAGCGGGTGCGGCCGACGGACCGGATGCTTCCGGACGCGCCTTAAAGACACGCCCACGCGCGCGTGATCAAACGGCGCCGCCCGATAGATCCGGCCTTAACCATCTGCATGTGAAACATTTCCGGCGGCCGGCCCCGAACCACAGCCCGGCCGCGCGAGGCCCGCCATGACCACCCGTTCCCTGACGATCCGTGCCAAGCTCACGGCCGCGTTCTGCACGCTCCTGCTCTTCGTCGCCGGATTGGCGTGGATCGGCTACGTCAGCACGGCCCGCATGAACGGCCTCCTCCTCGACGTGCAGACCAACTGGCTGCCGAGCGTGCGCACCGCGGGCCAGATCGACGCGCTCACCGGCCGCTACACGACGAGCGTCCTGCGCCACATCCTCACCAGCGAGCCGAAGATGCTCGCGAGCATCGACAAGGATCTCGTGGAGCGGGCGCGCAAGCTCGACGAGGTGCGCCGCACCTACGAGCCCCTGATCACCTCGGCCGAGGAGCGCACCCAGTACGAATCCTTCGTGCGCAGCTGGCGCGACTTCACCGCGGCGGTGGAGGGGATCCTCACCCTGTCGCGCGAGGGCCACAAGGCCGAGGCGCTGTCGCTCTACGAGACCCGCGGCGTGGCCCCGCGCCGGGCCGCCTCCACCGCCCTCGACGCGATCGTCGCCCTCAACAATGCCGGCGCCGTGCAGGCCGAGACGGACGGCGCGGCGACCTATGCGCAGACCCGCACGACCCTCGTCGCGGCGGGCCTCGTCGCCATGCTCCTGGCGGTCCTCCTCGGCGCGCTGATCATCCGCTCGATCAGCCGCGACATCGCCTCGGTGGTCACGCCGATGAACGCGCTCGCGGCCGGCGACATCGGCGTCGCGATCCCCCACCAGGGCGCCCGGACCGAGATCGGCACGATCGCCGCGGCGGTGCAGGTCTTCAAGGAGGGGCTGATCCGCATGCGGAATCTCGAGAGCGCGACGGAGGCCGCCCGTGCGGGCGCCGAGGCGCAGCGCAAGGCGACGATGCGCGAGATGGCCGACGGCTTCGAGCGCGCGGTGAGCGGCATCGTCGGCGGCGTCACCGCGGCGGCCACCGAGCTCCAGGCCACGGCCCAGAGCATGGCCGGCACCGCGACCCAGACCGCGAGCCAGTCCACCACCGTGGCGGGCGCGGCGAGCGAGGCCGCGGCCAACGTCAACACGGTCGCCGCGGCGGCCGAGCAGCTCGGCGCGTCGGTGGGCGAGATCAGCCGGCAGGTCGACGGCTCGGCGAGCCTCGCCAACGCCGCCGAGTCGGATGCCGACCGGACCGTCGGCCTGGTGCAGGACCTCGCCCTGGCCGCCTCCAAGATCGGCGACGTGGTGGCGCTGATCTCGCAGATCGCCGGCCAGACCAACCTGCTCGCGCTCAACGCCACCATCGAGGCGGCCCGCGCCGGCGAGGCGGGGCGCGGCTTCGCCGTCGTGGCGGCCGAGGTGAAGGAACTCGCCAATCAGACCGCCAAGGCCACCGGCGAGATCAGCCAGCAGATCGGCCAGATCCAGGGCGCGACCGATCAGGCGGTCCGGGCGATCACCGGCATCGCCGGCCGCATCCGCGAGATCAGCGGCGTCGCCACCTCGATCGCCACCGCCGTCGAGGAGCAGGGGGCAGCGACGCAGGAGATCGTCCGCAACGTCGCCCAGGCCGCCACCGGCGCGGGCGCCGTGACGACGACGATCGCCGGCGTGGCCCAGGCCGCCGAGGAGACCGGCGCGGCCGCCTCCCAGGTGCTGGGGGCGGCCTCCGACCTGTCGCGCCAGTCCGAGCATCTCAACGCCGAGGTCGCCCGCTTCCTCGCCACCGTCCGCGCGGCTTAGAGCCGCTCCCGATCGCGTTGCAATCGGGAGTTGTGGCGCGCTCTCTTGCGCCGAACCGGGATCCACTTCGGCGGAGAGCGCTCTAAGGCGCGACCGACCTCCCGAGGACGCATGGAAAAGGGGCCGGCGGTTCGCAACCGCCGGCCCCTTCTCATTGCCGTCCCGCGCGTTGGAGGGCGCTCAGGCGCCCATCGCGGCCTTCAGGTTCTGGTCGACCTTGTCGAGGAAGCCGGTGGTGGAGAGCCACTTCTGGTCCGGCCCGACGAGGAGGGCGAGGTCCTTCGTCATGAAGCCCGCCTCGACCGTGTCGATGCAGACCGTCTCGAGCTTGGTGGCGAACTTGGCGAGCTCCGCGTTGTCGTCGAGCTTGGCCCGGTGGCTGAGGCCGCGCGACCAGGCGAAGATCGAGGCGATGGAGTTCGTCGAGGTCTCCTTGCCCTTCTGGTGCTCGCGGTAGTGGCGGGTCACCGTGCCGTGGGCGGCCTCGGCCTCGACGGTCTGGCCGTCGGGGGTGAGCAGGACCGAGGTCATCAGGCCGAGCGAGCCGAAGCCCTGCGCGACGGTATCCGACTGAACGTCGCCGTCGTAGTTCTTGCAGGCCCAGACATAGCCGCCCGACCACTTCAGCGCCGAGGCGACCATGTCGTCGATCAGACGGTGCTCGTAGACGATCCCGAGCGCGTCGAAGCGCGACTTGAACTCGTTCTCGTAGACCTCTTGGAACAGGTCCTTGAAGCGCCCGTCATAGGCCTTCAGGATGGTGTTCTTGGTCGACAGGTAGACCGGGTACTTGCGGTTGAGGCCGTAGTTCAGCGAGGCGCGGGCGAAGTCGCGGATCGAGTCGTCGAGGTTGTACATCGCCATCGCGACGCCGGCCTCGGGGAACTTGAAGACCTCCTTCTCGATCACCGTGCCGTCCTCGCCCTCGAACTTGATCGAGAGGCGGCCCTTGCCCGGGACCTTGAAGTCGGTGGCGCGGTACTGGTCGCCGAAGGCGTGGCGGCCGACCACGATCGGCTGGGTCCAGCCGGGAACGAGGCGGGGCACGTTCTTGCAGATGATCGGCTCGCGGAAGATCACGCCGCCGAGGATGTTGCGGATCGTGCCGTTGGGCGACTTCCACATCTCCTTCAGGCCGAACTCCTTCACCCGCGCCTCGTCGGGGGTGATGGTCGCGCACTTCACGCCGACGCCGTGGCGCTTGATCGCGTTGGCGGCATCGACCGTGACCTGGTCGTTCGTGGCGTCGCGGTGCTCCACGCCGAGGTCGTAGTATTCCAGATCGACGTCGAGATAGGGGTGGATGAGCTTGTTCTTGATCTCGGCCCAGATGATCCGGGTCATCTCGTCGCCGTCGAGCTCGACGACCGGGTTCGCCACCTTGATCTTCGCCATGATCCGTGCGCCTTCCTGAGCCAGGGCCTCTGAAGCGGGCCTTCCTGGCGGCCTCCAGGCAATCCGGATGCCGCAACCGGCGCCGTCCATAGCGTGCGTCGCAACAGAGGGACAAGCTGCCCGTCCGAGCGCGGTGACAGCCTCCGGGCTCTGTCAGGCCGGTCTCGGCCTCCTCACGCGAGCTTGACCCGGAGCCGCCTACTCCGCCTCGGCCTGCGCCACGCGATACTCTCGCCCGTGCTTGCAATAGCCCTCGACGATGCGGGCCATCATGGCGCGCTTGTCCGCATCGAGGGGCCCGAGGATGCGCGCCGGGCGGCCGCCCCAGAGATGGCCGCCTTCCAAGAGCTGGCCCGGATCCGTGGTGGCGCCGGCCGCGAGCATGACCTCGTCGGCGATCACCGTGCCCGGCGCGATCGACGCGCCGATGCCGATCAGGCAGCGCGCGCCGATGCGGCAATCGCCGATGCGGACGTTGTGGCCGATCGTGGTGTCGCGGCCGATCACCACGCCCTCGGACCGGCTGCGGATGACCGTGTTGTCCTGGATGTTGGTGTCGGCGCCGACCACGATCGGGCCGACCTCCGCGTGGAGGTCGCAGGAGAACAGCACGCTCGACCCGGCCCCGAGGCTGACGCGGCCGCGCAGGCGCGCGGTGCGGGCGACGAAGACCGTGTCCTCCACCTCCGGCGGCGCGGCGGGCTGGCCCGTGCCCTCGCCCATGCCCTCGCGCAGGCGCTCGGCCCGCTCGGCGACCTCCGCCCGGTCGACCGGGCGGCGGGGCTTGGCCGGGCTGCCGCCATAGACGAAGCCCGCCGGCAGCTCGGCCCTCGGGAACACGGTGGAGCCCGCCTCGATCACCACGCCGTCGCCGATGCTCGCCCCGTCGAGGATCACCACGTCGTCCTCGATCACCACGTCAGAGCCCACCGTGCAGGCATGGACCACGCTGTTGCGGCCGACCGTCACCCGGTCGCCGCAGCGCGTGCCGTGGGTGAAGGTGGCGATGTGCACGGTGGAGCGGTGGCCGAGCCAGAAGCGCTCGCCCACCGTCACGCTCTGGCCGTCGGCGCGGATGACTCCGTCGTCGCCGATCCAGGCCTGGGCGCCGATCGTCGCGGCGCCGATCACGGTGCTGCCCCGGCCGCACCAGACCGGGCGGCTCGCGAAGTCCGGCAGGACGCCCTCGTAGGGCAGGATCAGGTCGGGGCTCACGGGGCTCGTCCTCGATGCAGTTCCGCGCGAGCCCGCAGGCGGCGCGATCCGGGCCGGGGGGCAATCCCGCACGGGTCACGCGCGGGAGCACCTGCCGTGCCGTCCTGCGGTGCCATATAGACCCCCGGGGGCGGGGTGTCAGGCGCGGGACCGTGCGCCGGGCCGCGAGGTCCCCTCCCCTGTCAGGAGTTCCGATCCGTCATGCCGCAGGACCCGCAGCAAGACCCGTCGCTCGTCAGCATCCAGGCCGAGCCCTTCGACGTGGCCGCCGAGATCGCCCGGGTCGAGGCCGCCCATGGCGGCCGGGCGGGGGCGGTCGTCACCTTCACCGGCCTGTGCCGGGACGAGGGCGGGCGCCTCACCGGCCTGGAACTGGAGCATTATCCCGGCATGGCCGAGGCCGAGATCGGGCGCGTGGTCGCCGAGGCGCAAGGCCGCTGGCCGCTCCAGGCGGTGCGGGTGATCCACCGGCACGGGCTGGTGGCGCCGGGGAACGGGATCGTGCTGGTGATCGTGGCGTCGAGCCACCGGATCGCGGCCTTCGAGGCGGCGAGCTTCCTGATAGACTACCTGAAGACCCGCGCCCCGTTCTGGAAGCGCGAGCATCTCGCCGACGGGACCACGGGCGGCTGGGTCGAGGCGGCGGAGGCCGACGACGCGGCCGCCGCGCGCTGGGCCTGAGCGGTGCGAGAGGGGGAACAGGCATGACGGCGGACATCGCACCGGACTTGGCGACAGGCGACGGCAGGACGGATCCGGGCGGGCCGCCAGTCGGGCCCTGGCGGGGCGCGCGGCCGCTCGCGCTCTCGGGCATCGGCGTGGTCTCTTTCTGCGTCCTGCTCGCGCTCGCCTGGCGGGCGGCGGACACCCTGCTCCTGATCTTCTCGGGCGTGCTGCTCGGCGTCTTCCTCGACGGGCTGACCCGGGCGCTCGGGCACGCCTTCCCCCTGCCGCGCTGGCTGCGGCTCACCGCCGTCTGCCTCGCCCTGGCGGCCGGCACGGCGGGCTTGGCGAGCGTCGGCGGCGCCACCATCGCCCAGCAGGGCCGCGACCTCGGCCAGACGGTGAGCGCCCAGGCCGGCACGGTGCGCGACTGGCTCGCGCAGCGCGGCATCGACGTGCCCTCCTTCCCTGGTGGGACCGGCGAGGACGGCAAGCCGGCTTCCGAAACGAAGGACGGGCAGAAGCCCGGCGGGCTGCAGGGTCTCGCGGCGGGGATCCTGAAGAGCCCGGGCTCGCTCCTGTCGGATGCCGGCAACGTGCTGGGACCTGCGGCGACCGTGGTGCTCGGCCTGTTCAACGCGCTCGGCAACATCGCGGTGATCGTGTTCCTCGGCATCGCCTTCGCGGCCGATCCGGGCAGCTACCGCGACGGCGTGCTGCGCTTCGTGCCACCGCGCAGGCGCCCGCGCGGGGCCTCCGTCCTCGACGGGGCGGGCGAGACCCTGCGGCACTGGCTGTTCGGCCAGCTCCTCACCATGGCGGTGATCTTCCTGTTCACCTGGGCGGGTCTCGCCTTCCTCGGGATCGGCGGCGCGCTGATCCTCGGGTTGCAGGCGGGCCTGCTCGCCTTCGTGCCGACGATCGGACCGCTGGTCGCGGGCGTGATCATCCTGCTCGCGAGCCTCGCCTCGGGGGCGAACGCGGTGCTCGGTGCGCTCGGCGTCTATCTCGCGGTGCAGACCCTGGAGAGCTACGGGCTCACGCCCTTCATCCAGAAGCGGGCGCTCGACATCCCGCCCGCCACGATCTTCGCCGGTCAGCTCCTGCTCGGCGTGATCTTCGGCCTGTGGGGCATCGCGCTGGCCCTGCCGCTCATGGCGGTGATCAAGGTGATGCTCGAGCAGATCTACGTGGAGGACGTGCTCGGGGAGCCCCGGGACCGCTGATCACCCGCGCGCCAGCGCATCCTCGATCAGCCGCGCCACGGCGAGGGCGCGGCCGTCGTCGCCGAACCGGGCGATCACCTGCACGCCGACCGGCAGCGGGCCGCCCGGCACCGGCACGTTCACGCAAGGTACGCCCATCAGCGTCCAGAGCCGGTTGAAGCGCGGGTCGCCCGTCGAGGCGAGGCCCTGCGGCGCGTGGCCCGGCGCCGAGAAGGTCAGCAGCGCGTCGTAGTCGGAGAACAAGCCCTTCAGGGCGCGGCGGGCATGGTGGGCGGCGCGGCGCGCCGCGTCGTACTCGGCGGCCGGGATGGCCTGCGCCCCGTCGAGATGCTGGCCGAGCTGCTCGGACAGGGCGGCGCGATGCGTCGCGTATTCCCAGCCGAGGGCCTGGGCCGCCTCGTAGTCCTGGATCACCCGCTGGCGCGCCCAGGCCTCCGGCATCGGCTCGGGCAGGGCGAGATCGTCGACGCGGGCGCCGGCCCGCTCGGCGGCGCGCCGGGCGGTCTCCAGGGCGACGCGCGCCTCCGGCTCGGCCTCGCCTGCGAAATCCTGCAGGACGAGGCCGATGCGCGGCGCCGCGACCGTGACGCCCTCGATCTCCGGGCGGTTGGCGAGGAGGGCGAGGGCGTGGGCGAGGTCCTGGGTGCCGGCCGCGAACAGGCCGAGCGTGTCGAGGGCCCAGGAGAAGGTCTTCACGCCCACCGTCGGCAGCAGCCGGAAGGAGGGCTTGATCGCGGCGCAGCCGCAGAAGCTCGCGGGCCGGATCACCGAGCCCGCCGTCTGCGTGCCGAGCGCCAGGGGCAGCAGGCCCGCGCCCACCGCCGCGGCCGAGCCCGCCGAGGAGCCGCCCGGCGTGCGGCCGGGATCGTGCGGGTTGCGCGTCTGCGTCGGATCGGCGCTGGCGAAGGGCGAGGTCGTGGTCTTGGCGAGGATCACGGCGCCGAGGCGGCGCAGGCGCGCCACCACCGCGGCATCGGCCTTCGGCTGCCAGCCGGCATAGATGGGCGAGCCCATCTGCGTGGGCATGTCGGCAGTGTCGATGATGTCCTTCACGCCGACCGCGATGCCGGCGAGCGGCCCCGCCTCCGGCACCGCCGCCTCCGCGTGCAGGCTCGCCAGGGCACCGATCCCCGGGTCGCGGGCGGCGATCGCCGCGCGGCAGAGGTCGACGGCGCCGGCCGGGGTGAGCTGGCCGGCCTCGATGCGGGAGCGGATGTCGAGAAGCGAGAGCATGGCCCGGTCTGTCCGGCCCGGGCCGATCCTGTCAACGCCGGAGCAACGTTGACGAAGGCTTTACGGACAGCTGCGCATTCTCCGCGCCATGTGGCGTAGCGTAATTGCGTTCTCCGCCCTGGCGCTGGCCGGCGCGGGGCTCACGGGCTGTGCGCTCAACAAGTTCGAGCGGCGCGACCCATGGCGGGACCAGGCGGAGCAGATCTGCCTGTCCAAGAAGCTCGTGACCCCGACCGAGTTCATCACCCCGGTCAAGGAGATCGACGGGCCCGGCCCCTGCGGCATGCAGCAGCCCTTCCGGGTGACGCGGCTCGCGGGCGGCACCGTCGCGCTCAAGCAGCGCATGACCCTGGGCTGCCCGGCGCTCTCCGAGGCCGAGGCGTGGCTCGCCGACACGATCCAGCCGGCGGCCGAGATGTATTTCGGCCAGCCCGTGGCCGAGATCAACGCCGGCTCCTATGCCTGCCGCGGGCGCAACAACCAGCCCGGCGCCAAGCTCTCCGAGCATTCCTTCGGCAATGCCGTGGACATCATGTCCTTCAAGCTGGCCGACGGCTACGTCATCACCGTGAAGGGCGGCTGGCGCGGCACCGAGGCCGAGCAGGGCTTCCTGCGCGAGGTCTTCCTGGGCGCCTGCCAGCGCTTCAGCACCGTGCTGGCGCCCGGCTCGAACGTCTTCCACTACGACCACATCCACGTGGATCTCGCCCGGCACGATCCGCGGGGCCTGCGCCGCATCTGCCAGCCGCTCATCAAGTTCACGCCGCGCCTCGGCGCCGAGGGCCGCACGCCCTCGCGGCCGCTGCCGCCACCGCGCCAGCCCGCCCCGCCGCAGGCGCCGATCGACGTCGAGGAGGACGATCCCTACGGTGTGACCCCGATGTCGCAGAACCGCGCGCCGACGCAGGTGGCCCGCGCCCCGGCCCGCCCGCAGGAGCCCGCCCTGCATCAGGCTCCGGCGGCCTACGCCTCGGTGCCGCCGCGGCCCGCGCCCGTCCGCGCCGCGCCGCCGCGGGCCGCCGAATTCGACGACATGCCCCTCTCGATCAGCCCGCCGGCCGCCTCGCCGGGCCCGCTCTACTGATGCCGAGGCGCGCCGCCGGACAGGACGGATTCGATGTGACCGCCCTGCCGCACCGCGGCGGGAATCGACCGCAGCCGGCGCCTGCGGCTTGACTCGGGGACGGCCCGGTTCATCGTCCTCCGGATGCAGGAACCCGAGCGTACGAGTCCGCCCATGTCGTCCACCTCCGCGAAGACGCGCCGGCTCCCCGCCGCCCTCGGTGCCGGCCTGATGCTGCTGGCCGCCCTGCAGCCGGCGCTCGCCCGCTCGGCCCGCGAGGAGATCGAGCCCGCCGAGGAGCACACCTTCCCCTACGACGCGAACATCCCCGGCTGCCAGGACCCGGGCGTGCTGGAGAAGGTCTCGGACCAGTTCGCCGAGAAGGAAGCGAAGTTCTGGAACTCCTCGCTCACGATCGTGGCCTTCGACCGGATCGAGCGGACCGCGTGGCGGCCCTACGGCCTCGACTATATCCCGCGCCGCTTCTGCTCGGCGACCGCCACCACCTCCGACGGCGTGCGCCGCAAGGTCGATTACTCGGTCCGCGAGAACCTCGGCATCATCGGCTCGACCTGGGGCGTCGAGTTCTGCATCCACGGCCTCGACCGCGACCTGAGCTACGCCTACGCCACCGCCTGCCGCATGGCGCGGCCGTAGGCTAGCGGCACACCCATACGCTTCGACCTTTCGGGGGGACGGTCATGCGGGACGGGCTTTTGAGACGATTCGGGCGTGCGGCCGCCTGCCTGCTCGGGCTGCTGCCCGCGGCGGCGGGGGCGCAGGATTTCGGCGGCTTCAACCGCGGCGACCGGCCGGGCGCCTTCGACTTCTACGTCCTCGCCCTGTCCTGGTCGCCGACCTATTGCGAGACCGCCGACCGCCCCGACGCGCGCCAATGCGCCCCGGGCCGCGGCCTCGGCTTCGTCGTGCACGGGCTCTGGCCGCAATACGAGCGCGGCTATCCGCAGAACTGCTCGGCGGTGGAGCGCGCGCCCACCCGGCAGGCGATGGAGGTGGCGGGCGCGGTCTATCCGAGCGAGGGCCTCGCCCGCTACGAGTGGCGCAAGCACGGCACCTGCTCGGGCCTCGACCCCGCCGCCTATTTCCGCGCCGCCCGCGACGCCCGCGAGGCGGTGACGATCCCGGACGAACTGAAGGGCGGCGGCAGCGACCGGCGCATGGCCCCGATCGAGATCGCGCGCCTGTTCGTGGCGGCGAACCGGGGCCTGCGCCCCGACACGATGCAGGTCGCCTGCGCGCGCGGCGCGCTGCAGGAGGTGCGGATCTGCTTCTCGAAGGACCTGCGCGGCTTCACCCCCTGCCCCGACCTCGCACGGCAGAACTGCCGCAGCCGGGACATCGCGGTCGGCGCCGGGCGCTGATCCCGCGCCTGGGCGGCCCCGTGCCTGCGGTGCAGCGCGACTTCGTGTAAGGGCACCTCGCGAACTCCCGATCGGCGGGAGCCCTCCCCCGGCCGCGACGGCGCCGCGGGGACCTGCGAGAGACACGAAGCCGCCCGCATGAATTACCGGCACGCCTTCCACGCGGGCAATTTCTGCGACGTCCTCAAGCACCTCGTGCTGGCGCGGGTGCTG
Organism: Methylobacterium dankookense; assembly: GCF_902141855.1. GTDB lineage: Bacteria > Pseudomonadota > Alphaproteobacteria > Rhizobiales > Beijerinckiaceae > Methylobacterium > Methylobacterium dankookense. The sequence goes on along the minus strand of NZ_CABFVH010000008.1, from coordinate 87,134 downwards.
GCGCATCTCTGCCTCAAGCCCACCCCCTTCCGGGCCATCGACGCCTTTGCGGGGCTCGGCCTCTACGACCTGACCGCCGATGAGGCGGAGCGCACCGGCGAGTGGCGCGAGGGCTGGGGCCTCCTCGACGAACCCTTCCCCGAACCGGTCGAGGCGCTCCTCGAACCCTACCGCGCGGCGGTGGCGGCCGTGCGGACGCGCCATGGCGACACCACCTATCCGGGCTCGCCGGCCGTGATCCGCGAGGCCCTGCGCCCGGGCGACCGCGGCGTCTTCGTGGAGTTGCACCCGGTCGACATCGAGACCCTGCGCGAGCGCTACAACCGGGATTCGCGCACCAAGGTGGTCCATCTCGACGGCTGGACGGCGATCAACGCCATGATCCCGCCGCCCGAGCGGCGCGGGCTCGTGCTGATCGACCCGCCCTACGAGGTGCCCGGCGAGGTCGCGCGCCTGGGCCTCCACCTCGCCAAGGCCGTGCGGAAATGGCCGACCGGGATCTTTCTGGCCTGGTATCCGATCAAGGATGCCGGGGCCGTCGACCGCATGGCGCAGGCCCTCGACCAAGACCTGCAGCGCCCCGGCCTGCGCCTCGACCTGATGGTCGACCGGCCCGACGGCACGCGCCTCGCCGGCACCGGGCTGATCGTGGTGAACCCGCCCTGGCGCCTCGCCGAGGAGGCGGCCCTGTTCCTGCCGGCCCTGGCCTCGCGCCTCGCCCGCGGCGGCTACGGCGCCTTCCGCTGCGACGCGATCGGCGCGCCCGCCTGATCCGGACTCGGCAAACGGCTCCGAGGCCTTGTTCCGAAAGGTTCTCGTTCGCAGGACCGGCCTCGACTTGGGCCGGGAGCGCCCTGGACCGGCCTCTTAAATCGGACATTCAGCTTTTGATCGGATAAAGGCCCGGAAATAGAGGGCCAGTCTAGAGCTTCCTCCTCGATCCATGGATCGCGAAGGAAGCTCCATCGCGTTGACGAGGCGCATGTTCTTGCGCCGAACCAGCCGCCGGTCCGGCGGAGAATCCTCTAGGGGGCCGATCGAGATGGGTTCGCCGCGCCGCTTGGCGTCCTGGCTGCGATCGGCCCGCACCTGGATCCTTCTCGGAATCCTCGCACCCATCGGCATGGTCGCCGTCTCGGCCGTGATGCTCGTCGAGATGCGCTGGGACGCCTGGGAGCGGGCCGAGCAGACCTCGCGGAACCTGCTGCAGGTGGTCGAGCGCGACATCGCGCGCAACGTCGAGATCATCGACCTGTCGCTCCAGGCCGTCATCGACAACCTGAAGGCGCCCGGCGCGGCGGAGGCGAGCCCGGAGCTGCGCCAGCTGATCCTGTTCGACCGCGCGGCGAGCGCCAAGGATCTCGGCGTGATGCTCGTGCTCGACGAGAACGGCGACAGCGTGATCGACGCGGCCGGCTGGCCCGCGCGGCGGCTGAACAACGCGGACCGCGCCTATTTCCAGGCCCACAAGGCCGATCCCAATCTCGGGCTCCACATCAGCCAGCCCCTAGTCTCGCGCCTGGGCGGCAACAGCATCGTCGTGCTGAGCCGCCGGATCGACAAGCCGGACGGCTCCTTCGGCGGCCTGGTGCTCGCCAGCCTCTCGCTCTCCTATTTCGATCGCCTGTTCGCGCGGCTCGAACTGGGCCGGCTCGGCGCGATCAACCTCTACCGCCGCGACGGCACGCGCATCACCCGCTACCCGGCCGTCGCCGCCAATATCGGCGCGAACATCGCGGGCTCGACGAATTTCGAGCTCTTCGCCGGCGCGCGGAGCGGCCGGGTGGTCGGGACCGCCGTGCGGGACGGCGTCGAGCGCCTCTACACCTTCACCCAGGTCGGCGACCTGCCGCTCATCCTCAACGTCGCCCTGGCGACGCGGGAGATCGAGGCCGAGTGGCGCGTGCGGGCCCTGGTGATCGGCGCGGTGGTGCTGGTCCTGTGCGGGCTCACCATCGGGCTGTCGCTGCTGTTCGGCCGGGAACTTCGCCGCCGCGCCGCGGTGGAGGCGGAACTGGCCCGGCTCTCCCGCACCGATGCCCTGACCGGGCTCGCCAACCGCCGCCGCTTCGAGGACGCGCTGTCCCAGGCCTTCGAGCGCTTCGGGAGCGGGAGCGACCCGCTCTCGCTCCTCATCGTCGATGCCGACCATTTCAAGCGCTACAACGACCGCTACGGCCACGCGGTGGGCGACGCGGTGCTGAAAGCCCTAGCCGGCGCCCTGGCGGCAAGTGTCCACCGGCCGGACGACCTCGTCGCCCGCGTGGGCGGCGAGGAATTCGCGCTGCTCCTCCCCGGCACCGGTGCGGAGGGCGCCGCCCGCATCGCGGATCGGATCCATGCCGAGGTGGCCGCCCTCGCCGTCGGCGCCGCCGGGATCGGCGCGGGCGCGGTCACCGTGAGCATCGGCCTCGCCACGGCCCAGAGCGAGGGCGGCGCCTCGGACCTCTACGGCCGCGCCGATGCCGCGCTCTACGAGGCCAAGGCGACTGGGCGGAACCGGACCTGCCGGGCACTGTCCGCCGGGCCGGATGGCGATCGCGGCGCGATCGGGCACGGCCCGAACCGCCCCCGCCTCCGGCTGGCGGAGCCCGCATCGGCGAGCCCCCGCCGCCTGTGAGCGAAGCCCGGATCGCGGCGACGGAGCGTTAGCCATGATCCGAGCCCGGCGGCCCGAGGCGGCACCGGCGGGCCGCGCGTAAGGCTTTGGTGAGGGGAAAACGGGCGAGATCGGGCGGGTAGCAGGCGCATTCGCCTGCGACGTGGCGGAGTGGTTCCATGCGCCAACTCCGCACACGGAGCTGGATCCTTCTCGGCGTCCTCGCCCCCCTGGGCATGCTCGCCGTATCCGGGCTGATGCTGCTGGAACTGCGGCGCGAGACCTGGGCCAAGGCGGAGCAGACCTCGCGGAACCTGCTCCAGGTGATCGACAGCGACATCGTGCGCACCATCGCGGTCGTCGATCGCTCGCTGCTCGCCGTCATCGCCAATCTCGACGCGCCCGGAATCGAGGACATCGCCCCGGACCTGCGCCAGCGCCTGCTGTTCGGGCCGGCCGCGACGGCCGACCACCTCGCCGGGATGGCCGTGCTCGACGAGAACGGCGACAGCGTGTTCGACGCCGACGCGGTGCCGGCGCGGCGGGTCAACAATGCCGACCGGGCCTATTTCCGCGCCCACAAGGCCGATCCCGATCTCGGCCTCCATATCAGCGAGCCGATCGTCTCGCGGGTCACCGGCACGCCCGTCATCGTGCTGAGCAGGCGGATCCAGAAGCCGGACGGCTCCTTCGGCGGCATCGCCCTCGGGATCCTGAGGCTCTCGTATTTCACCCGCCTGTTCGACCGGATCGAACTCGGCGGGCTCGGCGCGATCAAGCTCTACCGCCGCGACGGTGTTCGGATCCTGCGCCACCCGGAAGCCGGCCCGGGGAGCGCGGGTGCGGCCACCTTCGCGCGTTTCGGGGGCGCCGAGAGCGGCGGCTTCGTGGCACGCTCCGGATGGGACGGCGTCGAGCGCCAGCATACCTTCACCCGGGTCGGCGGCCTGCCGCTCGTCCTCGACGTGGCGCTGGCGACCCGGGAGATCGAGGCGGGCTGGCGGGCGAAGGCCTTGGTGATCGGGGCGGTCGTGCTCGCCCTGTGCGGGCTGGCCATCGGCCTGTGCCTGCTCTTCGGGCGAGAGCTCGGCCGCAGCGCCGCGATGCAGGCGGAGCTCACGCGGCTCTCGCGCACCGACCCACTCACCGGGCTCGCCAACCGTCGCCGCTTCGAGGAGGCTTTCGACGAAGCCTGGGACCGGGCGGCCCGCGCCGATGGCGGCCCGCTCTCGCTCCTCATCGTCGATGCCGACCATTTCAAGCGCATCAACGACCGGCACGGCCACGCGGCCGGCGACGCGGTGCTCAGGAGCCTCGCCCGGGCCCTGGCGGCGAGCATCCACCGGCCGGCCGACCTCGTCGCCCGCGTCGGCGGCGAGGAATTCGCGGTGCTCCTGCCCGCCACGGATGCGGAGGGCGCCGCCCGCGTCGCGGAGACCATCCGCCGCACGGCCTCGCGCCTCCCGGCGGGAGCACCGGGAATTCCGGCCGTCACCGTCAGCATCGGCCTCGCGACCGGCCGGCCCGGAGTCGGCGCCGCCGCGGACCTCTACCGGCGCGCCGACGCCGCGCTCTACGAGGCCAAGGCGACCGGGCGGAACCGGACTTGCAGCGCCCCGGCGCAGACCGAGCCCGCCGGCGCACGGGGCATCCTGTCGCTGGTGGGCGCCGCCTGATACCGCGTCCGGTTGATCAGACCGGAGGCGGTCTCAGCAAGCCCGCGCGGCGCCTGAGCGAAGGCGACATCCGCCATCCCGAAGGGATCGCCCGGATGTCGTATGACAGCCCGACATGCCGATGCGTACTGGGCCCTACGGCGCGCCCGTATCTTGCGTCCGACACGGCACGCCATACCTCCGGACGATCCGGAGCCTGCCGAGGCGCTCCGGGATCACAAGGCCCAGATCCATGCTCTCCTCCGACACCGACATCCTGGCCGCCGCCGAGGCGTGGCGGCGCGCGGGGCGCGGGGTGGCGCTCGCCACGGTGATCGAGACCTGGGGCTCGGCCCCGCGGCCGGTGGGCAGCCATCTCGTCATCGACGAGGCCGGGAGCTTTCTCGGCTCGGTCTCGGGCGGCTGCGTCGAGGGCGCCGTGATCGCCGACGCCCTCGACGTGATCGCCGAGGGCAAGCCCCGCATCCTCGAATTCGGCGTGGCCGACGAGACCGCATGGCGGGTCGGCCTGTCCTGCGGCGGACGCATCCGCGTCTATGTCGAGCGGGTCGATTGATGCGCGGCGAGATCCTCCGGGCCCTGAACGCCGAGCGGGCCGCGCGCCGCCCGGCCATTCTCGTCACCGATATCGCGGAGGGGACGCAGCGCCTCGTGACGGCGGAGGCGCTGGCCGGCGATCCGCTCGCGCCGCTTCTGCGCAAGGCCCTGGCCTCGGGCAGGAGCGGGCTCGTCGAGGCGGAGGGGCGCACGCACTTCCTCACCGTGCAGGTGCCGCCCGTGCGCCTCGTGGTGATCGGCGCCGTCCACATCTCGCAGGCCCTCGTGCCGATGGCCGCCGCCCTCGACCTCGCGCTGACCGTGATCGACCCGCGCACCGCCTTCGCGAGCCCGGAGCGCTTCCCCGGCACCGAGCTCGCGGCCGAGTGGCCGGACAGGGCACTCGGTGGCCGGGTGCCGCCCCTCGACCCCTATTGCGCGCTCGCCGCCCTCACCCACGATCCGAAGATCGACGATCCGGCGCTTCAGGCGGCGCTTCGCGCCGGCTGCTTCTATGTGGGGGCGCTGGGCTCCCGGAAGACGCATGCCGCCCGGCTCGCGCGGCTCGCGGAGGCCGGTTTCTCGGAGGCCGAGACCGCCCGCATCCGCGCACCGATCGGGCTCGACATCGGCGCGGCGACCCCGGCCGAGATCGCACTCTCGGTGCTCGGCGAGATCGTGCAGGCCCTGCGCCGCCCGGGGGACCAGGCGTGAGATTCGGCCCCGTGCCCGTGGCCGAGGCCGGCGGGCTCATCACCGCCCATACCCTGCGCACCGCCGACGCCACCCTGCGCAAGGGCCGCACCATCCCGCCCGAGATGACGGCCGACCTCGCCCGGGCCGGCATCGGCGAGGTGGTGGCGGTGCGGCTCGAGCCCGGCGACGTCGGCGAGGACGAGGCGGCCAGCCGCCTCGCCCAGCATGTCGCGGGCGCCGGCCTCGTCGCCGAGGCGCCGTTCACCGGCCGCTGCAACCTGTATGCGGAGACGGCCGGGGTGCTCTTGGTGGAGCGGGAAATCGTCGATGCGGTGAACGCCGTGGACGAGGCCGTGACGCTCGCGACCCTGGCGCCCTTCAAGCCGGTGGTGGCCGGCGAGATGGTGGGCACCGTCAAGATCATCCCCTACGCGGTCGCCGGCGAGACCCTGGCGCGGGCCGTCGCGGCTGCGGCCGGGCCGGCGCTGCGCGTCGCCCCCTATCGCCGCAGGCGCGTCGGCGTCGTCTCGACGCTGCTGCCGGGCCTGAAGCCGGCCACGATCGACCGCACCCTTGCCGTGCTCTCCGGGCGCCTCGCCCCCACGGGCGCGACGATCCTCGCCGAGCACCGGGTTCCGCACGAGGCCGCCGCGGTCGCCGAGGCGCTGGCCGGGCTGACGGACGCAGGGGCCGATCTCGCGATCGTCTTCGGCGCCTCGGCCATCGCCGACCGACGGGACGTGATCCCCGCCGGCCTGGAGCGGGCGGGGGGCGGCGTCGACCATCTCGGCATGCCGGTCGATCCCGGCAACCTCCTGCTCGTCGGCCGTCTCGGCGGCATGCCGGTGATCGGCGCGCCGGGCTGCGCCCGCTCGCCGAAGGAGAACGGCTTCGACTGGGTGCTGCACCGCCTGCTCGCGGGGCTGACGGTGACCCGCGCCGACATCGTCGCGCTCGGCGTCGGCGGCCTCCTGATGGAGATCGTCTCGCGCCCGCAGCCGCGCGCCGGCGGCGAGAGCGCCGAGGACGGCGATGCCTGAGACCGGCATCGTCCTGCTGGCGGCGGGGCGCGGCACCCGGTTCGGCGCGAGTCCGAAGCTCCTGGCCGCGCTCGACGGGCGCCCCCTCGTGCGGCACGCCGCGGAGGCCGCCCTCGCCACGCGCCTGCGGCCGGTCGTCGCCGTGCTCGGCGCCCATGCGGCCTCGGTGGGGGCGGCCCTGGCGGGCCTCGACCTCGCCTTCGCCGAGAACCCGGACTTCGCCGCCGGCCTCTCGACCTCGCTGCGGGCCGGGCTCGCCGCCCTGCCGGAACGCTGCGCCGGGGCGGTGGTGATGCTCGGCGACATGCCGCGGGTCGCGCCGGCCCTGGTCGAGCGCCTCGCCGCCGCCTTCGACGGCACGCAGGCGGCCGTGGTCCCGGTCGCGGGCGGGCGCCGCGGCAACCCGGTCCTGCTGAACCGGCGCCGCCTCGCCGCCGATCTCTCCCGGCTCACGGGCGACCGCGGCGCCGGCCCGCTGCTGGCGGGGCGCACCGACGTGCTGGAGATCCCGGGCGATCCGGGCAGCCGGCTCGACATCGACACGCCTGAGTCGCTGGCGGCGCTTCAGGCAGGCCGCTCCGGCTCCTGACCCCGTCCGCGCCGCGCCTCGGCCCGGCAGCGGTCGGAGCAGTAGCGCACCGCCTCCCAGACCCGCTCCCATTTCTTGCGCCACGTGAAGGGCCGGCCGCATTGCGCGCAGGTCTTCACGGGAAGGTCGCCCTTGCGGCGCATCGGCGGCATCGGCTCAGCGGCCGATCCGGCCGGCCTCCGCGAGCGGCACCGGCGACCAGCGGGTGATCTGGACGTAGCCGTCGCGGGCCGCGATCACGAGGTGGCGGCGGTAGCGGTGCACCACGCTGCCGGGTGTATGGCCGTGCACCTCGTGCCAGCCGCTGGCCTCGGCCACGAAGATGCGGCCGTCGTCGAGGCGCGCCAGGGTCTCGATGGCGCCGAAGGCGCGCACCCGGCGCAGCACCGCATCGACGCCGGCGCGGAAATCGAGGGTGCGGTCGGCATCCGTCGCCCGCGGCCAGTAGGAGCCGTCGCCCTGCGGCTCGGCCCGGCGCCAGCGCTGCGGCAGGTCCCGCGCGATCGGGCCCGTCGCGATGCGGCGGGCCGCCATCTGGCACTTGGCGAGGAGGCCTTCGTGATCCTCGTTCGCGGGGAGCGGGAAGATGTCCTGCGCGATGATGTCCCCGGTGTCGAAGCCGTCGGCCAGCACGTGGGCAGTGACGCCCCAGCTCTCGTAGCCCTCCTCGATCGCCCGGAAGAGCGGGTAGGGCCCGCGCCCCGTCGGCAGCGGCGAGGGATGGAAGTTCAGCCCGTAGGCGGCCCGGCCCCGCCAGCCGGTCACCAGCCAGGGATAGCCCGCCACCACCAGCGCCCAGTCGCGCCCATGTGCGGCCTGGAGCGCGTCGAGGTCGGCCGTGCGGATGCGCGAGAGCTGGATCGGAATACGGAACTGCCGGGCGCGCGCCACCACGGTCTCGTTGTGGTCGTAGATGCCGTCGCAGGGCCGGGTGAACAGCTTGATCGGGGTCCAGCCGGCCTCGAGCAGCCCGTCGAAGACGCCGCCGAGGAAATCGATGCCGGCAAAGGCGAACTTCATGGTCTCTCCGGCGGCCGGGACTGCGACGAGGGGATGCGGAAGGGCCGCCACTTGGCGGATCCGCTTTCCGGCCCCGCCATACCTTGCCCGCGGCCGGCGGCGCGGCAAGGGGCGACGCGCCGGAGCTTCAGAACGGCGTCCAGGCCGAGACCGCGAGATAGGGATAGGGATCGCGCAAGCCGGTCTCCGTCTGGAATCCGGCGGAGACGCGCAGGCTGAAGCGGCCGAGGTCGAAATCGGTGGCGTGCAGGCCGAGCGCCCATTTCCGATAGCCGAGCCAATCCGCGTAGAGGCTCGCCTCCGGGCCGAGATAGGCGCCCCAGAGCCGGTAGCCCCAGGCGAGGCGGGTCCAGGCATCCATCCGCGCCGTGCCGAGGATCGCGGTGCCTTGGACCAGGGTGTCGTCGGTCGGGCGCGCCCAGATCTCGCCGTGCAGGCGCAGGCCGTAGCGCGGCGGCAGCAGCACGCTGCCGAATCGGTCGGTCAGCATCTCGACCGAGCCCTCGGGACCGGCATAGAGCGCGACGACGCCCCAGTCGTGGAACCATTGGTGACCGAGGAGGGCCGCGCCCATCATCGTCCGCCGGGCGCGCGAGACGGTGCCGGCAGGTGCGCAGGCGCACGTCGCGCGCTCCGCCCTGTGACCGGCCCCCACGCTCGCCAGCACGACGAAACCGTCGCGGTCGAGTCGATCGAATCCGAGCTTCGCGCCCCTGGAGAAGAACGTCGAGGCTCCGGCATCGAGACTGCCGAACAGCAGGAGATTCCAGGTCTCGTCCGCACGGGCGGACGTCGATGCCAGCATCAGCAGCGCAACGATGCTGCGCCCTGCGGCTCTCCATCCGCGACTTGCCAGCCATACAGCCAACAGGCGAACCTCAGAAGAAATACATCCGTGACGAGAAAACTTGGTATCGGTGTCAGTTTCGGCATAACGATCGAAAAATGGCAATAATCATATAATTACTGAGTCATTGTCATCGAACAGAACAAGAATATAAATTGCATTCATTCGTTAAAGTATACGTTTTATTCAAAAATCAAACCTGAAGGAAATCCCCGGCCCATCGATGGCCGCGAATCGGCGCGCCCCTCCGCGGCCGCCGGCGCGCGGTCGATCGCGGACCGGGACGGACCTCGGAACTTGGCGACCGTCAGGAACTCGGCTAGAGCCGCGCCGGGACAGCCAACCGCGGTCGAACCTTGTATTCCGGTGCACGAACGTCCGAAGTCCTCACGATCCTGGCGAGCCAGGAGGGGGACCGTCTGACGGTCGGCGACATCGTCGCCGTGCTGCGCGACCGTGCCTTCGCGCTGCTGGTGGTGTTGCTCGGCCTGCCGAACTGCCTGCCGATGCCGCCGCCGATCCCTCTGGTCTGCGGCTTGCTGCTGCTGCTCGTCGCGATCCAGATCGCGGCCGGAATGTCGGCGCCCTGGCTGCCGAGCCGGCTGCTCGGCCGCTCGATTCCCCGGCAGGACGTGAAGCGGGCGGTCGACCGCGCGGTGCCTCTGCTGCAGCGCCTGGAGCGCTGGTCGCGCCCGCGCATGAGCGTGTTCGAGAGCGCGCTCGGCATGCGCGGGATGGGGGTGGCGCTCCTGACCCTCGCGATGGCGCTGATCGTCGCGGCGCCGGTGATCGGCCAGATCCCGCTCGGCCTCGCGGTCTGCCTCGTCGGCCTGGGCCTGGTGGAGCGCGACGGCATCGTCGTGCTGGTCGGCCTCGCCATCGGCGTGGTGGGCGTCGCCCTGAATGCCGGCTTCGTCTACGCCATCGTCTCCGGGATCATGGCGCTGTTCGGCCTGTAGGCGGCACGGGCCCGAGCCCGTGCCGTGGCCGCGGGTTACTTCCGCAGGATCTTGGTGACGAGCCGCCCGATCGGCGTGCTCGAATCGGCGTTGCGGCCGTCGCGGGCGACGGGCCGGTCCTCGTTGCCGAGGATCTTGGTGACGATGCGTCCGATCAGGCTCATGGGAACCTCCTCGCTGGCGGACTGGAGCGGCGGCCGACCCGAACGTACCGCTTCCAGGCTCGATGTGATGCGTTCCGCGCGCCGAACCGACCGGCGCTTCGGGAGCGGACCGGGCGGCTGCGGCGCAGCTTCCCCCTTCAACGAGCGAGCCACGCGCCCGTTCCGCGCGGGCAGCCGGCGCAATTCGTGGCGAAGCGCCTTGCGCGCGGCTGTCCTGGCGGGTACAGCACGCGCCACTCCGCATCCTGCGCAGCCGGCCTCATCGCCGCGCGCCGCGCCGATGAGGGGTCGGGAGGGGTGGCCGAGTGGTTGAAGGCGCACGCCTGGAAAGTGTGTATACCGGAAACGGTATCGCGGGTTCGAATCCCGCTCCCTCCGCCAGTTCTTCCAGCTAGATCCACTCCCGCGAGCGCGGCCCGAAGGCGATCCGCCCTGCCCTACTCGGCCGGGACGGCCAGGGATGCGGGTGGCGACGGGGCGGTGCCGTTCCCGCGCGGCTCGTAGCCGTAGGTCTCCGGCATGAACAGCAGGTAGACGGCAAAACCCGCCGCTGCGACCGCGGCCAGCACCAGGAAGGCAGCCGAATAGCCGGAGGAGACGATGAGCACCCCGGCCAGCGTGGCGCTGAATGAGGCGCCGAGCCCCTGTGCCGTCGAGACGGCGCCCTGCGCCACGTTGAAGCGACCGGTGCCGCGGGTCAGGTCCGCCACCACGATGGGGAACAGCGCCCCGTAGATGCCGGCGCCGATGCCGTCGAGACACTGGACCGCCACGAGCCAGACGGGGTTGTCCGAGAAAGTATAGAGGACGCCCCGCAGGGCCAGGAAGCCGAAGGCCGCCAGGAAGATCGGCTTGCGGCCCCAGCTGTCGGCCTTGTGGCCGACCATCACCGCCAGCGGCACCATCACGCATTGGGCGGCGACGATGCAGATCGCGATGAGCGAGGTCGCGTAATCCTTGCCGACCACCTTCGTCAGGAGTTGGCCGACCGAGGGCAGCATGGCCGCGTTGGCGAGGTGGAAGGCCGCGCAGAGCACGGCGAACAGCAGCAGGTTGCGGTTCTGAAAGAGCGCCTTGAGGCCGGAGGCCTGATGGCAATCCTGCGTCTCGGCGCAATCCAGCCCGCGGGCGAGGTCGTCGTCGATCGCGGAGGCCGGCACCATCAGCATCGCGCCGATGGAGCAGACGGCGAGGACGCCCATCAGCCAGAACACCACGACCGGGCCGAACAGGTAGGCAAGACCGCCCGCGAGCAGGGCGGAGACGGCGTTGCCGGTATGGTTGAAGCCTTCGTTGCGCCCCACCCGCTTCGAGAACAGCTTCGGCCCGACGACGCCCAGCGTGATGCCGGCGAGCGCGGGCGGGAAGATCGCGCCGGCGATGCCGGAGAGCGACTGCGTCGCGGCTACGAGGTAGAAGTTCGAGATCCAGGGCAGGACGAGGCAGCTCGCGGTCACCGCGAGGGCGGCGGCGATGACGATGGCGCGCTTGGCCCGCGTCCGGTCGATCAGCGCCCCGGCCGGCGTCTGGGCGATCAGGCCGGCGACCCCGGCGATGGTCATGACGAGGCCGATCGTCGCCTCGTTCCAGCCCTGGTCGGGCCCGCGCACGGCCAGCAGGTAGATGGCGAGATAGGGGCCGAGCCCGTCGCGCACGTCGGCCAGGAAGAAGTTGAGGGCGTCGAGGCCGCGCAGGGCGGCGGGCGACGGCTGGCGCTCCACGCTCGAGGCGGCCGCTGGGCGCGATGAAGTCATGGCGATCTCCGGATCGAAGAGGTCGTCAGGCGCCGTCACTGGTTTTCGGGTGAACCCGGACAATCGGCAGCGCATCAAGCGTTCATGCGCAACCCAGTTCCGCGCCGCGCGGCTCGAGCGCGGCCGCGACCTGTCACAACTGCGTTATGGCCGCGGGCCGTCCGTCAGGAACCGACCGGGCCGGCATGGACCGCGTCGAGATCCGGCCGGAGCACGACGCTCTCCTGCTCGTTCGGGTCGGTCCGGGCGATGACCGCGATGCAGGGCTCGTCGGCACTCGGATTGTAGGGCAGGTGCGGCACCCCGGCGGGGATGTAGAAGAAGTCGCCGGGCTGGACGACCGCGTGCTCCTCCAGGCCTTCGCCGTACCAGCAGCCGGAAACGCCGCTCAGCGCGTAGATCGCCGTCTCGTGCCCCTCGTGCAGGTGGGCCTTGGCCCGCGCCAGCGGCGGGATCGTCACGAGCTGCAGGTGGATCCCCTGGGCCCCGACGCTCTCGGCCGAGATGCCGACCGTGTAGTCGAGGCCCTGCTTGCCCCGGACCGAGCGATCGGCCCGGATCAGGCGGCAGGTCTTGCCTGCCGCATCGCCCGTGAGCGTGCCGGACCCGATCGTGCCGGACGTGGAAGCCGCGGGCTGTGACATGCTCCCTCCGATCCGCTCTGCCGGTGCGGCGCCGACCGCCGCGACACGGCGATCATACGCCGCCCGGGACGCGCCGGGGAGAGGGATCCGGCGGTCAGGACACCGAGACGCTCGTCAGGAGCGCGGCCGCGCGCCGGACCTCGGCGACGACCAGCTCCTCGCTCTCGCTCCCGCCGGCCATGTCCGCGAGGATCACGGACACGTCCCGCTTCACGTCCTCGCGGATCTCGGGATTCTCCTCCGACAGGCGGCCGATCAGCACGCCGACGACGATCTCCATCGCGGCGAACTTGGCCTGCAGCCGGGTCATCTCGTCGAGCGGTTCGGGCTGGTCTTCGGTCATCGATCCCCGTTTCCCCGTCGGACCGGCATCCCGTGCCGGTCCGGCGCCGCCTCATTTAGGGGCGGCACCGGCCGATGGCCAAGGGCGGGGCGAGATCCGGGTTCAGGCCATCATGGCGAGGTGCGGCCGCTCGGCCTCGCGGCGGGGGCGCAGCCGCGGCCGGCCGGAGGACACGCGCAGGAGCACGTTCGAGCCGGCGACCAGGGTGCCGTTCTGGTCGCGCAGCGGGGTCGGGCTGGGGATGATCGGCACGCGGGTGCCATCCGGCCGCTCCAGCAGCATCTGCTGGCCGCGGGTGATCACGCCCGTCTGCAGGGCCACGGCCAGCGGGCTCTCGCCATGGGGCACCGGCGTGCCGTCATGCTCGTAGAGGCGCCAGGAGCCGCACCAGCGCGCCTTGCCCAGCACCGGACGGAAACCCCAGAGCTCGGCCGCCGCATCGTTGTAGTAGGTCAGCCAGCCCTCGGCATCCGTGGTGTAGACGGCCGCGCTGAACTCCTTGAACACCTCGGCCCGCGAGGGCTCGTAGTTCCAGCACTGGTCCGGCCGGTCGAGCACATACTCGAACGCGTCGGTGGGATCGTCCTGGAAGGCGTCGTCTCGGAACATGCCGCATTCTCCACGACAGCGGGCCCGTGGCCCGTCAACCACTCGGCTGCCCCCCTCTGTCGCGAGTACCTGGGAGCCGAAGAGACGCGCGCGGCTCTCAAGCTCGTCGGGACGCCTCAGGCGTCACACTCCAGATCGTCCAACTCCACGGGATTGTGCCTTGAAGCTTCCGGGGGCGGTCGCTCCACGACGCCATAACCGGCTCACGCCGGTCTGGGCTCTCCCGCCAAGCCTTATGCGGACGCGACCTTCCTGGCACAGCTCGCGGAGCACGGCAACAGTCTAGCGAAAATATCGCAGAGCAAAATGCAAGACGCGTCGCACAACGGTCCAAGGTGAAACCAAGTCCAGACGAGAACGTCCCAGATGGGCGTTGCAATCCCGGGCCGCCGGCCCGGCCGGCGCCGCGCTCTTGATTTCCGGGCGTGATTCGCGTGACACCGTGTCGCCGAATCCGGGGATCGTGCGGGCAGGAGCCCGCCCGTACCCTGGCGCACGGGCCCGAGTTCGGTCCGATCGATAGGGTCCGATGACGCCGATCTGGTTCATTCTCGCGGGCATGACCGCCGCCGCGGTTCTTGCTCTGCTCTGGCCGATGTCCCGCCGCACGACGCAGGCGCCGTCCGAGCCGGGGCACACCGCCACCGAGACCGGCTTCTACGAGGACCAGCTCGCCGAAATCGAGCGGGACCTCGGCCGCGGCCTGATCGCGCCGGCGGAGGCCGAGGCCGCCCGCACCGAGGCGGCGCGCCGCCTGCTGCGGGCGAACCGCGCCGCGACGGCCGGCGACGAGACAGCGCTCGCCGAGCCGCGCCTGCGCCAGCGCCGCGCCGCCTCCGCCTTCGCGCTCTCCACGATCCCCCTCGTCGCGCTCCTGGCCTACGGCCTCTACGGCTCGCCGAACCTCCCCGCCCAGACCGAGGCCGACCGGCAGGCGGCGCTCGGCGGCGATCGCGACCTCCTCAAGGCGATCGGCCAGATCGAGGCGAAGCTCGCGAGCGATCCGAGCGACGCCCGCGGCTGGACCGTGCTCGCCCCCGTCTACATGCGGATGGGCCGCTTCACGGACGCCGCCCACGCCTACGAATCGGTCGCCCGCCTCAAGGGCGAGACGCCGGAGGTGCTGTCGAACTGGGGCGAGGCCCTGGTCGCGGCGGGCAACGGGGTCGTGCCGCCGGAGGCGCGGGCCGTGTTCCACCGCGCGCTGATGCTCGACGCGAAGGCGGCCAAGCCCCGCTTCTATCTCGCCCGCGCCGCCGAGCAGGCGGGCGACACGGCCGAGGCGATCAGCCAGCTCGAGGCGCTGGAGGCGGCAAGCTCCGCCGACGCGCCCTGGCTCGGCCTCGTCCGCGAGACGCTCGCCCGCCTGAAGAGCGAGCCGGCGCCCGCCGCGGGCGCCCCCGCGCCGATGCGCCGGGACGGACCGCCGACCGACCGGGAGGCCGCGATCCGCGCCATGGTCGACGGGCTCGACCAGCGCCTCGCCAATGGCGGCGGCACGCCGGAGGAATGGCTGCGCCTCGTCCGCTCCCGCATGGTGCTGGGCGAGCGCGACCGGGCGCTCGCCGCCGTGAACCGTGCCCGCGCCACCCTGAAGGACGACCCGGAGGGTCTGGAGCGCCTGGAGACGGGGATGCGCGATCTCGGCCTCGCCTCGGAGGCGGCGCCGCCGGGAGCGGGCGAGGCGCGTGCCCAGGGAACGGCCCGTGCGGATACGGAGGCGGCGGTCGCCGCCGTCACCGCTATGCCCCCGGCCGAGCGCGATGCCGCGATCCGCACCATGGTGACCGGCCTCGACAGGCGCCTCGCGGCCAAGGGCGGCAGTGCGGACGAGTGGCTGCGGCTGGTGCGCTCCTACAGCGCGCTCGGCGAGCGCGACCGCGCGGCCCAGGTGCTCGAGCGGGCGCGGATGGCGCTGGCCGCCGACAGCGCCGCGGGCGGGCGCCTCGATCTGCTGGCGCGTGAGCTGAGCCTGCCCGGCCGTCCCGGCAAGCCCTGACCGGGCCCCGGATCGAGGCCCCCCGGACAATCGGTCCGGGCCCGCGGACTTGACCGGGCGCGCGCCGGGGCCGACACCCCTCTGAACGAAAGCGGCCGGCCCCCTGGTTCGGGCGGCCCGGCAGCCATGGGAAGGACGCACGTGACCCGCAAGAGCCGCCGCCTGGTCCTGATCTGCGTCTGCGGCGCGGTGCTCGTCCTGGCCGTGGGGCTCATCCTCACCGCCATGAGCGGGTCCATCGTGTTCTTCCGCTCGCCGACGGAGGTGGCCGCGCAGGGCGTCGGGCCCGGCGTGCGCTTCCGCCTCGGCGGCCTGGTGCAGGAGGGCTCGCTCCGCCGCGGGCCCGACCAGACGATCGAGTTCACGGTGACCGACACCAACGCCACCGTGCCGGTGCACTACAAGGGCCTGCTGCCCGACCTGTTCCGCGAGGGCCAGGGCGTGGTGACGGAGGGGCGGCTGGAGCCCGGCGGCCTGTTCCGGGCCGACACCGTGCTCGCCAAGCACGACGAATCCTACATGCCGCGCGAGGTCGCCGACGCGCTCAAGGCGCAGGGGCGCTGGCAGGAGGGCGCGGGCAAAGGCGCGGGCCAGGACAAGGCCGCGGCGGCGGACAAGACCCTCGGGCCGCGCAGCGAGCGCTGAGCAGGGGATGCGACGTACGGTTGATGGTTCAGAAGGACGTGTGAGGCAGTGCTCGTCGAGACCGGTCACTTCGCGCTGGCGCTCGCGCTGGCGCTCTCCCTCGTCCAGGCGGTGATGCCCGTCTGGGCCGCGCGTGCGGGCGAGCCCGCCCTGCGGCAGGTGGCGGTGCAGGCGGCGCTCGGCAGCTTCGCCTGCGTGCTCTTCGCCTTCGCGGCGCTGACCTACGCCCACGCCACCTCGGACTTCTCGGTCCAGAACGTGGTCGACAACTCCCACACGGCCAAGCCCTTCATCTACAAGATCTCCGGCGTCTGGGGGAACCACGAGGGCTCGCTGCTGCTCTGGGTCCTGATCCTCACCCTGTTCGGGGCCTGCGTCGCGGTGGCCAAGAGCGCCGTGCCGCCCGTGCTGCGGGCGAACACCCTCGGGGTCCAGGGCTTCATCACCTTCGTGTTCGTGCTCTTCATGATCGCGACCTCGAACCCCTTCAGCCGGGTGATGCCCGCGCCGATCGAGGGGCGCGACCTCAACCCGCTCCTGCAGGATGCTGGCCTCGCGATCCATCCGCCGCTCCTCTATGTCGGCTATGTCGGCTTCTCGATCACCTTCGCCTTCGCGGTCGCCGCGCTCATCGACGGGCGCATCGACGCGGTCTGGGCGCGCGCCGTGCGGCCCTGGACGCTGATCGCCTGGAGCTTCCTGACGCTCGGCATCGCGATGGGCTCGTACTGGGCCTATTACGAGCTCGGCTGGGGCGGCTGGTGGTTCTGGGACCCGGTCGAGAACGCCTCGCTGATGCCCTGGATCGCGGGCACCGCGCTCCTGCACTCCACCGTCGTCATGGAGAAGCGCGACGCCCTGAAGGTCTGGACGGTGCTGCTCGCCATCCTCACCTTCTCGCTGTCGCTGCTCGGCACCTTCATCGTGCGGTCGGGCGTGCTCACCTCGGTGCATTCCTTCGCCACCGACCCGACCCGCGGCGTCTTCATCCTCGCGATCCTGATCCTGTTCATCGGCGGCTCGCTGACCCTGTTCGCGTGGCGCGCGCCGCTGCTGCGCCAGGGCGGCCTGTTCGCGCCGATCTCCCGCGAGGGCAGCCTCGTCCTCAACAACCTGTTCCTGGTGGCGGCCTGCGCCACGGTGTTCGTCGGCACCCTTTACCCGCTGCTCCTCGAGATGCTGACGGGCGAGAAGATCTCGGTCGGGCCGCCCTTCTTCAACTTCACCTTCGTGCCGCTCGCGGTGCCGCTGCTGCTCATCGTTCCCTTCGGCCAGGCACTCGCCTGGAAGCGGGGCGACGCGCTGGCCGCCTCCCAGCGCCTGTTCGCGGCGATGGCCGCGGCGCTCGCCGTCGGCCTCGGTGCGGCGGCCCTGCACTGGGGCGGGCCGGTGCTCGCGCCCGTGGGCGTCGGGCTCGGCGCCTACCTGATCGTCGGCTCGGCCCTCGAGATCATCAGCCGCGCCCGCGGCTACGGCGCCTCCCGCGCCCGCGGCGCCAGCGTGATCTGGCGACGGGCGCTCGGCCTGCCGCGCTCGGCCTGGGGCACGGCGATCGCCCATGCGGGCGTCGGCGTGGTGGTGCTCGGCATCGCCGCCCAGGGCTGGGCGACGGAGGGGCTCGCGACCCTGAAATCCGGCGGGACGCTCGCCGCGGGCCCCTATGTCGCGACCCTCGACCGGGTCGCGCCGCGCACGGGCCCGAACTACGAGGAGACCGTGGCCTATCTCACCATCCGCAACAAGGCGGGCGACGAGATCGGCCATGTCGAGACCTCGAAGCGCTTCTATCCGAGCCGGCAGATGGCGGTGACGGAATCGGGCCTGCTCACGGTCGGCGCGAGCCAGGTCTATGCGAGCCTCGGCGAGATCCAGCCGGACGGGGCGGGCCTGCGCCTCTACCACAAGCCCTACGTGCTGCTGATCTGGCTCGGCGCGGTGGTGATGGCCTTGGGCGGCGGCCTCTCGCTGACCGACCGGCGCATGCGGGTCGGCGCGCCGGTACGGGCCCGGGCCAAGGGCCTGCCTCCCGCCGCGGTGCCGGCCGAATGAGAGCCGCGGCCCTCCTCGTCCTCGCCCTTCTCGCCGCCGGCCCGGCCCGGGCCGTGCAGCCGGACGAGGTGCTGCCGGACCCGACCCTGGAGCACCGCGCCCGCGAGATCTCGGCGGGCCTGCGCTGCCTCGTCTGCCAGAACCAGTCCATCGACGATTCCGACGCGCCGCTGGCCAAGGATCTGCGCCTGATCGTGCGTGAGCGCCTGAAGGCCGGCGACACGAACCAGGCGGTCGAGGATTACGTGGTGCGGCGCTACGGCGAGTTCGTGCTGCTGCGCCCCGTCTTCGGCCTGCACACCCTGCTGCTCTGGGCCACGCCGCTCCTCGCGATCCTGCTCGGCGGGTTCGGCATCTGGCGGCTCGCCCGCCGCAAGGCGCCCCCGCCCGAGCGCCGCCTCACCACCGCCGAGGAGGACGAGGTCGCCGCCCTGCTGCGGCGCGACTAGGGCGCTCTTAACCAGCCTCGACGGAAATCGCCGCCGTCGCCCCTTGCACCACGGGGGCGAACGGCACGAGTCTTGGATGCGGCGAATCGGACAGAATCGACGACCTGCGCCGAGGTTCCCCTCGCGGCGCAGGCGCGCATCCCGGGAGGCGATGGGCCATGCCGAAGGCGACGCTGACGATCTCGAGCCGGAACTACTCGTCCTGGTCGCTGCGCGGCTGGCTGATCTGCCGGATGGCGGATCTCGACTTCGAGACGGAGATCCTCTCGGGCGACGACGCCGCGAGCCGCGCCGAGCTCCTGCACCTCTCGCCCTCGTTCCTGGTGCCGCGCCTGCGCCACGAGGGCATCGTCGTGTGGGACACGCTGGCGATCGCCGAATACCTC
Organism: Methylobacterium dankookense; assembly: GCF_902141855.1. Classification (GTDB taxonomy): domain Bacteria; phylum Pseudomonadota; class Alphaproteobacteria; order Rhizobiales; family Beijerinckiaceae; genus Methylobacterium; species Methylobacterium dankookense. The sequence continues at coordinate 68,129 of NZ_CABFVH010000008.1, read as the reverse complement.
ACCGAGACTTATCCCGCGGCCGGCTTCCTGCCGCAGGAGACGGCCGCCCGCGCCCATTGCCGCTCGATCTCGGGCGAGATGCATGGCGGCTTCGTCAACCTGCGCTCGGCGCTGCCGATGAACCTCAAGGCCTTCCACCCGAACTTCAAGGTCTTCAACGGCGCCAGGGGCGACATCGACCGCATCGTCACGATCGTCGACGATTGCCTCGCCCGCTACGACGGCCCGTTCCTGTTCGGCGAGCGCCCGACCTTGGCGGATGCGATGTACGCCCCCGTCTGCACCAGATTCCGCACCTACGACGTGAAGCTGCCGCCGCGCGCCGCCGCCTATCGCGACACCATCCTGCGCTGGCCGCTGATGACGGAATGGGCCGAGGCCGCCGCCCACGAGCCGGACGAGATCGAAGAGCTCGACATGGAGTTCTGAGCCGGCTTGGCACCCCGGCGGGGCACGCCGCCGCCACTCGGCAGAAATTTAGTGCAGATGCCCCCAGTCCAGGCCTGACTGGGGGTGTCTACGGCCAAGCCTTAACAAAATTCTTCTGACGAGCCGGACGCGCTTGAAAGGCTTCCCCCTGCGTCACCCGAGAGCGCAGGCACCGTATCCGGTGGGCCAAGGTTACAGCCTGACAGAGATCCTTTGTCAGACAACCGGACCACTTGATTGATGGGAACCGGCATTTCTGTTCATCTCCCCACTTAGAAATGGAAAAAAGTGGGTAGGGAACGATGCCGCGTTTCGAACCCTGGAGCGCTCCGCGCGCCGCCGGGATCATCGCAGAGCACACACACCTCGAAGGCGCCACGCTGCCGATCCTGCACGCCCTGCAGGAGGCCTTCGGCTACGTGGACGAGGGCGCCGTGCCGCTGATCGCGGATGCGCTGAACCTCTCGCGCGCCGAGGTCCACGGCTGCATCACCTTCTATCACGACTTCCGCCGCGAGCGGGCCGGCCGCCACACGGTGAAGCTGTGCCGCGCCGAGGCCTGCCAGGCGCAGGGCTGCGACGCGCTCCATGCCGACATCCTGAAGCAGCTCGGCACGGACTGGCACGGCACCACGGCGGACGGGAACTGCACCGTCGAGCCGGTCTACTGCCTCGGCCTCTGCGCCAACGGTCCCGCCGCCCTCGTCGACGGCGAGCCGGTCGCCCACCTGACCGTCGACGTCCTCGAGGTCGCCCTGACGGAGGTGCGCCAGTGAGCGTCACGATCTACGTCCCGCGCGACGCCGTCGCGCTCGGCCTCGGCGCCAACAAGGTCGCCCGCGCCCTCTTCGCCGGGGCCGAGAGCCGCGGCCTCGACGTCACCATCGTCCGCACCGGCTCGCGCGGCCTGTTCTGGCTGGAGCCGATGGTCGAGGTCGGCACCCCCGAGGGCCGGATCGCCTACGGCCCCGTGAAGATCGAGGATGTCGATGCCCTGCTCGATGCCGGCCTGACCACGGGCGGCGCGCATGCCCTGCGCCTCGGCGACCCTGAGCAGATCCCCTTCCTGGCGCGCCAGCAGCGCCTGACCTTCCACCGCTGCGGCGTGATCGATCCGGTCTCCGTCGCGGATTACCGCGCGCATGGCGGCTATCGCGGCCTTGAGGCCGCGCTGAAGCTCGATGCCGAGGGCATCGTCGCGCAGGTGCGCGAGTCGGGGCTTCGCGGCCGCGGCGGTGCCGGCTTCCCCGCCGGCATCAAGTGGAACACCGTGATGCTGGCGCAGGCCGACCAGAAATACGTGGTCTGCAACGCCGACGAGGGCGATTCCGGCACCTTCGCCGACCGGGTGATGATGGAGGGCGACCCCTTCAACCTCATCGAGGGCATGACCATCGCAGGCGTCGCGACCGGCGCCACGCGCGGCTACATCTACCTGCGCTCCGAATATCCCCAGGCCTTCGAGGCCCTGAAGGAGGCCATCGCCAACGGCGTGAAGGCCGGCGTCCTCGGCGAGAATATCCTCGGCTCGGGCAAGACCTTCCATCTGGAGGTCCGGCTCGGTGCCGGCGCCTATATCTGCGGCGAGGAGACCTCGCTCCTGGAGAGCCTGGAGGGCCGCCGCGGCATCGTGCGGGCGAAGCCCCCGATCCCGGCGCTCAAGGGCTTCCTCGGCAAGCCGACCCTCGTCAACAACGTGATGACCTTCACGGCCGTGCCGTGGATCCTGGAGCACGGCGCCAAGGCCTACGCCGATTACGGCATGGGCCGCTCGCTCGGCACGCTGCCGATCCAGCTCGCCGGCAACATCCTGCAGGGCGGCCTGATCGAGGTGGCCTTCGGCATCACCATCCGCGAGGTGATCGAGTCGTTCGGCGGCGGCACGCGCTCCGGCCGTCCGGTGCGCGCGGTGCAGGTCGGCGGCCCGCTCGGCGCCTACTTCCCGGACCACCTCCTCGACACGCCCCTCGACTACGAGGCGATGGCCGCCAAGAAGGGCCTCGTCGGTCATGGCGGCATCGTGGTCTTCGACGACACCGTCGACATGGCCAGCCAGGCCCGCTTCGCCTTCGAGTTCTGCGCCGCCGAATCCTGCGGCAAGTGCACGCCCTGCCGCATCGGCGCGACGCGTGGGCTGGAGACGATGGACAAGGTGATCAAGGGCATTCGGCCCGAGGCCAACCTGAAGCTCGTCGAGGACCTCTGCGAGGTCATGACCGACGGCTCCCTCTGCGCCATGGGCGGGCTGACCCCGATGCCCGTCATGAGCGCCATCACCCATTTCCCCGAGGATTTCAGGCCGGCCGGGTCCTTCCCGGTCGCGGCCGAGTGAGGAGGCGTCCATGGCCCTCATCAAGGAAATCGACTACGGCACGCCGATCCGCGTCGCCGAGCAGACGGTGTCGCTGACCATCGACGGCATGTCCGTGACGGTTCCGGCCGGCACCTCCGTGATGGCCGCGGCGATGACCGCCGGCACGCAGATCCCCAAGCTCTGCGCCACCGACTCGCTGGAGCCCTTCGGCTCCTGCCGCCTCTGCCTCGTGGAGATCGAGGGACGGCGCGGCACGCCCGCCTCCTGCACCACGCCGGCCGAGAACGGCATGGTGGTGCACACGCAGACGGACAAGCTGGCGCGCCTGCGCAAGGGCGTGATGGAGCTCTACATCTCCGACCACCCGCTCGACTGCCTGACCTGCGCGGCGAACGGCGATTGCGAGCTGCAGACCCAGGCGGGCGTCGTCGGCCTGCGCGACGTGCGCTACGGCTACGAGGGCGACAACCACGTCCGCCCGAGCTCCGAGCGCTATCTGCCGAAGGACGAGTCGAACCCGTACTTCACCTACGACCCGTCGAAGTGCATCGTCTGCAACCGCTGCGTCCGCGCCTGCGAGGAGGTGCAGGGCACCTTCGCGCTGACCATCGCCGGCCGCGGCTTCGACAGCCGCGTCGCCGCCGGCCCGACGAACTTCATGGAATCGGAGTGCGTCTCCTGCGGCGCCTGCGTGCAGGCCTGCCCGACCGCCACGCTCCAGGAGAAGTCGATCCACGAATACGGCCAGCCGGAGCACGCCGAGGTCACGACCTGCGCCTATTGCGGTGTGGGCTGCTCCTTCAAGGCGGAGATGCAGGGCGACCGCGTCGTCCGCATGGTGCCCTACAAGGGCGGCAAGGCGAATGACGGACATAGCTGCGTCAAGGGCCGCTTCGCCTACGGCTACGCCACCCACAAGGACCGCATCACCAAGCCGATGATCCGCGAGAAGATCACGGATCCGTGGCGCGAGGTGTCGTGGGAGGAGGCGATCGACCGCGCGGCCTCCGAGTTCAAGCGCATCCAGGCCAAGTACGGCAAGGATTCGGTTGGCGGCATCACCTCATCCCGCTGCACCAACGAGGAGGCCTACCTCGTCCAGAAGCTGGTGCGCGCGGCCTTCGGCAACAACAACGTCGACACCTGCGCCCGCGTCTGCCACTCGCCGACCGGCTACGGCCTGATGTCGACGCTCGGCACCTCGGCCGGCACGCAGGACTTCGCCTCCGTGGCGCATTCCGACGTGATCCTGGTGATCGGCGCCAACCCGACCGACGGCCACCCGGTCTTCGGCTCGCGCATGAAGAAGCGCCTGCGCGAGGGCGCCAAGCTCATCGTCGCCGATCCCCGCAAGATCGACCTCGTGAAGTCGCCCCACATCAAGGCGGACTATCACCTGCCCCTGAAGCCCGGCTCCAACGTCGCCTTCATCAATTCGCTGGCGCACGTCATCGTCACCGAGGGGCTGATCGACGAGGCCTACGTCCGCGAGCGCTGCGATCTCGCCGAGTTCGAGTCCTGGGCCCGCTTCATCGCCGACGAGCGCCACTCGCCGGAGAACCAGCAGCAGTTCACCGGGCTCGATCCCGAGCAGGTGCGCGGCGCGGCGCGGCTCTACGCCAAGGGCGGTGCGGCCGGCATCTACTACGGTCTGGGCGTCACCGAGCACAGCCAGGGCTCGACCATGGTGATGGGCATGGCCAACATCGCCATGGCCACCGGCAATATCGGCATGCTGGGCGCGGGCGTGAACCCGCTGCGCGGCCAGAACAACGTGCAGGGCTCCTGCGACATGGGCTCGTTCCCGCACGAGCTGCCGGGCTACCGCCACGTCGCCGACGACGCCACCCGCGAGAGCTTCGAGTCCCTCTGGGGCGCCAAGCTCGACAACGCGCCGGGCCTGCGCATCACCAACATGCTCGACGAGGCCGTCGATGGCAGCTTCAAGGGCATGTACATCCAGGGCGAGGACATCGCGCAGTCCGATCCCGACACGCACCACGTCACGTCGGGCCTCAAGGCGATGGAATGCATCGTCGTGCAGGACCTGTTCCTGAACGAGACCGCGAAATACGCCCACGTCTTCCTGCCGGGCGCCTCGTTCTTGGAGAAGGACGGCACCTTCACCAATGCCGAGCGCCGCATCAGCCGCGTGCGCAAGGTCATGCCCCCGATGGGCGGCTACGGCGACTGGGAGGGCACGGTGCTCCTCTCCAACGCGCTGGGCTACCCGATGAACTACAGCCACCCGTCCGAGATCATGGACGAGATCGCGGCGCTCACCCCGAGCTTCACCGGCGTGTCCTACGCCAAGCTCGAGGAGCTCGGCTCGGTGCAGTGGCCCTGCAACGAGAAGGCGCCGCTCGGTACACCGATGATGCACGTGGACCGCTTCGTGCGCGGTCTCGGCCGGTTCATGATCACCGAGTTCGTGGCGACCGAGGAGCGCACGGGGGCGAAGTTCCCGCTCATCCTCACCACGGGCCGAATCCTCTCCCAGTACAATGTCGGCGCGCAGACCCGGCGCACCCACAATTCGCGCTGGCACGAGGAGGACGTGCTGGAGATCCATCCCTTCGACGCGGAGCTGCGCGGCATCGTGGACGGCGACCTCGTCGCCCTGGAGAGCCGCTCCGGCGACATCGCGCTGAAGGCCAAGATCTCGGAGCGCATGCAGCCGGGCGTGGTCTACACCACCTTCCACCACGCCAAGACCGGCGCCAACGTCATCACCACCGACTACTCGGACTGGGCCACGAACTGCCCCGAGTACAAGGTGACGGCGGTGCAGGTGCGGCGCACCAACCGGCCCTCCGATTGGCAGGCGAAGTTCTACGAAGAGGACTTCTCCCTGACCCGGATCGCCCAGGCCGCCGCGGAGTGAGGCGATGAGCGTGATGACCCAGGAGGACAAGCTCCTCCGCATGGCCAACCAGATCGCGACCTTCTTCCGGTCCTACCCGGAGGAGGAGGCGGTGGCGGGCGTCCAGAAGCACATCACCGCCTTCTGGACGCCGCGGATGGTGGACCGGCTCTCCACCGCCCTGCCCGACATGGGCGATCGCGCCGATATCCTGGTGCAGCGCGCGATCCGCGGTCCCAAGGCCGCGGAGGAAGGGCCGGTGCGGCCCGCCACGCACGATCCGCACAAGCTCGGCGAAGGCGCCAGCGACGCGGGTTGACGCCCCTCGGGCAGCGCCGTCACCACCCGAAATGCGAGGACCGGCGACCGGAGATGATCCGGCCGCCGGTCCTCGCATTTCGGGGGCGTGCCATGCCGCCGGCCCCGATTGTGGGGGACGGCCACGCGTCCTACCTTCCGGCACGCCAAGCGCCGTCCGCGCCCTGGCCGGCCCGGATGCGCCCGTGATCGACAAGCTGGACTTCCTGCTCGCGCTCGCCCGCGAGCAGCATTTCGGCCATGCGGCCGAAGCCTGCGGCGTGACCCAGCAGACCCTCTCCGCCGGGGTGAAGCAGCTGGAGAACCGCTTCGGGGTCCAGCTCGTGCTGCGCGGCTCGCGCTTCCAGGGCTTCACGCCAGAGGGCGAGCGCGTGCTCGAATGGGCCCGCCGCATCGTCGCCGACGCGCGGGCCATGCACGAGGACGTGTCGGCGCTCCGCAAGGGCCTCACCGGGCATCTGCGCATCGCCGCGATCCCGACCGCGCTGCCCATGGTGGCGAGCCTCACGACGCCCTACCGCGCCCGGCATCCGGGGGTGCGGCTCACCGTGGAATCGACCACCTCGCACGACATCTTCTCGCTGATCGAGAACCTCGAGGCCGATGCCGGCCTGACCTATCTCGACAACGAGCCCCTCGGCCGCGTCATCGCGGTGCCGCTCTACCGCGAGCGCTACACCCTGCTCACGGCCGCCGGCGGCCCCTACGACGACCGCGCCTCGGTGACCTGGGCCGAGGTCGGGCGCATCCCGCTCTGCCTGCTCACGCCCAACATGCAGAACCGGCGGATCATCGACCAGCAGATCCGCGCGGCCGGCGGCGAGCCCGCCGCGACCCTCGAATCGAACTCGATGATCGTGCTGATGACCCATGTGCGCACCCTGCGCTGGGCGAGCGTGATGCCGGCGATCCTCGTGGACACCCTGGGGCCCATGGACGGCGTGCGCGCGATCCCGATCACCGCGCCGAACCTGGAGCACACGATCGGCCTGGTGGCGGCGCGGCGCGAGCCCTCGACGCCGATGATCACGGCCCTCGTCGGCATCGCCCGCAGCCTCGTCAGGACCCTCGACGAGAGCCTCGACGGCATCCGGTCAGATCAGGATCTGTAAGGGCTACAGCCCGGCCGTGGGCCGGTTCCGGGACCGGTTCCCGCTTGACCTTTTGTGCCGGATCGGGCATTCACGCGCCCGTATTCGGCCGGGCCTGCCCGGCCCTTTTCGTTCTTGCGTTTCGCTCACGCGGAATGCCGCGAGATTCTGGAGCGCCGCAACATGGCCAAGGCCGTCACCGTCAAGATCAAGCTCATCTCCACTGCCGACACGGGCTACTTCTACGTCACCAAGAAGAACTCCCGCACGCAGACCGAGAAGCTCAGCATGCGCAAGTACGACCCCGTCGCGCGCAAGCATGTCGAGTTCAAGGAAGCCAAGATCAAGTAACCCGCCGCCCGGCCATCGCCGGTGCCGTGACGAGGTCGTCCCCGCGAGGGGACGGCCTTTTTCGTTGTCCGATTCCGCCGCCCCGTCAGAGCGGACGGACCCCGCGCATCTGTTGCAACTCGTAGGCGGCGAGCCCGAGCGGCGGCACGATCAGAAGCAAGGCGAAGACGAGACCCATGGCTGCGTGACCCTCCGTTGCGACGGGGATCAATGCGCGAGCCGCCTCAAGGGTTCGACGCGAAGGGGCCGCCCCGCATCCGGGGCGGCCCCTTCCGTTCAGGCCAGGGGGCGTAAGCCGCCTCAGCCGCGCTGGGTGATCGGCACGTAGTCGCGCCGGTCGGAGCCGATATAGAGCTGGCGCGGGCGGCCGATCTTCTGCGAGGGATCCTCGATCATCTCGGCCCACTGCGCGATCCAGCCGACCGTGCGGGCCAGCGCGAACAGCACCGTGAACATGTCGGTCGGGAAGCCCATCGCCTTGAGGGTGATGCCCGAATAGAAATCGATGTTCGGGTAGAGCTTCTTCTCGATGAAGTACTCGTCCTTGAGGGCGATCTCCTCGAGCTTCACCGCGACCTCGAGCAGCGGATCGTCCTGCTTGCCGAGTTCCTTCAGCACCTCGTGGGTGGTGGTCTGCATGATGCGCGCGCGCGGGTCATAGTTCTTGTAGACCCGGTGGCCGAAGCCCATCAGGCGGAAGGGATCGTTCTTGTCCTTCGCCTTGGCGACGTAGGCGTCGACGCGGTCGGGGGTGCCGATCTCCATCAGCATCTTCAGCGCCGCCTCGTTGGCGCCGCCATGGGCCGGGCCCCACAGGCAGGCGATGCCGGCCGCGATGCAGGCGAAGGGGTTGGCGCCGGAGGAGCCAGCCAGACGCACCGTCGAGGTCGAGGCGTTCTGCTCGTGATCGGCGTGCAGGATGAAGATCTTGTCGAGCGCACGCGAGAAGACCGGGTTGATCTGGTACTCCTCGCACGGAACCGCGAAACACATCCGCAGGAAGTTCGAGGTGTAGTCGAGCTCGTTCTTCGGATACACGAAGGGCTGGCCGATCGAGTACTTGTAGGCCATCGCCGCGAGGGTGGGCATCTTGGCGATCATACGGATCGAGGCGATCATCCGCTGCTGCTCGTCCGAGATGTCGGTCGAGTCGTGGTAGAAGGCCGAGAGCGCACCGACGCAGGCCACCATCACCGCCATCGGATGGGCGTCGCGGCGGAAGCCCTGGAAGAAGCGGTTCATCTGGTCGTGCACCATGGTATGGCGCGTGACCCGGTAGTCGAAATCGGCCTTCTGCGCCGCGGTCGGCAGCTCGCCGAACAGCATCAGGTAGCAGGTCTCGAGGAAGTCGCCCTTCTCGGCGAGCTGCTCGATCGGGTAGCCGCGGTAGAGCAGCACGCCCTCGTCGCCGTCGATATAGGTGATCTTCGACTCGCACGAGGCGGTCGAGGTGAAGCCCGGGTCGAAGGTGAAGGCACCGGTCTGGGCATAGAGCTTGCCGATGTCGACGACGTCCGGACCGATGGTTCCCTTCTTGATCGGAAGCTCGACCTGCTTCCCGTCCACGGTGATGGTGCTGGTTCCGCTCATGGGACGTGGACCTTTCCTGGCAGACGGATGCGGTGCCGGCCTCGCGCCGCATCGTCCGGCGGCCGGGGCCCCGAGCCCCGCCTTTATGTTGCAGGTGCTCACAGGACCATCGGGTTAGCGGATCGACGGTGCGCCTTCAACGGGGCGGCCCCTGGCCGCCCCTACCGCCAAAGCGAAATCCGGGCCGCGATGTCAGGTCTGCGTCAGCTTCGCGCAGCCTGGTCGCGCAGGCGCGCGAGGCTTTCCGCGCGCCCGAGCACGGCCATCACGTCGAAGAGCGGCGGAGAAGTTGTGCGCCCGGTCAGAGCTGCACGCAAGGGTTGAGCCACCTGCCCGAGCTTCACGCCGCTGCTCTCGGCGAAGTTCCGCACGGCCGCCTCGGTCGCCGCCGCATTCCAGTCCGGCAATGCCTCCAGCGCGGGCAGCACGCCTGCGAGCCGCGCCCGGCCCTCGTCCCCGAGAAGACCCTTCGCCTTGTCGTCCAGGGCGAGGGGGCGGGCGGCGTAGAGGTAGTAGGCGCTGTCGAGGAGCTCGATCAGGGTCTTGGCGCGCTCCTTCAGCCCCGGCATCGCCGCGATGAAGGTCTCGCGCAGATCGTCCGGGAGGGGCGCCGAGAGGCCGCGCGCCGCGCCCACGTTCGGCAGCATCGCCTCGATGCCGGCCACCAGATCGGCATCCGCCGCGCCGCGGATGTAGAGGCCGTTGAGGTTCTCCAGCTTGGCGAAGTCGAATCGCGCGGGCGAGCGGCCGATCGCCTTCAGGTCGAAGGCCGACACCATCTCGTCGGTGGAGAAGACCTCCTGGTCGCCATGGCTCCAGCCGAGGCGCACGAGGTAGTTGCGGAGCGCCGCCGGCAGGTAGCCGAGGTCGCGATAGGCATCGACGCCGAGCGCGCCGTGGCGCTTCGACAGCTTGGCCCCGTCCGCCCCGTGGATGAGCGGGATGTGGGCCATGGCCGGCACGTCCCAGCCGAGCGCGCGGTAGATCTGGGTCTGGCGCGCGGCGTTGGTGAGATGGTCGTCGCCGCGGATGATCTGGGTGACGCCCATGTCGTGGTCGTCCACCACGACCGCCAGCATGTAGGTCGGCGTGCCGTCCGAGCGCAGCAGGACGAGGTCGTCGAGGTCGCGGTTGGCCCAGGTCACGCGGCCCTGCACCGCATCCTCCACCACGGTCTCGCCCTCGGTCGGCGCGCGCAGCCGAATCACGTAGGGCGTGCCGGCCGGCGCCTCGGCGGGGTCGCGGTCGCGCCAGCGCCCGTCGTAGCGGGAGGGACGCCCCTCGGCGCGGGCGCGCTCGCGCATCTCGGCGAGTTCCTCCGCCGTCGCGTAGCATTTGTAGGCGTTGCCCGAGGCCAGCAGGCTCTCGGCGATCTGGCGGTGGCGCTCGGCGCGGGCGTACTGGAAGATCACATCGCCGTCCCAGTCGAGGCCGAGCCAGCGCATGCCCTCGATGATCGCGTCGATCGCGCCTTGCGTCGAGCGCTCGCGGTCGGTGTCCTCGATGCGCAGCAGCATGCGCCCGCCGTGATGGCGCGCGTAGAGCCAGTTGAACAGCGCGGTGCGGGCGCCCCCGATATGGAGGTAGCCCGTGGGCGAGGGCGCGAAGCGCGTGACGACGGGTGACGACATCGAACTCGGATAGCAGGTGCTGCGCGGGCGTCCAGCGGGGACGCATCGGCTGGCGGGCGGAGGGGTCGGTCGGGCCGAGCGGGCGGCTGTAGCATGGCCCTCCCGATGCGTTAAGAAAGCGTTGACGCCGCCCGAATGTTCAGCGGCCATGGACATCGGCGATGGAGCGGATCGGCGCGGGTCGGACCGGGGGGAGCCTCGCGCTCGCCGCGGCCTCGCGCCCGCTGCGCCTCGCCGCACCGGCCCTGCGCGACTGGTTCGGCGCCTGCCTGGCGCAGGAGGCCGCGCAGCGCCGGCTGTTCCCCTGGCTCGCCGTCGCCTTCGGCATGGGGATCCTCGCCTTCTTCGGGCTCGCGGAGGGCGCGCCCGCGCTCTGGGCCCCGCTCGGTGCGGCCGCACTCTGCATCGCCCCGCTGCCCTGGCTCGGCGCCCGGCCGGTCGCCCTCGCCCTGCTGCTGGCGCTTGCCGCCGGCTGGCTCGGCTTCGCAAGCGCGGCTTGGCGCGTCTCGCAGGTGGCCGCCCCCGTGCTCGCACGCACCACCATCGCGCCGCTCGCCGGGATCATCGAATCGATCGAGGAGCGCGAGGAAGGAGCGCGCCTCGTCGTGCTGGTCTCGCGCTTCGGCACGCTGGCGCCGGAGGCGATGCCGCGCCGGGTCCGCGTCTCCTTCCGCAAGGCGCCCCCGCTCCGGCCGGGCGACGGGATCGAGGCCACCGCCCGCCTGCTGCCCCCGCCCGAGGCGGCGCGGCCCGGCGGCTACGACTTCGCCCGCGACGCGTGGTTCCGCGGGATCGGCGCGGTCGGCTCGCTGACCGGCCGCATCGCGGTGAAGCCCCCCGCCGAGCAGCCGCCGCCGGCCGTGCGCCTCGCGGCGGAGATCGACGCGGCGCGCAACGCCCTTACCCGCCGCATCGCCGACGCGACCGGTGGCCAGGCCGGCGCCGTCGCCGCCGCCCTGGTGACCGGCAAGCGCGGGCTGATCGCGCCGGCCACCAACGAGACCCTGCGGGCGGCGGGCATCTACCACGTCGTCTCCATCTCCGGGTTACACATGGTGCTGGCCGCGGGCGTCGTGTTCTGGCTGGTGCGGGCGGCCCTCGCGCTGATTCCCCACCTCGCCCTGTTCTGGCCGATCAAGAAGATCGCCGCGGGCGCCGCGATGGCCGGCGTCGGCGCCTATTGCATCTTCTCCGGCTGGGACGTGGCGGCGCAGCGCGCCCTCGTCATGACCCTGATCATGCTCGGCGCGATCCTCGTCGACCGGCCGGCCCTCTCCATGCGCAACCTCGCGCTCGCCGCCTTCGCCGCCCTGGCGCGCGAGCCGGAGGCGCTGCTCGGCCCGAGCTTCCAGATGTCGTTCGGAGCGGTCGCCGGGCTGATCGCCTGCGCGCGCCTGCTCGACGGCAACCTGCTCCGGCGCGAGGGCGCGGGCCGGCTCGGACGCGCCATCGCGTTCGCGCTCTCCGCGGTGGTGGGCACGCTCGGCACCACCCTCGTCGCGCAGATCGCCACGGCGCCCTTCGCCACCTTTCACTTCCAGACGGTGCAGCCCTTCGGGATCGTCGGCAACGCTCTGACCCTGCCCCTCGTGTCGCTGGTGGTGATGCCCTCGGCGGTGCTCGGCATCCTCGCCTATCCCTTCGCCCTCGACGTTCCGATCTGGTGGCTGATGGGCCAGGCGGTCGCCGGCATGCTCGCGATCTCGGCCTGGATCGAGGGGTTCGGCGGCGCGACCGTCGTGGTGCCGGCCTTCCCACCGGCGGCCCTGGCCTGCCTCGCCGTGGCGCTTCTCCTCGCCACCCTGCCGGGCTCCGGCCTGCGCCGGCTCGCCCTCGCGCCGGCCCTCGGCGGCCTCGCCTTCGCCGCCGCGCCCGAGCGGCCCGACATCTTCGTCGATCGTCACGGCAGCGGCGCGGCCATGCGCGGGGCAGACGGGCGTCTTTTCGCGCTCGGAAAGCCCTCGGCCTTCGTGATGGAGCAATGGCTGAAGGCGGACGGGGATGCCCGCAAGCCGGGCGAGGCGTCTGGATCGGCGGTCTGCGACCCGGTCGGCTGCGTCGGACGCCTCGCCGATGGGCGCGCGGTGGCCTTCGTCCGCGACCGGCGGGCCTTCGCGGAGGATTGCGCCCGCGCCGCGGTGGTGGTCTCGGGCCTGACGGCGCCGCCGAACTGCGCCGCCCTCGTCATCGACAGGGCCTATCTCGGCCGCCACGGCGCGACGGCGCTCCGGGCGACGCCGCAAGGCTTCGCCATCTCGCATGCGCGGCGCCCCGGCCGGCCGGAGCCTCCGGGACGGACGGCGGAATTGCGCCCCGCCGCCTCCACCGAGCCCCCGGCATCGACCGGGCCGCCCGACCCGCAGGATGAGCCGTCCCCCGGCGAGCCGGGGGACGAGGCGCCTCAGTAGCGGCGCACGAGGCTGACCAGACGGCCCTGGATCTGCACCCGGTCGGGGCCGAGCACGCGGGTTTCATAGGCCGGGTTGGCCGCCTCCAGGGCGATCGAGGAGCCGCGCTTGCGCAGGCGCTTCAGGGTCGCCTCCTCGTCGTCGATCAGGGCGACGATGATGTCGCCGGTATTGGCGGTATCCTGCTTGCGGATGACCACGAGGTCGCCGTCGAGGATGCCGGCCTCCACCATCGAATCGCCGCGTACCTCCAGCGCGTAGTGCTCGCCGCTCGCCAGGAAGTCGGGCGAGAGGGTGATGGCGGAGCTCTGGTTCTGGATCGCCGAGATCGGCGTACCGGCCGCGATCCGGCCCATGATCGGGATGGAGATGGCGCGGCCCTGCTCGTCGGTGGCCTGCGCGGTCGGGCGCGCCGGGCCCTTCTTGCCGCCCTCGACCACGCTCGGGGTGAAGCGGCGCGGCTCGCCGGCTGCCGCCGGGACGGGCGGCACCGCGCCCAGGCTCTCGGGCAGGCGGATCACCTCGATCGCCCGCGCGCGGTTCGGCAGGCGGCGGAGAAAGCCGCGCTCCTCGAGGGCGGTGATGAGGCGGTGGATGCCCGACTTCGACTTGAGGTCGAGGGCATCCTTCATCTCGTCGAAGGACGGCGGCACGCCGCTCTCGCGCAGCCGCTGCTGGATGAAGCGCAGGAGATCCAGCTGTTTACGCGTCAGCATCGTGCGGCACTCGCATCCGTGAGAAGTCCGATTCTCGGCTTCCGAAACAAACCACGAACACGTTAAACGTTCCACAAGTGTTCCGCAAGATCCCTTCGCGAAACCATTCCTCAGATCAGACGCCGGTCGAGGCGGATGATGCGGCAGGAATCGCCCGCCCGCGCGGCCGGGGCGTGGGGCGGGCGGATCAGCAGGGCCTCCGCCTGGCCGAGCACGGCGAGCATGGAGGAATCCTGGCGGCGCTCCGGCGTGGCGACGGGCAGGCGGTCGGGGGCGGTGTCGAGCTGCGCGCGCATATAGTCCTCGCGCCCGTCATTGGCCTCGACGTCGCGCCCGAGCAGAGCCGGCTCGCTGCGGTCGGCCCCGGCCACGGGATCGCCGAGCAAGGCCCGGATCGCCGGCACCACGAACAGGTAGCCGCAGACGATGGAGGAGACCGGATTGCCGGGCAGGCCGATCACCAGCATCGGTCCGAGGCGCCCGTGCATCAGCGGCTTGCCGGGCCGCAAAGCCACCCGCCAGAAGCCGAGTTCCAGCCCCTCCCTGGCGAGCGCCGCCTGGACGAGGTCGTGGTCGCCCACCGAGGCGCCGCCCAGCGTCACCAGGAGGTCGGCCCGGGCCTCCTTCGCGCGGCGGAAGGCGTTCTCCAGCGCAGCGTGGTCGTCCGAGGCGATGCCGAGGTCGATCGCCTCGCCGCCGGCGGCCTCGACGAGGGCGGCGAGCGCCAGCGCGTTCGAGGCGACGATCTGGTCCCAGGCCGGCTCCTCGCCCGGCGCGACGAGCTCGTCCCCGGTGGCGAGCACCGCGACGCGGGGTTTCCGGCGCAGGCTGAGGGACGGCCGGCCGGCCGCCGCCGCGAGCGCGATCCGGCGCGCGTCGAGGCTCTCGCCCGCGCGCAGGAGCCGGTCGCCCGCGCTGAAATCGAGGCCGGCCCGGCGCAGGAAGCGGCCGGCCACCACCGGCTCCAGCACGCGCACCGTCCCGCCCTCGGCCTGCGCGTTCTCCTGGATCACGATGGCGTCGGCGCCCTCCGGCACGGGCGCGCCCGTGAAGATCCGCACCGCCTCGCCGGGCCCGACCGCCCCGCGGAAGCCGTGGCCGGCGGCGCTGGTGCCGATGAGCCGGAGCACCGCCCCGGCCCGGTCCGCATCGCTGCCGCGCACCGCGTAGCCGTCCATGGCGGAGGCCTCGAAGGGCGGCTGCGTGCGCGTCGCCGTCACGTCCTCGGCGAGCGTCCGCCCGGCGGCGCGGGCCAACGGCACCGTCTCCGCCTCGACGGGGCCCGGCACGGAGGCCAGCACCCGCCGCAGCGCCTCCGCGACCGGGATCAGGCCGCTCACGCCTGCCCCTCGTCCGCGCGATAGGCGCCGGAGCGGCCGCCATCCTTGGCGAGCAAGCGGATGCCCTCGATCCGCATGCCGCGGTCCACCGCCTTCACCATGTCGTAGACCGTGAGGCAGGCCACCGAGACGGCGGTCAGCGCCTCCATCTCCACTCCCGTCGGCCCCTGCACGCGCACCTCGGCGGTGAGGCGCAGGCCCGGCAGCGCGTCGTCGAGGGCGCACTCCACCTTCACCTTCGAGAGGAGCAGCGGGTGGCAGAGGGGGATCAGCTCGTGGGTGCGCTTGGCCGCCATGATGCCGGCGAGCCGGGCCGTGCCGATGACGTCGCCCTTCTTGGCGTCGCCCTCGCGGATCAGCGCGAGCGTCTCGGGCCGCATCGCCACGAAGCCCTCCGCCACCGCGGTACGGTCGGTCGCGGGCTTCTCGGTGACGTCGACCATGTTGGCCGCGCCGCTCGCGTCGAGATGGGTCAGGCCCGCCATGCCGCCCCGCTCACGCCTTCGCCTTGCGGGCGGCCTTCTCGCCGAACAGGAGCGCACGCGTCGCGGCGGTCACGTCCGCCTGCCGCATCAGGCTCTCGCCGACGAGCACGGTGTCGAGCCCGTGCGCGCGCAGGCGCTCCACGTCGGCATGGGTGGAGATGCCGCTCTCGGCCACCGCGATGCGATCCTTCGGGATCCCCGGCCCGAGCCGGATCGCCGTGTCGAACGAGACCTCGAAGGTCTTGAGGTTGCGGTTGTTGACGCCGATCAGCGCCGTGCCCAGCGGGATGGCGCGGGCGAGCTCGGCCTCGTCATGCACCTCGGCGAGCACGTCCATGCCGAGGTCGTGCGCCGTCTCGACCAGCGCCTCCGCCTCGTCGTCGTCGAGGCAGGCCATGATCACGAGGATGCAGTCGGCGCCCCAGGCCCGGGCCTCGTAGACCTGGTAGGGCTCGAACAGGAAGTCCTTGCGCAGCACCGGCAGGGTGCAGGCCGCGCGGGCCTGGCCGAGATAGTCCGGCTTGCCCTGGAAGGAGGGCTCGTCGGTGAGCACCGAGAGGCAGGTCGCGCCGCCCTCCGCATAGGCCACCGCCAAGGCCGCCGGGTCGAAATCGGCCCGGATCAGCCCCTTGGAGGGCGAGGCCTTCTTCACCTCGGCGATGAGCGCCGGGCGGTCGGCGGCGATGTGGGCGCGGACGGCGTCGGCGAAGCCGCGGGGCGGATCGGCCTCGGCCACACGGGCCTCGAGCTTCGAGAGCGGCACGCGCAATTTCGCCTCGGCGATCTCGCGGCGCTTGTAGGCCTCGATCCGGGCGAGCACGCTCGGGCGCTCGGCGCCGGCCTCGGCGTCCGGCACGGGCGCGGAGGTGGTGGCGGAGGACATCGGTGCTCCTATCCGTTCGAGACCGCGACGAGGCGGGCGAGCGTCGCGCGGGCCGCACCCGAATCGATCGCATCCTGCGCCCGCGCGACACCCTCGGCCAGGGTCCCGGCGGCGCCTGCGACGACGAGGGCGGCTCCCGCATTGAGAACCGCGATGTCGCGGTATGCGTTGCGTTCGCCCGCGAGCACCGCCTCCAGCGCCCGGGCATTGTGCTCGGGGTCGCCCCCGCGCAGCTCCTCGAGCGTGCGCAGCGGCAGGCCCACCTCGCGTGGGTCGATGGTGAACTGCGTGATCCGGCCCGCGTCGAGGACGACGACGGCGGTGGGGCCCGTCACCGTGATCTCGTCGAGCCCGTCCGAGCCGTGCACGGTCCAGACCCGGCGGCTGCCGAGTTCGGCGAGCACCCGCGTCAGCGGCTCGGCCCAGCTCCCTTGCGAGACCCCGAAGAGCTGGCGCTCGACGCCGGCCGGGTTCGAGAGCGGCCCGAGCAGGTTGAAGATCGTGCGCACGGGCAGTTCCGCGCGCACCGCCGCCACGTGGCGCATGGCGCCGTGATGGGCCTGGGCGAACATGAAGCAGAGGCCGGCCTCCGCGAGGCAGCGGCTGAGCGCCGCCGGGGGCAGGCCGAGCTTCACGCCGAGCGCGGCGAGCACGTCCGCAGCGCCCGAGCGCGAGGTCGCGGCGCGGTTGCCGTGCTTGGCCACCGGTACGCCGCAGGCGGCGGTGAGGATCGCGGCGAGCGTCGAGACGTTGTAGCTGCCGGAATGGTCGCCGCCGGTGCCGACCACGTCGACGGCCTCGGCGCCGCCCTCGACCCGCACCATGCGCGCGCGCATGGCCTCGACGGCGCCGACGATCTCCTCCGTGCTCTCGCCGCGCACCTTGAGGGCGACCAGGAAGGCGCCGGCCTGGACGGGCGTCACTTCGCCGGAGAGGAGATCCTCGAAGGCGGCGCGCGCCTCGGCGCGGTCGAGCGCTTGGCCGCTCGCGACCTTCGCCAGATGGGGCTTGAACGAATCCATGCGCGCCGGGTGAGCGAGACCGTGTGCGTTACGGACGCGTCAATGCACGCCCGGCCCGCGCTTGTCACGCTCCGCGTTCCAGGCCGCGGCGATATCGAGGAAGTTGCGCAGGATCCGGCTGCCATGCTCCGAGAGGATGCTCTCGGGGTGGAACTGCACCCCGTGCACGGGGAGTTGCGTGTGCTCCAGCCCCATGATCAGCCCGTCGGCCTCGGCCGTGACGGCGAGGCTGTCCGGGCAGCCGTCCCGCTCCACCACGAGCGAGTGGTAGCGCGTGGCGTCGAAGGTGTCGTTGAGGCCGCGGAACACGCCGCGCGCCGCGTGCCGGATGGTCGAGACCTTGCCGTGCATCGGGATCGGCGCACGCACCACCGCGCCGCCGAAGGCCTGCCCGATCGTCTGCAGGCCGAGGCAGACGCCGAAGATCGGGATCTCGCCGCTCAGGGACTTCACCGCATCGAGGCAGATCCCGGCCTCGTTCGGCGTGCAGGGCCCCGGCGAGAGCACCAGCGCGTCCGGCGCCCGGGCGCGGATGTCGTCCACCGTGACGGCATCGTTGCGCACGACCTCGATCGACCCGCAGAGCGGACCGATCAGATGGACGAGATTCCAGGTGAAGGAATCGTAGTTGTCGATGACGAGGACGTTGGCCATGGCCGGCGGCTTTCCGGAAGATCCCCGCCGATGTGGCCGTCTATCCGCCGACGGTCAACCGGGACCGGCGCCGCATCGGCGCCATCCGGCCCGCCCGCCGCTACGCCTCGGCCGCGTGCACCCGCAGCAGGAAGGTCGTGACCGCAGCCTCGAGGCTCGCGGCGCCGTCGCTCACGCGCACCGCTCCGCTCCGGACCTCGCCCGCCCGCTCGGCGTTCGAGGCGGCGGCGCCGCGCATGTCCGCGACGCTGTCGGACACCGTCCGCACCTCCATGGCCGCCCGCGCGATGGCCGAGGCGATCTCCTGGCTGGCCTGCCCCTGCTGCTCGGCCGCGCCCGAGACCTCCGACGCGATCAGCCCCAGCTGAACCACGGTGCTCCGGATCGAGCCGATCGCCGCGGCGGTGCCGCCGGAGGCCGTCTCGATCGCCTCCACCTGGGCGACGATGCGGTCCGTGGCGAGGGCGGTCTGCCCCGCCAGCGCCTTCACCTCGGCGGCGACCACGGCGAAGCCGCGGCCCGCGGCACCGGCGCGGGCCGACTCGATCGTCGCGTTGAGGGCGAGCAGGCTGGTCTGGTCCGCCACGCTGCGGATCAGGGAGCTGACGGTCCCGATCTCGGCGGCGGCGCGGGCGAGCGCCTGGACGGTCTCCTCCAGGCTGCTTGTATCGGACAGGGCCACGTCCGAGATGGTGCGGGCCCGCTCGACCTGCTCGGCGATGGCGCGGGCCGAGCTCGACAGCTCCTCGGCTGCCCCCGCGACCCCGTTCACCAGTTCGGCCGACTGCCCGGAGGCGCCGGAGACGATCCCGGCGCGGCCCGCCATGTCCTCCGCCGTCCCGGTGAGGCTGTCGGCGGCCGCCCGCATCGCCTCGGCGGAGCCCGCGAGCTCGGCGACGGCGGCGCCGGTCTCCTACTCGAAGGCCTGGGTCGCCTCGGCGAGGCGCTCGGCCCGCGCCGCATCCTCGTCCACCCGCGCCCGCGCCGACAGGTCGAGCCGGTCCTTCTCGATCAGAGCCGCCTGGAAGGCCGCGATGGTCCGGGCCATGGCGCCGACCTCGTCGCGACGGCTCGTGAACGGCACGACGCCGTCGAGCCGGCCCGCGGCGAGATCCTGCATCGCCTGCCGCAGCCGGTTCAGGGGCTCGCGGATCTGGGTGATCACGATCCAGAGGGCCGCCACCAGGCCGAGCCCGATCGCGAGGGCCGGCCCGGCGATCAGCGCCAGGGTGGCGCGGTCCCGCGCCTCGGCCGTCGCCTGGCGCTGCGCGTCGAGGGTCGCCAGCACGGTACGGCCGAGATCGTTGATCCGCGCCACCATCCGCTCGCGGTTGGCCACCGTCGCCTCGTCGGTGCCCTGGATCAGGGCCGCCTTCGGCGAGACCGTGAGGCCGAGCTCGGCCGTATCGGTCTGGTAGGCCACGAACTCCTTCACGGCGAGGTCGAGCCGACGCTCCTCCGCGGCCGGGAGGTGGCCCTCCATCGCGGCGAGGAAGGGCCCGCGCAGCCGCTCCACCTCGGCCAGCGCCCCCTGCAGGGCGGCGAGGCGTCCCCGCGCCTCCTCCGTGTCGGCGGCGGTGTAGAGCGCCGTCGCCTGCACCACCGTGTGCTCGATGGCGCGGGCGAGGCCGCTCGCCTGAAGGCCGGCATTCCACACCGCCTCCGTCCGCTCGGACCAATGCTGGCGCTCGGCGGCCTCGTAGAGGGCGAAGGCCGAGATACCGGCGGCGATGCCGCCGAGGAGGACGATCACGGAGACGAGCTTGAGGCTCAACGAGGCGCGCATATCGCTTCTGCCACATGCATCAGGGTGCGATGCAGCGAGCGAATAGGGCGCGTTCCTTGCGCTAGTTTTAAACAAAGCCGCCTAAAATTCCGCGTCTCCCGGGAAATATGCTTGCCGGAAGAAACGATCTACGTCCTTCGACTTCTCTTTATCGAAGAGACATCTCCGCCTCGCCCGCCCTCGGCCTGGCGGCGTGGATCACTGCCCCCGGCGCGCCTGGGCCGCGAAGCGCACGGCCTCCTCGGCGGCCCGGAACAGGGCACGCGCCTTGTTCACGCATTCCTGCTGCTCGGAGGCGGGGTTCGAGTCGTAGACGATGCCGGCGCCCGCCTGGACGTGCATGCGCCCGTCCTTCACGATCGCGGTGCGCAGCACGATGCAGGTATCCATCTCGCCGCGCGCGCCGAAATAGCCGATGCAGCCGCCATAGGGGCCGCGCTTCTCGCGCTCCAATTCGTCGATGATCTCCATCGCCCGCACCTTCGGCGCACCCGAGACCGTGCCGGCGGGAAAGCCCGCGGCCAGCGCCGAGAGGGCGTCGTGGGCGGGATCGATGTCGCCCTCGACGTTCGAGACGATGTGCATCACCTGGCTGTAATATTCGAGGAAGAACGAGTCCGTGACCCGCACGCTGCCGATGCGGGAGACGCGGCCGACGTCGTTGCGGCCGAGATCGAGCAGCATCAGGTGCTCGGAGCGCTCCTTCGGGTCGGCGAGCAGCTCCTCGGCGAGCGCCCTGTCCTCGGCCGGCGTGGCGCCGCGCCGCCGCGTGCCGGCGATCGGGCGGATCGTCACCGTGCCGTCGCGCAGGCGCACCAGGATCTCGGGGCTGGAGCAGACGACCTGGAAGCCCTCGAAATCGAGGTAGCACAGGAAGGGCGCGGGGTTCGTCCGCCGCAGGGAGCGGTAGAGGGCGAAGGCCGGCAGGGTGAAGGGCGCCTCGAAGCGCTGCGACAGCACCACCTGGAAGATGTCGCCCGCGACGATGTACTCCTTGGCCTTGGCCACCATCGCCGCATACGCGTCCGGCGTGGTGTTCGAGACGGGCTCGGGATGGGCCACGTCGCCGAGGTCGATCCGCGCCTCGATCGGCAGCGGGCCCTCCAGCGCCTCCGCCACCCGGTCGAGCCGGGCGAGCGCGGCCTCGTAGGCGGCCCTGGCCGGGACGCCCTCGGACGGCCGCACCGGGCAGACCACGGTGATGAGGTCGCGCACCGCGTCGAACACCACCATGGTGCGCGGGCGGATCATCACCGCATCCGGCACGCCGAGCGGGTCCGGATTCGGCTCGGGCAGACGCTCCATGGCCCGGACCATGTCGTAGCCGAGATAGCCGAACAGGCCGGCCGCCATCGGCGGCAGATCCTCGCCCGCGTCCCCGATCGCGCTCTCGGCGATGAGCGCCCGGAGGCTCTCCAGCGGCTTCCGCGCGTCCGGCTCGAAGCGGGCGAGGTCGGGACCGTGCGTGCGCTCGGGGCGGCCGTCGCGGCAGCGCCAGATCAGGTCGGGGTCGAGCCCGATCATCGAGTAGCGCCCGCGCACGGCGCCGCCCTCGACGGATTCGAGCAGGAAGGCCGGCCCGCCCTGGCAGGCCCGGAGCTTCAGGAAGGCCGCGACCGGGGTCTCGAGGTCGGCGACCAGGGTGAGGCTGAGCAGCGTCGGGCGGCCGGCCTCGTAGGCCGCCCGGACGGCGGCGAAGTCGCTCGCTTCGGGCATCAGTACTCGCCGCCGATCGCGCGGCGCAGAGCGGCCTGGTTGATGCTCACGCCCGCATTCTTCTGGACCTCGGCGATGTACTGGCCGAGCACGTCGTCGGCGAGCGCCGTGCGGAAGTTGCCCTCCACCGTCTTGTCGCTCGGGCTGCCCGCCACGTAGGCCGGCATGGTCGCGGCAGTGACCTTGAACACCACGCGGTTGTCGCCCGCGGGCGCGGAGCCGGCCTTGCCGACATTGGTGGCGAAGACGCGCTCGACCACGTCGGTGGTCAGCCCCTCCTTCGCCTGGTTGCGGGCGATGTCCTCGGTCTTCTGCACGTTGAGGCCGGCCGACTGGGCCACCGCCTCGATGTCCTCGCCCTTGTCGAGGCGCGCGGATAGCTCCTTGGACTTGTCCTGCAGGCGCTTGGCGATCTCGGCCGCGCGCCAGCCCGCGGCGACCGCGTCGCGCACCTGGTCGAGGGGCTTGTCGTGGGCGGCGTCGATCTTCGTCACGTCGTACCAGACATAGCCGCCGGCCTTGGTGCGCAGGGGCTCGTTGTCGCCGCCGATCTCGGACCGGAACAGGGCCGGCAGGGTCGTGTCGGGCTCCGGGATGTCGGCGACCTTCGCGCCGGCCGGATCCTGTCCGTGGGCATCGACGGCCGGGACGGTGACGAGGGGCAGGTCGCGCTCCTTGGCGATCTCGGCGAGCGGCTTGGCGCTGGCGCGCTGGTCCTCGACCGCGTCGTGGATCTTATCCACCTGCTCGCGGGCGCGGGCCTGCGCCACCTGCTTGCGGATCTCCGGCTCGACCTCGGAGAGCGCCTTGGTGGTGCCGGGCTCGATCGCGGTGACGTGCAGGAGCACGGTGCCGAAGCGGCCCTTCACCGGCTGGCTGACGCCGCCCTGGGGCAGACCGAAGGCGGCCTCGGCCACGGCCGGATCGAACAATTCGGCCTTGGTGAGGGTGCCCAGCGTCAGGTCCTTGCCGTCGGTGCCGCGCTCGGTGGCGACCGCCTCGAAGGTCTTGGCGCCGGATTCGATCGTCTTGCGCGCCTCCTCGGCCGCGGCCGCGTCGGGGAAGACGATCTGCTGGATGGTGCGGCGCTCGGGCGCGCCGAACTTGCCCTTCTGCGCGTCGTAGATCTTCTGGACCTCCTCGGCGCTCACCGCATCGGGCTTGGCCAAGCGCTCGGGATCGAGGACGAGGAGGCTCGCGGCGCGGGTCTCGGGGGCCCGGAAGCCGGACTTGTTCGCCTCGTAGTAGGTCTTGAGGTCCTCCTCGCTCGGCGCCGGGATATCGCCCGCGACGGAGGGGGTCAGCACGAGGTAGGCGGCGGCGCGGCGCTCGGTGGCGTAACGGTGCACCGCCTCCCGCATGGCCTGCGGCACGGCGAGGTCGGCGGTGACGGCCTCGGCGAGCTGGAGCCGGGCGATCACGGCGCGCTGCTCGCGCACGAACATCGGCTCGTTGAGGCCCGCCCGCTGCAAGGTCTGGTAGAACAGCGTCGGATCGAAGCGCCCTTCCGCGTTCTGGAAGCTCTTCTCGTCGTGGATCGCCCGCACCACCGCGGCGTCCGGCACGGTGAGGCCGAGGTCGCGCGTCTTCTGGTCGAGGGCGGCCTCGGTGACGAGCTGCGACATCACCTGCCGCTCGATGCCGAGCGCCCGGGCCTGGTCCGGCGTCAGGTTGCGGCGGAACTGGGTCTGGAAGCGCTGGAGCTGGTTCTGGTAGGCGGTGCGGACGGCCTCCGCGCTGATCGGCGTCTTGCCGACGGTGGCCACCGTGGTGCTGGCGCTGCCGCGGAAGAATTCCTCGACGCCGAAGATGCCCACGCCCGCGATGAGCAGGGTGAAGATGACCGTCAGCACGATCTTGCCCAGCCAGTGCTGGCTTGCGTCCCGGATGTTCTGAAGCATGCTCGCGTCCTCCCGCGCCCGTGGGCGGCGGGCCGTCATTCATTTGCGCCCGCGATAGACCATCCGCGGGCGGGGAGCAAAGGCGGCGTCCGGTTGTCAGCCGGCTGGTTTGCGCGCCCAAGCTTGCTCTGCTAGGCCCCGGGGCGCTTCATAAGGCGCGTGGAGGTAGACGGGTATGGCGAGCAGGCGGCGTCCTCTGGTTGCAGGCAACTGGAAGATGAACGGCACGCGCGCCTCGGTCGCGACGGTCGAGGCGATCCGGGACGGCCTGTCGCCCAAGCTCGTCGAGACGATCGACGTGCTGATCTGCCCGCCCGCGACGCTGATCGGCTCCTGCGTCGCCGCCACCTACGGCTCGGCCATCGCCATCGGCGGCCAGAACCTGCATGCGCGCCCGAACGGCGCCTTCACCGGCTCGATTTCCGCCGAGATGCTGGCCGATCTCGGCGCGAAATACGTGATCGTCGGCCATTCCGAGCGGCGCGCCTACCACCACGAGACCGATGACGGCGTGCACGCCAAGGCGCTCGGCGCCCGCCGCGCGGGCCTGTGCGGCATCATCTGCGTCGGCGAGACGCTGGAAGAGCGCGAGCAGGGCCGGGCGCTGAGCATCGTGCGGGCGCAGCTCGCGATCGGCACCCCGAAGGGCGCGACCGCCGAGGACACGGTGATCGCCTACGAGCCGGTCTGGGCCATCGGCTCGGGCCGCACCCCGACCCCGGCCGAGATCGCCGAGGTGCACGCCTCCCTGCGCGAGATGCTGGACAAGCTCGTCGGCGACGAGGCGCAGAAGATCCGCATCCTCTACGGCGGCTCGGTGAAGCCCTCGAACGCCCGCGAGCTGCTCTCGGTCGAGAACGTGGACGGCGCCCTCGTCGGCGGCGCGAGCCTCGTCGCAGAGGACTTTTTGGGGATCTGCAACGCCTACGCGTGAGGGCGCGGCCCTTCAGATCTTGAAGGCCTGCCGCGCGAGCAGGCGCCAGCGGCCGCCGTCGCGATGCCAGACCTGAAGCACCCCGATATGGACCGGCACGGTCTTCCCGTCGGAGACCGTCTCGCCGTCGAAGACGTGCCGCACGATGGCGTCCTCGCCGACGACCGAGGCGGAGCGCTTCGTGAGGGTGATGGTCGGGAAGCTGGAGCGCCGGCTCGCCAGCGCGTCGACGAAGGCCGCCTTGTCCTGCACCGCCCCGCTCGAATGCCCGTAGCTCAGGCCGTCGAGCACGAGGGCGTCGAGGGCCGCCCGGTCGGCCGCGAGTATCGCCTGCGTCAGGGCGTCGACCGCCGCCTCGACCTCCACTTCCGGCCCGGCAGCCCGGGCGGAGGGCATGGAAGCGGCGCCGCAGAGGGCGGTCGCCACGGCCAGGGCGCGGATCGTACGGTGCGGGACGGCCATGGCTCGGCTCCTCGACGTCGGCGGGGCTCGCATCCGCCGAGCTGAGCACGGACGCAACCGAAAGGCGAGGCCGGCCGGCGCCGGCCGCCATCCGGTTGGCGTGAGGCCGCATCTGGTGTAAGGGCCGCGTCGAGTTTCGTGGCCCGGGCCGTCTCTTGCCGCCCGGCCACTGTGCACGCGCTCCTCAGATCCTGCGAAGGATCGGCCCGTGCCGAGCCCTTTCGGAACACCGATGCAGACCGTCCTGATCGTCGTCCACCTCATCATCGTGCTCTCGCTGATCGGCGTGGTGCTGCTGCAGCGCTCCGAGGGCGGCCTCGGGCTCGGCGGCGGCGGCAGCGGCGGCGTCTCCGGCTTCATGACCGGCCGCGGCCAGGCCAACGCCCTGACCCGGGCGACCGCGATCCTCGCCGCCCTGTTCTTCGTCACCAGCATGACGCTCGCCGTGATGTCGCACCGTTCGGCCGGGCCGCGCTCGATCCTGGAAGGCGCCGGCGGCGCGAATCAGTCCGCGCCGAAGCAGCCGGGCGGGGCCGACAACCTGCTCGACAGCCTGCGCCAGCAGCAGAACCAGCAGGGCCAGGCCGCCCCGCAGACCCCCGCGCCCGCCGCGCCGCAGGCACCTGCCCCGGCCCAGCCGGCCGAACCCCAGGCGCCGCAGTCGCGCTGATCGACGGGCGCCACCCGGCGCCCGGAGCACACGTCGCCAGCCATGCCGCCGACGCGGCCCGGACCCGCCCCGCACGATCACAGAAATCGCGCGGCGCGGGGCTCGTGCCGTTTGGCAAACCCCCCTGCTTTCTTTATGGACCGAGGCCCATGACGCGGTACGTCTTCATCACCGGCGGCGTGGTTTCCTCCCTCGGAAAGGGCCTCGCCTCGGCCGCTCTCGCGGCGCTCCTCCAGGCACGCGGCTACCGCGTCCGCCTGCGCAAGCTCGACCCCTACCTGAACGTCGATCCGGGCACGATGAGCCCGACGCAGCACGGCGAGGTCTTCGTCACCGACGACGGCGCCGAGACCGACCTCGACCTCGGCCATTACGAGCGCTTCACCGGCCTGCCGGCGAGCCGGGCCGACAACATCACCACGGGCCGGATCTACCAGGACATCATCGCCAAGGAGCGGCGCGGCGACTATCTCGGCGCGACCATCCAGGTGATCCCGCACGTCACCAACGCCATCAAGGCCTTCGTGCTCGACGGCAACGAGCCTTACGACTTCGTGCTGGTCGAGATCGGCGGCACGGTGGGCGACATCGAGGGCCTGCCCTTCTTCGAGGCGATCCGCCAGCTCGGCCAGGAGCTGCCGCGCGGCGCCACCGCCTTCCTGCACCTGACGCTGCTGCCCTACATCCCCTCCGCGGGCGAGCTGAAGACCAAGCCGACGCAGCACTCGGTGAAGGAGCTGCGCTCGATCGGCATCCAGCCCGACATCCTGCTCTGCCGCTGCGACCGGCCGATCCCGGCCGACGAGCGGCGCAAGCTCGGCCTGTTCTGCAACGTGCGCGAGACCGCGGTGATCGAGGCGCGCGATGTCGCCTCGATCTACGACGTGCCGCTCTCCTACCGCGAGGCGGGGCTCGACCGCGAGATCCTGACCCATTTCGGCCTGGAAGCCGCGGGCGAGCCGGATCTCGCGCGCTGGCGCCGGATCTCCGAGCGGGTCCACAACCCCGAGGGCGAGGTCTCCATCGCCATCGTCGGCAAGTACACGGGCCTGAAGGACGCCTACAAGTCGCTCACCGAGGCGCTCACCCATGGCGGCATCGCCCATCGCTGCCGGGTGAACCTCGAATGGATCGAGGCGGAGGTGTTCGAGCGCGAGGATCCGGCGCCCTTCCTCGAGGGCATCAACGGCATCCTGGTGCCCGGCGGCTTCGGCCAGCGCGGCGCCGAGGGCAAGATCCGCGCGGCGCGCTACGCCCGCGAGCGCAAGATCCCGTATTTC
The DNA here is from genome assembly GCF_902141855.1 of Methylobacterium dankookense. Classification (GTDB taxonomy): domain Bacteria; phylum Pseudomonadota; class Alphaproteobacteria; order Rhizobiales; family Beijerinckiaceae; genus Methylobacterium; species Methylobacterium dankookense. The sequence goes on along the minus strand of NZ_CABFVH010000008.1, from coordinate 41,285 downwards.
GGCATCTGCTTCGGCATGCAGATGGCGGTGATCGAGGCGGCGCGCGCGCTGGCCGGCATCCGCGACGCCAACTCCACCGAGTTCGGCGAGACCTCGGAGCCGGTGGTCGGCCTGCTCACCGAGTGGCTGAAGGGCAACGAGCTGGAGAAGCGCGCCGCGGCGGGCAACCTCGGCGGCACCATGCGGCTCGGCGCCTATCAGGCCCGCCTGCACGCGGACACCAGGATCGCGCGGATCTACGGCGGCACGGAGATCTCCGAGCGCCACCGCCACCGCTACGAGGTCAACATGGCCTATCGCGAGCGGCTGGAGGCGGCGGGCCTGCGCTTCTCCGGCACCTCGCCGGACGGCCTCCTGCCGGAGACCGTAGAGCATGTGGGCCACCCGTGGTTCATCGGCGTGCAGTACCATCCGGAGCTGAAGTCGCGCCCCTTCGAGCCGCACCCGCTCTTCGAGAGCTTCATCGGCGCGGCGATCGAGCAGAGCCGTCTGGTCTGAGAAGGAAGAGCCCGTGACCTCGATCTCCGGGCTTCCCGCCTTCCTCGCCTACTACGCCACGGCGCTGGCGCTCGTGGCCGCCTATCTCACCGTCTACCTGACGGCGACCGCCCATCACGAGATCGCCCTGATCCGCGCCGGCAACGCCGCCGCGGCGATCGCGCTCGGCGCGGGCCTGATCGGCTACGCCCTGCCGCTCTTCGTCTCGATCTATAATGCGCAGTCGCTCCTCGACTGCGTCGTCTGGGGCCTCGTCGCCCTCGTGGTGCAGATGTCGATCTACTGGGCGATGCGTTTCGTCCTGCCCGACCTCTCCGGCCGCATCGAGCGGGGCGAGACGGCCGCGGCGATCCTGCTCGGCGCCGCCTCGCTGGCGGGCGGGCTCATCAACGCCGCCTCGATGACGTACTGATCACCTTCCGGCCGATTCGGACCGGGACGGACAGACGCGCGACCGGGGGAACGCCGGATGGACGCAACGCAGGACATTGACGGCTCGCGGACGCGCTCGAAGCGCTCCCAGACCGTCTCCCTCGTCCTGATCGCGGGTGCGGGCGCCGCGGCGCTCGGCCTCGGCAGCCTCGATCCGAGCCAGCGCGAGGAGGACGTGCTGGTCTACGCGGACGCCGCCGCCTGCGCTGCCGAGGCCATCCGCCCGGCGGAGGAGTGCCGCAGCGAGTACGCGGTGGCCCGGGCCGCCTACCCGACCGCGGCGCCGCGCTACGCCAGCCTGCCCGATTGCGAGGGGCATCACGGGCCGCTTCACTGCCGGCCGGGCGGCGAGGTCACCGAGCAGGCGCGCGACCGCTACCTGCCGCGCATGGCGGGCTACATGATCGGCCGGCGCGCCGCGCAGGGCCTCGCGCCGCAGCCGGTCTTCGACCACGCTCCGAGTCCCGGCCACGCCGCGGCGGCGGCGGGACATGGCGGCTACTGCACCGGCGGCGGGGCCCGGATCTTCACGGGCAGCGGCGGGCGCGCCTCGGCCGCGCGCGTCCAGACGGCGTCGCTGCGCGGCACCTCCTTCGGCGGGTTCGGGCAGACCGGGCGCTCCTTCTCCTCCGCCTCGCACGGCTCGGCGCACGGCGCCTCCGGGGGCGGCTGATGCGCCGCGTCGCGACGGGCGAGCGGCCGGACTGGCGCGCGACCGCGCAGAGCCACGGCTTCGTCTTCCACACCCTCGACGGCGCGCCCTACTGGGACGAGAGCCACGCCTACGCCTTCAGCCTCGCCGAGATCGAGGACGGCATCGAGGGCCCGAGCGGCGACCTGCACGCCCTCTGCCTCGCCTTCGCGGCGCACGCGGCGGAAGACGAGCGCATCCTCGCCCGGCTCGCGATCCCCGAAACGGCCTGGGACGCGATCCGCACGAGCTGGCGGCGGGGCGATCCCAGCCTCTACGGGCGGCTCGACCTCGCCTATGGCGGGACCGGCCCGGCCAAGCTCCTCGAATACAACGCGGATACCCCCACCGCCCTCTACGAGACCGGGGTGTTCCAGTGGCTCTGGCTGGAGGAAAGCTTGCGCGGCGGGCGCCTGCCGCCAGGCGCCGACCAGTACAACGCCGTGCACGAGCGGCTGATCGAGCGGTTCCGCGCGGTCGCGGGCCCGGGCCTCCTCGCCTTCACCGCCTATGCGGAGGCGCCGGAGGACCGCGGCACCGTGGCCTATCTCGAGGATTGCGCCGTGCAGGCCGGATGCCGGACCGCCTTCGCGGACCTGCCCGATCTCGGCCTGCGGCCGGATGGCAGCCTGTGCACCCGCGCGGGCGAGCCGATCGAGACCCTGTTCAAGCTCTACCCCTGGGAATGGGCCTTCCGGGACGCCTTCGGCGAGGCAATTGGGCAAACGCCGACCCGCTTCCTGGAGCCGCCCTGGAAGGCGGTGCTCTCGAACAAGGGGCTGCTCCCCTGCCTCTGGGCCCTGGAGCCCGGCCATCCGAACCTGCTGCCGGCCTATTTCGAGGACGACCCGCGGGCCGCCGAGCTCGGGGACAGCTACGCCCGCAAGCCGCTGTTCTCGCGCGAGGGCGCCAATGTCAGCCTCGTGCGGGACGGCGCGATGCTTGTCGCGGGCGACGGCCCCTACGGCGCCGAGGGCTTCGTGCGGCAGGGACTGGCGGACCTTCCCACCTTCGACGGGCGCCGGGCGCTGGTGGGCTCGTGGATCGTCGGCGATGCGCCGGCCGGCCTGTGCATGCGCGAGGCAGCGGGGCTCGTCACCGGCAACGACGCGCTCTTCGTGCCGCACTTTATCGAGCCGGGCTGACGTGACGCGGTGGCGGCGCGACGCCGCCGGTCCTATCTCGGAAGCGCCGTGACCGAGATCCTGTTCTACCACATGCAGCGCCAGCCCCTCGAGCGGGTGCTGCCGAACCTCGTCGAGCGCTCGCTGGAGCGCGGCTGGCAGGCCGCGATCCAGGCGGTGAGCGAGGAGCGCCTCCAGGCCCTCGACGACGGGCTCTGGACCTATACGGATGAGAGCTTCCTGCCCCACGGCACCGACCGCGAGCCCGATGCCGGTTCCCAGCCGGTGGTGCTGACGCTACGCGACCTCAACCCGAACGGCGCCTCGATCCGCTTCCTCGTGGAGGGCGCCGACCTGCCCCCCGACGCCGCCGACTACGCACGCATCTGCATCCTGTTCGACGGTACCGACCAGGACGCCCTGCTGCGCGCCCGCGAGCAGTGGCGCGAGGCCAAGGCGGCGGGCCACGTGGTCGCCTACTGGCAGCAGGACGAATCCGGCCGCTGGAACAAGAAGGCGTAGGCTTTTGAGACACGCATCCCGGCTCCATCCGTGCCTGCCCTTGACCCTCTGCGCCGAAGGAAGGCCCGCGGACCAGCGCGGACCGGAAGAAGGGACCAGCGGTGCCGGAGACGGCGCGGGTCCCCTCTCCCGTTCGGGAGAGGGACAGGGTGAGGGTCGAGAACTTTCAGGAATGAGCAGAACCGGAGCCGCTTCGCCGTCGCGACATCTCCGGACAATTCTCAACCCTCACCCCAACCCTCTCCCGAACGGGAGAGGGGGCCTGTCGCGGGTCTGGCTGGTGCTCGCCGCCCTCCTCGTCGGCCTCGCGCCGCTGCACGCCCAGGAGGCCAATCGCCGCCCGCCCGAACGGGCCGCGGCGGAATCCCGCGAGGGCCGCAAGCTGCCGCCCGATTCGGTGACGCAGCAGAGCGTCACCCTGCCGGACGGCCGGGCCCTCGCCTTCACCGCGACCGCCGGCAGCCTGCCCCTCGTCGACGAATCCGGGAAGCTCCAGGCCGAGATCGCCTTCGTCGCCTATACGCGGCCGGCGGAAGCCGGGGCCGAACGCCCCGTCACCTTCGCCATCAATGGCGGGCCCGGCGCGGCCTCGGCCTACCTGAACATCGGCGCGATCGGGCCCTGGCGCCTGCCCGCGGACGGGCCGAGCATCAGCCCCTCGCAGGGGGTGGCCCTCGTGCCGAACGACGGCACCTGGCTCGACTTCACCGACCTCGTCTTCATCGATCCGGTCGGCACCGGCTACAGCCGCGCGGCGGAGGGGGACGGCAAGTCCTACTGGAACGTCGATGCGGATGCCTCGGTCCTCTCCGCGGCGATCGCCCGCTACCTGCGCGTCAACGAGCGCATGGGATCGCCGAAATTCTATGTCGGCGAGAGCTATGGCGGCTTCCGCGGCCCGCTGATCGCGGCGAAGCTCCAGGAGGAGATCGGCGTCGGGCTCTCCGGCATGGTGCTGCTCTCGCCGGTCCTCGACTTCGCCTGGCTGCAGCAGCCGCGGGCGAATCCCTGGAGCCACGTGCTGCGCCTGCCCTCCTACGCGGCCTCCGCCCTGGAGCGCGCCGGCACGGCGCCGACCCCCGACCTGATGCGGGACGCGGAGGGCTACGCCACCGGCGACTACCTCGCCGACCTCCTGAAGGGCCCGGGCGACGCGCAGGCGGTCGCCCGCCTCACCGACCGCGTGGCGGCGCTGACCGGGCTCGACGCGGCCTTCGTGAAGGCGCAAGCCGGCCGCCTGTCGATGGGCAGCCTCCAGCGCGAGATCGACCGCAAGGCCGGCCGGGTCGCGAGCGCCTACGACACCGCGGTGAGCGGCTGGGACCCGGACCCGGCGGCCCCGCATGGCGGCTTCGACGACCCCCTGCTCACCGCGCTCCAGGCCCCGCTCACCAGCGCGATGATCGACCTCTACGCCAAGCGCCTGAACTGGCGCGTGCCGAACCTGCGCTACGAGCTCCTGAACGGCGCCGTGAACCGGGCCTGGGGCTGGAATTCCGGCCGCTCGGCCCCGGAGGCGCTGGGGCAGTTGCGCGGCGTGCTGGCCCTCGACGGGAACCTGCGGGTGCTCGTGGCGCACGGCTATACCGACCTCGTCACGCCCTACTTCGCCTCGAAGCTGCTGATCGCGCAGATGCCCGCCTACGGGGCCGAGCCGCGCCTGAGCCTCGCTGTCTATCCGGGCGGGCACATGTTCTATTCCCGGCCCGATTCGCGCGCCGCCTTCCGGCGCGACGCCGCCGCCCTGTTCAAGGCAGCGCTGAAGGCGCGGGGCGCCGACGGGGCAGCCGAGCCGAAGGAGATGCGGTGACCCGGTTCCTGATCCTGCTGCTGCCGGCGCTGCTCGCCGGCTGCACCTCCGCCGAGCGGACGCCGCCGGCGCCGAGCGAGATCGTGCCGGTGCCGCCGAAGCCCCCGGCCCCGCCGCCGAGCTTCACCGGCCCGGTCCTCGGACCCGACGGCGCCTGCACCGGCCCCGTCCCGGGCACGGCCGCCGCGATCGAGCCCGGCATCGGCGAGTGCGATCTGGTGCGCCTGAAGGGCCGGCCGCCCACCGACGTCCTCGTCGGCGAGGGCCGCGCGGGGCGCGAGGTGCAGGTCCTCTACGCCGAGCCCGGCGCGAAGGAATTGTACTTCTTCGTCAACAACCGGCTCGACCGGGTGGTGAAGTCCTAAAAGCGCTCTCAAGCCGAAGTGGACGCCGGTTCGGCTCAGGAGAGCGCGTCAAGAAGGATCCAGAGCCGTGACCGATTGCAGCGCGATCGGTCACGGCTCCGACCGTCAGCGCACCCGCCAGACCCTGAGCACCCCCGGCAGGCTCACCGGCTCGAGCCAGGGCGCGGCCACCTCGCCGCGGGTGAGCCGCGTGGCGAAGGCCGGCTCGGCCTGGAGGTCGTCGCCGGGGCGGGCCGGGCAGGGCACGAGGTAGCGGATCCCGTGCGCCGCCACCTGGCGCCGGAGATCGGCCTCGCTGCCGCCGAGCCCCTCGATGGCGGCGGTGAGCCCGGGAATCGCGCGGTGATAGGGCGCGGCCACCACGGAATGGGGCGTGCGCAAGAGGATCGACGGTCCGATGAAGATCGGCGCCAGCACGGTGCCGGCCGGCAGGGCGGCGAGCGGCGCCACGGCGGCGTCCGAGTGGCAGGCGATCGCCCCGTCCGGATCGCGGCCGTTCGCGGCGGTCGGGGTCAGCGCGCCGGCAAGCAGGGCGAGCACGGTCCAGGTCGAGCTGATCAGGCCGGTCCCGACCGCCACCGCCCCCCAGAGCCGCGGCCCCCGCATGGCGGGCGCGGCGGCGAGGATGCGGTCGATCACCGGGCCGGCCACCAGGGGCACGAACCCGACCGCGACATAGATGCCGCGCAGCTGGAAGAAGCCGAGCACCGCGCCGGGCCACAGGAACAGGGCCGCGATCCGGAAGATCCGCCGCTCCGGCCCGTCAAATGCCAGCCAGGTCGCCGTACCCGCCGCGAGGACGAGGACGGGGTAGAAGGCCAGGATCTCCCACTGCCCCGCGGCCAGGAATTTCGGCACCGAGGCCATCTCGTTGACGGTGTAGAGCCAGTGCTCGCGCACGAGCGGCGTCATCCCCGGGAAGGGGCCGCGCAGGCAGGCCGGGAACAGGGCGGCGAAGCCGCCGAGGAGGAGGGCGCCACAGGCGGCGGCGAGCCCGAGCCGGGCGCGGGCCGAGGCGAGGTGCCGGTCGGCGCAAGCGCAGACGAGGGCGCTGGCGAGGCCGCCGCCCGCGAGCCACAGCCAGGGCGGCGAGAGCGCGTCGCAATAGGTCGTGCCCCAGAGGGCGGGCGCGGTCTGGCCCACGAAAAGCGGGACGACCGCGAGGCCCAGGCCGAGGCCGAAGCCGAGGAAGCCCGGCAGCGCCGCCCGCCCGCGCAAGATCCATTCGCCCGCCAGGAACAGGCCGGCGAGCGCGATGTAGGGCACGGCCTCCAGCCCGATCGCCAGCGAGGCCGCGGCGAGCGCTCCGCCGAGGAGCGAGGGCCGCAACCCGCCGCGGATCATGCAGAGCGCGAGCCCGAACATCGCGATGATCTGCAGGTTGTGGTGGTCGACCCGGCCGGCCTGGAACTGGACGATGATGCCGAAGGCCTGCGTCGCCACGAACACGGCGAGCACCGCCGCGCGCGGGCCGAAGCTCCGGCGCACGCCGCGATGGACCATCAGGCAGAACAGGCCGAGCAGGAGGAGCGGCCACAGGACGGCCGCGAGACCCTCGGCCAGGGAGCGGCCGAGGAGCGGGCCGAGCAGCAGGATGAGACCGGCGATCGGCGCGTCCACGAGGCGCGACCAGTGGCTCTGCACGCCGTCCGGCGGCAGGAAACGGTACTGGACATTGTCGTACCAGCCCTGCCCGGCGAGGAGGTCGCGCACGCCAACGAGGCGCATCGCGTCGTCGGTGTCGGGCACGCGCAGGTGGTCGATCGTGCCCCAGAGGTCGGCGGGCGCGTTCAGGGTGAGAACCGAGAACGCCACGAGGATCCAGAGCAGCGCCTGCGGGTCGATCCGCATCGTCGGCGCCGCCTCGGCACCGATCCCCGTCGTCGCCATCTCGTCCCCGCTCCGCGCCGCCGCGGATGCGCGGCCGCGGTTGCGCGACCATGGCGCGGCCGGCTTAACGCCGGGTCAAGCCGGTGAAGGGCAAACCGGTGACGGGGCGGCGTTAATCGGCCGGCAGGCAGGGCCGGCTAAGGTCGCGGGCTCGCGGAGCCCCGGCATGGTCCCCCCTTCCCTCTCGACGCGGCAGCGCCTCATCGTCGCGCTGGGCGCCCTGATCTCGCTGCTGGCCTGGCTGAGCATCAGGCCGTGGGACTTCAAGGCCTGGATGATCGGCGCCCCGTTCGGGCGCGACTTCGTCAACTTCTGGCTGGCACCGCGCCTGTTCCTGGCCGGCCAGGGCGCCGTCGTGGCCGATATCGCCGTCTATCGCGACGCGGTGATGGCCACCTTCGGCATCACCGACGACCCGAAGCTGCTCTTCGTCTACCCGCCGCACACCCTGCTCTTCCTGGCCCCCTTCGCGCCACTGCCCTTCCTGCCGGGCGTCCTGGTCTGGACGGCGCTGAACCTCGCCGCGCTCGCCGCCACGACGCGGCTCTGGCTCGGGGCGGCGGCGCGGCCGGGGCTCATCTTCGTCATCTGCACCGCGCCGCCGGCCGGGGCGATGGTGCTCTACGGCCATTTCGGCGGCCTCATCGCACTGGCCTCCACCCTCGCCGTGCTCGAGAGCCGGCGCCGGCCCTGGATCGCCGGGCTCTGCCTCGCCTGCCTCTCGGTCAAGCCGCAATTCGCCCTGGCGCTCGGGCTGATCCTGCTCGGCGCCGGGCGCTGGCGCTGGATCCCGGCCGCCGTCCTCGGCACGGCGGCCCTCGTCGCGCTCTCGGCGGCCCTCTTCGGGCTCGATTCCTGGGAGCGGTTCATCGGCGTGACCATGCCGATCCAGAGCGCGTTCATCACCGAGTTCAAGGCGCGCTGGATCGCCCATTCCGTGACGCCCTATTTCGGCGCGCGCTTCTGGGGGATGCCCGCCGCCGGGGCCTGGGCGCTCCAGGCCGCGACAACCCTCCTCGCCCTGGCCGCGGCGGTCGCCGTGCTGCGCCGGATGGGGCCCGAGGCCGGCCCCGGCACGGAGGCCGCGCCGCGGATGGACCCGACGGCGCTCCTCGTCGTCCTGCTCGCGCCGATCGTGATGCAGCCCTATGCCAGCCATTACGAGCTCGCCATCGTCGCCCCGGGCCTGACCCTGCTGGCACTCGGCCGCCCCGCCGCCCCCCTCGCGCTCGCCGTGTGGCTGCTGATCCCGCTCGCGCGGATCCTGATCACCTTCGACCATCCGATCCTGTGCGTGCTCGTCCCCGGCGCCCTGTTCGCCGTCGCGTGGCGCCTGCTCGCACCGGGAGCGCTCTCCGCCGCGGTCGGCGCCGGTTCGGCGCGCGAGAGCGTGTCGCAACACCCCTCGCGCGCCGTGCCCGTCGCGGCCCGCGGCCCCGCCGCCTGCTGAGGACAGACATGGCCCGTCTTCTCGTCACCGGCGGCTCCGGCTTCCTCGGCGGCCTGCTCGTCGAGGACCTCCTCGCCGAAGGACATGCGGTCACCAGCATCGACCTCCTGCCCGGCCACGCGCGCCATCCGCAGCTGCAGGGCGTCGTCGGCGACATCCGCGACCGGGCCCTCCTCGATGGGATCCTGTCCGGCGGCGGCTTCGAGGGCGTGTTTCACTGCGCGGCGCTGCTGGCCCACGGCTCCGTCTCGGAGGCCGAGATGTGGGCCTCGAACGTCGAGGGCACGCGCAGCCTCGCGGCGGCGACGGCCGCGGCGGGCGTGCCAAGCCTCGTCTACATCTCCAGCAACTGCCTCTGGGGCCGCGGCTTCGACCGGCCGGTGCGCGAGGACGACCCGCCGGAGCCTTGCGAGCCCTACGGCCTCAGCAAGTGGGAGGGCGAGAAGATCCTGGCGGCCCATGCCGGCGCCTTCGCGGCGACGGTGATCCGCTCGCCGACCATCATCGAGGAGGGACGCCTCGGCCTCCTCGCGATCCTGTTCGAGTTCATCGCCGAGGGGCGCCGGGTCTGGATGGTCGGCGACGGCTCCCACCGCTACCAGTTCATTTATGCCCGCGACCTCATCGCCGCCATGCGGCTCGCTTGGCGGCAGCGCCGCGCGGGCATCTTCGGTATCGGCTCCGACCGGGTCGACACCATGCGCGAGACCTTCGCCCACGTGATCGCCGAGGCGGGCAGCACTTCGCGGATCGTCGGCCTGCCCAAGGGACCGGCCGTGCTCGCCATGCGTGCGGCGCACGGGCTCCGGCTCTCGCCGCTCGGGCCCTACCATTACCGCATGATCGCGGCCGACTTCACCTTCGACACCGCCCGGATCAAGGCGGAGCTGGGCTGGCGCCCGACCCTGTCGAACAGCGAGATGCTGCTGCGCGCCTACCGCTACTACGCCGCCAACCAGGCCGAGATCGCCGCGCGGTGCCACGTCTCGGCCCATCGCCGTGCGGCGGATATGGGCGTCATCCGCGCGCTCAAGTGGATCTCCTGACGGAGGCGGCGTTCACCGGTGCTCAAGTGCTCTTAAGCCGAAGCGGGCACCGGTTCGGCGAAAAAGAATGTTTCAAAACAAAGACTTGGATCCGATTTCGATTGCAACGCGATCGTGAACGGCTCAAGCCCCCGGAACAGCGTTCGTTAACCCTTCCCTGCGATCCTCCGGCGCATTCGGGCGGCCCTCGTGGAACGAGCCGCCCCGCCGGAGCTGCGCATGAGTCATCACACCGAGACGCTGGTCATCGGCGCAGGGCCAGCCGGCCTCACCGCCGGCTACCTTCTGTCGAAGCACGGCCGCGCCGTCACGGTGCTGGAGCGCGACCCCGCCCAGGTCGGCGGCATCTCGCGCACCGTCTCCCATAACGGCTACCTGTTCGACATCGGTGGGCACCGCTTCTTCTCGAAGTCGAAGGCCGTGGTCGATCTCTGGGACGAGATCCTGCCGGACGACTTCATCGAGCGGCCGCGCCTGTCGCGGATCTACTATCAGGGCAAGTACTACGCCTACCCGCTCAAGGCCTTCGAGGCGCTGCGCAATCTCGGGGTGATCCGCAGCACGGCCTGCGTGCTCTCCTACCTCTACGCCCGCGCCCGGCCGATCGAGCAGCCGAAGAGCTTCCACGACTGGGTGCGCAATCAGTTCGGCGAGCGCCTGTTCTCGATCTTCTTCAAGACCTACACCGAGAAGGTCTGGGGCATGTCCTGCGACGCGATCTCCGCGGACTGGGCGGCACAGCGCATCAAGGGCCTCGACCTCGGCGCCGCGATCCGCGACGCGCTCGCCCGCTCGCTCGGCCTGAAGCCGAAGCAGAAGGCCGGCGAGCCGGTGATCAAGACGCTGATCGAGTCCTTCCGCTATCCCCGCCGCGGCCCCGGCATGATGTGGGAGGCCGCCGCCGCCAAGATCGCCGCCCAGGGCGGCCAGGTCCTCCACGACCGGAGCGTGGACGGGCTGAGCTACGATTCCGCCACCGGCATCTGGACGGTGAGCGTGCTCCTCGGGGACGGCAGCCGCGAGACCCACACGGCCCGCCACGTGATCTCCTCCGCGCCGGTGCGCGAACTGGTGGATTCGATCCGCCCGCGGCCCTTGAGCACCTTCAACGCCCGCGCGCTGCAATACCGCGACTTCCTCACCGTGGCGCTCATCGCCAAGTCGGACCGGACCTTCCCCGACAACTGGATCTACATCCACGATCCGTCCGTGAAGGTCGGCCGCGTGCAGAACTTCCTGTCGTGGTCGCCCGAGATGGTGCCGGAGGCGGGCCATACCTGCCTCGGGCTCGAATATTTCTGCTTCGAGGGCGACGGCCTCTGGTCGAGCTCGGATGCCGATCTCGTGGCGCTGGCCAAGGCCGAGATCGGCAAGATCGGCCTGATCGATCCGGCCGACGTGGTCGACGCCTGCGTGGTGCGCCAGCCCAAGGCCTACCCGGTCTACGACGAAGCTTACGCCGACAACGTCGCCACCGTGCGGCTGGAGTTGGAGCGGGACTTCCCGACGCTGCACCTCGTCGGCCGCAACGGCATGCACAAGTACAACAACCAGGACCACGCGATGATGACGGCCATGCTGACCGTCGAGAACATCCTGGCCGGCCACCGCCGCCACGACGTCTGGCGGGTCAACGAGGATGCCGAATACACCGAGGCCGGCGTCTCGGGCGCCGAGGCCGCGCTCGGCAGCGAGCGGCTGGTGCCGCGCAAGGTGGCCTGAGCGGCAGGGGCGCGGACAGCCGCGCCCGGCCGTCACCCGATCGCCTTGCCCACGGCTCTCTCGCGCGCAAGACTTCCCGCAACGCCCGATCACGAGGCGGCAATCGGGAAGGAACATCCATGCGATCGCAGATCCTCGCCGCGCTCCTCGCGAGCGCGGCCCTCGTCACCGGTGCCCTGGCGCAGGGCGCGGCGCCGGCCGAGACCAAGGCCGAGACTCGGGCCAAGACCGACGACCTCGAGAAGCTCCAGGCCTTCAAGAGCACCGGCACCGCCCCGGCCCCCGAGATCCCGCAGACCGGCCGGCGCGCCGACGCGATCCGCAAGACGCTCGCCAAGATCAAGCTGCCCGAGGGCTTCAAGATCGATCTCTACGCCGTGGTGCCGGATGCCCGCGCCATCGCGGTCGGCCCCAATGCCGGCGTGCTCTTCGTCGGCACGCGCAAGACCAAGGTCTACACGGTGACCGACCGCGACAAGGACCGCGTCGCCGACGAGGTGCGCGCCTTCGCGCCGGGCATCGACTTCAAGATCCCCAACGGCGTCTGCTTCTCGAAGGACGGCGTGCTGACCATCGTCGAGCAGAACCGGGTGCTCGCCTTCCCGGCGGCCGAGTTCTTCTACGAGAACCCGGATGTCGCCGCCGGCATCGTCGTCAAGCAGGGCGAGCTGATCCCCGCATCGGAGGAGAGCTACAACCACACCGCCCGGGTCTGCCGGGTGGGGCCGGACGGCAAGACCTACATCGCGCTCGGCCAGCCCTACAACGTGCCGCCCGCCGACAAGCTCGACCTCTACGCCAAGACCGGCATCGGTGGGATCATCCGCGTCGACGCCGACGGCAAGAACCGCGAGGTCTTCGCCACCGGCATCCGCAACTCGGTCGGCATCGACTTCGCCACCGACAAGTCGCTCTGGTTCACCGACAACCAGGTCGACGGCATGGGCGACGACACGCCGCCGGGCGAGTTGAACCGCGCCACCAAGGCGGGCGAGAATTTCGGCTTCCCCTGGTACGGCGGCGGCAATGTCCGCACCACCGAGTACAAGGACCAGTCCCCGCCGGCCGGCGCCGTCGCCCCCATGGCGGAGCTGCCGCCGCACGCGGCCGATCTCGGCCTGATCGTCTACAACGGCAAGCAATTCCCCAAGAGCTACCGCGGCGGCCTCTTCATCGCCGAGCACGGCTCGTGGAACCGCTCGGAGCCGATCGGCGCCCGGATCATGTTCGCGAGCCTCGGGGCGGACGGCAAGGTCGCCGCGGTGAAGCCCTTCGCGGAGGGCTGGCTGACGCAGGACGGCGAGTATCTCGGCCGCCCCGTCGACGTGGCGGTGCTGCTCGACGGCTCGCTCCTCGTCTCGGACGACACCGCGGGCGCGATCTACCGCATCTCCTACGAGGGCGGCGCCCAATGAGGGCGCACGGCGTCGCGGTCGCCCTGGCGGCCGCGTCCCTCCTCGCCGGCCTGCCCGCGCGGGCCGGCGGGGACGCGGCGGCCGGGCGCAAGCGCGCCGCCGCCTGCCAGACCTGCCACGGCCTCGACGGGCTCTCGAAGATGCCGGAGGCGCCCAACCTCGCCGGCCAGGTCGAGCCCTACCTCGTCAAGGCGCTCAAGGAGTACCGCGACGGCACGCGCCGCAACGCGATCATGAACGTCGTCGCCAAGGAGCTCGGCGACGCCGACATCGACAACCTCGCGGCCCATTACGGCGGCATCCAGATCGAGGTGATCCCGCCGGGCTGATCAGGAGGCCGGGCAGGCCTGTCCGCCGGGCAGCACCACCTCGCGCTGGCCGTTGACGGCCTTGCCCTCGCGCACGGGCCAGGACACCGTGTAGGAGAAGGTCCAGTCGTTGAGCATCGGGACGAGCCGGAACAGGGCCGCGTAGCGCATCTTCACCTCGGCCATCACGAAGCGGGCGCCGTCGCTGGCGCTGCCCGCCGGCGCCGGGCCGATCACCGAGCCCGCCGCCCGCGCCTGGTCGTTCCGCGCCGTGCTGGAGCAGACCTTGGCCACGTAGACGCCGCGCTGCAGGTAGACGCCCCCCGCGGTGAGCACGATGCCCGCATCCGCCACGTCGTAGGGCGTCGCCACCGCCTGGGCGGCGGCATAGACGTCGGACAGGCTGGCGAAGTCGTTGCGCGAGATCAGGTCGGCCATGGCGCCGGCCCCCAGTTGCAGCCGCTTGCCCGTGGCAAAGGCCCGCGGCAGCTCCACCGAGGCCATGAACAGCCCGAGCAGGACCGGCGCGATGAAGGCGAACTCGATCGCGCTGACCCCCTCGCGCGCCGTCGCCGCCCGGGCGAGCCAGGCGCGGACGCGGCGGCCGAGGCGGCGCAGCCTCCCCTCCCCTGCCGGAATCCCCTTCGTGGGAGAACGCGCGGGCGGCATCACACGCAGCTCTTCCCCGAATACGGCTCGGTGCGGAAGATCGCGGTGGCGACGAGGAGCTGCAGGTTCCCGCCCATGCTCTGGTGGGTGAAGTCGAGGAAGCCGAACAGGCGCAGCACCGGCACGGCGGCCCGCAGGGCGACCACGTCGTCGCCCTGCGGGCACTGGAAATTCGTGCCGAACCCGGCCGCCCAGTTCTTCCTCTGGCTGTCGTAGGGGACGGCGACCTGGGTGGTCGAGAAGCTCGCCGACCGGGTGAGGTCGAGCTTGAGGTCGTCGCAGCGGAAGAACACCACCATGCCGCCGCACATCAGCCGCTGCAGGCGCTTCGAGGGGTCGGTGCCGTTCGCCATGTCCTGGAACTCGCCGGTGCGCAGGACGCGCGTCGCGCGGTCCATCGCGAGGTCGAGGGTCTGCTGCGAGAGGGTCATCATCGCGGATTCGACGACCACGCAGAGGAGGGCCAGGAACGGCGCCGCCAGGATCGCGAACTCCACCGCGGCGGCCCCCCGGCGATCGGCCAGGAAGGCGCGGCGGAGACGGGGCGGCCGCACGCTCTCGGTCGTCGGCATGCGGTCGGGTTTCCCACCGGGGCGCCGCATCACGTGCGGGCTTACGTGCCAGATCGCGGATCCTTCGGGACCCGCCCACGCGCCCGAACCTAGGCATGTGCACCTTTACAACCCGTAAGGCCCGCGACTCGCGCTGTGGATGGAATGCCATCGGCCCGGAGAGCGGCTCGGGACGGATCGTTAACCGGCCGCCGCTTAGAGATGGCGGTCGCGTGGACTCGGGCCTCGGCGGGCGGTGTCGATGGGGTACGGACGGCCAGAGGGGAGAAGCCGCGCGGGTTCGAGCGGAGCCGGATCCGGGCTGGTCCGCCGGTTCGGCCGCGACCGGCGGGGCAGCGTCGCCCTGATCTTCGGCCTCAGCGCGACGGTCCTGGTCGGCCTCATCGGCGGCGGCATCGACTACGCCCGGATCACCAGCCGCCGCAGCCAGCTCCAGGCCGCGGTCGATGCCGGCGCGCTTGCGGGCGGCAACGCCCTCAAGCTCGCGGCCTCCTCGATCGACTCGGTTCGCGGCGTCGCCGAGCAGACCGTGCGCGAGGCGGCCAAGCCCTCGCCCGACCGGCCCTTCACCCTGCGCGTCGATGTCCCGCCGGAGAAGACCAGCGTCTTCGCCCGCGCCGAGGAGACGGTGCGCCTCGGCTTCGGCGCCTTCGTCGGCCTCGGCACCACGACGATCGCCGCGCAGGCCCGCGTCAACGTGGTCGGCCGCATGCGCCTGTGCATGCTGACCCTCGACCCGGGCGCCCCCGGTGCCTTCAACCTCCAGAAGGACGCCCAAGTCACCGCCAACAACTGCTCGCTCTACTCGAATTCGCTCAATCCGATCGGGATGGTGGGCGGCGACCGCGCGATGGCGCGGGCCGACACGATCTGCTCCGTCGGCGGCTATCTCGGGATCCGGGCGAACTTCGCGCCGGCGCCGCAGACGGGCTGCCCGGTGATCGAGGATCCGCTCAGGGGCCGCGCCAACCCGCCGGTGGGCAGCTGCTCGAGCCTGCCCTTCCCGTTCAACCTGCTGCCCCTCGGCAAGACGCCGACCATCGACCAGAGCGTCACCCTCGAGCCCGGCACCTATTGCGCCGGCCTGCAGATCAAGAAGAACGCGGCGGTGACGCTGAAGCCCGGCATCTACGTGTTCAAGGACGGGCCGCTGATCGTGAAGGACAAGGCCTCCCTGACCGGGGCGGGCGTCGGCCTCTACTTCACCGGCGACAGGGGCGGCCTGCTCTTCGACAAGAACACGACCATCAGCCTCACGGCGCCCACGACGGGCGAGATGGCCGGGCTGCTGATGGCCGAGCAGACGACGGTCGCCGACCCGCTCGATCCGGCGATCCTCGCCAATCTCCTGGATATCGGCTTGTCCATCCCGCTCACCCCGCCGCCGCTCGGGCTGACCAAGCCGTTGCGGATCTACCGGATCATCAGCAACAATGCCCGCACCATGCTCGGCACGATCTACCTGCCCACCGGGCGCCTCGTGATCGACGCGACGCAGCCGGTGGCGGACCAGTCGGCCTACACGGTCGTGGTCGCCCAGCAGGTCAATCTCTACGAGGGGCCGAACCTCTACCTGAACGCCAATTACGAGGGCACGAGCGTGCCGGTGCCCAAGGGCGTCGGCCCGATCTCGGGCAAGCTGATGCTGAGCCAGTAGGGCGCCGGACGGTCCTCGGGAGATACGCGATGCTCGCCCTCATCCTCGACGATTCCGAGATGAACAACCTGCTGATGATGCAGGCCCTGAAATCCGTGCCCGATTGCGAGCCGGTGGACTTCACCTGCCCGCGTGCGGCCCTCGACTTCCTGCGCGACAATGTCGAGCGGATCGGCATCGCGATCACCGACTACGACATGCCGGGCCTGACCGGCCTCGACGTCATCGCCGCGGCGCGCGCGGTCGAGGGCTTCGCGCATGTCCCGATCGTGATGGTGACGAGCCTCGACCAGCAGAGCCTGCGCCGCGAGGCCCTGGCGCGGGGCGCCACCGATTTCCTCGGCAAGCCCTGCGACCCGGTCGAGATCCGGGCGCGGGTGACGAACCTGATGAAGATCTCGGCGGCCCACCGACAGGAGCGGGACCGCTCCGCCTGGCTCGCCCGCGAGGTCGCCGCCGCCGTCTCGGTGATCGAGGCCCGCGAGCGCGAGATCATCGCCCTCCTGATGCGGGCGGCCGAGCACCGCGACACCGATACCGGCAACCACGTCGCCCGGGTCTCGGCCTATGTCGGCATCATCGCGACGCATCTCGGGCTCGATCCGGAGCGGGTGCGCATCCTCTCGCTCGCCTCCACCATGCACGATGTCGGCAAGATCGGCGTGCCGGACGCGATCCTCCTGAAGAAGGGCCCGCTCTCGCCCGAGGAGCGGGCCGAGATGGAGCTGCATGCCGAGCGCGGCCGGCGCATCCTGGAGGGCAGCACCTCCGAGGTGGTCCGGCTCGCCGCCGAGATCGCCGCGAGCCACCACGAGCGCTGGGACGGGACCGGCTACCCGGCCGGCCTCGCGGGCGAGGCGATCCCGCTCTCGGGCCGCATCGTGGCGGTGGCCGACGTGTTCGACGCCCTCGTCTCCGAGCGGCCCTACAAGAAGGCGTGGTCGCACGCGGAGGCGCGGGCCTTCCTCGCCGACCAGGCCGGCCGCCATTTCGATCCCGCCTGCATCGCCGCCTTCGTCTCCGGATGGGACGAGGTGGAACGGCAGCACGCGGCCCTGGCCGCCTGACGGCGACTTCGGAGACTCTAATCCGCGATGCGCCCGCTCAAGCCGCCCTCCCGGCGCTCCCTCGCCAGCCGGCTCGCCACCGTCGTGGTCGGCGCGGTCGCGGCCGCCCTCCTCGTCGCCACCACGCTCTCGGTCTGGCGCGAGGTCGACCGCTACGGCGCCGAGACGAGCAGGGCGTTGCGCACCATCGCCGAGGTCTTCGCCTCCGCGGGCGCGCAGGCGGTGGCCGACGACGACCGCGCGGCGGGCGACGCCACCCTCCGGGCCATCGGCAGCGACCGCTCGATCGTCTACGCCGCGCTCGAGCGGCTCGACGGCTCTGTGCTCGCCGAGCAGGGCCTCGGCCTGCGCCTGTCCCGCGACATCGACCTCGACGCGCAGTCCGAGATCTCGGTGCTCGACCTGCTCTCGACCCATACCCTGCGCGTCAGCGTGCCGGTGAAGGAGAATTCGAGGACCATCGGCCACGTCGTGATGGTGAAGCAGGCCGACGACCTGCCCGGGCGCATCGCAGACGTCGCCCTCTCGGGGACGCTGGCCGGCCTCCTCGCCATCGTCCTCGGCCTCGGCATCGCGGCGCGGCTGCAGCGCTCGGTGACGAAGCCGCTGGCCGCGCTCGCCACCACCATGGACGCGGTGCGCCTGCACCACGACTACACGCAGCGGGCCGAGGTCGTCGCCGGCGACGAGGTCGGGGCGCTGGCCGGCACCTTCAACGCGCTGCTCGGCGCCGTGAACGAGCGCGACCGCAGGCTCGCCGAGCACGGCGCCAAGCTGGAGGACGAGGTCCGCGCCCGCACCCTCGACCTCAGCGAGGCGATGCAGGCGGCGGAATCCGCGAACGCCGCGAAATCCACCTTCCTCGCCACGATGAGCCACGAGATCCGCACGCCGATGAACGGCATGCTGGTGATGGCGGAGCTGCTGGCCGGCACCGACCTGCCGCCGCGCCAGCGCCGCTACGCCGAGGTCATCGCCCGCTCGGGCCAGTCGCTCCTCGCGATCATCAACGACATCCTCGACTTCGCGAAGGTGGAGGCGGGCAAGCTGGAACTGGAGCGCATCCCGGTCGACCCGGCCGAGATCGCCGACACGGTGGTGACGCTGTTCGCCGAGCGGGCGCGGGGCGGCGGGCTCGACCTCGCGGCGAGCATCGCCCCGGACGTGCCGCGCCGCATGCTCGGCGATCCGGTGCGGCTCGGGCAGGTCGTCTCGAACTTCGTCTCGAATGCGCTGAAGTTCACGGCGGCCGGCCATGTCCGCCTGCGCATCGAGACCTGCGAGGGCGGGCGCTCCCTGCGCATCGCGGTGAGCGACACCGGCATCGGCATCCCGCAGGACAAGCTGCCGACCATCTTCGCGGCCTTCTCGCAGGCCGACCAGTCGACCACCCGCCGCTTCGGCGGCACCGGCCTCGGCCTCTCGATCGCCGAGCGGCTGATCGGCGCCATGGGCGGCACGGTCGGCGTCGAGAGCACGCTGGGTATGGGCTCGACCTTCTGGGCGCGGATCCCGATCGCGGAGGCCGAGGCGCCGCCGGTGATCCTGCGGCGCGATCCCGTGCCGGCGGCCCTCGCGCTCGCGGGCCTCGGCGGGGCGACGCGCGACGCGCTCGCCGCGAGCCTCAGGGCGGCCGGCTTCACGCCCGCCGACGGGTCGGAGGCGCCGCTGCGCATCGCCGACGCCGAGGCGCTGCTGCGCGAGCGCGTCCGCCCGGCCGGCGCCGTGCGGGTGATCGCCCTGTGCCCGATGGGCGAGCCCGCGGGCACGCAGGTGCTCGAGGCGGGCCTCGCCGACGAGCTGCTGCGCTGGCCCGTGGTGCAGGCCGAGTGGCGGCCGGCGCTCGCCGCCCTCGCCGAGGGCCGGCCCTTCGCGCAGAGTGCGACGACGCAAGGCGCCCGCGCGGCCGCCCTGCCGCAATTCCCGCGGGCGCGGGTGCTGGTCGCCGACGACAGCGCCGTCAACCGCGAGGTCGCCGTCGAGGCGCTCGCCCGTTGCGGCGTCACCGCCGTGACGACCGTCGAGGACGGCGCCGCCGCCGTGCTGGCCTGCGCCGAGGATCGCTTCGACCTCGTGCTGATGGACGGCAACATGCCCGTCCTCGACGGCTTCCAGGCCGCCCGCGCCATCCGCGCCCGCGAGGCCGAGACGGGCGGCCCCCGCACGCCGATCGTCGCGCTCACCGCCCATGTCGTCGGCGACGGCGCCGTCGCTTGGCGCGAATCCGGCATGGACGGGTCGCTCGCCAAGCCCTTCACCCTGGCCCAGCTCGCGGCAATCCTGGGCGGATCCCTTTCCTCAGCGACGGAGGCCGCCCCCGAGGCGGCGCCCGAACCGCAGGCGATGCCGCTCCTCGACGCGCAGACCCTCGCGAACCTCTCCGAGCTCGGCGACGGCGCCTTCTTCGGCCGCCTGCTCCGCCTCTACGAGGCGCAAGGTCCCGCGGCGCTGGAGAACCTGGACGCCGCCGTCGCGGCGGGCGACCTGCGGAAGGTGGGCCGCGTCGGGCTCAAGGCGCTGATCTACTTTGAGGTGGTGACCACCATCGCCCTCGTGCTCGGCATTGCGCTGGCCTACCTGTTCGCGCCGGGCCATGGCATGAACGTCGACACGGCGAGCCTCGATGCCAAGGCGCTCAGCCCCTATACCGACCGCGTCGGGCAGGTGACCGGCACGGTCGACTTCCTGATGAAGCTGATCCCGACCACGGTGGTCGACGCCTTCGCCAAGGGCGACATCCTTCAGGTCCTGCTGATCGCCATCCTGTTCGGCTCCGGCCTCGCGCTGCTGGGCGAGCACGGAAAGCCGCTCGCCGAGAGCATCGAGCGCATCACCAACGTCCTGTTCAAGGTGATCGGCTTCATCGTGCGCCTCGCGCCGCTGGGCGTCCTCGGCGCGGTCGCCTTCACGGTGGGCAAGTACGGGGTCGGATCGCTCAAGCAGCTCGGCCTCCTGGTCGGCCTGTTCTATGCGGGCGTCGCCTTCTTCGTCTTCGTGGTGCTCGGCGCCATCATGCGGGCGGCGGGGTTCAGCATCCTCAAGCTGCTCGCCTACCTGCGCGAGGAGCTGACGGTGGTGGCCGGCACCGCCTCCTCCGACAGCGTGCTGCCCCAGGTGATGCGCAAGCTGGAGCGCCTCGGCATCAAGGATTCGACGGTCGGCCTCGTCATCCCGACCGGCTACTCGTTCAACCTCGACGCCTTCTCCCTCTACCTGACGCTCGCCACCGTGTTCATCGCGCAGGCGACGAACACGCCGCTCTCCTTCGGCCACCTGCTCCTGATCCTCGGCATCGCCCTGCTCACCTCGAAGGGCGCGCACGGCATCCCGGGCTCGGCGATCGTGGTGCTCGCCGCGACCCTCTCGGCGGTGCCGGACATCCCGGTGATCGGCCTCGTGCTCGTCCTGTCGGTGGACTGGTTCGTCGGCATCGCCCGGGCGCTGGGCAACCTGATCGGCAATTGCGTGGCGACCGTGGTGATCGCCGCCTGGGAGGGCGACATCGACCGGGCGCAGGCGCGCCGCGTCCTCGACGGCGACGTCGCGCTCAACACCGAATCGGCCCTCGCCGTACCCGTAGCCGAGGTCCGCCCCGCCCGATGAGGCCGGGATCCCGGGTTTCCAAAGGGATCATCCCTTTGGTGGGGTGCAGGGGCAAAGCTCCTGCGGACATCCCCGGGCTCCGCCCGGACCCGCGAGAGGGATGATCCCTCTCGACACCCGGATTTCGCCGATGCACGAAGGTCCCGAGATGAGCGCTTCGCCCTACAACCCGCCCTGCGGGGGCCTGCCGCCCCAAACCGCCCTGATGACCGGCCGGGCCGTGTTCACCGAGGCCTACGCGGTCATCCCGAAGGGTGTGATGAGCGACATCGTCACCAGCGTCCTGCCCTTCTGGGAGGGCAGCCGCGCCTGGATGCTGTCGCGGCCCCTGTCCGGCTTCTCCGAGACCTTCGCGCAATACCTGATGGAGGTCGCACCCGGCGGCGGCAGCGCGCGGCCCGAGCCCGACGGGCAAGCCGAGGGCGTGATCTTCGTGGTGGAGGGGGCCCCCGCCCTCACCCTCGACGGGCGCGAGCAGGCGCTGCGGCCGGGCGCCTACGCCTATCTCGCCCCCGGCGCCACATGGTCGCTGCGCAATCCCGGCCCGGGCGCGGCCCGCTTCCACTGGATCCGCAAGGCCTACGAGCGGGTGCCGGGGATCGACGCACCCGACTCCTTCCTGGCCCACGAATCCGAGATCGAGCCGGCGCCGATGCCGGGCACGGACGGGGCCTGGGCCACCACCCGCTTCGTCGCCTCGGACGACGTGCGCCACGACATGCACGTCAACCTCGTCACCTTCCGGCCCGGCGCCTCGATCCCCTTCGAGGAGACGCATGTGATGGAGCACGGCCTGTTCGTGCTGGAGGGCAAGGCGGTCTACAAGCTCAACCGCGACTGGGTCGAGGTCGAGGCCGGCGACTTCATGTGGCTGCGCGCCTTCTGCCCGCAGGCCTGCTACGCCGGCGGCCCCGGCCCCTTCCGCTACCTGCTCTACAAGGACGTGAACCGCCACGCCGCCCTGAAGCCCCGCGGGGCCGGCCGATGAGCGGCCGCAGCGTCACCGCGCAGGCCCTCACGCGCGAGGCCTTCGCGCCCTTCGGCTCGGTCATCGACTGGGAGGGCGCCACCGCCCGCCCGATGAATGCCGGCATGGCGCGCCGCTTCCACGACCTCGCGCGGATCGACGTCGCGGGCGAGGGCGCGCATGTGGTGATCGGCCTCGTGGAGGCCGAGCCCTACCCCATGCCGCTGGCCTTGAGCCTCGTGGAGCGCCATCCGCTGGGTGCGCAGGCCTTCCTGCCGCTGAACGACGCGCCCTTCCTCGTCGTGGTCTGCCCGGACGAGGGCGGCCGGCCCGGCCGGCCGCACGCCTTCGTCACGGCGCCGGGCCAGGGCGTCGCCTACGCCCTGAACACCTGGCACGGCGTGCTGACCCCGTTCGGGGCGCCCCAGGCCTTCGCCGTGGTGGACCGCGGCGGCCCCGGCGTGAATCTCGAGGAGTTCGTTTTCGACGAGCCCTGGACGGTGGCGCTGCCGGGATAGTCCGGGCGTCGAGAGGGGTCACCCCTCTCGCGGGGCCAGGGCGGAGCCCTGAAAGGACCTCGGGGCTTCGCCCCGACGCTCCCACCAGAGGGATGATCCCTCTGGACACCCGGGATTCAGGCCCCGAGCTTGGCCATCAGCGCCTCGGAGAGGGCGAAGTTGACGTAGACGTTCTGGACGTCGTCCTGGTCCTCGATCACCTCGACCAAGCGGACGAGCTTCTCGCCGGTCTCGTCGTCGACATCGATCGTGTTCTGCGCCTTCCAGACGAGGCCGGTGCGCACGGGCTCGCCGAAGCGGGCCTCCAGGGCCTTGCCGACCTCGCCATAGGCGTCCTGCGCGCAGGTGACCTCGTGGCCGCCCGCGTCCGAGCGCACGTCGTCGGCGCCGGCCTCGATCGCGGCCTCCAGCATGGTGTCGGCATCCGCCACCGAGGCTGCGAAGGCGATGACGCCGACCCGGTCGAACATGAAGGCCACCGCGCCGGTCTCGGCGAGGCTGCCGCCCGACTTGGTGAAGGCCGAGCGCACGTCGGAGGCCGTGCGGTTGCGGTTGTCGGTCTGGGCCTCGACGATGAGGGCCGCGCCGCCCGGGCCGTAGCCCTCGTAGCGGATCTCCTCGTAGTTCTCGCCATCGGCGCCGGCCGCCTTCTTGATGGCGCGCTCGATATTGTCCTTGGGCATGTTCTCGGCCCGCGCCGCGAGAATGGCGGCGCGCAGGCGCGGATTCATCGCCGGATCGGGCGTGCCGAGCTTGGCCGCGACCGTGATCTCGCGGGCGAGCTTGCCGAACACCTTGGAGCGGACCGCGTCCACGCGGCCCTTGCGGTGCATGATGTTCTTGAACTGGGAATGGCCGGCCATGGCTTTCGGCTCTGCCTCTGGGCTGTCGTGCGATCCGGCGGAGAGCCCGCGCCCTCGACGCCGCGATGTGTGAATCGGCGGGTTATAGGCCGGCGCTCGCCAGCGAGGCAACGCGGATGCGGCCGGCTACGGAAAGATCCGGCCCGGCGGGCGTTCCGATGTCGGGTGGCGCAGGCCGCGGAGGAGAGCCGATGCCGGGACGGACCGAAGCACGCATTGCGGTGCCGGCGGATTCGAGCGGCGCCGACGGCCGGGCGAGAGCGGCGGGTCCGCGCTGGCTCAGGCTCGGATTCGTGGCTTTGCTCGGCGCCGTGGCAGGCGCGACGCTGTTCGCCACCGAGGCGCAGGGGCGGGCCGAGACGCGGCGCCGATCGGAGGACGAGCAGACTTGAAGGCGCGTGCGTCAGCCCCCAGTCACGCTGACCGTCTCTTCGACCGCTGCCAGCACCTGCTCGATATCGGCGTCCGTGGGCTCGGCCATCAGGTCGCCGTGCACGATGCGGTTCCTGAGATCGATCAGCCCCCGCCCCCGCCGCTCGGTCTCTGGCTCGATATAGCCCTGCATGGCGAGAGTCTGAACCAGCGTGCCGGGTGCACGTGCGCGACCCTCCGCCTCCTCTTCCCGAAGCCGCAACGCGGTTTCGAGCAGCGACCAAGCCATGATGAAGGCGGCGCGCCTGTGCCCGGCTCTCCGGAGGTCGCGAACCTCCTCGATATGGCTGCGCAGCAGTTCCGGTGCCGCTGTATCGAGCACGAGCGACTGGAGCGGGTCCCCGCCGATGAAGGCCACGTGCAGATGCCAGTCCGGATGGCCGTCGAACAGGCCGCGAATGTCCTGCAGGCTGTGGTCGGATGACGGGCCCGGCCGGTCCTTCACCTCGATGACGATGTTGCGGCCCGGCTTCTCGGCAAGCGCATCGGGCAGATAGGATCCGAGAAAGTCGGGGAGTTGCTCAGCGCGCGGATGAAGCGTGAACCGGAAGCCCGCATCCTCGTAGCGCCCGCGCAGGCGCTCCATGAACTGCGTCTCGACCTCGCGCCGAGACAGCGGAGCATAGGAAGCCATCAGATCCTCCTCCAGGCCAGATCGTCGTCGACGCGGATATAGACGATAGGCAAGGCCGCATTGAGCGCCGATGCGAGTTGCCTGCTCGGATCGATGAACTCCCAGGCAAGGCCCGGCTCGAACTTCTGGACCAGGACGCGCTCGACATCCCGATCGTCCAGGTAGGCGATGCCGATCAGTGCGTCCATGACAGGCTTCACGATGTTGTCGACATCGCCTTCCATGGTTGCCGCCGGAAAATAGTAGAGCGTGAGACTGAGTGGGCGCCGGTCGAGAAAGCCAAGCTCGTCGGTTTCATGAACGCGCGCCCGTGCCGTCGCACCGACCAGCATTCGCCACCGCTCCTTCGACCGGCTACTGCCCGCGAGCGAAATCGGCGTTCCGGCGACGTGGAATTCCAGCGGATAGAGGGTCTCCTGCGTACCCGGCATCCTGCCCGTCCATCCCGCAGCAATCACGCCGAGTGACTTTGCAGAAGACTATTGTCCTGCGCAACAGCGAAGGCGCCTGCAGCGGGCCGACAGGCCGGGTTGCGAATATTCTTAAGGCCGCCCGGCGTGCCAGTCCTTCAACGCGGCAAGCGTCACCACGCCGCCGGGCCAGACCACGCCGGCGATGTGGCGGTGCGGGCTGTCCGGCTCGCCGAGGTCGGAGACCGCCGAGAAGGCGCCATCGAGCGAGTGGCGCTCGGTGTAGAGGCTGCGCGTGGCGATGACGGCGAGGCCCGCATCGAGGGCGGAGCGGATGCCGGCGGCGGAATCCTCGACGGCGATCGCCTCGGACGGCCGCACGCCGAGCCGCTCCAGGGCGAGGGTGAACACGTCCGGCGCCGGCTTCTTGCGCGCCGCCTCGTCGCCGGCCGCGATCACGTCGAAGGGCTGCACGCCGTCCGGGAAGTTCACCGCGATCAGGCGGTCGACATTCGGCCGGCTCGTGGTGGTGGCGACCGCGAGTTTCACCCCGGCGGCCCCGGCCTCGGCGATGAGGCGGCGGATGCCGGGGCGCAGGGCGAGGCGGCCGGCATCGACCAGATCGCCGTAGACCTTCGTCTTGCGCTCGTGGATCTCCGGGCAGCGGGCCAGGAGGGCGGCGGCCTCCTCGGGAAAGCGCGTCTCGATGTAATGGGCGAGGCGCTCCTTGCCGCCCATGACTGTGAGGAGGTCCGCATAGGTGGCGGGCTCCCAGTGCCAGGGCAGGCCGAACTCGGCGAAGGCGCGGTTGAAGGCCTGCCGGTGCAGGTCCTCGGTCTCGGCCAGCGTGCCGTCGACGTCGAAGATCAGCGCCTTCAGCATGCGAGGGGGCCGGATCCGGATGCCGCCTCGGCGCTGCTCCGGATTGCCGCGATCCGCTCGGCATAGGCCGCGGGCCCGTCCTTGAAGACCGCGTTGCCGGCCACGAACACGTCGGCGCCCGCCCGCGCCGCGGCCTCGACCGTGGTCGCGTCGATGCCGCCATCGACCTCGATGCGGATGTCGCGGCCGGCCGCCATGGCGCGCACCCGCGACACCGTCTCGAGCGAGCTGGCCAGGAAGCTCTGCCCGCCGAAGCCGGGATTGACCGTCATCACCAGCACGAGGTCGGCGATGTCGAGGAGCGGCTCGACCACCGCGGCGGGGGTGCCGGGGTTGAGCGCTACGCCCGCGCGCTTGCCTAGCGCTCGGATGGTCTGGAGCGAGCGGTGGATGTGGGGCCCGGCCTCGACATGGACGGTGATGCCGTCGGCGCCCGCCTCCGCGAAGGCCGCGAGATAGGGATCGGCCGGCGCGATCATCAGGTGCACGTCGAAGAACTTGTCCGTGTGGGGCCGCAGCGCCTTCACCACCGGCGGCCCGAAGGTGATGTTGGGCACGAAATGCCCGTCCATCACATCGAGATGGATCCAGTCGCCCCCGGCCTCGGCGACCGCGCGCGTCTCCTCGCCGAGCCGCGAGAAGTCGGCGGAGAGGATCGAGGGGGCGATGAGGGGGCGGGTCGTCATGTCAGGTCTTCCAGAGGTTCAGATAGGGTCCGATCCCGCGCGGGGAGGGGCCTCGGCGCTGGCCGGGTGTCGCGGGATGCGCCCATTCCCACCCGCGACCTCATCGTGAGGGGGAGAGTCGCCGATCCGCCCGGATGCCGGCAGCCATAGCGACCGGGCCGCCCTCAAGCCAGCCGCCGCCTGCGCTCCACGAGCTGCATGATGATCGGCGTCAGGATGAGCTGCATCGCGAGGTCGAGCTTGCCGCCCGGAATGACGATGGAGTTCGCCCGGCTCATGAAGCTGTCGTGGATCATCGAGACCAGATAGGAGAAATCGATCCCCTTCGGACTCTTGAACCGGATGACGACCATCGACTCGTCGGCGGTGGGGATCCAGCGGGCGATGAACGGGTTCGAGGTGTCCACCGTCGGCACGCGCTGGAAGTTGATGTCCGTCCACGAGAATTGCGGGCAGATCGTCTGCACGTAGTCGGGCATCCGCCGCAGGATCACGTCGGTGACGGCCTCGGTCGAGTAGCCGCGGAACGAGCGGTCGCGGTGCAGCTTCTGGATCCACTCGAGGTTGATCACCGGCACCACGCCGATCTTGAGATCGGGATAGCGGGCGATGTCCACGCTTGAATCGACCACGCAGCCGTGCAGGCCCTCGTAGAACAGCAGGTCCGAGCCCGGCGGGAAGTCCTCCCAGGCCGAGAAGGTGCCCTCCGGGGTGCCGTAGCGGGCGGCGTCGTGCGCGTCGTGGGCGTAGTGCCGCGTGCGGCCGGTGCCGGACTCGCCGTAGCTGCGGAACACCTCCTCCAGCTCCGGCAGGAGGTTGGCCCGCGGCGCGAAGTGGCTCAGCGTCGGCTCGCGGGCCATCATCGCGCGCATGGTCTCGCGGTCGAAGGCGTGGAAGCCGTCGCCCTCGATATAGACCGCGCTGACGTCCTCCCGGCGGAAGATCTGCTCGAAGGTGTTGCGGACCGAGGTGGTCCCGGCCCCCGAGGAGCCGGTGACCGAGATGATGGGGTGACGCGCCGACATCCTTAAAACGAACGGTGCCCGGCCTAGCTGCGCATCAGGCCGCGCTGGCCGAAGAGCGGCGAGCGGCCGGCAGCGTGGTTGCGCCCGCCGAAATACTTGGCGACGCACTCGACCTCCTCGACCGAGCCGAACACCAGCGGCACGCGCTCGTGGACGCCGGTCGCCTCGATGTCGAGGATGCGGCGCTCGCCGTCGGTGGCGCCGGCGCCGGCCTGCTCCATCAGCAGGGCGATGGGCGCCGCCTCGTAGAGGAGGCGCAGGCGCCCCTGCGCGTAGCCCTTGCGCTGGTCGCCGGGATAGAGGAACACGCCGCCGCGCAGCAGCACGCGCTGGGCATCCGCCACCAGCGAGCCGAGCCAGCGCATGTTGAAGTCCTTGTCGCGCGGGCCATCCGCACCGCGCAGGCAATCCTCGACGAAGGCCTTGATCGGCGGCTCCCAGTGCCGCGCGTTCGAGGCGTTGATCGCGTATTCCTTGGCCGAGACCGGCACGTCGAGCTGCGGGTGGGTCAGGCGGAAGGCGCCCTCCGCGCGGTCGAGCACGTAGATCTGGGTGCCCTGCCCCAGGGTGAGGACGAGGGCGGTGGCCGGGCCGTAGGTGACGAAGCCGGCGGCGAGCTGCGCCGTGCCCGGGCTCGTGAAGGAGGCGAGCGGGTTCGCATCGTCCTGCACCGCCGGGCGGATGCCGAAGATCGTGCCGACCGCCATGTTGACGCCGATATTCGACGAGCCGTCGAGCGGGTCGATCGCCACCGCGAGCGGCGCGCCCGGATTCAGGCGCATCACCTCGTCGGCCTCCTCCGAGGCGACCTCGGCCACGGGCGCGGCCTGCAGCGCCTCGGTGACGCGCTGGTGCGCGATCACGTCGAGGGCCTTCTGCACGTCGCCGTCGCTGTTCTGGCCGCCCGCCGCGGCGAGGTCGCCGCCGAGCGCCCCGCGGCCGATGACCTCGCTGATCGTGATCGCGGCCCCCGCGATCGCCGCCACCACCGCCGCCGTGTCCTTCAGCGCGGGGTCGCCGGCCACCGCCTGCGCGAGGCACGCGTCCAGACGCGATCCGACCTCCAGAGATCCTGCCGCCATCGGCCCGCCCTCGATCCAGCTATCCATTCCGCGCAAGGCCCACCGGCCCCGCCCACGAGCGAGACGTCTAACCGGAGCCGTCGAAGGATGATACCGCGCGTTGCGGCCGGATCGCCAGAGGCAGGAACGGCCTAGCTCAAGAATTCTAAAATAACTTGCGGCTCCTTACAAAAAAACTAGAACCGAAGCATGCGCAACCTGTCCCTCAAGCAACTCCAGGCCGTGGCCGCGGTCGCCCGGCTCGGCACCATGACCCGGGCGGCACAGGAACTGAACGTGACCTCGGCCGCGCTCTACGCGCGCATCCGCCAGCTTGAGGAGGAGGCCGGGCTCCTCCTGTTCGACCGCACGCCGAACGGCCTGAAGCCGACCGATGCGGGCCGCGAGATGCTCTGGGCCATCGACAGCATCAACACGGTTCTGGAGACCTGCGCCGACCGGCTGCGCACCCTGAAGGGCGGCGCGGGCGGGCGCGTCGCCATGGGCGTGGTCTCCACCGCCAAGTACTTCGCGCCGCAGGTGATCGCCGGCTTCGTCGAGCGGCATCCGGGCGTCGAGATCAACCTCTCGGTGCGCAACCGCGGCGAGACGGTCGAGGCTTTGCGCAACTACGAGATCGATTTCGCGATCATGGGCCGGCCGCCCCGGGACTTCGCCATCGAGGCCGAGACCTTCGGGCCGCATCCCCTCGTCCTGATCGCGGCGCCGGGCCATCCGCTCGCCGGCCGGCGCGACGTCCCGAAAGCGGAGCTCGCCGAGCAGGCCTTCTTCGTCCGCGAGGAGGGCTCGGGCACGCGCACCGTGTTCGAGGAGTTCGTCAGCGGCATCATCATCCGGCGGGCGAAGCTCGGCATCGATTCCGGCTCGAACGAGACGATCAAGCAGGCGGTGATGGCCGGCCTTGGCATCGCGCTCCTCTCCGCCCACACCGTGGCGGCTGAGGTGGTCAGCGGGCGCCTCGTGCTCCTCGATGTGCAGGGCCTGCCGATCCGGCGCGACTGGTACGTGGTGCGCCGGGCCGACAAGGTGCTGGGCCCGGCCGCCTCCGCGTTCTGGTCCTACCTCGTCAAGGAGGGCCCGCGCTGCCTGCCGCAACTCGAGGCCGTGAAGGCCCTGTCGGCCGGGGCCGCGGAGTGAGCGCGGACGTCCCGGCGACGGAAGCCGGCATCGTCATCCTCGGCGCCGGCCAGGCCGGCTTCCAGGCGGCGGCCTCGCTGCGGGAGGCGGGCCATGCCGGTCCGCTGACCCTCGTCGGCGACGAGCCCTGGCTGCCCTACCAGCGCCCGCCCCTCTCGAAGGCCTATCTCGCGGGCAAGACCGACGCGGAGGGGCTGGCGCTCCGGCCCGCCGCCTTCCTCGCCGAGCACCGCATCGCCTACCGGCCCTCGCTGCGCGCCGAGGCGATCGACCGCGCCGGGCGCCGCCTGCTGACCGATGACGGGCCCGTCCCCTACGACCACCTGATCCTGGCCACCGGATCGCGGAACCGGCCGCTGCCGGTGCCGGGCGCCGATCTCGACGGCGTACGCCAGTTGCGCGGCCTCGCCGATGCCGACGCGCTGAAGGTGGATCTCGCGCGGGTGGGCCGCGTCGCCGTGGTGGGGGCGGGCTTCATCGGGCTCGAATTCGCCGCCGTCGCCGCCGCGCGGGGATTGCACGTGACCGTGGTCGAGGCCGCGGCCCGGCCGATGGCGCGGGCGGTCTCGGCCGAGATGGGCGCCTTCTTCCGCGCCGCCCATAGGGAGGCGGGCGTCGCCTTCGCGTTCGATGCCGGGGTGTCGGAGATCCTCGGCGAGGCGGGGCGCGCCGTCGGCCTGCGCCTCGCCGATGGAAGCGCGGTGCCGGCCGACCTCGTCCTCGTCGGCATCGGCGTGCTGCCGAACCAGGAGATCGCATCCGCGGCCGGGCTCGCGGCGGCGGACGGCATCCGGGTCGACGCGCTGCTCGCCACGCAGGATCCGTCCATCTCGGCGATCGGCGATTGCGCGCGCTTCCCCACCCGCTTCGCCCGCGGCCTCGCGGCGGACGGGACGGTGCGGATCGAATCCGTGCAGAACGCCATCGATCAGGGGCGCGCGCTCGCCGCCCGGCTCACCGGAAGGCCCGCCGCCTACGACGCGGTGCCCTGGTTCTGGAGCGACCAGGGCCCGAACAAGCTGCAGATCGCGGGCCTCGCCGCGCCGGGCGACGAGGCGGTGCGCCGCGGCGACGGCAACGCCTTCTCGGTCTTCCGCTTCCGCGAGGATCGCCTCGCCGCGGTGGAATCCGTGAACCGGGCGGGCGACCACATGATCGCCCGCCGCCTGATCGCGGCCGGCACCCCGCTCACGCCGAAACAGGCCGCGGACGCCGCCTTCGACCTCAAGGGGCTGGCTCTGGCCCGGCCCTGAATCGGCCGGTTTTCACGTGAAATTAACCCTGCGGCGGTGGAGCCTCTGCGAGGTGCGGGGGCAACAGGCGGCGGCGGAACACAAGTGCAGCCGCACCGTTCATTGACGGTTGCGGGCGCAATGCCCAAGCTTCCCCCAGCCCGGCACGGACCGCGGACAGGCTTCGAGACACGATCGATGACGGTGCGTCGCTCCTGGGGTTTCCGCGCCCTTCTCGCCCTCGGGCTCGCGGCGCAGGCGGCCGCCTGCTCGTCGCTGCCGCGCATCCCCTACACCGCGAATCAGGCGGCGCTCGCCTCGGTGCCGGGCATCCCCGAGGCCCGGATCTATTCCGACGCCTCGGTCGAGACCTTCACGGCGCTCGCCGCGCGGCAGGAAGCGAAGCGCGGCTTCAGCTACCTCGCCCTCTCGGGCGGCGGCGGGGACGGCGCCTACGGCGCCGGCATCCTCAACGGCTGGACCGCCTCGGGCACGCGGCCGGACTTCACCATGGTCTCGGGCGTCAGCACCGGCGCCCTGATCGCGCCCTTCGCCTTCCTCGGCCCGGCCTACGACGCCTATCTCACCGAGTTCTACACGAGCGGCGTCGCCGCGACGCTGGTCCAGTCGCCCGACATCACCAACGTGCTGTTCGGCTCTGGCCTGTTCGGCGACGGGCGCCTGCGCGACCTGATCGGCCGCTACGTGACGGCGGACCTGCTCACGGCGGTGGCGGCCGAGCATGCCAAGGGGCGGCGCCTCCTCGTCGTGACCGCGAACCTCGATTCGCAGCGCGCCGTGATCTGGAACATGGGCGCCATCGCCGCGAGCGGCGCGCCGAACGCGGTCGAGCTGTTCCGCGACGTGCTCACCGCCTCGGCCAGCGTGCCGGCGGTCTTCCCGCCCCAGCTCATCGACGTGACCGCCGGCGACGCGCGCTTCCAGGAGCTTCATGTGGACGGCTCGGTGGTGACGCCGGTCTTCACCCTGCCCCAGGCGCTGCTCGTGCGCGAAGGCCGCCTGCGCACCGCCGGCAAGGCCGACATCTACGTGGTGATCAACGGGCGCCTGGAGCCCGAATTCGACGTGACCCGCAACAACACGCTCTCGATCGTCGAGCGCTCCTTCACCACGGCGAGCCGGGCCCGCAGCCGCGCCACGCTGACCACCACCTATGCCTTCGCCCGCGCCAACCACATCGGCTTCAACCTCACCTATATCGACGAGGCCGCCCCGAGCGCGACCGCGGCCCGCGGCTTCGACACCGCCTACATGCGCGCGCTCTACGACGCGGGCTACGCGAAGGGCCGCACCGGCCGCTTCTGGGAGCATTCGGTGCCGGCGGCCCCCGTGGTGAAGGCCGCCATCGCGGCGGCGACGCCCTGACGCGAGGCGGCCGGCTCGAAATCCGCCGCGCGCGCCCCTAGATTCCCCGGGAAGCGATCGAAGGAGCGTCGGATTCGATGAGCGAGAGCGCGAGCCCCAAGGGCCGGAAGGCCGCTGGCAAGGGCACGGCCCGGGACGGCGCGGCCAAGGAGAGCGGACCGGCGCAGGGCGCGCCGAAGCTCAACCCGCGCGAGGCCGCGGTCGAGGCGCTGATGCGGCTTGCCGCCGAGCAGCCCTGGAACGACATCGAGATCGGCGACGTCGCCCGCGAGGCCGACCTGACGCTGGCGGACCTGCGCGAGTTCTACCCCTCGAAGGGCGCGATCCTCGGCGGCCTCGCCCGGATGATCGACCGGGCGGTGCTGGCGGAGGACAATTCCGACCTCGCCGACGAGCCGGCCCGCGAGCGCCTGTTCGACGTGCTGATGCGCCGCCTCGACGCGATGACGCCCT
This sequence comes from Methylobacterium dankookense, assembly GCF_902141855.1. Lineage (GTDB taxonomy): Bacteria > Pseudomonadota > Alphaproteobacteria > Rhizobiales > Beijerinckiaceae > Methylobacterium > Methylobacterium dankookense. Next base: position 8,737 of record NZ_CABFVH010000008.1, on the reverse strand, counting down.
ATAAGCCGGCCCTGCGCCGCATCTCCTACGCCCTGCGCGGCGACCCGCTCTCCATGCTGGCGCTGAACGGCGTGATGCTGAATTCGCACCGCTACATGCTGGCCGCGGCCGGCATCGACACGGAGGGGCCGCTCGGCCGCCTGAAGCTGCAGGGCCTCGTCATCGCCTTCGCGCGGGTGACCGAGACCTGGCTGGAGGACGACGACCCGGCGCTCGCCCGCACCATGGCGCGGCTCGACAAGGAGATCCGCAACGGCGAGCGCTTCATGGAGCGGGCCGAGGATGCGCGCCGCCTCACGGCGCCCTTCCGCGCCCTCGGCCGCGCCTTCCTCGACCGGCGCCGGCCCGGCCGCCGCGATGCGGAGCGCCGGGACGAGGATTCGGATCCCGCGGCCGCGATCTGAGCCCGTCAGTTGCCGCGGTCGGCGGGCCGGGGCGTGTGAAGGGCGTCGCGCACCGTCTGCGCGACCGAATCGGCGTCCATGGCCTCGGGGACGATCAGGGCGTCGGGCACGAGGTCGGAGACCTCGCGCGCCAGGGCCTCGGTCCCGTCGCTGGCGAGCACGATGTGCAGGCTCGGCCGCAGGGCGCGCGCCTCGATGGCGAGCTGGGCGCAGCAGACCTGCCCCTGCAAGGTGCAGTCGATCACCATCACGTCGATGGGCAGTCCCAGAACGAGGACGGCGAGCGCGTCGACTCCGTTGTCGCAGGCCGTGACCTGATAACCGGCCCGGCGGATTTCGGAGGACAGGCCGTTGCGCCAGCTCTTGTTGCGGCCGGCGACGAGAACCTGCACCCGGTAGCATCCCCGCGGAGGGATGGCGGGTTTCATGACAGCGGATCCGAGGACAGCTCGCGGCATCCCGCGCTCGACTTCGTGTTCACGTTGCATTGCGGCATGCTACGCCCGGTTGTTGGAACTAGACAAGCCCTATGCCGCGAAGACGCCGCATTTGATCCCGGCCCTGGCGCGCCCATAGGCAGGATCCGGATTTGGGCGGCCTCCGCGCCCGGCCCCGTGGTCGGCGGTTGACGGCGACGGGTCGGGCGGGTCAACACCGCGGCGCCGTGAGCAGCCCCGCGACCAGCCGGAGATCGATTCGGTGTCATCCGCCAACCCGCCGCCCGTCTCGCCCCTCGCCCCGGCCTCCGCGCCCGACCTGCCGCCGGTCCCGGGCGTCCGGCTCGCCACCGCCCAGGCCGGCATCCGCTATTCCGGGCGCACCGACGTGCTCTATGTCGGCCTCGAGGCCGGGACGGTCCCGGCCGGGGTGTTCACCCGCTCCAAATGCCCCTCGGCGCCGGTGGATTGGTGCCGCGAGGCCCTGAAGGCCGGCTCCGCCCGCGCGCTCGTCGTCAATTCGGGCAATGCCAACGCCTTCACCGGGCAGCGCGGCCGCGACGCGGTGGCGCTCACCGCCCGCATCGCCGCGCAGGCCGGCGCCTGCACCGAGACCGACGTATTCGTCGCCTCGACGGGCGTGATCGGCGAGCCCCTCGACGCCACGAAGTTCGAAGGCGTGCTGGCCGATTGCGCCGGCCGCGCCGAGGACGGCCCCGAGGCCTGGGCCGCCGCCGCCCGGGCGATCATGACCACCGACACCTTCGCCAAGCGCGCGACCCGGACGGCCGAGATCGCGGGCACGCCCGTCACCATCAACGGCATCGCCAAGGGCGCGGGGATGATCGCCCCCGACATGGCGACCATGCTGGCCTTCGTCTTCACCGACGCGGCCCTGCCGCAAGACGTGGCGCAGGCACTCCTCGCGACGGGCGCGGACCAGAGCTTCAACTGCGTCACCGTCGACGGCGACACCTCGACCTCCGACACGCTGATGCTGTTCGCCACGGGCAAGGCCGGCAACGCGGCGGTCGCGGAGGCCTCGGATCCACGCCTCGCCGGCTTCAGGGCCGCCCTCGACGACCTCCTGGTCGAGCTGGCCCAGCTCGTCGCCCGGGATGGCGAGGGCGCGCGCAAGTTCGTCACCGTCGAGGTGACGGGCGCCGAGAGCGACCGCTCCGCCCACCGCATCGCCATGTCGATCGCCAACTCGCCGCTGGTGAAGACCGCGGCGGCCGGCGAGGACGCGAACTGGGGCCGCGTGGTCATGGCGGTCGGCAAGGCCGGCGAGCCCGCCGACCGCGACCGGCTCGCGATCTGGTTCGGCGACGTGCGCGTGGCCGTCCACGGCGCACGCGACCCCGACTACAGCGAGGCGGCGGCGAGCGCCGTGATGCGCGAGCCGGATATCCGCGTCCGCGTCGATCTCGGCCTCGGCACCGGCACGGCCCGCGTCTGGACCTGCGACCTGACCAAGGCCTATGTCGAGATCAACGGGGATTACCGCTCGTGAGGGCGGCCCTCGCCGGCCTCGCCCTGGCGCTCTCCGTCCTGCCGGCCCGCGCCGAGGACGAGCTCTGCGCCCGCAAGATCAGCGTCGTCGGGCGGGCCCAATCCGTCCGCGCGCCGGACTTCGCCGAGATCTCGGTGGGGGTCGAGACCAAGGCGCCGGGCGCGGCGGCCGCGCTCGACGCCGCCTCGAAGGCGGTCGAGGGCATCGTCGCCCTCGGGCGCGAGATCGGCGTGCCGGCGGGCGACATCGGCACCTCGGCCGTGGTGCTGGAGGCGGCGACCCGCGCCGTCACGCGCCCGAACGGCACCACCAGCTCCGAGCCGGACGGCTACCGCGCGGCCAACGCGGTCACCGTGCGGCTCGCCGATATGGGCCGCCTCGGAGACTTCCTGCGCCGCGCCCTCGAAGCGGGCGCCAACCGCATCGATGCCATCGGCTTCGGGCTGAACGATCCGGACAAGGTCGAGGCCGAACTCCAGGTCGCCGCAACCCGAGATGCCCGCACGCGCGCGGCCGAGCTTGCCGAGGCCATCGGTGCCAAACTAGGGCCGCTCTGCGCCCTGTCCACGGGCGGCGGGCCGCAGCCCCTGCGCATGGCCGCGCCGATGGCCGCGAAGGCGGCACCCGGCCGCCGCGTCCCGATCACCGCGGGCACGATCGGCAGCAGCGCCGAGGTCTCGGCGAGCTTTGCGGTCCTGCCGTGAGCCACCCTGCGGGCATCCGTCTCGTCCTCGTCGTCGCGGTCGCCCTGGTGGACCGCGACGGCCGCGTGCTGGTGAGCCAGCGTCCCCCGGGCAAGCAGCTCGCGGGGCTCTGGGAGTTCCCGGGCGGCAAGGTCGAGCCCGGCGAGCGCCCCGAGGCGACGCTGATCCGCGAGCTCGCCGAGGAGATCGACGTGACCGTCGAGGAGCCCTGCCTCGCGCCGCTCACCTTCGCGAGCCACGCCTACGACGACTTCCACCTCCTGATGCCGCTCTACGTCTGCCGCCGCTGGTCGGGCACGCCCCGTCCACTGGAAGGGCAGACGCTGCGATGGGTGCGGCCGGGGGCCCTGCGCGACCTCGCCATGCCGCCGGCCGACGAGCCGCTGATCCCGTTCCTCGTGGACCTGCTCGGCCCCTGAAAACAAGGCAGGGCCCCGCACCGAGGTGCGGGGCCCTGCCTTCGACGAACCCGGATGGCTCAGTGGCCGCCGGCCTCCGCATTGCGGGTGGCCTCGTAGAGGAACCACGTGCGCTCCTCGGACTGGTCGATCCACTCCTCGAGCTGGCTCGTGGTCGCGACGTCGTTGGCCTCGTCGGTGACGGCGTGCAGCTCCCGCATATGGGCGGTGAGCGCCTTGTTATCGTCCCGCAGCTCCTTGAGCATCTCGAGGGGGCCGACATACTCGGCGTCGTTGTCCTGCACGCGCGCGAGCGTCTTGGCCTGGCCGATCGAGCGCAGCGTCGTGCCGCCGATCTTGCGGGCGCGCTCGCCGACCGCGTCGATGATCGCGAAGATCTGCTGCGACTGGTCGTCGAGGAGCAGGTGATAGTCGCGGAAATTCGGGCCGCTGACGTGCCAGTGGAAATTCTTCGTCTTGATGTAGAGCGCGAAGAGGTCCGACAGCAGGACGGTGAGGCCCTCGGAGATCTTCTTGACGTCGTTCGGATCGAGGTCGGTCGGCGTGTTGAGGCGGTCGCTGCCGATGCGGCTGACGGGCTTGGCCTTGGCCATGGATATCTCCGTTCGTCTTTTGAGGATCTCGTGCCGATGCACGCGTCGGCGGGCGCGCTTGGCATCGTTCCTCGGCAGAATGAACGGTGCGGATGATTGTTCCGCCGCGCTTGCCGCCGGCATGGCGGGGTCGCGGCCGGTGCACACCCTGGAGCGGTTCTAAGCTGATGGACCGCGTCAGTTGGCCACGGGAATGGAGGCGGGCGGTCGCAGGGCCTGCGGCCTGACCGGGCGCGCGGGCGCCGGGATCGCGCCCGTGGTCGTGGGCTCGGCGGGCCTGGAATCCGCGGGCCTCGAGACGGCGGGCTTCGGTTCCGCGGGTTTGGGCTGCGCGCCGTTCGCGGCCGCAGCGGGCGGCCGTGCCGGGGCCCCGGCGGCCGCGGGAGGCGCGCCGCCGGGCGTGTCGAGGCTGTAGATGTCGTCCCGGAAATGCGCGCGCCCGTCCGGCGTGGCGTAGCCGGTGAGGTAGACGAAGGTCACCGGAACGGGCTTCGGCAGCTTGATGTCGCGGCGCTCGCCATCGGCGATGCCGGTCTCGATCTCGATCGCGCCCCAGGTCGAGCCCGGCCCGTTCGGCCCTTCCGTGCCCTGCAGCAGCCAGCCCACGAACTCCTTCACCTGGCCGACGCGGACGCAGCCATGGCTGTGGAAGCGGACGGAGCGGGCGAACAGCGACTTCGAGGGGGTGTCGTGCATGTAGACCGCGTGCCGGTTCGGCATGTCGATCCGCACCTGGCCGAGCGAGTTGTCGAAGCCGGGATCCTGCCGCAGCGTGTAGTTCACCGCCTTGTTGGTGTTCCAGTCGATCGTGGTCGGATCGACCTCGGCATTGCCGGGACCGAGGATGCGGATGTGGTTCTTGGCGAGGTAGCCCGGCTCCTTCCGCATCCGCGGGATGATCTCGTTCTTCACCACCGACATCGGGACGGTCCAGGTCGGGTTGAAGTTGATGTCGGTGATCCGGGTCTCGACGGCGGGCGGCGCCTTGTCGGGGCTGCCGACCACGGCGACGTAGCGGCGCACGACCTGGCCCCTCTCCACGGCCTCGACCACCGCCGAGGGGATGTTCACCACCACGTAGCGCTCGCCGAAGGCGAAGTTCGAGCCGATCAGCCGCTGGGCCGAGGCCGCGAGCTGGCGCTGGCGCGTGGCGGCCGGCACGTTCAGCGCCGCGATGGTCTGGCGGCCGAGATTGCCCGTGGCCGGGAGGCCGTGGCGCTCCTGGAAGGCCGTGATCGCCGCCACCAGCGGCGGGTCGAGCCGGTCGCTCGGGGCTGCGTCGGCGGGCAGGTCGCCGGTCAGGGTCAGGTGATGGCGCAGGGACGGCACGGCCGGATGGCCCGCGCCGGGCTTCAGGGCGAGGTCGGCGGGCAGCGGATCCCAGCCGCCGGCCTCGGCATAGGCCTGGTACTGCTCGGCCGCCTTCAGCGTGTCGAGGAAGGTGCGCGCGGTCAGCGTCGGCGTCGGGTCGGCGGAGACGCGGGCATAGACGAGGGGCGCGGGCTCCCTCTTCCGCTGGGCCTCTTTTCGGGCGGCGTCAGGGACCGGCTGGATGGCCTGCGCCGGAGGGGCCGGCTGCGGGGCCTGGGGCGCCGGGGCGGCCTGTGCCGCCGGAGCCGCCTGGATTGCGGGGACGGGCTGGACCGCACCAGCCTCGGGCGGCGTCGGCGGCAGCCCCTGGGCCGCGGCCGGGCCGAGGGCGAGGAGAAGCGCCAGCGGCGGCAGGGCCCCGCGCGGGCGGGCGAATGTCGAGACCATACGCAGTACCTCGGCCCCTGGATTGACCCGCACGCGAGAGACGGGCGGATGATGCCGGCGGATGGTTACCAATCCGCTTGCGTGCGCCTCCGGGGCCTGTCCCTCTCGACAAGCGGGGCTTCCGCCCCACCCTTCGCCCCTGGGAGCGAACCGGCTCCCGGGAGGAACCGAGCCATGCAGCACCCCGCGATCAGCCCCGGACGCAGCGCCGTGGTCACCGGCGCGGCGAGCGGCATCGGGCTCGCCGCGGCGCGCGCCTTCGCCCGGGCCGGGATGCATGTCTGGCTCGCGGACCTGCCGGGCGAGGCGCTGGAGGCCGCCCGCGCCGAGGTCGCCGGGCTCGCCGCCGTCGAGGTGCGGGCGGTGCCGACCGATGTCGGCCGGCGCGAGGCGGTGGAGGCCCTGCGCGACGCCGTCCTCCGCTCCGGCCCGCCCGCCCTGGTGATGCTGAACGCCGGCATCGAGGCGGGCGGCCGCCTGTTCTCGGAGGCGGAGGTCTGGTCCCGCATCCTCGACACGAATCTCTGGGGCGTGATCAACGGCGTCCAGGCCTTCGCCCCCGGGATGATCGCGGGGGCCGAGCCCGGTGCGATCGTCGTCACCGGCTCGAAGCAGGGCATCACCACCCCGCCCGGCAACACGCCCTACAACGTCTCGAAGGCGGGGGTGAAGGTGCTCACCGAGGCGCTCGCCCACGATCTGCGCGGGCGGGAGGGCTGCCGCACCAGCGCCCATCTGCTGATTCCGGGCTTCGTCTATACGGGCCTGACCAAGGCCCGCGGCGTCGCCGAGAAGCCGGCCGGCGCCTGGACCCCGGACGAGACCGTCGCCTTCATGCTGGAGCGGCTGGCGCAGGGCGACTTCTACATCCTCTGCCCGGACAACGAGACGACCACCGCGCAGGACCGCGCCCGCATCGCCTGGGGCGCCGGCGACATCACCGAGAACCGTCCCGCCCTGTCGCGCTGGCACCCGGATTATGCGGAGGCGTTCAAGGCGTTCTGCGCCGGGCGCTGACGGGCCGAACGCCGCTCAGGCGATTCGATTCGGCTCCGGGCGGCGCGCCCGCCCCCGCTGGCACGCGGGCAACCGGTCCTGATCCGGGTCTGCCCGGCCCGGCCTCCGCGGACCTGCACTCAAGAATATTATCCGGGCGATCGAGCGGTATGGCCGGTCGAATCAGGAGGATCATATTGACATTTAAGGCATAATAGGCTATTGTGGGGGCATTGTCCTGTTAGGGGATTGCCCTGCGTGATGCTCTGCCAGTGACCACCCTGCATGCGCTTCGCTGGCAGTTCGCCGCACTCGATGTCGAGGCGAAGCTCGTCCGCCTGCGCCTCGCTCTCAAGCTGTTCAACCCGCTTCAGCCGCGTGTTCCGGCCGGCAATTGGGACGGTGGACGATGGACCAGGGGCAACGCCTCGGATCAGGCCGACGACGGTTCCTTGATACAGCCCGTCGCGGGCCGGGAACGGGATCGGATCTCCGGAGCGGAGCTTGCCAAGGATCCCTACCTCAACCGCCATATCGTCGATGGCCATGTCGGGAAGACCGACGCGGAGATGATCGAACGCGTCGCGGACAGTTACAGGCGAGATCTGTACGGCATAATGCCGCCGCCCCTACCGTTGAGGAGGGACGGATCCTTCGACTCGATCGAGTCTGCAAGGACCTTCATCAGGGAGACTTTGGAAAAGAATAGAGACGCGGTTCAACGGGTCGCGGAAGGGTTGGAGCCTGAAGCCTGGCTCAAGTCGCGCTTCGGCTATCCGACCGGTCGAGAGGCCGTGAGCATCCCGAAGGATACCCCCATCCGCATGCGGACGACCTATGGCGTCGGCATCTGGATAACCCATGATCGCTCGGTGGAAAGGGGATTTCGCATCGTCACGGCTCACCCGATGAATGATGATGACGCGAATGAAAATAAGTCAGATTCATTCATATACATAGGGGACATAAATGAATGCTGATTGGAGAGAATTCTGCGGGTGGTTTCATCAAGACGCAGATATACTTGGGGACAGCTGGGATAAAATCGTAGCGTTCGTCGTATCCTATCGTAGCAGAGAAAATGCTCTCAAGATCAGAGATTTTCTGGATGATCTGCTGGCCAAAGATCTTAGCGATCAGGAACTGATGGATATCTGGCTCGAATCACCCGCGGATGTATATTTGAGAGACAAAGAAGCCTATCGGAACTTCTACACAATGATCCGGGATACGGCAGACCGGCATGTGCAAGGCCTGCTGCCGAGAAGCCCACTGCCGAAGGACGTGTAGGACCGTCTCCGAGGGGAGCGAGGACGTCCGGTTTTCAAGGCCTCATCCTGTGGCGGGTCCGGGGCGGAGCCCGTCGCGCCTGGCGCAGCACCTTCAAGGGTCTCGCCCCTGAAGACCCCAGACAAGGGACAGAGCAGCACGATGCCTGGATCAAGTCCCGCTTCGGCTATCCGACCGGTCGAGAGGCCGTGAGCATCCCGGAGGATACCCCCATCCGCATGAGGACGACCTACGGCGTCGGCGCCTTTATAGTCCATGATCGCTCGGTAGAGAGGGGATTTCGCATCATTACAGCTTTTCCGATGAATGATGACGAAGGAGAGAGGAAATCTAGCTCATACCTTGACCTGCAGGAGGCAAAAATGAACTCTTCTTGGAAGGATTTTACTGGCGAATTTCATCGTTATGTCCATGTTTATGGAGATACATGGGAAGATATTATCGGATATATTATGCAGAAGAGAGACAAAAAAGAAGCCCTGGAGGTCAAGGCGTTTCTAAGCGATCTGCTTGCAAAAAATCTAAGAGTCCGTCCGATAAGTCATGAGGCGCGTCCCAGCCGTCGAACGAGGATCATGACGGCAGCGGCGTAGAGGAAGGCTTGGGCCGAGGCGAGGGTCGCC
>NZ_CABFVH010000007.1 GCF_902141855.1 Methylobacterium dankookense | reverse complement strand
GCCGATCAGCGCGTGGATCGTGCCGCGCGCGACCTCAAGGGTCACGCCGCTCACGGCGCGGAACCCCTTGAACTCCTTCGTCAATCCGCTCGTCGCCAGAACGATCTCAGGCTCGCGCCGTGGGACAGATTGCGCCCCGTGCATCGACTCCTCCCGTAGTGCCGCGCCCGTCTTCGGGGCTCGTGAATGCGGACCGGCCCTGGCCGATCCGCGTACAGCGTCGCGCGGCCGGTGCCTCAGCCCGCCAGATCCAGCTGCATCCGCTCGTGGAAGAGGCCTGGATCCATCTCCCGCAGCGCGTCCGAGATCCGGACCGGCGCGAACTCCATCTGGCCGAGGACGTCGCGCTCCAGGTCGATGCCCGGCGCGATCTCCGTGAGAACGAGGCCGTCCGGGGTCACGTCGAACACGGCCCGCTCGGTCACGATCATGGCGCTCTGGCCACGCGCGCGCACGCCTGCGCCGACATCGTAGGTGATGCTCTCGACGCTTCTGGCGAACTTCCTGACCTTGCCTTCGCGGATGATCCGGGTGCGCCCGTGCTCGTAGGCGATCTCGAGGCCGCCGGTCGTCATGGTGCCGGTGAAGACCAGCCGCTCCGCCCGTTCCGCGATGTCGATGAAGCCGCCGGCGCCCGGATTGGCCGCACCGAAGCGGCTGACATTGACCCGCCCCTGGGCGTCGAACTGGGCGAAGGCGAGCGCCGCGAACCGGCAGAGACCGCCATCGATTACGTCGAACTGCGAGACGCCGTCGAGGATCGCGTCCGGGTTGACGTTGGCAGAGAACTGCCAGCCCGACATCACCACCCCGCCATAGGAGCCGTGCTCGGTGGTGAACCACCAATCCTTCATCGCGCCATCGTCGAACAGGCCCTGCTCGTTCATGACGAGCGGGATGTCGGCCGCCGCGCCGAAGCCGAAGATCGACAGTTCGTGACGCCGCACTTCCTTCGCCGCCCTGGCGGCGATCACCTTGTCGGGGCCCATCTCGGGGCGCGGCAGCTGCGCGAGCGGCATGCGCGTCCCACTGAAATAGGACGGCTCGTAGGCGACACCCGTCGTCATCATCATCGCCTCGTCGACGACGATCGCGTCGACGAACATGCCGGGCACCTGGACGGCGCTCGCCGGCCGCGCGCCGTGCGGCACGATCCGGCGGACCTGGGCGACGACCCTGCCCCCGGAGGCCTTGCAGGCGAGGACGAGGGCGAGGTTCGAGGAGGTCAGCGGCTCGTCCTCGAAGGAGAGGTTGCCCTCCTCGTCGGCGGAGGAGGCGCGCACGATCGCCGTGTCGATGGCCCAGGTCGGATAGTAGAGCAGGCGCTCGCCATCGAGCTCGATCGCGCGGACGAGATCCTCCGTCGCCTTGGTGGTGAACTTGCCCCCGCCGTTCTCCGGATCGATGTAGGTTCCGAGCCCGACCCGGGTGATGTAGCCGGGACTCTTGCGGGCCACCTCGCGCAGCCAGTGCATCGAGGCGCCGATCGGCCAGGAATAGGCCTCGATGCGGTTCTCGCGGACGAGCCGCATCAGCTCCGGGCGCTTTCCGGTGACGGGATCGACCGGGTTGATGAAGGACCCGGAGACGATCCGCTTCATCAGCCCTTCCTGGGCGACGTGGTCCATGCCCTTGATGCCCTGGGCATCCCCCGTCCCGCAGGGGAAGTAGAAGGTCAGGTCGCGGGGGGAGCCGGTCTCGCGGAACCGGTCGCCCACGGCCTTGAGGATGCGATCGGGCGTGATCCAGCCGATCACGCCGACCGAGGCCACGGTCGAGCCGTCGCGAATGGTCTCCGCGATGCGGGCAGCGTCGACGACCTTGCTCATTTCGTCACCGTGAAGCGGGAGAGAGTCGCCTGGGCGGCGGAGGATTCGCAGTCGCGCGCGAACATGCGCGACGCGACGCTGTCGAGCCGTTCGGCATCGGCCATCACGAAGGGCTCGAAGAAGCGCTTGGCGGAGACCACCGCCTCGGCGGGAAGCCTGGCGAGGCCGTCCGCGACGGCCATCGCCCGGTCGAGGGCGCCGCCGGCAGGCGCATCGTAATCGGCGACGCCGAGGCGCAGCGCCTCGCGGCCGTCGATCGGCTCGGCGCCCCAGGTCAGGAGACGGGCCCGCACCGGCCCCACGCGCGCCGTGAGCGCCTGCAATCCCCAGACGGGGAGCCAGCCGTTCGTGACCTCGGCGAGGTGCCAGCGCACGTTCTCGGCGCTGACCACCACGTCGCACGAGACGGCGAGGATGAAGCCGCCGCCCAGCGCGTAGCCTTCGACCGCGGCGACGACCGGCTTGCTCAGGAAGCCGATGCCACGCACCACGGCGGCGGTCTCGGCCTCATGATCGCACATGGCCGGGATCGAGAGGCCGCCGAGTTCCTTCAGGTCGCTGCCCGCGCAGAAGGCCGGCGGCGCGCCCGTCAGCACGATCACCCGCACCGCGGGATCCGCATCGGCGTCGCGCAGGGCCGCCGACAGGACGCGCATCGATTCCGTGCCGAGCGCGTTGCGCCGCGCCGCGCGATCGAGGGTCAGGACCGCGACCGATCCCCTGGTTTCCACCGTCACCATGCTCAGGTCCTCTTCGAGCCTTCCGGGCCGCGCCGCCGCATCAGCCCAGCCGGGCCCCGTCCCCATCGAGGATCGCGCGCAGATCGACGCCCGAGATCGCCCGGGCCGAGATCTTCTCCCTGACCGCGAGCGCGGCCGCGTGGCCGACGGCGTGGCCGTAGGCGAAGCACTGGGCGGTGACCCGCGCCGAGGCGACGGCCTCATGCTCCGCGGACAGGCAGCGTCCGGCGGCGAGCAGACCTTCGCCGCGCTCCGGCACGAAGCAGCCGAACGGCACCTCGTAGTAGTCGTCGAGCAGCCACTCGACGCGCGGCTTCTCGCCGGTATGGAGCTCGATCGGCCAGGGCGAGCGGGCGATGCCCTCCCGGCTCTTGGTGCCCGCGACCACGTCCGCGTTCATCAGGCGCGCCACGCCGGACAGCTGCCGGGTCTGGCGCACGCCGACCTGCACGCCCGTGTCGTTCACGAAGGAATTCTCGCATCCGGCGAGATTGTCGCGGAAGAAGCGCGCGTATTCGCGCATCTGGCGGCGCCCCTCGAACTCCGCATCGGTGAAGTCGCGCCAGCGCAGGGTGTTCAGTTCGCGCCCGTCCGGGCCGAGCACCCGGGTGCAGTTGCACAGCAGCTCCCCGGGGCGCGTCGTCGGGAAGAGCCAGATCTTGGCGCGCGGCAGGTCGTACTCGCCGAGATTGTCCTTGCGGCGGATCAGCTCCGAGATCCGCTCGGGCATGATCGTATCCTCGCCGTACTCCGCCTTGAAGCGGGCGACATCGACGCCCATCAGGCGGAAGATCATGGTCGGGTTCTGGACGCTGCCGTTGTCGCCGATGAAGGAGGGCAGCCCGGCGAGGGCGACCACGTCGGCATCGCCGCTCGCATCCACGACGATGCCGGCCTGGGCATCGACCGGCCCCTCCTTCGTCCAGATCTCGAGCCCTTCGATCCGGTCGCCCTCGCCCCGGACGCCCGTGGCGACCGCGTGAAAGATCACCTCGACGCCGGCCTCGCGCAGGAAGCTGTCGGCCGTCTCCCGCCAGATCAGCGGATCGTGCACCCGGGTGAAGGTCTTGCCGTAGGGCATGGGCGCGCTGAGGCCGCCGAGCGCATCGAGGCGGCGGCAGAACTCGTCGGCGAACCCGAACACGACCTGCTCGGGAGGCGCCGACCGGTCGTCCGTCGCCGCGTAGAGGCCGCAGACCGTTCCCGACAGGCCCGCGACGGCCCCGCCGCCGCAGAAGCCGTAGCGCTCCACGAGCGTGACCTTGAGGCCCTGGCGCGCGGCCGTGACGGCGGTGGCGACGCCGGCCGCACCGCCGCCGACGATCAGGACATCCGACTGCAACCGGATCCGGTCACGACGGTCCATGCTTTCCTCCCCGATTTCCGTTATGGCACCGGTATATCGGTCGTGTATCGGTACGGCCGGCACGGTGGCTTGTCAACCGCATCGTGTTGGCATCGAGAATTCCCTCGTCTACGAACTCGGGGGACGGGCCCGTGTCGAAGATCCCTGATGCTGACCAAGACCGCTTCAATGTCTCAAGCCGACGCGGCCTATTGCCGGGTCGAGGAGATGATCGTCACGCGGGTGCTTGCCCCAGGTCAGATGATCTCTGAGAAACGCCTGAGCGACGATCTCGGCTGCGGGCGCACGCCCCTGCGCGAGGCGCTGCAGCGGCTGAAGCTCGAGGGCTATGTCGAGATCCACGCGAGCCGCGGCATCCTGGTGGCGCCGATCGACGTGGTGCGGCAGCTCGATCTCCTCGAGGTGCGCCGCTCCCTCGAAGACCTCATGGTGCGGCTCGGCGCCGAGCGCGCGAGCTCCTCCGAGCGCGAGCACCTGCGCGCGCTCGCCGACGATCTCGAGGCCGCAGGCCAGGCCGGAGACCAGACCGCCTATCTGCGCCTGAACCGGGCCGTACATCACGCCCTCGCCTGCGTCTCGCACAACGACATGCTGGCCAGCACCATCGCGGTGATCCACGGGCAATCCCGGCGCTTCTGGTACTCGCAGGTCGAGGGACGCGGCCTGTTCGAGCAGGCCGCCCACCTGCACGGAGCGACGCTCCGCGCCGTCGCGGACGGCAGCATCGAAGCGGCGTCCCGGCATGCGGCCGCCTTCCTCGACTTCCTGGAGACGCTCACGCGCAACGCCCTGGAGCGGCGCGCCGTCCACGCGCGCTCCTGAGCGTCCGGCCGCCGGATCAGGCCTCCTGCAGTTCGCGGGCGATGATCAGGCGCTGGACCTCGCTCGTCCCCTCCACGATCTGCAGGACCTTGGCCTCACCCAGAAGGCCCGAGACCTCGTATTCCTCGAAGATGCCGTAGCCGCCATGGACCTGAACGGCGAGGTCGGCGATCTCGCCGGCCAGCTCGCTGGCGAACAGCTTGGCCATCGACGTCTCGATGCGGCAGGGACGGCCGGCATCGGCGAGGCAGGCGGCGTTGCGGATCATCAGTTCGGCCGCATGGATGCGCGTCATCGCGTCGGCCAGGGGGAAGGTGAGGCCCTGGTTCTCGAAGATCGGCCGGCCGCCGACCTTGCGCTCGCGCCCGTAGCTTGCCGCCAGGCCGAGCGCCTTGCGCGACAGCCCGAGGGCCGCCGCGCCGACGAGGATGCGGCCGAGGCTCAGGGTGGTCAGGATCTGCTTCAGCCCGTCTCCTTCTGCGCCGACCATCAGGCGCCCGGGGATCCGGCATGCGTCGAAGAACAGCTCGACCGACGGCGCGATGCGCCAGCCGACCTTGCGTCCGGCCTTGCCGACCCGGAAGCCGGGGGTTCCGACCGGGACGACGAAGGTCGACAGGCCCCGCGGCCCCTTGTCCGGATCGGTCACGGCGACGACGGTCGAGAGCCCGTGCAGGTCGGTGCCGGCATTGGTGGAGAAGACCTTCGCGCCGGTCAGGATCCAGTCGTCCCCGTCCCGGACAGCCCGGGTGCGGGTGCTCGCCACATCCGATCCGCCCTGCGGCTCGCTCACCCCGAACGACGCGATGCAATCGCCCCGGCATAGCGGGGTCAGCCATTCCCGCTTCAGGGCGTCCGATCCGAAATGAGCGATGACGCTCATCGGTGCCGCGTTGCAGAGATAGATCGCAGCGAAGCCCGGCTCGATCCGGGCCAGCGCCTCCGCGACGATCGCGGCGCCGCGCGCCCCGAAGCCGCCGCCCGCATAGGCGGGATCGTAGGCGGTGCCCATGAAGCCGAGCCCTGCGAAGGTGCGCACCAGCTCCGAGGGGAAGGCGTGGCGCTCGACGAAGGGGGCGATCCGCGGCGCGAGTTCCCGGTCGGCGAAGGATTCGAGCCCGTCCTTGAGGGCGCGCTCGTCGTCGGTGAGGTCGAGAAGCATGGCCGTCTCCCGAAGCTTCGCGCTCAGTTGGCGGCCGTCCAGAGGGCGCAGCGCGATTCGGCCTTCGAGGTCGCAGCCTCCTCGCCGGGAATGACCTTGATGAGCTTGTAGTAATCCCACGGATACTTGGACTCTTCGGGAGTCTTGACCTGGACGAGATACATATCGTGGATCATCCGCCCGTCCGGGCGCACGTAGCCGCCCTTGGCGAAGAAGTCGTTGATCGGCGTCGCCTTGACCTGCTTCATCACGGCCTCGCCCGCATCGGTTCCCGTGGCCTTGACCGCGTTGAGATAGGTCGTGACCGCCGAGTAATCGGCCGCATGCAGGAGGGTCGGCATGCGGCCCATCTTGCCGAAGTACTTCTTGCCCCAGGCGCGGCTCTCGTCGTTGAGGTCCCAGTACCAGCCGTCGGTCATGAAGAGGTTCTTGGCCACCGGCAGGCCGAGCGAGTGCACATCGGTGAGGTACATGTTCATCGCGACGAGCTTCATCGACTGCGAGATGCCGAACTCGTCCGCGGCCTTGATCGCGTTGATCGTGTCGGCCCCGGCATTGGCGAGCGCCAGCGTGTCGGCGCCCGATCCCTGCGCCTGGAGCAGGAACGAGGAGAAGTCGGAGCTGCCGAGCGGATGCTTGATCGAACCGGCGACCTTGGCGCCCTTCGCGGTGATGACCTCGCGCGTGTCCTTCTCGATGGACAGGCCGAACACGTAGTCGGCGGTCAGGAAGTACCAGTTCTTCCCGCCGGCCGAGACGATCGCGGCGCCCGTGCCCTTCGAGAGCGAGACGGTGTCGTAGGCGTAATGGACCGTGAAGGGCGAGCACTCCTCGTTGGTGAGCCGCGAGGAGGTCGAGCCGATCGCGAAGAACGGCTTCTTGCGGTCGGCGGCGATCTTCGCGACGGCGAGGCCGACCGAGGAGTTCGGGCCGGCGAGCACCATGTCGACGCCGTCGCGGTCGATCCATTCCCGAACCTTGGCGGAGCCGACATCGGCCTTGTTCTGGTGATCGGCGACGACGAACTCGATCGGCTTGCCCGCGACCGTGCCGCCGAAATCCGCGATCGCCATGCGGATCGCCTCGGCTCCGCCGGGGCCGTCCGCATCGGCATACATCCCGGACATGTCGGTGATCAGGCCGATCTTCACCGTGTCGCCGGATATCTGCGCCTGGGCGTTCCCGGCCAGCGGCAGGGCCAGACACAGGGCAAGCGCGGTGCTGAGAGATCGTGGCGTCATCGTTTCCTCCGGCAGGCTGCTTCGGCCTTGGATGCGATGCCTTCCCGACGGCGCGGACGGTGTTCCATCCCGGCGCGGCTCCGTCGGCAGCACCTTCTCACGATGTCGGCCGCGCCAGGCCATCCCTGACCGGACGGGCGTCGCCGCCCTCGGCGCCGACGCATCATACGACCGATATATCGGTATAATATCGGTAGGAGCGCTCAAGCCTCCTGTCAACGGGCCGCGATGCGATTCCCCTCCCGGTCCGGCAGGAGCGATCAGTTCGCCACCTGCTTCACGAAGGGGCAGCCGCCGGCCTCGATCGGCCGGAAGGCCCGATCCGCGGGGATGGTGGCGACGGTCTTGTAGAGGTCGTACGGGCCCTTCGACTCGGCCGGCGCCTTCACCTCGAACAGGTACAGGTCGTGGATGGCACGGCCGTCCTTGCGCACGCTGCCCTTGCCGAAGAGCGGATCGTCCGTCGGGATCGCCTTCATGGCCTCGATGGTGGCCGCACCATCCCTCGGCGACTTCGTCCGCTCCACAGCCTTCAGGTAATGCAGCACCGAGGCATAGACGCCGGCATGGACCATGTTCGGGTATCGGCCGCCGAACTGGTCCGCGAAGCGCTTGGCGAAGGCGCGCGTGCCGTCATTGAGATCCCAGTAGAACGCCTCCGACAGGAGCAGCTTCTGCGCGGTCTGAAGGCCGAGCGCCTTGATGTCGTTGAGAACCATCAGCATCGCGACCAGCCGCTGGCCGTGCTCGGTGATGCCGAACTCGCCGGCCTGCTTCACCGCGTTCACGGTATCCACGCCCGCACTGCCCAACCCGATCACCTTGGCCCCCGAGGCCTGGGCCTGGAGTAGGAACGAGGACAGATCGGCGGTTCCGAGGGGATGCCGGACGGTGCCGAGAATGCGTCCGCCCGCCGCCTTGATGGCCTCGCTGGCATCGCGCTCCAGAGCATGGCCGAAGGCGTAGTCGACGCTCATGAAGAACCACGTGTCGCCGCCGGACTTCGTCACGGCGGAGCCGACGGCGTTGGCCTGGGCCCAGGTGTCGTAGGTCCAGTGCACCGTGTTCGGCGAACAGTTCTTTCCGGTCAGGTCCGACGTCCCGCCGCCCGAGACGATCAGGGCCCTGTTCTTCTGGGCGACGAGGCTGCTCACCGCGAGGGCGACGGCCGAGTTCGGCACGTCGAAGATCGCATCGACGCCGTCGGCATCGATCCATTGCCGTGCGATGTTGGCACCGACATCGGCCTTGTTCTGATGGTCGGCCGACAGGACCTCGACCGGCATTCCGCCGACGCTGCCCCCGAAATCGGCGACCGCCATGCGTGCGGCGAGCACCGAGCCCGGTCCGGCGAAATCCGCCTGCGGACCGGACTGGTCCGAGAGGACGCCGATCCTGAGGGGCTGGGCGCAGGCGGCGCCCGCGCCGAGGACGAACGCGGCGAGGCAGGCCGCATGGATGATGGGCAATCGCACGGTCGTCTCCTCCGGAATCGTTTGTCGGGTTGCTTATCGCTGGGTCTTCGGCCGCCCGAGGACGGCGCCCTTGGCGAGCGGCTGGACGAGCTGCGCGTACTGGCCGAGCCAGCCTCGCAGGTGACTGTGGTCCGGCGGCTGCCACGCGGCGCGGCGCTCGGCGAGCGTGGCCGCATCCACCTGCAGGTCCAGGCTCCGGTCTGTCAGATCGATGGCGATGACGTCGCCTTCCGCGACGAGCCCGAGCGGGCCGCCCTCGGCCGCCTCCGGCATGACCTGGCCGATGGTGATGCCGCTGTTGAGGCCGGACAATTCGCCGTCGGTCACGACCGCCACGCCGGCTCCCAGGCCGGCGCCGACGAGGGCCGCCATGAAGCTCGCAGCGAACACCGTGCCCGGGCCGCCGAGGGGGCCGAGACCGCGGAGCACCACCACATCGCCCGCCACGATGGCGCCGGTTCCGAGGGCGGCGATCGCCCGGTTCTCGTCCTCGAAGACCCGCGCGCGTCCGGTGAAGCGGCGGATCTCTGCCGGCACCGCCGAGAGCTTGGCGACGGCCCCGTCCGGCGCGAGCGATCCGCGGAGAATGGTCAGGCCCGGCTCCGCGCGGAAGGGCCGATCGAGGGGACGGATGACGGAATCGTCGGGTGCGGGCGCCTCGGCGAGCTGCTCCGCCAGCGGATGGCCGGTCACGGTCAGGGCCGCGGTGTCGAGCACCGGCATCAGGGATCTCATCACCCCGAGACAGCCGCCGGCCGCGTCGAGCTCCTCGATTCTGTGAGGCCCGTTCGGCCGCACCGTGGTGATCTGCGGCAGGCGCGCCACCGCCTCGATCTCCGCGACGATGTCGATGGCCACCTCGGCTTCCGCCGCGATGGCGGCGAGATGCCGGACGCAATTGACGGAGCAACCGGTCGCCACCGCGACCCGGACGGCGTTGCGGAAGGCCGCCGGCGTGAGGATGTCGCGCGGCCGCAGATCCTGCTCCACGAGGCGCACGATCGCCGCACCGGCCCGCTCCGCCGACGCGTTCAGGGCATCCGAGCCCGCGCGGATCGGCGCGCTGCGGGGCAGCGCCATCCCGAGGGCCTCGGACAGGACGTGCATGGTGTTGGCCGTCGCGAGGCCCGCGCAGACGCCCGGGCCCTTGATGGCGTGGCAGGTCATGGCGGTGAGGTCGGCCAGGGAGATGTCGCCGGCCTTGAGCGAGCCGACGCTCTTGTAGACCTCCTCGATATCGACATGCCGCCCGGCGCAATCGCCGCCCAGCTGGTAGCCGCAGGGCAGCACGATCGCGGGGACGTTGAGCCGGCCGGCCGCCATGAGCTGCCCGGGGGTGGTCTTGTCGCAGGAGGCCAGCAGGATCATCCCATCGAGCTCGGCACCCTCGACCTGCACCTCGACATCGTTCACGAGCAGGTCGCGGCTCGGCATCAGGTAGCGCGCCTGCCGGCCGGCACTGGTGACGAAGTCGGACGGCGCGACGGTGCGGATCTCGAACGGCACGCCGCCGGCCGCGCGGATGGCCCGCTCGACGACGCGGCAGATGTCGTCGAGATGGGCATAGCAGACCGACAACTTGCTCGAAGAGTTGACGATCGCGATCTTCGGCTTGAGCAAGTCCTCTTCCGACAGGCCCATGGCCAGCCATTGCGCGCGCCGGACTGCCCAGCGCGTCGATCCAGGCTCGAAGTTGCTGCGCAGGCGCCGCGCCGAGTCCGTTTCAGACATTCCCACCGTCCCTGATCTGACGCCGACGGCGACGCCGTTCGCCGGAACCCGCCAAGCCGCCTTCACGTGCCGCGGCACGGCAGGCGGCGACCACGTTCACGGGTCACCGTGTGCTGGCCGTCGTTATATGGTAGCGCTACCATTATTGGTAGCGCTACCTTGGAATGGTCGTCAAGAGCCGGATCGCTATAGTGACGTCGGATGGAGCAGGATCGGATGCGTCAGCGACGCCGCGGAAGCGTGCAGCGGGTCACGATGTCGGACGTCGCGCGTGTCGCCGAAGTCTCGCCCATGACCGTATCGCGGGCGCTCAATCAACCCGACGCGGTACGGCCGGAACTCCGCGAGCGGGTTCAGGAGGCGGTCCGCAAGACCGGTTATATCCACGACCGGATCGCCTCGGCCCTGGCGTCGCATCGCAGCGGCATGATCGCGGTGATCCTGCCGACGATCGCGAGCTCGATGTTCTCCGACAGCGTCAGAGGCATTTCCGAGGTCGCCCGCGCGCGCGGCGCGCAGATCGTGCTCGCGGAAACGAACTATTCCGTGATGGAGGAGGAAGCGGCGGTCGCGGCCCTGCTCGGACGGAGGCCGGACGGATTCATCGTGATCGGGACGATCCAGTCCGAACGGACACGATCGCAACTCGTCCGGGCCGCGGTTCCGGTGGTCGAGACCTGGGATACGACCGAGGAGCCTGTCGATAGCCTGATCGCCTTCTCGAACCGCGACGCGGCCCAGGCCATGACCGAAGCTCTCGCCGATCTCGGCTATCAGCGTATCGCGTTCGCCGGCGTCGCCAATGGCGACCGCCGCGCGCGCCTGCGCGAGGAGGGCTATCGCGCCGGGCTCACTGCCCGCGCCCTGCATGCGCCGCAGGTGGTCTACGTGGAGGACCTCACCAGCATGCGGTCAGGGGCCCTCGTCGCGGACATGGTGACGGCTCTCGCGCCGCAGCCCGATGCCCTGTTCTGCCTGAACGACGTGCTCGCGGCCGGCGCGCTGCTCGCCCTGCAGCGCAAGGGCCTGCGGGTGCCGGACGCTCTCGGGGTGGCGGGCTTCGGCGGCTTCGATTTCGCCGAACACCTCGTCCCCTCCCTCACGACCGTCGACGTGCCCCGCTACGCGATCGGGCACGAGGCCGCCTGTGTTCTGATGGACAGGATCGAAGGATTGGCCGACGCGCATAAGATCTCAAGAACGGAGTTTCAGATCTGCCTTCGTGAGAGCACGAGGGACATCATTCTTTAGATGCTACTCTGGATCTGCGGTGGCTCCGGCTTCATCTCGTTCAGCGGGTGACCCGATCACCGCGTAGCGGATCGCCTGAAGCGCCGAAGGAGATCCGGGCGGCCTGATGGAGGATCCGGTCGAGCGCAGCGGGGTTCGTCCAGATGCGGCAGCCCATGCCGCTCTGCCGGAGTTCGCCTGTGCCGAATACCGCCCCACCCCTCAACCGCTTGTCCACCTTCGGGGAGGACGGCCACCTCCACGTGGTGATCGAGACCCCGAAGGGCAGCCCGAACAAATACGCCTACGCGGAGGCGTTCGGCACCTTCCAGTTCAAGACGGTCCTGCCGGAGGGCATGAGCTTCCCGTACGATTTCGGCTTCATCCCCTCCACCAAGGGCGCCGACGGAGATCCGCTCGACATCCTCCTCCTGCTGGATGCGCCTGCCTTCCCCGGTTGCCTGCTGCAGGTTCGCCTGGTGGGCGTGATCGAGGCCGAGCAACGGGAGCGCGACGGTGCTTGGGAGCGCAATGACCGGCTGATCGGCGTGGCGGTGAAGGCCCGCACGCACGCGCACATCCACGCGCTCTCCGACCTCCGTCCCGGGATGCTCGACGAGGTCGAGGCCTTTTTCGCGCAGTACAATCAGCTTTCCGGCAGAGAATTCAAGCAGATCAAGCGTGGCGATAGCCAGGATGCACGCGCTCTTGTTCAACAGGCGGCCGATGCATTTGCCTAAGGTCAGACAATCGGCAACCATGCGATTGTGCGGCAGCTTGCCGTCGCCCAGTTGGCGACCCACGGAATTGGGCCGCGAATAGCGTCCGCGCTGAATCTGGAGGCCTCACCATGCAGGTTCTTTTGGTAGGATATGAGCCAGAGGCAGTCGATTTCTCAGACCCGGCGCTGCCTCAGGGCCTCGACGCCCAGAAGATCCACAAGGGGATCGCGGCGGCTCTGGAGGGCATGCGCGGCCGCGGCTGGACAGCCGACCATTGCCTCATCCGGCCCGACGATCAGGCCGGCCCTCTCCTGAAGCAGAAGCTCGCTTCCGGCAGGTACGACTGCCTCGTGATCGGCGCCGGCATCCGCACCTGGCCGCGACATCTGCCCGTGTTCGAGATCCTCCTGAATGCGGCTCGGGTGGCTGCGCCGACGGTCCCGATCGCCTTCAACACGCGCCCAGAAGACAGTGCGGACGCTGTCGAGCGCGTGTGCGGCGGCAAGTCGGCCTCCATCTAGCTCGAACGCTCCTACCGCCATCCGAGCAGGACGACGAAGCTGGAGAAGGTCAGGGCCGAGGCCATGATCGTGAGGGCGAGCGTGTCCATGCGCGATCGGTAGCGGGCAGCCCGAGACGCGGCCATGTCGCGCTCGGCCGCTGTGGCATGACCGCCCACTCCTCGCTGGTCGGCATGGCCGGACCAATCCGGCAGGGGATGCGTGCGTCGGCTCCGAAACGGAAGCATCATGAACCACCAGCGCCCATGACTCCCAACCATCATCCTGGCCGGCCTCTGGGTGCCGGCCGGCGAAACGACCGGCGGCATCTCGAAGGGCCTCTGCATCGGCTCCGATGCGCGATAGGCACTGCCTCTGCCAGCTACATCCGGACGAGAGCCGATCTAAGCGTCGCCAATGGGAGCGT
Source organism: Methylobacterium dankookense (assembly GCF_902141855.1). Taxonomy (GTDB): domain Bacteria; phylum Pseudomonadota; class Alphaproteobacteria; order Rhizobiales; family Beijerinckiaceae; genus Methylobacterium; species Methylobacterium dankookense. The sequence continues at coordinate 169,525 of NZ_CABFVH010000007.1, read as the reverse complement.
GTCGAGTAATTATTCATGGAGGAGGCAGAGAGAGCCGGATCGCAAATGTCCGAATAATCCTACCTAGGGATCAATGGAATCAACACGAGGTATGCAACCTGAAGGGCCCTCAACTTCATTGTCATCCTGACATCCTGGGCCACATCTCACGTCAGCGCGATTAATTGCAGCGTATTAGCAAACTGGTAACTACTGGTGGATGGTATGCCATCTGTCGTTCAACCGCTGCGCTATCGCCGGACTATCATGCGTATCTCAATCAAGGCTGCCCTTGCCGGCCTGTTTGGCCTGTTAGCGGTTGTGACTGTCGGTGCGAGTATGCTCACGCTGCTCAAGCTAAGGACCATCCGGCACAGCGCGACCGAAGTTGCCACGAATTGGCTGCCCTCCATGCAGGTGCTGAGCGAACTCAGCTCCGCTGTCGATAAGGCTCGCGTGCGCCAGTATCGGCTCGCAGCAGCGACCCGCGGCGCGCAGCAGCTCGATGAGCACCGGCGGATGTACCTCACTGTCGTCGAAGCAGTCGCCAAGATCCGCAAGCGCTATGAGCCGCTGATCGCCACCGCCGAGGAGCGCGCGCTCTACGATCGCTTTTCCAAGGCCTGGACCCGCTTCGAGGAGCTCGGCCAGCGCGCTGTCGATTTCATGGGGGCCGGTCAGCAGCCGGAGGCGCTGGCTGAAATCGTATCACCGGAAATGCTCACGCTTTCCACCACCCTTGGTGATCTGGTTCGACAAGCTGTGGATCTGAATGGCCGCGGTGCGCAGAGCGAAGCGGATAGGACCATGATCAGCGCAGATGCCGCCACCACGGTGACCGACCTCGCGATGGCGATCTCGCTGATCGCAGCCGTCGGTGCGATGCTCTTCAGCCTGATGCGCGTCTCACAGCCGATCACGCGCATGACGGCGACGATGTCGACGCTTGCGGCTGGCGACACGACGGTCACCGTCCCTGGCGCGGCACGGCGCGACGAGATTGGCGCGATGGCTGCCGCGGTCCAGGTGTTCAAGGACAACCTGATCCGCACCCGCCAGTTGGAGGAGGAGACGGCGCTTGCTCGTGCCGGTGCCGAGGCGCAGCGCAAGGCCGCGATGCGGGAGATGGCCGACCGCTTCGAGTCTGCGGTCGGCGGCATCGTCGGCATGGTCTCGGCGTCTGCCACCGAGTTGCAGGCGACCGCCCAGCAGATGACGAGCACGGCAGGCCAGACGGCCTCTCAGTCGAACAGCGTCGCCGCTGCCGCCGAGGAAGCAGCCCAGAACGTCGGCACCGTGGCGGCGGCCGCCGAGGAGTTGAGCTCGTCCGTGCAGGAGATCGGGCGCCAAGTCGACGGTTCGGCGAGCTTGGCGCAGAGCGCAGTCACTGAGGCTGGCCAAACGGCAACCCTCGTGCAGCAGCTCAGCGAGGCGGTGGCCAAGATCGGTGACGTGGTCACGATGATCTCCACCATCGCCGGCCAGACGAACCTGCTGGCCTTGAACGCCACGATCGAGGCGGCGCGCGCTGGCGAGGCCGGCCGCGGCTTCGCGGTGGTGGCCAGCGAGGTGAAGGAACTGGCCTCGCAGACGGCGCGGGCGACGGACGCGATCTCGGGCCAGATCGCGCGGATCCAGGGCTCGACGGGTCAGGCGGTGCAGGCGATCGGCAACATCACGACGCGCATCCAGGAGATCAGCGGCGTGGCCACGATGATCGCTGCGGCGGTCGAGGAACAAGGTGCGGCGACACAGGAGATCGTGCGCAACGTGGCACAGGCATCGAGCGGGACGAGCGAGGTGACCAGCAACATCGTGGGCGTCGCGCGCGCCTCGGAGGATACCGGCGCCGCGGCCACGCAGGTCCTCGCCTCGGCGTCGGAGCTGTCACGTCAATCCGAGCATCTCAGCTCCGAGGTCGCTCGCTTTCTCGCCACGGTGCGGGCAGCCTGACCTGAGGGCGCTCTCCGCCGAAGCGGATACCGGTTCGACGCAAGAGAGCGCGTCACAACATGAGCTTAGAGCAGCCCGCCCGACGATCTTGGTCTGAAGCCCGCTGGTGATCCAGCGGGCTTTTTCGATGGTTTCTCAGGAACCCGGCTTCAGGCGGCTGTTCCAGCCTTTGCTCGACGCCCGCGCGTCTTTGGGGCTGCAGGCGCCTCGGCAGGGGCCGGCTCGACCTCTTTGGCTTGCATTGCCGCTCCGGCCCTGCCCAGCCCGATCTGCTTAGCGAGCGCCGAGCGCCGAGCGCCGAGCGCTGAGCCGCGTAGCTCGGCGCGACCATCGGATAGTCGGCGGCGAGGCCGAACCGCTCACGGTAGGAGCGCGGGTCGAGGCCATGGCCGGTGAGGTGCCGCTTCAAGGTCTTGTACGACGTGCCGTCGAGGACGCTGATCAGCGCATCGTCGATCACACTCCGGCGGATCTGAGCCGGGATCCGCTTCTCGATCTCCGGCTCGGTCGGCGCGACGGCCTTACAGAGGCTGCCGATGGCGGCGTGCACGCTGCTGATCAGAGCCGTGAGATCCGCCGTCTGAACGTGATTGTGCGAGACATAGGCGGAGACGATCGAGGCAGTCCGTTCGATATGGTGGCGTGAAGCGCCTCGTTCCCGTCGTTAATTCTTTTATCCAAGGCGCGAAAGGCTCTCTCGTCCATATTTCATCTTGGATTTTCAGCCCGAAAGGCTCGAGCAGATCGCAATATGCACGACGATGCGTGGAGATTGCTTACAATTTTGCCGACCGTTGTCTGCAGATGCAGCCGACTTCGAAGCGATCGACAGAGCGGACATGTTGCCATGCGTCGCATGCCGCCCCACCTGCCAAGCGCTGATCAAGCTGACAGGAGGCCCGATGGCACGCTTCATCGCGATCGAACGGAAGACCGGACACGTCTACGGGGACACGGCGCGGTTCGGCTCAAAGGGCGAAGTCACTTCACCCGCTGACGCCGTCTGCCTGTTCGACCGCCACGCCGGGCGAGCCATGCGCGGCTTCGGGTACGTCAAAGCCGACAGCGATGCCGCGCAGTACGATGTCTTCGAGATCCGTCGCCCAGGCTCCGGGGACGCCTCTGTGAACGATCATGAGGCGCAAGCTCTGATCGAGGATCACGGATCCCTGGCGGCCTCTCTCGTCACCTACAATTCCTAAGCCTACATCGCTCATCCGCGGCGTGGCGACCGCACAGCACTTGGCTAGAAGTCCGCGCCTCGAAGGGTGACGCGCAATGCGCCTCGCGAGCGAAGATCGTCGTCGTCGGCTGCTATGTAACCCGCCAACACGCGGGAAGGCGAAGTGTAGACATACCGAAACCCTTTCGGCCGCGGGCCACAGCCGATGCAGACGGCGTACACCCAGCGCTCCCAGATGCGGGTGTTGCGAGCATCCGCCACCTTCTGCCGCTCGCGAGCCTGCTCAAGGTGACGCCGCATCTCCTCGATCTTCTCGGGGCTGTTGGGATTTGAGGGCACGTACGGGTCTTGCTGCGGCTGCCTTCGCCCCTGCGCGTTGGCAGAAAATGAAAAACTGCATGCCAGCGCAAACAATATAATTACACTTCGCATTGCGTCTCCAAATCCTTTGGATCGTGCTCCCCTGTCTTCGCAGAGGCTGCGTCAAAGACAGAAACGCAACAAAATATCCATAAGACTTACGGGCTATCCCGATCACAAATTTTTGCGGCCGAGTAGGATCTGGAAGCGTCAGAATCAATATTTGCCGGATCCTGAAAATTTCGAAATTCTTGAACGGATCGGATTGGCAGAATTTCGAGGAGGCGAGGGCAACCCATGATGCCCGAGAAGGCGCGGTTGAGCTTCCAACTCTAGCTTATGAGGCGATCGGAGCTCCGTTCCATGCGAACCACCAAAGCGCGCCGAGCGGAAAGCCCTACATGGCCTCCCTAAACTAAATTACGCAATCGAACTCGAACTTTGGTCAGACTTTGTGAACAGTTTCGGGAGTAGGCAATCTGCTTCAATAAACACGATCGCCGATCGAGCGCTGCAGATGACTCGTTTACTCTTCGCGCTCGTTCTTGTCGCAACGGCGCTGTATTGCGGAGCGTCTATCCTGATGGATGATCGCGAGCCGGCCCAGCCTTCTTGCATCGATGGTTGTTGACTGCAGCTCAATCCTTCGTGCCGGTTGGCAGCCGAAGCCGAAGTGCTTGCCGGCGCGTCACGCAATCGGCCTGGAGTAGTGAACACGCGAATGCTGTGCTGATCGCACGCTTGCGTCCACCTTGCGCCTTGGAGGGCGATAGGCGAGACGCTTGTGGGGTGCGGCAAGCTTTTCACGAGAGCGCTCCGCGCGGCGGCTGCCGGTGAGGCTGAGCAGCCTGTAAGAGGCACTACGGCTACGTCTCACAATTTCCCCGCTCTCATCCCGCGGGTGCCGGATGACCAACTTTCAGCGGGTCCATCGCGCAGAGGGGGCAACTGGGGACCAGCCGAGCGTCCTGGACGAGGCTACGGAGATCGACCTGCTCGCAGGTCTCTACGTCCGCAACGCGCGGGGTCATGTGATGGCGGCACTGCGGGCAGCTGTCACCGATGCCGAGGATGCAGAAGCCGAGCTCGACCTCATTGGGTCGGCGGCGACGCATGCTCAGGTATCGACCACGCTTCGCTACTCGCGCGGTGCGGTCGGGAAATCGCGCAAGGCGGCCGAGCTACGGCAGGCCTATCGCAGCGCGAAGAACGGGGCCTGAACAACCCATAGGGAACGGGATGAGGGCCGTGGGGAACACGAGGTCAGCGGTAGAGCGTTAGAACGGCTGACGCTTCAGCGAGTTCGTTGGAGCGGGCGATCGGGATCGAACCGACGACATTCAGCTTGGGAAGCTATATGGCCCAAGTGAACCCCTCCCGATATTCAGTTAACCATCTCCTCAGAAGCCATTGATCCTGCGTGTTTTTCCACGTTTAGAGGGGTGACAACTTCGTTGCCACGGCCCGAATACCCGTGTTGTATCCCCGTTGTATCCCGGGGGATGGGCCATGGCGAAGGCGGCAGGCAGGGGCAGCTACGAGCGCGAGCGCGTGAAGATGACGGCGGCGACCGTCGAGCGCGCGGCCCGCATGATCCAGGAGGGGAAGCTCGTCGGCCGCGGCGCGGAGATCGCCGACGTGGACACCCCGGGCCTCACCCTGCGGATCACGCGTGCGGCGGGCACGTGGTACCTCCGCCACCGCAAGGGGACGTTCCGCCTCGGCTCCATGGACGCCCTGACCCTGCCGGCGGCCCGGCTCGCCGCCGACCGCGCGCGCCGGGACGTCGAGGCCGGGGTCAACCCGCGCGAGGATCTGCACGTGTTCGAGGCGGTGCTGGCCAAGGGCAAGCCGGTCGAGCTCGCCGCGGACGCCGCCTTCGCGGAGACTGTCGAGGTGCAGTCCGACGAGGACCGCCGCCGGCGCGGGCCATGGCAGTGGCAGGACCTCATGGCCGAGTTCCTCGCCGCGAAGCTGCCTGACCTGAAGGAGAGCTACCGGCGCAGCTACTCGGCCTACCATGCGGGTCCCGAGTTCGAGCCCATCGAGAGGCTGGAGCTGGCCTCGATCGAGATCTCGGATCTGGAGGAGCTGCGCGACCGCGTGATCGAATCCCGCACGCTCTCCGCCGCGGCCCGCGTCGTCGCGCAGTGCAAGGAAGCGCTGACCTGGGGGTGGCGCAGTCATGCGACGCGCTCGGGGCTCGCGGACGAAAAGCACGCGTGGTGGCAGGAGCGCTGGCACATCGAGTACAGCCCGAAGGCTCGCGAGCACACGCCGACGATCCAGGAGCTCGTCCGAACGCTGCTCGTCATCGAGCATCACCGTACCCTCAGCTCGACTGACCAGGAGACCGAGAACGGCATGCTGGCAGCCGTCTGGGCAGTCGTCCTGACCGGGCAGAGGACGGGCAGCCTCGGACGCACCCGGCGCGACGGCGTCATCCCCATGCCCGACATGCCCGGCTGGGAGGTTTGGACTTGGACCGCGAAGGAAATGAAGAGCGGCCGGAGGGGAGGCCGCCCGCACGCACTGCCGATCCCGCCGGCCGCGATCGCGGCGATCGATCGGCTCGGGGCGGACCCGTCATCGCCGTGGCGCTTCCCCAGTCGGGTCGACGGTAAGCACGTGACCCCGGCCGGGTTCACCGGCCTCTTCCATCGGTTGGAGGGCAAGACGAAGGCCGGCAAGACGAGGAAGGGCAAGAAGGGGCCGCTGTTCAAGCGTCCTCACGGCAACCTGTTCGAGCGCTACGGCATCAGGGTCTGGACCCCGCACGATGCCCGGCGCACGCTCGGAACCTTCCTCGACGAGGAGCAGCTCGGGGGCGCCGGCTCGGCGATCCTGGCGCACGCGCGGGACAAGACCGAGAACCGCGAGGAGGCACGCATCGAGGACGTGACCCGCAAGGTGTACGCTCGGGCTCAGCGCCTGAAGCTTAAGGCGAGCGGCATGGCCCCCTGGATCGACCACGTCCTGGAGCACTACGAGCGCGAGCGCGCGCGCTTCAAGCCCCTTCCCCTGCCATGAGCGACCCCGTCACGATTACAGTCCGCCTCCACGCCGACGGCGAGCTCGTCGTCTCGTCGCCCGGGACGCCCCCGCACCGGATCGTTGCCATCCGGGCGAAGCAGGCCTGCGCCGCGGGGCAGCGGGTCGCGGAGCTCGTGGAGGAGGCCCTGCAGGCGCGAGAGCGCCGGGGGGCCTGAGCGATCCCCTGGACTCCACTAGGTTGCATGGTATGCCGAGCGGCAAGAACGATGTTGCCGGGGCGGGGACTTGATCAGCCGGGAGCACACCCAGGAGGCCCTGTCGCTCGCGTACGTCCATGCCCTGGCCGGCCGCGCCGGGCTCAACATCGCCGCCAAGCCGATCTTCGACTACGGCATCGACGGCTACTTCTACCGGGTGAAGATGCGCGGGCGGGAGCGCGTCGAGACCGGCACCCCCGTCCGCTTCCAGATGAAGGCGAGCGTCGACTGGGAGCACGAGGAAGAGCACGTCGTCTACGACCTGGAGGCGCGCGCGCACCGGACCATCGCCGAGCGCGACCCTGGCGATGTCATGACCATCCTCATCCTGCTCTGCCTGCCCCGGGACGAGGTCCAGTGGCTGACCGGGTCCGAGACCGAGATGTACCTGCGGCAATGCTGCTACTGGTACCGGACGGAGGATCCGCCGACCGACAACGTCTCGACGAAGCGCATCCGGATCCCGCGCAGCAACGTGCTGACACCCGACAGCCTCCAGGGCATCATGACGCTCGCCCGCGAGGAGGCGCTGGCAGGCCGATGACCAGCGAGCCAGACGACATCGAGCGTGTGCCGCTCGGCTCCCTCAAGCGCTACCTGGCGACGGCCGGGTGGCGCAGGCAGGCGCTGCGCAGCGGGCTGGAGCTCTTCGCCCTTGGGCCCGATGACGACGAGATCGAGATCCTCCTGCCCGGCACGTCGCAGGCTCGCGACGCCCAGGTTCGGATCGGCCAAGCCGTCCGGACGCTGACCGCGCTCGAAGACCGGGACCCGGCCGCGGTCATCGCGGCGATCCGGGCCATCAGCTACGACCTGATCAAGTCGCGGCTGCCGGACTCGGTCATCCGGCACGACACGATCAAGCTCGGCACCGCCGAAGAGTTCATCCGGCGGATGGCCCGGCTCCTCGCCGCCTCCGCCCATGCCGAGCTCCACGCGAGCGCCTACTTCACCCGCGTCGACGGCGTGGCGCAGCGCTACGCCGACGAGTGCCGGTTCGGGCACACGTTCCGCGGCTCCTTCGGCTTCACGGTCGAGAGCCCAGTCGGCCCGAACACGATCATGCCCGGCGAGGCCGCCCCGCCGGCACCGCCCCTGGAGCGCCGCACGGTGCAGCGGCTCGCCCGCGGGTTGCGCCTCATCGAGGGGGCGATCGCCCGCGAGGACCCCGGCGAGATCGTGCGGGGATACGAGGCCGGGCTCAACGCGAACGCATGCGAGGAGCTCGCCGCCCTGGTCGAGGTTCCGCATGCCGGCGAGGTGCGGCTCGACATCGTCTTCTCGCCCGAGTGGGGCATGCCAGACGTCGGGGCGGCCCCCTCGTTTGAGATCCGGCACGCGCTATCGGCCGAGATCATGCGCGAGGCGGCGAAGGCCCTGCGCCACTCCGACGAGGAGCGGCGGCGCACGATCGTCGGCAAGATCCGGACGCTCCACTCGAACGAGAACCCGAGCGACCTCTTCAGCATCTCGGGCACCCAGGACGTCATCGTCGAGTGGGACAGCGACGAGCACGGCATGATCCGGGTGCGGGTCTCGCTGCCCCCCGAGGAGTACCTGCAGGCGGTCGACGCCCATAAGACAGGGCGGATGGTCTCGATCCACGGCGAGCTCAAGCCGCCGGGTCGGTTCTGGCGCCTCGAAACCCCCAGAGACTTCACCCTGCTCTGACCGGCTAAGCCCGCCTCGCCATGAGCGCGAGGGGCGACAGGGCGACCCGCACCGGCCCGAGGGCGGGTGTCGCCGGCGCCGGGATCGCGGCCGTCTCGTTCGCCTTGAGCCAGGCGAGCTGCGCGGCGGTGGCGACGTTCATCATGAGGCCGGCCGGGGCGATGCCGGGCTCGGCCGAGACGCCGACCCGCCGGAGCCGGTCGACGCCCTGCCGGAAGCCGCGCTTCCGCACGCGCTCCCAGTCCTCCTTGGTCTCCGCGTAGATCCCTGGCTGGATCGCCCCCTCGATCGGGGCGCCCGTCAGGGGGGAGAGCTCGGACGGCCAGTAGCGGTCCTTGTGCCAGAGGGTCGTCATGGTCAGGCGGCCTCCGCCAGTTCGCGCTTGGCCTCGCTGAGGGCGTAAGCCTTCATGCCGAGATCGTACGGGCAGTTCGGATCCAGCTGGTCCCAGGCCGGGCGACCCCTGACCCGCTTCCTGCCGGCTTCGTAGAGCTCGCGGGCGCGTCGCTCGACCCGGGCCTGCGCGATGCACTCGGCCGGGCTGTAGGCCGCCGGTTGCAGGAGCGCCTCGGCGTTGATGCCGACAGCGCTGGCAAGCTGGAGCAACCTCCGCTGAGCCTCGCGCGCCTGGTCCAGCGCGTTCCCCTCCAAGTCTTCCAGCGGTCGGTTCGGGCAGGTGTGCTCGATCCCCGCGATGCGGGCGTGCTTCTCGGCGAACCGGACGGGGCCGCACATGTAGGCGTCCTCGACCATGTCCTTCGCCTCTTTGAGCCCGACGCCCAAGGCGCGGCGCAGCCATTTGATGGCTTCGATCTTGGGGGACGTGGTCTGCTCGGACGCCCTGATGGCGAGCCGGACGATGGCCAGCAGGTCGATCATGGGTTCCTCCCTCAGCTCCAGAAGCTCGCCACCGCCGGCAGCTCGCCCGCCGGGGCCTTCCTCTCTCGCGGGAGGCCGCAGCCCGTGGCGCGGATCATCCGCGCCGCGGAGCTCTCCATCTCCGGCACGGCAGGTACGGAGGGGGTCTCGAACTCTTCGACGGAGAGGCCGACGCACCGGGCGAGGTGCTCCACCATGAAGCGTCGGAAGCCGTCGGCGTCGCGGTTCTCGCTCACGGGCAGTTGTCCTTCTTGGCCGAGACCTCCCGCAGAAGGTCGTCGAGGCGCCCCTTCAGCAGGGGCCGGCGCAGCTCCTGGAGGGCGATCACGGCGACGATCGCGACGGCCACGCACAGGAGGGCGGCCGAGGTCAGGACGACGATGTCGGTCGTGCTCATGGGGCACCCCCGAGCAGCGCGGTCGCGATCGGGGCGCGCTCGCTCTCCGGGAGCAGGGCGAGCCGCTCCTCGACGAGCTCCCAGATGACGATCGTCACCCGGCGGTCGAGGATTTCCTCGCCGATGTCGAGGGCGGCCCAGGCCTCCCGCACGGCCTCGGGGGCGCGGCCCTCCCGCATGTCCGTGACCGCCGCGCGGAAGGCGTGCTGCTGCTCGGGGACGAGGGCGGCGTAGAAGGCGCGGCTGCTCATACCCGGCCCTCGGTGATCAGCCCGCGGGCGACGAGCACCCCGTAGATGCCTACCGCCGTTTCGCTCTCATTCAGGCCGTGGTCGCGCCCCGTCACGAGCGCGTTGCGGATGACCTCCCACGGCGAGGGGGCCGGCTCGACCGGCGCCCACAGCGGCGACTTGGGGAACCTCGCGTGGAGGCGGGCCCGCAGCTCCGGCGGGATCGGGGCGCGGGTCATGCCGACCGTCCCGAGCGACGCTCGCGGATCCGCCGGCGCTCCCGGTCCGCGTGCCTGCTCCAGAGGAGGCCCAGAGCGCCGACCGCCATCAAGAAGAGACCGATCGCGACCGGCCCCCAGATCGGGGCGAGCACCCACAACCACGACCACTCGATGTAGCCGGTGAGCTTTAGCCCGATGAAGAGGATGCAGAGGAGGCCGAAGAAGCCGATCCCCGACGACGTCCCCGAGTTGTCCTGCGCCATGTTCCACCCCGTCCCGTGATCCCGGGATCAGGGTTAGCGCGTTCGTCCGATTCGCACTGGACTCTGTACGCGGAATTTCGCAGCGGCACCGATTCGTAGGGCGGCCCCGTGAGAGAGAGGGCGTCCCAAGGCGGTGCGGGGCGCCTGCGACATATTGTCAGTCTGGCCGATCCGCGGGATTCGAGCGGCCCTGTTGAGGGGGCGTTGACCAGGCCGGGAGGGTGTCCACAGGACCGCGCTCGGGACGGCTCGACAGGGGGGCGGGGCCAGGGCATCGTGGGTGCTCAACTCGCAGGGACACCCCCGCCGTGATGACCGCTCGCTTGATACGGAAACGGACCGCCTTAGCCGCCTGAGCCCTGCTCGGCGCGCCTCTACGCGCATCCTTTCTTCCGTACCTGCGAGTACCCCCATGCCCAAGCACGCCTCTTCGACGGCGGCCGCCGTGCGCGCCGTCGCCATCGACCCGCGCGACCTCGCCGGGCCCCGCGACGGCCGGGACACCCGGACCCGGGTGCAGCTCCTCTACGGCGGCGGGATGGCGGGTCACAGCGCCGTCGACGACCTGCGCACCCGCCTCAACCCGCTGCGCAGCGCGGCGGGCCTGCGCGAGCGCACCGTCGCGGCGATCACCGCCGCCTACGAGGACGCCACGATCGCGCGGGTCGCGGAGCTGGAGCGCCGCCTCTCCGGAGAAGGCCTCCGCGCCAGCCTGCCGGCGCCGACGCTCGCCCTCGTCCGGGACGTCGCGGCGGTCCTAGTCTTCCACCAGGCGGAGCTGGGCTGCGAGATCGCCTCGGCCCGGCTCGCGGCGGAGCTCCTGTCTATCGCGGCCGCGCAAGTCCGAGCGGCCGAGCTCGACCGCGCGTTCCTGATCATCAGGCACGCTCTCCTCCGCGCCGAGGACGCTCAGGCGCCCCACGATGACGTCCCGTACGTGCCCGGCCCGAGCTTCCCGCGCCTGGAGACTTTCGACGTCGAAGCCGCCGCTTGGATCCAGGCCTGGACGACCATCGGCGCAGGGCTCCGCATGGTCGAGGACGAGGACGAGATCCTGCGTGGGGGCGCGGGGCAGGTCGCGCCCCCGGCGTCGGACGGCGACCTCGACCTTGATCTCCTCGACCCGCCGAGGCCAGAGGCGCCCCCTGCGCAGGCGCCGGCGCGCGGGGTTCGGGAGATCCTCGCGGACGCGAAGGCCTCCCGGGCGGCGCCGTCGCTCGTCGTCGTGCCGGCGCTCGACCACCTGCCGAAGCCGAGCTCCACGGGGCAGCAGCGGCGCGACACCCCGCGGGCCGAGTACGAGGCGATCGCCGGCAAGCCCCTGCCGCTCGCCGCGCCGGTCGACCCGCAAGCCCTCGTCGATGACGGAGTCCGCCGGTACCCGTTCGCGCGCCCCGTGCTGGAGACGATCGCCTCGGACCTGGTCGGCGCCCGGCACACGTGGATCCAGCCGACCCTGATCGTGAGCCCGCCCGGCCTCGGGAAGACGTCGCTCGTGACCTGGCTCGGCGGGCGCCTCGGCCTGCGCACGGTGATCTACGGCGCGGGGGGCGTGTCCGACGCGGCGTTCGGCGGCACGTCCCGGCAGTGGGGATCCGGCCGGGGTTGCGTCCCGCTTCAGGTCCTCCTGCAGGCCATGTCGGCGTCCGCGCTGATCAACCTCGACGAGCTCGACAAGGCGTCTCCGGACCGCCGCAACGGGTCTCTCGTCGACGTGCTGCTCCCGTTCCTGGAGCGGTCTACGAGCGCAAGGATCTTCGACCCGTACCTTGAGGCAGAGGTCAACTGCTCGGGCGTGTCGTTCCTCGCCACGGTCAACGAGCTGGGGCGCGTCCCGGCGGCCCTGCGCGACCGGTTCCGGTGCGTGGAGATGCCCGCGCCCCGTGCCGAGGACCTGCCCGTCATCGCGGCGGGGATGGTCGAGGAGATGCGGCAGGAGCGCGGCGTCGATCCGGCCTGGATGCCCGACCTCTCGCCCGACGAACTCGCCCTCGTCCCGTGGGCAGGCGGCTCCCTGCGCCCCCTGCGCCGGATGCTCCAGGCCGTGCTCGCGAGCCGCGAGACGTTCGCGCCCCGGCACTGACCTCCCCCTTCACCACCCCCCCAACGCTCGGAGACCCACGATGCAACACGCCCGAAAGTCGATGCCCGTCGTCACGATGACCGTCGAGACCGTCCGCGGTGAGACCCTGAGCGACCGGGTCCGCCCCGAGCTCGCGGACGCCGTCATCGTCGTCATGCGGCACGCCGAACGCTCATACGCCCTCGACCGCGTCGGTAGCGGGGAGGTCCGCCTGCTCTGCCAGCAGCTCCTCCGCCTCGCCCGGATGCTACCGCCCAGCGACAACCGCCGCGAGCCTCGGGAGGAGAGGTCGTGAAACGGATCCGCGCCCCCCCCCGCACGAAGGAGCAGACCGATGATCGCAGAAGAATTCCTTGGCATTGCGGCGGCCGCGCTGCGCACGTACCGGGGCGCGGACAGCGTCACCGTCTCGGCGGTCGAGCCGTCCCGCCACGGCCCGCTCGTGCGGTGGAGCGCGCCCCTCCTCGCGGTCGAGCGCGAGCGACGGGACGATGGGGGCTCACAGTTCGTCGGGCCCGTGCCCGGCCCCTTCATGCTGACGCTCCTGGCGCGGACGCTCGCGTGCCGATGGCGCGACGGCGCCCCACGCAGCCCCCTCGACTGGCGCGAGAAGCTCGCCCGGCGCCACAGGAAGGTGTTCGGCCAGGGCGGGTTCGAGTGCGGCCCCGGCTGGAGATGGCTCTGGGAAGGGGCCGCCGAGCTCATGAAGGAGACCGGCGTTCCGGACGGCTTCCACTCGACGCAGATGAAGGAGAAGTTCGGCAGTATTCGTTGGTACTACGACGCCAACGAGAACTGCGAATACACGCAGAGCCTAGTCGACAGCGTCGAGCACCTCAGCGCGTACATCTGCGAGGAATGCGGCAAGCCGGGTCGGGTCCGCCAGGGCGGATGGCTGCGCTGCCTGTGCCCCGAGCACGCCAACGGGCGTCGGGTGGTCGGGGGTGGTTGAGGTGTACCGCAACAGGACGCGGTCCCGGTGGTCCGTCCGCATTTCCGGACGCGTGGACGGCCACCGGCTCTGCGTCGTCCTCGTCGGCGTGACGCTCCGGGCGAGCGAGGCAGCCCGGCTCCGGTGCCTGAGAACGGGGGCCCGAGACGTCCACGCCTGGGCCGCGGGCGAGCTCGCGGACTTGCCCCGGCCGGAGGGGGCGAAGCGGTTGCGCTACCGGATCAAGGAGAGCGGCTTCCGGGTCGAGGGGCGGGTCGTCGTTCGAGCGGCGGCCGCGTGGTTCGAGGCGGACGGGACGGCGTGGGCCGTCGGGGGAGAGTGAGATGACGACCGTCTGGGTGATGTCTGATCTGCACATCGACGCGTCGCCCTGGACGCCGCCCCCCGGCCCGCGCGTCGACGTCGCGATCGTCGCCGGCGACGTCGCCGACGGCCTGTGCCGCAGGGCGCTCCCGTGGCTCGCCGAGCACGTCGTCCCGCGGGCGCGGCACGTCATCTATGTGCCGGGCAATCATGACCTGTGGCGGACGAGGCTGCCCGACGAGCTCGCCCGCGCCCGGGACGCCGCGATCGCCGCGGACGTGACGCTGCTCGATTGCGGGCAAGCCCGGCATGTCGACGGCGTCCAGGTTATCGGCGCCACGCTCTGGACCGACTATGCCGTCGGCGGGGCGGACCACCGCGCGCTCGCGATGCGGGTCGCGGGGGACCGGCAGACCGGCATGCGGGATCATCGCCTCATCCAGACCCGCGATCGGCTGGGGACGCCGGCCGCATTCCGGCCCCCGGCCGCGGCCGCGCTGCACGCCGAACACCGCGCGAGGATCGAGCGATGCCTCGCCGAGCCCTGGGACGGGCCGCGGATCGTCGTGACCCATCATGCGCCCCACCCGCGCAGCCTGCTCCACGGCGAGGTTCGCGAGCCGATCGACGCGGCGTACGCCAGCGACCTGACCGCGATCCTGGAGGGCGAGCACGCCCCGGATCTCTGGATCCACGGGCACGTGCACCGGACGGTCGATTACCGGCTCGGGCGCACGAGGGTGCTCGCCAACGCCCGCGGGCACGACACCTCTCACCGCCGCCGCAACGGCGAATGGCGGGTCGAGCTGGAGAACTCTGCCTTCGATCCCTTCCTCACCCTGGAGATCTGACCGTGCGCGCCCTGACCCTCATCGCCCTGCTCGCCGCCGCGCCGGCCGCCGCGGAGCCCCAGCCGGTGCCGGGCCGCTACTGCGCGGTCGGGCAGGACCTACCCACGATCGAGGTTGGCTCCGGACCCGGCGAGGTCGGCATCGACCTGATGGACTGCCGACGGGCCACCTTTGGCGGCGGCCGCGTCCGGTCGCCCCAGTGCTACGGCATGGGGGGAGCGGAGGTCCCGTACGATGTCGATCTCGTCGTGCGCCCGGACGGCACCCTGGAGCACGACGGCACGGTTTACGGCCGGCCTTGCAGTGCAAAGCGGTGACATCGTCGCGCCGGTGCGGGGCCGGTCGCTCGCCCCGTCTCACGTCCGGACGGCCCGAATGCGATCCGCGGCGCAGTCACGCGGATCTCTATGTGTTGTCTCGACGGCCCTGAGGTCGGAAATCCACGTAGAAGTCGTCGCCGATGGGGGCGGCCAGGAAATCCCGCTCGGGCTTCCGGTTCGCCTGATCGCCCTTTTCGCCCGCGCAGGCGGCCGGGCGCCCAGCAAGGCTGGAGCGCCTGACGTATCGGCTCGGGTCGTTCTTGATCTTGGCCATCAGTAGGAACCTAGCAGCCGCTCCACGTCCCGCTCGGAGATTTTGGTCTGGCATGCGGCGGTCACGCGCTGCCGCCGTCCGCCGTCCTTCGTCTTGTAGCACTCGGAGCTCCCGTCCCCGTTTACGGTGAACTCGTACGACGTTCCGTTTTCGTTCTTCCTCCAAACTCTCTTATCAGCTGTTGCCTCCAGGCGCCAGTCGAGCAGGCAGCCGTCGATGTCGGCCAGTGCGTTGGCCACGTCCAGGGCGGAACCGTATCGATCGGAGGGCTCTGTCTCCAGGCAGGCGCGGACGACCTTGCGGAGCTTCGACGGGATGTGCGGCGCGAACGCCCGGCGGTCAGGGAACCGCCCGTTCCGGACGTCATACCGGAAGCCGGCCCGGTCGAAACCGGGTCCCGGCGGACCGTACTTCGCCAGCTGCGCGTGGAAGGCCTCGTTCCCGTTGCACATCCGGTAGAGGGTCAGCCCGAACTGGTAGATGTCGAAGGTGAGGTCGAACCGATCCTCCGCCAGGGCCTCGGGCGGGATCATGGGGGTGTAATGCCGGTCCTGCTCGGCCTTCCCGACGAAGTTCATCTGCTTGGCCTGCCCGAAGTCCGACACCAGCGCCTCGCCCCGGTCCGACAGCAGGATGTTGTCGGGCTTCACGTCGAAGTGGACGAGCTTCTTCGAGTGGATGTGGTGGAGCCCGCTCAGGACTTGGCAGGCGACCGTGACGATCTCGCGGACGGTCATGTAGCGGCCTGTGATGAGGCCCTTCACCGAGCCGCGGCGGTAGAACGGCATCGCTAGGTAGATATGGTCTTCGTCGTAGCAGGCGTAGTGGATTTGGACGACGTTCTGATGAGCGCTCGCGTAGAGGGCCTGCGACTCCGCGAAGAACTCGGCCGGCGAGGCCAGGCTCGCCTTCGCGATCCGCTTCGTTACGATCTCCGCGTTGAGCTGGTGATCGCGCGAGAGGAAGGTCTCCGAGTTGCGGCCGTCCGCGCCGATGTCCCGCACCCGCTCAAAGGTCAGCTCGGCCTTGTTGTACGGCTTAAGCATTTTCGGCCCCCATGGCGTACAGGATCGCCTCCCGCTCCTCCTTCGACATCTTTCCCCAGTTCTCGATGCCGTACCCGTCCTCGCCGTCGGCGAGTGGCTTGAACCGCGTCCGCTCGATACCGAGGCGGGCCGCCCCGGTGGCGATCGGGCCTGCGAAATAGGCCGAGAGCTCGCTGCTGGCGAAGGCCTCTTGAATGACGCCCTCGATCTGGACGCGGTCGATGCTGAGGGACTGCGCGCTGGGCTCGGTGAGCCGCACGCCGGCCCTCTCGACCCGGAACTCGCGCAGGACGTCCAGGAGGTTGCTACGCAGGTACTTCAGCCCGTCGGGGGTCCCAAAGGCCGCCGGGATCCTGATCTCCTCGACGTTGATGACCGTCTTGGCGTCCGTGTCGTAGACCGCGAAGGTGACCACGCGTGGCGCCGCCCTGATCCCGATGGTGATCACCGCATCCCCCCAGTTGCCGCCCTGTCGAGCTTGGTGCCGGGCTTTTCGCACGGACGCGCGTGCGAAGGCCAGGAGCGGGGCGCGGGACGGGCGCACGCGCCGCGGCGCGTCCGATGGGGGCCCGCAGGGCGAAGCCCCGTCCGGTGCGGGATAACCAGACGCCCGATCGCGGGATGCCAGTTGCCGAGCGTGGTCGCGACGGCTACATTCCAAACCGGAGCCGATGCCCGGGCTGCAAGCGACCCAAAAGGCGGCGAACTCGATCTCGGATCGATACCTGAACGGCAACCATCTCTGCCGGCGCAGGGTGATCATCAAGCGCTTGTGACCACCCCCTCAAGACGCCGGTGTGAAATGGATGTGCCATGTCCCTTCCCAAGGACTGCGCGGACCACCTGCGCGCGCGCTATCGCCTCCTGACCGGCAACAAGCTGGGCTCCTCTCACGCGCACGAACTCGTGGCCGCATTCTTCGGATACAAGACGGCCGCGGCGCTCCGGGCGGAAACCAGGTTTCCCCTGAGCGACATCGGCAAGGCTGAAATCCTCATCCCGGACCTGCGCCTAATGGACGAGCGAGTCGGAACGCTCCGGGGGCTTCCCGCCGACCTGCCCGGCGTCGAGGATCTCACGTCCGAGCTGTGCGACTTCCTCGCGAGCCAGGGCCACTTCGACGGCCGGTTCTGGAGGTCCAGGCATCTGAGCGACGATGTCAACGCGTTCGTCCAGGACGACCCGATGATGATCGAGGGGGGCCTGGACGGCGAGATCGCCTCGACGAACGCCTACTTCGATGAGCTCTACATCGAGGAATACGATTTCAAGCCGAGTGACGACGCGCTGGTCGCGACCCTGACCGGATCGCTGAACGGCGAGAACGACCAGGATCGGGCGTTCCATGGCGACAAGATCGTCTTCACGACTGTGATGACGTTCGAGCGCGTCGCAGGGCGGATCGCCTACATGGAACCGGAGCTTGAGACCGACGGCAAGGTGGACGACTCGATGTATTACGACGAGGACTTCGCCTGATGCCTTAGCCCGCTCCCGGTCGAGGAACAGGCGCGGCATAACACGCGCCTGCTCCGTCGCGCCTACCGCGCCCACTCGTGAGGGCCGGAGTCCAGCGAACGATCATCGTCGACGACGCAAGCCTAGGGCTTGGCGAAACCGATGTCGGAAGCGATGGCCTTGAGCCGTTCCGGCTCGCGCTCATTGCGCTCGCTGTAGCGGTCGACGAGGTAGTCGGCCCTCCCGCGGGTCAGGAGCGTGAACTTCATCAGCTCCTCGCATACGTCGACCACGCGCTCGTACAGGGGGCCCGGCTTCATGCGGCCGGCGTCGTCGAACTCCTTGTAGGCCATCGGCACGGACGACTGGTTCGGGATGGTGATCATCCGCATCCAGCGCCCGAGCACCCGCAGAGAGTTCACGGCGTTAAAGCTCTGCGAGCCGCCCGAGACCTGCATCACCGCGAGCGTCCGCCCCTGGGTCGGCCGGACCGAGCCCTCGCTCAAGGGCAGCCAGTCGATCTGGCTCTTCATCACGCCAGTCAGGTTGCCGTGGCGCTCCGGCGAGACCCAGACCTGGCCCTCGGACCAGATCGAGAGCTGCCGCAGCTCCTGCACCTTCGGGTGGTCGGCGGTGGCGTCGTCGGGCAGCGGCAGCCCGTGGGCGTCGTAGATCCGCACCTCGCCACCCATCGCTTCCAGCAGGCGCGCCGCCTCGTAGGCCAGGAAGCGGCTGAACGAGCGCGCGCGCAGCGAGCCGTAGAGGATCAGGAAGCGCGGCGCGTGGGCGAGCGGCATCGACACCTCCACGCGCTCGGCGGTCGGCACCTCGAAATGCGCCTCGGAGAGGTTGGGCATCCCGTCGGCGAACGGCTGCTGGGGCTTGTCCAAGGCGCTTGATTCCTCTACGTTTCAACAGAAGTTGATATGTAGGTCATTCGATGGACGAACGGCAAGCCCTCGCCGCCTTCGCGGCCCTCGGACAGGAGCATCGCCTGCGGGTCGTGCGCGCCCTGGTCACGGCCGGTCCCGACGGCCTCGCGGCCGGCGTCATCGCGGAGACCGTGGGCGTCGCCGGCACCAATCTCTCCTTCCACCTCAAGGAGCTCTCGCATGCCGGGCTGATCACGTCCCGGCGCGAGGGCAAGTCGGTCATCTACAGCGCCGCCTATGCCGGCCTATCAGACCTCGTCCAGTTTCTGATGCGCGACTGCTGCCAGGGCCACCCGGAGGTGTGCAACCCGGCCGTCGCCGCGCTCGCCGCCTGCGATTGCACCACCGGGGACACCCTCCATGCCTGAGCCCGCCTACAACGTCCTCTTCCTCTGCACCGGCAACTCGGCCCGCTCGATCCTGGCCGAGGCCATGCTCAACAAGGAGGGCGGCGGGCGCTTCCGCGCCTTCTCGGCCGGCAGCCAACCGAAGGGCGAGCCGCACCCGCTGGCGCTGCAGGTCCTGCGAGAGATTGACTACCCAACCGAGGGCCTGCGCTCGAAGTCGTGGGACGAGTTTGCCGGGCCTGACGCCCCCGTCATGGATTTCGTCTTCACCGTTTGTGACAACGCCGCTGGCGAGGCGTGCCCGTACTGGCCCGGCCAGCCGGTGGCGGCCCACTGGGGCATCGAGGACCCCGCGGAGGCGGAGGGCTCGGAGATGGAGCGCAAGCGCGCCTTCGTCACCGCCCAGCGCTACCTCAAGAATCGGATCGCGGCCTTCGTTGCCCTGCCGCTCGGCAGCCTTGACCAGGTCGCCCTGTCGTCGAAGGTCCGGGAGATCGGCCAGCTCGCCGGCGCCACCTCGGCCCACCCGGAGGTCGCGTGATGGACGTCGTCATCTACCACAACCCCGCCTGCGGTACGTCGCGCAACACCCTGGCGATGATCCGCAACGCCGGCGTCGAGCCGCACGTGGTCGAGTACCTGAAGACGCCTCCGAGCCGGGCGCTCATCAAGCAACTGCTCGCCCGTGCCGGCCTCTCGGTCCGGGACGTGCTGCGCGAGAAAGGCACGCCCTACGCGGAACTCGGCCTCGCCGATCGGTCGCTGACCGACGAGCAGCTCCTCGACGCGATTGAGGCCCATCCGGTCCTGCTGAACCGCCCGCTCGTGGTCAGCCCGAAGGGCGTGCGCCTGTGCCGGCCGTCCGAGGCCGTGCTCGACCTGCTGCCGGACCAACGGGGGGAGTTCGTGAAGGAGGGCGGCGAGCGCGTGGTCGACGAGCACGGCCGCCGCGTCGCCACCGCCTGAGGAAGCCCGATGTCCCTGTTCGAACGCTACCTGACCGTCTGGGTCGCCCTCTGCATCGTGGCCGGCATCGCGCTCGGCCACGTCATGCCCGGCTTCTTTCACGCCGTCGGCGCGGCCGAGGTCGCCAAGGTGAACCTGCCCGTCGCGGTGCTGATCTGGCTCATGGTCATCCCCATGCTGCTCAAGATCGACTTCGCTTCGCTGCGCCACGTCGGCCGGCACTGGCGCGGCATCGGCGTGACGCTGTTCATCAACTGGGCGGTGAAGCCGTTCTCGATGGCGGCGCTCGGCTGGCTGTTCATCGGCTACCTGTTCCAGCCCTACCTGCCGGCCGATCAGATCGACAGCTACATCGCCGGGCTCATCATCCTGGCGGCGGCGCCCTGCACCGCGATGGTGTTCGTGTGGTCGAACCTGACCCGGGGCGAGCCGCACTTCACCCTGAGCCAGGTCGCGCTCAACGACACCATCATGGTGGTGGCCTTCGCGCCGATCGTCGGCCTGCTGCTCGGCCTCTCGGCCATCACCGTGCCCTGGGGCACGCTAGTGCTCTCGGTGGTCCTCTACATCGTCATCCCGGTGATCATCGCGCAGGTCGTGCGCCGCAGCCTCCTTGCCTCGGGAGGCCAGCCGGCGCTGGACCGGCTCCTCGCCAAGCTCGGGCCCGCCTCGCTCGTCGCGCTCCTGGCGACCCTGGTGCTGCTGTTCGGCTTCCAGGGCGAGCAGATCCTGGCGCAGCCGGCGGTCATCGGCCTGCTCGCCGTGCCGATCCTGATTCAGGTCTACCTGAACTCGGGGCTGGCCTACCTCCTGAACCGCGCCGCGGGAGAGCAGCACTGCGTCGCGGGCCCCTCGGCCCTGATCGGCGCCTCGAACTTCTTCGAGCTGGCGGTCGCGGCTGCCATCAGCCTGTTCGGCTTCAACTCGGGCGCGGCGCTCGCCACCGTGGTCGGCGTCCTCATCGAGGTGCCGGTCATGCTCTCGGTCGTGTGGATCGTGAACCGCAGCCAGGGCTGGTACGAGCGCGGGGCTGCCCCAAGGCCGGCTCCGCGCGAGGTTTGAAGCGAACCGGTCGGCGCTTCCGCCCGTGGCCTACACTGAGCGCGTGCCGTAAGCCGGATCAAGCACGGCCGGGTGCTCAATCGCGGCGTCTAGGACCAACCTAGCAAGATTTTTTGCACCCTGGACATCCAAGTCACTTCCGGCCCCGGCGTGAGAGAGGCTAGAGCGAACCCCGTAAAGCTTTCCCGCCAAGCTCTTAAGCGCTTTCTGCTTCTCGCCACTCATGCCCTTGGCCTCGGCTGCTCTGCCGACAAGGGCTCGGACGGCGGCACCGTGGGAGCCGAGCTTGAGGTTTTCGAGGCTCGACAGAAGCCCCCCGTCCTGCAAGGCTTTGGCCTCTTCGATCTTCTCAGAAAGCCACGCCCTGATTCCCGGTGGGCGCTCAGCCCGCACCGCGAGAGCATCCAAGATCGTCAGTTGCGCCAGGAAGATCGAGCGCGGGAGGACATCGTAGCGTGACGCAACAAGGAGATCGAGCGCGGTGAGGATGCGCTCGTCCGTCACCGACGGGCAGCCAGCGAGGATGGACCCGAGCGTCGACCGCCCATCCATGTGGCTCCTGATTTGAAGATCGACCCAGGTAGGCGACGGTGTCAGGTGGGCAGGGATCAGGGTGGGAATAATCCCGGTGTAGAGATGGTGCGACGCTACATGAAGGTCCGACGCACCGACCCTGAGAGCTGCATCCTGGCGAAGGGAGAGGACCGGAAACTTCGCCCGGAGTTCCTCCAAAAGCGCCCGCGCGTCGCTTTCCGGGAGCGGGTCGAACAGGAGCCACTGACGCACGACGGCCGTCGTCGCGGCAGTGAGCGAATCCGGCACATGGAGGGGTCGTTCGCACAGGACCGCAGGCTTGCCCAACACGACCAACTTTCCACCGAAGGGCACCTCCAGGTAGTCGCCGCGGGTCGTCTCCAAAGGCACGTGCAGCCAGAACAGAGAAGGGGTGGTCATCGAACTTTGCCTTGCGCAGGTCCCGGCGGGACCTGCGACTGAGAGGGATGCGACGGATGGGTGAGGCCCCTTCAAGCAGCTTGGCGATGCTATGGTTCCGCAGTTAATTCGACCCCCATCGAAATAGCATTTGACCGAGCGGAGCGCTGGCCTCAGGGTTGTTCCATGAACGTCGAACAAGCCGCCAGGCAGCTTGAGGCGCTGGGCAGCCCTGCCCGGCTCCGGATCTACCGGGCGCTGGTGCGGGCCGGGCACGCCGGCCTGCCGGTGCGCCAGTTGCAGGAGCGCGTCGGCATTCCCGCCGCCTCGACGCTGTCGCACCACCTGCACCGGCTGATCCTCACCGGCTTGGTCTCGCAGGAGCGGCAGGCCACCACCCTGATCTGCCGGGCCGTCTACCCCGCCATGAACGCCCTCGTCGGGTTCCTCGCGGACGAATGCTGCGCCGACGAGACCTGCTCCGGGACGGGCGAGGCAGCCTGATGCCGTGCCCTCTATTTCGATAGTTCCGGAAACTAGGGAGGAGAGCATGTTCGAGACGACGTCACCGCTCCCGATCGCGGTCATTGGCGCCGGTCCGGTCGGCCTGGCGGCGGCCGCCCACCTCCTTGCCCGCGGCCTGCCGGTGCGGGTCTACGAGGCGGGCCCGGAGGTCGGCGCCCACGTGCGGGCGTGGGGGCACGTGCGCCTGTTCTCGCCGTGGCGGTACAACGTCGACCCGGCGGCCCGGGCGCTCCTGGGGACGGGCTGGGACGCCCCGCCCGAGGATGGCTTCCCGACTGGCCATGAGTTCGTGGACCGCTACCTGGCGCCACTAGCCGCCACGCCCGGGCTGGCCGGCGCCGTCGAGACCGGCGCGCGGGTGACGCAGCTCGGGCGCCTCGGCATCGACAAGGTGACCGGCCGCGGCCGCGCCGACACGGCGTTCGTCCTGACGGTCGCCGGGGCCGGCGGGGACACGCGCCGCGACCTTGCGCGCGCCGTCATCGACGCGTCGGGGACCTGGGGCCAGCCGAACCCGCTCGGCGCGGGCGGCCTGCCGGCGGTCGGCGAGGCCGGGCTCGCCGACCGGATCGCGACCGGCATCCCGGACGTGCTCGGTCGCGAGCGGGCCGTGTACGCCGGCCAGACCACCCTGGTGGTCGGCGCCGGCCACTCCGCGGCCAACGTGCTGCTCGACCTCGCGCGCCTCGCCGACGAGGCGGAGAGGACCATGGCCCTCTGGGCGACCCGCGGGACCGACCTGTCGCGCGTCTACGGAGGCGGGGCGGCCGACGAGCTCGCCGGCCGCGGCGACCTCGGCACGCGGCTGCGCGGCCTGGTCGAGGGTGGCCGGCTGCCCCTGGCGCTGGGGTTCGCGGTCACCGCCATTCGGAAGTGCTGCGGACGCCTCCTAGTCGACTGCGTCACCGCGGAAGGGCCACGCACCCTCGGGCCGGTGGACCGGATCGTCGCCGCGACCGGGCAGCGCCCCGACCTCGCCCTCACGCGGGAGCTGCGCGTCGACCTCGATCCCTGGCTGGAGAGCGTGCGGGCGTTGGGGCCGTTGATCGACCCGAACCTGCACTCCTGCGGCTCGGTCCAGCCGCACGGGCACCGCGAGGTGTCCCACCCCGAGCCCGGCTTCTACACGGTCGGCATCAAGAGCTACGGGCGGGCGCCGACCTTCCTGATGCTGACGGGCTTCGAGCAGGTCCGCTCGGTGGCCGCCGCGCTGGCGGGCGACCTTGCCGCCGCCGACGACGTGCACCTCGTCCTGCCGCAGACCGGGGTGTGCTCGACGTCCCGGGCGGACCCCGCCGCTGACGGATGCTGCGGCGGCCCCGAACCGGCCGCGACGGACACCTGTTGCCCGCCCGCACCGGCGCGGCGCCCGGTATCGGCGTCCTGCTGCGGCGCGCCGGCATGAGCGGCCGCGGCCGCCTCACCGTCATCTCGGCCTTGGGGGTGGTGGAGATCCTCGCCTGGGGTTCGTCGTTCTACCTGCCGGCGGTGCTCGCCGGCCCCATCGCCGCCGACACGGGCTGGCCGCTGGCCTGGGTGGTCGGCGGCCTCTCGATCGGGCTCCTGGTGGCGGCAATTGCCTCGCCCCGGGTCGGAATCGCCATCCACCGGCACGGCGGGCGCCCGGTCCTGGCGCTGGCCGCCCTGCTGCTGGCGGCGGGACACGTCGTGATCGGCCTGGCGCCGAACCTGCCGGCGTTCCTCGCTGGCTGGCTTCTCCTCGGCCTCGGCATGGGCTGCGGCCTCTACGACCCGGCCTTCGCGACGCTAGGCCGGCTCTACGGCGCCGAGGCGCGCCCGGCCATCACCACGCTGACCCTCTGGGGCGGGTTCGCGAGCACCGTCTGCTGGCCGCTCTCGGCCTTCCTCGTCGAGCAGGTCGGCTGGCGCGGCGCCTGCCTCGCCTATGCCGGGCTGCACCTCGCCGTGACCCTGCCGCTGGTGCTCGGTCTGATCCCGCCGGCGCCCGCGGCGCCCCCTGGCGCGGAGGGGACGCACGGGCACGGCGATCCGCTGACGCCGCGCGAGCGGCGGGCCTTCCTGCTGATGGCCGGCGTGCTGGTCCTGGGCGGTACGGTGATGACGCTGGTCTCGGTTCACCTGATCACGCTGCTCCAGGCCCGCGGCGTCGCGCTCGCAGCGGCTGTGTGCTACGGCGCTCTGATTGGGCCAGCCCAGGTCGGCGCCCGCATCGTGGAGATGGCCAACAAGGGCCGGCATCACCCGCTATGGACGCTGACCGTGGCCATGGTGCTGGTGGCAGCCGGCCTCGCGGTCCTTGCGGTGGGCGTGCCGACAGTCGGCGTCGCCCTGGTGCTCTACGGGGCCGGTAACGGGATCTACTCCATCGCCCGCGGCACCGTGCCGCTCGCGCTGTTCGGACCCGGACGTTACGCGACCCTGGTTGGGCGGCTCGCCCGGCCGGGCTTGGCAGCGCAGGCGCTCGCCCCGTCGCTCGGGGCCATGGTGCTTGCCTACGGCGGCGTGGACGCGGCCTACGCCCTGCTGCTGGCGCTCGCCCTGGCCAACGTCGCGCTAGTGGGAGCCCTCTGGAGCGCGAGGTAGAGGCGGCCAAGATATCTCCGCCGGGCGCCGCAGGCTGACCGGCGAAGGCACGCCGCTCGCTGAACGGAAGCTGCGCGCCCGCTTCAGAACCGGTTCAATGCCGCACGTCCAGGTTGCCTTCACTCTCGAACCGGAAGGTCATCACCATGAAGGCACGTCTCGCAGGTCTCGCCGTCGCGGCGCTCATCCTGGTTCCCGGCGCCGCCTCGGCGCAGTGGTATGGCCATGGTCCTCGGCACCACCACCATCACTGGGAGCACCACCAGCACCATGGCTACGGTCACCGCCATGGTCACGAGCGGCACCATCACCACGGTTACGACCGTCCCGTTCACTTCGACCGGGGCCACCACCATCACCATCACGGGTACTGACGACCTCGGAAGATCGCCGGGATCGACCGTACCGGTCCCGGCCGTCGCGGGCTCTTGACCTTCCCACCGTTGGAAGGTGCACCAGGGCGGCCATCGACCTTCCGCGTGACCCGGAAAACTGGCATCGTCGATTCGTGACGTTCTGGCTCGCCCTCCGGCGGCTGCTCCCGCTCCTGGCGGTTCTCAGCCTCGCCTTGACGCCGGTGACCGCCTCCGCGGCCGCCACGGGCATGCACGCGTCCGCGATGGTTCAGGCTCGCGGCTCGCACGAGCCGATGCCTGCCATGGACCATGCCGGCATGGACATGGGCGGCATGAACATGGACGACATGCCCTGCTGCCCGCCGGAGAAGGCGGACAAGTCGGACTGCGCCAAGTCGGGCTGCCCGTTGATGGCGCTCTGCCTCGCCAGCGTCGCCTCTCTGCTGCCGAGCGCGATCGCCATCG
This sequence comes from Methylobacterium dankookense, assembly GCF_902141855.1. Lineage (GTDB taxonomy): Bacteria > Pseudomonadota > Alphaproteobacteria > Rhizobiales > Beijerinckiaceae > Methylobacterium > Methylobacterium dankookense. The sequence goes on along the minus strand of NZ_CABFVH010000007.1, from coordinate 143,700 downwards.
CGGCGCCAAGCGCGACGCGTGCGGCACCGGCTTGGCCCGACACGGCGTCCTTCGCCAGCCTGCACGGGCCACCGCTACCCGAGCCCCCCCGAGCCTGAACCCGATGCCGCCGGCGCTCGCGCCGGCACGGTGACGCGCGTCCGCGCCTCGCCATCCATCGTGTTCAGGAGATGAGACCCGTGACCAAGAACCCCTTCGCGCGCGCCGTGCCGGCCGCGCTGCTCGGCGCCGCCCTGTCAGCATCGACGTTCGCCCCGCCCGCCCTGGCGGACATCAAGGACTACCGCTTCGAACTCGTGCAGCAGGAGGCGAAGGTCGGCGAGGCCGTCATCGCCGTCCGGCTCGTCGACCAGCGGAGCGGCAAGCCGGTGACCGACGCCGTAGTCTTCGCCAAGCGCCTCGACATGGCCCCCGATGCCATGGAGGAGATGGCCACCAAGGTCGAGCAGGTCCCCTCGACCGAGCCCGGCATCTACCGTTTCAAGGCCAAGCTCTCGATGCAGGGCCGCTGGCGCCTGTCGCTGGCCGCCAAGGTCCAGGGCGAGACCGGCACGGTCGAGGACAAGCTGGTCCTTCAGGCCGCGAAATGACCCGCTCGGCATGGTTCGCCGGCACCCTCGCTGCGCTCGCGGCGGGGGGCCTCGGCTACTGGGCCGGACAGCAGGACGGTCCCGTTCCGGCGTTCGTCGAGCGGGTCCGGCACGGCGTCGCCCGCTTGCTGCCCGCCGCGCAGGCGCCGGCCCGGTCCAAGCCCGCGTCCGGACCGGTGGTCTACTACTGGGACCCGGACGGGAAGCCCGTCTACTCGGCGTCGCCGATGGTGACGGCGGACGGCCGGGAGTTCCGGGCCGTCCGCGCCAGCGAGGACGTGCGCTTCGACGACGGGGACGGCGAGACCATGCCCGCAGACATGGCCGGGCACCACGCGGAGCCGGGCGAGGCGGCCAAGCCCGGCGGTGACGCCCGGCGCGTCCTCTACTACCGGAACCCGATGGGCTTGGCCGACACCTCGTCGGTGCCGAAGAAGGACTCGATGGGGATGGACTACATTCCCGTCTACGCGGGCGAGGACGAGGCCGGCGTCGTGAAGGTCTCGCCGGGCAAGGTCCAGCGCACCGGCGTGCGGACCGAGCTCGCGGAGCGCCGGGTCCTGTCGGTGCCGGTGCGGGCGCCGGGCAGCGTCGGGGAGGACGAGCGCCGCGTCTCCGTCATCGCCATGCGCACGGACGCCTTCATCGAGAAGGTCGAGCCGGTCACAACGGGCGACCACGTCCGCAAGGGCCAGCCGTTGCTGCGCCTGTTCGCGCCCGAGATCAACGCGGTCGCGGCCCAGTACCTGACCTCCATCGGCTACGAGGGCGGCCGTCGGCGTCTAGAGAACCTCGCCATCCCGCCGGAGGTCATCGACGAGATCGAGCGGACCCATAAGGTGCCACCCTCCATCACATGGTCCGCGCCCCGGGACGGCGTCGTGGTCGAGCGCAACGTCTCGGACGGGATGAAGGCCAAGTCCGGCGACGTCCTGTTCCGCATCGTCGACCACACGCGTGTCTGGGTGCTGGCCGACGTGACCGAGCGCGACCTCGCCGGGGTGGCGGAGGGGCAGAAGGCGACGGTCCGGGCGCGGGCCTTCCCCGACCGGACCTTCAGCGGGACGGTGACCCGGATCTACCCGCACCTCAACATGGAGACCCGGACCGCCCGGCTGCGCATCGAGCTGCCGAACCCCGACGGCGTCCTGCGCCCGTCGATGTACGCGGACGTCGAGATCGCGACGGGCGACGCCAAGCCGGTGGTGGCGGTGCCCGACGACGCGGTCATCGACACCGGCGAGCGTCAGGTCGTGCTGCTCGACCACGGCGAGGGGCGCTTCGAGCCGAAGGCGGTGAAGGTCGGCCTGCGCGGCCGGGGCTACGTCGAGATCCGCGAGGGGGTCACGGCCGGTGACCGGGTGGTCACGGCGGCGAACTTCCTGATCGACGCCGAGAGCAACCTGAAGGCGGCGCTCCAGTCCATCGCCGCACCGAAGGACGACCGGCAGGCGGCGGGCACGGGGGCGACGCCATGATCGCCCGCCTGATCGGCTGGTCGGCCCGCAACCTCGTGCTGGTGCTGCTCGGGACCGTGTTCGCTGTGGCGGCCGGCATCCTGGCGCTCAGGTCTCTGCCGCTCGACGCCATCCCCGACCTCTCGGACGTACAGGCCATCGTCTACACCGAGTACCCGGGACAGGCGCCGCAGGTGGTGGAGGACCAAGTCACCTATCCGCTGACCACCGCGATGCTGACGGTGCCGAAGGCCAAGGTGGTGCGCGGCTTCTCTTTCTTCGGCGTGTCCTTCGTCTACGTCATCTTCGAGGACGGCACCGACCCCTACTGGGGTCGCTCCCGCGTGCTCGAATACCTCAACGGCGCGGCGAGCCGCCTGCCGGCCGGGGTGACGCCAATGCTGGGGCCCGACGCGACCGGCGTCGGCTGGGTCTACCAGTACGTGGTGGTCGCGAAGGAGCGGACGCTTGCGGAGCTCCGGTCGATGCAGGACTGGGTCATCCGGTTCGGGGCCTCGCGCGCCGAGGGTGTGGCCGAGGTCGCCGGCGTCGGCGGCTTCGTCAAGCAGTACAACGTCGTCGTCGACCCGAACCGCCTGCGGGCCCAGGGCATCTCGCTCAACAAGCTCCGGGACGCCATCCGGTCAAGTAACGCCGACGTCGGGGGCCGCACGGTCGAGCTCTCCGAATTCGAGTTCATGGTGCGCGGGCGCGGCTACATCCGGAGCCTCGCCGACATCGAGAACGTCGTGCTGAAGACCTCCGGCGGCACGCCGCTGCGGGTCAGGGACGTCGCCCGGGTCGAGCTCGGGCCGGACGAGCGGCGCGGCCTAACCGAGATGAACGGCGAGGGCGAGGTTGCCGGTGGCATCGTCCTGCAGCGCTTCGGGGCCAACGCCCTCAACGTCATCGAGGGCGTGAAGGCGAAGCTCGCCGAGGTCGCCAAGAGCCTGCCGGCGGGCACCGAGATCCTGCCGGTCTACGACCGCTCGCAGCTCATCGACGCGGCCATCGACACACTGCGGCACACGCTGGTCGAGGAGAGCGTCGTCGTCTCCCTCGTCTGCATCGTCTTCCTGCTGCACGTACGCAGCGCGCTCGTCGCCATCCTGATGCTGCCGGTCGGCATCCTGATGGCCTTCGCCGGTATGAAAGCGCTCGGCATCGGCGCCAACATCATGAGCCTGGGCGGCATCGCCATCGCCGTAGGTGCCATGGTCGACGCCGCCATCGTCATGATCGAGAACGCCCACAAGCACCTGGAGCGGGCGCCACCGGACAAACCTCGGGTCGAGGTCCTGGTCGAGGCGGCAAGCGAGGTCGGGCCGTCCCTGTTCTTCTCGCTCCTCGTGATCACGGTGAGCTTCCTGCCGATCTTCACCCTGGAGAGCCAGGAGGGACGGCTGTTCGGACCGCTCGCCTACACCAAGACCTTCGCCATGGCGGCGGCGGCGCTCCTCTCGGTCACGCTGGTGCCGGCGCTGATGGTGCTGTTCGTGCGCGGGCGCATCGTCCCCGAGCACCGCAACCCGCTGAACCGCCTCCTCATCTGGCTGTACCGGCCGCTCATCGCCGGTGTGCTGCGGGCCCGAGTGCTCACCATCCTGCTCGCCGTGGGCGTGCTGGCGGCGACCGCATGGCCGGCCCGGCAACTCGGCTCGGAGTTCATGCCGGAGCTCGACGAGGGTACGCTGCTCTACATGCCGACGACGCTGCCGGGCATCTCGGTGACCAAGGCCGGCGAGCTCCTCGCCACCCAGGACCGCATCATCAAGTCGTTCCCCGAGGTGGCCTCGGTCTACGGCAAGGCCGGGCGCGCCAACACCGCGACCGACCCTGCGCCGATGGAGATGTTCGAGACGGTCATCGCCCTGAAGCCGAAGGCGGCGTGGCGGCCGGGCGTGACGCTCGCGAGCCTCAAGGCCGAGATGGACGCGGCCCTGCAGTTCCCGGGCGTGTCGAATGCCTGGACGCAGCCGATCCGCGCCCGCATCGACATGCTCTCGACCGGCATCCGCACCCCAGTGGGCGTGAAGGTGCTGGGCACCGACCTCACGGCGATGGAGGGGGTGGCCCGCCAGGTGGAGACGGTGGTGCGGACCGTGCCTGGCACGTCGAGCGTCTATGCCGAGCGGGTCATCGGGGGCTACTTCCTCGACGTCACGCCGGAGCGCGAGGCGCTCGGGCGCTATGGTCTGATGGTCGGGGACGTGCAGGACGTTGTCGCGACGGCCCTCGGTGGGCAGACCGTGACGAACACCGTCGAGGGCCGCGAGCGATACACCGTCAACGTGCGCTACCCGCGGGCCTTCCGCTCGGACCCCAGGGCCATCGCGAACGAGGTGCAAGTGCCGCTGCCGGGGGGCGGCACGGTGCCGCTTGGCGAGGTGGCCAAGGTCGAACTGACACGCGGGCCGACCTCGATCCGCACCGAGAACGGGCAACTCGCGGTCTACCTGTTTGTCGACATCGCGGGGCGAGACCTCGGCGGCTACGTGGCCGAGGCGCGCAAGGCCGTGGCGGACACGGTCAAGCTGCCGCAGGGCACGAGCCTGCAGTGGAGCGGGCAGTACGAGTACCTGGAGCGGGCCGAGGCGCGCCTCTCCTTCGTGGTGCCGCTGACGCTGCTGATCGTGTTCCTACTCCTCTACCTCAACTTCCGGCGGCTGACCGAGACGCTCATCGTGATGCTGTCGCTGCCCTTCGCCCTGGTCGGCGGGGTGTGGCTGCTCTGGTGGATGAGCTTCAACATGTCGGTCGCGGTGGCGGTCGGCTTCATCGCCCTGGCCGGCGTCGCCGCCGAGACCGGCGTGATCATGCTGGTCTATCTCGACCATGCCCTCGACGAGGTCCGCGCCGGCTGCGCGCGCGAGGGCCGCCCACTTGCGCGGGCGGACCTGCAGCGGGCCATCATGGTCGGTGCCGTCGAGCGGGTACGCCCGAAGATGATGACGGTGGTCGCCATCATGGCTGGCCTCTTGCCCATCCTCTGGAGCACCGGCTCGGGCTCCGAGGTCATGCAGCGGATCGCGGTTCCCATGATCGGTGGGATGGTCTCCTCGACGGTGTTGACGCTGGTGGTGATCCCGGCGGTCTACGCCTTGGTGAAAGGGCGCGGGTTGCCGCCGGCGGATCTGGTCGCTCGCAAGGCCGCGGACGGGAACGTGAGGCTGCCGCAGGCGGCCGAGTGAGAGCGAACGGGAGTTGACGATGCGGAGCGATACGATGCCGTCCCGGCGTGCCCTGCTCGCGGGCCTGGCGGCGGGGCTGGCCCTCGGACGGGGCGCCCTGGCGGAGGGGTTGCCCCCGGTCGCGGTGACCAAGGACCCGAACTGCGGCTGCTGCGAGAAGTGGGTCACGCACCTGCGCGAGTCCGGCTTCACCGTCACCGTGACCGAGGGCCCGGTGAACCCGCTCAAGATCCGCCTCGGGGTGCCGCGCGAGCTTGCCTCCTGCCACACCGCCCAGGTCGGCGGCTACGTGGTCGAGGGCCACGTGCCGGCCGGCGCGATCAAGCGGCTCCTGGCGGAGAAGCCCAAGGGCACCGGGCTGTCTGTGCCGGGCATGCCGGTCGGCTCGCCCGGCATGGAGGTCGATGGCATGGAGCCCGACACCTACGAGGTCACCCTCTTCGGACCCGAGGGGCGGAGCGTGTTCGCCCGGTACCGCGGAGCTGAGGTGGCCTGAGCAGGCGGGTGACCCTCACATCGTGCCGCGGTGGCGAGCACGCGCCGTACCTCGGGCCGCCCCGGCGAGGTCGAGATAGGCCTCGTCGAGGCAAGCCGAGGCACATGCCGGGCTCCCGGTGTCGAGGACGAGTGCCTCCAGTGCGCAGAGGAGATGCTCGGCCGCGCCGCTTGCCCCCTCCCGCTGCGCCTGCCGGAGTGCGGCGAGGATGAGGGTGTCGAGGGCTGCCTCGCCGAATTCGGACCTTGGCGCGTTCATGGGCGTCCTCCCTCGACCGACGGCGTCTCGGACCGGAAGAGACGCACGGCAGCTGCGGCGAGCGCCAACTCCGCCGCCGCGAACAGGGCGAGCGTCGTACCGAACCCGAGACGGAGCAATCCGCCGAAGAGCAGGCTTCCTAGCCCGAACCCGGTGAACAGCAGGCAGACGTTGAGCCCCATGGCTTGGCCCGGACGTTGGCCCCCGAGTGCCGTGACGACGCCGGCGAGCAGCGGCTGGGTCATGTCGTAGCCGAGCGACAGGACCGTCACCGCCACCGCCGCCAGGAGAAGCGGCGCGTCGAGGGTCAGAGCCGCCGCCGCGAAGGCCCCCAGGAGCAGCCCGACCGGGAGGAGGCGGCCGCGCCCTCGCCGGTCCGCGATGCGGCCGATGACGGGCCCCAGGAGGAAGCCCGGGATGCCATAGCCGAGGAGCGCCAGCCCGACCCCGACGGGACCGAGCCCGTATCGCTGCTCGAAGTACAGGCCGAGCCAGGTGAACACGCCGGAGTGGAACATCGAGTTGAGCAGGACAAAGCCGTAGGTGCGACGTCCGCGTGGGTTGAGCAGGAGGTCGCGGTAGCCGCGGAACAGGTCGGGCAACCGTGTCCCGGTCACCGTGGCGCTGGGGATGATCCCCCGTGTCGGCGCGAGGACGAGCAGGAGCGCCCCCCCGGCGGCGCCGACGGTCAGGAAGAGGCCGCGCCACCCGACCACCGGTTCGAGCAGGGCGCCGAAGGTCGACCCGAAGGCCATGCCGCCGGCCATGGCGCCGAACAGCCATCCCAGGGGGCGCCCCCGTCGTTCGTAGGGGAAGAGCCGGCCGACGAGAACGAGGCCGAGGGGGACGACCCCGCTCGCCCCCAAACCGGTCAGGAAGCGCCACGTGGCGAGTTGCCCGACCGAGCTCGCCGTGGCTGTCAGGGCCGTGAGCGCCGCGAAGGCGGCCAGGGAGCCAGCCATGACGCGCCAGACGCCTAGGCGGTCCGCCAGCAGCCCGTAGACCAGCGTCGCCGCTCCGTACGGGATCAAGTAGGCCGGAACGATGAGCCCGACCCGCTCGGGCGAGACGCCGAACCCCTGCGCCAACTGCGGCAGGACCGGCGCGACCATGAACGCCTGGAAGAAGATCACGAACGCCGCCGCCGCGAGGACGCGGAGCAGGCGCTCGCGGTCAGCCTCCGCGGGTTCCGTCTCTCCGGGAATCATGCTTGCACCTCGACGGCGTCGAACCCGCCCTTGGCGAGCGCCGACCGGATCTCCGCAGGTCCGACGCGGGACGGCTCGAAGCGAACGGCGACGCGCTTGCGCCAGGTGCTGGGCTTTGCCTGGCGGACCCCCGGCACGGCCGTCAGTACGTCATGGACCGTCTCGGCGCAGCCGTCGCACATCATACCCGGCACGGAGAAGATGACCTCCGTCAGGGAGGCGGTTTCGTCACTCATGAGGTCTCCAGGGTTCAGAGCAGGTCCGCGTAGACCCGTGCGTAGTAGGCGCTGACCAACAGGAGGGCGCCGCCGCTGAAGAGCTGCAGGGCTCGGCCCCAGACGCCGAGGCGGGCCAGGCGGGTGATCGCGCTCCCGGCCGCACCCGCGGCGAGGAAGGGCAGGCCCCGACCGAGGCCGAATGCGAGGGCGAGGACGACGCCGCGCCCGGACCGGCCCTCCGCGGCCGCCACCGTGAGCAGCAGCAGCAGCGGCGCGACCGAGGTGCCGACGCTGAACACCACGCCGTAGGCGAAGGCGCCGAGGAGGCCGGGGCGGCGCCAAGCCGTCAGGGCTCGGGTGCGCAGACGCGGCCACCAGAAGGCGAGAAGCGCCGCCGCAAGCGAGACGACGGCCATGAGCAGGGCCCAGTTCCGGCCGAACGCCTCCGTCGCGAGCGCGCCGAGATGCCCTACCGCGGAGCCGAGGACGGCGAGGCTCAGGACGATTCCGGCGAAGAAGGACGCGGCGACCTGCAGGCCGGCACGTCGGGCCCCTGCCTCCGAGGCCCCGGCGACGCTGGCCAGGCCGAGCCCGACTGGGAGGGTGCAAGAGCAGACCGCGCTGGCCAGGACCCCGGCGAGGAACGCGATCCAGAGGGCGGCCGGCCCGCCGGCGCCGGCCGCCAGGGGCTGGACGAGATGTTCGAGCGTCACGGCGCCACCACGGGAGTGCCGGGGGTGTAGCCAAGGCCCGCGATGGCCGTCCGCACGCGACCGAGCAGGAGGGGCCGGCCGGCGGCGTAAGTGACGCGAAGCGTGCGGCCGACGAAATCGATCTCCGCGTCGGTCACGCCGTCCACCTTCCGGACCGCCCGCTTGATGGAGGCGGCGCAGGAGAGGCAGACCATGCCTTCCACCGGGATGGTCGCGACCTTCAGGTCGGAGCCGCGGCGTGACATGGCCGGCGTGTCATCCTGGGCCCGCACCGGCCCGACCGGTCCCAGGAGGAGGGCTGCCAGCGCGGCCGCCCCGCTCGAAGAAATCAGGAACCTCATCGCCGACCTCCTTCGATGGCGAGCCCGTTCGTGGCGGGCAGGCTGCCGACGCTCGTAATCGCACCCAGGAACAGTCCGGGCTGGCCCCAGAGGGAATTGAGAAAGATCGCGGTGACGCTGACCGCCATGGCGACCATGGCCCAGATCGGGTTGATGAGCCCGGTCGCGGCCACCGGTATGCCGAGGCCGTTGAAGGCGAAGGCCAGCCACACGTTCTGGAGCATCTTGGCGTAGCTGCGCCGGCTGATGCGGCGGGCGAGCGGCAGCGCGGCCAGGCGGTTCGACAGGATAATGATGTCGGCGGCCTCGATGGCGATGTCGGTGCCCCCGCCCATGGCGATGCCGACGTCGGCCTGCATCAGGGCGGGCGCATCGTTGATGCCGTCGCCGACCATCGCGACCTTGGACGTCGCTTGCAGGCGCCGCACGGTCTCCGCCTTGCCGTCGGGCAGTACCCCCGCGTGGACCTCGTCGATGCCCGCCTCGGCGGCGATCCGGCGGGCAGCCCGCTCGTTGTCACCGGTGAGTAGGACCGTCCGCAGGCCCTCAGCCCGCAACGCCGCAACCGCCTGCGCCGCGTCGGACCGTAGGCTGTCGTCAAGCGCGAGCAGGCCCAGCAGGCGACGGTCCCGGCCGACCATGATGACGGTGCGCCCGGCCCCCTCCAGGTCCTGGGTGCGGGCCGCCGCGGACGATAGGTCGACGCCACGGCCTGCCAGGAACGCCGGGCTGCCGACCAGGACCTCGCCCGCCACGGTCTGGGCGACGACGCCCTTGCCCGGGATGGCCTCGAACGAGATCACGTCCGGGGGCACGGCGCCGCGCGTGAACGCGGCCTTGACCACTGCCTGCGCGAGTGGGTGCTCGGACGAGGCCTCGGCCGCGGCGGCAAGGGCGACGAGATCGGCCTCGCTCCCGGAGAACGCCTCGACTTCGCGGACCGCGGGCCGACCCTCGGTGAGGGTCCCGGTCTTGTCGAGGACGACGGTGTCGACGAGGCGATAGCCCTGGAAGGCCTCGCCGGTCCGCATCAGGATGCCGTGCTCGGCGGCTTCGCCGGCCCCCCGCACGATGGAGAGCGGTGCCGAAATGCCGACGGCGCAGGGATAGCCCATGACTAGGACGCTCAGGCCCGCGAACACGGCCCGCTCGATGTCGGGTTCACCGCCGGCCAACCACGAACCGGCGAGCCAGCCGACGAAGGCCAGCGCGGCCACCACGAGCACGGTCGGAGTGTAGACCTGCAGGACGCGGTCGACGAGGTGGAGCAGGCCGGGCTTGAGGGCGCGGGCGTCCTCGACCTCGCGCACCACCTTCTGCAGGAAGCTGCCGGCTCCCACTGCGGTCACCCGGACCAGCAGGGTGCCGGTGCCATTGATCGAGCCGCCGATGACGGCGTCGCCCTCAGCGCGCTCGACCGGAATTGGCTCACCGGTGACGAGGGCCTGGTCGACGGCGGAGCGGCCGCCCGCGACTGTGCCATCGACGGGCACCCGCTCCCCGGGGCGAATGCGGACGAGGTCGCCGACCGCGACGGCTTCCAGTGGCACATCCCGCTCCTGGCCGTCCCGGACCACGCGGGCGGTCTCCGGCTGGAGGTCGAGGAGGCGCTTCACGGCCTGGGAGCTGCGCGTCTTGACGATGAGCGACAGCCACTCGGAGAAGATGTGGTAGGTCGCGACCATGACCGAGACGGCGAAGAACGGCGCAGTCGGGTAGTCCGGCCGGTCGAGGACCAGCCCGATGACGCCGCCGAGCATGCCTGCGAAGGCGCCGATCTCCAGCAGCACGTGCTGGTTCAGGATGCCGCGGCGGAGGGCCTGGACGGCCATGTGCAGGATGTGGCGCCCGACCCCGAAGACGAGCACGACCGCGAGCGCGGCCACGAGCCAGGGAGCGGAGGCCGCGAGGTAGCCTTGGAGGTTCAGGTAGAGCAGGCCGAGTGCCAGGACTGCGAGACCGGCGGTGCTGGCCGCCGCGGCGAGGAGGCTGGTCTTCCGCAGGACGAGGAAGACCATCGCGCCGAGGCTGAGGCAGACCAGGGCGGGCAGGAAGCCGATCCAGCCGAGGGTGGGGTCCGCGATGATGGGAATTGAGGCGACGCTTAGGGCGACCGCCACGACGAAGCGGCGGCTCTCGCGCACGAGATCGCGCTCCTCCTCCTCGTAGGGCCGGACCTTGCGCGGATCGGAGATGGTGTAGCCGATGTCGCGCAGGATCCCCAGAAGCTTCGCCGGCCGCGCGACCGCCGGGTCGTACTCGACGAGGGCCTGCTCGTGGGTCAGGCTGACCGCCACCTTGTCGACGCCCGGCTGGCTACCCAGCGCCTTCTCGATGGTGCCGGTGCAGAGCGAACAGTGCAGGCCGCCGATCCGGGCGCGGATGCGTGCCCGGTCGGGCCGGCTCGCCGGCTCCTCGCTCCAGAGGGAAAGGTCGGTGTCGAGTGCCGCTGCGGCCATCGGTCCGTCTCCAGGAATGTCCAGCCAGCCAGATCAGGCCGAAGTCCGGGCCACGACCCGGAAGCCGCGCTTCTCGATCAGCTCGACCAGGCGATCCTCGCTGGTGGTCACGGGGTCGAAGAGGGCGCGGACGCGCCCCTTATCGAAGGAGACATCGACGCCACGGACGCCGGGATGGGCCTCCAAAAGCGAACCGACCGAGGCGGAGCAGGCAGCGCACCGCCAACCTTCGACCTTCAAAGTGACCGTCCTCATGGTGACTTCCTCTTCATCGGCTCGTCGCATCGACACGCGGCCGCTTCCGGCGGTGCCTGGTCGAGGGCTTCCAGGATGGTGCAGCCGCTCAGGCCGCCGTGGCCCGGGCACGAGGCGACCACAGCCTCCAAGGCGGCGCGGACGCGCAGGAGCTCGGAGATCCTCTCGTCCACCTCGGCGATCTTGTGCCGAGCCTGGGCCTGCACGTCAGCGCAGTCGGCCTCTGGATTGGCGCGTAGGGCGAGGAGCTCTTGCGCCTCCTTGAGGGAGAACCCGATCCTCTGGGCCTGCCGGATGAATCGGATGCGAGCGACCACCTCAGGCGAATAGGTCCGATAGCCAGACCCTTTGGCCGGTTGCGCGATTAAGCCCTGGCGCTCGTAGAACCGGATGGTCTCAACGCCGACACCGGCCTCCCGCGCCGCCCTGCCGATCGTCAGGTTCCTCATCTTCCGTCCCCGCGATGCCGATGCTGCACAAGCCTACGGTCCGTACCGTGGTACGGGGTCAAGGGGCATTCGTCGGAGCGGTCCGCAAGTTGGGACGAGGATGTCGGTAAGTGGGAGCGGCAGCGTCGCTGTTCGCTGGACGGTGGCCGTGGGATCCACCGAAAGGCCCGCATGATGCCGCCCGCCGCCTCCCCGGCAATCTTGGGATGTTCAGCCGGTTTGCGGTTTCGCGGTCAAGCGAAAGCCCCTCAGGCATCAGTAACTTGGTCCGGCCAGGCAGGTGATCCCTTGACCTTCCCATCATGTGAAGCCCCATCTGGATGGGACGCCATCCAGGAGAGAGCGTCATGTACCGCTTAAAGGTCGAGAAGATGGGGTGCGGCGGCTGTACCAAGGCCGTGGCCCGCGCCGTCCAAGCCGTCGAGCCCAATGCCCGGATCGACGTGGACCTGGGGGCCAAGATCGTCACCGTGTCCGGCGTCGCGGGGCCGGTCGACCAGATCGCCCAGGCCATCGCTGCCGCCGGCTACCCCGCAGAGCCGCTGCGCGCGGCGGGTTGAAACCCGACGACGGCAACCAAACCTCCGTTTGGGCATTCACGTCCCACCCGCGGACATAGTCCCGCCACTCGAACCGGTGTAAGCCAGACCTCATGAGCCTCGACCGGCAAATCGTGCGCCTGATGGCGGCGATGATCCTCGCGATCATCGCCTACGTCGCGCCGTCCGCCGTCCAGGCCCACGAGGGACACGCGCACCACGGTCACCACGCCGCGGCGCAGCCTAAGATCGCTCAGTCGGCGCCCAAGGCCACCGCGCCTTCGGTCTACGTGGCGCCTGAGGTCGTGGTCCGGACCGTCTCGCCGGCATGGGCCAAGCTCGCGCTCACCCCGACCAGGGTCGAGGGTGCGCGCATCGAGCCGGGTCAGGACGAATGCTGCCCGGTCGGCTGCAAGACCCGCTGCTGCGGAACGATGGCCTGCTGCGCCATCGGCGTCCTCTCCGGGCCCTATACCCTGGCGCCGACCCTGGTCCGAACCGTCACGCTGATCCCGCGCGACGTCTCGGGTCGCGCCGGTGCCGGCCCCGAGGCCCTGCCCAAGCCCCCACGATCCCTCGCGTGAGGTGAGGCGCGCCTGAGGCGCGCAACGCCCGGAGTGCGTCCGCGAGCGCGGCGCGCCCGGACTTCCCGACGCGAGGATTCCTGTTCATGTCGACCCGTTTTGCCGCCGCCCTGCACGCGGTGGCGCTGCTTGCCGCCGTCCTGGCGGGGCCCGCGCTCGCCCACGAGGGCCACGACCACGGCACCGCACCGCCGCCTGTCTCGAAGACGATCGCTCCGCGCGGCGAGGCGCTGTCCGACGCCTTCGAGCTCGTCGCCATCCCCCGGGACGGCACGCTGACGCTGTTCCTCGACCGCTTCCGGACGAACGAGCCGGTGACCGGCGCCACCATCGAGGTGGAGACGCCCGAGGGGCCCAAGACCGCGGCCGCCACGGATGAGGGCGGCTACGCGCTGCCAGCCCCATGGCTGGCGAAACCCGGTCGGCACGACCTCGTGGCGACTGTCACGGCCGGGGATGCAGTCGACGTGCTTACCGTCGCGGTCACCGTGCCCGATCCCGCCTCACAGGCAACCGCAGCTCCAGCCAAACCGGCGCCGGCGCAGGCGGCCCTGTCGCGTGCCTCCGAGTTCGCCCGCGGGCTCCGGGAGCGACTGACGGCCAAGGACCCGATCCTGGTGGCCGCGGTCGCCGTGGCCTTCCTGCTCGGCGTGCTTGTGACGGCACTCGCGCGCGGTCGCCGCGGCGCGCCGGCGGTGGCGTTGCTCGCCATCGGTATCACCCTCGTCCTCGGCACCGCCGCCTTCGCTCACGGCGACGAGGATCATGGAGCACCCGTGCAGGGGGCCGCCCTGATCGAGCCGCGCGCCCCTGGCTCGTCGGACCTCGCGCAGCGCCTGCCCGACGGCTCCGTCTTCGTGCCGAAGCCGACGCAACGGCTGCTGGTCCTGCGCACCACCATGACCGAGCAGGGAAGCTTCCACCGCTCGGTCGAGCTGCCCGGCCGCATCATCCCCGACCCCAACGCCAGCGGCGTCGTGCAGTCCTCGGTCGGCGGCCGTCTCTCGCCGCCGCCCTCCGGCCTGTTCCCCCGCCTGGGCACGAAGGTGCGCAAGGGCGACGTGCTTGCGACCGTGACGCCGCCCGTGCAGGCGGTCGACGTCTCCGACATGCGGCAGCGCCAGGGCGAGCTCGACCAGCAGATCGCCATCGTCGAGCGCAGGGTCGAGCGCTACAGGAAGCTCGCCACCACCGGCGCGGTCGCCACGACCCAGCTCGACGACGCGGTCGCCGAGCTCAACGGCCTGCACGACCGCCGCGCGGCCCTCGACAAGATCCGGCAGCAGCCCGAAACCCTGGTCGCTCCCGTCGACGGCGTAGTGGCGCAGGCGACCGCGGTGGCCGGCCAGATGGCCGCGCCGGGGGCAATGGTCTTCCAGATCGTCGACCCGAACCGCCTCTGGGTCGAGGCCCTGAGCTTCGACGCCCTGACCGCGGCCCAGAACGCCACGGCGCGGCTCGCCGACGGACGCAGCCTGAAGCTCGCCTACCAGGGCACGGGTCTCGCCGACCGCAACCAGGCCATCCCGGTGCAATTCGCGGTGTCCGGCGACGCCTCCGGCCTGCGGGTCGGCCAGTTCGTCACGGTGCTGGCCGGGACGGACACCGAGCAGTCCGGCTTGGCGCTGCCGCGCGCGGCCGTCGTGCGCACCGGCAACGGGCAGGACGTCGTCTACGAGCACACCACCGCCGAGCGCTTCGAGGCCCGGCCCGTGCGGGTCGAGCCGCTCGACGGCGGCCGCGTGCTGGTCGCCGAGGGGATCGGACCCGGCAAGCGGGTGGTGACCCAGGGCGCCGAGCTCCTCGACCAGGTCCGCTGAGGAGGCGCCCGATGTTCACCTTCCTCGTCAGCCAGTCGGTCCGCAACCGCCTGCTCGTCCTCGCCTTGGCCACGGTGCTGGTGCTCTTCGGCGCCTTCACCGCGACCAAGCTGCCGGTCGACGTCTTCCCCGACCTGAACAAGCCGACCGTCACCATCATGACGGAGGCGGAGGGCTACGCCCCCCAGGAGGTCGAGCAGCTCGTCACCTATCCCATCGAGACCCGGATGAACGGGCTGCCCGGCGTGACCCGGGTGCGCTCGGTCTCGGGCGTGGGCCTGTCCATCACCTACGTCGAGTTCGACTGGGGCACCGACATCTACCGCAACCGCCAGCAGGTCGCCGAGCGGCTCGCCCTGGTGCAGGACCAGCTGCCGCGGGGCGTGACCCCGGTGATGGGCCCCATCTCCTCCATCATGGGGCAGATACTGCTGGTGGCGGTGACCAGCGAGACCGCGACCCCGATGCAGGTGCGCGAGGTCGCCGACTTCACCATCCGGCCGCGGCTCCTCACCATCCCGGGCGTGGCGCAGGTCATCCCCATCGGGGGCGAGGTGCGCCAGTTCCGGGTCAGCCCGAACCCGGCCGCCATGCGCTCGCTTGGGGTGACGAACGCCCAGCTTGAGACGGCGCTGGCGCAGTTCGGCACCAATGCCGGCGGCGGCTTCACCGACCAGCATTCCCGCGAGTACCTCATCCGGAACATCGGCCGGACCATGAGCCTCGACGACCTGCGCAACCTCGTGGTCGCGACGGTCGCCGAGACGCCGGTCCACTTGCGCCAGGTGGCCGAGGTCTCCTTCGCCGCACGGACGAAGCGCGGCGACGCCGGCTACATGGCCAAGCCCGCGGTCATCGTCTCGGTCGAGAAGCAGCCCGACGTCGACACCGTGCAGCTGACCCGCAGCATCGCGATGGCCCTGAAGGAGATGTCGCCGACCCTGCCATCCGGCATCCGGGCCGACCAGGTCCTGTTCCGCCAAGCCGACTTCATCGAGACCTCGATCCGCAACGTCGAGCGCGTCCTCTTCGAGGCCGTGCTGGTGGTGGCGGTGGTGCTGTTCGCCTTCCTGCTGAACGTGCGCACCACGGCCATCTCGCTGCTCGCCATCCCAGTCTCGGTGCTGACGACCGCCGTGGTGTTCCACCTGTTCGGCCTGTCGATCAACACGATGACGCTGGGCGGTCTCGCCATCGCCATCGGCGAGCTCGTCGACGACGCGGTCGTGGACGTGGAGAACATCTACCGGCGGCTCGGCGAGAACCGGCGGGCCGGCAACCCGAAGAGCGTGTTCCAGGTGGTGGTCGAGGCCTCGAACGAGGTCCGCTCCGGCATCGTCTACGCGACGCTGATCATCATCCTGGTGTTCGTGCCGCTCTTCGCGCTGTCCGGCATCGAGGGCCGGCTCTTCGCGCCCCTGGGGCAGGCCTACATCATCTCGATCCTGGCGAGCCTGCTCACCTCGATCACCCTGACCCCGGTGCTGGCCTCGCTCCTGCTGCCGGGGCTCAGGAACCTGGAGGAGCACGACAGCCGCTTCCTCAAGCTGCTCAAGCGCGGCAACGCCGCCCTGCTGCGGGTCGCCTTCCGCCACAAGGGCCTGCTGGTCGGCACCGTCGCGGCGGCGGTGGTGGCCGCGGGCGTGGCCGCCTGGAACCTGCCCCGGGCCTTCCTGCCGCCGTTCAACGAGGGCTCGTTCACGGTCAACATGACCTTCAACCCGGGGATCTCGCTGGCCGAGAGCAACCGGGTCGGGCTGATCGCCGAGAAGCTGCTCTTGGACATCCCGGGCGTGAAGGCGGTCGGCCGCCGAACCGGCCGGGCCGAGCTCGACGAGCACGCCGAGGGCGTCCACTCGTCCGAGATCGAGGTGGCGCTCGACGAAGGCGCCAAGCGTCCGAAGGAGGCGCTCGTCGCCGACATCCGCGGGCGCCTCGCGGCCCTGCCGGTGGCCGTCAACGTCGGCCAGCCGATCTCGCACCGGCTCGACCACATGCTCTCGGGCGTGCGGGCCGAGATCGCGCTCAAGGTGTTCGGCGAGGACCTTGACGCCCTTCGTCGGGTCGCCAACTCCCTGCGCGACCGGATGGCCGCGATCCCGGGGCTCGTCGACCTTCAGGTCGAGCGGCAGGTCCGCATCCCGCAGCTTGAGGTTCGGGTCGATTACACCCGGGCGGCCCTCTACGGCGTGCAGCCGGCCGCCGTCGTCGAGCAGATCAGCCGCCTCTCGAACGGGCGGGTGGTCTCGACCGTGGTCGACGGCGTGCGCCGCTTCGACGTGGTGCTGCGCCTCTCCGAGAACCGCCGGACCACCACGGGCCTCGGCGACCTGCTGCTGGAGACGCCCTCGGGCTGGGTTCCGGCGCGCCAGGTGGCCGACATCCGCGAGACGGACGGGCCGAACCAGATCCTGCGCGAGAACGCCCGCCGCCGCATCGTCGTCCAGGCCAACACCAACGGCGAGAGCGACATGGCCACCATCGTGGCGGCCATCCGCGAGGCCGTGGCGAAGGAGCCGCTGCCGCCCGGCTTCTTCACCAGCCTGGAGGGCACCTTCCAGGCGCAGGAGGAGGCGAGCCGGACCATCGCGGCGCTCTCGGCGCTGTCCTTGGCCCTGGTCTTCGCCATCCTCTACAGCCGATACCGCTCGCCCGCGCTGGCGCTCATCATCATGGGCAACGTGCCGCTCGCCCTGATCGGCTCGGTGGCGGCGCTGTGGCTCGTCGGGCAGCCGCTGTCCGTGGCGTCGATGATCGGCTTCATCACGCTGACCGGCATCGCCGCGCGCAACGGCATCCTGAAGATCAGCCACTACCTGAACCTGTCGTTGCATGAGGGCGTGCCGTTCGGCCCCGACCTCGTGGTGCGCGGCAGCCTGGAGCGGCTGACCCCGGTACTGATGACGGCGCTCTCGGCCGGCGTGGCCCTGGTACCGCTGCTCTACGACGCGGCGAGCCCGGGCAAGGAGATCCTGCACCCGGTCGCGGTCACGATCTTCGGCGGCCTCGTCAGTGCGACGCTGCTCGACACCTTCCTCACCCCCGTCCTGTTCCTGCGCTTCGGACGCAAGCCGCTTGAGCGGCTGCGCGCCCTCCACGCCGAGGCGCCGGCCCACCCATCCCCGGACGGAGCGCGCCCGCGCCCGGCCGAGGCCTACTGAACCCCGAGAGGAGACCTGAGCATGATGCTTCCGAGACTGACCCTGGCCGGCGCCCTCCTGGCCGCGACCGCCGCCTACGCCCACGAGACCGCCGGCCAGCACGGCGGCCGGGTGGCGGACGCGGGCAAGTTCCACGTCGAGCTCGTCGCCAAGGGCGAGACCGTCAACGTGTTCGTGTCCGACGAGGGCCAGAAGCCGGTCCCGGCCGCGGGCTTCAAGGGCACGGCCATCCTCGTCGTCGGCGGCAAGCCGACCCGCGTGCCCCTGGAGCCCGCCGACGGCAACCGCCTGACCGGCAAGGCCGCGGCGGCCCTCGGCGACAGCCCGAAGGGCGCGGTGCAGCTCACAGGCCCCGACGGCGCGACCGCCAGCGGCAAGTTCAACTGACCCGAAGCACCAGGAAGAATCCTTCGATGAAGACGCTGACCTCGACACTCGCCGCCGCGGCCCTGGCCCTCGGTCTCTTGGGCATCGCCCTGGCGCACGAGGCCCACGACCATGCCGGACATGCCGGGCACGACCACGCCACGATGACGGCGACGGACAAGGCGGACACGCCGGCCACGAAGGCGTTCCGGGACGTCGGCGCCGAGATGCACCGGGACATGGACATCCGCTACACGAACGACGTCGACGTCGACTTCGTGCGCGGCATGATCCCCCACCACAAGGGGGCCGTTGCCATGGCCAAGGTCGCCCTCCAGCATTCCAAGGACCCCGAGATCCGGAAGCTGGCCGAGGAGATCATCAAGGCCCAGGACGTCGAGATCGCCCAGATGGAGGCCTTCCTCAAGAAGAAGGGCACCCAGTGAGGTCGCCCTCGCGCAGGTAGGCGGCTCTCCCAAATCCGTGATCGTCCAGAGTATTTATTTCTGAACGCTTCGCGGATTGGGGAGTTTGCTATCCAGGTTATAGCTGGCTGATCGAGTTAATACTTTGTCAGATCTCTAGCTTTGCCCTCATTCGCCAATATAAGCGAGAAGGATGCCTGAATGAGCCACGTGTCGAGCGAGATGCAATCATGCATCGACGAGTGCCTGCGCTGCTACCAGACCTGCCTGGGCATGGCCTCGAACCACTGCCTGCCGGCCGGCGGGAAGCACGTCGAGCCGGGGCATTTCCGCCTGATGATGGCCTGCGCGGAGATCTGCCGGACCTCGGCGCACTTCATGCTGATCGGCACCCCCGAGCACAAGCACACCTGCCGGGCCTGCGCCGAGGTCTGCGAGGCTTGCGCCAGGAGCTGCGAGCAGGTCGGCGACATGCAGGACTGCGTCCGGCAGTGCCGGGCCTGCGCCGAGAGCTGCCGGAAGATGGCCGCCTGAACCCGACGCGGCGGCTCGACCGGCCGCCCCCGCCAACCAACCTGAGGAGGCAATCTTGTTCGTTCGCACCCTGACCCTCGCCGCGACCCTGGCGCTCGCCGGCACCGGAGCGGCCTTCGCCGCCGACCACGACCACGGCTCCATGCAGGGGCCCTCGTTCGAGCTTCCCGCGGCCTGCAAGGCGGCGTCGGCCGCCAAGGAGGACTCGATGAAGGACATGCAGGGTCACATGTCCCAGGCCATGCAGGGCATGGGCGGCCAGATGACCGAGGCCCAGAAGGGCCTGCAGCAGGCCATGATGTCGATGAACGGTCCCATGATGCAGGGGATGATGGCCAAGGACGCCGACGTCGCCTGGATCTGCGCGATGATCCCGCACCACCAGGGCGCCATCGCGATGGCCCAGGTCGGGCTCAAGAACGGCGACAATCCCGAGGCGAAGAAGATCGCCGAGAAGACCATCCAGGAGCAGGAGAAGAGCATCAAGGAACTTACGTCCTGGCTCGACAAGAACGCCCAGAAGGAAGGCCGCCAGTAAGCCGCCGGCTGCCGTCGGGTCGCTCGTGGCCCGGCGGCGCTTCCTCGGCCATGCGGAAGGAGCGGTCATGAGCGACGCGCCACAGGGACATCACCCCGCCCCGGGAGGCCACGCCTGCGCGGGCGGCCACGGCCATGCCAGTCACGGGCACGGGCATGCACATGGCCAAGCGCACGGCGACCAAGCCGGCATCGCGGCGAACGACGCGGGTGCCGACCGTGTGAAGGACCCGGTCTGCGGGATGATGGTCGACCCGCATACGACGAAGCACCGGGCCGAGCACGGCGGCCACCCGTACTACTTCTGCTCGAACGGCTGCCGGACCAAGTTCGAGGCCGACCCGGTCCGCTACGTCGATCCCGGCCAAGCCGCGACGAAGGCCGACCCGGTGCCCGAAGGCACGATCTACACCTGCCCGATGCATCCGGAAGTTCGGCAGGTCGGCCCCGGGGCATGCCCGATCTGCGGAATGGCCCTGGAGCCGGCGATGGTCGGCGCCGACGAAGGACCGAGCGAGGAGCTCATCGACATGACCCGGCGGTTCCGGGTCGGGCTCGTCCTGACCCTGCCGGTGTTCGTGCTGGAGATGGGCGGCCACCTGTTCGGCCTCACCGAGCGCCTCGGCCAGCAGACGTCCAACTGGATACAGTTCGCGCTGGCGACCCCGGTCGTGCTCTGGGCCGGCTGGCCGTTCTTCGTGCGAGGCTACCGCTCTGTGGTCTCGCGCAACCTGAACATGTTCACCCTGGTCGCCCTCGGGACGGGGGTGGCCTGGGCCTACAGCGTGGTCGCGACGTTCGCGCCCGGGCTCTTCCCGGAGGCGCTGCGCGGGCATGGCGGGGCGGTGCCGGCCTATTTCGAGGCGGCCGCGGTCATCACCGTGCTGGTGCTGCTCGGGCAGGTGCTGGAACTGCGCGCCCGCGAGAGCACCGGTGGCGCGCTCCGCGCGCTACTCGACCTCGCGCCGAAGACGGCCCGGCGCATCCACCCCGACGGTACGGACGAGGAGGTGCAGCTCGACGCCATCGGCGTCGGCGACCGTCTGCGCGTGCGCCCCGGCGAGAAGGTGCCGGTCGACGGCGCCGTCGTGGAGGGCCGCAGCTCGGTGGACGAAAGCCTGGTGACAGGGGAATCCATGCCCGTCGGCAAGGAGGTCGGCGCCAGCGTCATCGGCGGCAGCCTCAACCAGTCCGGCTCGCTCGTGGTCGAGGCGACCAAGGTCGGGCGCGACACCATGCTGGCCCGCATCGTCCAGATGGTGGCCGAGGCGCAGCGCTCGCGCGCGCGCATCCAGCGCCTCGCCGACCAGGTCGCCGGCTGGTTCGTGCCGGCGGTCATCGGCGTGGCGGTGCTCGCATTCGTCGCCTGGATGGCGTTCGGGCCTGAGCCGCGCTTCACGTTCGCGCTGCTTGCGGCGGTCGCGGTGCTCATCATCGCATGCCCCTGCGCGCTCGGCCTCGCCACGCCGATGTCGATCATGGTCGGGGTCGGCCGCGGCGCCCAGGCCGGGGTGCTGGTCAAGAGCGCCGAGGCCCTGGAGCGCATGGAGCGGGTCACCACGCTGGTGGTCGACAAGACGGGGACGCTGACGGAGGGCAAGCCGGCGGTGACGCGGGTCGTGGCGGCGACAGGCTTCGACGAGGCTACCGTGCTGCGCCTCTCGGCGAGCGTCGAGCGGGCGAGCGAGCATCCGCTCGCCCTGGCCATCGTGGCGGCCGCCGGGAAGCGCGGGATCGCGGCCTCCCCCGTCGAGGATTTCGACAGCCCGACCGGCAAGGGTGCGCTCGGCACCGTCGAGGGCCGCCGCGTGGCCCTCGGCAACGCAGCCTTCCTGCGTGAGCAGGGCGTCGATGTCTCGGCCCACGCGGCCGAGGCCGACGAGCTCCGGCGCGACGGCGCCACGGCGATCTTCGCGGGCGTCGACGGGCGCGTGGCCGGCGTCATCGCCATCGCCGACCCCGTCAAGGCGACGACGCCCGAGGCGCTCGCCGCGCTTCGGGCCGAGGGCATCCGGGTCGTGATGCTGACTGGGGACAACCGAACGACTGCCGACGCTGTGGCGCGCCGGCTCGGCATCGAGGAGGTCGAGGCCGAGGTGCTGCCCGACCAGAAAGCCGCCGTGGTCGAGCGGCACAAGGCCGCCGGTCAGGTCGTCGCGATGGCCGGAGACGGCGTGAACGACGCTCCCGCGCTCGCCGCGGCGGACGTCGGCATCGCAATGGGGACCGGCACCGACGTGGCCATCGAGAGCGCGGGCCTGACGCTGCTCAAGGGCGACCTCCTCGGCATCGTGCGGGCGCGGCGGCTATCTCGGGCGGTGATGGGCAACATCCGCCAGAACCTGTTCTTCGCCTTCGTCTACAACGCCGCCGGTGTGCCGGTGGCGGCTGGGTTGCTTTACCCGTTCCTCGGCATCCTGCTCTCGCCGGTCATCGCGGCCGCGGCGATGGCGCTGTCCTCGGTCAGCGTGATCGGCAACGCCCTGCGCCTGCGGGCGACGAAGCTCGACCCCTCGTCCGCCCGCTAGGAGCCTGCATGTTCCCGACCTGGCTCCACGCCCTCGCCGTCGCGTCCCTGTTGCTGGGGGTCGCGTGCGCCCTGCTGCTGTCGGTGCAGGTCATCCGCCATCCGCAGCACATGACCGTGATGAACGTGGTCTGGCCGGTCAGCGCCCTGTTCGGAACTGTCGCCGTGGTGTGGGCCTACTTCCGATACGGTCGCCTCGCCACGATGGAGGCGCACCACCACGCCAAGGAGCGGGGCGAGGAGCCGCCGAACATGACCGGCACTCCGTTCTCGGTGATGGTCGGCAAGGGCGCGCTCCACTGTGGCAGCGGCTGCATGCTGGGCGACGTCGCCGCCGAGTGGCTCGCCTTCCTGGTGCCGGCGGTGGCGGTCTGGTTCGGCTGGCACTCCCTGTTCGAGGAGAAGATGTACGCGGTCTGGGTGCTGGACTTCGTCTTCGCCTACGCGCTGGGGATCGTGTTCCAGTATTACGCCATCGTGCCGATGCGGGGGCTCTCCCCCGGCGAGGGCCTCGTGGCGGCCGTGAAGGCGGACACCGCCTCGCTGATCGCCTGGCAGGTCGGCATGTACGGTTTCATGGCCTTCGCGCAGTTCTACCTGTTCCCGCACCTCGCGGGGCAGCGGGCCCCGGTGAACTCGGTCGAGTTCTGGGCCGCCATGCAGCTCGCCATGGTCGCGGGATTCCTGACCAGCTACCCCGTCAACTGGTGGCTCGTCGGTTCCGGCATCAAGGAACGCATGTAGGCCGGCACGGCCTCCCATCCGGCTTGATTGCGCGGGGGGACCTGTTCCGCCTGTATCCACCTTCCCGTCGCGGTGCCATTGTTGTTCACGCCCATCGTCGTCCACGACCTGATCCACCGTGTCGCCGGCCTCGACGGACCCCACGGCCATTGGTGGATGGAGCTCGTGTCGGTCCTTGCTCTCGTCGTGGCGCCGGCCTGGACGGGGTGGATGGCGCTGCGCCTCGCCTGGCGCACGCTGCGCGAACGGCGCCGGCGCGGCGCGGGAAATCCCGAAGAGTGGCGCCTTGAGCGCTTCGTCCTGCGGGCGACGCTGCGCCCGCAGTTGCGGCTGCTGCTGCTCTCGCTCCTGACGCTGCCGGCCGCGTGGCTCCTCCTGGAGATCCCCAAGCACATCATCAACCACGCCCTCTCGGACGCGGAGGGCGACGGCCATCCCGGGATGGCCTTCCTCGGGCTCGAACTGGGACGTGTCGAACTCCTGTTCGCGCTGTGCGCGAGCTACCTCGCCGTGCTGACGCTGGGCGGCCTCGCCAAGTACGCGGTCAACCGGACGCGCGGCGGCCTCAACGAGCGCCTCGTGCGCCGGTTACGCCTCGCCGTCTTCCGGCGTGCCCGTGGGGAGCGGTCGCCCGAGCGCCGCGCCGCGCTGGCCGCCGTCGCCGTGCAGGAGGTCGAGCCCATCGGCTACGCCGGCGCGGGCCTGGTGGCCGTGCCCTTCGTCCAGGGCGGCACGCTCCTGACCAGCGTGGCCTTCCTACTCCTCCAGGATGCCGCCCTGGCGCTGGCCGCGTTGGTGATGCTGCCGGTGCAGCTCACGCTCTTGCCGCGGCTGCAGCGGCGCCTGAACGCCAAGGTGCGTGAGCGGGTGCATGCGACCCGGACTCTCGGCGGCCTCCTGACCGCGCCTGAAGCCGGAACCGCGGAACATCCCCCGGTCCTCCTCCGGCAGATGCGCCAGGCCGAGGCGCTGGAGCGGGTGCGTGTCGAGATCGCCGATCTGAAGGGCCGGCTCAAGGGCATCTACAACTACACGGCCAACCTGACGCCGTTCTTCTTCTTCTCGGTCGGCGGCTACCTTGTCATCCAGGGACGGCTCTCGCTCGGGGCGCTGGTCGCCGCACTCGCGGCCTACAAGGAGATTTCGCCGGCCCTGCGGGAGCTGTTTGATTTCGCGCAGGGCTGGTCGGACGCGCGAGCCCGGTTCGAGGAGGTAATCAGGGCGCTCAGCTTCCCCGGCTCGCAGGGTTGGTCGCGCATTCCTGGCCTAAACGCTGACGTCGCGGGTCAATCACCGAGGAATTTCGCCCCCATGCCAGTTGGGTCGAAGTAGTCGCTCGGCTTGCGCTTATGTGGTCGCTGCGGATCCCCGTATGCCTAGCCGCTCCTGGGCGAAGCGTCGGCTGGTTGGTGTACATCTGCCAGCCTCCGTAATTACCTCACGGTGGCAGGTCGGGCATACATCTCACCGCAAATCCGCCTCTCGGTTCTAAGGCGGAGCTAGTGCCTAGCGGGCGTCGTGACGGTGCAATCGTGACAAGCCTCCATTTCAGGAAAGGCCGAGCTGGTGATGAAGGAGCGTCATTCCTGGGGCCAGAGGAACGCGGGTCGTCGCCGTCGCGTCAGGCCGCATGTCCGGGCCGCCGCGCGCCGAGCCTTCGTCGCGATTACGGTCGCCGTCCTCGCCGTCGCGTGCTGCGGGTTCGTGGCCAAGGGGCTGTTCGAGAGCCGTGTGCTGATGCCCCCCTACGTCGCTCGCTGACCTGGGCCCAGGTCCGTCACGCGGGCTCACCCAACGGCGACAGGGCCTCGATGATGCGGCAATCCGCGACCGACCCGCAGCCGCACTGGCCGATGACTTCGCGGAGTTCCGAGGCGAGCCGGGTCAGGTCGGCCAGCTTGCGCTCCACATCGGCGAGATGGGCGCGGGCGATGGTGTCGACCTCGCCGCAGGAGCGCTCACGGTCGTCCGCCAGGGCGAGCAGGTCCCGGATCTGCTCCACGGTGAACCCCAGGGCGCGACCGCGGCGGATGAAGCTCAGCCGGCGCAGGTGCTCGGGCCCGTAGAGCCGGTAGTTCCCGCTCGACCGCGCCGGCGGGGGCAGCAACCCGACCTTCTCGTACCACCGGACCGTCTCGACACGGGTCTGCGTGGCCTCCGCGAGGCTGCCGATGGTCATGGAAGAGGCAGTCCGCACGGCCTTGACCCTGTAGTGACTACAGGGTGCATGTAGGGGGCCTTCCCAGTCCGGACCAGGAGCCCGGCGAACGGAGCGCACCATGAACCAGGCCGCCGGCGCGGACCGCACATCCTTCCCCACGAACGGACCGCAGGCTCTGCGCTACAGGGTCAAGGGCATGGACTGCCCGACCTGCGCCGGGAAGATCGAGACCGCCGTCTCCCGGCTGCCGGGCGTCGCGGACGTGCGCGTGAACTACGGCAGCCAAGTCCTCGATCTCGCGCTCGACGAGGCCGCGACGCCGAGGACCGAATTGGAGGGGCGCATCGAGCGCCTGGGCTACGGCGTCGCGCCGCTTCCCACGGCCGCGGAACTGGCCTTGGCGCAAGCCTCGGGCGGGGCCCCGCCCGTTGAGACCGCGGAGGAGCCCGAGCCGCCGCTCTGGCGGACCCGGAAGGCGCTGCTGGGCATCCTGATCGGCGCCCTGTTCGCCGCCGGCTTCCTGGTCGAGCGGGTCGCGCCGGGCGTGGTGGGCGAGTACGCCTACTGGCCAGGGGCGCTCGTCGGCCTCGCCTATTACGGCCGCCGCGCGGCCGTGGCGGCGTTCGCCGGCACGCCCTTCTCCATCGAGATGCTGATGTCGGTCGCGACCGCGGGGGCGCTCGCCATCCACGCCGCCGAGGAGGCCGCCATCGTCGTGCTGCTCTTCACGGTCGGCGAGATGCTGGAGGTCGTGGCCGCGGGCCGGGCGCGGGCCGGCATCAAGGCGCTCGCCGCCCTGGTGCCGAAGACCGCCCGCCTGGTCGACGAGGCCGATGGCACCATCCGCGAGGTGGCCGCCGCGTCGCTGGCCGTCGGTCAGGTCGTGGTCGTGCGGCCGGGCGACCGCGTGCCCGCCGACGGGGTGATCACCGACGGCGCTTCGAGCCTCGACGAGTCCCCCATCACCGGCGAGTCGGTCCCGAAGCCCAAGGAGGTCGGCGACCCTGTCTACGCCGGCAGCGTCAATGCCGACGGCGCGCTCCAGGTCCGGGTCACCAAGACGGCGGCCGACAACACGGTCGCCCGCATCCTGCATCTCGTCGAGGAGGCGCAGGCGTCGAAATCGCCCACGGCGCGCTTCATCGATCGGTTCAGCGCGGTCTACACGCCCATCGCGTTCGCGTTCGCGGCCGCGGTCGCGGTCGTGCCGCCGCTGCTCGGCGCCGACTGGGGCACCTGGATCTACCGGGGCCTGGCGCTCCTCCTCATCGCCTGCCCCTGCGCGCTGGTGCTCTCGACCCCGGCGGCCATCGCCTCCGGACTGGCCGCTGGAGCGCGACGCGGGCTGCTCGTCAAGGGCGGCGCCGCGCTGGAGGTCATCGGGCGGGTTCGCACGGTCGCGTTCGACAAGACCGGGACGCTGACCGCCGGACGACCGCGGGTCTCGGACATCCTGGTCTTCGCCCCGGACGCGTCGGAGCGCTCGCTTCTCGGGTTGGCCGCCGCGGTCGAGAGCGGAAGCAGCCACCCCATCGCCCGGGCCATCCTCGACCGGGCGAGCGCGGACGGGGTGCCGCTGCGCCCGACGCGGGACGCCCGCGCCATCCCCGGCAAGGCGGTGTCGGCCACGGTGATGGGTCAGACGGTGCTCGTCGCCTCCCCACGCCACGCCGCCGAGAGCGCGCGGCTCGGCCCCGAGGCCGAGGGCGGGATCGCGGACCTGGAAGCCGCCGGCAAGACGGTGGTCATCGTCGTCCGCGGCGCCGAGGCCTTGGGCGCCATCGCGGTCCGGGACGAACCCCGCGCCGACGCGGCGGCCGGCATCTCGGCCCTGCGGAAGCTCGGCGTCCGCAGCGTGATGCTGACCGGCGACAACCGGCGCACGGGCGAGGCGGTCGCATCCGAACTCGGGCTCGACGTGAAGGCCGAGCTCCTGCCCCAGGACAAGCTCGCCGAGATCGCGGCCCTGAAGGCGGCGGGTCCGGTGGCGATGGTCGGCGACGGCATCAACGACGCGCCGGCGCTCGCCGCCGCCAGCGTCGGCATCGCGATGGGCGGCGGCACCGACGCGGCCTTGGAAACGGCGGACGCGGCGGTGCTGAACGACCGGGTGGGCGACGTGGCCGCGCTGGTCTCCCTCTCTCGGGCGACCCTGGGCAACATCCGCCAGAACGTCGCGATCGCCCTCGGCCTGAAGGCCGTGTTCCTGGTGACGACCATCGCCGGCATCACCGGCCTCTGGCCGGCCATCCTGGCCGACACCGGCGCGACCGTCCTGGTGACGGCCAACGCGCTCCGTCTCCTGAGGGCCTGATGATCTCCCTGTCAGGGTGGGCCGGCCGGGCCGCGACCGTGGCCGGGGTGGCCGGGGCCGCTGCGGCCATCGACCTCGTCGCCAAGGCGGTGGCCGAGGCGTGGCTGGAGGAAGGCGCCGTCAGGGGCGCGCTGCCCTTCATCGACCTGAGCCTGTCGTTCAACCACGGCATCAGCTTCAGCCTGTTCCCGGCGCACGACCAGTCCTCCCTGGCGCTGCTCCTCGCCATCCAGGGCACGCTCACTTGCCTTGTGGCCGGCTGGGCCCTGGCCGCGGGCGGCGGGCTCGAACGCCTCGGGCTCGCCGCGATAGCGGGCGGGGCCGCCGGCAATTTCGTCGACCGGCTCATGGACGGCGTCGTCACGGACTACCTCGACCTGCACACCGGCGGCATCCGCTGGTTCACCTTCAACCTGGCGGACGTCTGGATCTCGGCGGGTGTGGTGCTGCTGCTCCTCGACGGACTTCCTCTGCGGCGGGGGCATCGCAGTGCCGGGGGGCCAATCCCGTGAGGGGCCCGATTCCGCCGAACCGCACCCACGGCAACCTGTCATCAATCCTTCGAGCCCAGGCTCGGAAGCCGACCTCGGCGAGGCCGACATGCTGAAGACGATAACGCTCGGTCTGGCCCTCCTCCTGGCGCTGTCCGCCTGCCAGGACGGCCAATACGCGGCCTCGACGCGCCACCTCGCGCCGATCCCGCCGGCGACCCTGGCCCTGATGTCGGCCAAGGGTGTCTCGCCGGCGGACCCGATCCTGATGCGGGCCTACAAGAAGGAGTCCGAGATCGAGCTCTGGAAGCGCGGCGCGGACGGCAAGTACGCCCTCCTGAAGACCTACCCGATGTGCCGCTGGTCGGGTCAGCTGGGGCCCAAGACCCGGGAGGGGGACCGGCAGGCGCCGGAGGGCTTCTACGCGGTGACGCCCGCGTCCATGAACCCGAATTCGAGCCTCTACCTCTCGTTCAATCTCGGGTACCCGAACGAGTACGACCGCTCCCTGGGACGCACCGGTGCGCACCTGATGGTGCACGGCTCGTGCTCGTCGCGGGGCTGCTTCGCGATGACGGACGAGGCGATCTCGGAACTCTATGCCGTGGTGCGGGAGGCCTTCGCGGGCGGCCAGCGCGCCGTCCAGTTCCAGTCCTACCCGTTCCGTATGACGCCGGAAAACATGGCCCGGCACCGGCAGGACCCAAACATCGCGTTCTGGAGGAACCTCAAGGAGGGGTCCGACCGGTTCGAGGTCACGAGGGCCGAGCCGGGCGTCGGCGTCGCCGATGGCCGATACGTGTTCGATGCCGGCGACGAGGCCACGGCTGGCGCGGTCGCGCGGAAGCAGGCGGATGACGAGCGGCAGGTCGCCGCCCTCGTGGCGAGCGGGACGCCCGCCGTCCGGCTGGTGTACGAGGACGGCGGCCAGCACCGGTCGTTCCGAGAGACCATGGTCGCGGCCGGAGGCGGTCTCGGCGAGGTGAGCCGCCCCGAGGCTCTGGCCGCAGGGCCGCGTGAGGTCGCTGTGCCGGCCGCGGGCCCGGTTGCTCTCGCCGGCAAGCGCGATCCGGTCCGGGGCGCGGCGGCGCTCAAGCCGACGGGGCCCGGCGGGACCGAGGCGGAGCGCCAACGCATTCTCAAGATCTTCGCCGCGGCCGGGGCCGATCAGGAGTGACGATCCTGCGTCCATCACTCCGCCGGGGCTGAACCGATGGCCATCGACGCCTCAAGCGTGGGCTTCCTCGCGGCCTTCGCGGCCGGCGCCGTATCGTTCCTATCGCCCTGCGTGCTGCCTCTCGTTCCGGGCTACGTGTCTTACGTCGCCGGGCAGTCGGCCGCCGGCGAGCGCGACAGCCTTCGCACGCTCGGCCTGAGCCTTTGCTTCGTGCTCGGGTTCACGACCGTCTTCGTCGCGTTCGGCGCGGGGGCGAGCGCGCTCGGCTTCGCCCTGCTCGCTCATCGCGAGACGCTGAACCTCGCCTCCGGCTTGCTGGTGATCCTGTTCGGCCTGTTCACTGCCGGTCTGCTGCGGCCCGCTTGGCTGCAGCGCGAGCTGCGCTGGCACGGCGATCCGCCGGGTCGGGGACCCGTCGCCGCCTATCTCCTCGGAACGGCTTTCGCCTTCGGATGGACCCCATGCATCGGTCCCGTCCTCGGTGCCATCCTGGCGGTCACGGCCTCCTCGGCCTCGGGCAAGGGCGTCGCCCTGCTCACCGTCTACTCGCTCGGGCTCGGCGTGCCGTTCGTGGCGGCGGCCCTGTTTATGTCCGGCTTCGTGGCGCACCTCCGGACCCTACGCTGGTTCGGCCGTGCGCTTCAGCTCGTCGGCGGGGGCGTAATGGTGGCGATGGGGCTGCTGATGGTCACCGACCGCATGACCGATGTGGCCTCCCTCATCATGGAGACCTTTCCGGCGCTAGGTCGGATCGGCTGAACGGAGAAGACATCGAGGGGCTCGGGCTGCCCCTCGATGCCTGCGGCAGGCGGGCTATTCGGCGGCCTGCCGGAACGGCGCGGCGCCACCGGCGTCCTCGTCATGGTTGACCGGCGGCGTAGCGCGGGAGCCGCCGAAGCGCGCATAGAGGGCCGGCAGGACGACTAGGGTCAGCAGGGTGGCGCTGATCAGGCCGCCGATGACCACGGTCGCGAGCGGCTTCTGGACCTCCGCGCCTGTCCCAGTCGCCAACGCCATCGGAACGAACCCGAGCGAGGCGACGAGGGCAGTCATGGCGACGGGCCGCAGCCGGGTCATGGCGCCCTCCAGGATCGCCTCCCGGCGGGGGCGTCCCTCGGCGACGAGCTGCTTGATGAACGTCAGCATCACGAGGCCGTTGAGGACTGCCACACCGGACAGGGCGATAAAGCCGACGGCGGCCGGCACCGAGAACGGCATGCCGCGCAGCCACAGGGCCGCGATGCCTCCGGTCAGGGCGAGCGGCACCGCACTGAACACGAGAAGCGCGTCCCGGACCGAGCCCAGGGCGGAGTAGAGCAGGAGGAAGATCAGGAAGAAGCACGCCGGCACCACCACCGTCAGCCGGCGCTTGGCCGAGGCGAGGTTCTCGAACTGACCGCCCCAGGTCACGTAGTACCCGGGCGGCATCCGGACCTGCTCGGCGACCTTCCCCTGGACCTCGGCCACGAGCGAGCCGATGTCGCGCCCGCGCACGTTCGCGGTGACGACGACGCGCCGCTTGCCGTTCTCGCGACTGATCTGGTTCGGTCCCTCCGAGACCGAGAAGCTCGCCACCTGCTTCAGGAGGACGGAGGTCGAGCGCCCGTTGGGCCCGGGCGGCAGCGGAACCGGGATATTCTCCAGCGCCTCGCGGTCCTCGCGCACCTTGTCGGTGAGCCGCACCACGATGGGGAAGCGCCGGTCGCCCTCGAACAGGAGACCCGCCTGCCGGCCTCCGATGGCCGCGCCGATCACCTCCTGAATGGCGCCGGTGCTGAGCCCGAGGCGTGCGGCCTCGGTCTTGTTGACCTTGATCTCCAGGATCGGAAGCCCGGCCGTCTGCTCGACCTTGATGTCCTCCGCGCCCTGCGTGCCCCGCAGGATGTCGGCGATGCGGTCGGCCGCCCGCGTCATCGGCTCGAACTCGTCGCCGAAGACCTTGACGGCAAGGTCGCCGCGGGCCCCGGCCAGGAGTTCGTTGAAGCGGAGCTGGATCGGCTGGGAGAACTCGTAGACGTTGCCGGCGAGCCGGCCCACCGCCTTCTCGATTTCCTCCTGCAGCTCTGCCTTCGACAGGCCCGGGTCGGGCCACTCCTCCTGGGGCTTGAGGATGACGAAGGTGTCCGAGGAGTTCTGCGGCATCGGGTCTGTCGCCACCTCCGCCGTGCCGGTCTTCGAGAAGACGTAGGCGACCTGGGGGAAGCGTCCGATGGCCTCCTCCACCTTGAGCTGCATCGCCTGGGACTGCGACAGCGAGGTTGACGGGATGCGCAGCGCGTTCAGCGCGATGCTCTTCTCGTCGAGGGTGGGGATGAACTCCGTGCCGAGCCGGGCCAGCAGCACGCCGCTCCCGGCGAGGAGCAGCAGGGCCAGCGCCACGAAGGCCAGCGGGGCGCGGACCGCGGCGCCGAGCATCGGGCGGTAGGCCGCCTTGAGGGCGCGGATGATGAGGTTGTCCTTCTCGGTCACCTTGCCGGTGACCACGATGGCCACCATCGCCGGGACGAAGGTGAGGGAGAGGACGAAGGCCGCCGCGAGGGCGATGATGACGGTAAGCGCCATCGGCTCGAACATCTTGCCCTCGACCCCGGTGAAGGTCAGTAGCGGCACGTAGACCAGGATGATGATGGCCTGCCCGTAGAGGGAGGGCTTGATCATCTCCTCGGCCGAGCCCCGCACCGTGGCCAGGCGCTCCTCCAGGGTGAGGACCCGCCCGAGGGCGTGCTGCCGCTCGGCGAGGTGGCGCAGCGCGTTCTCGGTGATGATCACCGCCCCGTCCACGATGAGGCCGAAGTCGAGCGCCCCGAGGCTCATCAGGTTGGCCGAGATGCCGGCCTCGACCATGCCGGTCGTCGTCATCAGCATCGCGACCGGGATCACCAGGGCCGTGATGACGGCGGCGCGGATGTTGCCGAGCAGCAGGAACAGGATGACGACGACGAGGGCCGCTCCCTCAGTGAGGTTCGTCGCCACGGTCCGGATGGTCGCCTCGACCAGACGGGTCCGGTCGAGGACCGTCTGGACCTCGATGCCCGGCGGGAGCGAGCGCCGGATCTCGCGCATCCTGGCGTCGACGGCGGCCGCGACCGTGCGGCTGTTCTCGCCGATGAGCATCAGGGCGGTTCCGACGACGGCTTCCCGGCCGTCCTCGCTGGCCGAGCCGGTGCGCAGGTCGCGTCCGATCCGCACCTCGGCGATGTCCTTCACCCGGACCGGGACGCCGCCGCGGGTCGTGACCACGACGTTGCCGATCTCGTCCATGCTCTCCAGGCGGCCGGAGGAGCGGACGACGTAGCCCTCGCCGTTGTCCTCCAGGTAGCGGGCGCCTTGGTTCGCGTTGTTCGCCTGGAGCGCCCGGGCGACGTCGCCGAAGGACAGGTCTAGCGCGGTCAGCTTCGTCGGGTCCGGCTGGACATGGTACTGCTTCTCGTAGCCGCCGATGCTGTCGACGCCGGCGACGCCCCGCACGGTCCTGACCTGCGGCCGGATCACCCAGTCCTGAACCGTCCGCAGGTAGGCCGCGCGCTCCAGCTCGGTCGCGAGCCGCTGCCCCTCGGGCGTCAGGTAGCTGCCGTCCGCCTGCCAGCCGGGCTTGCCCGGGCGCGAAGCCTTCCGCTCGCCGGGCGCCGCGTAGCGCACGGTCCACATGTAGATCTCGCCGAGGCCGGTCGTGATCGGCCCCATGTGCGGCTCGATCTCCGACGGCAGCCCTTCGCGCGCCTCGCTCAGGCGCTCCACCACCTGTTGGCGTGCGAAGTAGACGTTGACGTCGTCGGCGAAGACCGCCGTGACCTGGGAGAAGCCGTTGCGCGAGAGGGAGCGGGTGTATTCGAGGCCCTTGATGCCGGCGAGCGCGGTCTCGACCGGGTAGGTGACCTGCTTCTCGATGTCGAAGGGCGAGAGCGCGGGCGCGACGGTGTTGATCTGCACCTGGTTGTTGGTGATGTCGGGCACCGCGTCGATGGGCAGCTTCGTCAGGGCGTGGACGCCGAAGCCGGCGGCCAGCAGCGACAGGAGCACGACGAGCCAGCGCTGCCGGACGGAGAAGTCGAGGATGCGGGAGATCATGTCCGGTCTCCCGCTCAGTCGTCGTCGCCGGCTTCGGACTTGCCGAGCTCGGCCTTGAGGAGGAAGGAGTTGGCGACCGCGATGGGGTCGCCCGGCTTCAGGCCGGAGACGACCTCGTAGGAATCGTCGTCCGAGCGCCCGAGCTCGACCTCGCGCTTCTCGAAGCCCTCCTCCGTGCGCACGAAGACGACGCGCTCGCCCCCGACCGTCTGCAGGGCAGCCTTCGGGACGCGCACCTCGACCGCGTCGTGCGCGATCTCGACCTCGGCGGTGACGAAGGTGCCGGGGCGCCAGGCGAGGTCCGGGTTCGGCAGGGCGACGATGACCCGGGCCGAGCGGGTGTCCGGGTTCAGGAACGGGCTGACGAAGACGACCTTGCCGTCGGCGTGGCGGTCGCCGCCTTCCTGGGCCGGGGTGACCGCGACCGGTGCGCCCTCCCGCACCTTGGCAAGCTCGGTGGTCGGCACCGAGAGTTCGATCCAGACGGTCGAGAGGTCGGCGACGGTGTAGACGTCGGCCGGGTCCCCCTCTCCGCCGACCTTCGTCCCGACGTCGACCTTGCGCTCGACGATGCGGCCGGCGAGCGACGAGCGGAGCTCGTACCGGCGCAGGGTGGACTGGTTCGGCGTCGCCTCGTCCCGCTTCTGCGCGGCCGCGACCTCGGTCGCGCTCAGCCCCAGGGCGGAGAGCTTCTGGCGGGCGAGGTCGACGCGCAGGGTGGCTTCCGTATAGGTCGCCTTGGCCTGCAGGTAGACCTGCTCCGACGAGACGCGCTTGTCCCAGAGCGCCTGCTGGCGATCGTAGTTGGTCTTCTCCAGCTCGGCCCGCACGGAGGCGGTGAGATACTCGCTCTTGGCGTCGGCGACCTCCCGGCTTTCGAGGACGGCGACGACCTCATCCTTGGCAACCCGGTCGCCGAGACGCTTGCGCATCTCCGCGACGGTACCCACGACCCGGGCCGGGACACGGGCGATCCGGTCGGTGTCGGGGGTGATGGTGCCGGGCACCAGAAGGTGCCGGGCGAGGGTGCCGCCCTCGACCTTCACGACCGAGATGTCCTGCCCCGAGACCTGCTCTGGGGCCATCTTGATCACGCCTGCCTCGGCCTCGGCGTGCCCCTCGGCCGCCTCGTGCCCGTGCACTCCGGGTTCCTTACCGTGGGCCTTTTCGGGGGACGCGGCTCCCTTGTCGTCATCGCCGTCCTGCCCGGCCCCGGCTCGTGCGGGCTCGGGCTCGGGCTTGGCGGGAGCCGGGCCCGCGGTGAAAGCGAACAGGTCTTTCGGCAGGCCGGCGGCGGACAGGCTGCCTTGGACGAAGCCGGTGACGGCGGGGACGGCTGCGCCGATGGCGATGCCGGCGGCCAGGAGGACCGCGAACAGGAGGATGCGCATGGGGACCGCTCGGCCGGGATGCCGGACGGCCCCTCTGGGCGGTCGCGGTCGCTCCCGTTGGTTCAGGTGAGGAGACGAGCCCGGCGCCGCGTCGGACGGCCGGGCGAACGCGCGCTCATGGGCGCGGCGTCACCTCACGCGCGGGGCGGTCTCGTCAGGCGGTCGGGAGCAACGGAGGCCGGCATCTCGGCCACCCAGGAATAGGTCAGGGCGGCGAACTCCGGTGCCAGCGTGACGTCGGCCGACACTTGTGGCGGAGCCACCTGGTGGCAGCCGCAATGGAGATGACAGGCGAAGCCCGGGTCGGCAGCCTCTTCGGGGGCGGCCGCGTCGAGGGCAGCCATCTCGGTCAGTCCGTGGTGACGGGGGGCGTGGAACGCGAGGTCCTCACCGACGCCCGCGACGGGAGCGACGATGAACAGGGCCAGGGCGAGCACGAGCGCGCGGGCGCTGAGCACCCACCACTCTCGCGCCGCGACGCGACGCCTATGCAGACCGCCAGTGTCCATCGCGGTGCTTATGCGCGATCCCGGGGCGACCGCACAAGAGTGGCATGAACGCTCGTGCGACCGAAAGGCTTCAGATCGGCGGTCCAGCGCAGACGTAGCGGCACAGTCGGTTCAGTTTCTCGACGCAGGCAAGGAACCGAGGCTGTCCTTTGACAGCCAAAGAATGCGCGGATGCAAGGGCAAAGCCGCGTCGCCTAATGGCAATGATATCCGGGCGTTATGTTCACCTGCAGGGTGTTCGCTTTTAGCAGCACAGCGGATCAAGGAGAGCATGAAGCTCAAGGTCGGGAAAGGGTCAGGAGTTCGCTCCCAGTCTCGACGAGACGGTGGCCTCGCTGGGCGAGGCGGCATAGACGAAGCGTCAACCGCGGCGCGGTAGGACGGCGCCATGCCGATCACCCGTCGCGTCATCTACGCCAACCTCAGCTATGACTTGAAGGGAAAGCTCGATGAGAGGAACCTCGAACGCAGGAGGCAGCGCCTCAGGCCGGAGAAGCCTCCAGGTCGGCAGCTCTTTGTCGAGAGGCTGGAGGGGCACGCGCTACCATGGCTCCCCGTGTTCCAAGTCGCTCCGCTGGCCCAACACTTCCGGGAGATCATCGCGAAGGAACGCGACCTCCTGATCAAGGAAGTCCGACTGGAACGAGACCGTGACCCGGAAGCAATTATCATCAAGCTGCCGCAGCACTTCGTAAAGGCATGGCAGGGGCTGCAAATCCCGAGCCAAGGCGAGTACTCGTTCACTCGATTACTTCAAGTGCCGATCTACTCCAGCGACTGGTTAGGCATGTCGCGGGACAAGACTTGGGTCACGAGCAAGCTCCACGATCCGCCCGAGCTGGAGGACGTTCGGGCCCTTTCGCTCTACGTGAACCAGTTGGTCGGCCTCGACGAGAACGGCGTCCCGCCTCGCCGGCCGCGGCAGCGACCCATTCCCGACGATGATGCCGAGGCCCTGGGTGACCTTGCGCCCTAGCTGCCGCGCAGCCAAGCCTCGTTCCGCTGGCACGTGGTTGCGAGCTGGTCGTCGAAGGACACCTGCAGCCGGGCGCGCGGCTCGCGGCATTCCGCCGCCAGGAACGCTCGGGGGCCCCTGGGATAATTTGGGTGCGGCGCGATCACGAGGCGCCTCGCGAACGCAGCTCCGGTGGCGATGAGGGCCGCCCCGGTCATCAGCCCTTCCGGCTCGGCATGTTCGCCCAAGCCGTAAGGCGCGAGGATCTTGTGGATAACTGAGCTTGTTCGTATCCCGCCCAAACCCAGAACCGTGGGCCCTAAGGAGCGCGATAGAGCCTCACCCACTGGATTTCAGGTCGTTTGGCACATTGTGCCAACGGCTCTGACTTTGGGGCTGGCAACCGGCTCCTCGCCCGTCCCAAGGGCGTGAAGCAGCTATCCCCTCGCAAACTCCACATTCCTTGCTTCCACCTGGCCACCTTGCTTGAACAGGGCCAAGGTCAGCCGCTGGACATTTCAACTGCCTGACAACAGCCTCGCCTTCACTTGTAGTTCTAGCAGGATTTGCGTGATGTCGAAGCGGAGCCGTTACGACTTGGGTGCGATCATGCGCCGGTCGTGGGTTTTGGCGAGGGAGGTGGCGACAGCAATTGGCGAGGGCGCGCGGGCTCATCTTGCTGGAGCAATGCGCCGCGCTTGGGCTGACGCTAAGGCGGCTGTCGCGCAAGAGACTGAAGAAGCTCGCCTGACTCCCGACGATCTCGTCGGCAATGAGGAAGATTATCAAGGTGGGATACTAAGATATGTCAGCATAAAGCCGTGGTCCTCTAAGGATGGCTACGATAAACGCGATTACATCATTTGCGAATTCAATGGTCGTCTCAAAGATAAAAATCTGATGTACTTTCACAGGTCGGGACAGGTTGATC
Source organism: Methylobacterium dankookense (assembly GCF_902141855.1). Taxonomy (GTDB): domain Bacteria; phylum Pseudomonadota; class Alphaproteobacteria; order Rhizobiales; family Beijerinckiaceae; genus Methylobacterium; species Methylobacterium dankookense. Next base: position 106,831 of record NZ_CABFVH010000007.1, on the reverse strand, counting down.
TTTTTCACATTGAGGTTGATACCCCTTTTGGAAAGATTTGGTGCCACGACAACATTGAGGCCGAACTTCTTGCCTGAGGTGACAAGCTCAAGGTGCTGTCGACCCAGCCGCTAAAAAGAGGGGGCGGCCTCAGCCCCGGGCGATATGCCTATGCGCTAGGATCGTGCTGACCCGGCTTACGTCATGCGAGAGACAACACGCCGGGGTTAGCGGGCCGGCACGGCCGCGGCGGGCGAGTTCTGCGAGGGGTTGGCCGCATTCGTGGGGTCGGGATCCTCAACCTCGAAGGCAGCCTTGCGCAGCCCGATCGCCTCGGCGACCTGGTAGGCCCGCTTCAGGCTGATGTTGCAATCGTAGTCGCCGTCGAGGAGGCGCCAGTGCTCCCCGGTGCGCCAGGTCGCCAGGGACCGGTGGATGTCCTCGGACCGAAGGCCGAACCGGCAGACGCGGGCCCGGATCATGTCGAGGAGGACTTGCTTGTCGGAGAGGTAGCTGGCCGCACAGTGGGTGCGGACGGCGCGCTTGCGGACGACGATACCCGGCTTGTCCGAGCCGTAAAGGATGTCCTCGGCGAACGCAGAGACGGCGTACATCTGGCAGACCCCCGGGGCGCGAAGGACCAAATCGCCTATTGCGCGCCGCGACTTAGAGAGGGTGCCACCGATTGTGACAGTGTCTAGGCCGGTCTAGGCCGAAAGGAGCAAACGCGACAGCGCGGCCAAGGCTCCGAAGGGCGCTCCTACTCGGCCTTCGCCGGGGGCTTGGCCTCGGGCTGGGGTGGAGGGGGCAGAGGCGGCGGGGCCGCGCGATGGACGCCGTTGCCGTCCCTGGCCGTCGCCACGAATAGGGGCGTCTCGTAGATATCGCGCTGCGTCTGCTCGAACGTCCTGCGCTTTCCGCGCACGTACGCATCGCCCCAACGCGAGGCCCGCTCCTGCCACTCGGCCCGGGCCTTCACCACCCGCTCCCGGACGAAGGCCCGATCCCGAAGGAGGATGCCCTTCGGGTCGGCGGCAACACCGTTCTGCACCGGCACTGTGAGTGTCATGCCGAGGAACGTGATCAGGGCCTCGGCGAGGTCCGCGTCGATGAAGTCGGGCACCCGCGTCGCGACCCGATCCTCATGCGGCTGCCGGGGCATGTCGAAGGTCGAGGCCAGCTTCGCGAGGTTCGCCCGGTACTCGCCGCCCATGGCCGCGTCGGCCCTGGCGAAGATCGGGAACTGCAGGTCGAGGTCCTCGTCGAGGAGCAGCTTGGCCTTCGCGGCCGCGTGCAGGTGCGGAAACTCGGCGGCCGGCTGCCAGTACCACCACAGCTTCTTGGCCTCAGCCTTGGCCTCTTCGGTCGAGAGCATCGCCGCGAGCGCGACATCGATCTCCGGCACGGCGGGCGCGGGCGCCGGGGCGACAGGGGGGGAGACGGGGGCGGGAGCGGGCATCGTCAGCGAATCGGTGATTTTCGATTTCGGGGTCGCGGGCGGGATCGTGCCCTCCGCGCGTGCATGCCTCAACGCACGGCGCCGCTCGGCGCGCGCGTCCCGGAAGCGCAGGACCCGGGCGGCCTCGGCCTTCGCCAGGGTCCGGATGGCCTCGTTGCTCGCCCCGGTGTCGAGGCGGACCTGGAGGTCCGGGCTATCCACCTCCGCCATGACGAAGGCCCAGAAGGTGGTGTCGGCCCCGTCGCGCTCGATCGCGTCGAGCAGCTTCCGCCCCCTGTAGGCCCCCGTCTCAAAGCCGGTCGTCAGGGCGGTGCCGGTGATCGCCTCGTCCAGTGCGGCGAGCCAGAGCCGCCGCCAGGCATGCAGCTCCGACGCCAGGGCGGCCACGGGCCGGCGGCGCGATCCCGCCTTCGGCTGGGTTACCCGGCGAGAGGGGAGCGCGCTTCCGAGCTTCACCAAGGTCGACGCCCGGAGCTGGAAGGCCGGCGCGTCCGGGTGTGCCTGCAGGAAGCTGAGGCTCTCCTTGTCGAGGAGCCGGGCGGCCGCCGTCCGCATTTCCGGCGGGCGCAAGCGCACGGAGAACGCCACGGAGATGTTGCGGCCCAGCTCGTCCTTGGCCTCCTCCGCGGTGACGGTGAAAGCCGAGGTGTGGTCAGCGAGGTCTTCGAGCGCAGGCTTCAGGTAGCGGATCCGGAGCGGCCCCATGCGGATCGGGGCGGGCATGCCGAGTACCTCGCCGAGCTCGGAGACGGGCACCGTGATGACATGGGGAGGCGCCTCCGGCAGGTAGCGGACACGGTCGGCGGCGAGGCGCCCGACGAGGTGGCGGTAGAGCAGCGCGCCCCCCTTCGTCTTGAGGCGCGCGAGGACGGCGAGGTCGAGGTAGCCGTAGAGGCCCTGCCGGAGGAGCGGCGGCACCCAGGCCGGAAGCGAGGCGCGGAAGGCGTCGCCGATGCGCAGCTCCTGGCGCTCGCCACCAAGGAGACGCACGAGGCTGTCCGCGAGCTCGCGCGGCTGAACCGGCCGGCCGTGCCCGCTCATGGCGACGAGGGCGGGACGGGCCGGGAGCGTGAGCTCGACGCCGTCGGCGGGCAGGCCGTCCGGGTGCGCCGCGACAGCCTGCGTTACGAGCCACTCCCACAACGCCACGTCCCTCGCTCCGACCCGCGGGACGGCGCAGAGCCGGCGGTCGAGGAGGTAGGCGACCGGCCGCGGCACGGACGGGGCGACGGTCGCGAAGGCCTCCGGCGAGGCGGACGCCTGCTCCAGGTCACCGCGCACCGACGGGACGAACGGCGCCCGCCGGGAGCGGGCGGACGGAGCGGAGGGCTTGGGCGAGGCGGCCATGGCTATCGCTTGAAGATTTTCACCACCGGAGGGTAGCACCCGGCGTGGCAGGAACAAGCCCCTTCCCCCCTGCGGAGAGGGGGTTGGAGGGCCTTGACCGGGGCGCGTCTGCGATCCCCTAATACTAAACTAAAGGGACACCGGAGGGCGTGGAGGGGTGGTTGGCCCGCCCCTGCCGGGGAATGACGGTCACGTCAATTAGTATTGTAGCGCGAAATTGCACCGTCTCCCGATCCGTCCGTAGAGGGAAACCGGGGCGTGGGTATAGGTTCAGGTGGTGCAAATCTTCACGCCGAGGGGCGGGTTCGGTGGTGAAGATCTGCACGTCCCGAGGCACCGGGGCGGGGGTGCAGATCTGCACCGCCTCGGCCTCGATCCTTGCGTCCCCGAGGGGCATGATCGGGCATGTCCGAGATCGCATCCGCACCCACGACTTACCGCAGGCGCGCCCTCACGGTGGAGGACGAGCGCAAGCGCGAGGACGCCGAGCGCAAGCGCCGGGAGCGGGCGGAGCGCAAGGCCTCGGGGCTGCCGGATCCGAGAGAGCTCGACCGCGCCCTCGTCGACGCCATCCGCGACGCGCCCCTGACCGGCGCCCGCGGCCCCGGGGGGCGGACGCACCCGCACGGCGTCCATGTCGAGGGCTTGGTCCGCCGGGCCGCTCATGCCCTGCAGCGCAGGGGGTACCTGCCCGCCGCGACCGTCCCGGCGCTCTTCGCCCGCATCTCGCGCGACACCGTCGCCTAGCCCCAGGCCCCTCCCGGGACCGGACCCGCCCTCCGGCCCCGGGCGGTGTGTTGTCCGTCGCACGGCAGGCCGGGAGCCTGACCCTCGCTGGAACCGACAAGGCGCCCGGGGCGGACCCCCGACCGGGCGCCCCTTCCGGCAAGGCGATGGAGCGACCCCGTGGGCTACCGGCGCACCCCTGTCATCGTGCGACCCTCTGACCTCCGGGGCGAGCGCGTCCCGCAGGCGGTCGCTCAGGCCGTCAGGCACGGCACGGCGATCCTGGTGGGCTTCCAGCCCGGCGAGGATCTGCGCGTCCTGCTGCGCGCCCGCCGCGAGACGTCGGCCACGGCCCGGAAGGCGGGCGGCGAGGCGTGATCCGGGCCGGGGAGGCCCGGGGGCGGGTCCCTCCCCGGGGGGGGGCAAGGCCTTCAGGTCATGCGGTCCGAGACCCGGCGGCCCACACAAGATCGGTTTGGGTACGCACCCCGCGTACCCCGTGAATTTTCAGGGACTTACAGGTGCGCACCGACGATCCCTTGAGGTACGCAGCAATCGAGATCGTCGAGGTGCGCACCCTGCGCGGCTACGACCGCAACGCGCGTACCCATTCCGACGAGCAGGTCGCGCAGCTCGCGGCCGCGATCCAGCGCTTCGGCTTCACTAACCCGATCCTCGCGGACGAGGACGGCGTCGTCATCGCCGGCCACGGGCGCATGGCCGCGGCGCGCCGGCTCGGCTTCGACCGCGTCCCGTGCATCCGGGTCACCGGCCTGTCCGAGCAGGAGCGCGCGGCGCTGGTGCTGGCCGACAACCGCATCGCGCCCTACGCGAACCTGCGCGCCGCGATCCCGCTCTTCATCGTCTGAGCCGGGGCCTCGCCCTGGAGCTTGCGGTACCGGAACGCGTCGAGCGTGAACTGCGTCGGCCGATCGAAGACCTCGGCCGCGACCTCGCGCAGCCGCTTGCGGGCGGAGGCTGCCAAGTACAGGGCCGCCTCGTCGAGGGCGCTTCGGAGCTCCTTCGCCCGCGTGATCCCAGCCCGCCTCAGGGCGCTGACGTCGAGTTTGATGCGCGTGTTGACCATGTCCGGGAGGCTCGCCCGGGCCTCTGCGACGGCCAACACACCGGTCGCCGGCGGGGACGTTGAAATCCGGTGTAGGGGGCTCTCCCCCCGTTACTCCTAGAGACTGAAACGAATTTCCGAGCGGACGCCGTCCGGATGGCGGTCCCCAACAGGGGCCCCGCGGGTATCGCGTCCCCGGAGGCCTTCGGAGGCGGCAGGCGCATGTGGCCCGACGTCGGCCCGACGTGCGCTCGATTCGGGCGCACAGGGCAAGGCACAACAGGCCAGGACTTCGATCACCGTCGATTGTGGACATCTTCCCCAGATTCTTGACCCGGATTCGAGCCCAGGCCCATCTTCAGGGGGAGAGATCGCCCCGCCCTTGGAGACGCCCGCCATGACACACCACGCCCGCGACGTTGGCTTCGAGGCCGCCGGCACCGTCGGCGTGGGGCTCGCCCTCGGGCACCTCGCGATCCAGGACGGCGTGCGCGAGATCCGGCGCCAGCAGCGCGCCGAGAAGCACTCGGTCCTCACCCTCGCCGACCGCCTGGAGGAAGCCCGCGCCGACCAGGCCGCCGCCAATCGCCGGGCCGCCAGGGCCCAGGCGGAGCTCGCCTTCGCCCGGCAGGAGATCGCCGAGCTCCAGGCGCTCCTCGCCCGGCAGACCCGCCTCGTCGAAGGCCTTCGCGAGGTCTGCGGCGTCTGACCGGGCGCGGGTCACCCCAAAAGGAAAGGCCCGCCGGATCCTCTCCCGCAGGCCTCGTCGTTTCAGGGGCGACCCCGGCTTAGCCGAATGACGGCCGGGGCGAGGGGCGCGGGCCGCGGATCGGGATGACCTGACCGCCCTCGTCGGGTTCCTGCGGAGGGCGGGGGCCTCGCTTCATCATCTCCGCGACAGCGGCACGATCGCCCCGCAGGTTGGCCTTCGCCTTCGCGATCATGGCCTCCATGTCCATGTCGTTGGCGCCCGTCGCTTCCTTCGCCAGCCGAGCCATCGTCGAGAGCACGCGCGGCAGGCCGGGGATGAGGTCGCTCTGCGCGTCGGCGCCGATGTGCCGGTCGAGAAGATGGGCCGGGGCGTCGATGACGGCCTTCAGCTGGACCGGCGTCAGCTCCTCAAGCCACGCCTTGACGTTGGGCGTGAGATGGTCGGCGTGGATCGCATGGAGGGGACCTCCGCGGCTCAGGAGCGAGGAGGCGGCGCCCTGCACGCGGATCCCGACGAGGCTGGCGGCGACGAGGCCGTCGCGCGCCGCCTGGTGCTCGGGGTCGACGAGATGGGTGCGGCTGTCGTCCCGCGCCACGGCGCTGTCGGCCACGGTCTTCGCGGTCACCGGCGCCTGCGGCAGCATCGCGCCAAGGGTCTGGCCCACTGCGGACGCGGTCAGGTCGAGCGCTCGGAGCGGCCCGGTCAGCCCATGGCCGACAGCGCGCCCGGCGGCGGCGAGGCCGTCGCCAGTCCCGGAGGCGACGGCGCGGGCCGCGGCACCCGCGCGCTTCGTCGCCGCGCCGAGGCCGTGGTTGTCCAGCCCGAAGAGCGCCGCGAGCGCCGCCAGGACCATCTTCACCGTGGCCGCGATCAACTCGGCCATCCGCTTCGCCCAGTTCGTCATGTCCGTTCTCCCGTGTGTCCGATGCGATTGAAGAGGGGGTGCCAGAAAGTCAGAAGCCGAGGGCCGGCTGCTCCTCGGGCTCCGGCCGCCGGCGCCGCGCCGGGGCCTCGCCGAAGCACGCGATGCAGGCCTCGTCGGAGAGCTGCCGCCGATGCCCGTGCAGCAAGCCGAGCGCGTGAGCGGCCTGCCCCTGGTCGAGGCTCTCGCGCTCGCTGAGGACGTGCCCCGTCCACGTCGTCGCCTGCGACCAGCCCTCGCCGTTCTGGACGGCGGCCCAGTCTTCGTCGCGGGCGGAGAGGGCGCGGCAGGCTTCCAGGGCCGCCACCCGGACCGCCTCGTCTGCCGCGCGGGCGAACCACGCGGCAGGGGCCGGCCGCCCGAGGCGCTCCTCCGCGCGGAGGATGTTGCCCGCGGCGTTCGAGAGATAGCGCTCGGCGCTGCGCAGACCCCACGACGTCCAGGTCTCTGCGGCGGCGAGATCGCGGGCCTCGGCGAGGGACCGTCCCAGGGCCCAGGGCCGCTCCTGCAGGAGGGCGCGCAGGGCCGCGCGAATCGGGGGAGCGGCGATTTCGGTTTGGGCGACGTCGCGCTCGTGGCGCTCCTGCTCGGCAACCGCCTTCGCCTCGCGCTCGGCGGCCGCCTCGGCGACGACGCGGTCGACCTCGACGCGGAGGGCGGCGACGTCGACGGTGACGCCTAGGTCCCACCAGCAGGCGAGGAGGCGGGGCTCGCTGTGCCCGCGGTCGGTCCACGAGTAGCCGATGCCCACGAGCATGCCCCGGGCGCGCTTGTAGGCGTCCGAGTAGGCGGCGGGGGGCTCGTCGCAGAGCCAGAGGGGCAGGTCGTTGCCGTACCGGCGGTGGGCGCCGACGCAGCGCCACGCGGTGCCGAACGTGATCGGCGGGGCCATGGGTCCTCTCAGGAAACCGGGGGTGGCGGGCCGTCTTGGACCGATCAGCGAATACGCTGACAGGCGAATGGTCCCACCGTGCCAAGCATTCCGCAAGCATAAAATTCATGTAACGCGTTTCTCAAGGACTGTAACGCTTTTCTTAAGCTCGTTTCCCGGATCGAGACGGCGCCAAAGACCGGCGACCCCCTGATGCTGTAGTGCTGAGAACTGAAAAAAGTTTTGGTCTGTGCTTGACGGAAACCGGCGACGCGCTGACATTTGCTGCGAAGCGGATGCGCGACGGCGCGTATCGCGAGCGGCGGAGGGCATCGTGGCGGGCGGGGTAAGCGAAGAGGCGCCGGCGCGGCCGGCGGAGAGCGGAGGGCCGGTCGACGCCCTCGCGGCGCTGGAGGAGGCAATCCGCGCCGCCGGAAGCGCGAGCGCCTGGGCGGCCGCGGCGGGGGTCTCGCCAGCGTACGTGTCGGACGTCCGCCTCGGCCGCCGCGCGCCCGGTGAGGCGGTCCTGCGGGCGCTCCGCCTGCAGCGCATCGTCAGCTACGTGCCGGCCCCGGAGGCCGGCCGATGATCCCGCAGTGGGTCATGCGCGAGGTCTACGGCGGCCCGGTCGAGGACGAGCCGACCTTCGCCGACCGCGGCGTCACGCGCGAGCACACGGCCCGGAAGCGGCTCTCCTGCGAGGAGTGCCCGAGCGGCCGGGGCATCCAGCCGGGCGAGCGGTACCGCGGCCACGTCGGCCTCGACGATTGCGGCCCCTTCTTCTGCTCGCGCTCCTGCCGCGTCATGCCGGACGCCTGCCGCGCCGCCCTGCCGCCCGAGCCGGTCCGGGCCGCCCCGCGCGGGCCGGCCCTGCCGTTCGACCCCGACAACATCCCCTTCTGAGGAGCCTGCCATGGGCCGCGTGAAAGACGACTTCTTCGACAGCCTCACGCCCGACGAAGAGCGCGAGCTCTACGACCGAGACGCCCAGCGACCCGGTCCCGACGAGCCCGACCCGCAGCTCGACGCCGAGCCCGAGCTCCCCTTCCCGCCGCTGCCGTCCTTGGCTTCGGAGGGCTTCTCCATCCTCGACGACTGCCCCTTCTGAGGAGATCCCAGTGACGCAGGAAGACCACGACGCCATCGAGCGCGAGCGCGCCGCCTTGCTGGAGACCTTCGAGCTGGCCCTCGCGTTCGGCGGCTACGGCCCCGACCGCTACCAGGCGTGGAACGCCTACGTGAACAGGGACGTGCTGCGCCTCTTCAAGGGCCACGACTGGCTCGGTCCCGAGGAGGCCGTCACCGCGTACGGCTCCCGCGTCGCGCGCCGCTCCTACGCGCTCGCCGGTCCGCACGTGGCCTGGCGCAACACTGGCAACCACCTCCACTACGCGCTGCGTCTCGGGCTCGTAGAGGAAGTGACCGATCCCGCCCGCGGCCGCGGCTGGCGGCTCGTCCACCAGGACCTGCACTGGGTCGTCGAGGGCGAGGGCGCCCGGCGGCACGCGCGCCAGATCCGCGGCCTCCCGCCCGAGCAGCAGGCGGCCGAGGACCGGAGGCAGGCCCGGCTCGCGAAGCTCGCGGCAACGCTCGATCGGAAGGCGAGGGAGCAGGCCGACGAGAAGATCGCGGAGGCGGTCGCCTATCTCCTGAAATACACCCCGGACTTCGTCGTGCCGGAGCACTGGGCTCGCTCCGGGCCGGTGCCGGCCTGGGCCGTTGGCCTCCCCCTCGCCGAGGCGGCCGCCATCGTGCGGGAGGCCCACCATGCGGCCGAGATGCCGAGGTGCCGGTTGCGGTCCTGGGTACCCGCCCTGTGGAACGCGGCCGACAACGCCTTCGCCATCTACCACGACGCCAACCGCCGGGCTGTCGCGCGACCGGCTCACGCCGCGATCCCCGCCGACGACGCCGAAGCCCTGGAGATGCTGCTGTGACCACGCCCATCAGACCCACGCAGATCCGCTGCAAGGACGGCAAGATCTTCTCCGTCCAGCGCCTAGGCGGCGGGATCACGGTCCACGCCGACTTCCGCGATCCGGCGGTCGTCGCGTCCGGCCTCGGCCGGTACATGACGTTCCACGAGCCCGGGGATGGATCCGCCGAGCACACGGGCATGCCCGTAGAGATCGTGCGGGCGTACGCGAAGGCGCACGGAGGCGTCGCCGAGGCCGGCGCCGAGGCGCTCGCCCTGCTGAAGAAGCTGCCCTCCGAGGCCGCCGCCCCCGCTCCCGAGCAGCCTGCCCCGGCGGTTGAGGAGGCCGCCCCCGGCCGCCCTTTTCTCCTCGGGGAGCCGTGGTGGCCAGGGGGCCCGCGCCCGAGGCTGTGCCCGGGCCATCGGGTCAACATGAGCTGGAGCCAGCTCCGCGCATCGAGCTCGACGCCCTGACCCCCGCGGTGATCGAGGCGCAAAAGGCTCTCGCGGAGTTCGACGCGGGCTTCCTCTTCCAGGGCCGCGAGCCGGCGCACCGCGGCGAGGTCCTCGACACGTGGTACCGCCGGGCCGCGAAGGGCGCCGGGATCGGGTCGCGATTGGTGATCGCGACGCACGACAGATTCGCGCGGCACCCCCTGCGCGAGGAGGCCCTAGACCTGCGGGCGCGCCTGCTGGCCGTGGCCGAGGAGGCCTACCGCGAGCTGCCCCGTGCGCAGAAGCGCGCGAACTGGATCCGGGGCGCCTGATCGAGATGGAGGAGTAGCCATGGCCCGTCCCCCGCTGCCCGCCCACGACCTCGACGCCCACCGCGCGTGGGTCGCCGAGACCGTGGCGGCCCCGTTCCGCCGGCCGCGCGAGCTCGCGCGCCTGGTGCACTCGAAAGCCGAGAAGCCCCCCGCGCCTGAGCGCCCGCGCGACCTCTTCGACATGATGGAGGCGCCCCAGTCGTCGGTCCCGGCACCCGAGCCGGAGCCCGCGGCCCGGGACGACGGGAGCCCGTGGTACGTGAAGCAGGGGCTCCCGATCGACGAGGTCCTCAGGCACCATTTCGGCGCAGCGATCTCGCCGCCGAGCCCGCTCGCGCTGAAGCGCGCCCGGCTCAAGCGCGAGCGGGCAGAGGCCGCGATCGCCGCGCGGGCCGCCGCGCAGGCTGCCGCGGTCGAGGACGAGAAGGAAGACGAGGAGGAGAAGGCGGAGACCCCGGCCCCCGAGCCGACGCCGGAGCCCGAGGCGCCGCCCGCAGCGGGCGAGGCAGGCCCTGCACCGGCTGCGGCACCCGCCCTCGCGCTGACCTTCGACATGGGCTTCTGGACGAAGGCCCACGCCGAGGACCGCATCGAGTTCGAGCCGGCCCTCGGCAAGCCGCACCGGGTGGCGTGCCCGCCCTTCCATCTGCACGACGAGGAGCGCGCCGAGCCGATCGACGAGTTTCTCGGGCAGGTCGTCGGCGTCGAGCACGGCCGAGCGCTTCTGTTCCGGCGCCGGGATCCCGACGTCATGGACGGGTGCGAGGTCGGGCAGCGCTACATTCTGATGCGGTTTTGGCGCGACGACACGGGCGAGGTCTGGTCGATGCCCGTACGGGGCGACGACGCCGACGCCGTGCGGGTAGCGATCTGGCGGACGGTGAACCTCTACCGCCGGAACCGGGGCGGCTCGGGCTAGCCGCCCTCGTCCAGGCGCTCGCACAGAACCGACGAGTACGTCGCACCGTCCGGGCAATCCCCAAGCCTGGCCGGCCTGTACCGGGGGCGCATGCAGCAGCTGAAATAAGCCACCGTAACCGGCGGTCGGGGGTCCCCCGGCCGCCGATGCGCGTTCGCCTCCGCCGCGCGGCGCTCCGCCTCGTTGCGGGAGATCGCGAGGTTCATCCGCCCGCACGTCCGGCAGGTCACTGCTCCCGCGGGGGGCTCGCTGTAGGTGTAGGATCCGCGCATCACGCCGCGAGCCTCCGGAGAGTGCGCTCGTCGGCGGTGGCGATCTCCTCCTCTAGGGGGCCGGCATGCGTCGCGAGGTGCTCCCGGATCTCGCGCAGGGTGACCGGCCGGTACGCCCACCGGTCAACCCCGATGTCGCAGGAATGCCGCGTATCTTGGATGGCGCCGTGAGTGTGGCCGTAGAGGTGGAGGGTGCCGGCGTGCATGCCGGGCCACGACCGGGTCGGGTAGTGGCTCAGGAAGAGCTGCGTCCGCTCCAGGGTGACGCGCAGGATGTCCCGGGGCGGGCTCGCCCACGGCAGGGCCAGGGTCTTCGCGCCGTCATGGTTGCCGACGACGAGGTGCTTGCGCCCCCGTAGCTCGCCGAAGACGCGGCGGAGCTCCCGGGCCGACAGCCCGATGCTGAAGTCGCCGAGCACGTAGACGTCGTCGACGTCGGTGATCCGATTGTTCCACCGGTCGACGAGCGCCCTGTCGTGCTCGGCGATCGAGCGGAAGGGACGGGCGCAGTAGGACAGGCACGCCTCATGGCCGAGGTGCAGGTCGGCGGTGATGTAGACGGGCATGGTGCCCTCCCTCGAAACGGAACGCATGGCCGTCCGGATTTCCGGACGAGACGGCTGGCTCAGGCCGGCAGGCGTTTCGAGGGGGCGTGCGTCATGGGGCGATCCTCGGGGATCCGTGGCCGCCCGGCAAGGGGCGAACCACGGCACGGTTAGCCCTTCCCTGGCCTTTGGAGAGGGGGCGTGATTCGAGGGGGCGTTGTATCCCCGTTGTATCCCGCCGTTTCAGGGGCAGCGCGAAGCGCGTGAAGAACGCCTCGCAAGGGCCTGTCAGCTATAGGAAAAGGGATTGGAGCGGGCGATCGGGATCGAACCGACGACATTCAGCTTGGGAAGCTGACGTTCTACCACTGAACTACGCCCGCACGGCGCCTGTGTTACCGGCTCGCTGGGCGGGAGTCCATCCAAAAAGGGCGGCGGCCGTTCCTGGGCGCGGGCAGGGCGGCTTGAGGCGTGCCGGATCGAATATGGCGGTCTTTTTCACGAGCGATACGCATTTCGGCGACCCGCGCATCCTGCGGCTCGACCGGCGTCCTTTCGCGAGCCTCGCGGATCACGATGCCGCCCTGATCGCGGCCTGGAATGCGCGTGTCGGCCCGCAGGACGAGGTGTGGCACCTGGGCGACTTCGCGCTCGGTCCCGCCGCGGCGGAGATGCGCGCGATACTCGCGGGCCTCAACGGCACCAAGCGTCTGATCATCGGCAACAACGATGCGCCGGAGACCCTGGCCGCGCCCGGCTGGGCCTGGACCGGCCATTACGCCGAGACGGTGGTGGAGGGGCGCGCCGTCGTCCTGTGCCACTACGCGTTCCGGACCTGGAATGGGATCGGGCGCGGGGTGCTCAACCTGCACGGACATTCGCACGGACAACTGAAGCCGATACCGAGGCAGTACGATGTCGGCGTCGATGCGCAGGGCTTCCGGCCCGTCACCCTTGCGGAGATCCTCGTCTCCCGGAAGCGCGGCCGATGAGTCCATTCTTGCGGAACCATCGGCTCAGCTCTGCCGTTTGAAGGTCACTCTGGCGCGCCGGTCGCCGGGCTTGCAAGTCCAGCCTCCGGTTTCGCTCCCACACCGATCACACCGAACCATGATCAGCAGGCTTCTGCCGCCCGATTCTCACCCGTGCGCTGCAGGTGCCCCAAAGATCCGAAACGGTTTGTCCATGAGACATCTTTTCCGCGCCGCCCTGATCGCCCCGGGAATTCTCCTCACGGCGCAGACGGCCTTCGCCGCACCGGCCTGTATCGAGGCGCGCCGCAAGGTCGATGAGGCCGTGGCGCTACGCTATCAGGCCCGACAGGATGCCCGGCTCGGCAACCACGACCGGGTCTGCGACACGCTCGACGAGGTCGGCGACCGCTACAACGACGCCCGCGACGCCTTCGACGATTGCGGGGCCGGCGTGGTCGCGATCGACCTGCGCAGCGAGTTGCGCAACCTGCGCATCGCCAAGCAGGTCAACCGCTGCGACTGACGACGCTCTCGAACGCCTTGCAATCGAATGAGGTGCGCCACCCGCGTGCGGCGGCGCACAGCCTTCGGCTCAGCTTCACCGCACCGTAACCACAGATGCGACGCCCGAGTCGCCACAGGATCCGCGATGACCGCTCCGCTCACCACCGCCCTGACCGCCGAGCGCCAATCCGCTCCCACCGGCCCGTCCTTCGCCGCTGCCCTCTGCGGCTTCCTCAGCACCACGGTCGCCACGACGGCCCTGATGTTCCTGCTGAGCAGCGTCTGACCGCAGCGATTCCGGCGCAGCGGCCTCGGCCTGCCGCTCGGCCGATCCGATCCCGGCCTCGGGTCAGGCTTCCCCGAGGCTCGCGACGCGGTTGACCGGCCGCACACATCTTTTGAAAATGGAACCGCGCGCCGCATCGGGAGCCCATCGAGGGCCGATGGCGGCCGGTTCCGGTAGCAGCACCTGATCCTGCCTCCAGGCTGCGTTCGCCCAGCGACAGCCATGTGGAGCGCTCTCCGCGGAGCCCGATATCGGCTCGCCGCGAGGAGCTGATCGGATCGACTCTCGCACCACGCTCGGAAAGCGCCGTCGTCCAGCTCGGTCGAGGCTGCATTCTGTCCTTCCGGACTGCACTGCCATCCGGATCTGCCGTCCCGATAGCTTTTCCCGCCCGATCTCCGATCCGATGCGCTTCGGTTCGCAGAGGCCGGTCGGACAACATGCGTCCGCCCTTGATCCGGGCGAAAAATGCGCATTTCGCGCAAATCGATTGACTCACCGCGCAAATCACGCAGAATATGTGGCAAGAGTCGGGCAGTGCGGCGCTCCCTACGGGCATTCCGCGCGGCGACGATGAGAAACTGCGCGGATTGCGCAGGGAGGAAGCCACATGCAGATCCCGATCAAGCGGTCCATCGAAGCGGTTCCCGGCGGCATGATGGTCGTGCCGCTCCTGGCCGGTGCCCTCATTGCGACCTTCTTCCCCGGCACCCCGAAATTCTTCGGCTCCTTCACCGGCGCCCTGTTCTCCGGGGCGCTGACGATTCTGGCCGTGTTCTACGTCTGCATGGGCGCGAGCATCGATTTCCGCGCGACCCCCTACATCGTGAAGAAGGGCGGCACGCTGCTGTTCGTGAAGGTCGGCATCGCCGTCATCCTCGGCCTGGTCTTCGGCCGGGTGCTGGGCGAGGCGCCGGTGGCGGCGGGCATGTTCGCGGGCCTGTCGACCCTCGCGGTCGTGGCCAGCATGAACGACACCAATGGCGGCCTCTACATGGCGCTGATGGGCCAGTACGGGCGCCCGCGCGATGTCGGCGCCTACACGATCATGTCCCTGGAGAGCGGCCCCTTCCTCACCATGGTCACGCTCGGCATCGCCGGCCTCTCGGCCTTTCCCTGGCAGACCCTCGTCGGTGCGGTGCTGCCGCTCCTCGTCGGCATGATCATCGGCAATCTCGACCGCGAGATGCGCGACTTCCTGAGCCGCGCGATTCCGGTGATGATCCCGTTCTTCGCCTTCGCCCTGGGCACCGGCCTCGACCTGTCGAAGGTGTGGCAGGCCGGCCTTCTCGGCCTCGCCATGGGCGTCGCCGTCGTCGTGGTGACGGGCATACCGCTCTTCTTCGCCGACCGCATCACCGGCGGAACCGGCGTGGCGGGCGTGGCGGCGGCCTCGACGGCAGGCAACGCCGCGGCCGTGCCGGCCATCGTCGCCTCGGCGAACCCGGCCTATGCCGACGCGGCCGGCCCGGCCACCATCCTCGTCGCGGCCTGCGTCGTGGTCACGGCAATCCTCGTCCCCGTCGTGACGGCCTGGACCGCCAGGACCTTCGGCCGCCCGGAGGATGCCGAGGCCGCCGCTCCGGTGGACGCCAGCGCAGCGCCGGCCCAGCCCGTCGGCGGCCGCTGAAATGGCGGCGCGCTGGCTCATCCTCGCCGACGACCTGACCGGAGCGGCCGATTGCGCCATCGCCTTCGGGCGGCGGGGCCGCGCCGCCTCGGTGACCTGGGGCGACGGCGTGACGGCCGAGCCCGTGCCGGTCCTGGCCTACGATGCCGACAGCCGCGGCCTCGCTGCCGAGGCGGCGGCGCAGAGGCATGGCGAGGCACTCGGCCGGCTGCTGGAGCCGGACCGGGTACTCTTCAAGAAGATCGACTCGACCTTGCGCGGTCAGCCCGCCGCCGAGACGGCCGCGACGATCGCGTTCCTGGAGGCTCGGGACGGCGCCGCCTTCGGCGTCTTCGCTCCGGCCTTCCCGGCGACGGGACGGACGACGGCCGAGGGCCGCATCCGCGTGGCCGGACGGCCGCTGGAGGAAGCCGAGGTCTGGCGGCGCGATCACACCTATCCGAGCGCCGACCTCGTCGCGGTCCTGGCCTCGGCCGGCATCGCGGCCGAGACGGTCGGGCTCGAAACGGTACGCGGCGCGAACCTCGCAGCCGCGCTCGCCGAGGTCGCGACACGGGGCAGGGCGGTCGCGATCTGCGACGCGGAGAGCGAGGCGGATGTCGACCGGATCGCGCAGGCGAGCTTGGCGCTCCCGCGTACACCCTTCTTCATCGGCAGCGCGGGCCTCGCCCATGCCCTTGCAGCAGCCTCCGGCACGGCGGCGGTGCCGCTGCCACGCATCAGCCCTAGCGCGCATGGCGCGCTCATCGTCGTGGGCTCGCTCGCCGCCGCCTCCCGTGCAGCCGCCCGCAAACTTACCGCAGGTGAGTCCGTGGTCCATCTGCCGGTCGCGCCCGAGACCCTGCTCGGCGATACCGAGGGCCGCGCGGCCCTGGCGGCCCAGGCCGCCGCCGTGCTGGCGGCGGGCGGCGACGCACTGGTCGAGATCGCCGTCGATGAGGCTGCTTTGGACATGACGCTCGGTCCCCGCCTCGCCCGCGCCCTGGCCGACGCGCTTGAGCCGCTCGCCCCGCGGATCGGCGCCCTTGCGGCGACCGGCGGAGAGACCGCCGCCGCGCTCCTCGCCCGCTTCGGCGTCGGCGGGATCCGCCTCGTGGACGAGATCGAGCCCGGCGTCTCGCTCGGCCTCACGCTCGGCCGCCTCTCCATCCCCATCGCCACCAAGGCCGGCGCCTTCGGTGACGCGGACAGCCTGATCCGCATCGCCGAGCGCCTGCGCGCCGTCAGAACCGAGGGAAGCTTCGCATGACCCGTCCGACCATCGCGATCACCATGGGCGATCCGGCCGGAATCGGGCCCGAGATCATCATGAAGGCGCTCGCCCATCCGGAGGTGCACGCGCTCTGCAAGCCGCTGGTGATCGGCGATGCCGGGCGCCTGCGCCAGGCCGGCCGCATCGTCGGCGCCGAGATCCCGGTCGATGCGCTGGAGGATGCCGGCGCCGCCGAGTTCACGACCGCGGCGGTCCAGTGCGTCGACCTTGCTTGCGTGCCCGATGGCCTGCCCTTCGGACAGGTCTCGCCGGTGGCGGGCGAGGCGGCCTACCGCTTCATCGAGACGGCGGTCGGGACGGTGCAGGCCGGCCTCGCCCAGGGCATCTGCACGGCGCCGCTCTCGAAGGAGGCTCTGCACGCCGCCGGGCACAAGTTCCCCGGCCATACCGAGCTTCTGGCGCATCTCACGGGCACGCCCGAGGTCTCGATGATGCTGGTCTCGCCCAAGCTCCGGGTGATCCACGTCACCACGCATATCGGCCTGATCGATGCCATCGCGAAGATCGAGCCGGGCCTCGTGGAGCGGGTGATCGTGCGCGGCCACGACGTCCTCGTGCGCGCCGGGATCGCGAACCCGAAGATCGGCGTCTGCGCCATCAACCCCCATGCCGGCGAGAACGGCCTGTTCGGGCGCGGCGAGGAGGCCGAGAAGATCGCGCCCGCGATCGAGGCCTGCAGGGCCCGGGGTTGGGACGTGCGCGGGCCGCTGCCGGCCGACACCCTGTTCTTCCTCGCCGGCCGCGGCGACTACGACATGGTGGTGGCCATGTATCACGATCAGGGCCACGGCCCGATCAAGGTGCTCGGGCTCGAGGCCGGCGTGAACATCACGGTCGGCCTGCCGGTGATCCGCACCTCGGTCGATCACGGCACCGCCTTCGACATCGCCGGCACCGGCGTCGCGGACGAGCGCAGCCTCGTGGAGGCCCTGCGGCAGGCGGTCGATCTCGCCCCGAAGCAGGCTGCCTGACGGAGTAGGGCGGGCAGCGGACAGGGTTCCTGGCCAACGGCTCCGCCCTGCGGCATGAGGGTCTCTGGGGATTCTCGGGGGGCAGGGATGTCGACGCGCAGCAAGGAGCGCCGGGCGCTTCTCCTCGAGGCCTTGCGCGTTGGCGAGATCGACGTGGACGAGTTCGCGCGGCGCTTCGAGGTCTCGGCCTCGACGGTGCGGCGCGACCTGCAGCGCCTCTCCGCCACGAGCGCCGTGCACCGGACCTATGGCGGCGCGATCCTGGCGAGCCGGCCGGCCGAGAGCACGCTCGCCGAGCGCATCGCCGTGAACGGGGCGGAGAAGCGGGCGATCGCCCGCGCGGCGCTCGATCTGGTCCGCGACGGCGACACGCTCATCCTCGATGCGGGCTCCACGGTCGCGGCCTTCGGGCAGCTCCTGCCGGGGCGGCGCCTGCGCGTCGTCACCAACAACCTCGCGCTCCTGCCCTTCCTCGCGGAGGCGCCCGAACTCGACCTCGTGGTGCTCGGCGGCGCCCTGCGGGCGACCAGCATGAGCACCGTGGGGCCGCTCGCCGTCGAGGCCATGCGGCGGATGACGGCGGACCGCGTCGTCCTCAGCGCCGACGGAGTCGTAGCCGGCCGCGGCCTGTGCGAGGCCAGCCTCGATCAGGTCGTGCTGAAATCGCTGATGATGCAGCAGGCGCGGGAGGTCGTGGTGCTCGCCGATTCGACCAAGCTCGGCCGCGCCGAGCAGACGGCCTGGGCGCCGCTGCCGAGCGACTGGACCTTGATCACCGATTCCGCGGCGACCGAGGCCCAGCGGCGGGCGATGGAGGGCGCGGGCGCACGCGTGATCCCGGCGGGCTGAGCGATCCCGCTCAGGCGCCTCACCGCTTTCCGACGTCGTCCACCGTGCCCGCATCCCGCTCGCCCTCCGGCGAGCCGGCGCCGTCATAGCCCTCGATCCAGCCCTGGCGGTCCGGCGAGCCCTCAGGATAGGGGCAGCTGTCGCGGGCCTTGCCGTAGAGTCGGGCGTTGCGCCCCTTGATGAGCGGGCTGTCGCTCGCGGTCGCGCCTTCCGTCGTCATCGGTAGCTCTCCGTCGTCAAGCCGTCACGCGGCGGGGTTGCTGTCGGAGAACGCTCGACGGGGCCGCCGGATCAGAGGATCTTCCGCGGCCCCGCAGCGCAGGGAGACACGGATCCTGGACATGACCGAACGCGACGCGCCGTCCCGCTACGCGCTCTACTACACGCCGCCGGCCGGATCACCGCTCGCCGCCTTCGGGGAATCCGTCTTCGGCGGGGCGCTGCCGGGGCTCGCGCCGGAGGAGGGCGAGGCGCTCGCCGCGCTGGCGGCCGGCCCACGGGTCTACGGATTCCACGCGACCCTCAAGGCGCCCATGCGCCTCGCGCCCGGCATCAAAGAGGCTGCTCTCGAAGCGGCCTGCCGGGCGCTCGCTGCGCATCGGGCGCCGCTGCGAGCCGGTCCGCTGGAGGTCGCGCGCCTCGGTGTCTACCTCGCCCTGGTCCCGGCCAGCCCGCCGCCCGCGCTCGGCCTGTTCGCGGCCGAATGCGTCGCCGCGCTCGATCCCTTCCGCGCGCGCTTGAGCGAGGCCGAGCGGCGCAAGCGCCGGCCGGATTTGCTCGATCCGCGCCGCCGCGCCCTGCTCGAGCGCTGGGGCTATCCGGACGTGTTCGAGGCCTTCCGCTTCCACATGACCCTTCTGGGGCCGCTCGCGCCCGAGGAGCAGGAGCACTGGCACGCCCACCTGTCGGAGGCCTTCGCGGGCTCGGATCTCGTGATCGATGCCGTCACCCTGCTGCGGCAGGACGGGGATGGGCCGTTCCGGGAGATCGTCCGCATTCCGTTCACCGGCTGAGCGCGGCGAGGGGGCCGGCGTCATCCTACCGTCGCGGATTCGGGGGCATCAGAGCCCCGTTCGCGACGGATGAAGGCATGCTGGTCGTCGAAGATCTCACGCGCCGCTACGGCAACCGCCACGCCGTCGACCGCATCTCCCTGCGGATCGAGCGGGGCAGCTTCGTCGGCGTGATCGGCCGGTCGGGCGCGGGCAAGTCCACCTTCCTGCGCATGCTCAACCGGCTCGCCGAGCCGACCGACGGCCGCATCCTGTTCGACGGCACCGACGTCACCGCCCTGCGCGGGCGGGCGCTGCGGCGCTGGCGCGCGCGCTGTGCCATGGTGTTCCAGCAGTTCAACCTCGTCGGCCGGCTCGACGTGCTCACCAACGTGCTTATGGGCCGGCTCAGCCGCACGCCGAGCCACCGCGCCCTCCTCAACCTGTGGTCGCCGCAGGAGCGGGCCCTGGCGCTCGCCGCCCTCGAAGGGTTCGACATGGGCGCCTTCGCGGGCAACCGCGCCGACCAGCTCTCCGGCGGCCAGCAGCAGCGCGTCGCCATCGCCCGCGCCCTGGTGCAGGAGCCCGACATCATCCTCGCGGACGAGCCGGTCGCCTCCCTCGATCCGCGCAACACCAAGCTCGTGATGGACGCGCTGGCCGATGCCAACAAGCGCCTCGGCATCACGGTGCTGTGCAACCTGCACTCGCTCGACCTCGCCCGCGCCTATTGCGACCGCCTGATCGGCCTCGCCGACGGCCGGGTGGTCTTCGACGGCCGCGCCTTCGACCTCACCGAGGACGTGGCGCAGCGCCTCTACGGCCTGGAGGCGGGCGAGGTGATGGACCGGCAGCCGCCCGCCGGGACGCCCCTTTCCACGGCCGCCGCCCTCGTCGCCTGAGCGCGCGGCCCTCGTTCACAGGAGACAGACCATGCTGACCCGCCGCACCCTCGCCGGCGCCCTCGCCGCGCTCGCGCTGATCGCGCCCGCCGCCGCAGAGGACTGGAAGGCGAAGTATCCGGAGCTGACGCTCGGCGCGATTCCCGTCGAGAACGCCAGCGGCACCGCCGACCGCTACGCCCCGCTGACCGAATACCTGTCCAAGGCGCTCGGCGTGCCGGTGAAGCTGCGCGTCGCCAACGACTACGCCGCGGTGATCGAGGGCCAGCGCGCCGGCAACATCCAGATCGCCTTCTACGGCCCCGCCTCCTTCGCCCGCGCGGTGATGACCGGCGTGAAGGTCGAACCCGTGGTCAACCAGAAGCACAACAACGGCGCCTCGGGCTACTATTCGGTGATCTACGTGCGCGCCGACAGCCCCTACAAGACGGTCGAGGACCTGAAGGGCAAGAACCTCGCCCTCGTCGACCCGAACTCGACCTCGGGCAACCAGGCGCCGCGCTTCTTCCTGCAGAAGGCCGGGCACGAGGTCGACAAGCACTTCGGCAAGACGGTCTATGCCGGCAGCCACGAGAACGCCGTCCTCGCTCTCGTCCAGGGCACCGCGGACGCCGCGGCCAATCTCTGGAACTCCGAGACCGACACCGTCGTCACCCGCATGGCCACCAAGGGCATGCTGAAGAAGCCCGACGGCACGCAGATGGGCCAGTCCGACTTCCGCGTGGTGTTCAAGTCCGAGTTCCTGCCCGAGGGGCCCTTCGCCGTGCTGGCGAGCCTGCCGGACGACCTGAAGGCCAAGATCCGCGAGGCCTTCATCGCCCTGCCGAAGGCCGACAAGGCCGCCTTCGACCGGCTCTCGGACGGCAAGGACCTCGATCTGACCCCGGTGACGCTGAAGGACTACCAGCCGATCATCGAGATGCTGAAGTTCAACGACGACCAGCGCCGCAAGTCCTGATCCGGACCATGGACACGCGGATCGTCCCGCTCGCGTCCGAACGCGGGGCGGCGCTGGAGAGCGCCTACTCGCGCGCGGTCGCGGCCACGCGGCGGCGGACGATCCTGACGCTCGCGGCCGTCGCCGTCCTGGCGGTGGCCGCGGGCTTCGCGGCCGAGGTGCGGCCGCTGGTGCTCGTCGAGAACATCGGCAACTTCACCGCCTATCTCGGCCGGATCCTGCCCCACCTCACCCTGGCGAACCTGCGCGGCGATTTCGCCGAGTGGTACTGGGGCCTGCCGAAATGGGCCGCGCTGCTCGGCGAGACCCTGCTGATGGCCTATCTCGGCACGCTGCTCGGCGGGCTCGCGGCCTTCCTGCTCTGCTTCGGCGCCGCCGCGAACCTCGCCCGCACCCGCATCGGCTGCTTCCTGACCCGCCGCGCCCTCGAATTCTTCCGCACCGTGCCGGAAGTGGTGTTCGCGCTGATCTTCGTGATCGCCTTCGGGCTCGGGCCGATGGTCGGCGTGATGGCGCTCGCCA
The DNA here is from genome assembly GCF_902141855.1 of Methylobacterium dankookense. Lineage (GTDB taxonomy): Bacteria > Pseudomonadota > Alphaproteobacteria > Rhizobiales > Beijerinckiaceae > Methylobacterium > Methylobacterium dankookense. The sequence continues at coordinate 85,470 of NZ_CABFVH010000007.1, read as the reverse complement.
TCCACACCGCCGGGGCGCTGGGCAAGCTGTTCTCCGAGGTCGTCGAGAACATCGACATGAAGCCGGTGGAGGGGCTGATTGCGTCCGGCGCCACGCGGGTCGAGGCGATCCGCTTCGCGGTGCTGCCGCAGGTCCTGTCGAACTTCGCCTCCTACGGGCTGCTGCGCTTCGAGATCAACGTGCGGGGGGCCGGCGTGATGGGCTTCGTCGGCGCCGGCGGCATCGGGCAGGAACTGCTCGTGGCGATCCGCAACTTCTACTACACGGATGTGAGCGCGATCCTGCTGATGATCGTCGCGACCGTGGTGCTGATCGACCTCGCCACCGAGCGGCTGCGCCATCACCTGATCGGGCTGGAGCAGGCGCGATGAGCGACGCGTCTCCGGCCCGCGCCCCGGCGCCCGACCTCGCCGCCCTCAAGGCGCGCTACCCGCAGGCCTTCCGCGTCTCGTGGGCCTCGCGCCTGACCCTCGTCGGCGTGCTCGCCGCCCTGCTCGGGCTCGCCGCCTTCGCGATGGTGCGGCTCGATTTCTCCGCCGCCCGCATCCTGAGCGGGCTCGGACGCCTCGGTGAGTTCGCGGTGCTGATGCTGCCGCCCTCGGCGGAAGGGCATCTCGCCGATTTCCTGCGCGCGCTCGCCGAGACGCTCGGCATCGCCTTCCTCGGTACGCTGACGGCGGCTCTCTTCGCCCTGCCCGTGGCGTTCCTGGCCGCGCGCAACGTGGTGCCGAACCCGTTCGTCCACTTCACCGTCCGGCGCGGTCTCGACGTGATGCGCTCGGTCGACGTGCTGATCTGGGCGCTGATCTGGATCAACGTGGTCGGACTCGGCCCCTTCGCCGGGGCGCTCGCCATCGCCTGCGCGGATTTCGGGGCGCTCGGCAAGCTGTTCTCGGAAGCCGTCGAGACCGCCGACCGCAAGGCGTCGGAGGGGGTGACCGCCTCGGGCGGGGGCGCGCTGCACCGCATCCGCTTCGGCCTCGTGCCGGCGGTGCTGCCGGTGCTCGGCAGCCAGATGCTCTACTTCTTCGAATCGAACACCCGCTCGGCGACGATCATCGGCATCGTGGGCGCGGGCGGCATCGGCCAGTACCTGACCGAGTTGATCCGCGTGCTCGAACTGAAGCAGGTCGCCTTCCTCGTCCTGATGATCCTCGTCACGGTCGCCCTCATCGACGCGGTGTCGGGCCGCCTGCGCCGCGCCCTCATCGGCGGCGAGCCGCGCTGACATCCCGGGATCCCGAAGGGGTCACCCCTTTGGCGGGGCGCCGGGGCAGAGCCCCGGCCTATTCACGGACCGATCACTCCAAAATCAATTCGACCCGGTCGGCCGAGAAAAGGCTCTGCGTGGCCTGAATGCGCTGCCCCCGGCCGTCGACATTCACGCTGGTCACGGTGAGAAGCGGGCGGCCGGGCGCGATGTCGAGCCGCGCCGCCTCCTCGGCGCTCGCCGCGCGGGCGCCCACCCGCGTGGACAGGCGGGTATAGTCGTCCACGCCGAAGGCGCCGAAGGCGCGGGTGATCGAGCCGAGCCGGGCATAGGCGGCATCGAACGCGGCGAAGCGCGGCAGCGGCAGGCTGGTGCGCGCCGTCGAGAGCGGCGTGTCGTCGGCCCGGTGTCGGGTCAGCATCTCGACCACCGCCGCCCCCGGCGCCAGCCCGAGCGCCTCGGCCGTCTCGGCATCCGCCGCCAGAACCCGCGCGCCGAGAAGGTCGCCCCAGGCCTCGCGGCCCGCGCGCGTGACGGTCTCGGAGAAGCGCGTGCGTGGGCCGATCGGGTAGGCGAGGGGGGCCTGCTCCACGAAGGTGCCGCGCCCCTGGGTCGCCCGCACCAGCCCGCGCTCGGCGAGGCTTGCGAGCGCCCGGCGCACCGTGTGCCGGTTGACCCCGAATCGTTTGGCCAGGGCCGCCTCGGTCGGAAGCTGGCCCCCGGCGGGGAGGGCGCCGCTTCCAATCTCTCCGGCGAGCGCGTCCGCGATCTGCCGCCAGGCGGCCAGGCCCTCGCCGCGCCGCAGCGGGGGCTCGGAGGGCGTCACCGGGATGTCGCGTGCATCGGCCATGTCGGGTCGTGGTCGTCCTTGCGGCCGGTCGCACACTTGTCTATATATATAGACAAGTGAGGATCGCAGCACGATGCCGAGCAGCGAAACACCACCCGAGCCCGTCGCGCCAGAGGTCGCGGCCCGCCGCTCTGCCATGGCGCTCGCGGGTGCCGCCACTTTGGCCGAGCTGGAAGACGTGCTCGCCCGTGCCGGCCTGTCGGCAGAGGCCGAGGATCTGCGGGTCCCGGAGACGGGCCTCGTTATGACCCGAGGCCGGATCGGCGGCGACGGACGGGCCTTCAATTTCGGCGAGGCGACGGTGACCCGCGCCGCGGTGCGATTGCCCGGCGGCGAGACCGGCTTCGCCTATCATCTCGGACGCGACCGTCCGCGCGCCCGGCTCGCCGCGATCCTCGACGCGCATTGGCAGAACGCGGAGACCCGGCCTGCCGTCGATGCGGCGCTGGCAGCCGTCGCCGCGCGCCGGCAGCGCGAGGCGGAGGGGCGGGCCCGGCGGGTGGCCGCCACCCGCGTGAACTTCTTCACCCTGGCCCGGGGCGAGGATTGATGGCGCTCCGCCCCGGCTTCCGCGACCCGGTCCACGACGCGCAGGCCGTGTTCCGCGCCGCGATGGAGGCGCTGAGCCGGCCCGGCTTCGTCCGTGCGCTGCCGACGGATCTGGCCCCGCCGGAGCCCCTGACCGCGGAACTCGCGGCCCTCGCGCTGGCGCTCTGCGATGCCGACACGCCAATCTGGCTCGACGCGCCGCTGGCGCGCTCGGCGGAGGTGGCGGCCTATCTGCGCTTCCATGCCGGCGCGCCGATCACCGCAACGCCCGAGTCTGCGGCCTTCGCCCTGATCGTCGACGCGGCCGCCTGCCCGGCCTTCACCGCCTTCGCGCAGGGAACGCCGGACTACCCGGATGGCTCGGCCACGCTGATCCTGGCCCTCGATCACCTCACCGAGGAGGACGGCCTCGCCTTCACAGGGCCGGGCATAAACGGTCGGGTGCGGTTCGATGCCGGGCCGCTGCCCGCCGACTGGTCGGCGCGCCTCGCGGCCAACCATGCCCTGTTCCCGTGCGGGCTCGACATCCTCCTCACCGCCCCCGGCCGCATGACCGGCCTGCCGCGCTCGGCGCGGGTGCTCGAACCGGCGGAGGCCTGAGCCATGTACGTGGCCGCGAAGGGTGGCGAGGCCGCCATCGACAATGCCCACCGGCTGCTCGCCGAAATCCGCCGCGGTGACCCCGTGGTGCCCGAGCTCTCGGTGGCGCAGATCCGCGAGCAGATGAGCCTGCTCGTGGACCGGGTGATGACGGAGGGCTCGCTCCACGATCCGGACCTCGCCGCGCTCGCCCTGAAACAGGCCCGCGGCGACGTGGTCGAGGCGGTCTTCCTGGTGCGCGCCTACCGCACCACCCTGCCGCACTTCGGCGCGAGCGAGCCTGTCGATACGGGCGCGATGACGGTCTCGCGCCGGGTCTCGGCGACCTTCAAGGACCTGCCGGGCGGGCAGGTGCTCGGGCCGACCTTCGACTACACGCACCGCCTCGTCGATTTCGCCCTCACTGAGGGCAGCATCCCCGAGCCGGCGGAGGAGGCCGAGCCCGGCCCGGATGCCGGACATTGCCCGCGGGTGACCGACATCCTCGGCCAGGCCGGGCTGCTCGAACCCTCGCCGCCGGAGGCGGGCGCCCCGGTCGGTGACCTCACCCGCGAGCCGGTGGATTACCCGGCCGACCGCGCGGTGCGGCTCCAGGCGCTCGCCCGCGGCGACGAGGGCTTCGTGCTCGCGCTCGGCTACTCGACCCAGCGCGGCTACGGCCGCACCCATCCCTTCGTGGGCGAGATCCGCTTCGGCACCGTCGCGCTCGAGTTCGTGCCGGAGGAGCTGGGTTTCCCCGTGCCGCTCGGCGAGGTGCCGCTGACCGAGTGCCAGATGCTCAACCAGTTCCGCGGCAGCGGCGAGGTCCCGCCCCAGTTCACCCGCGGCTACGGCCTCGTCTTCGGCCAGGGCGAGCGCAAGGCCATGGCGATGGCCCTGGTCGACCGCTCCCTGCGGGCGGCGGAGCTCGGCGAGGCCGTGGGCGCGCCGGCTCAGGACCAGGAATTCGTGCTCGCCCATTGCGACAGCCTGCAGGCGACCGGCTTCGTCGAGCACCTGAAGCTGCCGCACTACGTCGACTTCCAGGCCGAGCTTGAGCTGGTCCGGCGCCTGCGCGCCGAGCATGAAGCGGCCCACGCCGAACCCGGCGAGCCGTTGCGGGAGGCCGCGGAATGAGCGCGCCCCTTCCCGAGCAGGGCTACAACTTCGCCTATCTCGACGAGGGCACGAAGCGGATGATCCGCCGGGCGATCCTCAAGGCGATCGCCATCCCCGGCTATCAGGTGCCCTTCGCCTCCCGCGAGATGCCGATGCCCTATGGCTGGGGCACCGGCGGCGTGCAGGTCACCGCCGCGGTGCTCGGGCGCTCAGACGTGCTCAAGGTGATCGACCAGGGCGCCGACGACACCACCAACGCGGTCTCGATCCGCCGCTTCTTCGGCCGCACCGCGGGCGTCGCCACCACGACGCGGACCACCGAGGCAACGGTGATCCAGACCCGCCACCGCATCCCGGAGACGCCGCTCCGCGAAGGGCAGATCCTCGTCTATCAGGTGCCGATCCCGGAGCCCCTGCGCTTCCTCGAGCCGCGCGAGACCGAGACGCGCCAGCTCCACGCGCTCGCCGAGTACGGGCTGATCCATGTGAAGCTCTACGAGGACATCGCCCGCCACGGCCATATCGCGACCACCTACGCCTATCCGGTGGAGGTGGCCGGGCGCTACGTGATGGACCCCTCGCCGACGCCGAAATTCGACAACCCGAAGATGGACGATTGCCCCGCCCTCCAGCTCTTCGGGGCGGGGCGCGAGAAGCGCATCTACGCGGTGCCGCCCTATACGCGGGTGCGCAGCCTCGATTTCGAGGACCATCCGTTCCGGGTGCAGCGCTTCGACCGCCCCTGCGCGCTCTGCGGGGCGGAAGGGGTCTATCTCGACGAGGTGGTGCTCGACGACCGGGGCGGGCGGATGTTCGTCTGCTCCGACACCGACCATTGCGAGGGGCGCCGCGCCGAGGGCTTCACCGGAGAGCAGGCGGCATGAGCGCGCCTCTCCTTCAGGTACAGGGCCTGACGAAGCGCTACGGCCCGCGTCTCGCCTGCGACGGCGTCGGCTTCGCGCTCCATCCCGGCGAGGTGCTGGCGGTGGTGGGCGAATCGGGCTCGGGCAAGTCGACGCTGCTCGGCCTGATCGCCGGAGAGGTCGCGGCCGATGCGGGCTCCGTCACCTACCGGATGCGCGACGGCGTGCCCCGCGACCTCGCCGCCCTCGGGCCGGCGGAGCGGCGCGCCCTGATGCGCACCGATTGGGGCTTCGTCCGGCAGGATGCGGCGCAGGGCCTGCGCATGGCGGTCTCGGCCGGGGGCAATGTCGGCGAGCGGCTGATGGGAATTGGCGAGCGCCATTACGGCCGCATCCGCGCGACGGCCCTCGACTGGCTCGCCCGGGTCGAGATCGCCGCCGACCGGGTGGACGACCCGCCGACGCGCTTCTCCGGCGGCATGCGCCAGCGCCTGCAGATCGCCCGCAACCTCGTCACGGGCCCGCGCCTCGTGCTGATGGACGAGCCGACCTCGGGCCTCGACGTCTCGGTGCAGGCGCGCCTCCTCGACACGATCCGCGGCCTCGTGGCCGAGCTCGGCCTCGCCGTGATCATCGTCACCCACGACCTCGCGGTGGCGCGCCTGCTCTCGCACCGCATCCTCGTGATGCGCGGCGGGCGCGTCATCGAGACCGGGCTGACCGACCAGGTCCTCGACGACCCGCAGGCGCCCTATACCCAGCTCCTCGTCGCCTCGGTGCTCGCCGCATGACGGATCCGGTGATCGCCTTCGAGGATGTGGGCAAGAGCTTCACCCTCCACCTGCGCGGCGGCGTGACGCTTCCGGTGATCGCAGGCGCGAGCCTGTCCGTGAGCGCGGGCGAGTGCGTCGTGCTCGGCGGCGCCTCGGGTGCGGGCAAGTCCTCGCTCCTGAAGATGGCCTACGGCAACTATCGCTGCGAGCGCGGCGCCATAAGGATTCGCGACGGCGCGCGCATCGTGGACGTCGCCCGGGCGGAGCCGCGCGAGATCCTGGACCTGCGCCGACGCGTCGTGTCCTACGTCTCGCAGTTCCTGCGGGTGATCCCGCGGGTAGGCGCCCGCGCCGTGGTCGAGGCGGCGGGCATCGAGGCGGGGCTCGCGGCCGAGGTCGCGCGCGCCCGCGCCGCCGACCTCCTCGCCCGGCTCGACCTGCCCGAGCGCCTCTGGGAGCTGCCGCCCGCGACCTTCTCGGGCGGCGAGCAGCAGCGGGTCAACATCGCCCGCGGCCTGATCGCCGAGCGTCCGCTCCTCCTCCTCGACGAGCCCACGGCCTCCCTCGATGCCCGCAACCGCGCCGCGGTGGTCGCGCTGATCCGCGAGCGGCGCGCGGCGGGGGCGGCGATCCTCGGCATCTTCCACGACGCCGATGTGCGCGAGGCTGTGGCGACGCGGATCGTCGACGTGGCGGCCTTTCGCGCATTTTCCGCGGACGTGGTCGCCGGTTCCGCGAAAGAAAATGCGGCATGAGCGGGAATCCCACACCCATGAGCCGGACCGAGATCCTCGAGAACGCGCGGCTCGTCCTGCCCGACCGGGTCGAGGCGGGCTGGCTCGCGATCGTGGATGGGCGCATCGCAGAAACCGGTACGGGCCGTGCCCCCGGACGCGGCCTCGATCTCGACGGCGACCTGCTCCTGCCCGGCCTCGTGGAGCTGCACACCGACCATCTGGAGAGCCACTACGCCCCGCGGCCGGGCGTGCGCTGGCATCCGCTGGGCGCCGTGCTCGCCTATGACGCCCAGATCGCCGCCTCCGGCATCACCACCGTGTTCGATTCCCTGCGCGCGGGCAGCGAGGCGGATGGAAGCGGCCTCGGGCCGGAGCTCGACGCCCTGGCCGACGCCCTCGCCGAGGCCCGGGCGCAGCACCTGTTCCGGGTCGAGCACCGGACCCATCTGCGCTGCGAATTGCCAACCGAGGACGTCGTCGACACCGTCACCGCCTTCGCCGCGCGCCATCCGGTCGGGCTGATCTCGCTGATGGATCACACGCCGGGCCAGCGCCAGTTCCGCGACCTTGCCAAGTACTACCAGTATGCGGGGCGCGGCGGCCGCTCGCTCGAGGCGATCAAGGCGGGCACCGAGCGCAAGATCCGCGAGGGCCGGGCGCTGAGCGCGGTGAACCGGCCCGCTCTGGTGGCGCTCGCCCAGGCGCGCGGCATCCCGCTCGCGAGCCACGACGACACCACCCTCGACGACGTGGCTTTGTCCCGCGACGAGCGCGTCGCGCTCGCCGAGTTCCCCACGACCCGCGACGCGGCGGAGGCCTCGCACGCGGCCGGCATCACCGTGATAATGGGGGCGCCGAACCTGATCCGCGGCGGCTCGCATTCGGGCAACGTCGCGGCGCAGGACCTGGCCGAGGCCGGGCTCCTCAGCATCCTGTCCTCGGACTACGTGCCGGCGAGCCTGATGATGGCGGCTTTCCTGCTGCCGGAGCGCGTGCCGGGGATCACGCTGCCGGAGGCCGTCGCCACCGTCACCGCCAACCCCGCGCGCGCCACCGGCCTCGACGACCGCGGCCGGATCGCGCCGGGCTTGCGCGCCGACCTCGTCCGCGTGCGGATGGCGCAGGGCGTGCCCGTCGTGCGCCAGGTCTGGCGCGCGGGCGAGCGGGTGGTGTGATGGCGGACGGCTTCGTCCTCGTGGTGGGCCCGAGCGGCGCGGGCAAGGACACGCTGATCCGGCTCGCCCGGATCCGGCTCGCCGGCGATCCGCGCTTCGTCTTCCCGCGCCGCCTGGTGACGCGGCCGCCCTCGGAGCACGAGGACAATCTCGAGATCGCCGAGGAGGCCTTCGCGGCCGGGGCGGCCGCGGGCGCCTTCGCCCTGCACTGGCGCGCGCACGGCCTCGGCTACGCGATCCCGCATGAGGCTGCTGAGGCGGCGGCCCATGGCTGCTGCGTCGTCTGCAACGTCTCACGCCGGGCCGTCGCCGAGGCGCGCCGCCGCCTCGCGCGGGTGCGGGTCGTCGCCGTGACGGCCTCGCCCGCCGTGCTCGCGGCGCGCCTCGCCTCGCGCGGGCGCAGCGAGGATGGCGACCTCGCCGCACGTCTCGCCCGGGAGGCTCCGATCGAGGCCGACCTCACCATCGTCAACGAGGGCGACCGCGAGGTGGCCGCGGGCCGCCTGCTCGCCTTCCTGCGCGAACCGCCCGGGGCCCGCGAGGCCGGACTTTATCCAAACGACATACGCGGCGGCTAATCCCGGAGCGGTTCGGCCCCGAGGCGGAGGTTCCGCCGCCGGGCGCCGGCACGGGAGTTCCCGGCCATGCAGACCGTCTCCGTACTGCTCACCCTGTGCGCCACCTACGCGGCGGTCGCGACGGCGGATCTCGCCTTCCTGGTGTGGAAGTGGCGGGACGTGGATAACGGCCTGAATCCGCTCCTGGTGGCGGCCCTCTGGCCGGTCGTGCTGCCGCTGCTCGCCGCCTACTACCTCGCGGCGAGCTGCTACACCTTCGGCGTGGTCATGCGCGGCCGGCGGGCGGCCTTGCCGCACCGCGCCGCAGCCCCGACGCCTGCCTGGCGATCGTAACGTGCGAACTTTTCAAGCGGACATTATCAATTTTGGTTGCGTGTCTGAGATGCGCGTTGCTGTTTAGCGGAAATGGACGCACAGTTACGCGAACGGCGTTGAGGTGTCTCGGCCATGACGGATTTCACGCAGGAACGCGCCCACCTGGCCCTCGCCGACCGGCATGTCGACGAGGAGGAGCGGCGGATCGCGGCGCAGACGCTCATCGTGGCGCGCACCAGCGCCTGCGGCCAGGACACCAGCCTCGCGGTCGGCATGCTGCGGATGCTGGAGGACCGCCTGATGCAGGCGCGGGGGCACCGCGAGGCGATCCTGCGGCACTTGGCGCGGGCCGTGCCCGCGACGCCAGCTCAGCCCTGATCGCTCGGGATAAGCCCGCTCTCTCGAACGGACGTGGCCCGCGGATAACCCGCGCCGCCTACCGGAGAGCGAGGAGCGGCGGGCTGGCCTGCTTGACGCCCGCCACGACCACGAGGCGGCGGATCTCGCCGCGCAGATAGGCCTGCAGGAAGCGGTCGTAGTCCCGGAAGGACACGCAGCCGTTCGAGGCGCCGTTCGGCCCCAGCATGTAGGTGTGGGCCAGGAGGCCGACGCGGTTGTGCACCGCCTCGCTGCCGCCGAGCGGCGTGAGGCGGATCGCCCGCACGCCGTGGAACAGCGCCTCGCGCTCGGTGAGGTCGTAGGTGCCGGGCGGCGTCGCGCCGCGCATGCGGACATGGACGAAGCGCGGATCGTCCATATGGTCGCCGAGGCCGGAATGCGCCTCCAGCCGCTCGCCGTTCGGCAGGACCACGCTGCGCGCGCTGATGTCGTAGATCGCGGTCGCGGAATCGATGACCGGCGCGGGCGGCGGGACCACGCGGCGGCGCGCGGCGGCATCGGCCGCGGAATTGTCGAGCGCGGCGTAGGCGAGGGCGGGCGTCGCCGGCTTCTCGACGCCGAACAGCTTCTCGAAGAAGTTGCGCGTGTCTTCCACCTGGGCCGGGCTCGGCGTCGCGGCGGCGGCCTGGCGGCGCAGGGCTTGACGCTCGGCCCGGCGCAGGGCGAAGCCGGAATCGATCCGCCGGAATTCGGGCGGACGCGGCACGGGCAGCGGCACGATCTGGGCGAGGCGGGGCCCTTCCTCGGGCGGTGCTGCACCGAGGATCGCGGGCTCCTCCAGCGCGTAGGCGGTGAGAAGCTCGAAGGATGCGGGCGCCGAGCCGATGACGGCACGGGGCTCCCAGCCGAGCCGGGCCGGCATCCAGAAATCCTCGCCCTCCGAATCGGGCGCCGAGGCGATCTCGACCGGCGCGGGCTCCGCCTCGGCGGGCGCGAGCGCGGCGATCTCCTCGTTCGGGGCCTGACTCGCCTCGGCCACGGTCTGAGGCACCTCGATCGTGGGTGCGTGGCGCGCCGCCGGCGCGAGGCTCAGGATCGCGGCGAGCGCGACGGTGACGGGCAGATGGCCGGGTCGAAGAGGACGGTGTCCCATGGGGCTGCGCTCGGATCCCTGCTCTGGCGCGGGTATCCGTAGGGTGTCGCGCACGAGGTCCGGCGGCTGATCGATCCGGATTCCGGCGCGAGGCCCTTCTGGCCCGGCGAGTATGCTCGCCAATCTCCGGCTCGGTCCGACTTTTCTGGGGCGAGATCGTGGTCCGCCGAGGGTGAAATCGGAGCGGACTTTGGGAGAGGAACAGAATTCAGGCCGCCACGGGTTGCGGATGCTGGCGGTTCTCCCTCTCCGAACCGTTCGAATTCGGCGGCCATACCACCCATTTGTTGCCGTGAGCCGGGGACTGCACGTTCTCGGCCCGAGGCGTACGGATTGGTGCCGATCAGGTGAACTGGAAACTTCCGGCCTGGAGACTGCCCAATGAGACGTTCGCGAGCGTGACCGATGACGCGGAGTTATTGAGCGTGATGACCGTGTTGCTGCCGACCTGAGCGCTCGCATTCATCATTGCCGAAAAATCGGAAAACTGATTGCGGCTGAATTGTATCGTGTCCGTACCGGATACGAAATCCGTCACGCGCATCGCCCCGGACCCCTGACCCAAGTTGAACGCGTCGAAGCCGGCTCCGCCTGTGAGAACGCTGTTGTTCCCCGCAATCAGCCCATCGTTGCTCTGCGAGCCGATGGCATTCTCGATCGAGCTGAACAGGTCGCCGCTGGCGCCGTTGTAGGATTGCTGCGCCGCCAGATCGATGATCACCCCAACCGCGGAGCGCTCGTAGGAGACCGTGTCGGTTCCGGCGCCGCCGTCGAGCAGGCTGCCATTGGCACCCGCAGCAAAGGTGTCGTTGCCGCCGAGCCCGCGATACACGCCCGTGCCGCCCGTGATCAGCCCATCGCTGTACTGTGAGCCCGTGGCGTTCTCGATCGAGCTGAACAGGTCGCCGCTGGTGCCGTTATAGGATTGCTGCGCCGCCAGATCGATGATCACGCCGACCGCGGAGCGCTCGTAGGAGACCGTGTCGTTCCCGGCCCCACCGTCGAGCAGGCTGCCATTGGCGCTGGCGAGGAATGCGTCGTTGCCGCCGAGCCCACGATAGACGCCCGTGCTGCCCGTGATCAGCCCATCGCTGTACTGCGATCCGATGGCATTCTCGATCGAGCCGAACAGGTCACCGCTGGTGCCGTTGTAGGATTGCTGTGCCGCCAGGTCGATGATCACGCCGACCGCGGAGCGCTCGTAGGAGACCGTGTCGCTCCCGGCGCCGCCGTCGAGCAGGCTGCCATTGGCGCTGGCGAGGAATGTGTCGTTGCCGCCGAGTCCGCGATACACGCCCGTGCCGCCCGTGATCAGTCCGTCGCCGAATTGCGAGCCGGTGGCGTTCTCGATCGAGTTGAACAGGTCGCCGCTGGTGCCGTTGAAAGATTGCTGCGCCGCCAGGTCGATGATCACCCCGACCGCGGATTGCTCGTACGTGACCGTGTCGTTGCCGGCGCCGCCGTTGAACGTGCTGCCATTGGCGAAAGCGACGAACGTGTCGTCGCCGCTTCCTCCGTTCAGAACGCTGTTCGATGTGCTGCCGACGAGGGTGTTGGCCTTGCCGTAGAGCGCCTGAATCCCGTCGATATCGGACTTCTGCAGTCCGTTGATGCTCGCGGAGATGACCGGGTTCATCACCGCTTGCGTATCGCTGTAGTGCCCCAGACCGATGGCGTGCCCCTCCTCATGGGACGCGATCAGGGCGAGCGGGAAGTTTTGGCTGGTGACGACCTTGTTGCCGGAGAGATGCCAGCCCTCGGCGCTGTCGATCGTGATCGTCGCGTGGACCAACGACCCGCCGGAATAGGTGTAATTGGTTATCCCCGCCGTATTGCCAGCACCATCGATGCTTCCATACGAGATGACGATATTGGCGGCCGAGCCGGTATCCAATCTCCGAAACTGGATATTGCCGTAGGCCGACCACTCGTTGAACGTGGCGGTGAAGGCATCCTGGAAGGAGGCCGGCACGCTGCTGTCGAAAGCCCAGGTCACCGGGCCGCCGGCCGTACCCACGGCGGGGCTGCCCCACTTGGCGCCTTCCAAAGCGTAGTTCGCCATCTGTTTCCCCTCGGCTAGATCCGGGCCCGATCGCGCGGCGACAGGGACAGGTCCAAGTCATTGATTCTTCGCGCGCTACCGCGCCGATACCCGTTTCATCAGGCGACGAGCGCCTGCGCCGATCACCGGATTGTTAGGCGCTGCAAAGTTAATAAATGTGAAAACTCATGCCGCGATACTAACGTTGGGCGAAGAACATTGAAATCCAGTTTCGGTGAAATCTTACAATTTTGCATGAAATTCATCGTGCGCCTTGCGGTGATGCGCCCAGGCAACGTTTTGCCATCTTTGAAGACCTTTGGCGCTTCGTGATGCGCTCCGCCACACGGATCCGGATCGGCGCCTCCGTCAATGCTTTCGCTTCGCGGCAATACCCTGCGATGAGGTGGAGAGGTAAAGCCGTTCCCATCGGCGGACGAGGATGTCAGACAGGCTCCGACATGGCGGCACCTCACCTCACGACGCTCGACCTCGCCTATACGCCGCCCTTCGACTGGGACTGGCTCTGCGCCTACCTCGCGGCCCGGGCCATCCCCGGCGTCGAGTCGGTGGCGGATGGGCGCTATGCGCGCACCATCCGTACCGGCTGGGGCATCGGGATGCTGTCGGTCGCGCCGGCCGCCGGAGATGCCCTTGCCGCCAGGATCCGGCTGCCGGGCCCGGCGCAGGATCTCGCCCCGCGGCTCGCCGGCCTCTTCGATCTCGCCGCCGATCCGGCCACCATCGCAGCGGCGCTCTCCGCCGATCCCTTCATGGCCGGCCTCGTCGCCGCGCGGCCGGGCCTGCGCGTGCCCGGCGCCTGGGACGGGTTCGAGCTCGCCGTGCGGGCGATCCTCGGGCAGCAGGTCTCCGTGGCTGCGGCGACGCGGCTGGCGGGCCGGCTCGTCGCCGCCTTCGGCACTCCGGTCGTCGGTGAGATGCAGGAAGCCGGGCTCAGCCACGCCTTCCCCGGGCCGGAGGCGCTGGTCGAGGCTGATGTGGCGCTTGCCCTCAACATGCCGCGGACGCGCGGAGCCGCGATCCAGGCGCTCGCCGCGGCGGCGCTCGCTGAGCCGGACCTGTTCGCGCCGGGTGCGGGGCTCGCCGCCTCGGTGGAGCGGCTGAAACGCTTGCGTGGCATCGGCGACTGGACGGCGCAGTACATCGCCATGCGGGCCCTGCGCGAGGCCGACGCGATGCCCACCGGCGATATCGGCCTCCTGCGGGCGCTGGAGGACGCGGCGGGCCGGCCGAGCGCCCGCGCGCTCGAGATGCGCTCCGGCGCCTGGCGCCCGTGGCGGGCCTATGCGGTGATGCATCTCTGGGCGCATGACGCGGCGCGCAGCGCGGTGAAGCCATAAGCCTCCCGACGACCGGCCGACCTGCGAGAGGGGGCGTTTCGCAGGCCGGCCGGCGTATCACGGGCCTAGGGAGGGCCCGCGATCGGGGTGTTCCGGATCAGGCAACGTGGCCGGAGATCCGGTCGGGCAGGGGAGCCTCCGGCTCGTCGCGCTCGCCGACGAAACGGCCGAGCAGGCGCCCCAGCCGGCGCGACAGGCCCTCGATCAGGAGGAAGACCGCCGGCACGAAGACGAGGGAGAGCAGGGTTGACACGATCAGGCCGGCGATCACAGCCACCGCCATCGGCGCCCGGAACTCGCCGCCGATGCCGAGCGCCAGGGCCGAGGGCACCATGCCGGCGGCCATGGCGATGGTCGTCATCACGATCGGCCGCGCCCGCTTGCGCCCGGCATCGACGATCGCCGTGACGGGATCGACCCCGGCCCGCATTTCCTCGACGGCGAAGTCGACCAGCATGATCGCGTTCTTCGTCACCAATCCCATCAGCATCAGGATGCCGATGACCACGGGCATCGAGATCGGCATGTGGCAGATCAGCAGGCCGAGGATCGCGCCGCCGATCGAGAGCGGCAGCGAGAACAGGATGGTGAGCGGCTGCAGGAACGAGCCGAACAGCAGCACCAGCACCGCGTAGACCATCATGATGCCGGCGCCCATCGCCATCAGGAAGCCGGAGAAGACCTCCTGCATGATCTCGGCATCGCCCGTCTGCTTGATGGTGACGCCGGGGGGCAGGCTCTTCGCGGTCGGCGTGGCCAGCGCCTGGGCGATGAGCGAGCCCAGCGCGTCGGATCCCTCCATGTTGGCCTCGATGGCCACGCGCACGGAGCGGTCGTAGCGGTCGATGGCGCCAGGCCCCTTGTCGAGCTCGATCTCGGCCACCGCGGCGAGCGGCACCGCCGCGCCGTTCTTGGCCGGCACCTTCAGGTTCTCCAGCCGCGCCACGGCGCCGCGGGCGCTCATCGGCAGCATCACCCGGATCGGCACCTGCCGGTCCTTCGCGTTGAACTTGGCGAGGTTCAGGCCGATATCGCCGATCGTGCCGACTCGCACCGTCTCGGCGATGGTGTCGGTCGAGACGCCGAGATCGGCCGCTGCGCCCTCCTTCGGGCGGATGCGCACCTCCGTGCGGTCGAGGGGGGCGGTCGACATCACCGAGACGAGGTGCGGGATCGCGGCCATGTCGCGCTGGAGCCTCGCGGCGACCTCGGTGACGACATCGACGTCGGGCCCGCTCACGACGAGGGCGAGGTCGCGTTGGCCGCTGTCGCGGAGCGACCAGGAGCGGATGTCGGGCTCGTCCGCGAGCAGCCGCGCGATCTCGGATTCGAGCGTCCATTGCCGCTTCTCGCGCCGGTTCTTGGGCACGAGGTTGATGACGAAGGTGGCGAGCCGCGTCTCCTTCTTGCCGCCGACCTGGCGGCCGCCATCCACGAAGACCGAGGTCACCTCCGGCAGGGCACGGATCTTCTCCGCCAGCCGGTCCGAGACCGCGATCGTGTCGTCGAGGCGCGCGCCCGGCGCCAGTTCGACCATGAACAGGGTGCGGGCGTTGTCCTGCTTCGGGATGAAGCCCGAGGGCAGCAGGCCGGTGGAGACGAGGGAGCCCGCAAACAGGGCGAGGCCAACCGCCAGCGTGACGAAGCGGTGCCGCACCGACCAGCCGACGAGGCGGGTATAGGCGCGCATCACCACGCCCTCGCGCTCCTCGTGGTGGCCGTGATCGCGCAGGAAATAGGCGGCGAGGAGCGGCGTGATCAGGCGCGCGACCAGCAGCGACATGAACACGGAGACAGCGATGGTCAGGCCGAACTGGATGAAGTAGCGGCCGGCGATGCCGCCCATGAAGGAGACGGGCGCGAAGACCGCGATCAGGGTGGCGGTGATGGCGATGACCGCGAGGCCGATCTCGTCGGCGCCTTCGAGCGCCGCGCGATAGGGCGATTTGCCGAGCCGCATGTGGCGGACGATGTTCTCGATCTCCACGATCGCGTCGTCCACCAGGATGCCCGTCACCAGCGTGATCGCGAGCAGGCTGATCCCGTTCAGGGTGAAGCCGAGCGCATCCATCGCCCAGAAGGTCGGGAACACCGAGAGCGGCAGCGCCACGGCGGCGATCAGCGTCGCCCGCCAGTCGCGCAGGAACAGGAGCACCACCACCACGGCGAGGAGCGCGCCCTCGATCAGGGTGTGCATGGCCGAATCGTAGGAGCCCAACGTCGCCGAGACGGAGGAATCGATCTTCTCGAACCGGATGTCGGGGTAGCCAGCCTGGAACTCGGCGATCTTCTTCTCGACGCCCGCCGCGACCTCGGCGTCGCTCGCGCCCGAGCCGCGCGAGACCGCGAAGGCGACCACCGGCTCGCCGTTGAAGCGAGCGAAGGTGCGTGGTTCCTCGATCGCATCCTCGATGACGGCGAGGTCGTCGAGGCGGACCTTGCGACCGCCTGGAAGCACGATCGAGGTCGCCTTGAGGTCGCGCACGGAGCGCGATGCGGCGAGCGCGCGGATCGACTGCTCGCGCCCACCCACCTCGCCGCGCCCGCCGGCCATGTCGGCGGAGGTGAGCCGGAGCTGCCGGTTCACGTCGGCCGCCGTGATGCCGAGGGCGAGCAGCCGGTCGGGCTGGAGCGTCACCCGGATCTCGCGGGCGACGCCGCCCACCCGCTCGACGCCGCCGACGCCCTTCACGCCCTGAAGGCTGCGCGCCACGTTGTCCTCGACGAACCAGGAGAGGTCGGCGGGCGTCATGGCGGGGGCCGTCACCCCGTAGACGAGAATCGGCAGGCCGGCGATCTCGACGCGCTGGATCACCGGCTCGTCGATGGTGCGCGGCAGGTTGATGCGGATCTTGGAGACCGCATCCTTCACGTCGTTGACGGCGCGGTCGGTATTCACCTCCAGCCGGAACTCGACCGTGGTGACGGAGGAGCCCTCGGTGATCGCGGAGGTGATGTGCTTCACCCCGCGCACGCCCGCGATCGAATCCTCGACCCATTTCGTGACCTGGGTCTGAAGCTCCGCCGGCGCGGCGCCGGACTGCGTGATCGTCACCGAGACGATCGGCACGTCGACATTCGGCATCCGCGTGACGGCGAGGCCTCGGAAGCTGACGAGGCCGAGCACCACCAGCACGAGGAAAAGGACGAGCGACGGAATGGGCTTGCGGATCGCCCAGGCGGAGACGTTCAGGTGCATCGGACGACCCGGGTGGATCGGAGCTGCGACCGATCGCGCTGCGATCGGCCCACGGTCCGGAATGGTTGAATGCGAGGGCTCCGCACGCGGCCGGCATCCCGGTCGGTGCGGAACGCTCCGGGCTCAGGGAACGCCGGCTTCGGCGGTGTCGCGCCGCGACGGATTCGCCGCGACGGCGGGCGGCGCGGAGACGGCCACGGGACGGACGCGGTCGCCGTCGCGCAGGAAGCTACCGGCCTTCGCCACGACGCGCTCGCCCGGGGCGAGGCCGTCGCGGATCTCGATATCGTCCTCGTCGCTGACGCCCGTCCGCACCGTGCGCGCCTCGACGACGTCCTGCGCGACGACGAGGACGCTCGCGCGCTTCGCGCCGCCATAGGAGACCGCTGCCTGGGGCACCGTGACGCCGCGGCTGCGCGCCAGCTCGACAGCGCCGCGGGCGAAGGTGCCGATGCGCAGGCGCGGATCGGGATCGAGGCGCACGCGGACCTTGCCGAGCCGGGTCGCCTTGTCGACCTCCGGATAGACCGCGCGGACGCTGCCGGCGATGCGCTCGCCCGCGCCGATCTCGATCCAGGCCGGCGCGCCCTCGCGCAGCAGGGGCAGCTTGGTCTCCACGACCTCGCCTTCGAGCTCGATCTCCCCGCGGGCGATCATGCGGAACAGGGGCTCGGCGGAGGCCGATGCGGTGATGCCGATGCGGGCCGTGCGGCGGCTGACGATGCCGGAATCGGGTGCGCGGATCTCGGTGCGGGCGAGCCGCAGGGACAGCTCGTCCCGCACGGCCCTGGCCTGCGTCAGCTCGGCCCTGGCCATGGCGAGCCCGTTGCGGGCGAAGGCGAGCTTGCCCTCCGCCTGCCGGAGCGCGGCCGTGCGGGTCTCCATGACGGCCGCCGTGGCGTTGCCGGTCTGGAGGAGCTGGCGCGCCCGCTCGTAGGCGAGGCGCGCCTCCGTCTCGGCGGCCTCGGCCTGCTCGATGTTGCTCTGCGCCTGCGGAACGGAGGCGGTCGCCTTCTCGACGACGGCATCCTGCTGCGCGATCTGCCGGTCGATCAGGTCGCGGGAGAGGCGCGCGAGGACCTGCCCGCGCTCGACGCGCATGCCTTCCTCGGCCAGCACCTCGGTGACGCGGTAGCCCTCGATCTCGGGGCTCACCAGGATCTCGTCGCGCGGCACGAGGGTGCCGGTGACGACGACCGACTCCACGACCTCGCGGCGTGCCGCCTCGACCACGCTGACCGCCGGCGGCTGCGGCGCGGAGGCCGGCACGACTTCGGCCGCGTTCGCCGTCGCCAGGCCCAGTCCGAGGACGAGCAGAGCCGGGCGGACGGCCAGGGTGTGGCGGCTCATCGGCCGGTCTCCGAGGTGGCGTCGATCGGTCGGTCGCCGGCAAGGGCGGCCTCGATCTGCGCGAGAAGGTGGGCGATGGCGGGCGCGGGATCGTAGCCGGGCAGGAGCGCCCGACTCACCAGAATCCCCTTCATCAGCGGACCGACCCGGTCGTAGAGGGCGGCTGCATCGCAGTCCGGCGCGGTGGCCAGCGCCGCGAAGGTCTCGGTGAGCCAGGTGCGAGCCTCGGCCTCGCCCTGCTCGACGAGGGCGGCGATGTCCGGGTTGCGCGTCGCCTCGGACCAGAGGTCGATGCGCAGCACCGCTGCCGCACGGGGCAACTCCACGAAGTAGCGGCCGAGGATGCGCAGGAGGGCGCCGCGGCGGTCGCCGGCCCGCTCCATCTCCGCGACGAGCACCGTGCCGCGCTCGCGGTCGCGCTCGGCCAGCCCGCGCACCACCGCCTCCTTCGATTCGAAGTAGCGGTAGATGTTGCCGGGGCTCATCGCGGCCTCGCGGGCGAGATCCTGCATCGTGGTGCGATGGAAGCCGTTGCGCACGAAGCACGCCTCGGCGGCATCGAGGATGTGCTCGCGGCGAACGGTCTGGGCGCCGCGCGCGTCGAGGACGTTGCCGAGCGCCGTGCTCACGATGCTGCTCCGGGAATACCGGGCCGATCGTCCGTGCGCGAGGCCTGAACGGCAGCGCAAGCCCGCGGCTGCGCATCGAGATCGGCGCAGAGCCGCGCCTGCCAGCCGCCGGGGCCGGCGCCGGTCCAGGCGATCAGCGCCAGCCAACCGAGCACGAGAGCGCAGCCGAGGAGCAGGTTCGCCGGGGTGCAGACAGCACCGAGCAGGCGAGCGAGCCCCGAACCACTGTCCGCAAGGCAGGAATCGATCGGCGCACACATCGCTCACTCCATTCGACGGGGAGCTTGTAATGAACGTTCATTCTCATGTCAATGAACGTTCATTCTCATTGTGTGGGCGGCTCGATCGAAGGCGAAGGCGGAGAGAAGAGAAGTGCCGCCCTCGTGGGCTGCCGAGCGATGGCCCAACCCCCGCTTCGGCGGTGGGCGCCCTAATCGAAATCCCGCTGGATGACTTTGCCGCAATGCTCGCATTGCTGGACGTAGCGCCGTCCGGTCACGACCTCCCGGCCGCTGTAATCCAACTCCGCGAGGGGAACGTCACGAAGGGTCTTCCACTTGTGGACGTGCCCAAAGAATAGCCATTGCAACAATTGCAGCATCTCACCCCTCCTCCCCGACTGCAGCACAGCCGTTGAGAGCGGTGAACTCAATGGCCAATGCCTCGCAGTCGAGCCGAGGTCCGCATGGAACGGCATCAAGCCTGCGCACTTCCTGGCATCGGTCAAGAACCTTGCGAATTTTCTGGGCAATGCTTGCCGGTTTTGTCCGCATCCTCCGACCGGACCCTCGGCTTACCTCGATGCACTGATGCCGAAGGGATCGGACGGCATTCGGCACCATCGGATTCGACGATCGATGGAGGCGCGTGCCGTGTTCCGAATGAAACGGCCCGAGCAGCGCCAGGATCACGACCCGAACGCGGATGCTCCAGTGATATTCGCTCTGGTGCCGGGATCCGCGAGGAACCCTGCCACGTCAGACGATATCAATTCTGTCTTTGAGGAAGAATGGTGCTGCGAGAGAGGATTGAACTCTCGACCTCTTCATTACCAATGAAGTGCTCTACCACTGAGCTACCGCAGCAAACGTGTCGGGGAGCTGGCCCGCAGGGCGCTCGCCGTCGACGAGGGGGGCATTAAAGGATCGAGGCGGGCTTGGCAATCACCTCGTCGCGGATTTCCGCTCTGCGCCTTGCGATCCCGGCCGGCGAATGCCGTCAGAGCTGTGCCTCGCCGTCGCGCTTGAGCGAGGCCCGGATGATCGCGGCGAGGCCCGGCTCGGACACGGCATCGGCGGCTTCGGCCGGGGCGAACCAGCGGAGCTCGCGCTCGTGCTGCTCGGGCCAGCGGTTGAGCTGCTTGCGCACCTCCAACGGAAAGACCTTGACCTGGCACAGCACCGCGTCACGGTTCTTCAGGCGCTTCTCGTAGAGATAGAAGCCGAGCGGCCGCTTGCCGATATGGCCGACGAGCCCCGCCTCCTCGTAGGCCTCCTGCTCGGCCGCCTCGTAGGGCTTTCGCCCCTTCATCGGCCAGCCCTTGGGGATGACCCAGCGACGGCTCTCGCGCGAGGTCACGAGCAGCACTGCGTAATCGCCGCCGCGGAGGCGTCGATAGGGCAGGGCGCCGATTTGGCGGCGGGCTTCGGTCTCGTCTTCCAGCGGCATCATTCGACCCGCATGCGGATCAGGCAGGGCGCCCGTCTCTGCATAACGTGCACGCCCCTCAGGCAGCGAGCGCTGTCCGCATACACGTCAGGTCTAGCGGCGAATTGTGAAAGTTTAGGGTCAATCACGATTGTCGGCTCGGTGGCTCCAGGCGAACAGGGAACAACACCCTACCGTACCTGTAGCACCAATCGCGCCGTGCAATCCTGCCTTGTGTTTCGATCCACACGTTCTGCAACCGTGCCCGATCGTGTCGCAATCGGGCGCGGCTCTAAGCCATTGCTGTAACGTGCAATCTCTTGGCCAGGCCGGCATCCGGCCCAGCTATAGGCACGCCCCGGAGGCGCGGTCGACAGTCGCCTACGTCCCGACTCAGGCGATGCGGCGCGCTTTATCTTCGATCGGCCCGTCCTGTGCGGAACCCGGGACGGGCAGCACGACCGGGTTGGTGGCGCCGACACTTGCAGGACTTGCCCCGGCAGAGCCTGCACTTGGAGGAACCGCGCCGGCGGGCGCCTTCGCCGCGGCGAGGACCACCGGACCTTCGATTGCCGTTCCCTTGGATGCCTCGCCAGCATCGGACTCGGCCAATTCCGAGGGGCCGGACAGGGTGTTGGGTGGCTCGCGCCACTCGAAGGCGTCGAGGCGGCCGCTCACGGGCGAGATCGGCGCCCAGGTCTCCGAGGCGAATCCATCCGCGATCCAGAGGGGGTCACGCGGCGCGTGGGCGGCGCGCGCCAGCCACTCGCGGGCGCGGCCTGAATTGGCGCCGTGCTCGGCCTCCTCGATGCGCGCCATGAGCAGGCAGGTCCGCACGGTCGGGCGGTCGGCGAGTAGCGGCTTCAGCGCGTCGCGGGCCTGACCGAACTCGCGCGCATCGAGGGCGGCCTGCGCGACGGCGAGCCGAGCCTCGGGATTCCAGGACGAGAGCTTGGCGAGGGTCTCGGCGCGGGCGAGGCGATCGCGCACGGAATCGCCGGTGCGCAGGCCGAGATAGACCTTGGCGAGATCGGGATGCGGGTTCGCCTTCCAGGCGGCCTCGACGATCCTGGCGGCCTTGCGCAGGTCCCCGCGCCGCGCCAGCAGGCGGCCGGCGATGCAGGCGGCCGGCACGAGGCCGGGCGCGAGCTTGACGGCCTGGAGCGCGCGCTCCGTCGCGGCCTCTGGCTCGCCCGCCTCGCGGCGCTGGGCCGCGGCGGTGAGCAGGACGGCGCGCTGGCGACGCGCGACGCTCTTGTCGAGGAGGCCGAGCGAGCCGCGGCGCTCCACGGTCTCGAGCGCCCCGGTCCAGTCGCCGTCGGCGCACTGGGCCTCCAGCACGGCCTCGTTCGCCCAGGTGACGCTCGGGGCGAGGCGGGCCGCCTCGGCGGCATAGGCGCGCGCCGCGACCTCGTCCTCACGGCGGCGGGCCTCCACGAACAGGCCGCGCAGGCCGAGCACGCGGGTCTCCGGATCGTCCACCATGCGCTGGAAGGCGCTCTCCGCCGCCTGCCGGTCGCCCGAGATCTGGGCGGCCTGGGCCTTCAGGAGCAGGGTCAGGGGCTGTTCGCCGAGCAGGCGCTCCGCATCGCTGGCGTGGCGTCGGGCGGCCAGGGGATCACCGGAGCCGACCGCGACCATGCCCCGCGACAGGGCGCTGAGGCCCTTGGCACGGCGCCGCTCGCGCGAGCCGCGCACCAGGAATTCCGGCAGGTTGATCACCCCGCGCATCACGGCCCAGATCAGGCCGACGATGATCGCCGCGACGAGAACGCCGACGAGGGCGACCGCGAGACTCGTCGCGATCTCGTAGCCGTTCCAGACGATGGTGACCGTGCCGGGCCGGTCGGCGATCCAGACCGCACCGTAAGCGGCGAGGGCGAGGAAGGCCAGGAAGGCGAGGGCGCGCCACATGGATCAGGTACTCCTGTCGGCGCCCGGACTGCGGGCACCGCACGGATGAACGGGAAGCCGGGCCGGCGTTACTGGCCGGCCGGAAGGGTCTTGAAGGCGTCCGAGAGCAGGGCCTGCGAGGCCTGCGCCGCCGCGGCACGCGCCTTGAGGCGCTGGCCGAAGGAAGCGGCCTCCGCCCTGGCGGCGTCGGGCATCGCGTCGAAGCTCTTGGCCGCTTCCTGGATCGCGCCGCGGTCGAGGGCCGCCTGGATCTTGCCCAGGGGATCGGCCTCGGGCTCCGTCCCGGAGGCGGGCGGCGCATCGACCCGGCGCACCTGCACGATCGAATCGGCCATGCTCAGGAACTTCGCCTTCAGGTCGCCGGATTCGGCCACCGTCCGGGCTTGGGCCGAGCGGCGGGCCGCTGCCGCCTTCTCGGCGATCGGCCGGAACTCGGCGGCGAGCTGAGCGGCGCTCGGCGCGCCCGTCTCGGCGAAGGGCGCGAGCGCATCGACGCGGCTGGTGTCGCCGGTCTCCAACTTGCGCAGGGTCGCGAGGGGCTCGGCATAGGGCGCGCCGGTGGCGAGGGCGGTGGCGATGCGGTCCGCCGCCACGACGCGCAAAGCCGCCTGGACGGTGGTGGCCTGGGCACGCTGGGCCAGGGCCTTGTCGAGGGCCGCGATCTTCTCCGCCTGATCCTGCAGGCCGCGCTCCGCCGTCTTGGCGGCTTCCTGCGCCTGGACGCGGCCGGCCTCGGCGGCCTGCTGGCTCGCCTGGGTCGCGTTCTGCACCGCCTCTGTCGCGGCCTTGACGCGCTCGTCGAGCGCCTTCTGCAGGGCGTCGAGGCGCTGGCCCAGCGCCTGATCGGCCTCCGCATTGGCCTTGGTGCGGCTCTCGACATCGCCCTGAAGGGCAGCGAGCCGCGCGTCGACATCGCCCTGGCCCTGTGCCGGCTTGGCATCGCCCGCCGATTCCAGCGCCTTCACGCGGTCGCCGAGCGCGGCGAGATCGGCGGTCTGCGCTCCCCCGGCCTTCTGGTCGGCGGCCGGCTCCTTGCCGGGCTCCTCCTGCAGCGCCGCGACGCGCTGGTCCAGACTGTCGAGGCGCGAGACGATGTCGGGCGGCAGGCCCTGCGCCGCGTTGCCTTCGCCGCCGGCCGCGCCGCCCGTGGCCTGCGCGAGGGCCTGCTTGGCCGTGGAATCCGCGTTCTTGACCGCTTCGGGCAGCGGTTTGAGGGCGGCCTCGTTCGCGGCGACGCGCTTGTCGAGGGCGGCCACGGCGTCGCGCGGCGCGAGACCGGCGATCTGGCCGGAGACGCGCTGCTCCAGGGCGCTGAGGTGTGAATCGTCGCGCGGGCCGAGCAGGCCGCCGCGGTCGGCGCCGAACAGCAGCCCGGCACCGATCACGCCGCCGATCAGGCCGGCCGCCGCGATCGAGCCGAAGCCCGCGCCGCGCTGCGGCTCGGGTTGGGGCGCGGTCTTCGGGGTCGGGCTCGCCGCAGGCGCGGGCTTCGGCGGCTCGCCCTGTCCGGGCTTGACTGCATCGGGCTTGGCGGCAGACGGCGCGCCGGCTGCCGGCTTCGCCGCCTCGGCCGGATCGGGGATGCGCTTGGCCTTGAGGTCGATGATCGGCCCGTCCGTGACGGCTGCGCCGGCCGGGCGCGGGCCGGCGCCCGGAGCCTCGGGCTTGCGCGGCTCGGCACCGGGCGTGCCGGGCTTGGCGGGATCGGCCTTGCCTGGCTCAGTCTTGCCCGGCTCGGCCTTGATCGGATCCTTGGGCGCATCCGCCTTGGGAGCGGCAGGGCCAGCGGCTGGATTCGGGCCGGCCGCCTTGATGCCGTCAGGCTTGGGAGCGTCAGGCTTAGGAGCGTCCGTCTTCGAAGCCTCAGGCTTCTGCACGATGCTCGGACCCGACGCCGACGACGCGGGAGCCGCTGCCCCAGGCTTCGGCGGCTCGGCCTTGGCCGGCTGTGGCGCGTCGGGCTTCGGCCCCGCGCCCGGGCTTGCGGATGCCGGTGCCCCGGCGGGCTTGCCCGGCTCCGGCTTGGCGTTCGGCGGGGTCGCGGGCGCGCCAGGCTTGCCCGGCATCTGGCCCGGACCTTGTCCCGGCGCCTGGCCCTTGTCCGAACCCGGCTGGTTCGGACGGTTCGCGTCGTTGGATGGGGGCTTCACGGGCCGTCTCTCTCCAGTCCTCGCCGCCGGGCACGTCGCCTTCGCGCCGCGCCGTCGGATGCGCGCTCGGGGCCGTTCGCGGTGCCGCGCCGGCCCCTTCTCTGCCGACCTCCTATCACCGCAGGCTTCGCTGGGGCGAGAGGGGGCGCGACAGTTCGATGACGAGCGTCAGCGCAAGCCGGCGAGGAGGTCGTCCTCGCGCGGTCGCGCCGGCACGAAATGGATCAGGCATCCCGCCGCTGCCAGGGGTAAGGCCACGTCATCCGACAGGCAGTAATGTCGTATCGCGCGGAATGGTTCGTCGCGGCCCGCCGCGCGCACGAGATCGAGCGCCGTCTCGGCGCTCCGGCGCGAGTAGTGCAGGGCCGCGTCGAGGCCGGGCAGCGCCTCCGCCACCGCCGGCGGCAGGACGGCGACCGGCTCCGCCGCGTAGGCGACGTGGACCGCGACAGGGAAGCCGGCCTGCCCGAGCGTGACGCCGGGTTCCGGCTTCCGCTCGGCGCCGGCAATAAGGAGCAGGCGCGTCCCGGGTGCGAGCTTGTCGCGCACCGCGCGGGCGAGGCCGGCGGCATCGCCTGGCCCCACGAAGACCGGCCCGAATCCGCAGGCCTCCGCCGCAGCGGCCGTGCGCGATCCGACCGCGAAGACCGGCTGGCCGCGGAGCGCCGCGCGGTCGGCCTCGGAGAGGGCGGGCAAGGCCTGCGCGCTGGTCAGCAGCAAGGCATCGAAGGGCTCGTCCGGCAGCGGGCGGCCGGTGGCGCACGCCGCGAGCACCGGCGCGACCAGCGGCACATGGCCGAGGGCGGCGAGGCGCTCTCCCGTGCGGGAGGCGCCGGGTTCCGGCCGGGCCACCCAGATCCGCATCGCGCCTTAGTCCTCGAGAGTGAGGCGCACCGCGTGCCGCGCCTCGGCGCCCGCAGCGAGGCTGCGCTGCGAATCGCGCTCCGACAACGGGCCCGTGAAGCCGGCCCAGTCGGCATGGCCGGTCCAGCATTCGAGGGACAGGAAGGGCGCCGTCGGCTTCGTCCACACGGCGAGATGGGGGAAATCCTCCATCGCCATGCGGATCGCCCGGCCGCCTGGGCCCGTGAACCGCATCACGCGGCTGCGCGCCTCGCGGAACACCAGAGCCTCCGTGAAGAGGGCGGGATCGAGGGGCAGTGTATCGCCCACGAGCGGCACCGGCCGCTCGGCCCGCAGGAGCAAACCGCCTTCCCCGACCTCGGGGGCGGCCGGCCGCTCCGGATGCTCGAAGACCACGGCGTAGCCGCCATCCTTCGCGCGTTGCCCTTCGGCGAAGGGCCAGGGAAAGGCCGGATGGAAGCCCAGCGCGTAGGGCAGCGCGTCGGGCCCCGGATTGCCGACCACGACCTCGAAATCGAGCCCACGCTCGCGAACCTGCGCCGTGATGTCGAGCCGGAAGGCGAAGGGGTAATGCGCGCGGGTCTCCGGCCCGTCCTCCAGGCGCAGCGTCACGGCGTCCGCGTGCCGCGACACCACCGTGAAGGGCAGGTCGCGGGCGAAGCCGTGCTGAGCCATCGGATAGTCGCGGCCCGCGACGCGGACATGGCCGCCGGCCGAGGCGCCGACCACCGGGAAGAGCCAGGGCGCGTGCCGGTTCCAATGGGCCGGGTCGCCGCTCCAGAGATACTCCCGATCCCCGACCTGCCAGGAGACCGGCTCTGCCCCGTCGAGAGCGATCCGGGCTGTAGTCCCGTCCCGTGCCGTCAGGTCGATGGTCTCGCGCATCTCGATATCCCGTGTCGTGTCGGAGACGTTCCTACGCGATGCCGCGGGCGGCGGGCCAGTACGCCTTGGCCGGAATCAGGCGGCCGCCGACGGGCCGAGATGCGGCAGCACCGCGGGCAGGGGGCCTGACGCGACGATGCGGCCGCCTTCGAGCACGTGGACCGTGTCGGCACCCTCCAGGCTGGTCAGGCGGTGGGCGATCATGATGAGCGTGCGCCCGCCCGCGAAACGCCGTAGGGCCGCCATCACCGCCGCTTCCGTCTCGCCGTCGAGGGCCGAGGTCGCCTCGTCGAAGACCAGCACGTCGGGCTCATGGTAGAGCGCGCGGGCGATGCCGATGCGCTGGCGCTGACCGCCGCTGAGCCGCGAGCCGCGCTCCCCGACCCGTGCGGCGTAGCCATCGGGAAGGGCCGCGACGAAGTCGTGCGCCCCCGCGACGCGCGCCGCCCGCTCGACCCGTTCCATGTCTGGCGAATCGAGGCCGAGCGCGATGTTCTCGGCAACGGTGCCGTCGATCAGGAACACCTCCTGCGGAACGTAACCGATGTGGTTCTGCCAGGCCGGCAGGTTCTCGGGCCCGAGCGGCAGGCCGTCCACGCGGATCCGGCCCTCGCCGGGGCTGAGCAGGCCCAGCAGCAGGCCGACGAGGGTGGACTTGCCCGAGCCGGTGCGGCCGACGAGCCCGATGGTCGCGCCGGCCGGGATGGTGAGGTCGATGCTTGAGAGCGCCGCCCGCCCGGGCTCGTAATCGAAGCCCACCGTCTCGAAGCGGATCGAATCGCGGAACGGCAGACGCTCCGGGCCGCGCGGGGGCGCAGCGGCCTCGCCGCGCAGCTCGTCCATGATCAGGCGCACGCCGGGCAGATGGAATCGGAGCAGCGCCAGGGAGTTGAAGATGTTCTGGAAGGCCGGCAGCATGCGGTAGCCGGCGAAGGCGAAGAGACCCAGCAGCGGCAGGATGCCGGCGGTGTCGAGCCCCTGGGCGAGGGCGAACAGCACGACGACGATGACGCCGCCGAAGGCCAGCGCCTCGATGACGAAGCGCGGCATCTGCCCGGTGACGAGGCTCGCCGCGCTGTCGCCGGCATAGGCGCGGGCGGGGCCGTCGAACCGGCTCGCGAAGCGCTCGGCGCGCCCGTAGAGCTTGAGCTCGGTCAGGGCGCCGAGCGTCTCCTGCACCACCCGGAAGCGCATCTCGTTGTCGGCGACCGCCCGCGCGCCGATCCGGGCGAGGCGCGTGCGCACGAACAGGAAGATGCCGACATAGAGGCCGCCGAAACCGCCGCCGAGCACCAGGGCGAGGCGCGGCGCGTAGGCGACGAGGAAGAGGATCACGGCGAGCGCCGACACGACGCGCGAGGCGATCACGGTCAGCGGCGTCAGCACGCCGACCACGAGGCGGTCCGTCTCGCTGAGCACGTTCTTGGCGAGTTCCGCGCTGTTGGCCTGCGCGAAGAACAGCCGCTCCCGCGCGATGTAGCGGAAGAGCAAGCGGCGGGCGAAGCCGTAGCCGACCCGATGCGTGAACAGGAGTTGAGCGTAGGTGAGCCCGGCATTGGCGACCGCGGTGATGAGAATCGCGGCGAGCGCCGCGATACCCGTCGCCAGCAGGAAGGTGCGCGGCTCGGCGAGGCCGAGCGCGTCGCGCCAGGCGCCGAGCCAGGGCAGCCTGTCGGCGGCGCCCGGGTCGCCGACGAGCGTAAGGAACGGGATCACCGCGGCGACGCCGACCACCTCCAGCAGGCCCGCGCCCGCGAGCCCGATGGCGATGAGCAGCAGGCGCCTGCGATCCGCCGGCGACAGGGCGCGCAGGAGTTCGATCAGCGGACGCATCAGCAATGGGAATGGGGATTTGCCATGGGGCCCGATACGGTCCCGCGCCGCCCCTGTCCACGCGAGGCTGGAGGACCCGGCGTGAACGGTTCGGGGAATCGGGCCGGAGAGATCGGTCTGCGCACAGACATGGCAGCAGACTGCGCGGCGGAGAGCAGCAAGCGTCGACGCGAGAACTGCGTCTGAAGGCTTTCGGATTTTAGGGAGAGGCTGTAAGCCTGGAAACGTGGCGCGGGCGACGGGGCTCGAACCCGCGACCTCCGGCGTGACAGGCCGGCACTCTAACCAACTGAGCTACGCCCGCGTGGCGTGGCCGCCTCTGTTTTCGGCGACGTGGCCGCCTCGTGTCGGCGACGAGGCGGGGTTTATGGGGGGCCGGGCGGGCTGTCAAGCAGCCTGTCGCGGCTTTTCGGAAATCCGTTCGCGCGGCTCCGAAACCGGCACGGCCAGGCTCCTGGCCCTGCGCGCATATGCCTGGATGCGGGCGGCGGGACACCGCCCCATCTCTGTCGCGGACAGTCGGTTTGTGCGACGCGCAATGCCCTTGTCTCACCCCGGCTGCTCGACTAAGCCTCCGCCACGCGCACTCTGGCATTGGAGCAATTCCATCCGCCGGCGGGGTCGGGCCCGATGGCGCTGCGGTCTCACACGGTTGCGGAGCGTCGCATGACCGGTCTTCTGGCGGATTACCTGCCGCTCATCGTCTTCATCGGCGTGTCGCTGTTCATTGCCGCCGCACTCCTCGTGGCGCCGTTCCTGGTGGCCTACAGCAGCCCGGACCCGGAGAAGCTCTCGGCCTACGAGTGCGGCTTCAACGCGTTCGACGACGCGCGCATGAAGTTCGACGTGCGCTTCTATCTGGTCGCCATCCTGTTCATCATCTTCGATCTCGAAGTGGCCTTCCTGTTTCCCTGGGCGATCACCTTCGGCGAGCTCGGCTGGCTCGGCTTCTGGTCGATGATGGTCTTCCTCGGGGTGCTCACGGTCGGTTTCGTCTACGAGTGGCGCAAGGGCGCCCTCGAGTGGGACTAGAGACGACCGCCGCCCCGCCGCTCGCTCCTTGAGGCATCCATGGCCTTCACGCCTGAACTCTCTCGCGCCCCAACGATCGCCCCGCAGGCGAAGGGCATCATCGATCCGAATACCGGCCGCCCGATCGGCGCCGACGACCCGACCTTCCTCTCGATCAGCGACGAGCTCGCCGACCGCGGCTTCCTGCTGACCACCACGGACGAACTCATCAACTGGGCGCGCACCGGCTCGCTGATGTGGATGACCTTCGGCCTCGCCTGCTGCGCCGTCGAGATGATGCAGATGTCGATGCCGCGCTACGATTGCGAGCGCTTCGGCTTCGCCCCGCGCGGCTCGCCGCGCCAATCCGACGTGATGATCGTGGCCGGCACGCTCACCAACAAGATGGCCCCCGCGCTCCGCAAGGTCTACGACCAGATGCCGGAGCCGCGCTACGTCATCTCGATGGGCTCCTGCGCCAACGGCGGCGGCTACTACCACTATTCCTACTCCGTCGTGCGCGGCTGCGACCGGGTGGTGCCGGTGGACATCTACGTGCCCGGCTGCCCGCCGACCGCGGAGGCGCTGCTCTACGGCGTCCTGCTGCTGCAGAAGAAGATCCGCCGCATCGGCACGATCGAGCGCTGAGGCGGCCATGACGAACGGCATCTCCATCCTGCCCCACACCCAGCCGACGCTCGGCGACGCGGCGCTGCAGACTCTGTCCGACCGGGTCGCGGGTGCCCTCGGGCCGGCGGTCGTCGAGCGCACCATCGCCTTCGGCGAGCTGACCCTCGTGGTTCAGGCCTCGGACATCGTCTACGCGCTGACCTATCTGCGCGACGATCCGGCCTGCGCCTTCCGCTGCTTCATCGACATCTGCGGCGCGGATTATCCGGGCCGCGAGCGGCGCTTCGACGTGGTCTACCACCTGCTCTCCCTGCGCCATAACGCGCGCATCCGGGTGAAGGTGCAGACCGACGAGGTGACGCCGGTGCCCTCCGTCATCGACGTCTTCCCCTCGGCCAACTGGTTCGAGCGCGAGACCTACGACCTCTACGGCATCCTGTTCTCGGGCCATCCGGACCTGCGCCGGCTGCTGACCGATTACGGCTTCGAAGGCCATCCCCTGCGCAAGGACTTCCCGCTCACCGGCTTCGTCGAGGTCCGCTACGACCAGGACGAGGCGCGCGTCGTCTACGAGCCGGTGAAGCTCACGCAGGAGTTCCGCAACTTCGACTTCCTCTCGCCCTGGGAAGGCACGGATTACGTGCTGCCGGGCGACGAGAAGAAGTCGGCCTGATCGGGCGCGGCCATGACCGAGCACAACATCCGCAACTTCGCGATCAATTTCGGCCCCCAGCACCCGGCGGCGCACGGCGTGCTGCGCCTCGTGCTGGAACTCGACGGCGAGGTGGTCGAGCGCGTCGATCCGCATATCGGCCTCCTGCATCGCGGCACCGAGAAGCTGATCGAGTACAAGACCTACCTGCAGGCGACGCCCTATTTCGACCGGCTCGACTACGTCGCGCCGATGAACCAGGAGCACGCCTTCTGCCTCGCGATCGAGCGGCTCGCCGGCATCGAGGTGCCGCGCCGGGCCAAGCTCATCCGCACCCTCTACTGCGAGATCGGCCGGCTGCTCTCACACCTCCTCAACGTGACGACGCAGGCCATGGATGTCGGCGCGCTCACGCCTCCGCTCTGGGGGTTCGAGGAGCGTGAGAAGCTGATGATCTTCTACGAGCGCGCCTCCGGCGCGCGCATGCACGCCAACTATTTCCGCCCCGGCGGCGTGCATCAGGACCTGCCGCCCAAGCTGATCGAGGACATCGAGGCCTTCTGCGAGACCTTCCCGCAGGTGGTGGACGACCTCGACGAGCTCGTCATGGGCTCGCGCATCTTCAAGCAGCGCAACGTCGATATCGGCATTGTCTCGGTGGACGAGTGCATGGCCTGGGGCTTCTCGGGCGTGATGGTGCGCGGCTCCGGCATTCCGTGGGACCTGCGCAAGTCGCAGCCCTACGAGGCCTACGAGGAGATGGAGTTCGACGTCCCCGTGGGGAAGAACGGCGACACCTACGATCGCCAGGTGATCCGCATGGAGGAGATGCGCCAGTCCGTGCGCATCATGAAGCAGTGCTGCGCGAAGCTGCGCGAGCCGGCCGGCCAGGGCCCGATCGCGGCCATCGACGGCAAGTTCGCGCCGCCGCCGCGCCGGGAGATGAAGCGCTCGATGGAAGCGCTCATCCACCACTTCAAGCTCTACACGGAAGGCTTCCACGTGCCGCCCGGCGAGGTCTACGCCGCGGTCGAGGCGCCCAAGGGCGAGTTCGGCGTGTATCTGGTCTCCGACGGGACCAACAAGCCGTACCGCTGCAAGATCCGCGCTCCGGGCTTCGCCCATCTCCAGGCGATGGACTGGATGTGCCGTGGCCACCTCCTTGCCGACGTGTCCTGCGTGCTCGGCACGCTCGACATCGTGTTCGGCGAGGTGGACCGCTAGAGCCGGACGAGTTCGGAAGAGACGATGGCCAACCGCAGACTAGCCCCCGCCG
Source organism: Methylobacterium dankookense (assembly GCF_902141855.1). Lineage (GTDB taxonomy): Bacteria > Pseudomonadota > Alphaproteobacteria > Rhizobiales > Beijerinckiaceae > Methylobacterium > Methylobacterium dankookense. The sequence continues at coordinate 53,788 of NZ_CABFVH010000007.1, read as the reverse complement.
CCGAGCAGCCCGCGAGCTTCGCGTTCACGCCGGAGAACGACGCGTGGGCGAAGGGGCAGATCGCCAAGTACCCGGAGGGGCGCCAGGCCTCGGCCGTGATCCCGCTGCTCTGGCGCGCGCAGGAGCAGAATGGCGGCTGGCTGCCGCAGAAGGCCATCGAGGCGGTCGCCGACACGCTCGGCATGCCGCATATCCGCGTGCTGGAGGTCGCGACCTTCTACACGATGTTCGCGCTGGAGCCGGTCGGCCGCTACTGGATCCAGGTCTGCGGGACGGTCCCTTGCGATTCCTGCGGCGCGCGCGGGCTCAAGGAGATGCTGCACGAGCGCCTCGGCCCCTCCGGCCATGTAGACGCGAACGGCGTCTTCTCCTGGCTGGAGGTCGAGTGCCTCGGTGCCTGCTGCAACGCGCCGATGGTGCAGATCAACCAGGACTATTACGAGGACCTGACGCCCGAATCCCTCGGCAAGCTGATGGACGACCTCGCCGCCGGCCGGCCCGTGAAGGTCGGCTCTCAGACCGGCCGCAGCGCCTCCGAGCCGCTCGGCGGCGCGGACACGCTCACCGACCCGACCCTCTTCGACGGCTCCCGCATCGGCGCGTGGCGCAAGCGCTTCGAGCAGACCGAGGCCTCCCAGGGCGGTGGTGACGAGGCCAAATCCTCCGAGCAGCGCGCGGCGACCGATCCGAAGCCGGCGCATCCCGATTCCGGCCGCACCACGGAGCGGGCGCCGACCGACGCGCCGGCCCAGCGCGCGGCTGCCGGCCAGGAGCCGGTGAAGGCCAGTGACCGCGCCGACGCGACCCGGGGCGAGGCTGCCCCCAAGGCGATCAAGGATCTGGAGCCGGCGGCCGCCGAGGCCGGCGCGCAGTCCGGCCTGCCGCGCGACGTGCCGCCGCCGCCCCCCGCTACGTCAGGCGCGAGCGACGCCGAGAAGGCGGCCGAGGCCGAGGAGGCCCGCGTCTCCGAAACGCTCGCGACCCTGCCGAAGGATGCGAGCCCCGAGCAGAAGGCCGATGCGGTCGGCACCCGCCCGAAGGCGCTCGACGCCGCCCGCGCCGGCACGCCCGACGACCTGACCCGGATCAAGGGAATCGGTCCCGGCAACAGCACCAAGCTCAACGAGCTCGGCATCTACCATTTCGACCAGATCGCCGCCTGGAGCCCAGCGGAGATCGCCTGGGTCGGCACCTATCTCGCGTTCCCCGGCCGGATCGACCGCGAAGATTGGGTCGGCCAGGCGAAGGCCCTGGCTCCGTCGGGGCAGTGAGGATCTGACATGCTCTCCGATCAGGATCGCATCTTTACCAACCTTTACGGCCTGCATTCGCCGGGCCTCGAAGCCGCGAAGAAGCGCGGCGCCTGGGACGGGACCAAGTTCCTCCTGGAGATGGGCCGCGACTGGATCATCGAGGAGATGAAGGCCTCGGGCCTGCGCGGCCGCGGCGGCGCGGGCTTCCCCACCGGCCTCAAATGGTCGTTCATGCCGAAGAAGACGGATGGGCGCCCGCACTATCTCGTGGTCAACGCCGACGAATCGGAGCCCGGCACCTGCAAGGACCGGGAGATCATGCGGCACGATCCGCATCTCCTGATCGAGGGCTGCATGCTCGCCTCCTTCGCGATGGGGGCGCATGCCTGCTACGTCTACATTCGCGGCGAGTACGTCGCCGAGAAGCACGCCCTGCAGAAGGCCGTCGATGAGGCCTACGAGGCGCGGCTCGTCGGCCAGGACAACGTCCACGGCTATCCGTTCGACATCTACGTCCACCACGGCGCGGGCGCCTATATCTGCGGCGAGGAGACGGCGCTGCTGGAGAGCCTCGAGGGCAAGAAGGGCATGCCCCGGCTCAAGCCCCCGTTCCCGGCCAATATGGGCCTCTACGGCTGCCCAACGACGGTGAACAACGTCGAGTCGATCGCGGTGGCCGGCACCATCCTGCGCCGCGGCGGCGCCTGGTTCGCGGGGCTCGGCGGCAAGAACAACACCGGCACGAAGCTGTTCTGCGTCTCCGGCCACGTCAACAAGCCCTGCAACGTCGAGGAAGAGCTCGGGATCACCTTCCGCGAGCTGGTCGACAAGCATTGCGGCGGCATGCGCGGCGGCTGGGACAACCTGCTCTGCTCGATCCCCGGCGGCTCCTCGGTGCCGCTGGTGCCGGCCGACCAGATCATCGACGCCAAGATGGATTTCGACACGCTCCGCGGCCTCGGCTCCGGCCTCGGCACCGCGGCGGTGATCGTGCTCGACAAGTCCACCGACATCGTCGAGGCGATCACGCGGATCTCGTACTTCTACAAGCACGAATCCTGCGGCCAGTGCACGCCCTGCCGCGAGGGCACCGGCTGGATGTGGCGCGTGCTCACCCGCATGGCCCATGGCCGCGCGCAGAAGCGCGAGATCGACATGCTGTTCGAGGTCACGAAGCAGATCGAGGGCCACACCATCTGCGCGCTCGGCGACGCCGCCGCCTGGCCGGTCCAGGGCCTGATCCGGCACTTCCGGCCCGAGATCGAGAAGCGCATCGACCGCTACACCGCCAACCCGCACACGGACCCCGTGCCGATGGCCGCGGAGTGATCCGCTCCGCGCCCGCGCAGTCCGAGCCCGAGAAAGACAGATGACGAAAATTCTCGTCGACGGCATCGAGGTTGACGTCCCGGCCGAGTACACGCTGCTCCAGGCCTGCGAGGTCGCGGGCGCGGAGATCCCGCGCTTCTGCTTCCACGAGCGGCTGTCGATCGCCGGCAATTGCCGCATGTGCCTGGTCGAGCTGAAGGGCGCGCCCAAGCCCGTCGCCTCCTGCGCCTACTCGGTGAAGGATTGCCGGCCGGGTCCCAACGGCGAGCCGCCGGAGGTGCTGACGCGCTCGGGCGGTACGAAGAAGGCGCGCGAGGGGGTGATGGAGTTCCTCCTCATCAACCACCCGCTCGATTGCCCGATCTGCGACCAGGGTGGCCATTGCGACCTGCAGGACCAGGCAATGGCCTACGGGGTCGATTCGACGCGCTACAAGGAGAACAAGCGCGCGGTCGAGGAGAAGTATATCGGCCCGCTGGTGCGGACGGCGATGAACCGCTGCATCCACTGCACCCGCTGCGTACGCTTCCTGGCGGAGGTGGCCGGCGTGCCGGATCTCGGCGCGATCGGCCGCGGCGAGGACATGGAGATCACGAGCTATCTCGAACAGGCGATGGGCTCGGAGCTTCAGGGCAACGTCGCCGACCTCTGCCCGGTGGGCGCGCTCGTGCACAAGCCGCAGAGCTACAACGTCCGGCCCTGGGAACTGTCCAAGACCGAATCGATCGACGTGATGGATGCGGTGGGCTCGGCGATCCGCGTCGATGCCCGCGGGCGCGAGGTCATGCAGATCGAGCCGCGCGTCAACGAGGACATCAACGAGGAGTGGATCTCCGACAAGACCCGCCACGCGGTGGACGGCCTGCGCGTGCAGCGCCTCGACCGGCCCTTCCTGCGTGAGAACGGCCGCCTGCGCCCGGCCTCGTGGGGCGAGGCCTTCCGGGCCATCGCGGCCAGGCTGAAGGGGGCGGATCCGAAGCGCGTGGGCGCCGTCGTCGGCGATCTCGCCGCGGTCGAGGAGGCCTTCGCCCTCAAGCAGCTGATGACGGCGCTCGGTGTGGCGAATCTCGATTGCCGGCAGGCCGGCCCCGGCCTCGATCCCGCGCTCGGCCGCGGGGCCTACACCTTCAACCCGACCATTCCCGGCATCGAGCAGGCCGACGCGATCCTGCTCGTCGGCACCAATCCGCGCCTGGAGGCCTCGCTCCTCAACGTCCGCATCCGCAAGCGCTGGCGCATGGCGCCGCTTGCGGTCGGCCTGATCGGCGAGCCGGCGGACCTGACCTACCCCCATGTCCAGATCGGCGCCGGGCCGGATTCGCTCGCGGCCCTGGCTCGCGGAGAGCACAGCTTCCTCGACGCGCTGAAGGCGGCGCAGCACCCGCTGATCGTGGTCGGCGAGGCGGCTGCCAACCAGCCCGGCGTGCTGGCGGCGGCGGCGAGCCTTGCCCGCGAGGTCGGCGCGGTGACGCCCGCTTGGAACGGCTTCGGCATCCTCCACCACGCCGCGGCCCGCGTCGGCGCGCTCGATCTCGGCTTCGTGCCGGGTGAGGGCGGGCTCGACTTCGCGGGGATCGTCGGCGGCGGCGTTGAAGTGCTGTTCAATCTCGGCGCGGACGAGTGCGAGATCGCGCCGGGCGCCTTCGTCGTCTACCAGGGCACCCATGGCGACCGCGGCGCGCAGCGCGCCGACGTGATCCTGCCGGGCGCCGCCTATACCGAAAAGAACGCGACCTACGTGAACACGGAAGGGCGCGTGCAGATGACGAACCGCGCCGGCTTCCCGCCGGGAGATGCCCGCGAGGATTGGGCGATCCTGCGCGCCCTGTCCGACGTGCTCGGCCACAAGCTGCCCTACGATTCGCTGACCGCCCTGCGCCGCGCCCTCTACGCGGAACACCCGCACTTCGCCGCCCTCGGCACGGTCGCGGAGACCGACGTCGCCGGCGCCGTCGAGGGGCTGGCCGGCCGGAGCGGGGAGGGCGCCCGCAGCGCCTTCGCCTCGCCGGTGCGCGACTTCTATCTCACCAACCCCATCGCCCGCGCGTCGCGGGTGCTCGCCGAATGCTCGAGCCTCGCCCGCGGGCGCGCGCTCGAGGCGGCCGAGTAGGAGGCCCTATGACCACCTGGGACGTCATCGGGACCGTGCTCCTGATCGCGCTGAAGAGCTTCGTGCTCCTCGCGCTGCTCCTCGTCTTCATCGCCTACGCGCTGCTCGCCGACCGCAAGATCTGGGCGGCGGTGCAGCTGCGCCGCGGCCCGAACGTGGTCGGGCCCTTCGGCCTGTTCCAGTCCTTCGCCGACCTGATCAAGTTCGTGATCAAGGAGCCGGTCATCCCGGCCGGCGCCAACAAGGGCATCTACCTGCTGGCGCCGCTCGTCTTCGCGACGCTGGCGCTCGCCTCCTGGGCGGTGATCCCGCTGGCGGAGGGCTGGGCGATCGCCGACATCAATGTCGGCATCACCTACATCTTCGCCATCTCGTCGCTCGGCGTGTACGGCGTCATCATGGGCGGCTGGGCCTCGAACTCGAAATACGCCTTCCTCGGCGCCCTGCGCTCGGCCGCGCAGATGATCTCCTACGAGGTCTCGCTCGGCTTCGTGATCATCTGCGTGCTGCTCTGCGCGGGCTCGCTCAACCTCTCGCGCATCGTCACCGCGCAGGACACCGCGCTCGGCATCTTCGGCTGGTACTGGCTGTGGCTGTTCCCGATGTTCGTGGTGTTCTTCATCTCGGCGCTCGCCGAGACGAACCGCCCGCCCTTCGACCTGCCGGAGGCCGAATCGGAGCTCGTGGCTGGCTACATGGTCGAGTATTCCTCGACGCCGTACCTGCTCTTCATGCTCGGCGAGTACGTGGCCATCATGACCATGTGTGCGCTCGGCACGGTGCTCTTCCTCGGCGGCTGGCTCTCGCCGATTCCCTTCGCGCCCTTCACCTGGGTGCCCGGCGTGATCTGGTTCGCGCTGAAGGCGAGCTTCCTGTTCTTCATGATCGCCATGGTGAAGGCCATGGTTCCGCGCTACCGCTACGACCAGCTCATGCGGCTCGGCTGGAAGGTGTTCCTGCCCCTGTCGCTGATCTCGGTGATCGTCGTGGCCTTCGTCCTCAAGCTCACCGGCCTCGCGCCGGGGGCGTGATGCCAGCACAATCGGAGATTCGGGCATGAAGCTCGATCAGGTCGCCCGGAGCCTGCTGCTCAAGGAGTTCGTGTCGGGGTTCGTCCTCGCCATGAAATACTTCTTCAAGCCGAAGGCTACGATCAACTATCCCTTCGAGATGGGTCACCGCGGGCCGCGCTTCCGCGGCGAGCACGCCCTGCGCCGTTATCCCAACGGCGAGGAGCGCTGCATCGCCTGCAAGCTCTGCGAGGCGATCTGCCCGGCCCAGGCCATCACCATCGAGGCGGGCCCGCGCCGCAACGACGGCACGCGGCGCACGACCCGTTACGACATCGACATGGTGAAATGCATCTATTGCGGCATGTGCCAGGAGGCCTGCCCGGTGGACGCCATCGTCGAGGGACCGAACTTCGAGTTCTCCGTCGAGACCCGCGAGGAGCTGCTCTACGACAAGCAGAAGCTCCTTCTGAACGGCGACCGCTGGGAGCGCGAGATCGCCCGCAACATCGCGATGGACGCGCCCTACCGCTGAGGCGGCCACGCGTCCCCCGCGCCGAGGCTTCCCAACCTTGTGCGGCGCGGGACCCGGTTCTATAGGACGGCCAGCCCGCGCTGGCCGTTCGTCCCACGAGGCAGAAGGGGCCGCGCGAGCGGCCGACCCGACACGCGCATGACCGCAGCAGCCGCCTTCTTCTACCTGTTCGCGGGCGTCGCCATCGCCTCGGGCTTCATGGTGATCGCCTCCCGCAATCCGGTCACCTCCGTCCTGTTCCTGATCCTCGCCTTCGTGAACGCGGCCGGCCTGTTCGTGCTGATGGGCGCCGAGTTCCTCGCGATGATCCTGATCGTCGTTTATGTCGGCGCGGTCGCGGTGCTGTTCCTCTTCGTCGTGATGATGCTCGACGTGGATTTCGCCGAGCTGCGCGACGGCTTCCAGCGCTACCTGCCGGTGGGCGGCCTGATCGGGGTCGTGTTCCTGATCGAGATCCTGCTCGTGGTCGGCTCCTGGACCATCGATCCGGGCCTGGTGCAGGCGCCGCTCGGCAACGTGGCCGCGGGCGAGAACATGACCAACACGGCCGCGCTCGGCCGGGTGCTCTACACGGAATACGTCTACTTCTTCCAGCTCGCCGGCCTGATCCTGCTGGTGGCGATGATCGGCGCCATCGTGCTGACCCTGCGCGACCGCCCCGGCGTCAAGCGCCAGGACATCGCGGTGCAGAACGCCCGCACGCAGGCCACGGCGGTGGAGACCCTCAAGGTCCCCTCGCGCCAGGGCGTCGAGGTCTGAACGGCCGAAAGGGCAACGCACATGATCGGCCTGAGCCACTACCTGACCGTCGCCGCAATCCTGTTCACGCTCGGCGTGCTGGGGATCTTCATCAACCGCAAGAACGTCATCGTGATCCTGATGTCCGTGGAGCTGATCCTGCTCGCGGTGAACATCAATCTCGTGGCGTTCTCCACGCATCTCAACGACATCACGGGGCAGGTCTTCGCCCTGTTCGTCCTCACGGTCGCCGCCGCCGAGGCCGCGATCGGGCTCGCCATCCTGGTCGTCTTCTTCCGCAACCGCGGCTCCATCGCGGTCGAGGACGTGAGCATGATGAAGGGCTAGAGGCGGCTCGACGCGCTTCGCCCTTTTCCACGAAACGCGGGGTGCGGCGTCGCCGCCTCCGAGGCCGGACTGCAAGAGAACGATGTATCACGCGATCGTCTTCTTCCCGCTCATCGGCGCCCTGATCGCCGGCCTGTTCGGGCGCTTCATCGGCGCGCGGGCGAGCGAGTACGTCACCACGGCGTGCCTCGCCTTCGCCGCGCTGATCGCCTGGGGCGTGTTCATCGATGGCGAGCACGCGACCCGCGTGCAGGTCGCGACCTGGTTCACGGCCGGCGGCCTGACCGTCGACTGGGCCTTCCGGATCGACACGCTCACCCGGGTGATGCTCGTCGTCGTCACCTCGGTCTCGACCCTCGTGCACCTCTACTCCATCGGCTACATGGAGGAGGATCCGCACCGGCCGCGCTTCTTCGCCTACCTGTCGCTGTTCACCTTCGCCATGCTGATGCTGGTGACGGCCGACAACCTCGTGCAGATGTTCTTCGGCTGGGAGGGCGTCGGCCTCGCCTCCTACCTCCTGATCGGCTTCTGGTACGAGAAGCCCTCGGCCAACGCCGCCGCGATGAAGGCCTTCATCGTCAACCGCGTCGGCGATTTCGGCTTCTCGCTCGGCATCTTCCTCGTCTTCGTGCTGTTCGGCTCGGTCGCCTTCGACGGCATCTTCCCGCGCGTGAACGAGTTCAAGGACGCGACCTTCCACTTCCTCGGCTACGACTGGCACGCGCTCACGCTCGCCTGCCTGCTCCTGTTCATGGGCGCGATGGGCAAGTCGGCGCAGTTCCTGCTGCACACCTGGCTGCCGGACGCGATGGAGGGCCCGACCCCGGTCTCGGCGCTCATCCACGCCGCCACCATGGTCACCGCCGGCGTGTTCATGGTCGCGCGCCTGTCGCCGCTCTTCGAACTCGCTCCGAACGCGCTGATCGTGGTCACCGTGATCGGCGGCATCACCGCCTTCTTCGCGGCGACCGTCGGCCTCGTGCAGAACGACATCAAGCGCGTCATCGCCTACTCGACCTGCTCGCAGCTCGGCTACATGTTCGTGGCGCTCGGCGTCGGCGCCTACTCGGCGGGCATCTTCCACCTCTTCACGCACGCCTTCTTCAAGGCGCTGCTGTTCCTCGGCGCCGGCTCGGTCATCCACGCGATGCACCATGAGCAGGACATGCGGAACATGGGCGCGCTGCGTCCCTACATCCCCTTCACCACGGCGATGATGGCGATCGGCACGCTCGCGCTGATCGGCTTCCCCTTCACGGCCGGCTACTACTCGAAGGACGCCATCATCGAGGCGGCCTACATGTCGACCCGGCCCGGGCACACGCTCGCCTTCTTCGCCACCGTGATCGCCGCCTTCTTCACCTCGTTCTACTCCTGGCGCCTGTTCTTCATGACCTTCGAGGGCCCGGCCCGCTGGGCCGGCCACGGCGCGCATGGGCACGATGCGCATGGTCATGACGACCACCACGCCCCGGCGGTGGCGCATGCCGCGACCGCGCACCAGGCGGACGGCGCGCCCGGCCATCACGAGGGCGTCGCCCACAACGATCACGGCCATGATGTCGAGCCCGCCTCGCACAGCGCCATCGAGCATCACGACCACGGTCCGCACGCGCCGCACGAGAGCCCGCTCGTGATGACGATCCCGCTCGCCGTGCTCGCGGTCGGCGCGCTCTTCGCGGGCCTCGTCTTCAAGAACAAGTTCATCGGCGACGGCATGGACGCCTTCTGGGGCCACGCCCTGGCGCATGGGCCCGACAACCACATCATGCACGAGATCCACAACGCGCCGCGCTGGGTCTCGCTGTCGCCGTTCGTGATGCTGGTTCTCGGCTTCCTCGTCGCCTTCTGGATGTATATCCGCCGGCCGGGCCTGCCCCACGCCCTGGCCGAGCAGCAGCCGGTCCTGTACCGGTTCCTGCTCAACAAGTGGTACTTCGACGAGATCTACGACCGGATCTTCGTCCGCCCGGCCAAGGATTTCGGCATCTTCCTCTGGAAGCAGGTCGATGGCCGCGCCATCGACGGCGCCGGGCCTGACGGCATCGCTGCCCGCGTCGTGGACGTGACCCGCGGCGTGGTCCGCCTCCAGACCGGCTACGTCTACCACTACGCCTTCGTGATGCTCATCGGCGTCGCCGGCCTGATCAGCTGGTACCTGATGACCGGCCTGCCCAAAGGTGCCCACTGATGTTCGGCCTCGGGATCCTCTCCGGCCTCCTCATCGTCCCGCTCTGCGGCGCGGCCTTCATCCTCACCCTGCGCGGTGACGAGGAGAGCGTGAAGCGCAACGCCCGCTGGGCTGCGCTCGCGACGACGATCGTCACCTTCCTGCTCTCGCTGGTCGCCTGGAACCGCTTCGACCCGTCCTCGCCGAGCTTCCAGCTCGTCGAGAGCCATGCCTGGATCACCGAGACGATCCGGTTCAAGCTCGGCCTCGACGGCTTCTCGATGCCGCTGATGCTGCTGACGACCTTCCTGATGCCCTTCTGCATCGGCGCGTCGTGGCACTCGATCGACACCCGGGTGAAGGAGTACTTCGTCGCCTTCCTCGTCCTCGAGACGACGATGATCGGCGTGTTCTGCGCCCTCGACCTGGTGCTGTTCTACCTATTCTTCGAGGCCGGCCTGATCCCGATGTTCCTCATCATCGGCATCTGGGGCGGCAAGCGGCGCATCTACGCGAGCTTCAAGTTCTTCCTCTACACCCTGCTCGGCTCGGTGCTGATGCTGCTCGCCATCATGGCGATGTACTGGTACGCCGGCACGACCGATATCCCGACCCTGCTGCAGACCCGCTTCCCGGCGCATATGCAGACCTGGCTGTGGCTCGCCTTCTTCGCCTCCTTCGCGGTGAAGATGCCGATGTGGCCGGTCCATACCTGGCTCCCCGACGCCCACGTCGAGGCACCGACGGCGGGCTCGGTGATCCTGGCGGGCATCCTCCTCAAGATGGGCGGCTACGGCTTCATCCGGATCTCGCTGCCGATGCTGCCGGATGCGAGCCACGAGTTCGCGCCGCTCGTTTTCGCCCTGTCGATCATCGCGATCATCTTCACCTCGCTCACCGCGATGATGCAGACCGACATCAAGAAGCTGATCGCCTACTCCTCCGTGGCGCATATGGGCTTCGTGACGCTCGGCCTGTTCACGCTGAACGAGCAGGGCATCCAGGGCGCGCTGTTCCTGATGATCTCGCACGGCATCGTGTCGGGCGCGCTCTTCCTCTGCGTCGGCGTGGTCTACGACCGTATGCACACCCGCGAGATCGCGGCCTATGGCGGCCTCGTGAAGCGGATGCCGCTCTACGCGGCGGCGATGATGGTCTTCACCATGGCCAATGTCGGCCTGCCCGGCACCTCCGGCTTCGTCGGCGAGTTCCTGGCCATGATGGGCGCCTTCAAGGCCAACCCGACGGTCGCCTTCTTCTCGGTCTTCGGCATCATCCTCTCGGCGGGCTACGCGCTGTGGCTCTACGCGCGGGTGATCTACGGGAAGCTGGAGAAGCCGAGCCTCCAGGGCATCCTCGATCTCGACACCCGCGAGAAGATCATCCTCGCCCCCCTCGTCGCCCTGACGATCTATTACGGCGTGCACCCGGCCCCGATCCTCGACGTGTTCGCGCCGTCGACGGAGCAACTCATGGCCGGCATCCGCACCGCCCTCTCGAACACGCAGACCGCGGCCGCCGCGCTGCCGCTCGCGCGCTGAGGTCACCGATGCCGACCGTGCACTCCGTCCTGCCCACCCTGGCGCCGCTCATCCCCGAGATCATCCTGAGCGTCGGGGTGATGGTGCTGATCCTCTACGGCGCCTTCCGCGGCGAGCGCTCCGTCGAGGGCGTCAATGTCGGCGCCCTCATCCTCCTGCTGCTGGCCCTCTTCGTGGTGGTCTCGCAGGCGCCCGGCATCAAGGTGACGACCCTGTCCGGCGCCTTCATCCAGGACAGCTTCGCCAAGGTGATGAAGGCGCTGGTCCTGCTCGGCTCGGCTGCCGCGATCCTGCTCTCGCGCGACTACTTCCAGCGCGAGCGGATCGACCGGTTCGAGTACCCGATCCTGATCGTGCTCTCCACGATCGGCATGATGGTCATGGTCTCGGCCAACGACCTGATCGCGCTCTATCTCGGCCTCGAGCTGCAATCGCTCGCCGCCTACGTCATCGCCTCGTTCCATCGCGACGACCTGAAGTCGACCGAGGCCGGGCTGAAGTACTTCGTGCTCGGCGCGCTCTCCTCCGGCATGCTGCTCTACGGCTCCTCGCTGATCTACGGCTTCACCGGCACCGTCTCCTTCCCCGGCATCGTCTCGGTGCTGAACGAGAATGCCGGCTTCGGCATCGTGCTCGGCATCGTGTTCGTGGCCGCGGGCGTCGCCTTCAAGATGTCGGCGGTGCCGTTCCACATGTGGACGCCCGACGTCTACGAGGGCTCGCCGACCCCGGTGACCGCCTTCTTCGCCTCGGCCCCGAAGATGGCCGCGGTGGCGATGACGGTGCGCGTCTTCATCGGCGCCCTGCCGGACGTGACCGCGATCTGGCAGCAGATCATCGTCTTCATCTCTATCGCCTCGATGGCGCTCGGCTCCTTCGCGGCGATCGGGCAGCGCAACATCAAGCGCCTGATGGCCTATTCCTCGATCGGCAATATCGGCTACGCGCTGATCGGCCTCGCCTCCGGCTCCGAGGAGGGCATCCGCGGCGTGGTGATCTACATGATCATCTACCTCGCGATGACGCTCGGCGCCTTCGCGATCATCCTCTCGATGCGCCGCCGCAACGAGATGTTCGAGACGATCGAGGACCTGTCGGGCCTCTCGCGCACCCATCCCTGGATGGCGTTCTGCCTGGCGATGATGATGTTCTCGCTCGCCGGCATCCCGCCGCTGGCCGGCTTCTTCGCGAAGTTCTACGTCTTCGCCGCGGCGATCAAGGCGGGCCTCGTGGTGCTGGCGGTGATCGGTGTCGTGACCAGCGTGGTGGGCGCCTACTATTACCTGCGCGTCGTGCGGATCATGTATTTCGACGAGCCGAAGGCGCCCTACGAGGCGATGCCGATCGGCTCACTCGTGGTGCTCACCCTGTCGAGCATCGTGGTGATCCTGTTCTGGCTGTTGCCGGCGCCCCTCGTCGGCGCTGCGGGAGCGGCCGCCAAGTCGCTGTTCTGAGAGCCTTGGCCGACGCTTCGACGGGCTATCGCCTCGGCGCCACCGCCAGGGATCTGGGCCATCGCCTCCACGTTCACGACCGGCTCGGGTCGACGAACGGGGAGGCGATGGCGCTCGCGCGGGCGGGCGAGGTCGGCCCGCTCTGGATCGCGGCGCGGCGCCAGGAGGCCGGTCGCGGGCGCCGCGGCAATGTCTGGGACTCGGTCCCGGGCAACCTCGCGGCGAGCGTGCTTTGGCCCGCGGCCGGGATCGAGCCCGAGCGGCTGGCGACCCTGGGCTTCGTCGCGGGCGTGGCGCTCGCCGAGGCGCTCGAGGAAGCCTGCGGCACCGGGCCGGGCGGGGACGACTCGGAGGCGGCACGGCCGTTCCGGCTGAAATGGCCGAACGACGTGCTGCTCGGATCGGCCAAGTTGGCCGGGATCCTGCTGGAGGCGGAGACGCTGCCCGGCGGCCGGCGCGCGGTGGTGATCGGCTTCGGCGTGAACGTGGCCGGCGTTCCCGAGGGCGTGGCGGATCGGGCCGCCGCCCTGTCGGGGGCCGGGTTCGCGGCGGATGCGGAGACGGTGCTGCAGCACCTGAGCGACCGGCTCGCCGCCGCGGCGCGGGCCTGGGACGGGGGGCGCGGCTTCGCGGGAATTCGCGGGCGGTGGCTCGCGCGGGCGGCGGGCCTCGGCGGCCCGATCGCGGTCGAGACCGGTACGGCGACCTTGCGGGGGCGCTTCGAGGAGATCGACGAGGGGGGGCGGCTCGTGATCCTCGCCCCGGACGGCACGCGACATACCGTGACGGCGGGCGAGGTGCATTTCGGAACGGCCGCGACGGCGGCGTGAGATTGGACGACGGACGATGACGACTGGACAGGACGAGCTCGTCTTCCTGCCGCTGGGCGGGGTGGGCGAGATCGGCATGAACGCGGCGCTCTACGGCTTCGGGCCGGAGAAGGGCCGCAAGTGGATCATGATCGATTGCGGCATGGGCTTCGCCGGTGAGGAGGCGATGCCGGGCGTCGACCTGATGTTCCCGGACCTCTCCTTCATCGAGGAGCGGCGCAAGGATCTGCTCGGGATCTTCATCACCCACGCGCATGAGGACCATATCGGCGCGATCAGCGAGCTGTGGCCGCGCCTCAAGGTTCCGGTCTACGCCACGCGCTTCGCCAAGAACCTGCTGGAGGCCCGCCGCCTCGGCGAGCCCGGCGCGCCGAAGGTCGAGCTGCGCGAGGTGAAGCCCGGCAAGCGCGTGACGGTGGGGCCGTTCGAGCTCGACTTCGTGCCCGTCTCGCACTCGATCCCCGAATCGAACGCGGTGGCGATCCGGACCAAGGCCGGCCTCGTCCTCCATACCGGCGACTGGAAGATCGACCCGAACCCGGTGGCCGGCAACGTCACCGAGGCCGCGGCCTTCCAGGCGCTGGGCGACGAGGGTGTGCTGGCCATCGTCTGCGATTCCACCAACGTGGTGCGCGAGGGCTTCTCGCCCTCCGAGGCCGAGGTCTCGCAGACGCTCCGCAAGCTCGTGGCCGAGGCGCCGCACCGCGTGGCGGTGACGACCTTCGCCTCGAACGTCGCCCGCATCCGGGCGGTGGCGGAGGCGGCGCAGGCCTGCGGGCGCGAGGTGGTCGCCGTCGGCCGCGCCATGGACCGCGTCATCGACGTCGCCCGGGAATGCGGCTATCTCGACGGCCTGCCGGACTTCCGCCGCTCCGATTCCTGGAAGAACCTCCCCCGCGAGCGCGTCGTGGCCCTGCTCACGGGCTCGCAGGGCGAGCCGCGCGCGGCGCTCGCCCGCGTGTCGCGCCGCGACCATCCCGACATCCAGCTCGCGGGCGGCGACCGGGTGATCTTCTCCTCGCGCGCCATTCCCGGCAACGAGCGCGACGTCGGCGCGATCATCAACGACCTGATCGAGCAGGGCGTCGAGGTCATCACCGACCGGACCGAGCTCGTCCACGTGTCCGGCCATCCGCGCCGGGACGAGATGGTGCAGATGTATGCCTGGACGCGGCCGCAGACAGCGATTCCCGTCCACGGCGAGGCGCTGCACCTCGACGAGCATGCCCGCTTCGCGCGGGCGCAGGGCGTCGGCAACGTCGTCAAGGCGCGCAACGGAACCCTGATCCGGCTCGCGCCCGGCAAGCCGGACGTGGTGGAGCACGTCAAGGCCGGCCGCCTGTTCAAGGACGGCAACGTCCTCGTCGACGACAAGGACCGCGCGATCCCCGAGCGGCGCAAGCTCGCCCAGGCGGGCCTCGTCTCGGTGGCGCTCGCCATCGACGAGGACGGCGTCGTGCTCGGAGAGCCGGCGGTGGACATCATCGGCCTGCCGAACCGCGGCCGCAGCGGGCAGGCGCTGATCGACGTGGTGGTCGATGCCGTCACCGACACCCTCGGCGGCCTCTCGCGAGGCAAGCTGAAGGATTCGGAGGGCGTCGAGAAGGCGGTCGACCGGGCGATCCGCACGGCCCTCAACGAGGCCTGGGGCAAGAAGCCGGCCTGCCACGTTCAGGTTGTCGAGGTCTAGAGCGCTCTTAAGCCGAACTGGATGCCGGTTCGGCGAATAGGGCGCGTCGAAACAAGGGCTTGGAGCTGCTCCCGATTGCAACGCGATCGGGAGCAGCTCCAACGGAACGGCCCGACGACGAAAGTCCGCTGGGGCGTGCGGCCGCTCTCCGCTAGAGAGAGCTCCCGCCGCACGCGCGTCTTCGGGCCGAACGGTATAGGCATAGAACAGGGCGAGCGGCGCCAGCGACGCCGCCGCGACAAACGGGGAGTGGGACAATGATCGGGCGCCTGAACCATGTGGCCATCGCCGTGCGCGACCTCGACGCGGCGGTCGCCACCTATCGCGATACGCTCGGCGCTACCGTGAAGCCGCCGCTGCCGCAGCCCGAGCACGGCGTGACGGTGGTGTTCGTGGAGCTTCCCAACAGCAAGATCGAGCTGATGTCGCCGCTCGGCGAGGGCTCGCCGATCGAGGCCTTCGTCGAGCGCAACCCGGGCGGGGGCATCCACCACGTCTGCTACGAGGTGGACGACATCCTCGCCGCCCGCGACAAGCTGAAGGCGCAGGGCGCCCGCGTGCTCGGCACCGGCGAGCCGAAGATCGGCGCGCACGGCAAGCCGGTGCTGTTCCTGCACCCGAAGGACTTCCTCGGCACGCTGGTCGAGCTGGAGCAGGTCTGAGCCGGTGAGCGGGTTCCTGGCAGCCGTGGCGCACTCGACCTGGCGCACCCTCGCGCTGGTCGTGGTGCTGGTCGCCGCCTTCGTGGCGGCGGCCGTGGCCCTGTTCAAGCTCACCGTGTTCGGGGCCGCCGCCCTCTATTTCGTGGTCTGGTGGACGCTGCTCTTCGCGATCCTGCCGATCCGCAACCAGCCCGAGATGCGGCCCGAGCACATCGTACCGGGCCAGGATCCCGGCGCGCCGGCCGCCCCGCGCCTGCGGGAGAAGGCCGTGTGGACCACCCTGTTCGCCGGGGTCGTCTTCCTCGCCGCGCTGGCGATCTTTCCGCTCGCCGGCCTGTAGCGAGCGCAGGCGGCCGCTGCGAACAGGGTCCGAAAACAAAAAAGCAAGGCCCGAGGCCTTGCTTTGAGAAACGTTCGTCGATGGCTGGACCTTTGAGAACCTGCGCATTGGCTGCGCGGCGGTCGCATTTTCCTCCCGAGACTCGGACCCTGCGCCACCTCAACCGGGCGTCGCAAACATCGCGAGGACGCTTATAGGAACAACAGTTCGTGCTGTCACGACCCTCGTGGCAGAAATTTGCTCTTTTTTGCCGTCGAAGGAGCGTCCCCAACTGCCATTGCGGTCCCTGGGTGTCGGCGCGACCTCAGGGGGCGCGGAAACGACCCTGCGACGGCAAGCAAGCCCGGGCGACGCTTGTGTTTTCCCGGGGCAATGTGTTGTGTGCCCTCGGCATCGGGCCTACGCCCCCTGCTCAGCTGCACCCGGATCGTCGTCGGACCGCCATGCGTCTCTCCCGCTACTTCCTCCCCACCCTGCGCGAGACGCCGAAGGAGGCGGAGATCGTCTCTCACCGCCTGATGCTGCGGGCGGGCCTCGTCCGCCAGGAGGCGGCGGGCATCTATGCCTGGCTGCCGCTGGGCCTGCGCGTGCTGAACAGGGTCTGCGCGGTGATCCGCGAGGAGCAGGACCGGGCCGGCGCCGTCGAGCTGCTGATGCCGACCGTGCAATCGGCCGAGCTCTGGCGCGAATCCGGCCGCTACGAGGCCTATGGCAAGGAGATGCTGCGCCTCAAGGACCGGCACGAGCGCGAGATGCTCTACGGCCCGACCGCCGAGGAGGTCATCACCGAGATCTTCCGCGCGAGCGTGCGCTCCTACAAGGACCTGCCCAAGAACCTCTACCAGATCTCCTGGAAGTTCCGCGACGAGGTGCGGCCGCGCTTCGGCACCATGCGCTCGCGCGAGTTCCTGATGAAGGACGCCTATTCCTTCGATCTCGACCAGGCCGGCGCCCGCCACGCCTATAACCGCATGTTCGTGGCCTATCTGCGCACCTTCGCGGGGCTCGGCCTCAAGGCGATCCCGATGCGCGCCGATACCGGCCCGATCGGCGGCGACCTCAGCCACGAGTTCATCATCCTGGCCAAGACCGGCGAGAGCGAGGTCTTCTGCGACAAGGCCTATCTCGACTTCGAGATCCCGGCCGCCACCACCGATTTCGAGGACGTCGCCGGGCTCCAGGGCCTCGTCGATGCCTGGACCTCGCACTACGCCGCCACCGACGAGATGCACGAGCCGGACGCCTTCGCCGAGGTGCCGGAGGAGAGCCGCATGGCGGCCCGCGGCATCGAGGTCGGGCACATCTTCTATTTCGGCACCAAGTATTCCGAGCCGATGGGCGCCAAGGTGGCGGGTCCCGACGGCATCGAGCGCCCGGTCCATATGGGCTCCTACGGCATCGGCCCGAGCCGGCTCGTCGCCGCGATCATCGAGGCGAGCCACGACGAGGCGGGCATCATCTGGCCGGATTCGGTCGCGCCCTTCGACGTGGCCCTGATCAACCTGAAGGTCGGCGACGCGGCCACCGACGCCGCCTGCGGCGAGATCCAGGCGCAGCTCGAGGCGGCGGGCGTCTCCGTGCTCTACGACGACCGCGACGAGCGCCCCGGCGCCAAGTTCGCCACGGCCGACCTGATCGGCCTGCCCTGGCAGGTGGTGGTCGGGCCCAAGGGGCTCGCCGAGGGCAAGGTCGAGCTGAAGCGGCGCGCGGGCGGCGAGCGCGAGACCCTGGCGCCGGTCGACCTGCTGGCCCGGATCAAGCGCGTCTGAGGCCGCCGCGATGGGCGCCGGCGCGACGGAGACGACACCAGCCTGGAAGCGGCGGCTCGCCGCGCTCGCGCCGCGGCCGGGCGCGACCGCGCCGTTCGCCCTGTTCGAATGGATCATCGCGGGCCGCTACCTGCGGGCGCGGCGCCGCGGCGGCGGCGTCTCGGTGGTGGCCTTCTTCTCCGTGCTCGGCATCGCGCTCGGCGTCGCCACCCTCATCATCGTGCTCTCGGTGATGAATGGCTTCCGCTCCGAGTTGCTGTCGAAGATCGTGGGCATCAACGGCCACGTCTTCGCCACGCCCATCGACCGCACCTTCACCGACTATGCCGACCTCTCGGACCGGCTGTCGAAGGTCGCCGGCGTGCGCGCAGCCATCCCCCTCGTCGAGGGGCAGGCCTTCGCCTCCTCGCCCTATGGCGGCAGCGGCGTCCTCGTGCGCGGCATCCGGGCCGAGGATCTCGACGCCATGGCCGCGGTCTCGAAGTCGATCCGCGGCGGCACGCTCGCCGATTTCGGCGACGGCTCGGGCGTCCTCATCGGCCGGCGGCTCGCCGACAGCCTGGGGCTTCAAGCCGGCGACACCATCACCCTCTCGACGCCGAAGGGCTCGACCACGCCCTTCGGCACCGCGCCGCGGACCAAGAGCTACGCGGTCAAGGCGATCTTCGAGATCGGCATGACGGAGTTCGATTCGACCTTCGTCTTCATGCCGCTCGCCGAATCCCAGGCCTTCTTCAACAAGGAGGGCGACGTCACGATGATCGAGATCTACATCGATCATCCCGACGAGGTCGCCGCCATGCGCGAGCCCCTGGAGATGGCGGCCGAGCGCCCGATCCTGTTCACCGACTGGCGCCAGCGCAACCGCACCTTCTTCGGCGCGCTGGAGGTCGAGCGGAACGTGATGTTCCTGATCCTCAGCCTGATCGTCGTGGTGGCGACGCTCAACATCGTCTCCGGCCTGATCCTGCTGGTGCGCGACAAGTCGAGCGACATCGCGATCCTGCGCACCATGGGCGCCACGCCCGGCACGATCATGCGCGTCTTCCTGATCAACGGGGCGCTGATCGGCCTCGTCGGGACGCTCGCCGGCCTCGTGCTCGGGGTGGTCATCACCCTCAACATCAAGCCGATCCAGCGCGTGCTCTTCCCCGGCGCCTGGGATCCGACCGTGCGCTTCCTCGCGGAGATCCCGGCGCAGATGAACACCGGCGAGGTCGTCGTCGTGGTGGTCACCGCCTTCCTCCTGTCGCTCGTCGCGACGCTCTATCCCTCCTGGCGCGCGGCCCGGCTCGATCCGGTGCAGGCGCTGCGCTACGGCTGAGACTCAGGGACACGACCGCATGAGCGCAGATGCCGCCGGCGCCCAACCGGTGCCGGCCCTGTTCTTCGCCCGCGTGGAGCGGCGCTACGCCCAGGCCGAGGGCGCGCTGGAGATCCTGCGCGGCGCCGACCTCGCGATCTGGCCGGGGGAGATCGTCGCCCTCGTCGCGCCCTCGGGCGCCGGCAAGTCGACCCTGCTGCACCTCGCCGGCCTGCTGGAGCGGCCGGATGGCGGCGAGGTCTATGTCGGCGGCCATCCGACCGCGGCGATGAGCGATGCCGAGCGCACCCGGTTCCGGCGCGAGGAGATGGGCTTCGTCTACCAGTTCCACCACCTGCTGCCGGAATTCTCGGCGCTCGAGAACGTGGTGATGCCCCAGCTCATCCGCGGCCTGCCGCAGGCGGAGGCGCGGACGCGGGCCACGGAGCTGCTCTCCTTCCTCGGGCTCAAGGACCGGCTGATCCATCGCCCGGCCGAGCTTTCGGGCGGCGAGCAGCAGCGCGTCGCCATCGCCCGCGCGGTGGCCAACGGGCCGCGCCTGCTGCTGGCCGACGAGCCCACCGGCAATCTCGATCCGCAGACCGCGGGCCACGTCTTCGGCATTCTGCTGGCGCTGGTGCGCGCCTCCGGGCTCGCGGCGCTCGTCGCCACCCACAACATGGAACTCGCCGCCCGCATGGACCGCAGGGTGACGATCCAGGATGGGCTCATCCGCCAGCTCGACTGAGAACCTGCTCGAGTCGGATCGACCGATCTTGGCTTGGAGATTTCCTCTCCTCCCACCCCCTCACCTCAGGATGAGGTCGAGGACGGGATCGCTTGAGTGCAGACCCGCTCGAACAGGCGACGAGCACGGGGAGGGCTGCGTCGCCCTCCAGCCGGGCCGCAACGGCCGTCTCCGATCAACCCCTGGAACGCCCCTCGGCAGCCCCCACCCGCGCCAACCTCGATCCGCGCGGGAGCAGCTCCTTCGCGCGTTCAACGCTCCTTAACCATTCGCCCAATTACGCCCGTTTCGGCACTTTGCTTCAGAACAAAACATGAACATACTGGTTTTGTTCTTCAGGAGGCAGCCGAGATGTTGAAGCGGATCGTCCTGACCGGCATGGCGGAGTTCATGGCCTTCGGTCTCCTCACGGCGTCGGTGGCGGCCTGGGGCATAGCCTTGGCGCCGGTCCCTTAAGGCACGCTCTCGGAATCTGGTTTCGTTCCCGGGTTCCCGACTTGTTCACAGGAAAGCCGCGGGGCTGGCCCCGAGGTGACCGGAAGCCGGACATCGCTTCGGAGTGCGGACGGGAATCGGTGGATATCGCCGCCTGTGCGTCCCGCCGGTGACAGACTCCCCGGGCACAGATCGGCACGCTGCTCGACCCATCGCAAGGTCGGTCATGGCGCGTCAGCTCAAGGAGGTCGGCTTCGTCCACCTCCACGTCCACTCGTCCTATTCCCTGCTCGAGGGCGCCCTGAAGGTCGGCGACCTCGTGAAGGCGGCGGCCGCCGACCGGCAGCCGGCGCTCGCGCTCACCGACACCAACAACCTGTTCGGGGCGCTCGAATTCTCGGAGAAGGCGGCGGGCTCCGGCATCCAGCCGATCGCCGGAATCCAGCTCGCCGTGACCTTCGAGGCGGCCGACCCGATGGGGCGCGGCGGTGTCCCCGCCGCTCCGATCGTGCTGCTCGCGCAGGACGAGGAGGGCTACGGCAACCTGCTGCGCCTCGGCAGCCGGGCCTATTTCGACACGCCTCTCGGCGAGGCGCCGCGGGTGGCGGCCGAGGCGCTCATGGAATCGGGGCGCGGCCTCATCGCGCTCACCGGCGGCCTGACCGGCCCCCTCGACACGGCGCTGAGGGCGGGGCGGCGCGACCTCGCGCAGGCGCGGCTCGCCCGGCTGGCATCGGCCTTCGGCGAGGACAGGCTCTATGTCGAGATCCAGCGGCACGGGCTCGACGATGAGCGCCGGATCGAGGACGGCCTGATCGACCTCGCCGAGGCGCAGGGTCTCTCCCTCGTCGCGACGAACGAGCCCTTCTTCGGCAAGCCCGGCGACTACGACGCGCACGACGCGCTGCTGGCGATCGCGGAGGGCCGCGTCGTCTCCGACGACCGCCGCCGCAAGCTGACCCCGCGCCACGCTTTCAAGACGCGGGCGGAGATGGCGGAGCTGTTCCGCGACCTGCCGGACGCGCTCCAGGCCAGCGTCGAGATCGCCATGCGCTGCGCCTACCGCGTGCGCACCCGCAAGCCCATCCTGCCGAATTTCGGCTCGGCCGCGCCGGAGGGCCTCGCCGAGAGCCAGGAGGCGCAAGGTGCGGCGCTCGCCGCCGAGGCGACGACCGCCGTCGCCGAGACGATCTCCGCCGACGAGCCGACGGAGCTGCGCCGGCAGGCCGAGGCCGGCCTCGAGGCGCGGCTCGCCAAGCACGGGCCGGCGCCGGGCTTCACCGAGCAGCAATACCGCGAGCGTCTAGCCTTCGAGCTCGACGTCATCGTCAAGATGAAGTTCCCGGGCTATTTCCTGATCGTCTCGGACTTCATCAAGTGGGCCAAGGCCCACGACATCCCGGTCGGGCCCGGCCGCGGCTCGGGCGCCGGCTCGCTGGTGGCGTGGTCGCTCCTCATCACCGATCTCGACCCGCTCCGCTTCGGCCTGCTGTTCGAGCGCTTCCTCAACCCTGAGCGCGTCTCGATGCCGGATTTCGACATCGACTTCTGCGTCGAAGGCCGCGAGCGCGTGATCCAGTACGTCCAGCGCCGCTACGGCGAGGAGCAGGTCGCGCAGATCATCACCTTCGGCACGTTGCTCGCCCGCGGCGTGCTGCGCGACGTCGGCCGCGTGCTGGAGATGCCCTACGGGCAGGTCGACAAGCTGACGAAGCTGGTGCCGCAGAACCCGGCCAACCCCGTGACGCTGGCCCAGGCCATCGAGGGCGAGCCGAAGCTGCAATCGGCCATCGAGGACGAGCCGGTGGTGGCCCGGCTCATGGAGATCTCGAAGAAGCTCGAAGGCCTGCACCGCCACGCCTCGACCCACGCCGCGGGCGTGGTGATCGGCGACCGGCCCCTCGAGGAGCTGGTGCCGCTCTACCGAGACCCGAAGACGGGCATGCGGGTGACCCAGTTCAACATGAAGTGGGTCGAGCAGGCGGGGCTGGTGAAGTTCGACTTCCTCGGCCTCAAGACGCTCACCATGCTGCGCTGCTGCACGGACCTCCTCAAGCAGCGCAGCATCGACATCGACCTGGCCTCGCTGCCGCTTGACAACGAGGACACCTACAAGCCGATGGGCCGGGGCGAGACGGTCGGCGTGTTCCAGGTGGAATCGGCGGGCATGCGCAAGGCGCTCTGCGAGATGCAGGCCGACCGTTTCGAGGACATCATCGCGCTGGTGGCGCTCTATCGCCCGGGCCCGATGGCCAACATCCCGGTCTATTGCGAGCGCAAGCTCGGCCGCGACGCCGGCAACGAGGCCAATTGGTATCCGCACCCGAAGCTGGAGCCGATGCTGAAGGAGACCTTCGGCATCATCGTCTACCAGGAGCAGGTGATGGAGATCGCCAAGGTGCTCGCGGGCTACACGCTCGGCGAGGCCGACATGCTCCGCCGCGCCATGGGCAAGAAGATCCGCGCCGAGATGGATGCGCAGCGCGAGCGCTTCGTGAAGGGCTGCGTCGAGCGCGAGCTGACCAAGGCCAAGGCCGACGAGATCTTCGACCTGCTCGCGAAGTTCGCCGATTACGGCTTCAACAAGAGCCACGCGGCGGCCTACGCGCTGCTGACCTACCAGACCGGCTATCTGAAGGCGAATTACCCGGTCGAGTTCCTCGCCGCGGCGATGACGCTCGACATCGACAACACCGACAAGCTCGCCGAATTCCGCCAGGACGCGCAGCGCCTCAAGATCCCGGTCGATCCGCCCTCGATCAACACCTCCGGCGAGGTCTTCGAGGTGCATCAGGGCCGCATCCGCTACGCGCTCGCCGCCATCAAGGGCGTCGGCCGCGAGGCGGTGCGCTCCATCGTGCAGGCGCGCGGGACCAAACCGTTCAAGGATCTCGCCTGCCTCGCCCGGCGCCTCAACCCGCGCGCCGTGAACAAGCGCGTGCTGGAAAGCCTCGTCCAGGCCGGCGCCCTGGACTGCATCGAGCCGGACCGCGCCCGCGCCTTCGCGGCGATCGAGCCGATGATGAAGCTGGCCCAGGGCGCGGCCGAGGCAGAATCGACCGGCATCGGCGACATGTTCGGCGGCGTCGCCTCGGACACGGTCTCGCTCCGCATTCCACCCCACGAACTCTGGCCGATGGCCGACAAGCTGAAGCGGGAATACGCCGCGATCGGCTTCTTCGTCTCCGGCCACCCGCTCGACGAGTACGGCGACCTGCTCGGCAAGCTGCGCGTGCAGAGCTGGGCCGAGTTCTGCCGCTCGGTCCGCGCCGGCACCACCAGCGTCGGGCGGGTTGCGGCCTCCGTGCTCGACCGCTCGGAGCGGCGCACCAAGAGCGGCAACAAGCTCGGCATCGTCACGCTCTCGGACCAGACCGGCCATTTCGAGGCGATCATCTTCTCGGAAGGGCTCGGCCATTACCGGGACATCCTCGAACCCGGGAAGCCGCTGGTGCTCCAGCTCCAGGCGAACCTGGAGGGCGAGGACGTGCGCGCCCGCATCCAGACGGCGGAACCGCTCGACGCGGCGGTGGCCCGCTACCAGAAGGGCATGCGCATCTATCTGCGCGACGAGCGCCCGATCCCGGCCGTGCAGAAGCAGCTCGGCCTGCGCGGCGAGGGCGAGGTCTCGCTGATCCTGATGCTCGACGGCGCCAGCGAGGTCGAGGTGCGCCTGCCCGGCAAGTACCAGGCGACGCCCGCCATCGCCGGGGCGCTGCGCGCGGTGCCGGGCGTGGTGCAGGTGGAGGTGAACTGAGGCCGCGCCGCGGCGCGCTCAGAATCCCTGCAGGCAGGGGCCCATGGCCGCGCGCAGCGGCGCGCCCTGTTCCTCGGCGACCACGAAGGTCGCCACCACCGGCGCGTCGCCCTTGCGCGGCGACGTCTGCGTCCAGACGAGCTTCGCGCCGGGCTTGGCGAGCGCCAGCGCGGCCTCGCGCAGGGGCGCCTCGCCGCGGCGGGAAGGCGCCACGGTGAGGGTGAAGCTCGTGGCCGGATCGGCCGCCACCGCGCCGCTCGCCCGGGCGCGGGTGCTGCGCACGCCGGACGCCGTGACGATGCGAAGGTCGGTCAGCGGCGCGGCGCTGCCGCTCGGGCCTTCGAGCGCGTCGAAATCGAAGGGCAGGCCCTCGAAGCGCGGCACGGTCAGCGTCGCCGCGATGCCGGTCTTCGGCTCGCAGTCGAGGCGGAGCGTCACGCTGCGGGTCTCGGGGCCGATCGCCGCCGTGCCGGGCAGGTCGAGGCCGGCGGCCCCGGCCTGCGTGGCGCCCGCGAGGAGGGCCGCCGCCATCCCGAGCCAGAGCCGTGCCGTCATCCCGCTGATCTCCCGTCGTTCGGGCCGCACATCAACCCTTTCTTGACCATGCCGGCAAGCGCCCGGGATGAAACCGGGCCCATGTGCGCCAGCGCAGGTCCGTCGAATGCGATCGAGCCTAAACAGCCGCGCTTAAGGCTGTTGAGACCAGTTCGATGCGTACCAAGGTGGTTCTGGCGCTGACGCTGTTCGTCTACCTGATGAACGGCAAGGCGCCGGGTTTTCGTGAGCTCCGCAACCCCGATGCGGAGCACCATTCCGGCCGCGCCGTGCTGGCGCTCAAGCGGACCTGGATCTGACCACCTCGTCGGGCAGGCAGTCCCGCAATCGCTCGGCCACCAGCTTCTGCAGCGACCAGAGATGGCGGTCGCGGATGCCGAGCTCGGCGCAGGCCCGCACCGTGCGGAACAGGTATTCCGCGCTCGGGCCGATATGCCCGCAGGCCGCCGCGATCTTGTCGGCGATCTCCACGTCCGAGAGGCGGCCGCTGTAGCGGTCGCTCGCCCGGTTCACGAGGAAGGTCAGGGCCGAGACCGTGCCGGATTCCGTCGCGACGGGGAGCCAGCGGGCGACATAGCCCATGCCGCGCATCTCCCGCCGCCAGACCGGCATCAGGGTCTCGTGCAGGTCCGTGCCGGTGAGGCGGAAGGCGACGCCGCGGCAGATCCCGCCCCGGTCGAGGGCGAGCACGAAGCCCGGCCGGTCCGGCGTGCCGCGGAAGCGCCGCTGCAGCAGGCAGAAGCGGCGGTGGAAGCCGCGCACCGTACCGAGCCGGCTCTCGGCGTAGGCGAATTCCGGCCGCCACATCAGCGAGCCGTAGGCGAAGACCCAGAGATCGTCGCCGCCCTGCCGGTCCGCGATGATCTGCTCGAGGCCTGGCCGCAACTCCTCGTCGGTCATGAGCCGGAGGGCGTTCTCGTCGTCGGGCACCGGCACGCTGTGGGCGCGCGCGATCAGGTCCAGGCTGAGGTCGAGATCGTCGGCTGGGGAGGGCATGCGGCGAGCCCAGCATGCCGCGTGCCGGGGCGCAAGCGCGGCGGCGTCAGGCGCTCCGGTTGCCGAGGGTCTCCAGCTCGGGGAACGGCTCCGTGCGGTGCCCGGTGCAGACCTCGTCGTCGTCGATCACGCGGAAGCGGGAGGCCGCCTTGTCCTCCTGCACCACGATCTTCGGCCGCTCGGCCTTGCCGAAGGTGCGGCCCTTCATGTGGGTCGAGACGCAGTAGAGCGTGCGGCTCGCATCCTCGAACGGGCCGCTGATCCGGCTATGCTCGAACCGCACCGGGATTAGCGAGACCGCGCCGAATTCCACCCGGCCGAGCGCCAGGCGGGCGATGCGCTCGCGCGGGGTGCCCGATGCCACCTCCGTCTCGGGCGCGGGGCGGCTCGCCATGCATCCGCCGAGGCCGAACGCCAACGCGACGCCTGTGAGCCGAGCCAGCATCCGAATCTTCTCCGATGCTGGGAGTATAGGCCGCGCACCTCTATCCCTGAAGCCGGCAGCCCGCCGAAATGCGCTCCCGGAACGCCCCCGGACCGACTATCTCTGTCCCATGCAATGGACCGACGATGGCATCGTTCTGGGCGTGCGCCGGCACGGGGAGACCGGCACCGTCCTGGAAGCGATGACGCGCGAGCGCGGGCGCCATCTCGGCCTCGTCCATGGCGGCCGCTCGCGGCGCATGCAGCCCGTGCTGCAACCGGGCAATCGGGTGCGCCTGACCTGGCGCGCGCGGCTCGACGAGAGCCTCGGCTCCTACGCGGTCGAGCCCGTGGAATCGGTGGTCTCGCGGCTGATCGGCTCCTCGCTCGCGCTCTACGGCGTCACCCACATGGCGGGGCTGCTCAGGCTCCTGCCCGAGCGCGATCCGCATCCCGAATTGTACGAGGCCGCCCGGATCCTGATCGAGCGGCTCGACGATCCGCATGTCGCACCGCCGCTGATGGTGCGCTTCGAGCTCGCCATCCTGGCCGAGTTGGGCTTCGGCCTCGATCTCGGCGCCTGCGCGGCCACCGGCGCGAACGATGCCCTGATCTACGTCTCGCCGCGCTCCGGCCGCGCGGTCAGCGCCTCGGCGGGCGAGCCCTATCGCGACCGGCTGCTGCCGCTGCCGGGCTTCCTCCGGGGCGAGGGGCTCGGCCCGGACGACGTTACCAAGGGGTTTACCTTGACGGGCTATTTCCTCAATCAGCACATCTGGGACCCCCGGGCCCTGCCAGTTCCGGAGGAGCGGGCACGATTCGTCGCACTCAGCCAGCGTGATGGCTGAGCATGTTCGTGTTATGTTCCGCCTGAATCAGTGAAGTTGGAGCCGTCATGGGACAGCCCTTCGAGCCGCCGTCCGGCGACGGCATCGAGAGCGTTGAGCTGAAATCCGCGCTGGAAGAGCGCTACCTCGCCTACGCGCTCTCCACGATCATGCACCGTGCCCTGCCGGATGCGCGCGACGGCCTGAAGCCGGTGCATCGCCGCATCCTCTACGGCATGCGCCTGCTGCGGCTCGACCCGAACACCGCGCACAAGAAATGCGCCAAGATCGTCGGCGACGTGATGGGCGATTTCCATCCGCACGGCGACCAGGCGATCTACGACGCGCTGGTGCGGCTCTCCCAGGACTTCGCGCAACGCTATCCGCTGGTCGATGGCCAGGGCAATTTCGGCAATATCGACGGCGACGGCCCGGCGGCCTACCGCTACACCGAGGCGCGCCTCACCGAGGTCGCCCGCCTGCTCCTCGACGGGATCGACGAGGACACGGTCGATTTCCGGCCCTCCTATAACGGGGAGAAGGAGGAGCCGATCGTCCTGCCGGCGGCCTTCCCGAACCTCCTGGCCAATGGCAGCCAGGGCATCGCGGTCGGCATGGCGACCTCGATCCCGCCGCACAACGCGGCCGAGCTCTGCGACGCGGCGCTCTACCTGATCAGCCATCCCGAGGCGACCTCGGCCCAGCTCGGCCGCTTCGTCCAGGGGCCGGACTTCCCGACCGGCGGCATCCTCGTGGATTCCGCCGAGAGCATCGCCGAGGCCTATCGCACCGGCCGCGGCGCCTTCCGCGTGCGCGCCCGCTGGGCCAAGGAGGAACTCGGCCGCGGCACCTGGAACATCGTCGTCACCGAGATTCCCTACGGCGTGCCGAAGAGCCGGCTCATCGAGAAGATGGCCGAGCTGCTTCAGGAGAAGAAGCTGCCGCTGCTCGCCGACGTGCGCGACGAATCGGCGGAGGATGTGCGCGTCGTGCTGGAGCCGCGCTCGCGCAGCGTCGATCCGGTCATCCTGATGGAATCGCTGTTCCGGCTCACCGAGCTGGAAGCGCGGATCCCGCTGAACCTCAACGTGCTGGTCGACGGACTCGTGCCGCGGGTGATCGGTCTCGCCGAGTGCCTGAGGCAGTGGGTCGACCATCGCCGCGTGGTGCTCCAGCGCCGCTCCCGCTTCCGCCTCGGCCAAATCGAGCGGCGCCTGGAGATCCTCGGCGGCCTGCTCATCGTCTATCTCGACCTCGACGAGGTCATCCGCATCATCCGCGAGGAGGACGAGCCGAAGGCCGCGCTCATCGCCCGGTTCACGCTGACCGAGATCCAGGCCAACGCCATCCTCGACACCCGCCTGCGCTCCCTGCGCAAGCTGGAGGAGATGGAGCTGAAGCGCGAGTTCGAGGCCCTGACGGCCGAGAAGGCGGAGATCGAGGAGCTTCTCGGCTCGGACGAGAAGCAGTGGAAGACGGTGCAGGCCCAGATCCGCGCCGTGAAGAAGACCTTCGGCCCCGAGACCAAGCTCGGCCGCCGCCGCACCACCCTGGAGAACCCGCCCGACACCGCCGGCGTCGATTTCACCGCGGCGCTGGTCGAGCGCGAGCCGATCACCGTGATCGTCTCGGAGAAGGGCTGGATCCGCGCGCTCAAGGGCCATGTCGCCGATCTCTCGGGCGTCGCCTTCAAGGGCGACGACGCGCTCAAGATCGCCTTCCCGAGCGAGACCACGGCCAAGATCCTGCTCCTGGCCTCCAACGGCAAGGTCTTCACCATCGAGGCCTCGAAGCTGCCGGGCGGGCGCGGCTTCGGCGACCCGGTCCGGCTGATGGTCGATCTCGACGACGGCACCGAGGTGGTGGCCGCGCTGCCCTACAAGCCCGAGAGCAAGCTGCTCATCGCGGGCTCGGACGGGCGCGGCTTCATCGCCCCGGCCGACGCGGTCGTCGCCAACACGCGCAAGGGCAAGGGCGTGCTCGGCCTCGACGGGGACGCCAAGGCCGTGATCCTGGTGCCGGCCGAGGGCGACCATGTCGCCGCGTGCAGCACCGACAAGCTGCTTCTGGTCTTCCCCGTCACCGAGCTGTCGGAGCTTGCCCGCGGCAAGGGCGTGCGCCTGCAGCGCTGCCGCCAGACCGCGCTCGCCGCGGCCCAGGTCTTCACCCTGGCCGAGGGCCTGCCCTGGCGCGACAGCGCCGGCCAGAGCCGGCTCGCCAACCAGCAGATGCTGGAGAAATGGATGGGCCACCGCGCCGACGCCGGCAGCCTGATGACCCGCAGCTTCCCGAAATTCGAGCGGTTCGGGGCTTGACGGGACCCGGTCGAGACGCGGCCTAGCCGATGAAATGCGCGGCGCTGAACAGGCCGCCGAAGACCACGCAGATGAACAGGATCAGTCCGGCGATCACCCCGACCGTCTGCACGGACTGACGCTTGTCCCGCGCCCGGTAGGACGCGCTCTCTGTGCTCTCGTGCATGCCGGATCACCCTCCTCTTCGGGACCGCAATGCGCGGCGCGGGCAAAGGCTCCCGCGCCGCGGCACAGGGCCCCGGCCGGGATGAGCGGCTCCTACCGTCTCGTGCCCGGTCAGTGAGATGCTTTGCCGGGCGCGCCGGAGGGTCTATGGCCTCCGCCACGCCCGCGAGACCCCGTTCGACCGATGACGACCGCCCCGCCGCCGCAGACCCCGCCCGAGCCCGCTGCCGTCGAAGCGGTGATCGCCGGCCTGCGCACGCGCCTCGGCGACCGGCTCTCCACCGGCCAGGCGGTGCGCGAGCAGCATGCGAGCACCCTGACCTGGGCCCCGAGCCAGCCGCCGGACGCCGTCGCCTTCGTCACCTCGACCGAGGAGGTCCAGGCGGTGGTCCGCCTCTGCGCCGAGCACCGTGTGCCGATCATCCCCTTCGGCACCGGCTCGTCGCTGGAGGGCCATGTCAACGCGCCCTTCGGCGGCGTCAGCGTCGACCTGTCGGGCATGGACCGGATCCTCGCGGTGAACGCGGAGGATCTCGACTGCGTGGTCGAGGCCGGCCTCACCCGCAAGGCGCTGAACCTGGCCCTGCGCGACCAGGGCCTGTTCTTCCCGATCGATCCGGGCGCCGACGCCTCCTTCGGCGGCATGGCCGCGACGCGGGCCTCGGGCACCAACGCCGTCCGCTACGGCACCATGCGCGACGCCGTTCTGGCGCTCACCGCGGTGATGCCGAGCGGCGAGATCGTCCGCACCGGGAGCCGCGCCCGCAAATCGGCCGCCGGCTACGACCTGACCCGCCTCCTCGTCGGCTCGGAGGGCACGCTCGGCCTCATCACCGAGCTGACGCTGCGCCTCTCCGGCATCCCGGAGGCGGTCTCGGCCGGCACCTGCTCCTTCCCGAGCGTGAAGGCGGCCTGCGACGCCGTCATCCTGACGATCCAGAGCGGTCTCCCGGTCGCGCGGATCGAGCTGCTCGACGAGATGCAGGTGCGGGCCTGCAACGCCTATTCCAAGGTCTCACTGCCGGAGACGCCGCTCCTGCTGCTCGAATTCCACGGCACCGACGCCTCGGTGCGCGAGCAGGCCGAGCGCTTCGGCGAGATCGCGGCGGGGGAGGGCGCCGGCCCCTTCACCTGGGCGACCGAGACGGAGGCGCGCAACCGCCTGTGGCAGGCCCGGCACGATGCCTATTGGGCGGCGCTCGCCCTGCGGCCGGGCGGCCGGGCGGTGGCGACCGATGTCTGCGTGCCGATCTCTCGGCTCGCCGAATGCGTCGCCGAGACCAAGCGCGACATCCTGGAGACCGGCCTCGTCGCGCCGATCGTCGGCCATGTCGGCGATGGCAACTTCCACGTCCAGCCCGTGGTCGATGTCGGCGATGCGGAGGAGGTCGCGCGCGTCGCCGGCTTCGTGGACCGCCTCGTCGCCCGGGCGCTCGCCATGGGCGGCACCTGCACCGGCGAGCACGGCATCGGCCAGAAGAAGATCCGCTATCTCGAAGACGAGCACGGGCCGGAGGCGGTGGCGCTGATGCGCAGCCTGAAACGGGCCGTCGACCCGCTCGGCATCATGAATCCCGGCAAGGTCCTGCGCGGCGCTTGAGCGAAGGCGACATCCGCCATCCCGAAGGGATCACCCGAATGTCGTATGACACATCTGAACTGGCGCGAGGCTTTGCAATTTTGCAGCCTGCGGCCGGATGAAGAGTCAATCTCCGCCCGTTCATAGCAACGAGGGTATTCTTCGCTTCTCGACCCCTCCGCCCGCCGCGGTCCCAGCCCGGCGGGCGCTTTTTTGATCAATCCTCCAAACCGATCAGCTGGAAGCTGGTGCGCAGCTCGCTCGACATCGGCACGTTGAGCCGCTCCCCGTTCGGCAGGCGCTTGAGGAACCACCGCTCGTAGATCCAGCGCAGCTCGCGCGATTCGGCGAGCCGCACGAAGGCCGCGTTCACCGTCGCCGCGAGGTCGGGGTCATCCTTGCGGAACATGATGCCGTAGGGCTCGAAGGAGAGCTTGTCGGGCAGCACCGTGAAGCGCACGCCCTCGGCGCCGGCATCGGCGATGAGCCCGTAGAGCAGCACGTCGTCGGTGGCGAAGGCATCGGCGCGGCCGTCCTTCACCATGGCGAAGGAGGCCGCGTGGTCGGGCGCCGTCAGGATCTCGGTCTGGAGCTTCAGCTTGGCGACGAGGCTGCGCAGGGCCGCTTCGTTGGTGGTGCCCGAGGTCACCACGACCTTGCGCCCGCCGAGGTCGCGGTAGGAGCGGATGCTGGGTTCACGCGGCACCAGCAGCGTCGTGGCGCTGACATAGGTCACCGGCGAGAAGGCGACGCTGCGCCGCCGCTCGGCATTGGCGGTGGTCGAGCCGCATTCGAGGTCGATGCGGCCCGCGGTCACCGCCTCGATGCGGGTATCGGGCGTCACCCGCTCGTAGCGCACGCGCAGGTCCGTGCGGCCCGTGGCGCGGCCGATCTCGTCCACGATCTCCCCGCACAGGTCGATCGCGTAGCCCACCGGCCGGCCGCGGTCGAGGAAGGAGAACGGCACCGAGGTCTCGCGGTAGCCGATCACCACCTCGCCGCGCTCGGCGATGGTCTTGAGCGCGCCGGTGAGGATCTCGACGGCCTGCGCGGGCAGCGGCAGGGCGAGGAGGGCGAGGCCGAAGGCGGCGGCGAGCCGGCGTACCGACATGGCCCGCCTCATTCGGCCGGAGAGGGCAGGGGACTGACGTCGCGGTCGAGCCGCTGGTCGCCGGTCGCGAGCTGGCCCTCCCACTTGGCCACCGCCACCGTGGCGACGCTGTTGCCGAGCACGTTCGTGGCCGAGCGGCCCATGTCGAGGAACTGGTCGATGCCGATGATCAGCAGCAGGCCCGCCTCGGGGATGTTGAACTGCGAGAGCGTCGCCGAGATCACCACCAGCGAGGCGCGCGGCACGCCGGCCATGCCCTTCGAGGTCACCATCAGCAGGAGCAGCATGGTCAGCTGCTGCCCCCAGGTGAGCGGGATGTTGTAGGCCTGGGCGATGAACATCACCGCGAAGGTGCAGTACATCATCGAGCCGTCGAGGTTGAACGAGTAGCCCATCGGCAGCACGAACGAGGTGATGCGGTTGGGCACGCCGAAGCGCTCGAGGTTCGAGAGGGTCTTCGGGTAGGCCGCCTCGCTCGACGCGGTCGAGAAGGCCAGCACGAAGGGCTCCTTGATCAGGTTGACGAGGCGACGGATGCCGCCCGAGCCCACGAGCAGGAAGCCCGCGAAGAGCAGCAGGCACCACAGCACCGCGAGGCTCGCGTAGAATTCCAGCATGAACTTGGCGTACGTGACGATCACGCCGATGCCCTGCGTGGTGATCGTCGCGGCGATCGCCGCGAACACGGCGAGCGGGGCGAACATCATCACGTAGCCCGTGACCTTCAGCATCACGTCGGCGAGCGATTCGATGCCGTGGGCCAGCGCGTGGCCCTTCTCGCCGAGCGCGGCCAGCGCCACGCCGAAGAAGATCGAGAACACCACGATCTGCAGGATCTCGTTGTTGGCCATCGCCTCGACGGCGCTCTTGGGCACCAGATGCGTGACGAACTCCTTCAGCGAGAGCGAGGCCGCCTTGAGGCCGGTGCCGGCCCCGGCCTCGGGCAGCGGCAGGTTCAGGTTGTGGCCGGGCTGGAGCAGGTTCACCAGGACCAGCCCGAGCATGAGCGAGCAGAACGAGGCGCCGACGAACCAGAGCAGCGCCTTGCCGCCGACGCGGCCGACCGAGGCGGTGTCGCCCATATGCGCGATGCCGACCACCAGCGTCGAGAACACCAGAGGCGCGATGATCATCTTGATCAGCCGCAGGAAGATGTCGCTGACGAGGGAGACGTATCCGGCGATCTCCTTAGCCGTCTGCGGATCGGGCCAGGTTATGCTGCAGAGGTAGCCGACGACGATGCCGAGCAACATGCCGATGAAGATCATCGTGGTGAGGCGTGAACCCGACATGCGCCCGTCTCCTCCGCCCACAGGCTTGATCTGTGATGTGAAGGCTGACGCATGTTCCGCGCCACTGGCAAGGGATTTTGCCCGGAGTACGGGATGATTCCTCTATTCTGTTCGTGTGCTCCAGCCGCCCCTCGCGATCAGACGGGGCCCGCCGTCACCGGTCCCGGCTGGCGGCAAGCGCGGCAGTGCGGTACGGCTCTTGCTGAACAGCGGCGAGGCATCACGGGACCGCGATGGACGTCTTTCTGCAGCAGCTCATCAACGGGCTGACCCTCGGCTCGATCTACGGCCTGATCGCCATCGGCTACACGATGGTGTTCGGCATCATCGGCATGGTGAACTTCGCCCATGGCGACGTCTTCATGGTGTCGAGCTTCATCGCCCTGATCGTCTTCCTGATCCTCACCGCCTGGCTCGGGATCAGCTCGGTGGCCTTCGCCCTGCTGATCGTGCTGGTGGTGGCGATGGCGCTCACCGCGCTCTGGGGCTGGGCGATCGAGCGGGTGGCCTACCGGCCCTTGCGCGGCTCGTTCCGCCTCGCCCCGCTGATCTCGGCCATCGGCGTCTCGATCTTCCTGTCGAACTTCGTGCAGGTGACGCAGGGCGCCCGCAACAAGTCGACGCCGCCGATGCTGGAGGGCGGGGTCGTGCTGATGCAGAGCGAGAGCTACACCGTCTTCCTCTCCTACAAGCAGGTCCTGATCATGGCGGTGACGGCCGTGCTGCTCACCGGCTTCTGGTACCTCGTGCAGCGCACGCCCTTCGGCCGGGCCCAGCGCGCCTGCGAGCAGGACCGCAAGATGGCCGCGCTGCTCGGCATCGACGTGGACCGCACGATCTCGCTGACCTTCGTGCTGGGCGCCGCGCTCGCCGCAGTCGCGGGCGTGCTCTACCTGCTCTATTACGGCGTCGTCTCGTTCTCGGACGGCTTCGTGCCCGGCGTGAAGGCCTTCACCGCCGCCGTGCTCGGCGGCATCGGCTCGCTGCCCGGCGCCGTGCTCGGCGGGCTGATCATCGGCCTGATCGAGGTGTTCTGGTCGGCCTATTTCTCCATCGAGTACAAGGACGTGGCCGCCTTCTCGATCCTCGCCATCGTGCTGATCTTCATGCCCTCCGGGATCCTGGGCCGCGCCGAGGTCGAGAAGGTCTGATGGCGGACGCGCGCACCCCCGGATTGCCCGACATCCTGCGGGATGCCGGCCTCTACGCCCTCGTCGCCTTCGGCCTCTGCATCCCGATCATCGCCTACCGCACCGATGCGGGCCCGACCGGACTCGAGCTGACGCCGCGCTGGAAGCTCGTGGCGGCCTTCTGCGCCGCGATCTTCGCGCTGCGGGTGGTCCAGCGCCTGATCCTCGCCCGCCGCGACGCGCGCCGCGCCCTGACGCCGTCGCCCGCCCAGGCCACCGAGGCGGTCCAGGGCGAGCCCGATGCCGGCCAGCGCGTCTCGAAGCTCGGCCTCTACGCCTTCCTCGGCGTCGCGCTGACGCTCCCGGTGATCGCGACAACAGCGAGCGGGGGCCTCGGCCCGGCGCGCTACTGGATCGACCTCGGCATCCTGATCCTCACCTACGTGATGCTCGGCTGGGGGCTCAACATCGTCGTCGGGCTCGCCGGCCTGCTCGACCTCGGCTACGTCGCCTTCTACGCGGTCGGCGCCTATTGCTACGCGCTGCTCTCGACCACCTTCGGCCTGTCCTTCTGGATCTGCCTGCCGCTCGCCGGCCTGTTCGCGGCGGCCTGGGGCATGGTGCTGGGCTTTCCCGTCCTGCGCCTGCGCGGCGATTACCTCGCCATCGTGACGCTGGCCTTCGGCGAGATCATCCGCCTCGTCCTGATCAACTGGACCGACCTGACCGGCGGCGCGGCGGGCATCTCCTCGATTCCCCGCGCCACCTTCTTCGGCATCCCCTTCACGGCGGACGAGACGGGATTCGCGGCGCGCTTCGGGCTGGAATTCGATTCCATGCACCGGGTCGTGTTCCTCTACTACCTGATCCTGGGGCTCGCGCTCCTGACCAACCTCGCGACGCTGCGCCTGCGCCGGATGCCGATCGGGCGCGCCTGGGAGGCGCTGCGCGAGGACGAGATCGCCTGCCGCTCGCTCGGCATCGACACCACCACCACGAAGCTCACCGCCTTCGCGCTGGGCGCGGCCTTCGCGGGCTTCGCCGGCTCGTTCTTCTCGGTGCGCCAGGGCTTCATCAGCCCGGAAAGCTTCACATTCCTCGAGAGCGCGATCATCCTGGCGATCGTGGTGCTCGGCGGCATGGGCAGCCAGGTCGGCGTCGCGATCGCCGCCGTCGCCATGGTCGGCGGGCCGGAGCTGCTGCGCAATCTCGGCTTCCTCAGCGCCGTCTTCGGGGAGGGGTTCGATCCGAACGAGTACCGCCTGCTCCTGTTCGGCCTCGCCATGGTCGCGATGATGGTCTGGCGCCCGCGGGGCCTGATCTCGGTGCGCGTGCCCTCCGTGTCGCTGGGCGAGCGCCGCGCCATATCCGGCGCCCATGTCAGCGAGGGACACGGCTAGACGGCATGACGGTCCTGACCCCCGCCAACCCGAAGACCGCCGAGAAGATCGCCGTCGGCCGCGAGGCGGTCCTCTCGGTCGCCCACCTCACCATGCGCTTCGGCGGCCTCACCGCGGTGAACGACCTCTCCTTCGAGGCGAAGGCCGGCGACATCACCGCGCTGATCGGCCCGAACGGGGCCGGCAAGACCACGGTGTTCAACTGCATCACCGGCTTCTACAAGCCGACCGAGGGCATGCTGCGCCTCGCCCATGCGGATGGCACCGTGCACCTTCTGGAGCGGCTGCCGAACTTCGCCGTGAACCGCACGGCGCGCGTCGCCCGCACCTTCCAGAACATCCGCCTGTTCCCCGGCATGACCGTGCTGGAGAACCTGCTCGTCGCCCAGCACAAGCCGCTGATGCGCGCCTCGGGCTTCACGGTGCTCGGGCTCCTCGGGCTCGCGGGCTACCGCTCGGCCGAGAGGGCGGCCATCGAGAAGGCCAAGGCCTGGCTCGACCGGATCGGCCTGATGGAGCGGGCCGACGATCCGGCCGGCGCGCTTCCCTACGGCGCCCAGCGGCGCCTCGAGATCGCGCGCGCCATGTGCACCGATCCGGTGCTGCTCTGCCTCGACGAGCCGGCGGCCGGGCTCAACCCGCGCGAGAGCGCCGAGCTCAACGCGCTCCTGCGCCACATCCGCGACGCGCACGACACCTCCGTGCTGCTCATCGAGCACGACATGTCGGTGGTGATGCAGATCTCCGACCACGTCGTCGTGCTCGATTACGGCTGCAAGATCGCCGACGGCACGCCGGACGAAATCCGGAGCGACCCGAAGGTGATCGCCGCCTATCTCGGCGTCGAGGACGAGGAGGTGGAGCGCGTCGAGGCCGAGGTGGGCATCGGCCACGGAGAGGCCGGAGCATGAGCGTCGCCGGCATCAACGTGCTCGTGGAGGAGACCCGC
Source organism: Methylobacterium dankookense (assembly GCF_902141855.1). Lineage (GTDB taxonomy): Bacteria > Pseudomonadota > Alphaproteobacteria > Rhizobiales > Beijerinckiaceae > Methylobacterium > Methylobacterium dankookense. Next base: position 17,021 of record NZ_CABFVH010000007.1, on the reverse strand, counting down.
GCCCGGCAGGCCGCGGCCGCGGCGCCGCTCCTCGCGGTCCGGGACGTCTCGACCTATTACGGCAGCGTCGCCGCCCTCAGGGGCGTCGACCTTGATGTCGGCGAGGGCGAGATCGTCACGCTGATCGGCGCCAACGGGGCCGGCAAATCGACCCTGATGATGACGATCTTCGGCGCGCCCCAGGCCCGCACGGGCTCGATCCTCTATGCGGGGCAGGACATCACGCGCCTGCCGACCCACGCCATCGCGCGCCTCGGCCTCGCCCAGTCGCCGGAAGGCCGCCGCGTCTTCCCGCGCATGAGCGTGTTCGAGAACCTCCAGATGGGCGCGAGCCTGCACGGGGGCCGCTACTTCGCGGAGGATCTGGAGCGCGTCTGCACCCTGTTCCCGCGGCTGAAGGAGCGCCTCCAGCAGCGGGCCGGCACCATGTCCGGCGGCGAGCAGCAGATGCTGGCGATCGGCCGCGCCCTGATGAGCCGGCCTCGCCTGCTCCTCCTCGACGAGCCCTCGCTCGGCCTCGCGCCTCTCGTCGTGAAGGGCATCTTCGACGCGATCCGCGACCTCAACCGCCGGGACGGGATGACGATCTTCCTCGTGGAGCAGAACGCCTATCACGCGCTCAAGCTCGCCCATCGCGGCTACGTGCTGGTGAACGGGCGCGTCACCATGAGCGGGACCGGCCGCCAGCTCCTCGACGATCCGGCGGTGAAGTCCGCCTATCTCGAAGGCGGCCACGGCGCCGCCGCGGGGGCCTGACCATGCAGGGCATCGTCTACGAAGAGGCTTCCGTCTGGCTGTTCCTGCTCGTCACGGTGGTGATGGGCGGCTGGGCCGGCTGGATGGCGGCCCGCGCCGTCGCCCGCGCCTGGCGTCCCTTCTGGCAGGCGGCCGTCTCGCTGCTCCTCGTCGCGGCGGCGGTGCGCTTCATCCATTTCGCCCTGTTCGAGGGCACGCTCCTGTCCGCGCAGTACCATCTCGTGGACGCCGCCGTCGTGATGCTGGTCGGCGCGCTCGGCTACCGCGCCACCCGCACCCGGCAGATGACCACGCAGTACCGCTGGCTCTACGAGAAGACCTCGCCGCTGACTTGGCGCGAGCGCCCTTCCGGCGCGGCACCGCAGCGGCCATGATCCGATCCGGACCGCCTTGCGCCAACCGATTCCGCGCAAGGTTTGTGTGAAGTGAAGGAGACGACCGGGATGAGAGTAGGATTACTGGCGGGCCTCGCGCTCGGCCTCCTGGCCTCGGCCGCCCAGGCTCAGGTGAAGGTCGCGGTCGGCGGCCCGATCACCGGCAACAGCGCCGCCTTCGGCGCCCAGCTCAAGAACGGCGTGTCCCAGGCCGTCGAGGACATCAACAAGGCCGGCGGCATCAAGGGCCAGAAGGTCGAGTTCTCGTCGGGCGACGACGCCTCCGACCCGAAGCAGGGCGTCTCGGTGGCCAACAAGTTCGCCTCGGACGGCGTGAAGTTCGTGGTCGGCCACTTCAACTCGGGCGTGTCGATCCCGGCCTCCGACGTCTACGCCGATGCCGGCATCGTCGAGATCACGCCGGCCTCGACCAACGTGAAGTTCACCGAGCGCGGCCTCTGGAACGTGTTCCGCACCTGCGGCCGCGACGACCAGCAGGGCGCGGTGGCGGGCGACTACCTCGTCAACAACTTCAAGGGGAAGAAGGTCGCGATCATCCACGACAAGACCCCTTACGGAAAGGGTCTCGCCGACGAGACGCTGAAGGCCTTCAAGGCCAAGGGCGGCAAGGAGACCCTCTACGAGGGCATCAACCCGGGTGAGAAGGACTACTCGGCGCTGGTCTCGAAGCTGAAGCAGAACGGCATCGACGTGGTCTATTTCGGTGGCTACTACACCGAGGCCGGCCTGATCATCCGCCAGATGCGCGACCAGGGCCTGAAGGCGCCGATGATGGGCGGCGACGGCATGGTCGACAAGGAGCTCGTCGCGATCGCCGGCCCCGGGGCCGAGGGCACCCTGACCACCTTCCCGCCGGACGCCCGCAAGAACCCGAACGCCAAGGAGGCCGTGGCCGCCTTCAAGGCCAAGGGCATCGATCCGGAGGCCTACACCCTCTACGCCTACGCCGCCGTGCAGATCTTCAAGCAGGCGATCGAGGGCGCGGGCTCGGCCGACCCGAAGAAGGTCGCGGCCTTCATGCGCGAGGGCAAGCCGTTCACCACGGTGCTCGGGCCGATCTCGTTCGACAAGAAGGGCGACATCACCAAGCCCGACTACGTCATGTATACCTGGAAGAAGAACGACAAGGGCACGGTGGACTACACCGGCAACGAGGTGACGCAGTAACCCTGTCCTGAAGAGGACAGGCAGTTGGGGCCGTCCCGCCGACGTGCGGGACGGCCCTTTTCGTGTCCGGCCGCTACAACGCCCGTGGAACGTCTCTCAAGGCCCGCACGAAACCCGATGCGGACGCACAGGGAATGTGCAAGATGCGTGTGGCACGGGCGAAAACGCCCGGCTCGACGCCGTGGGCGGACGATCAGGGTGGAAAACTTGGGCAGATCCGGCGCCCGCCGATACGGCACGCCCATCGACAGGTCCGGCACAGGCCGAATCCGCTCGTCCGCGGCGGCCGCGCCGGCACGCATCTCCGTGATCACACCTCCACAAACCGGCACCATCATTGCAAAGGCGCGCCTGCACGCCGGGCGCGCCCTTGGCGCACGCCGACGCCCGCTCGGCATGATTGGGAGTTTCGTTCTGATGCAGTTTCAATTCGATCGTCGCGGACTGGCGCTCGGCCTCGCCCTCGGCGCATCCCTGTTCGCCGGCTCAGTCCAGGCCGAGGAACTCACCGGAACGCTCAAGAAGGTGAAGGATACCGGCGCCATCACCATCGGCTACCGCGATTCCTCGGTGCCCTTCTCCTACCTCGACGGCAACCAGAAGCCGGTCGGGTACGCGATGGAGATCTGCCTGAAGATCGCCGACGCGGTGAAGACTCACCTCAAGCTCGACAAGATGGAGGTGAAGCTCAATCCGGTCACCTCCGCGACCCGCATCCCGCTGATCGCCAACGGCACGATCGACCTCGAGTGCGGCTCGACGACGAACAACGCCGAGCGCCAGAAGCAGGCGACCTTCACCAACTCGCACTTCCTGACGGCGACCCGCTACGTCGCCAAGAAGGATTCGAACCTCAAGACCTTCGACGACCTGAAGGGCAAGACCGTCGTCTCGACCTCGGGCACGACCAACATCAAGCAGATCAACGAGGCCAACACCGAGCGCAAGCTCGGCCTGACCATCCTGCCGGCCAAGGACCATGCCGAGGCCTTCCTGATGGTCGAGACCGGCCGCGCCGCCGCCTTCGTGATGGACGACGTGCTGCTCGCCTCGCTCGCCGCCGGCTCGAAGACGCCGGACGCCTACGTGATCTCCACCGACACGCTCTCGAAGCCCGAGCCTTACGGCATCATGCTGCGCAAGGACGACGCCCCCTTCAAGGCAGTCGCAGACGCGGCGACGAAGGCCCTCTACACCAGCCCGGAGGGTAAGGCCCTCTACGACAAGTGGTTCACCCAACCCATCCCCCCGCGCGGCATCAACCTCAAGCTCCCAATGACCGAGGCGATGGAGAAGCAGTTCAAGACCCCGAGCGACAGCCCGGATCCGGCCGTCTACTGAGCGGCCCCATCGCTTGAAGCCTCGCGCGGGCCTGTCCCGCGCGAGGATCCTGTGCAGAACGCCGGTCGGGATGCAGTTTTCGCGGGCCACCTCGGGCCGAACCTGCTCGATTGAGCGTCGATCCTCTGACCCGGTGCGGCGAAGCCTTCGAGAGCGATGAATTACAACTGGAACTGGGGCATCTTCTTCGAGCCCTCTCCCGAAGGCACCGGCACCTATGCCGACATGCTGCTCTCGGGCCTCCTCTGGACGATCGCGACCGCGCTCTGCTCCTGGGTGATCGCCTTTTGCCTGGGCTCGGTGATCGGCGTGCTGCGCACCCTGCCGAACAAGGCGGCGAATGCGGTCGGCACGGCCTATGTCGAGCTGTTCCGGAACATCCCGCTGCTCGTGCAGATGTTCCTCTGGTACTTCGTGCTGCCCGAGGTTCTGCCGCAGGCCTGGGGCAATTGGCTGAAGCAATTGCCGAATGCGCCGTTCTATACCGGCGTCGTCTGCCTCGGCTTCTTCACCGCCTCGCGCGTCGCCGAGCAGGTCCGCGCCGGCATCCAGTCGCTTCCGCGCGGACAGCGCATGGCCGGCACCGCGATGGGCTTCACCGTGGCCCAGACCTACCGGTACGTGCTCCTGCCGAACGCCTACCGAATCATCCTGCCGCCGCTGACCTCCGAATTCCTGAACAACCTCAAGAACACCTCGGTGGCGCTCACCATCGGCCTTCTCGAGCTGACCGCCCGCGCCCGCTCGATGCAGGAATTCTCCTTCCAGGTGTTCGAGGCCTTCACGGCCGCCACGCTTCTCTACGTCTTCATCAACCTCATCGTGATCACGGCGGCCTCGTTCATCGAGCGCTCCGTGGCGATCCCGGGGCAGCGCTGATGCTTTCGAACTTCGACTTCAGCGTCATCGTCTCGTCGCTGCCCTACCTGTTCGGGCAGGGCATGGTCTTCACGGTGTCGCTCACCGCCATGGCGGCGGGCATGGGCATCGTGCTCGGAACGCTCATCGCCATGGCGCGCCTCTCGGGCGTGCCCGGCCTGACGCACGCGGCGAAGGTCTATGTCGAGCTGATGCGCTCGCTGCCGCTCGTGCTGGTCATCTTCTGGTTCTACTTCCTGGTACCCTATATCGGCGCCTACGTGACCGGCGCGCCGAACCCGATCCAGGTCGGCGCATTTCCCTCGGCGCTGATCACCTTCACGCTGTTCGAGGCGGCCTATTTCTCCGAGATCATGCGCGCGGGCATCCAGTCGATCCCCAAGGGGCAGACGGCCGCGGCCTCTGCGCTCGGGATGAACTACTGGCAGTCGATGCAGAACGTCGTCCTGCCGCAGGCCTTCCGCAACATGCTGCCGCTCCTGCTGACGCAGACGATCGTGCTCTTCCAGGACACCTCGCTCGTCTACGTGCTGTCGCTGACCGACTTCCTCGGTGCGGCCTCGAAGGTCGCGCAGCGCGACGGCCGCCTCGTCGAGATGTATCTCTTCGCGGCCGTGGTCTATTTCGCGGTCTGTCTGACCGCCTCGTTCCTGGTGCGGCGCCTTCAGGCCCGCGTCGCCATCATCCGCTGAGCGCGCACGTCGCGGCTTCCACGAGGATCGTGCCATGACTTCCACGCCGATGCCGGCTCCCACGCCCTCCAACCCCGTCGCTCCGGCGGGCCAAGCCCCCACGGATGACGGTCTGCAGACGGGGAACCTGACCCAGCCCGGCACCCGCACGGGCGAGACGATGATCGCTATCGACAACGTCAGCAAATGGTACGGCGACTTCCAGGTGCTGACGAACTGCACCACCAGCGTCGCCAAGGGCGAGGTGGTGGTGGTCTGCGGTCCCTCCGGCTCGGGCAAGTCGACCCTGATCAAGACCGTGAACGCGCTGGAGCCCTTCCAGAAGGGCCAGATCACGGTCGCCGGCACCAAGGTGTTGGACAAGTCGACCAACCTGCCGAAGCTCCGCTCCCGGGTCGGCATGGTGTTCCAACATTTCGAGCTGTTCCCGCACCTCACCATCACCGACAACCTGACGATCGCTCAGCGCAAGGTGCTGAAGCGCGGCAGCGAGGACGCGAAGAAACGCGGCCTCGACCTGCTCGCCCGCGTCGGCCTCTCGGCCCATGCCCACAAGTTCCCGGGCCAGCTCTCGGGCGGCCAGCAGCAGCGCGTCGCGATCGCTCGGGCGCTCGCCATGAACCCGGTGGTGATGCTGTTCGACGAGCCGACCTCGGCCCTCGACCCGGAGATGGTCGGCGAGGTGCTCGACGTGATGGTTGAGCTTGCCAAGGAGGGCATGACCATGATGGTCGTGACCCACGAGATGGGCTTCGCCCGGAAGGTAGCCGACCGCGTCATCTTCATGGATCGCGGCGAGATCGTCGAGGACGCCCACAAGGACGACTTCTTCGGCAAGCCCCGCTCCGAGCGTGCGCAGACCTTCCTGTCGAAGATCCTGCAGCACTGACGGATCGCCGAACGGTCGTCGCAGAGGGGGTTCTCAGGGCGCTGCCCTGAGAACTTCCGTCGGAGAGGGACAGGGACAGGGAAGATGGCACGCCTCGCTTTCGCCCCATGGGGCGGGCAAGCGCGTTTACCGATCCTTTACCAGAGCCCGCGAGCGTCCGATCCGATGCCGACCGCCGCGCCCGCCTTCCGCATTCTCACATTCGTGGGCGTTCTCGCCCTCTCTGGCACGCCCGCCTCGGCCCATCCGCATGTCTGGGTGACCGCGAAGGCCGAGATCGACTACGCGTCCGGCAAGGTCACCGGCATCCGCCATAGCTGGACCTTCGACGCGGCCTACTCGGCCTTCGTCACGCAAGGGCTCGACACGAACAAGGACGGCAAGCTCACACCGGACGAACTCGCCGGGCTCGCCACCGAGAACACGCAGAACCTCGCGGAATTCGGTTACTTCACGAAGCTCAAGGTCGCCGGCAAGGAGCAGGCCTTCGCCGAACCCACCGAGCCGCGCATGGCGATGGGAGGCGAGACCCTCACCCTGAGCTTCCTGCTGCCCCTCAAGGCGCCGGCGACTCAGGGACGCGGCGTCGTCGCGCTCGAGGTCTACGATCCGACCTTCTTCGTCTCCTTCGGCCTCGCGGACGGTGCGGACGCCGCGCGCCTGACCGGAGCCCCGGCCGGCTGCGCCGCCACGATCACGCGTCCGAAGGCTGCCGAGACCAAGACCGCCGACGGGTCCAAGCCCGGCATGACGGAAGCCTTCTTCGAAGCGCTGACGGCTGCCTCGAATTACGGCGTCCAATACGCGCAGCGGGTGCTGGTCGCGTGTCCGTGAGCATCGGTCTGGTGGAGGCGTCGCCGCGCGGACGTCTCCCGCTGCGCCTCGCATTGATCGCCGGAGCGATCGCCGCGGCCGGGTTGCTGCTCGCCGCTCTGACCTGGCTGGTGATGCCGGGTGTCGCCGCGCCGCCCCCGCGCTCGCCCTTCGGCATCGGTTTCCGCGAGGCCGCGCCCGACGCGACGGGCCTCGGCGGCTGGCTGCTTGCCGTCCAGTCGAGCTTCTCCCGCAGCCTCCAGGGCGCGGTCCAGGCGCTGAAGCTCGGCGGCGACTGGATGCCGCTCGCGCTGCTCGGCTTCGCCTACGGGGTCTTCCACGCCGCCGGGCCGGGCCACGGCAAGGCGGTGATCGCGGGCTACATCGTGGCTGGCGAGCGCACGCTCCAGCGCGGCTGCGCCCTGAGCTTCGCCGCCGCGCTCCTGCAGGCCGCGGTCGCCATCGCGATCGTCGGGATCGGCAGCGTGATCCTCGGCGCCACGGCCGCCACGATGTCGCGGGCGGGCACGCTCGTAGAGACCGCGAGCTTCGCCCTCGTCGCGCTGATCGGCTTCGCGGTGACCTGGCGCAAGGCCGGGCGACTCGCTGCGGCGAACGCGGCCGGCTGCGGGCCGGACTGCGCCCATGTGCCCGCCGACGCACGCGCCGAATCCTGGCGCGAGCGCGCGGGCGTCGTGCTCGCCGCGGGCTCGCGCCCGTGTGCCGGCGCCGTCCTGCTCCTCGTCTTTGCCCTGTCGCAGGGCGTGCTCTGGGCCGGCATGCTGGCGGTGCTGGCGATGGCGCTCGGCACCGCTCTCACCACGACGGCGCTCGCCTGCCTCGCGGTCTTCGCCAAGGGCGCGGCCTTGCGCCTCGCGGGCGGGCGCGGCCGCGTCGGGGCGATCGCCGTCGGCGGCCTCGAACTCCTGGCCGCCGCCTTCGTCCTGGTGCTCGGCCTCGCCATGCTCACCGGCCTCGCGCTCGGGATGGGCGGCGCCTGAAGCCCTCTCGCCAAGCGGACCGCACCGTGGCAGGCTCCCGTGCTTCCTGCGGGACGACGAGGACGGCATGGCTGATCGCTTGGCGGACGGCTTCGGGCACATCCTGAACTGGCGCCTGCTCGCGGGCTCGCATCAATTCCCGGGGCCCGACGGCGGCACCTGCATCAACGAGGCGGCCCTGGTGGCGGCGGGGCTACCCTATCGGGCGATCCGTTCGAGCGCCGATTGTCCGCCCTGCTTCTCGCACCCGCTCGCGGCCTACGCGCTCGGTCTCAATGACGCCATGCCCGATGCCGAGCGGAACCGACTGATGGCCTTCGTGCTGCGCCTCTCGGGCTCCGCCGACCGGCCGGAGATCGAGGCCGCGCGCACCCGGCATCTCGCCGTTGCGGGCATCAGCCGCATCCTCGGTCCCCTCTGCGGGATCGCCGGCCTGTCCGACCTCGCCGCGCTTTGCGCGGCCGCGGACACGGTCGAGGAAGCGCTCGCCGCCGCCCGCGCGGCGTCCTGGCGCGGCGGCGTCCGCGCCGAGGAGGCGGGGCATCGCCGCCTCTGGCTCGCGGGCGCACGGGCGGCGGCTCTGGCGCGCACCGCAACCGCAGCCATTCGCGCGATCGACGATCCGCGCTGCGCCGCCGAGATCGCCGAGGGCGCGGCGCCCTTCCTGCCCGGCACCTGGCAGACGGCCTGCGCCATCCTGGAGGAGGCGCTCGCCATCGGCCGCCAGGCGCCGAACATCGACCTCATGCTTGCGGGGCGCCGCCTCGATGCAGCCCGCGGCCTGCAGCCGGCCTGAATCTCAGGCCGCGGCCGAATCCGCAGCGAGGTCGAGCTCGGTGCTCTCGCAGTTGTCGAGCCAGATCCCGGTCAGATGGAAGAAGAAGGTCCCGTGGCCGACCACCGCGATGGTGCGCTCGGGCCGGCGGCGCAGCCATTCGCGGAACTCCGCGACGCGCCGGTCGAACAGGTGGCGCGGCTCCACCGGATAGGCGCCGACCGTGCATCCCTCCTCCGCGTGCCACCACACCTCGGGCAGGTGGCCGACATCGAGATGGGGGAATTCCCGCGCGATCTCCGAGGCGGCGCGGCCGACGTCGCAACTGCTCTCCTGGCACTCGCGGTGCAGCACCTCCACCAGCACGCGCGGCGCGGCCGGATGCTCGCCGAACAGGATCGCGCTGGTCTGGATGGCCCGCGTCAGCGGGGAGGTGACCACGAGCTCGAAAGGGATCGCCGCGATGCGCTCGCGGGCCGCCTGGGCCTGAGCCTGCCCGCGCTCGGTCAGGCGAGCATCGAGATGGCCGGGGTCGCGGCCGGTGGCGCGGTGGGCGGCGTTGAAGGTCGATTCGCCGTGGCGGATGCAGACGATGCGGGTCGGTATAGTCATCGGTTCCTGAAAAGGCGGGACGGGGAGGCGGTCAAGGGGCCGCCCGGGGGGGTCAGACGAAGCGGCCGCCGCGCTGGATCACCTCGATCTTGTAGCCGTCGGGGTCGGTGGCGAAGAAGAAGCGCGCGAGCGGCGTGCCGCCGCGCTTCAGCTCCTTCACATCGGTCACCGGCAGGTTCTCGCCCGTGAAGCGGGCATGCTCGGCGGCAACGTCGTCCACCGTCACGGCGATATGGCCGTAGCCGTCGCCGAGTTCGTAGGGCTTGTCGCGGCCCTTGTTGACGGTCAGCTCCAGCTCGAAATCCGAGCCCTCGCCGCGCAGGTAGATCAGGGTGAAGTCCGGGAAATCGATGCGGTCGGCGACCGTGAGGCCGAAGGCGCGGCGGTAATAGTCCATGGACCGCGCCTCATCGCCGATGCGGACCATGCTGTGGACGAGCTTCGCCATCGGATCGCGTACTCCCGATTCCTGCCGATGCCCCCATGTGGCGCGGGAGGCGGCGGAGAGAAAGGGTGTCGCACTGACTTCGCGGACGCGGGCGCTACCTCACGCATGCCAGCCCTGCTGCATGCGCGGCCGGTCTCGCTGATCGCGGAGATCCTCACGTGACGGCACGTCGTGCTCGCCCGAATGCCGGCCGATCCGGCAGGGTGGGGCGCCCGTGAAGGGCGCCCTGGTCGCCGTTGCGATCCTGGCCGGGATACCGGTCGTCCTCGCCGTCGCCATCCTCGCGCTCGGCGCCGTCGCGACGCTTCTCATCACCCTGCGCGTCGATTCGGCCTATCCGCCGGGCGGCCCCTTCGTGGCGGTGCCGGGCGGTCGCCTCGCGACCCTGCAGGAGGGGCCGGTCGAGGGCGCCCGGGCGACCATCGTCCTGATCCATGGCGCCTCGGCCAATGCCGCCGACCTGATGGCCGGCATCGGGAGAACGCTCGCCGCCCGCGGCTTTCGGGTCATCGCCATCGACCGGCCGGGACTCGGCTGGAGCGACCGGATCGGCGGCGATGCGGCCGCGGATCCCGCCGTGCAGGCGCGAGCTGTCGCCGAGGCGCTTCGCGCGTTGGGCGCGCCGGCGGCGCTCGTGCTCGGCCATTCCTGGGGTTCGGCTCTCGCCTTGGCGCTCGCCCTCGACCACCCAGACCGGGTCGCGGGCCTGGCTCTCGTCTCGCCGGTGGCGCTGCCGTTCCCACAGCGCATCACGCTGCCGTGGTACTGGCGCCTCGCGGCCAAGCCGCCCGTCTCCTGGCTCCTCAGCCATACGATCGGGCCGCCACTCGCCCTCTTCTATCTGCGCGGCGCGGCTGGCCACGCGTTCCGGCCCCAGCCCGAGGCGGAGGGCTATCTGGAACGGGCGCGGGCCCCGCTGGTGATCCGGCCGGCATCACTTCTCGCCAACGTACAGGACTTGATCGGCCTGCCCGCAGCGCTGGCCCGGATGAGCTCGGCCTACGCGAGCCTGTCGGTGCCGACCGTGATCGTCTCGGGCGATGCGGATCCGCTGGTGCGGCCCGAGTCGCAGGCGCAGCCACTGGCGCGCGCCATCCCGGGCGCCAGGCTCGTCCTGCTGCCCGGGATCGGCCACATGGTGCCGTGGGTCGCTTCCGAGGCTCTCGCGGAAGCTGTGAACGGCCTCGCCACGCGCGCGGCCCGGTGACGAGCGCGCGTCACCGGGCTGACGCGACCTGACCCGCACGGCGGATCTTCTCCAGCACGTCCTTCAGGTTCTCCGGCGTCACGATGCCGACGAGCTTGTCGCGGATCACGCCGTCCGGCCCGATGATGAAGGTCTCGGGGACGCCGTAGACGCCGAGATCGATGCCGACGCGACCGCTCGCGTCGGAGCCGACCGCCTGGAAGGGCAGGCCGTGCTTGGCCAGGAAGGCGCGGCCCTTCTCCGGCGGATCCTTGTAGTCGATGCCGACGAGCCGGATCCCGGGCTCGCGCGCGAGCCGCATCAGCATCGGGTGCTCGACTTGGCAGGGCGCGCACCACGAAGCCCAGATGTTGAGCACCGTGACCGTGCCCCTGAGATCGGCGGAGGAGAAGCCCGGCACCGGATTGCCGTCGGCGGTGGTGAGGCCCTCGACCGGCGGCAGCGTGAAGTCCGGCAGCGGCCGGCCGACCAGCGCCGAGGGCAGGGCGGCCGGATCGACGCCCGAGCGCAGGCGCAGGAAGAACATACCGGCCAGCACCGCGAAGGTGACGAGCGGCAGGATCAGAAGCAGCGAGCGGCTTCGGGGCTTCGCGGCCTCGCTCACCGGCGATCGTCCCCAAGGGCGCGGAGCGCCCGGCGCTGCGCGTGCCGGTCGCGAACGGCGTTCAGCACGAGGGCAGCCATCACCAGCCCGGTGAAGGCATAGGCCGCCCAGATGAAGCCGGCATGCGGTCCGAGATCCATCGGGAAGGCCCTTAGAGCGGCTGGCCGAGGGGGAGACCGGTCGGAGCGACGCTCGCCCGGCCGGCATCGAGGCGCTCGGCCTCGCGGATCGTCAGCGTGCGCACGCGGCGGCGCATCACCTCGGTGCGCATGGCGTAGAGGTGGAGCGTGCTGCCGCCGACCGTTGCGGCGGCGATCATGACGAGAAGCGGGTAGAGCATCGAGGGATCGATGGTCGGGCCGCCCATGCGCAGGATCGAAGCCGGCTGGTGCAGCGTCGACCACCAGTTCACCGAGAACTTGATGATCGGCAGGTTGACGGCGCCGACCAGGGTGAGGATCGCCACGGCGCGCGCGGCCCGGTTCGGATCCTCGATGGTGCGCCACAAGGCGATCAACCCGCAATAGATCAGGAACAGCAGCAGCATCGAGGTCAGCCGCGCGTCCCAGACCCAGTAGGTGCCCCACATCGGCTTGCCCCAGAGCGAGCCGGTGACGAGGCAGACCAGCGTTAAGGCCGCACCGATCGGGGCGCCCGCCCGTTGGGCCACATCCGCGAGCGGGTGGCGCCAGACCAGGGTCCCAATCGCCGACAGGCTCATGGCCCCGTAGAAGAACACGCCGAGCCAGGCCGCCGGCACATGGATGAACATGATTCGCACGGTCTCGCCCTGCTGGTAATCGGGCGGCGCGACGAACCAGGAGAGGTAGAGCCCGGCAGCGAGCAGCAGGGCCGACAGGCCCGCGAGCCAGGGCGTCAGGCTGCCGGACCAGCGCATGAAGTGGCTCGGATTGGACAGGCGCGTCCAGAGCGAGGGCGAGGCGGACATGACCGGAGCTTCTGGTGTCTCTCACGAAACTCCCACCGCGCCGGAATGGCCGGAGGGAGGGCTCCCGGTGATCGGGAGTTCTGTGAGATGCACTTAGCCCGGGGTGCGGTGCAGCGGCAATGCGGTCGGGTCCGCGTCGAACTGACCGCCTGGGATATCCGCCGCGAGCGGAGCGCTCGCGGCGGCGCGTTCATCGGCCCCGCGGCTGGGCCGTCGTCGGCTCACTCGCACTCGGCGAGGACGAGGCGGCAGTTCGGGTCGTTGTCGAAGGCCATCGCCTTGGCATTCTCCTTGGTGCGACACCAGCCCATGCCGTAGTTGGTGCGGCTGGAGACGCAGGTGCCGCAGAATTGCCACAATCCAAGTACTTCCAGCATCTTAGATCCCGAACCCTGCTTCTGCGGTGCTATTGATCGCAAACGGTTATTTTCCAGCGTGCCCCGTACTGAAAAGGGCAAGGTAGCGAGGGACAGGCAACCGAGCCGAGCCAGAATGCCGGCATGTCAACAGCTGCCCGCCGTTCCGTTGTCCCAGCCTCCGACCTGCGCGCTGGAAGCGATAACGTCGACAGCCTGAACCCCGCCAAGCCCCCGTGCCCTAGCCATTGTGGCGAGGGCTGGCAGAAGACGCATACCGCTATGCTCTTAGTCCGGTTCGGGGAGCAGGCCCAGGAACTTTGGCGGACCCCAGGGTCCCTACGAGGTAGGGGCGGGTGGGCGGCATGGAAGGGTTCGGCGAATCCGGTAGGACTAGAGGTCAGGCGATCCGCTCGGGTAAGCCTGCCCCAGAAGCCGCGCTGCTCATCCTTCGACCCGTCGCCGGGGAGTACAACGGTCGGTCCTTCTGGGGCGCATAGATACAGCGGTGATTCGGCGAGTTAAGCTCGACATGTGGACGACTGCGGCCGCGGCCAGAGAGCGTGCTGGAACTCGTAGCTGTCGGTCTTCGGCGGCCTGAACCCTGCACAATCTTCGTACAGCCGTATCCGAAGCAGGGCTTGAACAAGCGCTTCCCGCAATTCGTCGGGCGAGAGGTCCGCAATCGGCTTCTCTCGGAAGCGGACGTTTTGCGCGGGGTCGAAGGTGGGCTGCATGATGATGCGCTTACCGCATGATGATGTCCGGCGCATCACACCTGCTCGACCTGTCTGAACTCCAAATTCCCCGGCGGGGCCCGCCCACAGATCGACACGGCGGCCTCAATCATCTGCCGCTCGATATCGACCTCCTTGACCACGCCGTTGAAGCTGGCGAGCGGACCATCGGCGACTCGGATGGTCTCTCGCTCCACCCGATGCCGTAGCCAACGTCGGCCGCCGCCTAGCCACGCTCGGTATCGACCGCAAAAGCGCCGGCCACGGCCAGCGCAGCAAACAGAGACTTCATGATCGCCACCCCCATGGCCCGACGCGGCCGGAGATTGGATTCCGGGTTCACAAGCGCGCAGTCGCCCGACTTTTAGGCCAGAGCGCGGACGGATGTAGGGTCGAGCGTTGCCGCCACGTCTGGATCGATTGCTTCAGTGTACCAATTCCCCAATCGATCATTCGGACCAACGCAGGGCGGCCGCCGCCGCGAGCGTTCCGACCACTGCCGCGATAAGGCTCAGACTCGCGAGAATGGTGAGCGGCGTCGTGAAGGGCACGGTGCCACTGGACGCCGATTCCGCCGCCGAGACGCCGAAGATCAGGGTCGGCACCATCAGGGGCAGGACCAGCACCGCGAGGATCAGGCCGCCGCGCCGGATCGAAGCGGTGAGCGCGGCACCCACCGCACCGATGAAGGTGAGGGCCGGCGTTCCGGCGAGCAGGGTGAGCGCGGTCGCGGCCATGCCAGTCCCGTCGAGGGCCACGAGCAGGCCGAAGAGCGGCGAGGCGAGCGCCAGCGGCAGCCCGGTGGTGAGCCAATGCGCCACCACCTTCGCGAGCACGACGAGTTCGAGCGGAACGGGCGCGGCGGTCATCAGATCGAGGGAGCCGTCCTCCTCGTCGGCCTGGAACAGCCGGTCGAGGCCGATCAGCGTGGCGAGCACCGCCGCGAGCCAGAGGATCGCCGGGCCGATCCGCGACAGAAGATTGAGGTCGGGTCCCAGCGCGAAGGGCACCAGCGCCACGATCATCAGGAAGAAGACCAGGGACAGCGCGCCGGAGCCGCCGACGCGGGTGGCGAGGGCGAGGTCCCTTGCGATCAGCGCGAGGAGGGCGCGGCTCATGCCCAATCCTCCAAGTCCGCATCGCGCAAATCCGCGTCGCGGTCGGGCGTCGGCGAGGGCCGGTCCAGCCCGAACTCCGGCGCGGCGATGGCGAGGGTTGCCGCATCCTCGAGACCGAGCGCCTGATGGGTTGCGGCGACGATGAGGCCGCCCGCCGCGAGATGCTCCGCCATCAGCTCGGCGAGGAGAGCCTGCGAGGCGACATCGAGCGCCGCGGTCGGCTCATCGAGCAGCCAGAGCGGCCGGTGGCAAACGAGGAGCCGCGCGAGCGCGACCCGCCGCCGCTGACCGGCTGAGAGATAGGCCACCGGCAGGTCGTGGGCATGGCCGAGGCCGAGCCTGGCCAGGGCCGCCCGCGGCTGCATCCGGGCGTCGCCGAGGAGGGCGCGGGCGAAGGCGAGATTCTCTCCAGCGCTCAGTGCGGCCTTCAGGCCGTCGCGGTGCCCCACAGTGTGCAGGCATTCAGGCAGGCTCGCCTCGCCGACATCCGCCACCCAGATCTGCCCGGCATCGGGCCGCAGACGCCCGGACAGGATGGCGAGCAGGCTCGACTTGCCGGCGCCGTTGCGGCCGGTGACGGCGAGGGCTTCTCCCGGCCCGAGGGCGAAAGACAAGCCCCCGAATACGCGCCGCCCCGAGCGGCGACAGGCCAGTTGCTCGACGCTGAGATGCAAAACCTGGCTTCCTCTGTATCGCGCTCATAGCGCCATTCGGGCTTCCTTGCCCGATTGCGCGTCGGAACGGAACGATTTCATCACCCGAGGGTCCGTTCGCTAGCGATCGCGGCAGTAGCGCGGCTGTGCCTCGTGAATGAATCGATGCGGCCGCTGGCTGTTTGGTTTGGCCTGCTGCCGGTTTCACGGACACCCGGTTTAGGTGTGATGGTGAAGCCGGAGGTGCTCCATGCAGCGTCGCAAGTTCGGGCGTGAGTTCAAGATCGAGGCGGTTCGCTTGGTTCGGGAACGCGGGGTCAGTGTCGCGCAAGCCGCACGCGACCTCGACGTTCACGAGACGATGCTGCACCGGTGGGTAAAACAGGCGGTGGCCGATTCGCAGCACGCCTTCCCCGGTCAGGGCCAAGTGAAGCCCGAGCAGATCGAAATCGATCGTTTGCGCAAGGAGGTCGCTCGTTTGAAGGCGGAGCGTGACATCCTAAAAAAGGCCGCCGCCTACTTTGCGAGGGACGCGATATGAAGTTTGCCTTCATCGCAAAGCATCGCACCGTCTGGCCGGTTGCCTGGATGTGCGCGGCCCTGAGTGTCTCGCGCCCCGGCTTCCATGCTTGGCTGACCCCCCAGCCCAGCCAACGCATACGGGACGACGAAGCCATCCTCGTCAAGGCTCGCGCGAGCTTCGTGGCCAGCGACCGCACCTACGGCGCGAGGCGCGTCTGGCGCGACGTGCTGGCCGAGGGTGTCTCGTGCGGGCTGCACCGCATCGAGCGGATCATGCGCGAGAACGCACTGCGGGCACGGCCACGCCGACGCGGGCTTCCGAAGGACGAGGGTGAGCGGGCGACGACCTCACCCAATCTTTTGGACCGGCGGTTCGCGGCGGATGCTCCGAACCGGAAATGGATCGCCGACTTCACCTATATCTGGACGGCCGAGGGCTGGCTCTACGTCGCCACCGTCATCGACCTGTTCTCACGCCGTGTCGTGGGCTGGTCGATGCAGGCCAGTTGCGAAACGTCATGGCGACGCAGCGCGTTGGGCGATCGAAGCCTACGTGTGGCGGTTCGAGGGTGTGCGCCGCCGTGCGGCCAGGAGTGCCTGCTGATGCTGGCCATCTATCCCCAATCACGGTGTCGATCTCATCGGGCTGGTACCCAAGGACAACCAGTGGCAGGCGCGCATCAAGGGCGCGTTCACGATCGAGCCTTCCAACTTCATTGAGATCGGCAGATCGCCGTCAGCCCGGCCGGGCACAGCAACCGGAACTGGTGTCCCGACCACAACCTCGGGCGTACGGTCATGCGCATCCGCTTCGCGACACGAGACTGCCAAGCCTGCACCGTGAAGCCGCGCTGCACGCTCTCGGAGCGCCGCCTGCTGACCCCGCGCTCGCACGAGGAACACGAGGCACTTGTCGCAGCACGGTTACGCGAGGGCCAGCCGGCGTTCGCGGCTGATCGGCGGCGGCGAGCCGGCGTCGAGGGCACACTTTCGTGCGGGGTGCGGTGTCCGCCGTCAGCACTCCTGAGACAGATTGAGGGTCTTCACGAACGGAGGATGGCTGGTTCATCGTAGCCCCCAGGAGCGAAGATGAAACAGACGTCCGGG
>NZ_CABFVH010000006.1 GCF_902141855.1 Methylobacterium dankookense | reverse complement strand
TCTCACGACCCAGACCAGCAGCCGAAGCCACCAATCCAGATCCGCAAGGACAAACGCCGCCCACGCTTCTCTTTCTCGTCATTCACTTGTCAAAGAGCGCCGGGGTCACCCCCGGAAAGTCCTGCTCCGCACCAGGCCCGAAACCCGAGGTATCCACCCCGAAATCCGCTTGCCCGCCTTGGAGAACCGTGCTACCGACCGCCCCAAGGAGAGGTCCGTCTCAGCGGTGGAGGGCGTTTAAGGCCCTCGCTCGACCGTGTCAACTCCGTTCCTCATCCCCGCCAGAACCACCGCCGAAGCGGCAAAACCAGACAGGCCAAAACGAAGCCCACACCCTTCTCCAGACACAGCAGACGCGGACAAACCCGGCTCCCGCCAGATCGTCCCGCCAGCAATCTCAGAAGAAGCGACACCACCGCAACCCGCTGAAGAGCGGTGCGGCCCGGCGCCGATGACCGGGGTATACGGACCGCCCGCCGGCCCGTCAACTCCCCAAACGACAGGACCGCGAAATTTCAACGACACCACCATGACACGCCCAGAGGCCGGCCCCCCTTGGGCTCTCCATGGAGGCAGCTTGTGCGGCGCCTCAGTGAAGTAGGTGAATGGGAGGAGCGGAGATCGCTCCTCTATGACGGGTTTGCCGGGTGACAGGCGCGCGGCGCTGCCCCGCGCCCGCCTCAGCCTCAATCTCGACACCGTATCCCCCGACATGGTCTTCATCGCCAGACAGGACAGCCGGACCGGGAAGCCTTCGTGACGCGTGACCGCCTGAAGATCGGTGTTCCCGGCGCGTCGACCCGCGGGCCGGCACACGGGATCGAGCCGCCGCTCGACCTGCTCGGGCCCGAGGCCGCGCGGATCGACCGGCGGGCGGTGAATCTGCGCTGGCTCTGCGCCAGCGCGCTGACCGGCCTGACCGGGGCCGGCCTGATCGGCGCGGCGCTCCACGTCTCCCTCCAGGGCGAGACCTCGTTCGCGGCGATCCCCGAGCGCGTCACGGTTCCCGCCCGGCCCCAGCCGAGCGAGGGCGGCACCAACCTCGCCCGCAAGGGTGACCGGCTGGTGCGCAACGTGATGATCGCCTCGGCCAAGCAGAGCTTCCGCGCCCCGGTGACGGTGAAGCTCGGCGACCGCGAGATCATCAAGGTCAAGCCCTTCGTGCGGATCACCGCCGGGCTCGCCCAGACCACCGGCCTCTACGCCACCGACATTCCGCCCTTCGACCCGATGAAGTTCGTCTCGGACGAGCCCGTCGAGCGCGCGCCCGATCCCGGATCCGCCGACGCGCCGGGCGCCGAGGTGAGCGTGGTCAAGCGCGGCCTCGCCGAGGCGAGCGTCGACGCGAACGCCCCGGCGCTCGGCGACGACGCCGTGACCGCGCAGGTCGAGGAGGATCGCCGCATCGCGGCCGAGGCGGGGCGGCGCGCGGCCATCCCGATCGCCCCGCAGATCATGCTCTCGCGCACCCTGCAATCGGCCGCCGCCGAGCCGGCCGCGCCGGCCGCGGGACGCGAGAACCCGTTCAAGGCGATCGAGGTGCTGGTCGTCCCCGAGAACGTGACCAAGCTCGCCAAGGTCGAGCTGCGCACGGGCGAGGCGCCCCTCGTCGAGGAGCGCGACCTCGCGCTGAAACGCGGCGAGACCCTGGAGGCGCTCCTCAAGGCCACGGGCTTTGCCGGCGACGAGCAGATCCGCGGCATCGTCACCGCGCTCGGCGGCAAGGCCCGCACGGGCGCGCTCGTGGAGGGCCAGCGCCTGCGCGTGCAGATCGCCCCCGGCGCCAAGCCGAGCGACCCGCGGCAGGTGACGCGCGTGGTGCTCTACGGCGAGAACGGCATCGAGGGGATCGCGGCGATCAACGACCGCGCGGCCTTCGTCTCGGTCGCCCCACCCCGGGAGGACACGCCCTCCCGCAAGCCCGCCCCCGCGGCGGAGACGAGCGAGGACGACGACGAGGAGGATAACGGCTCGGGCCCGCGCCTCTACCAGAGCCTCTACGAGACGGCGGCCAAGCACGAGGTGCCGCGCGCCACCGTCGAGGACGTGGTGCGGGTGTTCAGCTACGACCTCGACTTCCAGCGCCGGATCACCGGCGGCGATAGCCTCGACGTGTTCTACACCTACGACGAGGAAGGCGGGCAGAGCGCGGAGCGGCCGGACCTGCTCTACGCCGCGCTCAATCTCGGCGGCGAGGTGCGCAAGATCTACCGCTTCCAGTCGCCCGACGACGGCTCGATCGACTATCTCGACGAGCAGGGCCGCTCGCTGAAGAAGTTCCTCATCCGCAAGCCCATCGCCGACGGCATCATGCGCTCCGGCTTCGGCTATCGCCGCCACCCGGTGCTCGGCTACGCCAAGCTCCACACGGGCGTCGACTGGGCGAACCCGATCGGCACGCCGATCGTCGCGGCCGGCAACGGCACCGTGATCAAGGCGGAATGGGATTCGGGCTACGGGCGCCGCGTCGAGATCCAGCACATCAACGGCTACGTCACCACCTACAACCATATGTCGCGGTTCGGCCGCGGCATCAGCGCCGGCACCCGGGTCCGGCAGGGGCAGGTGATCGGCTATGTCGGCTCGACCGGCCTCTCGACCGGCGCGCACCTGCACTACGAGGTGATCATCAACGGCCACTTCGTCGATCCGATGAAGATCCGCGTGCCGCGCGGGCGCGAGCTCGACGGGCGCCTGCTCGCCGAGTTCAAGCGCCAGCGCGAGGTGATCGAGGCCGAGATGCAGCAATCGAAGAGCGCCACCGCGATGGCGCAGCGCGACGCCGCCGTCCGGTAGGGCGCGGGGCGATCATCCCGGGGCCGCGCCGCCCATGGCTGCAGAAGCTGTGCAGTTTTCAGCATCGTCGGCTGGAAGTCCCGATTTCTACGCGGAAAAAACTGTCGTTCGGCGCATTGTATGCGATTGACAAGTCTAGGCCGTCCCCGATGATTGCCCTCGTTGGTCCGACCGTCCCGTTGAGCGGCCGGGACCGGAGAGCGATCCGATGACCCTGCCCGCGACCGGGCTGGCGGCCGAGCGTCCGGCATACGACGCGGTCCGCTTCGATCCCTTCGCCGCCTCCCTGCATGCCACGCGCCTCCCGGTCGTCCTCACGGATCCGTACCGGGACGACGACCCCATCGTCTTCGCCAACGACGCCTTCCTGCGGCTGACCGGCTATGCCCGCCACGAGATCGAGGGCCGGAACTGCCGCTTCCTCCAGGGGCCCGGCACGGATCCGGAGGCGCGGCGGCGCATCGCGGCGGCCTTGCGCGCGCGGACCGACATCAAGATCGACATCCTGAACTACCGCAAGGACGGGACCCCGTTCTGGAACGCGCTCTCGATCAGCCCCGTCTTCGACGAGGCGGGGCGGCTGCGCCATTTCTTCGCCGCCCAGGCCGACGTGACCGAGCGGCGGCAGGAGATGCAGGCCAAGACCGCGCTGCTGCGCGAGATCGACCACCGGGTGAAGAACAACCTGCAGATGGTCTCAGCCCTGGTCGCGCTGCAGATGAGCCGGGTGTCGGACGAGGGCCTGCGCGAGACCCTGTCCTCCATGCTGCGCCGGATCGAGGCGCTGGCGACCCTGCACCGGCGGCTGCACCAGTCCGACGACGCCACCCGGTTCTCGGTCGCCGACTTCATCGAGGACATCGTGACCGACCTCGTCGGCGCCACGGGCCGGGACGACATCGCGGTCGTGCTCGACCTGGAGCCGGTCCGCGTCTCGGCGCAGAAGGCCGCGCCGCTCGCGATCATCGTCAACGAGCTCGTCACCAACGTGCTGAAGCACGCCTTCGCCAAGCGGCCGGGCCGGATCACGGTCGGCATCCGGCAGGAGGACGGGCATCTGTGCCTGGAGATCGCCGATGACGGGCCCGGCATGCCCGAGACCGAGAGCGAGGAGACCTCGTTCGGGACGACCATCGTGCGCATGCTCGCGCGCCAGCTCAACGCGCCGCTCATCTGGTCGGCGGCGGCACCGACCGGGACGCGCGCCGTGCTCCGCATGCCCCTGACCGCCGACAGCTAGATCCGGGTTTCGAAAGGGATCATCCCTTTCGCGGGTTCGGGCGGAGCCCGAGACCATGCCGGGACCCTGCCCCGGCACCCCGCCAAAGGGATCATCCCTTTGGGAACCCGGACATGCCGCGCAATTGCGCGCGCAGGTCCTCCGGCGTCGCGCCCGCGGCGCGCAGGTCCGCGAGGCTCGTCGAGCCGCGGGACTTGGCGAGCTTGTCGCCCGCGGGGTCGAGGATCAGGGCGTGGTGGTGGTAGCGCGGACTCGGCAGGCCGAGCAGGCGCTGCAGGAGCAGGTGCAGGTCGGTGGCCGCCTCCAGGTCGCGGCCGCGCACCACATGGGTGATGCCCTGGCCTGCATCGTCGTGGACCACGGCGAGGTGGTAGCTCGTCGGCACGTCGCGGCGGGCGATCGCCGCGTCCCCCCAGCGGGCCGGATCGGCCGGGACGGCGCGCTCCCCGCCCTCGGGATCGAAGGCCGTATAGGCCAGGGCGGCGGGCACCTCCGCCAGCGCCCGCGCCATGTCGAGACGCCAGGTATGCGGCTCGCCGCGCGCGATGCGCGCCCGCGCCTCCGCCGGCCTCAGGGACCGACAGGTGCCGGGATAATGGGGCACCCCATCAGGGTCGCAGGGCGGGTCGGCCGCGACGGCGGCGCGGATCTGCCCGCGGGAGCAGAAGCAGGGATAGGCGAGGCCGCGCGCCGCGAGCCGGTCGCGCACGGCGGCGTAATCCGCCATGTGCCCCGACTGGCGCCGCACCGGGCCCGTGAACGCGATGCCGAGCCAGGCGAGGTCGTCGGCGATCGCCGCGACCAGCTCCGGCCGGGAGCGGACCGGGTCGATGTCCTCGATGCGCAGCGAGAGCCGGCCGCCGAGCCGCTCGGCGATCACCGCGTTGAGAAGCGCCGAATAGGCGTGGCCGAGATGCAGCCGCCCGTTCGGGCTCGGCGCGAAGCGGAGATGGGCGGCGCTCACCCGCCGCGGCGCAGGCAGCGGGGCTCGCCCGGGGTGCAGGCGATGCCGGGCAGCGAGCAGGCCGGCCCCTCGGCGTGGCGCTGGCAGACCTGGCAGCCGTCGCTCCATTCGAGACAGGCCGAATCGGTGGCGGGCGACACCGCCGCGGGCCGGTGCCCGGGCAGGAGCGCGCCGAGCAGCACCGTCGCCACGGTCAGGACGACCACGCCCCAGGCCGCGAGCGCGCCGCTCGACCCGTCCCGATTCTGAGATGCGTCCTGTGCCATGGCCGTCCTGTTCGTCGCGTGCCGCCGCGCTGTCAACGCGCGGGGCCGATGTAGGGCGCGCCGTGGAGCGAGCGCCCCTTTACGCCGCCGCGGCGTCGCGCTCCAGCAGGCCGGGCAGGGCCTTCAGGTCGAGGGGCTTGGCGAGGAACCTGTCGAAGCCGGCCTCCCGCGCCGCGCGCTCGTCCTCGCGCCCGGCATTGGCGGTGAGCGCGACGAGGTGCAGGTGCACGGGCCCGCCCGCCTCGGCGGCGCGGATGCGTCGGGCAGTCTCGTGGCCGTCGAGATTGGGCATGCGTACGTCGATCAGGGCGAGGTCGAAGGGCCCGGCCTCGACGTAGCGGGCCAGGGCCTCCAGCCCGTCGGCGGCGTGCACCACCTCGGCGCCGAGCCGTTCGAGGGCGCGGGTGGCGAGCAGCGCGTTGATCGGGTTGTCCTCGGCGAGCAGGACCCGGCGGCGCGCGGCCGGACGCGGCGGGGCGGGGAGCGCCGGCGCGGGCGCGGCGTCCCGCGGGGCGGCCGGGGCGAGCAGGCGCTCGATCAGCGAGCGGGCGCGCACCGGCTTGATCAGGTAGCTGCCGAAGCCCGCCGCGGCCGGCGCCCCGAACTCGCGCCGGTCGAAGGGCGAGAGCAGGATCACCCGGCTGGCGACGCCGCAGAGCCGGGCCTCGTCGGCCAGCCGCCGCACCGCCTCGTCGCCGAGCGCCCGGTCGGCGATGAGCGCGTCGAACCGCGCACCCGCGAGCGCGTCGAGGCCGGCCTTCAGGTCGCCCACGATCACGGCCGGCGCGCCGGCGCGGGCGAGCGCCCGGGCGAGATAGGGCGCCTGGAAGGGCGAATCGGCCACGATCAGCACGCGCTGCCCGCCGAGCATGGGCGCCGGGTCCCGGGCCGGCTCCCCGGCCGCGGGCAGCGGCAGCACGGCGCGGAAGGTCGAGCCGCGGCCGGGCCGCGATTCGGCCTCGACGCGCCCGCCCATCCGGCTGGCGAGGCGGCGGGTGATGGCGAGCCCGAGCCCGGTGCCCTCGTGGCGCCGGCTCGCGCTGCCGTCGCCCTGTTCGAACTCCTCGAACAGGATCGGCAGGCGCTCCTCCGGGATGCCGGGCCCGGTATCGCCGACCGCGAGGCACAGGCCCTCGGGCACCAGCGACAGCGACACGCCGACGCCGCCGCTCCCCGTGAACTTCACCGCGTTGCCCGCGAGGTTGAGCAGGATCTGGCGCACCCGGTCGGCATCGCCGATCATGCTCTGCGGCAGGTCCCCGGCGACGTCGAGGGCAATCTCGATGCCCTTGTCCTGGGCGCGGGGCGCGAGCAGCTCGACCACGCCCTCGGCGATGGCGGCCGGGTCGAAGGGCTCGGCGGCGAGGTCGATCCGCCCCGCCTCGATCCGCGAGAAGTCGAGGATGCCGTCGATGAGGCCGAGCAGCGCCTTGCCGCTGGTGCGCACGGCCTCGACATAGGTACGCTGCTCAGCATCGAGCCCCGTGGCGAGCACGAGGTCGGTCATACCGAGAATGCCGTTGAGCGGCGTGCGGAACTCGTGGCTGACGGTGGCGAGGAAGCGGGACTTGGCGACGTTGGCGGCCTCGGCCTTGGCGAGCGCGTCGTCGAGGGAGCGCACGGCCTCGACGCGGCCGGTGATGTCGCAGCCGGCGCAGAGCCATTGCAGCGGCTCGTCCGGGCGCCCGACCGGCATCTCCACGAAGGCGTACCAGCGCGCCGTGCCGTCCGCCCCGCGGATCCGCCGCTCGGCGCGGCGGACCCCGTCCGGGCCCACCGAGACCGCCCCCTGCTCCAGGATCGCGAGGTCGGCGCTCGCGCCGATCAGGTCGAGGGGCGTGCGGCCGATGAGCCGGGCGAAGCCCTCGTTGGCGAAGGTGATGCGCCCGAGCGCGTCGCGCTGCACGATCACGTCCATGGTGGCGGCGACGAGGGAGCGGTAGCGCTCCTCGCTCTCGGCGATGCGCCAGATCCGGTCGTGCAGGTGCTCGGATTCGGGCTCCTCGCGGAAGGCGGCGTCGCGGCGCAGGCGCAGCAGCGCGACCGCGGCGGCGACGCCCGCGAGGAAGCCCGCGGCCAGGAGCGCGGCGAGGGTGACGATGTCCATGCGGGGCCTCTCCCGGCGGCAGCGCCGATCGGCCCCAGGATCGCAGAGGAGCCTGAAGGAGCCCTTGGCAAAGGCGCTTAACCGGAGCTTGCCGGGATGCGCGGACGGCCCCGCGCTTCACGGGCCGGCCCCGATGGTGTAGGCGCGGCGGCTTGATCCCGCGTCGCGTCCGCGCGGCCGGGAGAGGCCAGAACCGACAAGCACCTGCACCATGCCGAGCCGCATCGACGCCACCTTCGCCCGCTGCCGCGCGGAAGGGCGCGCCGCCCTCGTCACCTACGTGATGGCGGGCGACCCCGACCCCGAGACCTCGCTCGCGGTGCTGCAGGCGCTGCCGCGGGCGGGCGCCGACATCCTCGAATTCGGCCTGCCCTTCACCGACCCGATGGCGGACGGCCCGGCGATCCAGGCCGCGGGCCTGCGCGCGCTCAAGGCCGGGCAGACACTGCAGAAGACCCTGGACCTGATCCGGCGCTTCCGCGCGGGCGATTCCGACACGCCCGTGATCCTGATGGGCTACTTCAACCCGATCCACACCTACGGCGTCGCGGCCTTCCTCGACGCGGCGGTGGAGGCGGGCATCGACGGCCTGATCGTCGTCGACCTGCCGCCGGAGGAGGACAGCGAGCTCTGCCTGCCGGCCCTGGAGAAGGGCCTCGCCTTCATCCGGCTCGCCACGCCCACCACCGACGACGCCCGCCTGCCGGCGGTGCTCGCGAACACGGCGGGCTTCGTCTACTACGTCTCGATCACCGGCATCACCGGCACGGCGACCCCGGATTTCGGGAAGGTGGCGCAGGCGGTCGAGCGCATCGGCCGCCACACGGACCTGCCGGTGGTGGTCGGCTTCGGCGTCAAGAGCGGGGCCCATGCCGAGGCGATCGCCCGCGGCGCGGACGGCGTCGTGGTGGGCTCGGCGCTCGTCGACGCCCTGCACCGCTCCCTCGACGGCGAGGGCCGGGCGCAGGCCGGCACGGTCGCGGCGGTGAGCGACCTCGTGCGCGAGCTCGCGGCCGGCGCGCGCGCGGCGGCCCGCACAGCCTGAGCGGCAGAACCCTGGCGGCCGCGGCCGCCGGCCCCGATATCGAAGCCTTCACGGACAGCACGGGCGGCGCGGAATGGTTGAGCCGATGAACTGGATCTCGGAGGTCGTGCGCCCCAAGATCAAGACCCTGTTCAAGCGCGAGACCCCGGAGAACCTCTGGGTGAAATGCCCGGATACGGGCCAGATGGTCTTCCACAAGGAGGTGGAAGGGAACCACATGGTCATCCCGGGCTCCGAGCATCACCTCAAGATGAGCGCCGCCGCGCGCCTCAAGATGATGTTCGACGAGGGCACCTGGATCGACGTGCCGCTGCCCGAGGTCGCGGCCGACCCGCTGAAGTTCCGCGACGAGAAGCGCTACGTCGACCGCTTGAAGGATGCCCGCGCCAAGACCGGCATGCAGGACGCCTTCAAGGTCGGCTTCGGACGGGTCGGCGGCCTGCCGATGACGCTGGCCGCGCAGGAGTTCGGCTTCATGGCCGGCTCCCTCGGCATGGCCGCGGGCGAGGCCTTCGTGCGCGGCGCCGAGACGGCGCTCGACAAGCGCACGCCTTATGTCCTGTTCGCGGCCTCGGGCGGCGCGCGCATGCAGGAGGGTATCCTCTCCTTGATGCAGATGCCGCGCACCACGGTGGCCGTGCGCCGGCTCAACGCGGCCCGGCTCCCCTACATCGTGGTGCTGACGAACCCGACGACGGGCGGCGTCACCGCCTCCTACGCCATGCTCGGCGACGTGCACCTCGCCGAGCCCGGCGCACTGATCTGCTTCGCGGGCCCGCGGGTGATCGAGCAGACCATCCGCGAGAAGCTGCCCGACGGCTTCCAGCGGGCCGAGTACCTGCGCGACCACGGCATGGTCGACCAGGTGGTGCACCGGCATCAGCTCAAGGAGACGATCGGCCGGATCTGCGGGCTACTCATGAACGTCCGGCCCGGGGAGGCCGCGGCGAATGACGGGGCGCCCGCCCCCGCGGCCGCCTGAGGCGACGCACGATGGATACCTCCGACGCGCTGATGGCGCGCTTCCTCGCCCTGCACCCGCGCACGATCGACCTGTCGCTCGGGCGGATCGAGCAGCTGCTCGCGCGTCTCAACCACCCCGAGCGGCGCCTGCCGCCGGTGATCCACGTGGCTGGCACCAACGGCAAGGGCTCCACCATCGCCTTCATGCGGGCGATCCTGGAGGCCGGGGGCCTCGCCGCCCACGTCTATACTTCGCCCCACCTCGTGCGATTCCACGAGCGCATCCGCCTCGGCGCGGTGGGCGGGGGCGCCTTCGTGCCGGAGGATCGGCTGGCCGACGCCTTCGCCCGCTGCGAGGCGGCCAATGCGGGCGACCCGATCACCGTGTTCGAGATCACCACCGCTGCGGCACTGCTGCTCTTCTCCGAGGTGCCCGCCGACGTGCTCCTGCTCGAGGTCGGGCTCGGCGGGCGGGTGGACGCCACCAACGTCATCGACACGGTCGCCGCCGCGGTGGTCACGCCGATCGGGCGCGACCACGCCGAATATCTCGGCGATACCGTCGAGGCGGTCGCCACCGAGAAGGCCGGCATCTTCAAGCGCGGCTGCCCCGCCGTCATCGCCCCGCAGGACTATGCCGAGGCCGACGCCGTCCTCTGCCGCCGCGCGGAGGCGGTCGGCGCCGGGCCGATCCTCGTCGGCAACCAGGATTTCTCGGTGCACGAGGAGAGCGGGCGCCTCGTCTACCAGGACGAGACCGACCTGTTCGACCTGCCCAAGCCCCGGCTCCTCGGGCGCCACCAGTTCACCAATGCCGGCACCGCCATCGCGGCGCTGCGCGCGGCGGGATTCGGCGATATCGGCATCACCGCCTTCGAGGCGGGCCTGCGCAACGTCGACTGGCCGGGCCGGCTGCAGCGCCTGAGCCGCGGCCACCTCGCCGCCCTGGTGCCGCAGGGCTCCGAGCTCTGGCTCGACGGCGGCCACAACATCGACGGCGGCCGCATCCTCGCCACCGCGCTGGCCGATCTCGGCGAGCGCAGCGACGTGCCGCTCGTGCTCATCGTGGGGCTGCTCGGCACCAAGGATGCGGAGGGCTTCCTGCGCCATTTCGTCGGGCTCGCCCGTGCGCTGGTCGCGGTGCCGATCGCCGGCCAGATGGCGGCGCGCCAGCCCGAGGAGGTCGCGCGCATCGCCGAGCAGGTCGGACTCAGCGCCCGCACCGCGCCGAGCATCGAGGCGGCGCTCGCCGGGATACGCGACATCGCCTTCGAGCAGCCGCCGCGCATCCTGATCTGCGGCTCGCTCTATCTCGCGGGCGCCGTCCTCACCGCCAACGGCACGCCGCCGGTCTGATCCGGCGGCCGATTCCATCGCCTCGCCTGGGGCATGGAATCGGGCGGCGAAGACCCGCGCAATCCGCCGGACGGCCCCAAGCCCTTGCCATGGCGTGCATTTCCCCGCCGGACCGGCGCCCGGCCCGGCGGAGCGCACTGACTGTACCCGCCAGGGATGAACTCTGCCCCTCGACCGTGCTGTGCCGGCCGCTCCTCTGATCGTGCCAGTCCGATACAGAGTTAGCCGATCGATAACCAAGTCCTTGGCGCTCCAAGCCGGGGTCGGCCGCGAGTCCCGGGCGCTGTGGCAGCCGCGCTACATCTTGGCTGTGGAAAATCACCTATCTTCCGCAGCGATCGGGCACTATCGCTGGGGATCACAACTAATGAAAAAGCTTGCTACCTCGTTGGCCATGTTCACGGCGCTGACCGCCGCTGCGAGCGCCGCCGACCTTCCGCGCCGCGCGCCGCCGCCGGTCTTCACGCCGGTTCCGGTGTTCACCTGGACGGGCTTCTACGCCGGTTTCAACGCCGGTTACGGCTTCGACGCCAGCGACAGCCTGCGCAACGGCTTCACCCAGAACACCGCCGCCGGCGTTCCGGTCGCCGGCAACCCGGTCGTCGTGACCCCGGCCGGTGGCCTCACCACCGCCGGCATTCTCGGCCCGGTCGGCTCGACCCTCGCCTACACCGGCAACAACAACGAAGGCTTCACCGGTGGTGGCCAGATCGGCTACAACTACCAGTTCACCCCGGGCTCGGGCATCGTCGTCGGTATCGAGGCTGACGCCCAGTACCTCGACTTCGGTGGCCGTCGCAGCCGCTTCATCACGAACGCCGCCGCGATCAACCCGGGCTTCGTTCCGGTCGACGGCCTGCTCAGCACCCTCGACTTCTTCGGCACCGTCCGCGGCCGTATCGGTTACGCCGCCGACCGCGTCCTGTTCTACGGCACCGGCGGTTTCGCCTACGCCACGGGTGACCAGGGCGCCCGCGTCGCCTTCACCAACTTCAACAACCGCAACAGCGACTTCGTCACCGGCTGGGCCGCCGGTGGTGGTGTCGAGTACGCGCTCCCGACCGACTCGTTCCTGAACTTCTTCCGCTCCTCGGCGGTGACGCTCAAGGTCGAAGGTCTGTACGTGCAGTTCGACCGCAACAACCGCAACAGCGTCGGCCTGCCGCTCGTCGGCGGCTTCCAGACCGCTGGCGGTCTGGTCCCGGTCTTCGCGAACACCGGCACCATCCGCCGCGACGACTCCTTCGCCGTCGTCCGCGCCGGCATCAACTACAAGTTCGGCTCGTACTAAGCCGAACAGACGCCTCCGGACCCTCGCGGTCCGGAGGCGATCTCAAAAAAGAACTGGGTCTCGAAACGCGAAAGCCCGGCCGCAAGGCCGGGCTTTCTGCTGTCTGGGATCACGCTGTCCGATCCGGACCCCGCCCCGGTCGTCGAGGCGGAGCCCGTGTCGCGTCTTGCGCTCAGGCCGAGGCGGTCTGCGCGCCGATCCAGCGGGCGAGGTCGCCCTTGGGGGCGGCGCCGACCTTCTGGTCCACGCGCTCGCCGTTCTTGAACAGCAGCAGCGTCGGAATCGAGCGGATGCCGTACTGGGCGGCCACGCCCGGATTCTCGTCCACGTTGATCTTGGCGATCTTCACGCGGCCCTGGAGATCCGCGGAGATCTCCTCGAGGGCGGGGCCGATCTGCCGACAGGGACCGCACCACTCCGCCCAGAAATCCACGACGACCGGCTCGGCGGACTTGAGAACGTCCTGCTCGAAGCTCGCGTCGGTCACCTTCACCGTCGCCATCACAGTCCCTTTCCTCAACGCGGGCGGCAACGAGAGAGCCGCCCCGCGGGTGGACCGGAACTTGGGCGCCCGCCCACGCCCGGTCAAGGCGACCTGCGGGAACGGCATGTCCGGTGCCCGCATTCCTCATGCGTCGTGTTCCCGCGCACGTCCTTCAACGCTCGAAGTCCGGGCCTCCCGCCCCATCTCCTCCCGGGACCGACAGGCCAGGGGCGCGCCGGTCCGGCCAGGATCGCGGACGACCCGAGCCAGCACGCGGAGGATTTCCCAGTGACGCGCATCGCATCCATCGCCCTCGCGGCCAGGACGACGGCCAAGACGGCGGCCCTGACGCTCGTCCTCGCGGGAGCCGCCACCGCCCAGGAGGCGCCGGCCTCGCGCATCGAGGGCGGCGCGTTCAGCGCGCCTACGGCCAAGGGCGCCGGTACGAGCCCCGCCGAGACCGAGGCGCCGAACACGAGCTACAAGCCGCTCCTGCCGAACCAGACCCGTGCGCCCAAGCCCGCCGAGGCCACGCCGGTGGAGGTCGCCACGGTGGTGAAGGGGCTGGCGAGCCCCTGGGCGATGGAGTTCCTGCCCGACGGGCGCATGATCGTCACCGAGAAGGCGGGCAAGATCCGCCTCGTCGCCAAGGACGGCACGGTCGGCCCCGGCGTCGCCGGCGTGCCCAAGGTCGATGCGCGCGGCCAGGGCGGACTGCTCGACATCGCGCTGAGCCCGGGCTTCTCCTCGGACCGCATCATCTTCTTCAGCTATTCGGAGCCGCGCGAGAAGGGCAACGGCACGACGCTCGCCAAGGCCAAGCTCGTCGAGGACGGCAAGGGCGGCGGCAAGCTGGAGGACTTCAAGGTGATCTTCCGGCAGGTGCCCGCCTATGAAGGCGACAAGCATTTCGGCTCGCGCATCGTACCCGCGGGCGACGGCAAGCTCTACCTCACCGTCGGCGAGCGCTCCGACAAGGCGACGCGCGGACAGGCGCAGGACCTCGCCAGCGGGCTCGGCAAGGTCTTCCGCATCGACACGGACGGCAACGCCCCGAAGGACAACCCCTTCGCCGGCAGCGACAAGGCCAAGCCCGAGATCTGGTCCTACGGCCACCGCAACGTCCAGGCCGCGGCTCTCGACGGCCAGGGCCGGCTCTGGGTGGCCGAGCACGGGCCGCGCGGCGGCGACGAGCTGAACCGGCCGCGCCCGGGCCTCAACTACGGCTGGCCGGTGGCGACCTACGGCATCGAGTATTCCGGCGAGAAGATCGGCGACGGCGTCACCCAGGCGGCCGGCACGGTGCAGCCGGTCTATTACTGGGACCCGGTGATCGGCCCCTCCGGCATGGCGCTCTACACGGGCAGCCTGTTCCCGGCCTGGAAGGACGATTTCCTGATCGGCGGCCTCGTCAGCAACGGCATCGTCGCGGTGAAGCTCGACGGGGACAAGGTGGTCACCGAGGAGCGCATCCCCCTGAACGACCGCATCCGCGACGTGCGCGTCGGCTCGGACGGGGCGGTCTACGCCATCACCGACGGGGAGAACGGCAAGATCCTCAAGCTCACGCCGAAGGGCGGCGCGAAGGAAGGCGGCAAGGAGGGCTGACCGGCCCCTACCGGAAGCCGGGTGTCGAGAGGGGTCACCCCTCTCGCGGGTCCAGGGCGGAGCCCTGGAAGATCTCAGGGCTCCGCCCCGACACCCCATCAAAGGGACTTGTCCCTTTGGGATCCCCGGTTCTTCAGATGATCTCTAGGCCGGCTGCTGCGAGCGCGGCGGCGACCTCCGCCGCGCTCAAGGGGCGGATCACCGGTCCCGAGGTCCAGACGAGGCAGGGCCGCACCGCGCGGCCCGGATAGATCCGGGCGAGGAGCGCGGCATAGAGGGCGATCTGCCCGGCCTCGGCCGGCGGCAGCGCATCGCCCTCCGGCGGGCGTCCGGTCTTGAAGTCGCACAGCCACACGGCCTCCGCATCGACCGCGAGACGGTCCACCCGGCCGAGCACCGCGCGCGAGACGCCGTCGACCTGCACCCGGCCCGACAGGCTGACCTCCGCCCGTGCCTCCCGGGCGAAGAGCGGGGCGAGATCGGGCGCCTCGATCACGCCGAGGGCCGCGCGCACGATGCGGGCGCGGGCGGGCTCGGGCAGGCCCGGCGCGCGGGAGCGCACGAAGGCGCGGGCCGCCTCGGCGCGCTTGGGGCCCTCGACCCGGGGCAGGTGCTGCAGCAGCGCGTGGATCAGGATGCCGCGGCGGCGCGCCTCGGCATCGGCCTGTCGCGGCGGGATCAGGCGCTGCCCGTCCGCCGCCTGGAGCGCGCCGGAGGGGCTGAGCGGCGGCGCGGCCTCGGCCTCCGCCGATACGGGCGCGTGCAGCCAGGCCGGCGGCG
The DNA here is from genome assembly GCF_902141855.1 of Methylobacterium dankookense. Lineage (GTDB taxonomy): Bacteria > Pseudomonadota > Alphaproteobacteria > Rhizobiales > Beijerinckiaceae > Methylobacterium > Methylobacterium dankookense. The sequence goes on along the minus strand of NZ_CABFVH010000006.1, from coordinate 189,421 downwards.
CCTCGGGGGCGGGCGCCGACAGGGCCTCGGCCGCCACTCCGGCCGCCGGGCCGTCCCCCTCGCGCCACAGGGTCACCGGACCGTAGGCCGTCTCCCGCGCCTCGCCCTCGCCATAGGTGCGCTCGAGCCCGGCGCGGATCATCCGGCACCAGGCCGATTCGGTCTCGGCGTCGCGCCCGCGGAAGGGGGCGACCACGAGGCGGTCGGCGGCCCGCGTCATGGCGACGTAGAGGAGCCGGTTGTGCTCCTCGCGGCCCCGCGCCTGCAACTCGACCCGGGCGGCGGCGAGCGCCGCGCAATCGTGACCGCGGGCGCTCGACCAGACGGGGGGCAGCCCCCCCTCCCCCATCGGCAGGAGCGGCGGATCGTTGCGCCCGAGCGGCTCGCAACCGTCGATCACCACGACGAGGGGCGCCTCCAGGCCCTTGGCGCCGTGCACGGTCATCACGCGGACCTCGTCGCGGCCCGATTCCATGTCGCGCTTGACCGTGTGGCCCTCCGCCGAGCCGTGGTAGCGGGCGAGAAAGCCGCCGAGCGAGGGCGCGTCGTTGCCCTGCTCGGCCTGCGCGGCGGCGCCCAGGAACACGTCGATGGCGTCGCCCGCCTCGCCGCCGAGCCGCGCCACGAGGCGGGCCCGCCCGCCCCGCGGCCCGAGCAGGCTCGCGTAGAAGCCGAAGGGCCCCTCGGCCCCGGCGAGGCGGATCCAGCCGGCCAGCGCGTCGCGCCCGCGGATCGCCGCCGGATCGCCGGCCTCGGCGTGGCGATGAAGCGCGTCCTCCAGGGTCTCGGCGAGGTCGCGGCGGGCGGCGATGCGCACGAGGTCGTCGTCCGAGAGGCCGACGAGGGGCGTCTTCAGCGCCACCGCCAGGGTCAGGTCGTCGGCCGGCAGCAGCCCGGCCCGGCCGACCGCGACGAGATCGGCGACCGCGATGTGGGCGGCGACGTCGAGCCGGTCCTGGCCGGCCACCGGCACGCCGAGGCCCTTCAGCGCCCGGATCACCTCCTCGAAGGCCGCCCCGCGCTTGCGCACCAGGATCAGGATCTCGCCCGGGCGCCAGAGCCGGCCCGACTCGTCGCCGAGCGTGGTCCAGGCCCGCACGGCGCGGGCGATGCGGCGCGCGGTGACGATGGCCGGCGCGCCGGCCTCCGGCGCGTCGACGGGTGCGGCCCAGGCGTCGGGCTCGATCTCCTGCGCCGGCTCGGCGATCGGCCAGAGCTCCACGGCGCCGGGCGCGGCCGGCCGGGCGCTGGTGTGCACGGTCTGCGTGACGTCGTCGTCGAAGGAGAGGCCGCGGTAATGGTCGGGGATGGCGAAGACCGCGTCCACCGCCCGCAGCACCGCCCGGGTCGAGCGGAAGGAGAGCGCCAGTTCCACATCCTCGAAGACGAGGTCGGCGGAGAGGGCCGCACCGCGCCAAGCGAGCCGCGTGGCCGCGAATTCCCGCGGATCGGCCCCCTGGAAGCTGTAGATCGACTGCTTCGGGTCGCCCACGGCGAAGCGGGTGCGGTTGAGGGCGCGGGCGCCCTCGCCGGTGGCGAATTCCGCGGTGATCCGGCGCAGGATCTCCCATTGCTGCGGGTTGGTGTCCTGCGCCTCGTCGATGAGGACGTGGTCGACGCCGCGGTCGAGCTTGTACAGGACCCAGCCCGCACCGACCCGCTGCAGCAGGTCGAGGGTCTTGTGGATCAGGTCGTCGAAATCCAGCGCCCCGAGGCGGGCCTTCTGCGCCTCGACACGGCGATGGATCTCGGCGGCCAGCGTGAACAGGGCCTCGGTGCGGCCGTGGGCGCGGGCGGCGCGCAAGCGGTCGAACAGGGGCACGAGGCGGTCGCGCTCGGCCAGCATGGCGGCGCGGACCTCGTCCGGCACCGCCTTGGTGCCGAGGCTGCGGTCGGCCTTCGGGGTGCCCTTCTCGGTGAAGAAGACCGCGCAGTAGAGATCGAGCGCGCTCTCCGTCTCGCGGGCGGCCTCGGCACCGGCGAGCGCGTCGGCCAGGGCCTCGTCGGTCTTGGCGCCGGTGCGGAGCCGGCCGGCCAGGGCGAGCCGGTCGGGGCCGCCGTCGAGGATCGCCGCGACCACGCTGTCGGCGGTCTCGTCGGCGGCGAGGCCGAGCGCCCGGTGCAGCTTCGCGAACTGCGCCTTGAGGCCGGCGCGGTCGCCGAGCACGGCGCGCGCGGCCATGGCGCCGCGGATCGCGGCGCGGAGCGCGTCGCCCGTTGCCTCGGGCGCCACGCGGTCGAGGGCCTCCTTCAGGGCGGGGTTCCCGGCCACCGCGTCGGCCAGCACGTTGGCGGTCTCGACCTCGAAGGCCTCGCGGGACTGGGTCTCGTCGAGCACCACGAAGCGGGCCGGCACGTTCGCCTCGAAGGGGAACATGTGCAGGAGCCGCTCGCACAGGGCGTGCAGGGTCTCGATCTTGAGGCCGCCCGGCGTCTCCACCGCCCGGGCGAACAGGCGGCGCGCGGCGGCCAGGCGCTCGCGCGAGGCGCGCTCGCCGGTGAGCTGCTCCAGTTCCCGGCCAAGCGCCGCGTCCTCCAGCGTCACCCAGCGCCCGAGGCGCTGGAACACCCGGATCGACATGTTGGCGGCCGCCGCCTTGGTGAAGGTGAGGCAGAGGATGCGCCCCGGCGCCGCCCCGTCGAGCAGGAGGCGCACGACGCGGTCGGTGAGCACCTTGGTCTTGCCGGCCCCGGCATTGGCCGAGACCCAGGCCGAGGCATGCGGATCCGCGGCCCGGCGCTGGTCGGCCTGCGTCTTGGCGTCGACGACGAGGGCTGGAATGGGGGCGAGGGCGTTCATCAGGCCTCCCCCTCGCCCGCGAGCGACCATTCGAGCACGCGCGCGAGGTGGTCGTAGGCGCCGTAGTCGCGGGCGTATTTCGGGTAGGGCCGGGAGACGTAGGCCGCCTCGCCGGTCATGAACCGGGCGACGAGCCCGCGCAGGCGCTCGGCATGCTCGGCCACGATCGCCTCGACGCTGCGGACGTCGCCCCGCGGCGGCTTCACCGGCACCGGGGTGAAGGCCTTCCGGCCGCCGGAGGCGTGCACATAGAGGAGGTCCGGCACCGTGCCCGTGCGGCGGAAGCCCGGGAAGGCGCCCGCCATCAGCATGGCCGCCTCCAGGGTGAGCTGCGGCGAGAAGCCGGCGAAGACCTCTCGGCTCGACGGCGGCGCGCCGGTCTTGAAGTCGACGATGCAGGCGCTGCCGTCGGCGCGGCTCTCGATCCGGTCGGCGCGGGCGCGGAGCGTAAAGGTCTCGCGGCCCATCGGGATCTCCCAGCGCCCGTAGATCTCCGGATGGACCCGCTTGATGCCGGCGCGGCGCTCGGCCTCCCAGGGCATGTAGGCCGCCGCCATGCGCTCGTAGCGCGGCCACCACTCGGCATAGAGCTCGGGATAGGTGTTCTCGATCTCCGAGAAGGCGTTCACCGCGATGTTGGCCAGTTGCTGGACGGCGAGGCCGACATCCGGCAGCGCCTCGGGATAGTGCTCGGTGAAGGCGCTGAAGATGTCGTGCACCATCGAGCCGCGGTCGCTCGCGCCGGGCTGGGCCGCGAGCGGATCGAGCGGGTCGAGCCCGAGCACGTGCCGGGCGAAGATGCTGTAGGGGTCGCGCACCAGCGTCTCGATCTCGGTGACGCTCAGCGAACGCGGGAACAGGGCCGGGTCCGGCCGCGGCTTGGGCTGCGTCAGGCGCGGCTGCGGCGGCAGGGCGTCGATCGCCGCGGCGTAGCCCAGCACGCGCTGCCCGCGATCGAGCGCGCCGCGCCAGCGTGCCTCGCCCACGAAGGCGCGCACGCGCTGCAGCAGGCGCGAGGGCACGGTCGGCGCGCCCTCGCGCTTGGCCGAGCGGGTGATCACCGCGTCGTGGGCGCCGAGACCCTGCACGAAATCGTGCGCCATCTGGCCGATGCGGCGCTCCGGCGGATCGAGCCCGACCCGCCCGCGCATCGGCCGGTTGAGGAAGGCGTCGGTGACGGTCTTGGCCGGCCAGACGCCCTCGTCGAGCCCGCCGAGCACCACCCGGTCCGCCGTGAGGAGGCGCGCCTCCAGGAGGCCGAGGATGCGTAGGCGCGGATGCGGCGCGGCACCTGAACAGGGCACGGTGCGGTCGCGGGCGAGCGCCGTGAAGAAGGCCGGGTAGTCGTCGAAGCGGCCGGGCAGCAGCTCCGGATCGGTCAGCTCGAGATCGTCGAACAGGGCGTCGAGGCAGGCGAGCGAGGCGTCGGCGGGCGCCTCCTCAGGATCGCCCTCCTCGGATCCACCGACGAGCCAGTCGACGGTGGCGCGGTGGCGGCCGGCCACCGCCACGAGGTTGCAATCGCCCTCCTCCCCTGCCCCGGGAAACTCCGCGAAGGCGATCTCCAGCCGGTCGAGCAGGCCGGCGGCGAGGTCCCAATCGATATCCTTGAGGCGGCGTTTCGCCCGGGGCTGGCGTTCGGGCGGGGCGGCGCGCTGCTCGGCCAGAGCCGCCCGGATCCCATCGAAGCCGGGCCGGGGAGCGAGCCCGCGCAGCACCCCGATCTCCAGGGCGGCGGCTCCGCGCACCACGTCGCTGCGGGGCAGGCCGAGCCGGACGAGGGGGTGCGAGAGCAGCGCGATGAGCCGGGCGGGGATGGCGTCGCCCTGCTGGCGGATCAGGTCGGCGGCGAGTTCCGCCGCAAGTCGGGCGAGGCGGCCGGCGGAGCTTTGCGCCAGCGCGGTGCCGGCGCTGTCCTCGGCGACGATGCCCCAGCGGGCGAGTTCCGCGGCGACGCGGGCCGCCAGCCCCCGGTCCGGCGTGACGAGCGCCGCGGTGGCGCCGGGCCGCTCCAGCACTTCGCGGAGCGCGATCGCGGCAGCCAGCGCCTCCTCGCGCTCGTCGGCCGCCTCGACCACGGCGAGACCGTCGAGCCCGAGCGCGGCGATGCGGTCGCGCTCGGGCCCGTCGAGCCGAGCCCAGGCATCGGTGGTCTCGGCCGGGCGCAGGGCCTGCGAGAGCAGTTTTGCGCGCGCAGCGGCATGCATGTCGGATGCACCGAGTTCGGTGACCGCCTCGCGCTTCAGGTTGAGGTTTCCCGACCCGAGCAGGCGGTGCAGCACGGCCTGCGGGTGGCCATGCGCGATCTCGCGCTCGAACAGGTCTCCGGTCTCGATGGCGTCCCAACCCGCCGCGTCGAGATCGCTGTCGAGGCCGGGCAGCACCACGGCGCCGCGGGGCAGGCCCGCCACCGCGGCGATGAGCGTGGCGGTGGCCGGCACCGAGCCGGTCGAGCCCGCCACCACCACCGGATCCGCGGGCCGCTCACGGGCGAGGCGGCGGGCCTCGGCAAGGATCAGGCTGCGGGCGCGCGAGACCGGGTCGCTCAAGGACCGCTCGGTGAGGATGCCGGGCCAGTTCTCGGCGGCGATGCGCACGAAATCGAGGGTAAGGCCGAAATAGCGGGAATATTCCGCCTCGACGGCGCTGCCGATCTCCGACCAGGGCAGGCCCTCGACGGTGAGCGCGTCCATCAGCCCTTCGAGATCGGCCGCGAGCCCGACCGCGTCGGCGGGCGAGGAGGGCACGAGGAAGGGCACCTCGGCATCGAGCGGCAGCAGCTTGCGGTCGACGGTCGCCGCCCAGGCCTGGACGAGACGGGCCAGGATCAGGCGCCGCTCCAGCGGCGGCATCGGCGCGCTGAAGGGGTCCGGCCCGTTCTCCAGGAGTGGCTCGGCGGCGAGGTCGAGCTCGGCCTCGTCCGCCTCGCCGAGCGGCACCATGCGCGGCAGGAGCGCCGCCGGGCCAAGACGCTCTGCGAGCAGCGCGCCGAGCGCCCGGGCAGCCCGCCGCGTCGGCAGGAACAGGGTGACGCCCGCGAGCGCCAGCGGATCGGCGCCGAGATCGCCGACGAGGCGCCCGTCGAGCAGCGCGTCGGCGAGCGTCGGCAGGAACGGGGCGCCGCGACCGATGGTGAAGAGGTGGGATTCGGACATGGTGGAGCTTGGCGATCTCGTCGGCCCGTACCGAACCCGGATCAGGCTTCTCGATGCCGGATCCCTATTCTAAGCGTTCCCCGTCCGTTCCACAACGCGGTGCAGCGCTCACGGCTGCTGCGCGCTCGCCTTCACCCGCTCCTCGGCGGCCCGGATCGCCTCGGGGGTGCCGACATGGAGCCATTGGCCGTCGAGGCGCAGGCCGTGGAGGCGATTCCGCGCGATCGCCCGGTCGAACAGGAGGTTGAGGGAGAAGGCGCCCTCCGGCGTGTCGGCGAACAGATCCGGCTTCAGGATCGCGACGCCCGCGTAGATGAAGGGCGCCACCGCCCGCTCGCCGCGGCGCTCCAGGCGGCCCTCCGGATCCATCACGAAATCGCCCGCGCCCTCGTAGCCGAGGCTCGTCGCGGTGGGGGCGACGAGGAGCAGGATGTCCATGGCCTCCGCATCCCAGCCCTCGATCAGGCGGGCGAGGTTGGGCGTCGGGCCTTCGAGCCAGAACGAATCCGAGTTCAGCACCACGAAGGGGGCCTCGCCGAGGAGGCCGAGGGCTTTCCTCACCCCGCCGCCGGTCTCGAGCAGCGCGTCGCGCTCGTCCGAGACCTGTGTCGCGGGCTCGCCGGTCCGGGCGGCGAGATGCGCCTCGATCTGGTCGGCGAGGTAGTGGACGTTGACCACCGCAGTCCCGATGCCGACCTCCGCCACCCGGTCGAGGGCATGGTCGAGCAACGCCTTGCCGGCGACGGCGACGAGGGGCTTCGGGCGCGTATCCGTCACCGGCCGCATGCGCTTGCCGAGGCCCGCCGCGAGGACGAGGGCGCGGGTGATGGTGGGCTCGCTCATGCTGGCAGGCTCGGTCGATGGGCGTCGATGGGGCGGGCTCAGGGCGGGGGCGCAGCGGCGACGAGGCCCGGCAGGTGGCGCTCGTGCCAGGCGCGCAAGGCGCCGAGCGCCGGATGCTCGAGGTTGCGCGCCAGATAGCCCTCGATGCGCGGCAGGTGGGCGAGGTAGCCCGGCTTGCCGTCGCGCCGGTCGAGGCGGGCGAAGATGCCGAGGATCTTGGTGGCGCGCTGCGCGGCGAGCACGGCGTAGGCGGTGGCGAAGGCGCCGACGTCGAAGCCGGGCTCGCGGGCCCGGCGCTCGCGGGCGTAGAGGCCGAGCAGCCGCAGCTCGAACTCGGCGCTCGCGTCGACGCGGGCGTCCTGCAGCAGCGAGGCGACGTCGTAGGCCGGGTGGCCGAGCACCGCGTCCTGGAAGTCGATCAGGCCGACGCGCTCCAGCCCCTCGCGGCTCGGCAGCCAGATCAGGTTCGGCGAGTGGTAGTCGCGCAGGGTCCAGGTCGGGCGCGCGGGGATTGCGGCCTCCAGGGCCTGCGACCAGAGGTCGAGGAACTCGGCCCGCGCCTCGGGCGGGAGCGTGACGCCGCGGATGGCCGGCGCGTACCATTCCGGCATCAGCTCGGTCTCGAAGAGCAGGGCCTCGCGGTCGTAGGTGGGAATGCGATGCTCGATCCCGGCCGCCACCGGCAGCACGGCGGGCAGCTCGGTGGCGTGGAGCTTGGCCAGAAGCCGCGTCGCCTCGGCATAGCGCTCGGGCCGCGGGGCGCCGCCCTCGACCACGGGCTCGGAGCCGAGATCCTCCAGGATGAGCAGGCCCTCGTCGAGGTCCTCGCCGTAGATGCGCGGGGCCGAGAAGCCCAGCGCCCGCAGGGCCCGGTCCATGGCCACGAAGGCGTGCACGCTCTCGGCGAGCTTGACGATGGCGCTGTAGGGCTTGCCGTCGCGCACCGGCGGGCCGTCGGCCCGCGGCGGCGAGATCATCAGGACGGCGCTGGTGCCGTCGGGATTCGTCAGGCGCTGGTAGGCGCGCGAGGAGGCATCGCCCTGCATGTGGGCGCGCTCGGCGAGGTCCCAGCCGGCGCGCACGAGCAGGCCGCGCACCGCCCGCGCCCGCGCGATGCGCGCGCGCATGCCGCCGGTGCCGTCGATCCGGGCGAAGCGCGAGCCCTCGCCGAATTCGGGCCGCAGCGACAGGTCGACGGTGAGAACCGGCCCGTCACGGGGCGGAAGCTGCTCCGGCCACTCGACCAGGGTGATGGCGTTCTCGGTGATCTCGTCGAAGCCGAGCTCGATCAGCTCATCCGCGCTGCGCAGGCGGTAGAGGTCGGCATGGACGATGGCGCGCCCGTCGCGCCCCGCATAGGGCTGGATCAGGGTGAAGGTCGGGCTCGGCACTTCGAGGCCGGGATCGCCCGTGAGTTCCCGGATGACGGCGCGGGCGAGCGTGGTCTTGCCGCCGCCGAGGCCGCCGGACAGGGCGACCACGTCGCCCGGCAGCAGGAACTCGGCGAGGAACAGCCCGAGATCCTCGGTGGCGCCCTCCTCGGGCAGCACGATCTCCCAGGGCTTCGGCGCGTCGTGAGCCGGCTCGGATGCCGCGTGCGTATCCGGATCGTGCTGGTCCAAATCCGCTTCCTCCGCGCCGCGCGTGCCGTCCTGGGACCGGCCTCGCCCCTGCCGCTCCCCGAAGCGCAGGCGATCGGACCAAGCGATCGGACTCTGCGCGCGAGGCCACAATCGAAGTGTCTCTAGCGAAGGATCGTTAACCGATCATCGCGCCGTGACGAAGCGCCGGACCGTCGCCGGAGCGGCAGCACCGTCCCGGCACGCAGCTTGACAGTCGGCTCCGTCCCGGGGAGCAGTCGCGGCTCCCTCACGGAGAACGTCCCGATGGATGCCCTGTTCGCGCGGCTCGGTCCCTATGCGCCCTATACCCTGGCGCTGCTGCGGATCATGAGCGGCCTGCTCTTCCTGGCGCACGGCTCGCAGAAGCTCCTCGGCTTCCCGCCGCGCGCGAACCCGGCGCCGCCGCTGCTGTCGCTGTTCGGCATCGGCGGCGTGATCGAGCTGGTCGGCGGCGCGCTGATCGTGCTCGGCCTGTTCACGCGGCCCGTCGCCTTCCTGCTCGCGGGCGAGATGGCCTTCGCCTATTTCCTGTTCCACGCGCCCAAGAACGTCTATCCGGCCCTGAACGGGGGCGATGCGGCGATCCTGTTCTGCTTCATCTTCCTCCACCTCGTCGCGGCCGGCCCGGGCGCCCTCAGCCTCGATGCCATGCGCCGGCGGATCTGAGGCCGCGACCTCTCGACGGGGCCGCCCGCGCTGACGTAGAAGCGCCCCGTTTGCGTACAGGCCGGAATCACGTGTCCGGCGACGAGGAGGTGGCTCGATGCCGGACACGCCGTTTCGCCGCGTCCTCGTGAAGCTGTCCGGAGAGGCGCTCGCCGCCCCGGACGGCTACTGGCTGCACCCGCCGACGCTGGCCGGCCTCGCCGAGGACATCGCCCGCACCATCGCCGCCGGCATCGAGGTCGCCCTCGTGGTCGGCGGCGGCAACATGATCCGCGGGGCGCGCATCTCGCAGGCCGGCTTCATCGACCGGGCCACCGGCGATTCGCTCGGCATGATGGCCACCGTGATGAACTCCCTGGCACTGGAGACGGCGCTCAACGCCGCGGGCGTGCAGGCGCGCACCATGTCGGCGGTCTCGATGCCGACGATCTGCGAGACCTTCGCGCGCCAGCCCGCCCTCCACCACCTCGACAAGGGCCAGGTGGTGGTGCTCGCGGGCGGCACCGGCAACCCCTACTTCACCACCGACACGGCCGCCGTGTTGCGCGCGGCGGAGCTGCGCTGCGACGCCGTGCTGAAGGCGACGCAGGTCGACGGCGTCTACACCGCCGATCCGAAGACGGATCCGTCCGCGACGCGCTACGACCGCATCACCCACGACGAGGCGATCGCCCGCGACCTCAAGGTGATGGACACGGCCGCCTTCGCGCTCGCCCGCGAGAGCCGGCTCTCGATCGTGGTCGGCTCGGTGCACGCGCCGAGCTCGATCACCGCGATCCTCACGGGCGACGCGCCCTGCACGCACGTGGTGCCCTGACGCGCGCATCCGTTTGCGGGCGATCCGGTTTTCGTTCATTGAAGCGCCGACCCGCCCGGGCCCTCGGGGCGCGGGCCTGAATGCCAGCGAACGCGTCGGGATTTGACGAGATGGCCACACCGGACTTCGACCTCAACGACATCAAGCGCCGCATGCAGGGCGCGGTGGCCTCGCTCTCCAAGGATCTGGGGTCGCTGCGCACCGGCCGCGCCAGCCCGAGCCTCGTCGACCCGATCCAGGTCGACGCCTACGGCGCGATGATGCCGATGGCCCAGGTCGCCACCGTGAGCGTGCCGGAGCCGCGCCTGCTCTCGATCTCGGTCTGGGACCGCAGCATGGTCACGGCCGTCGAGAAGGCGATCCGCGAATCCGATCTCGGCCTCAACCCGCAGACGGAAGGCCAGACCATCCGGCTGCGCATCCCCGAGATGAACGAGCAGCGCCGCAAGGAGATGGTCAAGGTCGCCCACAAATACGCGGAGGAGTCGCGCGTCGCCGTGCGGCACGTGCGCCGCGACGGGCTCGACCACCTCAAGAAGCTCCTGAAGGACAGCGCCATCTCCGAGGACGACGAGAAGCGCCAGGCTGGCGACGTGCAGAAGGCCACCGACCAGTTCATCGCCGAGATCGACGGCGTGCTCTCCACCAAGGAGAAGGAGATCATGCAGGTCTGACGCGGACAGGCGCGTCGGGGGCGCTGGGCGATGGCAGGAGAGGCGGCACCGCCGCGCAAGGCCTTCGGCGGGCGGGAATTCTCCCTGCGCGTCCTCTCGGGGATCGTGCTCGCCGCCCTCGTGGTCGCGGGCCTCGCCCTCGGCGGCTGGCCCTTCGCGGCGATCTGGCTCGCGGCGGCGATCGTCGGCGCGGGCGAGTGGATCGGCATGAGCCGCACGGAGCCCCGGCACGTCCTCATCGGGATCGTCGCGCTCACCCTGGCGGCCCTCGTCGTCTGCCTGGAACAGGCGCTGCCCTTCGCCTGGGGCGCGGGGATCCTCGCCCTCGGCAGCCTCCTCTGCCTCGCCGTCGCGCGGACCGGTCCCGGCCGCCTGCGCGCGCTCGGGGCGCTCCTTGGCGGGGCGGTCATCGCCCTGGTGCCCCCGGCTTTGCGCGACGCACCGGAGATCGGCATCCTCGGCCCCGCCTGGATGTTCGCCGTGGTCTGGTCGACGGACATCGTCGCCTACTTCACCGGCCGCACCTTCGGCGGCCCGAAGCTGATGCCCGCGGTCTCGCCGAAGAAGACCTGGTCCGGAGCCCTCGGCGGCCTCGCCGGGGCGGTGCTGGCCGGCACGGCGCTCGTGGCGCTCGCCCGTGCGCAGGGGTGGAGCCCGCTCGCGGAGACGAGCCTCGCCCTAGTGGCCCTCGTCAGCGCCGCCGCCTCCGTGCTCAGCCAGGCGGGCGACCTCCTCGAATCCGCCCTGAAGCGGCATTACGGCGTCAAGGATTCCGGCCGGTCGATTCCCGGCCATGGCGGCGTGATGGACCGCCTCGACGGATTTTTCGCGGTGGCCCTGCTCGCCGGCCTGTATCTGGTCGCGCAGAGGCTCGCCGCCTGAAGGAGTTTTGCCCGTGACCCTCACCGTCACCGTCCTCGGCGCGACCGGCTCGATCGGCCGCTCGACCACCGACCTCCTCACCCAGCATGCGGGCCGCTTCCGGGTGGGCGCGCTGGTGGGTGGGCGCGATGCGCAAGGCTTGGCCAAGCTCGCCCGCGAGATGGGCGCCGAATTCGCGGCGCTCGCCGACGAATCCGCCGGCCCGGCGCTGGCCGAGGCGCTCAGCGGCTCCGGCATCCCGAACGGAGCCGGCGAAGCGGCCGTCCTGGAGGCGGTGGCGCGGGAGGCCGACATCGTCGTGGCGGCGGTGAGCGGTGCGGCGGGCCTCAAGCCGACGCATGCGGCACTCCGCCTCGGCCGCACCGTGGCGCTCGCCAACAAGGAGAGCCTGGTCTGCGCGGGCGACGCCTTCATGCGCGACGCCGCGCGCTACAACGCCAGGCTCCTGCCCGTCGATTCCGAGCACAACGCGCTGGCCCAGGCGCTCGGGCATGGCCCGGTCTCGGATGTCGCCAAGATGACGATCACGGCCTCGGGCGGCCCGTTCCGCACCTGGACGCGCGAGCGCATCGCCGCGGCTTCGGCGACGGAGGCCGCCGCCCACCCGACCTGGTCGATGGGCATGAAGATCAACATCGATTCGGCCTCCCTGATGAACAAGGGGCTGGAGCTGATCGAGGCGCACCACCTGTTCGGCCTGGAGCCGGAGCGGCTCGACGTGATCGTGCACCCGCAATCGATCGTGCACGGGCTCGTCTACTGGCTCGACGGCGCGGTCACCGCCGGCCTCGCCATGCCCGACATGCGCGTGCCGATCGCCCATTGCCTCGGGCTCGGCGAGCGCCTCACCATCGCCCGCGGCCGGTCCCTCGACCTCGCGGCCGCCGGCAGCCTCACCTTCGAGCCGGCCGACGAGGCGCGCTTCCCCTGCCTGCGGATCGCCCGCGCGGCGCTGAAGGACGGCGGCGCGGCGCCGACGGTGATGAATGCGGCCAACGAGATCGCGGTGGCGGCCTTCATCCGCGGCGAGATCGCCTTCTACGGCATCGCCGACCTCGTGGAGAGCGCCTGCACGCATTTCGCAGGGATCCACCGCACCGCGCCGGCGGACGTCGACGAGGCGCTCGCCATCGACGCGGAGGTGCGGGCCTGGTCCGAGGCGGCCCTCCCGCGCCTGCGCGCCGCGGGCTGACGCGCGCTCCCCCTCTCCCCGCATGCGGGGAGAGGCCTGCCTGCACCTCGTCGTGCAGGCAGGAAGCGAAGGCGTCGGCCGAAGCGGCGGTGAGGGGGCGGCTCCGGGCACGGCTCTGTCGGAACCGCCCCCTCACCTTCGCCTACCGGCTCGCTTTGCCGACGACGAGGTCGGCAAAGCCCTCTCCCCGCTCGCGGGGAGAGGGGATGCGCATGACCGGAACGACCAACCGGAACCCCCATGATCCGCCTCGACAAGATCACCAAGCAGAACGGACGGCAGCTCGTCTTCATCGAGGCCTCGGCCGCGCTCCAGCGGGGCGAGAAGGCCGGGCTCGTCGGGCCGAACGGGGCCGGCAAGACCACCCTGTTCCGGATGATCACCGGCGAGGAGCAGCCCGACGAGGGTCAGGTCGCGCAGGATCGCGGCATCACCATCGGCTATTTCAGCCAGGATGTCGGCGAGATGTCCGGCCGCAGCGTGGTGGCCGAGGTGATGGACGGGGCGGGCCCCGTCAGCGCGGTCGCGGCCGAGCTGAAGGAACTGGAGCTGGCGCTCGCCGATCCCGACCGGATGGACGAGATGGAGGCCCTGGTCGAGCGCTACGGCGACGTGCAGGGCCGCTTCGAGGAACTCGGCGGCTACGGCCTGGAGGCCCGCGCCTACGAGGTGCTGGCTGGTCTGGGCTTCAGCCAGGAGATGATGGACGGCGATGTCGGCCGCCTCTCCGGCGGCTGGAAGATGCGCGTGGCGCTGGCCCGCATCCTGCTGATGCGCCCCGACGTGATGCTGCTCGACGAGCCGAGCAACCACCTCGACATCGAGAGCCTGATCTGGCTCGAGAGCTTCCTCAAGGGCTATGACGGCGCCCTCCTGATGACCTCGCACGACCGCGAGTTCATGAACCGCATCGTCTCGAAGATCGTCGAGATCGATGCCGGCCAGCTCACCACCTTCTCCGGCGACTACGCCTTCTACGAGCAGCAGCGCGCGCAGAACGCGGCGCAGCAGCAGGCGCAGTTCGAGCGCCAGCAGGCCATGCTCGCCAAGGAGATCGCCTTCATCGAGCGCTTCAAGGCGCGCGCCTCCCACGCTGCCCAGGTGCAGAGCCGGGTGAAGAAGCTCGACAAGATCGAGCGCGTGGAGCCGCCGCGCCGCCGCCAGTCGGTCGCCTTCGAGTTCCAGCCCGCGCCCCGCTCCGGCGAGGAGGTCGCGACGCTGAAGGGCGTGCACAAGCGCTACGGCAGCCGGACCATCTACGAGGGCCTCGACTTCGCGGTGCGCCGCAAGGAGCGCTGGTGCGTGATGGGCATCAACGGTGCCGGCAAGTCGACGCTCCTCAAGCTCGTCACCGGCTCGGCCGAGCCCGATTCCGGCAGCGTCGCGGTCGGCGCCAACGTGAAGCTCGGCTACTTCGCCCAGCACGCCATGGACCTGCTCGACGGCGACCAGACCATCTTCGAGATGCTGGAGGAGACCTTCCCGCAGGCCGGCCAGGGTTCGCTGCGGGCGCTCGCCGGCTGCTTCGGCTTCTCGGGCGACGACGTGGAGAAGCGCTGCCGCGTGCTCTCGGGCGGCGAGAAGGCCCGCCTCGTGATGGCCCGGATGCTCTACGATCCGCCGAACTTCCTCGTGCTCGACGAGCCGACCAACCACCTCGACATGGCGACCAAGGAGATGCTGATCACGGCGCTCTCCGGCTTCGAGGGCACCATGCTGTTCGTGAGCCACGATCGCCACTTCCTGGCCGCGCTCTCGAACCGCACCCTGGAGCTGACGCCCGACGGCGTCCACGCCTATGGCGGCGGCTACACGGAATACGTCGCCCGCACCGGCCAGGAGGCGCCGGGCCTGCGGAGCTGAAGCTCTTCAGGCCGCCGGCCCGTAGCCGGCGAAGAACACCCGCACCGCCTCGGTGACGCGGTGCCGGATCTCGGCCTCGCCGGGCGCCTCGCCCGCGTTGAACAGCAGGCGGGTCAGCATGCCCGCCTGGCAGAGATGCAGGAAGTGGCGGGCGGCGAGCTCCGTATCGGCGGCGCGCAACCGCCCGGCCGCCACCTGCGCGTCGAGATAGGCCTTGAGCCGGCCGGTGCCGCAGGCGGGGCCGGCCTCGTAGAAGGCCTGCCCGAAGCGCGGGAACTTCTCGCAGGCGCCGATCACCATGCGGATGATCGAGACGTGCTCGGGCCGCGACATCATGATGAGGTAGCTGAGACCGAGGCGCGTCAACACCGCCGGCACGTCGGGATCGGCCTCGTCGAGGCTGAACAGGGCCTCGGCGAGCCCGCTCTTCGCTTCGATGGTGAGCGCCTCGAACAGGGCCTCCTTGCTGTCGAAATAGACGTAGAGCGTGCCCTTCGAGACGCCGGCCGCCTTGGCGATCTCGCCCATGCTGGCCCCGTCGAAGCCTGAGGCCATGAAGACCTGGCGCGCGCCCTCCAGGATCTGGCGGCGCTTGTCGCCCTCCCCCGCTTGCCCGCGCTCCGGCGCTGCCGTCCCTGACATCTCGATCACCCTGATTGACCGAACCGTTCGGTCAATGCTATGTACCGCTTCGACCCCAGGGCCGTCAACACGACCCACCTGTTGACCGAACGGTTCGGTCAATCGTGGCAGGGAAGAGATCCAGGGACGAGATCCATGTCGCTTCGCGAGGATGCCGGACGCACGGACGGCGCGGTCGAGACCGTCGAGGACCCGCGCGAGGATGCGCGCGCCGAGGGCCCGGCCGCTTCGCGCCTGCCCGCCGCGGTCGAGCCGGCTCCGCCCCCCGTCGTTCCGGCCCCGAAACGCCGCCGCCCGCTGCGCCGCGCCATCCTGCTGCTGCTGCTCGGCGGCCTCGCCGGCGGGGGCGGCTATGCCGGCTGGCAATGGTGGAATGTCGGGCGCTTCTTCGTGAGCACCGACGACGCCTACGTGCAGGCCGACATCTCGGTGCTGGCCGCCAAGGTCTCGGGCTATCTCGACGCCGTGCCGGTGGTGAACGGGCAGGCCGTGAAGAAGGGCGCGGTGATCGCCAAGCTCGACGACGGCGATTACCGCCTCGCCCTCAAGGCCGCCGAGGACAAGCTCGCCACGCAGGTGAGCACGATCAGCCGCATCGGCCGGCAGGCCGAGGCCGCGCAGGCGCAGGTCGCCCAGGCCGTGGCGCAGGTGGACGCGGTCCGGGCCGACGCCGTGCGCGCGGCGGCCGACTATGCCCGCGCCACGCAGATGCAGGCGGACTACGTCGCCAAATCCCGCATCGACCAGGCCAAGGCCGACCGCGACCGAACCGAGGCCTCGGTGAAGTCGGCCGAGGCCGCGCTTCTCGCCGCCAAGGCCAATGTCGCGGTCCTGGAGGCCCAGAAGCGCGAGGCCGAGAACCTCGCCGCGGAGCTGCGCACCGCCGCCGACCGGGCGCGGCGCGACCTCGACTTCACGGTGGTCCGCGCGCCCTTCGACGGCGTCGTCGGCAACAAGGCGGTGGAGGCCGGCGCCTACGTCTCGCCCGGCTCGCGGATCGCGGCCCTGGTTCCGCTCCAGAGCGTGCGGATCGATGCGAACTTCAAGGAGACGCAGCTCGCCCGCATGCGCCCCGGCCAGGAGGTCCACATCCATGTGGACGCCTATCCGGACCGCGACATCGTCGGCACGGTGGAATCGCTCTCGCCGGCCTCGGGCTCGGTCTTCAGCCTGCTGCCGCCCGACAACGCCACCGGCAACTTCACCAAGATCGTGCAGCGCCTGCCCGTGCGCGTCCACGTCCCCGAGGATGTCGCCCGCGAGGGCCTGCTCCGCCCCGGCCTGTCGGTGGTCGTGAAGGTCGATACCCGCGAGGGCACCGAGGCCCCCGTCCAGAAGCTCGCCGCGCAGCACTGAGAGCCGGCCGAACCGCATCGTTCATCCCATCCCCGAGGCGCCCCATGGCCGCCAGCGCAACCCTCGCAGCCCCCGCCGAGCCGCCCCTGGACCGCCGCCGCATGGTGGCCTTCCTGTGCATGGTCTTCGGGATGTTCATGGCGATCCTGGACATCCAGATCGTCTCGGCCTCGCTCAACGAGATCCAGGCCGGCCTCTCGGCCTCGGGCGACGAGATCCCCTGGGTGCAGACGAGCTACCTCATCGCCGAGGTGATCTCGATCCCGCTCTCGGGCACGCTCTCGCGGGTGCTCTCGACGCGCTGGATGTTCGCCATCTCGGCCGGCGGCTTCACCCTGATGAGCCTGATGTGCGCCACCTCCTCGTCGATCGGCGAGATGATCGTCTGGCGGGCGGCGCAGGGGTTCATCGGCGGCGGCATGATCCCGACCGTGTTCGCCTCGGCCTTCACGATCTTCCCGCCCTCGAAGCGCTCCATCGTCTCGCCGATGATCGGCCTCGTGGCGACGCTCGCCCCGACCATCGGCCCGACGGTCGGCGGCTACCTCACCGACCTGTTCTCCTGGCACTGGCTGTTCCTCATCAACATCGTGCCGGGCATCTTCGTCACGGTCTCGACCTGGATCCTGGTCGATTTCGACCGGCCGAACCTCGACCTCCTGAAGGGCTTCGACTGGGCCGGGCTCGTCTTCATGGCGGGCTTCCTCGGCTGCCTCGAATACGTGCTCGAGGAGGGCCCGAACCACGATTGGCTGCAGGACGAGGCGGTCTTCGCCTGCGCCATCGTCTGCGGCGTGTCGGCGCTGCTGTTCTTCTGGCGCGCCTTCACGGCGCGCCAGCCGATCGTGGACCTGCGCGCCTTCTCGAACCGCAACTTCGCGGCGGGCTGCGTCTTCAGCTTCGTGCTCGGCATCGGCCTCTACGGCCTGACCTACCTCTACCCGGTCTATCTCGCGCGGGTGCGCGGCTACTCGGCGCTCCAGATCGGCGAGACGATGTTCGTCTCAGGGCTCTGCATGTTCGTCACCGCCCCGATCGCCGGGCGCTTCCTCGCCAAGGCCGACCCGCGCGTGCTGATGGCGATCGGCTTCGCGGGCTTCGCCGCCGGCACCTGGATCGTGACGGGGCTGACCAAGGACTGGGACTTCTGGGAGCTGCTCTGGCCGCAGGTCCTGCGCGGCTGCTCGCTGATGCTGTGCATGATCCCGATCAACAACATCGCGCTCGGCACCCTGCCGCCGGAGCGGATGAAGAATGCGTCGGGCCTCTACAACCTGACGCGCAATCTCGGCGGTGCGGTCGGCCTCGCGCTGATCAACACGCTGCTGAACGACCGCTGGGACCTCCACCTCGCCCGGCTGCACGAGCGCTTCACCTGGTCGAACAGCGCCGCGCTGGAGCGCCTCGACGCGATGCGCCGCCAGTTCGAGGTGCTCGGCGGCGACGCGGCCGGCATGGCGCTGAAGGCCATGACCAACACGGTGCGGGTGCAGGGCCTGGTGATGAGCTTCGAGGACGTGTTCCTCATCCTCACCGGGCTGTTCCTGGCCATGGCCTGCGCCACGCCGCTGATCCGCCGGCCCCAGGGCGGGGCGCCCGCCGGGGCGGGGCATTGAGATGCGAAAGCCCGCTCCGGGAAGCGGAGCGGGCTCGATCATTCACACGTTTCCGGAGCGACGCGCCCCCTCTCCCGCACGGGAGAGGGGGCGCGTCGCGCTTGGCCACGATGTCGTGAGTCCAAGCATCAAGCGCTCGGCACAGGCATCCTCCCCCGCCTAACGGGGGAGGGCCGATTAGGTCAGCCCTGCGGCCACTCGCGGATGTCGACGAAGTGGCCGGCCACCGCCGCCGCCGCGGCCATGGCCGGGGAGACGAGGTGGGTGCGTCCGCGCGCGCCCTGGCGGCCCTCGAAGTTGCGGTTCGAGGTCGAGGCGCAGCGCTCGCCCGGGCTCAGCCGGTCCGGGTTCATGCCGAGGCACATGGAGCAGCCCGGCTCGCGCCAGTCGAAGCCCGCGGCGATCAGGATCTTGTCGAGTCCCTCGGCCTCGGCCTGCGCCTTCACTAGGCCGGAGCCCGGCACGATCATCGCCGAGACGCTCTGGTGGACCTTGCGGTCGCCGACGACGCGGGCGACCTCGCGCAGGTCCTCGATGCGCCCGTTGGTGCAGGAGCCGATGAAGACCCGGTCGAGGGCGATGTCGGTGATCCGGGTGCCCGGCGTCAGGCCCATATAGGCGAGCGCCTTCTCCTTGGACTGGCGCTTGTTCTCGTCTGCGATCGCGGCCGGATCCGGCACGCGGCCCTGGATCGAGATCACGTCCTCGGGGCTCGTGCCCCAGCTCACCAGCGGGGGGAGGTTCGCCGCGTCGAGCCGCACCTCGCGGTCGAAATGCGCGCCCGCATCGGTGACGAGGCTCTCCCAATAGGCGCGGGCCTTGTCGAAGGCCGCGCCCTGGGGCGCCTTCGGCCGGCCCCGGACGTAGGCGTAGGTGGTCTCGTCGGGCGCGACCATGCCGGCGCGGGCGCCGCCCTCGATCGACATGTTGCAGATCGTCATCCGCCCCTCCATCGAGAGGGCGCGGATCGCCTCGCCGGCATACTCGATGACGTGGCCGGTGCCGCCCGCGGTGCCGATCTCGCCGATGATGGCGAGGATGATGTCCTTGGCGGTCACGCCGGGCGGCAGGGTGCCGTCCACGGTGACGCGCATGTTCTTCGCCTTCTTCTGCACCAGCGTCTGGGTGGCGAGCACGTGCTCGACCTCCGAGGTGCCGATGCCGTGGGCGAGCGCCCCGAAGGCGCCGTGCGTCGAGGTGTGGGAATCGCCGCAGACGATGGTCTGGCCCGGCAGGGTGAAGCCCTGCTCCGGCCCGATGATGTGGACGATGCCCTGGCGCCGGTCGAGGGCGTCGTAGAACTCGATGCCGAAGTCGCGCACGTTCTCGGCGAGCGCCTCGAGCTGCGTGCGGCTCTCGGGATCGTCGATGCCCTTGCTGCGGTCCGTGGTCTGGACGTTGTGGTCGACCACCGCCAGCGTCTTCTCGGGGTGGCGCACCTTGCGGCCGGCCACGCGGAGGCCCTCGAAGGCCTGGGGGCTCGTCACCTCGTGCACGAGGTGGCGGTCGATGTAGAGGAGGCTGGTGCCGTCCGGCTGAACATCGACGACGTGGTCGTCCCAGATCTTGTCGTAGAGCGTGCGCGCGGGTGCCATGATTCGGGTTCGCTGGTGACTCTGCCGGAGGGCGCGGAGGCCCGGGCGTTCGAACCGTTCTTAGTAGGGATCTCCGGCCGATTTCGGAAGTGGGCAGCGTCTGCCGCAGCGAGATGGCAGCCCGGCCTGTATCGCGGGCCGTGCACGCTCCGCTTGCATCGGGGGAACGCAGGCGACACAGCATCGGGGAGCCGTGCCGCCGAACGGCGCCCCAGGGAGGCACCCCGCGTGACGTCCGAGAGCCCTGCCGAGATCCTGCTGATCCGGCCGATGCACAATGCCGTGATGGAGGCGCTCGCCCGCGACTTCCGCCTGCACCGGCTCGACACGGCCCCCGATCCGGAGGCGCTGCTCGCCGAGGTGGCGCCCCGCATCCGCGGCCTCGCGGTGGGCGCGCAGACGCCCGTCGACGGCGCCCTGATGGACCGGCTGCCGAAGCTCGAGATCGTCGCGAATTTCGGCGTCGGCTACGACACGGTCGATGCCCGCGCCGCCGCGAGCCGCGGCATCGTCGTCACCAACACGCCGGACGTGCTCACCGACGAGGTCGCCGACCTCGCCCTCGGGCTGCTGCTCGCCACGCTCCGCCGGATCCCGCAGGCCGACCGCTATCTCAGGGCCGGCCATTGGCCGAAGGCGCCCTTTCCGCTCACCGGTTCCTTGCGCGGGCGCCGGGTCGGCATCCTCGGCCTCGGCCGGATCGGCCGGGCCATCGCGCAGCGCCTCGAAGGCTTCGGCGTCGCCATCGCCTATCACGGGCGCCGGCCGCAGGTGGACGCACCTTATGCCTACCACGCGACGCTGCTCGGCCTGGCCGAGGCCTCGGACGTGCTGATCGTGGTGGCGCCGGGGGGCGCGGGCACGGAGAAGCTGATCGGGGCGGAGGTGCTTGCTGCGCTCGGGCCCGAGGGCGTGCTCGTCAACGTCGCCCGCGGCAGCCTCGTGGACGAGGCGGCGCTCGCCGCGGCGCTCGCGGCCGGCACGATCCAGGCGGCGGGGCTCGACGTCTTCGCCAACGAGCCGCACGTGCCGGAGGCGCTCGCCGTCCTCGACAACACCGTGCTGCTGCCGCATGTCGGCTCGGCCTCCCACCACACCCGCGCGGAGATGGCCCGGCTCGTGGTCGGGAACCTCGTCTCGTGGTTCGCCGGGCGCGGGCCCCTCACCCCGGTGGCCGAGACGCCGTGGGCGGGGGCATGAGACGGATCCTCCTCGCCGCCTCGACCACCGCCCTGATCTCCGGTTTTCCGGCGGCCGCGCAGGAAGCCATCCCGAGCCGCCCGCCGGAGATGCCCCCCACCCTGCCGGGTGCGATGCCGGGCGCCATGCCAGGAACCTTGCCGGGAACCTTGCCGGAGCCCGCGGCCCCGGGCGCCGCGCCGGAGGCGCCGATCCCGGCGGCCGGCCGCCTGCCCGACCGGTTCACGGGCGTGCCCGGGACCTGGGACCTCTCCCGCGACGGGACCAACTTCCGCTGCGTGATGACGCTGGCCCTCGACAGCGGCCAGGCGGGCCGCCGCCTCGCCTTCCCCGCGGGCTGCCGCCGGGCGCTGCCGGTGACGACGGGAATGGCCGGCTGGCTCTGGACCGAGGCGGGCCTGCGCCTCGTCGACCGCAACCTGCGCCCGCTCCTCATCTTCGCGCGCCGGCCGGACGGCGGCAGCCTCGTCGCCCGCGCCGAGAGCGGCGAGGTCTACAGCTTCGTACCCCTCGACATCGCGGCGATGCGTCCGAGCGAGCCCGGGGCCGGCGCCCTGCCCGACCCGGCGCCAGCCGCCGACCCGGCCGCGCCCCACGCGGCGCAGCCGGTCGCGGCCTCGCCCGCCGGCTCGAATCCCGAGGCCGGGCTCTACGCCCTCGACCGCTATCGCGACCGCGACACCTGCCGCCTCGACCTCGCCGTGCCGTCGAGCGTGCACATCCTGCCCGGCTGCCGCGACGGCGGCATCCAGGTCTTCGACCCCGTGAGCTGGAACTTCGCGGCCGGCCGCCTGACCCTGAAGGCCCGCCGCGGCCACACGGTCGGCCTCGTCCCGACCGGCGACGGCGCCTGGCGCCGCGACCCCGAGACCGGCACCACCTTCGTGCTCCGCAAGGTCGAGCCCTGAGAGCGAGTCCGGCCGCTCTCAAGGTTGTGCGCCACCCCTCTCCCCGCCCGAAGTCGGGTCTACCCGACTTCGGTCTCTGGATGTCGATCCCGGGCAGGCCCGGGATCGATGCGGGGAGAGGCCCGCGGGCACCGTGTCGTGCCTGCGGGAAGCGGAGGCGAAGCCGCAGCGGCGGTGAGGGGGAACGCGGCCCTCTCCCCGCAAGCGGGGAGAGGGGATCCGCGGCGGACCGCTCTGTTCAACCGGAAGCCCCGATCAGCCTCACCCGATGATCTTGTCCACCGTGATCGGCAGGTGGCGGATGCGCTTGCCGGTGGCGTGGAAGACCGCGTTGGCGATGGCCGCCGCGGTGCCGACGACGCCGATCTCGCCGAGCCCCTTCACGCCGAGCGGGTTGGCCCGGTCCTCCTCCTCCACGAAGATCACCTCGATGTCGTGGATGTCGGCGTTCACCGGCACGTGGTACTCGCCGAGATTGTGGTTCATGAACCGGCCGATCCGGGTGTCCATCATGGACTCCTCCTCCAGCGCCGAGCCGATGCCCATGACCACGCCGCCGAGGATCTGGCTGCGCGCGGTCTTCGGGTTCAGCACCTTGCCGGCCGCGATCGCCGAGACGATGCGGGTGAGGCGCACCTGCCCCAGTTCCTCGTCGATCTTCACCTCGGCGAAGATCGCGGAATGGGTATAGGCCTCGTACTTGGCGTTGAAGTCCTTGTCCGGCCCGGCCTCGGCGGTGGCCTCGAGCTTGTCGACGCCGGCCGCGCGCAGCACGTCGACCAGGGCGACGCCGCGGGTCGGGTCGCCCGCCACCTCGATGCGGCCCTTCGCGAAGGCGACGCGCTCGAAATCGACGTTGGCGAGGGGCGAATCCTCCATCGTGCGGGCGAGCTTGAACGCCTGCTCGGCGACATCCCGGCAGGCCTTCATCACGGCCGTGCCGGAGGAGGCCGCCGTCCACGAGCCGCCCGCTACCGGGGCCTCGGGCAGCCGCGTGTCGCCGAGCTTCGTCGTCACGTCCTCCATGGGCAGGCCGAGCGTGTCGGCGGCGATCTGGGTGAGGATCGTGTAGGTGCCGGTGCCGAGGTCGCCCGTCGAGTTGCCGACCTCCAGCCGGCCGTCCGCGCCGAGGATGGCGTGCGCGCCCGACTGCATCATCATCGATTCCCAGATGCCGGTGGCCACGCCCCAGCCGACGAGTTCCCGGCCCTCGCGCATGGAGCGCGGCTCCGGATTGCGCTCGGCCCAGCCGAAGCGCTCGGCCCCTTCCGCGAAGCAGGCCTTCAGCGCCTTCGAGCCGAAGGGCTTGTCCTCGGCGGTCTGGTCCGCCTCGGTGTAGTTCTTGAGCCGGAGCTGGATCGGGTCGAGGCCCGTGGCGTAGGCGAGCTCGTCCATCGCCGTCTCGATGGCGAAGACGCCGGTCACCGCGCCCGGCGCCCGCATGTCGGCGGGCGTGGGCGTGTCGAGCTGGGCGAGCCTGTAGGTCAGGGCGACGTTGCTGCACTTGTAGAGGACGCCCGACCAGTTGACGACGACCTCCTGGTAATCCTCGAAGCGCGAGGTCTGCTGCACGGCGTCGTGGCTGAGCGCCTGGAGGGTGCCGTCCCGGTCCGCGCCGAGGCCCACCGTCTGGAGCGATTCGGGCCGGAAGCTGAAGCTCCACATCTGGTCGCGGGTCAGCACCACGCGCACCGAGCGCCCGAGGTCGCGCGCGGCCAGCATCGCCAGGAAGAGCTGGTATTGCGGCCGCAGGCCCGAGCCGAAGGCGCCGCCGAGATACGGGTTCATCACCCGCACTGTGTCCTTGGCGAGGCCGAACACGCTGGCGAGGTAGCCCTGGCTGTTCGAGACGCCCTGGATCTTGTCGTAGACCGTGTAGCTGCCGTCCTCCTCCACGACGACGGTGGAGGCGTGCGGCTCCATCGGGTTGTGGTGCTCGACGGCGAGCGTGTATTCGTGCCGGAGCTTGACCGCGGAGGTGTCGAACACCGCCTCCGCGTCGCCCCAGGGCTTCGGCGGCGGCTTGATGCCGTTGCGCTTCTTCGGCGGGTCGTAGGCGCTGCCGGCGGCCGCGGCGAGGTCGGTCTCGGGCGTCTCCGCCTCGTACTCCACCCGCACCAGGGTCGCGGCGTAGCGGGCCGTCTCGAAATCCTCGGCCACCACCAGGGCGACCGGCTGGCCGCTATAGTGGATCTTGTCGTCGTAGAGCGCGCGGAAGGGCGAGCCGGGCGGCGCCACCGCGTCCTGGTAATTGTAGTCGAGCCAGGCGGTGCGCGGCCGGTTCGCATGGGTCAGCACCTTGGCGACGCCGGGCACGGCCTCCGCCGCGGCGCTGTCGATGGCGGCGATCCGGCCCCGGGCGATGGCGCTCGAGACCACGCTGCCGTGGAGCAGGCCGGGCGCGGTGAACTCGCCCGCATATTTCGCGAGGCCCGTCACCTTGGCCGGGCCGTCCACGCGGCTGCGCGGGGTGCCGACGAAACGGTCGCGCCCCGTGGAGGAGAAGGTCTGGGTCATCGGGCCCTCACTGGATGCGCTTGTCGGAGATGGACTGGGGCGTGCCCGCGGCGGCCTGCTCCAGGCCGCGCACGATGGCGCGCCGCGCCAGCTCCACCTTGAAGGCGTTGCCCTGGGGCCCGCCCTGGGTCTTCGCCTCGGCCACGATGAGGTCCGCCGCCGCCTGGAAGCTCTCGCGATTCGCCGGCTTGCCTTGGAGAAGCGCCTCGGCCTTCCGGTTGCGCCAGGGCTTGTGCGCGACGCCGCCGAGCGCGAGGCGGGCGGTCTTCACCTGATCGCCGTCGAGCTCCAGGCCCGCGGCCACCGAGACCAGGGCGAAGGCGTAGGAGAGCCGGTCGCGCAGCTTCAGGTAGGTGTAGTGGCTCCCGAAATCGCGCGCGGGCAGGTCCACCGCCACCACGATCTCCCCGGGCTTCAGGTTCGTGTCCTGCTCCGGCGTGTTGCCCGGCAGGCGGTGGAAATCGGCGATGGGGATGCTGCGCTCGCCCTTCGGCCCGCTCACCTGCACCACGGCCTCCAGCGCGGCCAGCGCCACGCACATGTCGGAGGGGTGGGTGGCGATGCAGTGCGCGCTGGTGCCGAAGATCGCGTGGATGCGGGCGATGCCGCCGATCGCCGAGCAGCCGGAGCCGGGCTCGCGTTTGTTGCAGGGCGTGGCCGTGTCGTAGAAGTAGTAGCAGCGCGTGCGCTGCAGGAGGTTGCCGCCGGTCGAGGCGGCGTTGCGGAGCTGCGCCGAGGCCCCGGCCAGGATCGCGTTCGCCAGAAGCGGGTAGCGGCTCTGCA
Organism: Methylobacterium dankookense; assembly: GCF_902141855.1. GTDB lineage: Bacteria > Pseudomonadota > Alphaproteobacteria > Rhizobiales > Beijerinckiaceae > Methylobacterium > Methylobacterium dankookense. The sequence goes on along the minus strand of NZ_CABFVH010000006.1, from coordinate 164,290 downwards.
CCCGCGCGTCGTAGGCGACCGCGGCATTGGTCGCGAGAGCCCCGAGCCGGAGCCCGCCGTCACGCTCCTCGATCCGGTCGAGCGGCAGCCGGGTGATGTCGACGAGGCGCCCCGGGCGCTCCACGTCGTACTTCATCAGGTCGATCAGGTTGGTGCCGCCCGCGATGAAGCGCGATCCTTCCGCGCCGGCGAAGGCCTGGACCGCCTCGGCGACGGTGCCGGCTCGCACGTATTCGAAGCGGTTCATCGGCCGCCTCCCTGGCTCATCACGTCCTCGATCGCGTCGACGATGTTGGTGTAGGCGCCGCAGCGGCAGATGTTGCCGCTCATCGCCTCGCGGATCTCGTCGCGGGACCTGGCGTGACCCTCGTTGATCAGGCCGACCGAGGAGCAGAGCTGGCCCGGCGTGCAATAGCCGCACTGGAAGGCGTCGTGCTCGATGAAGGCCTCCTGGATCGGGTGCAGGCTGTTGCTGCCCGTGCCCGCGAGGCCGGCCAGCCCCTCGACGGTGGTGATCTCGGCCCCGTCCTTCATCACCGCGAGGGTCAGGCAGGAATTCACGCGGGTGCCGTTCACCAGCACCGTGCAGGCGCCGCACTGGCCGTGGTCGCAGCCCTTCTTGGTCCCGGTGAGGTCGAGATGCTCGCGCAGGAGGTCGAGCAGCGTGGTCCAGGGCGCGACCTGCAGGTCGCGCCGATGGCCGTTGATCGTCAGGCTGATGCCGATCCGGGTGTCCGCCGCGACGGGCGAACCGCTTTCGATGAGCATGGGACCTTCCCAGAAATGCGGTCGGGCCGCGACGCGGCCCGCGAGAATGGGGCGCCATCCCGCGGCTAGCGCGGCGCACCCGGTCTCACCTCACAACCGTTCCAAGGTGCCGCCGTTCCCGGATCGGGCTCGGCCCCCGATCCGGGGTCGTTCCGTTCGGCCGGCGCATGGGCTAACCCTGTCAGCAGACCCCGCTCTCCGGAGACCTGTGCGATGGCCGCGCTCGACGCGATCCTGAACGACATCGACCGAGACCTCGACGGCGCCCTGGAGCGCCTGTTCGCGTTCCTCAGGATCGAATCGATCTCGACCGACCCGGCCTATGCCGGCGCCTGCCGCGAGGCCGCCGGCTGGCTCGCCAGGGACCTCACGGCGCTCGGCTTCGAGACCGGCATCCACGAGACGAGCCTCTACCCGGTGGTGCTGGCGCACAGGCCGAAGCCCGGCACGCCGCACGTGCTGTTCTACGGCCATTACGACGTGCAGCCGGTGGACCCGCTGGACTTGTGGGAGACGAAGCCCTTCGAGCCGCGCATCGCGGAGGGGCCGGACGGGCAGAAGCGCATCGTCGGGCGCGGCGCCTCCGACGACAAGGGCCAGGTGATGACCTTCGTCGAGGCCTGCCGCGCCCACATCGCCATGAGCGGGGAGCTGCCCTGCGGCGTCACCATCCTGGTCGAGGGCGCCGAAGAGAACGGCTCGCAAGGGCTCCCCGAATGGGTCGCCGAGAACAAGGACAAGCTCGGCTGCGACGTGGTCCTCGTCTGCGACACCTCGATGTGGGACGCCAGGACGCCTGCCATCACCACCTCGCTGCGCGGCCTGTGCTATTTCGAGGTCAAGGTCACCTGCGCCGACCGCGATCTGCATTCGGGCTTCTTCGGCGGCGCGGCGCGCAACCCGATCCACGTCCTGTCCAAGATCGTCGCCGACCTGCACGACGCGGACGGGCGCGTGACGATCCCGGGCTTCTACGACGGCGTGCACGAGCGCCCGCCGGAGGTTCTGGAACAGTGGCGCGGCCTCGGCCTCACCCCGGAGAAGTTCCTCGGGCCGATCGGCCTCAAGGAGCCGGCCGGCGAACGCGGGCGCATGCCGATCGAGCTGATCCAGTCGCGGCCCGCCTGCGACGTCAACGGCATCATCGGCGGCTATACCGGCGAGGGCACCAAGACGGTGATCGCGAGCACGGCCTCGGCCAAGGTCTCGTTCCGCCTCGTGGACGATCAGGACCCGCAGGCGCTGGCCCGCTCCTTCGAGGCCTTCGTGCGGGCGCGCGTGCCCGCCGACTGCTCCGTCGAGGTGATCACCTACAAGGGCTCGCGCGCGGTGAGCCTGCCCTTCGACATGCCGGAGCTGGCGCTCGCCAAGCGGGCGCTCGCCGAGGAATGGGGCGCGGAGGCCGTGACGGTGGGCGCGGGCGGCTCGATCCCGATCGTCGGCGACTTCAAGCGCATCCTCGACCGCAACACGCTGCTGATCGGCTTCGGCCTCGACGACGACCGCATCCACTCGCCGAACGAGAAGTACGACCTGCGCAGCTTCCACAAGGGCACGCGCTCCTGGGCGCGGATCCTCGCCGCCTTCGGCGAGGCCGGCCGGGGCTGAAAGCCCTCAGCCCCGGCCGATCCGCCGCGCCACCCAGGCCCAGAGCGCCCGCACCTCCTCCGCCGCGGGTGCGCCCGGGGCCTGCTCGGTGACGCCGAAGCCGAGGGCCAGGGCGTCCTGGTGGTCGACGCGCTGGACCAGGGCCGGCTCGGCGAGCACGCCCAGCGCACGCAATTGCTGGGCGTAGAGGCCGGTGCGCGGCGAGGGCGCGGGCGGGCACTGGTTCAGCACCAGGGCGACGCGCTCGCGCAGGCCCTGGCGGACCATGGCGTGGATGGTCGGCTGCGCCGCCATCAGGTCGAGCCGCGAGGGCCGGATCGGGATCAGCACGAGGTCGGCGAGCTTGAGCGCGAGGCCGAGGCCGGCCGCCGCCGTGCCCGCCGTGTCGAGGATCGCGAGGGTGCGCCCCTGCGCGGCGTGCTGCTCCAGGATCTCGGCCAGCTGCGCCGTCTCCCAGGGCTGGATCCGGTCGACCAGGGGATCGGGGCCGCCCCGCAGCGCGGCCCAGCCCGCGAGCGAGCCCTGCGGATCGAGATCGAGGGCGCAGACCTGCTCGCCGGCCTCGGCCGCCGCTACGGCCAGGGAGGCGGCGAGCGTGGTCTTGCCGGTGCCGCCCTTCTGGACCGCCAGCGCGACGATCCGCATGCGGCCGGGCGGCCGGCCGGGATGCGAGCCCGTCGCCATGACGGCGCTCAGGCCGCGGGCCGCAGGGGCGGCCCGGCTTCGGAGAATCGGGGAACCATCGGCGCCGTCGCTGGGAATTGCGTCTCGCATCCGGGCGCAGGAACCCGGACGGCCGCTGCTTAAGCCACGCCGGTCCAGGCCGCTACGGGGGCCGGACGAGATTCCGCGGCCCGCGTGAGCCCGCACCCCCCGCGCGGGATCGCGGCCCGCCCCCACGCGTTGGCCCGGCGAGCCCTCCCCCTGTGCCGTCCCTCTGCCAGGAGCCGCATGCCAGAGCCGAACCGACGCGCCGTCCTCGGAGCCGCGCTCGCCCTCGCCGCCGCCCCGCCCGCCTTCGCCGCGACGGTCCGCGCGGACGATCCCCGCCTCGAGGCGATCATCGATCCGCAGGCGCGGCTCACCACCCTCTACGCGGACGGGCGCTGGTGCGAGGGGCCGTGCTGGGCGCCCGCGCTCGGCGGCCTGATCTTCAGCGACGTGAAGGCGAACCGCATCCTCGTGCTCGGGGAGGACGGCGTCCGGACCTTCCGCGCGCCCTCGGACAACGCCAACGGCAACACCCTCGACGCGCAGGGGCGCCTCGTCACCTGCGAGCACCGCACCCGGCGCGTGGTGCGGCGGGAGGCCGACGGCGCCCTGACGGTGCTGGCCGACGGTTTCGCGGGCAAGCGGCTGAATTCCCCGAACGACGCGGTCGCCGGGCCGGACGGGGCGATCTGGTTCACCGATCCGGTCTTCGGCATCACCGAGCCGGAGGAGGGCATCCAGGCCGTGCCCGAGCAGGCGGCGCGCCGCGTCTACCGCATCCCCGAGCCCGGCCGCGTCGAGGCGATGACGGACGCCCTCGACCAGCCGAACGGGCTCGCCTTCTCGCCGGACGGGCGCATCCTCTATGTCAGCGAGGCCGGCGCCTCCCTGAACCCCGAGGGCGGCCGGGCGATCCACGCCTTCCCCGTGGAGGAGGGGCGGCTCGGCCGGCCGCGCCTCTTCGCCGAGATCGAGGACGGCGTGCCGGACGGGCTCAAGGTCGATGCCGGAGGCCGCGTCTTCGCCGCCTGCATCGACGGCGTGCGGATCTACGCCCCGGACGGCACCCGGCTCGGGCGCATCGCCACGCCGAATGTGGCGGGCAACCTGGCCCTCGCGCCGGGGCGCCTCTTCATCGCCGCCTCCCACGCGATCCACGCGATTCCCCTGCGCGCCTGATGGGCCGTGCTGAATCCGAGCGAGCCGAATCCGAGCGAGCCATGACCGACCGACGCACTCTCCTGACCGGCGCACTCCTTCTGGCAGGCAGCCCCACCCTCGCCGCCTCTGAGGCGGGTTCGGGGGCGAGTTCGGGGGCGAGCGAGAGCCGACCGGTGGGCGGCCTCGAACTGGCGCTTGCCGCCGCCGCCCCCTCGACGCCGACGGGGCTCGCCATCTCCCGCAGCGGCCGCGTCTTCGTGATGATGCCCCGCTTCACCGCCGACGTGCCGATCACGGTCGGCGAGGTGATGCCGGACGGCTCCGTGAAGCCCTATCCGGACGCGCAGGCGAACCGGCCGGATCCGGGCCGGCCCCAGGCCAGCCTGTTCCACGTGCCGAACGGCGTGTTCGACCGCGACGACACCCTCTGGCTCCTCGATGCCGGCCTGCCCGAGGGCAAGGGCGCGCCGGTGCCGGGCGGGGCGAAGCTGGTCCAGATCGATCTCGGGCAGAACCGCGTCCTGCGGGTGGTGCCGCTCGATTCCGGCATCACCCCGACCTCCTCGCTGAACGACCTGCGCGTCGGCAGCCGCGACGGCCGACCGGTCGCCTACATCACCGACCAGGGCCAGGGCGAGGAGGGCGCGATCCTCGCCGTCGACCTGCGGAGCGGCCTGGTGATGCGCCGCCTCGACGGCCATGCCAGCACCAAGTCGCAGAAGGGCATCGTCAAGTTCGTCGAGGACCGCCCGGTGATGCAGACCAAGGGCGACGGGCCGCCCCAACACCCGAAGGGCGGCGCCAACGGTATCGCGCTGAGCCCGGACGGCGCGCGGCTCTACTACGCGCCGCTGATGGGCCGGCGGCTCTACGCGGTGGAGACGGCCGGCCTCCTCGATCCGAAAGCGAGCGACGCGGAGGTGGCCGCCACCGTGCGGGACCTCGGCGAGAAGGGCATGACCGGCGGCCTCACCACCGATTCGCAGGACCGGATCTATCTCAGCCTGCAGGAGCACAACGCGGTCGGCCGGCGCGATCCGGACGGGCGCATCAGCGTGGTCGCCGCCGACCCGCGCCTGGTCTGGGCCGACACCTTCTGGATCACGCCCGACCGCTGGCTCTACATCTCGGCGGCGCAGGTGAACCGGCGGCCGGAATTCAACGGCGGCCGGGACCTGCAGCAGCCGCCCTACGCGATCCTGCGGATGCGCATCGACGCGGACCCGGTGGACGGGCGCTGAGGCCAGAGACGAGAAAAGCCCCGGCCTTGCGGCCGGGGCTCATCTTTCACGTCGCGTGACCTGTCCGAAGACGGATCAGGCGCGGCCGGCCTGCTGGGCGACCTCGGTCGCGAAGTCCGGGCCCTCTTCCTTCTCGATGCCCTCGCCGAGGGCGTAGCGCACGAAGGCCGTGAGGGTGACCGGCGCGCCGACCTTGCCGGCGGCCTCCTTCAGCACCTGGGTGACGGTCTTCGAGCCGTCATGCACGAAGGGCTGATCCAGGAGGGTGACCTCCTTGTAGTAGCTCTTCAGGCCGCTCTCGATGATCTTGGCGAGCACGTGGTCCGGCTTGCCGGCGTTCTTCTCGCGCAGGATGTTCGACTCGCGCTCGACCGTGGCGGCATCGACGCCCGAGGCATCCAGCGCCACCGGGTTCGTCGCGGCCACGTGCATGGCGATCTGGCGGCCGAGCGCCGAGAGCGCGTCCACGTCGCCCTCGGACTCGAGCGCGATGAGCACGCCGATCTTGCCGAGGCCGTCCGAGATCTGGTTGTGCACGTAGGAGGCGATCACGCCCTTGCCCACTTCGAGCTTGGCGACGCGGCGCAGGGTCATGTTCTCGCCGATGGTGGCGATGAGGCTCTGCAGCTTGTCGCCGACCGTCTCGGTGGCGCCCGGGAAGTGCGCGGCCTGCAGGCCCTCGAGGGTGCCGTCGGTGTTGAGGGCGATCTTGGCCGCCTCGCGCGCGAAGGCCTGGAAGGCGTCGTTGCGGGCGACGAAGTCGGTCTCGGAGTTCACCTCGACGATCGCGGCGTGACGGCCGGCGGACTCGACGGCGACCAGGCCCTCGGCGGCGACGCGGCCGGCCTTCTTGGCGGCCTTGGCGAGGCCCTTCTTGCGCAGCCAGTCGACGGCGGCCTCGAGGTCGCCCTGGGTCTCGTTCAGCGCGCCCTTGCAATCCATCATGCCCGCGCCGGTCTTCTCGCGGAGCTCCTTCACCATCGCGGCGGTGATGTTGGCCATGGCCGGTCCTTTCAGAGGGGTCTCAGATAAGAGGGGCCCGACGCTCTGCGGGAGCGCCGGGCCCGGCGTGTTTCTTCAGACTGTGCGGCGACGACGCGGCGACATCGCCGCGGCTCGCGTGCCGATCAGGCGGCGGCGGCGGCCTCGACGAAGCCGCGGGCCTGGTCGACCCAGCCGTCGCGGGCGATGCGGCCGTTGAGCTTCAGGTCGGCATCGACCTTGGCGACGTCGTCGGCGGTCATCGCGGCGATCTGCCAGTAATGGTAGATGCCGGCGTCGTTGAGCTTCTGCACGATCTGCGGGCCGGCGCCGTTGAGCTTGGTCAGGTCGTCCGGCGCGCCGCGCGGGGCGGCGAGCAGCTCGAAATGCTCGGTCGACTCGGCGAGCATGGCGACGTCCGCCGGGTCGAGGGCGTCGGAGGAGACGGCCAGGTCGTCGTTGGCCGGCAGTTCCTCGGCCATCGGCTCCTCGGAGGCGCCGAGGTCGACGCCCGACGAGCCCTGGGCGCGGGAGATGCCGTCGATCGCGGCGCGGGCGACGAGGTCGCAGTACAGCGCGATGGCGCGGCCGGCGTCGTCGTTGGCGGGCACGATGTGGGCGATGCCGTCAGGGTTGCAGTTGGTGTCGACGATGGCGGCGACCGGGATGCCGAGGCGGTTCGCCTCCTTGATCGCCAGCTGCTCCTTGTTGGTGTCGATCACGAACAGGAGGTCGGGCACGCCGCCCATGTCCTTGATGCCGCCGAGCGCCTTCTCGAGCTTGTCCTTCTCGCGGGACAGCATCAGGCGCTCCTTCTTGGTCAGGCCCTGGGCGCCGGTCTCCAGCGTCTCCGTGACCTTGCGCAGGCGGGAGATCGAGCCCGAGATGGTCTTCCAGTTGGTCAGCATGCCGCCGAGCCAGCGGGAGTTGACGTAGTACTGGGCCGAGCGCTTGGCCGCCTCGGCGATGGCGTCCGCCGCCTGGCGCTTGGTGCCGACGAACAGCACGCGGCCGCCGCGGGCCACCGTGTCGCTCACCGCCTGCAGGGCGTGGTGCATCGCCGGCACGGTCTGGGCCAGGTCGATGATGTGGATGTTGTTGCGGGTACCGAAGATGTAGGGCTGCATCTTCGGGTTCCAGCGGTGCGACTGGTGACCGAAATGGGCGCCAGCCTCGAGGAGCTGACGCATGCTGAAATCGACGGCCATGATTCGTATCTCTCCGGTTGTACCGCCGCGGAGGAAGCGACCGGCCCGTTCGGCCAGCCACCGGAAACGCCTCATTCAGTCATGAGGCCAGCCCCGCGTGTGGAATGGGCGGCGCCATAGCAGAGCGGGCCGTCCGACGCAACCGGCCGCACCCGGCCTCCCGGACGTGCGGCGCAGACAAAGCCATTGCCGGCGCGCGTCTCGCCCCTGCGCGATCAGGTTGCGCATCAGAATAATTCAGGATTCGTTCGCAGCAGCGATTTTCATCCACCCACAAAGCAGAAATTTTGTTACCGGAAATCAGTTTCAATTGCCGGCTGTTATTAATATTTGTGATCGCGCGGCCGGCTCCTACCTGCGATCTCCTTTGCCTGCCGGAAGCCCTTGCTGAAGCCGAGGAGGGAGCGCCATGGTTGCAGCCCGGAAGAACGACTGGTCGCGCGATCCGGTCGTCCGCACGGTCGAGACGACCGACTGGATCGTTCCCGAGGGCGGCGGGAACCCGGCTCTGGCGGGCCTGCATCCCTGGCTCGCCTTCCTGCTGGAGCCCTGGCTCGACGCGATCCTGCGCGCCGGGACGGGCTCGACCGACTGGCTGCGCGAGGCCTCGGCGGCGATGAGCGACTGCCTGCTCGACTGGGTCGATCCGCACCCGGCGATCGCGCGGGCGCTTGAATCGGCCCGCGCGGCCTCGGACCTCCTCGCCGCCTCGATCGACCGCGCGCCCTGGGCCGATATCGAGACGCAGCGGCGCCTCGCCACCGAAGCCATGTCGGATCTGATCGACGCGCTCCGGCGCGCCGAGGCGAGCGCGGCGAAATCGGTCCTCGGCCTGAGCTGGTAGAGGCTTCATGCCAAATCCGACCAATCCCTTCGGGATGGCGGATCTGGACTTCGCTCGGGCGCCGCGCGGGCTCGCCGAGCCGATCGCCGCTTGGGTATCAAGCGGCGATCGGATCAGCCCGCGAACAGCACCGCGATCGCAGCCGCATCCAGGATGCGGTAGCCGCCGGGCTCGAGGTCGGCCGGCAGGTCGAGGCCGCCGACCCGGTCGCGGTGGAGCGCCGCGACGTGGTTGCCCATGCCTGCGAACATGCGCCGGACCTGATGGTAGCGCCCTTCCGTGAGCGTCACGGCGCAATGCGTCGCGTCGTGCCCCTCGAAGGCGACCGGCAGGAGCGGACGGTCCTCGCCCTCCAGCATCAGCGTCCCGGAGGCCAGGATGTCGCCCTCATCGCCCTTGAGCGGCCGGTCGAGGGTGACCTGATAGCGCTTGGCGACGTTCGCCTTGGGGGCGATGATCCGGTGCAGCAGCGCGCCGTCGTCGGTGACGAGGAGAAGGCCGGAGGTCTCCTTGTCGAGGCGGCCGACCGTCGAGAGCGGCGGGTCGCGGCGGCGCCCGCGCCCGGGGGACAGGCTATAGACGAGCGGGCCAGCCTCCTTGTGCGAGCAGGTGACGCCGAGCGGCTTGTGCAGCATCAGGCAGAGGCCCGGCAGCGGATCGAGGGCCTCGCCGTCCACGCTCAGCCGTCCGGGCAGGTCGGGCGCGAGCGGGATGCGCGCGCCGGCATCATCGATCTCGTCCCCGTCGAGGCGGATCGCGCCGGCGCGGGCCAGCGCCTGGATCTCGCGGCGCGAGCCGTAGCCGAGATTGGCGAGCAGCTTGTCGAGGCGCGTCGCCTTCATCGCCGCGCCTCGTAGACCTTGTAGCCGCCCTCAGCCGCCCGCGGCGTCACCGCCGAGAACAGCTCGGCGAGCACGCGCTCATAGGGCAGGTGAGCGTTCGCCGTGAGCCAGAGCGTGCCGCCCGGGCGCAGGGCGTCCGCGGCGCGGGCCACGAAGCCCTGGCCGAGCGCCCGGTCCTCGGCGCCGCCGTCGTGGAAGGGCGGGTTCATCACCACGAAGTCGAGCCGGGCGAGGTCCGTCTGCGGCGCGCGGAGATCGGCCCAGACGATGCTGGCGCGGGCATCGGCGACGTTGCGCCGGGCCATCTCCACGGCGCGCCGGTCGATGTCGATCAGGGTGAGGCCGGTCACCGAAGGCGAGGCCAGCACGGCGCGGGCCAGGATGCCGAGGCCGCAGCCGAGATCGGCGCCGCGCCCGGCGAGGCGCGGCAGCACCGAGAGCAGCAGCGCGCTGCCCGGATCGAGCCGGTCCCAGGCGAAGATACCGGGCTGCGTGCACAGGGCGAGGTTGTCGACGTGGCGCGGGGCGCCCTCGGCGAGCGCCGCGGCGATTCCGGCGAGGCCCTCCGGCCGGGTCGCGGTGCAGATGCGGTGGTGGCGCCGCGCCTCGTCGGCCGGCGCGCAGCCGAAGCCGGCGAGTTCCTTGGCGAGGCGGCTGCCGCCGCGGTCCTTCGGCGCCAGCGCGACGAGGCGGCCGCCCGGGCGCAGGGCCTGGAGGGCGAGGGCGAGCGCGTAGCGCCGCTCGAGCGTGCCGGGCGGCGCGAGCAGGATCGCCGCGTCGAGGCTCTCCGGCACCGCGTCCTCCAGGCGCGCGGAGCCCGGGATCAGGGGCGAGACCTGGACGGCGGCGGCCGGCACGTCGGCGAGTTCGGCCGGGGGCAGGCCGTAGAGGATGGCGTTGGCGGGCATGGGAAGCGGAGGAGGGGCGGGAGGATGGAGATAGGGCGCATCCCGCGCCCCGACCGTCAGCCTCTGGGGAATTCCAGCCCCATCTCGCGGTAGCGGGCGGGGTCGTCGGCCCAGTTCTCGCGCACCTTCACGTGCAGGAAGAGGTGGACCTTGGCGTCGGCCGCCTCCGCGATACCGATGCGGGCGGCCTGGCCGATGGCCTTGATGGTCTGGCCGCCCTTGCCGAGCACGATGGAGCGCTGGCTCTCGCGCTCCACGAAGATGGTCTGCTCGATGCGCACCGAGCCGTCCGGCCGGACCTGCCACTGGTCGGTCTCGACGGTGGAGCGGTAGGGCAGCTCCTCGTGCAGGCGGTCGTAGATCTTCTCGCGGGTGATCTCGGCGGCGAGCATCCGGAGCGGCGCGTCCGAGACCTGATCCTCGGGATAGAGCCAGGGCCCCTCCGGCATCAGGGCGGCGAGCTGTCGGCGCAGGGTGTCGACCCCGTCCCCGTTCAGCGCCGAGACCATGAAGGTCTGGTCGAAGGGCAGCAGCCCGTTGAGGCGGGCGGCGAGCTCCAGCAGGCGCTCGCGCAGGATCAGGTCGATCTTGTTGAGGATCAGGATGCGCGGCCGGCGCACGTCCTTGAGGCGGGCGATCACCGCCTCGACCTCCTCGTCCACGCCTTTGCGCGCATCGACCAGCAGGCAGACCGCATCGGCATCGGCCGCGCCGCTCCAGGCGGAATGGACCATCGCCCGGTCCAGGCGGCGCTTGGGCGCGAAGATGCCGGGGGTGTCCACCAGCACGATCTGCGCCTTGCCCTCGATGACGATGCCGCGGATCAGCGCCCGCGTGGTCTGCACCTTGCGCGAGACGATGGAGACCTTGGTGCCGACGAGGTTGTTGAGCAGCGTCGACTTGCCGGCATTCGGCGCGCCGATCAGCGCGACGAAGCCGGCGCGCGCGCCCTCGGGCGTGCCTGGCAGCGTCGAGGGTGTCGTCGCGGGCGCGGCCGGGACGGCGCTCTCCTCGGGGGTGTGGTCGTCGTGCTCGTCAATCATCTGTCGTCCCGTCGGGGGCGGCGCCCTCCGCGATGCCCTCGCGCTCCATCAGGGCGCGGGCGGCCTCCTGCTCGGCGACCCGTTTCGAGGGGCCGATGCCGATGCCCGGCTCCAGCCCCTGCACCTGCACGGCGATGCTGTAGCGCGGGGCGTGGTCGGGCCCCGAACGGTCGAGCACCGTGTAGGCCGGCAGCGACAGGCTGCGCGCCATCGCCCATTCCTGCAAGGCGGATTTCGCGTCGCGCCCGCGCGGGGCGTCGGTGATCTCGGCCGGGCGGAAGGCCGCCTCGACGACCTCGCGCGCCTTGGCGAAGCCCGCATCGATATAGACCGCGCCGAGGATCGCCTCGCAGACATCGGCCAGGATGGTCTGGTTGCGCCGCGCGCCGCCGCTGACCTCGCCGGTGCCGAGGACGAGGTGGGGGCCGACCTCCCAGGTCCGCGCGACGGCGGCGCAGGTCTCGCGCCGCACCAGCCCCGCGAGGCGGCGGGAGAGCTCGCCCTCGTCGCCCCCGGGCAGGGATTCGTAGAGGATGTCGGCCACCGCGAGCCCAAGCACCCGGTCGCCGAGGAATTCGAGGCGCTGGTAGCTGCCGGCGCGCCCGCCCGCCTTGCTGACATGGGTGAGCGCCCGCTCCAGGAGCGAGCGGTCGGCGAAGCTGTGCCCGATCCGGGCCTCGAGCAGGCCCAGGGGCGGCTTGGTGCGGCGGCCGCGCCGCGCGGCGGCGGCCGGGGGACCCGCGGCGTCGCTCACGGCGTCAGGCCCCTCAATGGATCGTGCTGAACAGGCGGCCCCAGCGCACCTTGGCCGGCCAGCTCCAGACCTGCCAGGCGGGCGTGCCCTCGTCGATCGAGAAGAAGATCATCTCGGCCCGGCCGACGAAGTTCTCGAAGGGCACGTAGCCGACATTGGCGAGGTCGCGCGAATCGGTGGAGTTGTCGCGGTTGTCGCCCATCATGAAGAAGTGCCCGGCCGGCACGGTGTAGAGCTCGGTCTTGTCCCAGAAACCGTTGTCGCCGTCGCGCTCGATCACCCGGTGCACGACACCGTTGGGCAGCGTCTCGTTGTACTGGGGCACCTTGGTGGCCTGGCCGTAGGGGTCGATGGTCTCGTAATCGGCGATGCGCTCGCGCTTGACCGGCTTGCCGTTGATGTTGAGCACGCCGTCGATCATCTGGATCTTGTCGCCGGGCAGGCCGATCACGCGCTTGATGTAGTCCGTCGCGTTGTCCTTCGGCAGCTTGAACACCGCGATGTCGCCGCGCTTCGGCTCGGCCGCCCAGATCCGGCCTTCGGCCTTGCCGGGAATGTATTCACTCAGCGGGAGCGAGAACTTGGAGTAGCCGTAGGAATATTTCGACACGAACAGGTAGTCGCCGATCAGCAGCGTCGGCACCAGCGAGCCCGAGGGGATGTTGAACGGCTGGAACAGCAGCGTGCGCACCACGAGGGCGATGAGGAGCGCCTGGATGCCGACCTTCAGCGTCTCGCGGGTGCTCGCCCAGGCGCCGCCCTCGGCGCTCTTGATCTCGTGCTTGCCGTCCTGGTTCACGCGCGCCTGTTCCATAAGCTCGATCCCGTCGCCGCATCCCTGCCCGGCAAGGACCGGTCAAGGGGCCCGACACGCCGGCTCAGCGCCCGTGGAATGCCGGCCTGAAAGACAGGCTTGGCATCAGGAATGCGCCGCAATCGTGTCCGCTGGAAGCGGGGGTCTAGACCAAGCGCCGCCTCCCCGCAACGCGGCTCTCCCCTCAAGCTCCCGTCACGATGTGCCGGAGGGCACCGCCTCGATGATCACGAAGGCTTGCGCGAGCGGCGGATCGTCGGTCAGCGAGACGTGGATGCGCGCCGCGTGCCCCGCCGGGATCAGGGTCTGCAGATGCGCGAGCGCCCCGCCGGTCAGCCGCAGGGTCGGCTTGCCGCCGGGGAGGTTCACCACCTCCATGTCGCGCCAGAACACGCCCCGGCTCATGCCGGTGCCGAGCGCCTTGGCGCAGGCCTCCTTGGCGGCGAAGCGCCGGGCGTAGGAGGGGGCGCGGGCGGCGCGCCGGTCGGATTTCAGGCGCTCGCCCTCGGTGAAGACCCGCTGCGTGAAGCGCTCGCCGAAGCGCGCCAGGGACTTCTCGATGCGGCGGATGTCGCAGAGGTCGGAGCCGATGCCGACGATCATGGCGCCCGCGCCCGGTCCATCGCGGCGCGCATGTCGCGCACCGCCTGGGGCAGGCCCACGAAGATCGCCTCCGCGATCAGGGCGTGGCCGATATTGAGCTCGCGGATCTCGGGCAAAGCCGCCACCGGGCCGACGCTGTCGAGCGTCAGGCCGTGGCCGGCATGGATCTCCAGGCCGAGTCCCGCCCCATGCCGGGCGGCGCGGGTGATGCGGGCGAGTTCGTGGGCGATGCGGGCCTCGTCGCCCGCCACCACCGCCTCGCAATAGCTGCCGGTATGCAGCTCCACCACCGGGGCGTTCAGGGCGGAGGCGGCCTCCATCACCTCCGGCTCCGGCTCCACGAAGAGCGAGACGCGGATGCCGGCCTCGGCGAGGCGGGCGATGCGGGGGGCGAGGTGCCCGCGCCCGCCGACGATGTCGAGCCCGCCCTCCGTGGTGCGCTCCTCGCGCTTCTCGGGGACCAAGCAGGCGGCGTGGGGGCGCAGCGCCACCGCGAGGCCGACCATCTCGTCGGTGGCCGCCATCTCGAAGTTGAGGGGCACGGAGAGCCGCTCCTTGAGCGCCCGCATGTCGGCGTCGCGGATGTGGCGCCGGTCCTCGCGCAGATGCGCGGTGATGCCGTCGGCGCCCGCCTCCGCCGCGACGAGCGCAGCGCGCACCGGGTCCGGATAGGCCTCGCCGCGGGCGTTCCGCACGGTGGCGACGTGGTCGATATTGACGCCGAGGCGCAGCTTCGGGGCGGTCATGGTCGGTCCGGCGGGCCCTGGGTCGAAGGATCGTCCCTCACCTGACGATTGCGGCGGCCTGCCGCAAGTCCCACATCCCCTCAAGCTTTCCGCTGGAGGTCTATGATGGGGTTCCTCGACGGCCTGCTCGGCCACGGCAGCGATCTCGGCCCCCGCGAGGTGGACGAGCAGATGGCCGGCCTCCTCGTGGAGGGCGAGGCGGTGCGCGTCGCCTTCAAGGTGATCCGCGATCTCTTCGTCTTCACCGACCGCCGCCTGATCCTGGTGGACCGCCAGGGACTGACCGGCCGCAAGGTCTCCTACCTCACCGTGCCCTACCGGGCGATCACGAGCTTCGCGGTGGAGACGGCGGGCACCTTCGACCTCGATTCGGAGCTGAAGATCTGGGTCTCGGGCCGGCCCGACCCGATCGAGCGCACGCTCGGCCGCGGGGCCAACGTGCTCGGCATCCAGCAGGCGATCGCGGCCTCGCTGAAGTAGGGCTGGAGACCTCGCCGGGCCGTGTGGCCGGGCCGTGTGCGCCCGCGCACGCGCGGCCCCGAGCGGCTGGGGACAGCCGAGCGATTTCTGTGGCGCAAGTGTGGCGATTCGGTGCAACCGAACGGCCGAGCCGTGCATTGATGGGGCGAGCACGACACTGCCGCGGGCCGGCGCCCCACGCCCCTGCCGGACCCTACGCCGCCTCCCCCCGAACGGGCCAGATCGCCATGCTGAAGATCCTCGCCGCGACTGCGCTCGCCGCGCCCCTCCTTGCCGCCGGCCTCGGCGCCGCCTCCGCCGCGCCGGCCTCCGACCGCGGCGTGGCCAAGGTGGCCGAGGCGACCTCGAACGTGCGGCCCGTGGCGGCCGAGCCCGAGGAGGAGGCCAATTGCAGCCGCGCGCGCAAGCGCCTCTGGATCGAGGGCGAGGGCTGGGTCGTCCGCCGCATCACCACCTGCCGCTGAGGTCGTTTCGCGACCCGCGAGGAGCCCCGGCCCGTCCGGGGCTTTTTCATGTGCACGGGTCCGCGTGACCGTCCGGCGGCGGGCCGCTTACGCAGTCTGCGCGGCTGGCGGGGCGGCCTCGCGCGGAACGACATCGTGGCCGGGCCGGTTCCCGGCGAGATCCTTTTGAAGAATCCGGAGGAAGGACCGATGTTCGCGCAGATCCTGCGGCCCGCCCTGGCCGTCCTCGCGCTCGGCGCCGGCCTCGGCCAGGCGGCGGCCGGCGAGTACGGCCGCGTCCAGTCCTACGGCACGGTCTACGCGCCGAGCTACGCCTATGGCTCCGGCGGCTACGGCTTCGCCGACGAGGCGGTGCGCGGGGCCTATATCGGCGCGCCGCTCACCCGCTTCCCGCGCCCGAGCGAGATCGTCCCGCCCGCCTGGAGCTACGGCACCTACGGCATCCCCACGGTGGCGGGCATCACCCGCGCGCCGGTCGGCCAGCCGACGCTGACCGTGATCGACACGCCGAGCCCGCCGCCGCGGCGCCGGGGCGGGGCGCGCATCCTGTCCCGCGGCGAGAGCGGCCGCTGGGCCCGGATGGACATGCCGGCGATGGAATCGACCGGCGCCCGCATCATCGCGGTGCGCGTGCCACGCCGCTGAGGCGGAGGCCCGTCACCTGAGGCCGACGCCCTCTCCTGCCTGGCCGATCCCGACGAGGTCGGACAGCTCCGCCGCCGCCGCGCGCACCCGGGCGGCCACGCCCGCATCGGCGATGACGAGGCCGTCCATCTCGGCGCTGCAGGCATAGACCGCCGTCGGCGCCACATGGGCGGCGAAGAAGCCGAAGAGCGGGCGCAGCGCGTGCTCCACCACCAGCGCATGGCGCAGACCCCCGCCGGTGGCGGTGAGCGCGACGGGCTTGGCGAGCATCGCCTCCGGCTGCACGAAGTCGAAGACGTGCTTGAACAGGCCGGCATAGGAGCCCTGGTAGACCGGCGTGCCGACGATCAGCCCGTCCGCGCCCTCGATCGCCTCGATGAGGGCGCGCGCGGCGGGCGGCAGGTCCTCGCGGGCGGCGACGCAGAGATCCGGCCCGGCATCGAGCAGGTCGTAGACCGACAGCTCCACCCGGCGCAGGCGGCCGAGCTCCTCCGCCACCGCCTCCACCAGGGCGCGGGTGCGCGAGGGCCGGCCGGCGCTGGCCGAGAAGGCGACGATACGGGGCAGGGACACCTGGTTCGATCTCCGGTCTGGTCCGGTGTGGGGTTCCAGCCCCGGCCCCGCAAGGCTTGGCCCACCCGAAGTCCGGGTGTCGAGAGGGCTCATACGACATCCGGGTGATCCCTTCGGAATGGCGGTTGTCGCCTTCGCTCAAGCGCCGCGCGGGCTGGCTGAGACCGCGCGCGGGTCCGGGGCGGGCACCTCGGGATCGCGGAAGCGCCAGACGTGGCTCGCCTTGATCTCGGCATCCTCCAGGGAGCGGGTCACCGGCACGCGGTAGCTCGCGACCTGCGTCAGACGGTCCCGGGGCAGGTAGGTGCGGCCCGGATCGCCGACGAGGACCGTGGTGCCCCGCGCCTGCAGGCGGCCGAGCCAGTCCCCGACCCGGGCGCCGAGGTCGCGCTCGTAGAAGATGTCGGCGGCGAGCACGAGGTCGGCCGCGACGTCCCGGCCGATCAGGTCCTCCTGCGCCGGGCGGATGCGGTCGGCGACGCCGTTGGCGGCGGCGTTGAGGCGGATCGCGGGGATCGCGAAGGGGTCGAGGTCGCTCGCCACCACGTCGACCGCGCCGGCCTTGGCGGCGGCGATGGCGGCGAGCCCCGAGCCGGAGGCGAAGTCGAGCACCCGCGCCCCCGCGCAGAGGCCCGGATTGTCGAGGAGGTAGCGGGCGAGCGCCTGCCCCCCGGCCCAGGCGAAGGCCCAGAAGGGCGGCGGCAGGCCGATCGCCTCCAGCTCCTCCTCGGTGCGCTGCCACAGCTCGGTCGCCTCGTCGGCGACGTGCAGGACGATCTCGGGCGCGTGCGGCACCGGCAGCAGCCGGGTATTGGTGCGGATGAACGCCTCCGCGGTCTCGGGCGTGATCCGGATCATGCCGGCATGAGTTCGCGGTAGAGGTTGCACACCGCCTCGGCCACCGCCGCCTCGGTGAAGCCCCCCGCGAGGATCCGCGCGCGGGCGCCCTCCCCCAGGCCGGCGACGAGGGCGGGATCGGCGGCGAGCCGGGCCAGCGCCCGGGCGAGCGCCTCCGCATCGTCGGGGGGCACGACCAGCCCCTCGACGCCGTCGCGCACCAGGGTCCGGCAGCCCGGCACGTCGGTGGTGAGGAGGGCCCGGCCACAGGCCGCCCCTTCGAGCAGCGTGCGCGGCAGCCCCTCGCCGCCACGCGAGGGCAGGCAGGCGACGTGGTGCGCGCCGTAGACCTGGGCCACGTCCCGCGTCGGCCCGTGCCAGGCGACGCCGTCGCGGGACCAGCCGCGCAGGGTCTCCTCGGGGATCGCCCGGCGGTTCGAGGGGTCGGGCGCGCCGTAGAGCGAGAGCTCCACCGGCACGCCGCGGGCGCGGGCGAGGCGCACGGCCTCCACCGCCACGTCGACGCCCTTCGACCAGAGCATGCGCGCGACGAGGGCGACGCGGAGCGGCGGCAGCGGCGGCAGGGGCGCGGGCCGGAACGCCTCCGGGTCGACGCCCGCGCCGCCGACGATCGTCACCGCGGTGTCGGCGGGGTCGAGCCCGAGCGCCCGGGCATCATCCGGGTTCTCCAGGAGGAAGCGCGTCCGGCGCGAGGCCAGCGCCCCACGGATCAGGTGGCGCAGGGCCGTGCGCGCCATGCGGCCGGCCGCGTCCTGGCGGGCGCCGATCAGGCCGAGGCCGGTCAGCGCGTAGACCCGGGCCGGCACGCCCGCCATCGTGGCCGCGGTGCCGCCGACGAGGATGCCGCGCAGCGCGATGCAGTGGACGATGTCGGCCTTGAGCGCCTTCAGGATCGCCGCGAGCTGGCCCGCCGCGTAGCCCGCCGCCATCGGGTTGAGGCTGGAGCGCTCGGCCTCCAGCGGCACCACGCGCGCGCCCGTCGCCTCGATCGCGGCGCGGTGGTCGCGCACCCGGGTGACCACCGTGACCGACAGCCCCATCGCCACCGCCGCGCGGGCGAAGGGCAGGAAATGCGAGGCGAAGAACCAGTCCTCGGTCACCACGTAGACGAGGCGGGCCATCGGTTCGGCCATCTGTGCGGGCAGCGGGGCGTCCATGCGGCGGCTGTAGCACGGGCGGCTCCGCCACGCGCGGGCCCTGCGGCGGATCGGACCGCCCGGAACGCGGATGCGCGCCCCGCGGTTGTCCGCCGGTGACGCGGAGAGCGGACGAGGAGAGTGCGTGCCATGCCCGAGCCGGCCGAGACCAGCGTCGTCGATCCGCGCGAGGCCGCGGCCGAGGCCGGGCTCGTCTACATGGATGACGGCCGCCCCGGCCTGACCCGCCGGAAGAGCGGCAAGGGTTTCCGCTACCTCGACGCGAAGGGCGAGCCGGTGCGCGACGCGGGCACGCTCGCGCGCATCCGCAAGCTCGCGATCCCGCCCGCCTATACCGATGTCTGGATCTGCCCGAGGAAGAACGGCCACATCCAGGCCACCGGCCGCGACGCCAAGGGGCGCAAGCAGTACCGCTACCACCCCGATTTCCGCGAGGCGCGGGAATCGACCAAGTTCAGCCGGATCATGGCCTTCGCCGACGCGCTGCCCGGCATCCGCGCGCGGGTCGATGCCGACATGGCGCTGCGCGGCCTGAAGCGGGAGAAGGTGCTCGCCACCGTGGTGCACCTTCTGGAGACCACGCTGATCCGCGTCGGCAACGACGACTACGCCCGCACCAACAAGAGCTACGGCCTCACCACCCTGCGCGACCCGCACGTCACGGTCGAGGGCGCGGCGATGACGTTCCGCTTCAAGGGCAAGAGCGGCAAGACCTGGGACATCTCGCTGAAGGACCGGCGCGTCGCGCGGATCGTGAAGGCCTGCCAGGACCTGCCGGGCCAGGAGCTGTTCCAGTATCTCGACGAGGCCGGCGAGCGGCGCGACGTGACCTCGTCGGACGTGAACGCGTATCTGCGCGAGATCGCGGGCGAGGATTTCACGGCCAAGGATTTCCGCACCTGGGCCGGCACGGTGCTCGCCGCCCTGGCGCTGCAGGAATTCGAGGCCTTCGACAGCCAGGCCAAGGCCAAGACCAACGTGCGTGCCGCGATCGAGGGCGTGGCGGCCCGGCTCGGCAACACGCCGACCATCTGCCGCAAGTGCTACATCCACCCGCAGGTGCTCGACTGCTACCTCGAGGGCAGCCTGCTCCTGCAGATCAAGGAGGCGGTGGACGACGAGCTGCGCGGGCTCGCGACGCTCCGGCCCGAGGAGGCGGCGGTGCTGACCCTGCTGCGAAAGCGGCTGGAGGGGGGACAGGATGCGGTGACGGCGAAGCCCACCCGCCGGACGGCGAAGAAGGCGGCTGAGGCGAAGGGCCGGAGATCCGGGAAGCCCGCCGCGCGCCGGCCCGCGCAGGCGGCGCTGCACGCCGCGCCCTGAGGGTGCCCCCGGCGGTCCCGCCGGAGCGGGACCGGTGCCGATCGCCCGTCAGTGGCGCGAGCTGCGGCCGCGCTCGCCCTCCACCACCGGCGCGAGGCCGAGCTGGCGGGCCAGGGTGACGAGATCCTTGAGCCGGCCGGTCTGGGTCTTGCGGCGCAGGTTGAGCCGGTGCGTCTCCACCGTGCGGACGCTCAGGGCGAGGCGGCGGGCCACCTCCTTGTTGCTGAAGCCGGCGCTGAGGAAGCGCAGCACCTCGGCCTCGCGCGGGGTCAGGCCGAGGGCCTCGCCGGATTCGGGCTGCACCTCCGTCTCCGCCACGAGGCAGGCAGCGCCCTCCGCCAGCGCCAGCACCGCGGTGCAGATCTCGCGCGGGGCGGCGGAGCGCGCCATCACCGCGTCTGCGCCGGCCGTGAGCAGCGCCTTGAGATCCTGGCTCGTCAGCGCCTGGAAGGCCGCAAGGATGCGCAAGGCCGGCAGGCGGTCGCGCAGGGAGACGATGCGGGCGAGGCCGTCGCCGAGGCGGCCCTCGTCGAGGAAGACCACGGCGACCGCGGGCCCCGTCCAGCCCGCCGCAAGATCGGCCTCCGTCACCGTCTGGAGCGCCGGCAGGTGCTCCAGGGTCGCGCGGAAGGTCGGGCACAGGTCCTGTGGCTCATCCAGGATCAGAACGCCAACCGCATCACTCATGACCCCGCACCCTCTATTCCCGGTTTGAAACGTCTTCACCGGCTGCGGGTATGAGGTTCCAAAGTTCGTTCCAGTCCCGATCGGGCTCGATTAAGGTTTATGCAGGCTCCGCGCCAAGGCGGACCCGGAATGAACGGCTCGGACCTGTGCCAGTACGGCACGAAGTGATTCAGTTTGTTTCTTCATCCCTGTGCCGATCTTGGCCCGGACCATGCAAGTGCCGGCACGGGATTTCGCCGGGACCATCCCTGCGGGCAGTCCCGGGGGCATGACGATAGGTGCGAACGCGCATCCCCTCCCCCGCAGGTGGGGAGAGGGGATGCGCGTCGGATCGGACAGGTGTTTCGAAGGGCGCGGCCGAGCGCCGCCCTCAGCCCGCGCGGGCGAGGATCAGGTCGGTGGCGGCCGAGACCACGCGGTCGCGGCCGCCGGACTTGGCCTCGTAGAGCGCGATGTCGGCGCGCTTCATCAGCGCCTCGACCGAGTCGCCCTCGACCCAGGTGCTGACGCCGAAGCTGCAGGTGAGGGTGACGGGCCCGCGGGCGCCGCGGATGCGCAGGTCGCGCACGCGCAGGCACAGGCGGCGCGCCACCGCCTCGGCCGCCTCCAGCCCCGTCTCGGGCAGGACCACCGCGAATTCCTCGCCGCCGAGGCGGCCGGCCTTGCCCTCCGTGGCGATCAGCTTCGCCACCGCCTGGATGGCGAGGTCGCCGACATCGTGGCCGTGCTCGTCGTTGATCCGCTTGAAGTGGTCGATATCGGCCAGCACCATCGAGAGGCGGCCGTGGTTGCCGGCCCGGTCGGCGCTGGTGCTCGCCTGCGCGAAGAAGGCGCGGCGGTTGAAGATGCCGCTCAGGGGATCCGTCTCGGCGAGCCGGATCAGGTTCTCCTGCAGCGTGGTCAGGCGCTCGGCGGCGCGCAGGCGGGCGTGCAACTCCTCGGCGCCCGGCGGCTTGTCGATGAAGTCGTCGGCGCCGCTATCCAGCGCCTCGGCGAGGTTCCGCTCGTTGCGGGCCGAGGACATGGTGATGACGTAGAGGGGCCGGCGCTCCTCGGCCAGCAGGCGGGCCGACCAGCACAGTTCCAGGCCGCTCAGGGGGCGCACCTGGAGGCTGGTGATCAGCACCCGCACCTCGGGCTGGTTGGAGAGGAAGGCCAGGGCCTCGGCGGAATCTGTGAAGCTGTGAACCACGTGCCCGCGCGGTTCGAGGAGCCCGGAGACGATCTTGAGGACGACCCGGCTGGAATCGACGATGACGATGTGCATGAAGCTTCTCGGGCCGCGGCGGACTCGGACGCGCACTATCGGACCCCAGTGCTTAACACTCCCTCTCGGGCATTCTCCGCTCGCGGATGCGTGACCGCACGCAGGACGGGCCGCCGGTGACGCCGGATGGGCGCTACATCGTGGTGCGCGGGCGGCTCTGGCGCCGGGCCGACCCGAATCTCGGTGCGGCGCAGCGGGAGGCGGCGGTCTCGGCGCTGATGACGGCCCGCCGCGCCGTCGGGGCGGCCCTGAAGGCGGAGCGGGCCGGACGGCCGGATGCGGCCACGGCGCTCGCCGCGGCGCGGAAGGAGGTCCAGGCGGCCAAGGAGGCGCTCGGCGAGCGCGGGCCGGTCTGGTGGGACGACGGCGCGCCGGACGAGACCCGCCGCCTCGCCCGCAACACCCGCTACGCGGCGTGGTTCGCGGGCCTCGAAGAAGGCTAGCCTCAGGCCGGCCGGTCGAGCTCGGCCGCGATCGCCGCGATCATCCGCGGATCGGTCGGCTCCACCTGCGTGGCGAAGGCGGCGGCGAGGCTGCCGTCGCGCGCGACGAGGTATTTGTGGAAGTTCCAGCGCGGGGTCTCGCCCGGCTTCCGCTCCGCCGCCCAGGCGTAGAACGGGTGGGCATGGGGCATCTTCACGCGGGTCTTGGCGGTGAGCGGGAAGGTGACGCCGTGGTTCTTCCGCGCCGCCTCGGCGATGGCCGGGCCGTCGAGGGGCTCCTGGTTGCCGAAATCGGGCGAGGGCACGCCGATCACGGCGAGGCCCCGGTCCTGAAAGCGCGTCCACAAGGTCTGGAGCCCGGCGAGCTGACCGGCATAGCCGCAGGCGGTGGCGGTGTTGACGACGAGGATCGGCCGGCCCGCATAGGGCCCGAGCGGCAGCGGCCCGCCCTCGGGCGTCTCGAAGGCGAAGCTCGTGGCCCGCGTCTCCGCGGCACGGGCCGGCAGGCTGAGCGCTGCGGCGATCACGGCGAGGGCCTCGCGGCGATGCAGGGTCATGGCGTCGCTCCCGGAACTTCGGGCCTCGCGGCCCCGAAGGATCAGTCTAGCGCGGGCGCGCCGCCCGTCCACGCAGGCTTACGGATCCGATGTCCGGCCGGAGCGTCGGGACGCCGTATCAGCCCTTGTCGAACGGGTTCTGCGAGGTGCGCAAGGACAGCCGGATCGGCGTGCCGGGCAGGTCGAAGGCCTCGCGCAGGCCGTTGACGAGGTAGCGGGTATAGGATTTCGGCAGGGCGTTGAGCTGGTTGCCGAACAGCGCGAAATGCGGCGGCCGGCTCTTCACCTGCGTGGCGTAGCGGATCTTGATGCGCCGGCCCGAGACGGCGGGCGGCGGGTTGCGGCTGGTGGCCTCGGAGAGCCAGTCGTTGATGCGCGAGGTCGAGACGCGCCGGTCCCAGACCTCGGCCGCCTGGACCACCGCCTGCATCAGCCGGTCGACGCCGTCGCCGGCGAGCCCTGAGAGCGGCACCACCGAGACGCCGCGCACCTGGGGCAGCAGGCGGGTGCAGTCCTCGCGCAGGGTCTTGAGCAGGCCCGGCTGGTCGGCGACGAGGTCCCACTTGTTGAGGCCGATGACGAGCGCCCGGCCCTCGCTCTCCACGAGGTCGACGATGGTCAGGTCCTGCTTCTCGAAGGGGATCGTGGCGTCGAGGAGCACCACCACCACCTCGGCGAAGCGCACGGCGCGCAAGCCGTCCGAGACCGCGAGCTTCTCCAGCTTGTCGTCGATGCGGGCCCGGCGGCGCA
This sequence comes from Methylobacterium dankookense, assembly GCF_902141855.1. GTDB lineage: Bacteria > Pseudomonadota > Alphaproteobacteria > Rhizobiales > Beijerinckiaceae > Methylobacterium > Methylobacterium dankookense. Next base: position 140,854 of record NZ_CABFVH010000006.1, on the reverse strand, counting down.
TGCCGGCGGTGTCGTGCAGCTTGATCCGGCGGCCGCGCCACGCCCAGTCGAGGGAGATCGAGTCGCGCGTGATGCCGGCCTCGGGGCCGACGAGCAGCCGCTCTTCGCCCAACATGCGGTTGATAAGCGTCGACTTCCCGGCATTCGGCCGCCCGACGATCGCCACCCGCAACGGCCGCCCCTCGGGGCCGTCCTCGTCCTCGGCGTCGGGATCCGGCTCGGGCAGGGTGGTCTTCAGCGCCTCGTGCAGCTCGCCCAGGCCCTCCCCGTGCTCGGCGGAGAACGGGATCGGATCGCCGAGGCCGAGGGAGAAGGCCTCGTAGGCGCCGGCGATGGCGCCGCCCTCCGCCTTGTTGGCGATGAGGATGACGGGCACCCCTGAGCGCCGCACCAGCTCGGCGAAGGGCTGGTCGGCCGGCAGCACGCCGGCGCGGGCGTCGATCACGAACAGCACGACGTCGGCCGCGAGGATCGCGGCCTCGGTCTGCATGCGCATGCGGCCGGTCAGCGTGTCGTCGTCGGCCTCCTCCAGCCCCGCCGTGTCGATGACGCGGAAGGAGAGCCCGCCGAACTGCACGTCGCCCTCGCGCCGGTCGCGCGTGACGCCGGGCCGGTCGTCGACGAGGGCGAGCTTGCGCCCGACCAAGCGGTTGAACAGGGTCGACTTGCCGACGTTCGGCCGGCCGACGATGGCGACGGTCGGCAGATCCATGATGTCTCTCAGAATGCGTGTGCGGTCCGCGCGCAGGCCTGCCCGCCCCGGCCGGGCGCGGCGCGCCCGGAACCGGTTCCTTACACCAAGTCGCGCAGGGACCTCGAAAAAATCTAGCGGGTGATCGGCGGCGGGGCGGCGGGCTCGGCCTTGGCCTCGGTCACCGTGACGGGGCCGCCCGCGACGATGGCCGCGTAGACCTCGATGCGCTGGCGCAGGCCCTGGGGCGTGTCCGGATCGGCGCTGATCTGGTCGAACCAGCGGCCGGCCTCGTCGTACTGGCCGCGCTTCAGCGCCGCGAGGCCGAGCATCTCGCGGGCGGTGTGGCGGAACGGCGTGCCGGCGGCGAGGCTCTGCAGGCTCGCCAGCGCCGGGGCCGGATTGGCCGCGTCGAGGCGCAGCAGCGCGGCGCGCAGGCGGGCGAGGTCGCGCAGGCCGTCCCCGGCATTGGCGTCGCCCGCCAGCGCGTCGAACTCCGCCGCGCCCTTGGCGGCATCGGTCTTGGCGGCTTCCGCGGCCGAGCGGAAGCGGGCGAGCAGCCGGTAGCCGGCCGGCCCCTGCGCCTCCAGGCCGTCGAAGATCTTGTCGGCCTCCGCGACCTTGCCGTCGCGGGCGAGGCGGTTGGCCGTGTCGAACTGCTCGGAGGCCGTCTCCGCGGCGGCGCGCTGGGCGTTCTGCCAGTAGCGCCAGCCGCCGACGCCGGCGACGAGCAGGACAGCGAGCGCGATGATCACGCCGCCGTAGCGGCGCCAGATCTGCGCGACCTGATCCCGGCGATAGTCCTCGTTGACCTCGCGGAAGAACTCGTTGTTCTCAGCCATGCGTCCCCGGCCCGCCGTCCCCGGCGGGCCACCTCGCGTCTCTCGATTGCGCCGCGCCTAGCACAGGCTCCGGGGATTTGCGACCGTCGGGATTCCAGGGCTTTGCCCTGGACCCACGAAAGGGATCACCCCTTTCGAAACCCGAAACCTTAGCGGCGCGAACCCCAGCGGGTGCCCATGCGGCCGGGAGGGCCGCCGGGATCGGCGGCGAGCGCCGGGCCCGAGGCCCGCTGCGGCCGGTGCTGCGAGCCCGGATCGAGCGGCTCGGCCGTCAGCAGGTCGGGCACCTCCTCCAGGGCCTCGGAGCCGCGGCCCGTCGCGAACTGGCCGGCCTTGCGGTAGACCCAGAGATAGCCCGGCACCACGGCCTCGGCCGCGGTCGGATGGATGCCGAGCGCCTCGATGGTGCGCCCCTCCGCCTTGGCGGCCTCGGAGACCACGTTGTCCTGCTGGAGCAGGGTCACCTGGTCGCGGGTGAGCTTCAGCTCGTTCGGCAGCAGGCCGAAGGTGAGCGCGTCGGCGATCTCCAGGACCCGGGCCTGGATCCGCGCCACCGGCAGCGGCAGGTCGACCACGGCGCGGCGGCGCTGCACCGTCTCCAGCATGTAGCGGACGTAGTGCTCCAGCGTGCCGACCTCGGGGCCGCCGAGCTCGTAGACCGTGCCGCCGGGCACCCGGCCCTCGACGGCGCGGGCGATCGCCTCGGCCACGTCGCCGACGAAGACCGGCTGGAAGCGCGACTGCCCGCCCGCCAGCGGCAGCACCGGCAGGGCGCGGGCGAGGCTGGCGAAGCGGTTGAAGAAGCTGTCGCCGGGCCCGAAGATCAGCGAGGGCCGGAACACGATCGCGTCCGGGCAGGCCTGGAACACCGCCGCCTCGCCCGCCGCCTTGGTGCGGGCATAGGCCGATTCGGAGTCCGGGTCGGCGCCGATCGCCGAGACCTGGATCATCGCCGCGCCGGTCTTCGCCGCCTCGCGGGCGATCAGGCCCGCACCCTCGGCCTGGAGGCGGGAGAAGCTCTGCGAGCCCGTCTCCTGCAGGATGCCGACGAGGTTGATCACCACGTCCGATTCCCTGACCGCGCGGGCCACCGACTCGGGGTAGCGCAAGTTCGCCTGCACGGCCACGATCTGGCCGACCTTGCCGAGCGGCTGCAGGAACAGGGCGAGGTCGGGCCGGCGCACGGCGACGCGGATGCGGTAGCCGCGCTTGGCGAGCGCGCGCACCACGTGGCGACCGAGGAAGCCCGAGCCGCCGAAGATCGTCACGAGCTGCGAGGTGGGCCGGATCAGGCCGAGGCCGGCCGTGGGGGAGCTGGACGTGCTGTCGCCGGTCATCGCCTTGCGTCTCTTCATCCTCGCGGCGCAGGCCGGCGCGTGCCGGCCCGGAGTTCGAGCGCTACTTATCCCAATTCTTGTTCGAGGGGAGCCGGTGTCGTGCACCAATCGTGACGGCGGCACATGAGCGTTCGGCATGGCCCTGGCTTGCCCCGGGCGGGGTGCCGCCGGCCGCGAGCGTTGACCGGCGCGGCCGCCTGCTCTAAGGACGCCCGGTCAACGGGGCTCCGATGCGGGGCCCCGTCGCATTTTCATACGCACCCGTGGGCGGCCTCAACCCCGCCCTGTCGTCCCTGAGGGCTTTTCAGCCCGGCGGGAAGAGGAGGGCGCGTTCCTCGCAGGTAGAACAGGACAGAGGACACGCGATGTCGAAGCGCGTTCAGGCGAAGCACAAGCTCGATCGCCGCATGGGCCAGAACATCTGGGGCCGCCCGAAGAGCCCCGTGAACCGCCGCGAGTACGGCCCCGGCCAGCACGGCCAGCGCCGCAAGGGCAAGATGAGCGACTTCGGCACGCAGCTGCGCGCCAAGCAGAAGCTCAAGGGCTACTACGGCAACATCACCGAGAAGCAGTTCCGCCGCTACTACGCCGAGGCGATCCGCCTGCGCGGCGATTCGGGCGAGAACCTGATCGGCCTGCTCGAGCGCCGCCTCGACGCGGTCGTGTACCGCTCGAAGTTCGTCGCGACCCCCTTCGCCGCCCGCCAGTTCATCAACCACGGCCACATCAAGGTGAACGGCCAGCGCGTGAACATCCCGAGCTACCTCGTGAAGCCCGGCGACGTGATCGAGGTGAAGGAGGCGGCCCGCCAGTTCGAGGTCGTGATCGTCGCGACCCAGCTCGCCGAGCGCGACGTGCCGGACTACATCGAGGTCGACCACCAGAAGATGACCGCCCGCGTCACCCGCGTGCCGGGCCTCTCCGAGGTGCCCTACCCGGTGCAGATGGAGCCGAACCTCGTCATCGAGTTCTACTCGCGCTGATCGATCCATCTGGATCGCCAAGGTTTCGAGGGCCCGCGCCACCCGCGCGGGCCCTTTTCGTTTGCGCGCCGCCATCGCGCAGGGTTCTGGCCGCCCGGCGTGCCGCGCAGCTTCGGTTCGGCCGCGCCCCGTCCTATGATCGCCCGGGCCGGTGATTCCGGCCCCGAGCCCTCGCACAGGATCGCCCCGATGCCGGCCCCCTCGCTCGCCGCAATCTCCGATTCCGCCGGGTCCGGGGCCAAGCAGGCGGGCGCCTTCCGGACGATCAGCGAAGTGGCCGAGGATCTCGACGTGCCCCAGCACGTCCTGCGTTTCTGGGAGACGCGCTTCGCGCAGGTGCGGCCGCTGAAGCGGGCGGGCGGGCGGCGCTACTACCGGCCGGAGGACGTCGACCTCATCGCCGGCATCCGCCACCTGCTCCACGTGCAGCGCTACACCATCAAGGGCGCCCAGCGGGTGCTGAAGGAGAACGGGGTGCGCTTCGTGCAGGCGGTCGGCCGCGGCGAGGCCGTGGCTGCCGCGCCGCCGCTGCAGGAGCGCGAGGCGGGCCAGGAGGTCGGGCCCGACGACAGGACGGTCCTGCGGGCGGCCCTGCGCGAGCTCCATGCCTGCCGGGACGCGCTCGCGGCCCTGCGCAGCCCGCCCGAGGCCTGACGGGCCCTCCGCAAGCCGTTGCCCGGACGGGGCGTTTCGGCGCGCCGAACCAGCCGGGCACCGCTCGCGTTTACGCCCGCATGCCCAAAGCCACCCGTTCGCTCACGCCGACCCAGGAACTGACGAGCCGCCTCATGCGGATCGTCCGCACCTGTCCGGCGGCGGCGGGCGAGGTGCTGGAACTGGTCTTCCTGGCAAGCCGGATCGAGGCCGCGACCCTGGCCGACCCGGAATACCGGGATGCCCGCCGGGTGATCAGCCGCCTGCGCAACCCCCTCTGGGAGATGGGCCCGGCCGACCGCGAGGCCCTGCTCCAGGCGGCCGAGACCATCCGCCGGGTCTGCCGCCTCAAGGAGGAGCAGATCCCGGTCACTCCCCTCGCCGATGCGGGCGAGCGCGCCCGGATCGAGGTCCGCCTCGCCGCCGCGCTCGCGGGCGAGTTGCCCCCCGAGCAGATCGCCCGGGTGGCCGGCGTGGTGGCGGCGGCGCTGCAGGAATAGGCGCGCCCTCCCCGCGCCGGTCCCCTCGACGGGTCGCGGCGGCCTCCCCACATGCCGGTCTCCGGCGCGAGGCAGCGCCGGCCATGACAGGGGAGAGCCGATCCATGACCTTCGCCAGCCCGATCGCCGCGCGCGTCGCCGCGGGCCTCGTGGCCGCCAGCCTCGCTGCGGCCCCTGCGCTCGCGCAGACGACGATCACGAAGAGCGAGACGGTCGCCGCCGGCAAGACCGTTCGGCTCGCCATCGCCCCGAACCTGAAGAAGGATTGCTCCACCGGCCCGATGCCGGAGTTCAAGGTCTCGGGCGCGCCGAAGAACGGCGCCCTGATCACCAAGACCGGCAAGCAGAAGACGCCCGCGAGCTACCGCTGCCCGAACAAGGATGCTGGCGTCCAGGCGCTGTTCTACCAGCCCAGGGCCGGCTTCACGGGGGCCGACGAGGTGACCTTCGAGATCAAGAACGCCGACGGGCAGGTGCAGACGCAGAACATCAAGATCACCGTCGAGGCTGCCTCGAAGGATGCCGGCAAGGATGCCGGGAAGAGCGGCGACGCGAAGAAGGAGGGGACGGACCTCTAGGGCGGTCCTGCCGCACTGCCGGCCATGCATCGTGCGGCGCAGCGCGGGCCGTTTGCAGCGCACAGGCCGCGAGGCGGGATGCGCAGGGAGGCCGCCCGGGAACGGGCGACCTCGGTAGAAATGTCCGGTGCGGGCCGGGCAGGCGCCTGTTGATTGTGCCTGCCGAAAGGCCGAGTGTTGCAACGACCACACGCGACAGACGCACGTTCGTCGCACTGCGACAAATGCGGGCCTGTCAGTTGCATCCGAGCCGGGACAGGATGAAGCTACGTGTGGTCTGAGAGGGTTATCGAATGCCGATGCATGCGACGAACGACCTTTTCCAGAGCTTCGCCAGAGGCTACGAGGCGCGCCGCGACACGGAGATGACGCTCTCCGAGTATCTGGAGGCCTGCCGCGACGAGCCGCTGATGTACGCTTCCGCGGCCGAGCGCATCCTGGAGGCCATCGGCAAGCCCGAGTTCATCGACACCGCCAAGGATTCGCGCCTCGGCCGGATCTTCATGAACCGGACGATCCGCACCTACCCCGCCTTCGCCGAGTTCTACGGCATGGAGGAGACGATCGAGCGGATCGTCTCGTTCTTCCGCCACGCGGCGCAGGGGCTGGAGGAGCGCAAGCAGATCCTCTACCTCCTCGGCCCCGTGGGCGGCGGCAAGTCCTCCCTCGCCGAGCGGCTGAAGGCCCTGATGGAGGTCCACCCCATCTACGTGCTCAAGGCCGGCAACGAGGTCTCGCCGGTCTTCGAGAGCCCGCTCGGCCTGTTCGACCCCGAGACCATGGGCGCCGAGATCCACAGCCGCTACGGCATCCCGCGCCGGCGCCTGACCGGCCTGATGAGCCCCTGGGCCCTCAAGCGCCTGGACGAGTTCAACGGCGACATCTCGCAGTTCAAGGTGATCAAGGTGCGGCCCTCGCGCCTGCGCCAGATCGCCATCGCCAAGACCGAGCCCGGCGACGAGAACAACCAGGACATCTCCTCGCTCGTCGGCAAGGTCGACATCCGCCGCCTTGAGACCCTCTCCCAGGCCGATCCGGACGCCTACTCTTATTCGGGCGGCCTGAACCGGGCGAACCAGGGCATTCTCGAATTCGTCGAGATGTTCAAGGCGCCGATCAAGATGCTGCACCCCCTGCTCACCGCGACGCAGGAGGGCAACTATGTCGGCACCGAGAATATCGGCGCGATCCCCTTCACGGGCGTGATCCTCGCCCACTCGAACGAGGCCGAGTGGCAGTCGTTCAAGACCAACAAGAACAACGAAGCCTTCATCGACCGCATCTACGTGATCAAGGTGCCCTACTGCCTCCGGGTCGCGGAGGAACAGCGCATCTACGACAAGCTGATCCTCGGCTCGGAGCTCTCGACCGCAGCCTGCGCGCCGGGGACCCTCGAGATGCTGGCTCGCTTCTCGGTGCTCTCGCGCCTGCGCGAACACGCCAACTCGAACCTCTTCTCGAAGATGCGGGTCTACGACGGCGAGTCCCTGCGCGAGGTCGATCCCCGCGCCCGCTCGATGCAGGAGTACAAGGACACGGCCGGCGTGGACGAGGGCATGGACGGGATCTCGACCCGCTTCGCCTTCAAAGTGCTGGCCGCGACCTTCAACCACGACACCACGGAGGTCTCCGCCGACCCCGTGCACCTGATGTACGTGCTGGAGCAGGCGCTGCGCCGCGAGCAGCTGCCGCCTGAAACCGAGAAGCGGTATCTGGAGTTCATCAAGACGGAGCTCGCGCCGCGCTACGCCGAGTTCATCGGCCACGAGATCCAGAAGGCCTACCTCGAATCGTACCACGATTACGGGCAAAACCTGTTCGACCGCTACATCGACTACGCCGACGCCTGGATCGAGGACCAGGACTTCAAGGATGCCGAGACCGGCCAGCTCCTCAACCGCGAGCTCCTCAACCAGGAGCTGACCAAGATCGAGAAGCCGGCCGGCATCGCCAACCCGAAGGACTTCCGCAACGAGGTCGTGAAGTTCGCCCTGCGCTCGCGGGCGCAGCACGGCGGGCGCAACCCGAACTGGACGAGCTACGAGAAGCTCCGCGAGGTCATCGAGCGGCGCATGTTCTCCCAGGTCGAGGAGCTGCTGCCGGTCATCTCCTTCGGCTCCAAGAAGGACGGCGAGACCGAGAAGAAGCACGGCGAGTTCGTGGATCGCATGGTCGACCGGGGCTACACCGAACGGCAGGTCCGCCGCCTGGTGGAGTGGTACATGCGGGTGAAGCAGGCAGGGTGAGGCGGCCCCGCCCGGGGCACACCCTCACGCCGCCACAGTTTCGAGCGGCCGGCCGGCGATGATGGCCGGCCTCATGAAGCGGGACGAGGGTTCAGGCACCGGATGCACATCGTCGACCGTCGGCTCAATCCCGGGGGCAAGAGCCTCCCCAACCGGCAGCGCTTCCTGCGGCGGGTCAAGGATGTGGCCCAGCGCGCGGTGCGCGAATCCGCCCGCGAGCGCGACATCAAGGACCTCGGCAAGGACGGCCGCGTCACCGTGCCGGCCGACGGCGTGCGCGAGCCCCGGTTCAGCCGCCAGCCCGGCACCGGCCTCCAGGACCACATCCTGCCCGGCAACAAGACCTACGTGGAGGGCGACACGATCGAGCGCCCGCCGGGCGGCGGCGGGGGCCGCGGCTCCGGCGAGGGGGGCGAGGGCGGCGAGAACAGCGAGGACGCCTTCCGCTTCGTGCTGACCCGCGAGGAGTTCCTCGAACTCTTCCTCGAGGACCTCGAACTGCCCGACCTCGCGAAGAGGCGCCTCGCCGTGGTGGAGACGGAAGGGCTGCGCCGGGCCGGCTACACGGTGACGGGCTCGCCCGCCAACCTCGCCCTCGGGCGCACGCTGCGCAATTCCATGTCCCGCCGCATCGCCCTGAAGCGGCCTAAGCCCGATGAGCTGGCGGCGCTGGAGGCCCGGATCGAGACGCTCCCCGAGGACGCGCCCGAGCGGCCGGACCTCCTGGCCTCGCTCGAATTGCTGCGCGAGCGCTCGAAGCGCATCCCCTATGTCGATCCGATCGACCTGCGCTTCCGCCGCTTCGAGCCCTATCCCCGCCCGATCGCCCAGGCCGTGATGTTCTGCCTGATGGACGTCTCGGGCTCGATGACCGAGCACATGAAGGACCTCGCCAAGAGGTTCTACATCCTGCTCCACATCTTCCTCACGCGCCGCTACCGCCACGTGGAGATCGTCTTCATCCGCCACACCGACCGGGCGACCGAGGTGGACGAGGAGACCTTCTTCGGCTCGCGCGAGACCGGCGGCACGCTGGTCTCCTCGGCGCTCGTCGAGATGAAGCGCATCATCTCCGAGCGCTACTCGCCCGACGACTGGAACATCTATGCGGCGCAGGCCTCGGATGGCGACAACGTCTCCTCGGATGGCCCGACCTCGACGGAATTGCTGCGCACCCACATCCTGCCGGCCTGCCAGCACTTCGCCTATCTCGAGGTCGGCGACGAGAACGGGCCGCGCGCCGGCTTCGTGGAGCACCGCACCACCCTGTGGCGCACCTACGAGGCCATCGCCAAGGCGGGCGGGCCGATCGCCATGCGCAAGGTGAACCACCGCCGCGAGATCTACCCCGTCTTCCGCGAGCTGTTCGGCCGCAAGGACGCGAAAGCGGAGGCGTGAGCCTGTCTCTCCTCCCCCTTGCGGGGAGGAGCCGGAAGTGGGGGTGGCACCGGACGAGGCTCATCGGTGCCTTCTGCACCACCCCCACCCTACCTCTCCCCGCAAGGGGGAGGGTGCTGCGTTGAGGAGGAGGTTTCGTGGTGACCAGCCTGAGCCGCCCGAGGATCCAGCCGGTCAAGGCCGGCGAACTCCTGTTCACGGGCAACGACTGGGACTTCGACACGATCCGGCGCATCCACGACGCCTGCGAGGCCATCGCCGGGCCCGAGCTCGGCCTGTCCTGGTACCCGAACCAGATCGAGATCATCACGGCCGAGCAGATGCTCGACGCCTACGCCTCGATCGGCATGCCGCTGTTCTACAAGCACTGGTCCTTCGGCAAGCACTTCGCCCAGCACGAGGCGAGCTACCGCCGCGGCCTGATGGGCCTCGCCTACGAGATCGTCATCAACTCGGACCCGTGCATCTCCTACGTGATGGAGGAGAACACGGCGACGATGCAGACGCTCGTGATCGCGCACGCTGCCTTCGGCCATAACCACTTCTTCAAGAACAACTATCTATTCAAGCAGTGGACCGACGCGGAGGGCATCCTCGACTATCTCGACTTCGCCAAGGGTTTCATCGCGCGCTGCGAGGAGCGCCATGGCCAGCAGGCGGTGGAGCAGGTGCTCGACGCCGCCCACGCTCTGATGAGCCAGGGCGTGCACCGCTACCCCCGCAAGAAGCGGCCCGACCTCGCCTCCGAGCAGCGGCGCGAGCGCGAGCGGATCGAGCACGGCGAGCAGATCTATAACGACCTCTGGCGCACCCTGCCGAACAAGCCCGGCGCGGCGCGCACGGACGCGGCGGCCGACCGGCGCCGGGCGTTGCTCGAACTGCCCCAGGAGAACATCCTCTACTTCCTGGAGAAGGTCGCCCCGCGCCTGCGGCCCTGGCAGCGCGAGATCCTGCGCATCGTGCGGCTCGTGGCGCAGTACTTCTACCCGCAGCGCCAGACCAAGGTGATGAACGAGGGCTGCGCCACCTACGTCCACTACCGCATCATGAACGCGCTCTCCGAGAAGGGGCAGATCGGCGAGGCGGCCTATCTGGAGTTCCTGCAGTCGCACACCAACGTGATCCGGCAGCCGAACTACGACGACCGCTCCTATGGCGGCCACAACCCGTACGCGATCGGCTTCGCGATGATGCAGGACATCCAGCGCATCGTGAAGCAGCCGACGCAGGAGGACCGTGCGTGGTTCCCCGAGATCGCGGGCACGGGCGACGCCATGGCGGTGCTGCGCGACGTCTGGGAGAACTACCGCGACGAGAGCTTCATCGCGCAGTTCCTCTCGCCGAAGCTGATGCGGGACCTGCGCCTGTTCCACGTGGTGGACGATCCGGACGAGCCGGAGCTGCGCGTCGAGGCGATCCACGACGAGCGCGGCTACCGCAAGATGCGCCGCTCCTTCGCCCGCCAGTACGACGTGGCCTGGCTCGACCCGGATATCGAAGTGGTGGATGTCGACCTCGAAGGCGACCGCCGGCTGATCCTGCACCACAAGGCGCTCAACCGCATCACCCTGCAGAAGGAGGATGCGGGCCGCGTGCTGCAGCACCTCGCCGACCTCTGGGGCTACGACGCAGTGCTCAAGGAGATCGACCCGGCCACCGGCACGGTGCTCGCCGAGCACGTGGCGAGCGCGCGGCCAATCTTCTTCTGAGCGGATCGCCGATCCCGCCTTGTCCCCCGCCTAAGGCCGTGCTGCATGGGCTCCATGAGCAGCACGGCCCTGACCCTCGCGGAGACGCAGGATTTCCTCGACCGCGAGTTCCCGCAGATGCAGGCGGGGGGCCGCGCCTACCATCTGGAGGCGGTGGGCCCGCTCTCGGCGCGGATGCGGCTCGAGGCGCATGAGCGCTTCCTGAGGCCCGGCGCCACGGTCTCGGGCCCGGCCATGATGGCGCTCGCCGATTACGCGCTCTACGCGGCGATCCTCGCCAATATCGGCCCCGTGGCCCTCGCCGTGACCACGAGCCTGAATTTCAACTTCCTGCGGAAGCCCGCAACCGGCGATCTCCTGGCGGAATGCCGGCTGCTCAAGCTCGGCCGCCGGCTCGCGGTGGGCGAGGTGCTGATCACGGCCGCGGGCAGCGACGATCTCGTCTGCCACGCGACGGGGACCTACTCGATCCCGCCGCGCTGAAGATCCATCAGCCGGCCTGCGCCCGCGCCTCGGTGAGCCGCGCGGCGTAGCGGGCGATCAGGTCCACTTCGAGATTCAGGCGGTCGCCCTCGCGGCGCTCGCCCCAGGTGGTGACCTCCAGCGTGTGCGGGATCAGCAGCACCGAGAACAGGTCGCCCTCGACCGTGTTGACGGTGAGCGAGGTGCCGTCGAGGCAGACCGAGCCCTTGGCCGCGATGAAGGGCGACAGGTGGCTCGGCGCCCGCAGGGTGAAGCGCTCGCTCGCCCCCCAGGAGGATTCGGTATCGGTGATGGTCTCGCGCGAGACGATCTCGGCGAGCCCGTCCACATGGCCGGTGACGAGGTGTCCGCCGAGCTCGTCGCCGATCCTCAGCGAGCGTTCGAGATTGATCCGCGTGCCGGCCCGCCAGAGCCCGACCGTGGTGCGGGCCAGCGTCTCGGCCGCCGCATCCACCGCGAAGACGGCGCCGCCCTCGGCCGGCTCCGCCGAGACCGCGGTGAGGCAGGGGCCGGAACAGGCGATAGAGGCGCCGAGCGCGATGCCGGCCGGATCATAGCCGCAGCGGATGGTGAGGCGGCGCAGGGACTCGTCGCCCTCGACGGAGAGCACGGTTCCGATATCGCTGACGAGGCCGGTGAACATCTAAGGTACCCGCTCGTAGGTGACGGCCCGATCGGGCCCGAGGTCGCGCGCCGCGACCGGCTGCAAGTGACCGCCCTCGATCAGTTCGCCGAGATGCGGACCCATGGCCGGCAGGCCGCCCGCCGGGCCGAGCGCGTCGGGCCCGGTGATCAGGGTGCACAGGTCGATGAGATCGGCCCGTGCCAGGGCGTCCGCAAGGTGCGGCCCGCCCTCGCTGCAGACCCGCGTCAGGCCGCGCTCGGCCAGCGCCGCGAGCGCCGCAGCGAGGTCGACCTGCCCGCGCCCATCCTCGGCGACCCGCGTCACCTCGACGCCGAGACTCTCCAGCATGCGCTTGGCATGGGCCGGAGCGCCGCGGGTGGTGAGGACCAGGGTCGGGACGTCGTGCGCGGTCCGCACCAGCACGCTCGACGGCTGCAGGATGAGGCGGGAATCGAGCACCACCCGCTGCGGCGAGCGGCTCGCCAGCCCCGGCAGGCGCACGGTGAGCGAGGGGTCGTCAGCCCGCGCCGTGCCGATCCCGACGAGGATCGCGTCGGCATGGGCGCGCCAGAGATGCACGGCCCCGTCCGCGACCGCCCCGGTGATGCGCAGGCGCTCGGGGCCCGAGGCGGCGGCGAATCCGTCGCGGGTCCGGGCGAGCTTGAGATGGACCGCCGGGCGCCCCTTCGTGATGCGGGTGACGTGGCCGAGATGGTCGCGTCGCGCCTCCTCGGCGAGCAACCCGGTCTCGACCGCGATGCCGGCCGCGCGGAGCTGGGCATGGCCGCGGCCGGCGACCCGCGGATCCGGATCCTCGATCGCGCTGACGACGCGGGCGATGCCGGCGGCGACGATCGCGTCGGTGCAGGGCGGGGTGCGGCCGTGATGGGAGCAGGGCTCCAGCGTCACGTAGAGGGTGGCGCCGCGCGCCGCCGCGCCGGCCTCGGCGAGCGCCAGCGGCTCCCCGTGCGGGCGCCCGCCCGGCGCGGTGATGCCCTGGCCGACGATGCGCTCCGCGCCCGGCGGCCCGGCCACGACCACGGCGCCGACCGAGGGGTTCGGCCAGGTCCGGCCGAGATGGCGCAGGCCGAGCGCCAGGGCCAGGCGCATGAAGCGGGCGTCGCTCACGGCTGCGTCCGACGGGACGGGCGCCGTGCGGGCGGGTCGGAATCAGGCGCCTCGGCCGTCTCGGACTCCGTCTCGGCCACGGCGCCGAGTGTCCCGAGCAGGTCCTTGAAGTCCTGCGCCTCGCGGAAATTCTTGTAGACGGAGGCGAAGCGGACATAGGCCACGTCGTCGAGGCCCTTCAGCGCCTGCATCACCAATTCGCCGATCGCCTCGGAGCTGACCTCGGCCTCGCCGCTGCTCTCCAGCTGCCGCGTGATGCCGCTGACGAGGCGCTCGACCCGCTCCGGGTCGACCGCGCGCTTTCGAAGCGCCACGTCGATCGAGCGCTGGAGCTTGTCCCGATCGAAGGGCACGCGCTTGCCCGAGCGCTTCAGCACCGTGACCTCGCGCAGCTGTACCCGCTCGAAGGTGGTGAAGCGGCCGGCGCAGTCCGGGCAGACCCGGCGGCGGCGGATCGCCGCCCCGTCCTCGCTGGGCCGCGAATCCTTCACCTGGGTATCCGAGCCGCCGCAATAGGGGCACCGCATGGGCGGTCCTTCGTGCCGTGAAACGAGAGAGGCCGCGGATCCGTGGATCCGCGGCCTCGTGTCCTAGCCTCTCGGGCCGACCGCCGGAAGGGCGGCGGCCATGCCTGAGCCTCAGCCGTAGATCGGGAAGCGGTCGGTGAGCGCGTGGACGCGGCTCTTGACGCTGGCCTCGATCTCGCTGTCGCCGGCCTCGCCCTTCGCCGCGACGCCGTCCAGCACCTCGACGATGAAGCCGCCGATCTGCTTGAACTCGGCGACGCCGAAGCCGCGCGAGGTGCCGGCCGGGGTGCCGAGGCGGATGCCCGAGGTCACGGTCGGCTTCTGCGGGTCGAAGGGCACGCCGTTCTTGTTGCAGGTGATGTCGGCGCGCGACAGCGCGGCTTCCGCCGCCTTGCCGGTGAGGCCCTTCCGCTGCAGGTCGACCAGCATCAGGTGGTTGTCGGTGCCGCCCGAGGTGATGTCGTAGCCGCCCGAGATCAGGGTGTCGGCGAGCGCCTTGGCGTTCTCGATGACCTGGCGGGCGTAGATCTTGAACTCGGGCTTCAGCGCCTCGCCGAAGGCCACCGCCTTGCCGGCGATGACGTGCATCAGCGGGCCGCCCTGCAGGCCGGGGAAGATCGCCGAGTTGAACTTCTTGGCGAGCGCCTCGTCGTTCGTCAGGATCATGCCGCCGCGGGGGCCGCGCAGGGTCTTGTGCGTCGTGGTGGTCGCGACATGCGCGTGGGGGAACGGCGACGGGTGCACGCCGGCCGCCACGAGGCCCGCGAAATGGGCCATGTCCACGAAGAAGTAGGCGCCGACCGCATCGGCGATCTCACGGAACTTGGCGAAGTCCCAGTGGCGCGGATAGCCCGAGCCGCCGGCGATGATCACCTTGGGCTTGTGCTCGTGGGCGAGGCGCTCGACCTGCTCCATGTCGATGCGCTGGTCGTCGCGGCGCACGGTGTAGGAGACGGGCTTGAACCACTTGCCCGAGACGTTCGGGGGCGCGCCGTGGGTGAGGTGGCCGCCGGCGGCGAGGTCGAGGCCCATGAAGGTGTCGCCGGGCTGCATCAGGGCCATGAACACGCCCTGGTTGGCCTGGGAGCCGGAATTGGGCTGCACGTTGGCGAAGCCGCAATCGAACAGGCGCTTGGCGCGCTCGATGGCGAGGTTCTCGGCGATGTCCACGAACTGGCAGCCACCGTAGTAGCGGCGGCCCGGATAGCCCTCCGCGTACTTGTTGGTCAGCACCGAGCCCTGGGCCTCGAGCACCGCGCGCGAGACGATGTTCTCGGAGGCGATCAGCTCGATCTCATGCTGCTGCCGGCCGAGCTCCTGCTCGACGGCGCGGGCGATCTCGGGGTCCGCCTCCGACAGGGGCGCGGAGAAGAAGGTGCTCGAGAAGTGCTTGTCGGCGGCGGTACCGGCGCTCATGGGAATGCCTCTGTTCTTGAAAGTCCGGGCAGGTGACCCCGTCGTCCGTCGGCGTACACGGGCGGGCGTTCAAACGCGAGAGTACTACACGCCCCCCCGCAGGAGGCCAAGCACAGGCATTTTTCGGCTGCCGTCAAAAAAATTGACGGCCGGCTACCAAGAACGCGTCAGCCCGGGAGGTTGGTCTCGATCAGCACCGTCTCGGTCTCGAAGGTCGCGGCGTGCCAGGCGCCGGCCGGGAAGTGGAAGACGTGGCCGGCCGCGAAGGGCTGCCGGCCCTGCTCGGTCTCCAGCATGCCCGAACCCGAGACCACCTGCACGAACTGCTCGTGCGGGTGGCTGTGTCGCGCCGCCTCGGTGCCGGCGGGGATGGTGATGTGGACGAGGCTCGCACCGGCCCCGGCGATGCTGCGCCTGGCGACGCCGCTCGGCGCCACGGTCTCGTCGCGCTCGCTCCAGGCGATCAGGTGGTCGGTCATGGCGTCGCGCCTCGGATCGGGTTGTCCGAGCGGGAGAGATGCAGGCGGTCGCCCTACCGTCAACGGAGGCCGGCGACAGCCGTGCCGGTTTGCCGCGCGGTCCCCCCTTCAGGGCCAGACCGTGATCGCCACCGGGCGGCGCACGAGGTCGCGATCGGAGGTGACGGTGCAGCCCTCGGTCCGCAGCGTCGCGTAGGTGAGGAGCGCCCGCTCGCCGGCATCGTCGAAATTGCGGCCGGCCGCGCCGGGATCGAGGAGCGCGGGATAGGCGATGAGGCCGCCCGGCGCCGCGCAGGGGTCGTCGTAGAGCGTCGCCCCTTCCATGAGCAGGCGCGGCCTGTCCCAGGCGAAGAGGTCGCGCGAGGTCGTCCAGTAGAAGCCGGAGCGCGGGAAGTCGCCCGGCGCGCCGGTCCCGGCCTTGGCCATGAACACCGCGATGAAGACGCCGGTGCCGCGGTGGCGCACCACCGCCCCGACCGGGCCGGGGAAGGGGCCGACCGGGCGGCAGGTCGCGGGCTTGCCGCCCTTCAGGTAAGGGTCGGGGAAGGCGGCGGTGAAGCCGGCACCTGTCCAGGCGCGCCAGCTCGCCGGGTCGGCCGGCCGGTCGCTGCGGAACAGGCAGATCCCGGCCTCCTGATCGCTGCCCGGGCGCTGCCAGCCGGTGGTCGAGGCCAGGAAGTAGCGCCAGGGCCCTTCGCCGACGATGTTCGAGGGGTTGAAGAAGCCCCGGTGCCGGCCCTGGTCCACCTCCTGGGTGAAGGGCGGCCCCGCCACCACGCGGGGCGGGCTCGCGCGGGTGAAGCTGCGCCCACCATCCGCCGAGGCGGCGGCGGTGATCGTGTTGTACCAGCACTCCATGTAGACCGCCGAGCGGCAGCGGCCCGGATGCTCGTTGGCCTGGTACTCGTGGTGGACGAGGGCCGCGACGGCGCGCCCGTCCTCGGTCCAGGTGGCGGTGATCCAGGAGCGGTCGTCGTAGAGGGCGGGATCCGCCTTCTCGCCGGACTCGAGGACCACCGCGCAGTCGAGCTTCAGGTGCTCCAGGTCCGGCCCCCGCAGGGCGCGGTTGCGGTAGTGCATGCCGAACAGGGCGACCGCGCCCGAGGCGTCGCGGAAGGCGCGGGCCGGGGCGTCGGGCACGTCCGCGCCGTCGCAGGCGTCGCGGCCCGCCTTGAACACCAGGGTCGGCGGCCCGACCAGGGTGAGGCTCGAGAGCGGCGGCTCCTGCGCGGCCGCGGCCGGGAACGCGGCGCCCGCGAGGGCGAGGCCGAGGCGGACGGCGCGCAGACGCATCGGAAATCCTTCTTTGCCGTGGATCACGCGGGGAATCACGCGCCTGCGGCGAGCGGCTGCCTTCGATCTTTCGCGCTCCCTGACGCCGAACCGGCATCCACTTCGGCGGGGCGCGCTCTGGACACGCCCGACAGACTCTGTTCAGAACCGTTACAGGGAGCTTGAGCGGGCCCTGTCCGGCGCCGCCTCTCCACAGGCGCGCGCCCGGAGTCGGGTTTCCATGCTCATCATGATCCTCGGCCTCGTGCTGTTCCTCGGCACGCATTCCTTCTCCATGGCGCGCGAGCGGCGCGCGGCCGTGATCGGGCAGGTCGGCGAGGCGAAGTACAAGCTCGGCTACACGCTGGCCTCGGTGCTCGGCCTCGTGCTGATCGTGGTCGGCTACGGGCATTACCGGGCCACGGGCTACGTCCCGGTCTGGGATCCGCCGGTCTTCACGAAGCACCTCGCCCTCCTCCTCGTGCTCCTCGCCTTCATCGTGATGGCCTCGGCCTACCTGCCGGGCCGGATCCGGGCCTTCGCCAAGCACCCGATGCTGCTCGCGGTGAAGATCTGGGCGACCGCGCATCTCCTGGCGAACGGCGATCTCGGCTCGATCGTCCTGTTCGCCGCCTTCCTCGCCTGGGCGGTGGTGGACCGCATCAGCGTGAAGCGCCGGGCCGTGCCGGCGGGCGCCGTGGCGCAGCAGCACGGCGGTCAGGCCGCGCCGTCCGGCGGGCGCAACGACATCCTGGCCGTGGTGATCGGCCTCGCCGCATGGTTCGTCTTCGCGCGCTACCTGCACCCGCTGCTGATCGGCGTGCCCGTCTGGCCGGGACAGGCCTGAGGGCTGGGCCCGCTCGCTCAGCGCAGGCAGGGCAGCGGCGCGGGCGCCGGGAGGCGGCCGGCGAGCCGCTTGTGCAGGTGCACCATCAGGGCGATGCCGAAGAGCGGCGTGACGAGGTTGAGCACCGGCACCACCATCATCCCGGCGAGCAGGCAGCCGGCCGCCAGCGTCGTCGACGAATGCGTGCGCCGCATCTCGGCCGCCTCGGCCAGGGGCCGGTAGCGGGCGGCGGCCATCTCGAAATACTCCCGCGACAGGAGATAGGCGTTGGCCGCGAAGAAGGCGGCGATGCCGATCACCGGCACGAAGAAGATGATCAGCGCGCCGATATTCACGAGCAGCGTCAGCCCGGCGAAGCGCAGGGCGTAGAGCAGCGCCGTGCCCCAGGGCAGCGCCCGGCCGACCGGCTCGGCCGGGAAGTCGGTGCGCTCCACGATCTCGGCCGCGTCGTCGAGGAAGAAGCCCGCCACCAGGATCGAGACCGCGGGCATCACGTAGGCGAGCGCCACGACAAGCCCGAACCCCGCCAAGAAGAAGGCCAGGCTGTCGAGGAACGGGTACTGGTCCGAGATGTGGTGGCTCGCCTGGAACCACTGGATCAGGCGGGTGAGCCCGAACCAGACCAGCACGAGCAGCCCGAAGGTGAGGCCGAGCGACTTCCACAGAATGGCGCGCAGAGGCGGCGAGAAGGTCTGCCGCAGGGCCGAGAAGGCGGACTGGATCAGCATCGGGTGGCTCCTCGCGCCGCGGCGCCCGGCGGATGTGTGGCGTCGGCGGCGGGCCGCCGCAAGGTTCTGGACGGCGCGGGCCCGCGCAAATCCCCGCGCACTTTCCGCCCCCTGCCGCGTTCCCCGCGAGGCCTCCCCGGACCGGACGCATGCCGAACCGCCTCTCGAACCGTCTCGCCGCCCTTGCCGCGGCCTGCCTCCTCGCCGCGCCCGTCCTGGCCCACGAGCCCCTGCGCTGGCGGCCGGCCGCGACCGCGCCGGCCCCGCGCTCGGAGGTGACGGTAGCCGCCCTCGATGGGCGCGCCTACGTGATCGGCGACTACAACGGCGCCACCGAACTCCTCGTCTACGACCTCGCAGGCGACCGCTGGAGCCGGGCAGCGCCCCTGCCCCACCCCATCCACCACGCGATGGCCGCGGCGCAGGGCGGCCGGATCTACGTGTTCGGCGGCTACGTGAAGGGCTGGACCGCGAGCGGCGAGGTCCTCGCCTACGATCCCGCCACCGATGCCTGGACGCCGCGCGCGCCGATGCCGACGCCGCGCGCGGCGGGCGGCGCGGCCCTGCTCGACGGGCGCATCCACGTGGTCGGCGGCAGCACCAGCGGCGGCGCCAACGACCCGGCCCACGAGGTCTACGACCCCGCGCGCGACAGCTGGGCCACGGCCGCCAAGCTGCCGACCCCGCGCGACCACCTCGCGGTGCAGGCGATGGCGGGCCGCATCGTCGCGATCGGCGGCCGGCGCGACGGCGATCCGGACCGCAACCTCGCCGCCACCGAGATCTACGATCCCGCCACGGATCGCTGGCAGGCGGGCGCGCCCCTACCGACCGCCCGCAGCGGCGCCGCCTCGGCCGTGCTCGGGGACGCGGTGCTGGTGATCGGCGGAGAATCCGGCAGCAGGACCTTCGCCGAGGTCGAGTCGTACGATCCCCGGACGGATTCCTGGCGCACCCTTGCCAAGCTGCCGACGCCGCGCCACGGCTTCGACGCGGTCGCCTGGGAGGGCCGGATCTACACCCTGACCGGGAGCCCGCGCCCCGGCGGCGACAGGTCCGGCACCGTCGAGGTACTCGCGCCCTGAACCTGGGATAGGGACATCGCCTCGCGCATGGATTCGCGGATCAGCCAGGGCCGGCCCGAGCATGCCCGCCACCGCCCGAGCCATGTTCCCCGCCTCGCGCCACTGCCGGAGCAGCCGGAGGTGATCGTGGTCGGCGCGGGTGCGGCCGGCATCGCGGCGGCCCGTGCGCTCCGCGAGCAGGGCGTGGCCGTCGCCGTGCTGGAGGCGCGCGACCGGGTCGGCGGCCGCACCGTCACCACGCGGATCCGCGGCCACGCGGTCGATCTCGGCGCGCACTGGCTGCATGCCGGCCCGATCAATCCCCTCGTCCAGCTCGGCCTCGCCCGCGGCGAGCGCCTGCGCCGGTCGCCCCAGCTCGGCCATGTCTGGGTCGGGCGCCGCCGCGGGACGCCGGCCGAGATCCGCGCCTCGGCCCAAGCCTTCGACCTCGCCGACCGCGCCATGACCGCGGGTGCGGCGGAGGCGGGGCCGGACCGGCCGGCCGCGAGCGCCCTGCCGCCAGGCCTCGGCCCCTGGGGCCAACGCGTCGTGCAGGTGCACGGCCTCGTCTCGGGCCGCCCCTTGCGCGAGGTGTCGCTGCACGATTTCCCGAGCATGGAGTACGGCGACAACTTCTTCCTGGCCGGTGGCTACGGCGCCTATCTCGCCCGGCTGGCCGAGGATCTGCCGATCGCCCTGTCGCGGCCAGTGACCGGCATCGACTGGTCGGGCGAGGGCGTCACCGTCGCGACCGAGTCCGGCCCCTTGCGGGCGCGGGCGGTCGTCGTGACCGTGCCGACGATGGTGCTGCGGCGGACGCTGCCCTTCACCCCCGCCCTGCCGCCGGAGACCCGCGCGGCCATCGACGGGTTCAGCACCGGCATCTACGAGCACGCGGTGCTGCACTGGCCGGAAAGCCCGTTCCGAGGGCCGGACCGCCTCGTCAGCATGGCCGGCGGGCGGCAGGCACCCCCGGGCCTGCTCTCGCGGATCGACGGCAGCGCCTTCCACTTCTACGAACTCGACACGATGGGCGCCGCCGCGGTCGACGCGACCGGGGGCGATGCCGACGCGGCGCGCCGGCACGTGCGGCAGGTGCTGCGCGAGCACTTCCCGGCCTCCGCCTTGCGCGGCCTGACCATTCCGGCGGTCAGCGCGTGGCGGCACGATCCCTGGTCGCGCGGCTCCTGGGCCGTGGTGCCGCCGGGCCATGCGGGCGCACGCCGCACCCTCCAGGCGCCGGTCTCCGGGCGGATCTGGTTCGCGGGCGAGGCCCTGTCCCGCCTGCAATGGGGGACGGCGGGGGGCGCCTTCGAGGAAGGCACGCGGGCGGGGCTCGCGGCGGCCGAGCGTATCCGCGCGGGCACAGGGTAGCCGCCGCGAGCGGGCGGGAGGGTCCGCCCGCCTTGCCGGGGCGGCGCGAACATGCATCCCGTTCCAGGCAGGATGTGTGGGAGCCCCGGATGAACTGGGTCGAGGCGATCGGCTATCTCGGCACGGCGCTGACCATCTCGGCCTCGGCCATGAGCACGATGATCCCGCTCAGGATCATCGCGCTGCTGGCGAGCTGCGCCGTCATCACCTACGGGTTCCTGATCGACAGCATGCCCGTCGTGCTGACCGAGATGATCCAGATCCCGTTCAACGCCTTCCGGCTCTGGCAGATGCTGCGCCTCGTGCGCGACGTGGAGAAGGCGGCCGACGGCGACCTCTCCCTCGACTGGCTGCGCCCCTTCGGCTCGGATCGGTCCTTCGGCGTCGACGAGGTGCTGTTCCAGAAGGGCGACCCGGCCACGGAGATGTACTACGTCGAGAGCGGCGTCTTCAAAATCCCCGAATACGGGCTCGAGGTGCGCAAGGGCGGCATCGTGGGCGAGCTCGGCCTGCTCTCGCCGGGCAACACCCGCACCGCCTCCCTCGTCTGCGTCGAGGCGGGGCGCGCCCTGTGCGTCTCCTACTCGGACGTCAAGCAGCTCTACTACCAGAACCCGGAATTCGGCTTCTACTTCCTGAAGCTCACGAGCGAGCGCCTGTTCCAGAGCGCCCAGCTCGACAAGGCGAAGAAGCCAGCCCCGGCCGAGGGCGACGTGCTCTAGCGACGTGCTCCGAGGGGCCCGGCCCAGCGCGTCCGCCTCCGACCCCGGTCACGGCTTCACCGGCGGCGGGTGGCCCCGCGCACCGACCCCGTCGCCTCGCCGCGCGGGCTCGGGACCGTGCCGGCGCGGTCCGCGAGCCAGGTCCGCCGCCTCTCGATCAGCGTCTTGAGCCGGGCCGCCCGCTTCTCCCGCTGCCCGCACGCGCAGGGCCAGTCGCAGTTCGGGCTGAGATCGTGCGCGGAGGCGTTTCCCTCGAACAGGCCGACGATCAGGAGGACGACCGAGAGCACGAGCCAGACGACGCCGAGCACGGCGAGCGCCGTGATCGGCCAGGCGAGGCCGAGCCCGACCAGCCCCGCCAGCGCGAGCTTGAGCGCGAGCGAGCCGGCGAGCTTCAGCTTGATCAGGGTGAGGAACGTCGCGCCGGCCCCGAGGGCGCCGCGCAGGCCCCGCAGCATCCGAACGCGCAGCCGCCTGCGATCGGCGAGCGCCTCCAGCCGCCCCAGCTCCCGCGCGACGCGGACCGCATCGTCCCGAACGACATATCCCCCTGCCGCCACCCGTCCCCTCCCCGTCTCTCGCAGCCGCCGGCATTCGAGCATCCCGGGGGCTCGCGCGGCGTGAGGCTGCACACCCCGGGCGGCGGGGCAATACGGGCGGGCTTCGGCCGCCACGATTCCGTCCATCCCCTGGCCCAGCCTCGGCCGCGATCGACGGAGGAGAGGAGACGATATGGCGGCGATGCGGTGGATGGGCTTCGCGGCCGGGTTCGTGGCGCTTCTCGGGAGCCCCGGCATGGCCGCGCCGCGGCTCGTACTCGATTACCGCAACCCGCAGGTGCGGACGCAGTGGCCGAGCTACGCGCCGGCCGAGCGCGCGGCGGTCGCCCGCGCCCTGGAGGGGGCGCCAGAGGCGATCCGGACCGATATGGGCCGGAGCTTCGCGATCATCGGCGATGCGCGGGGCGCCTATACGACGACAGGAACCCGGGAGCGGATCTACCTGATCCAGCAGAAGGCGCCGGTGGCGATCGATCCCTTCCCGAACGCGCCCGCGCCCGTGCTCCTCGTCCTCGCCGAGGGCGCGGCGCCCCGCTTCTACCGGCTGACGACGAAGGCCCAGTTCCAGCGCCTCGTCGCCAGCGCCGATGCCGACCGGGACGGCCGCGACGAGGTGCTGCTCGAATCGACCGTCATGAACATGGGCCAGAGCATCTCGGCGGTGACGGTCCTCCGCCTCGATCCGGCGACGGAGACGGCGCCAGAGGTCCAGACCCTGCCCGAGGTGGTGAGCGAGAGCTGCGATGCGGGGCGCGGGCCGCGCACCCGCACGGTCGCGGCCATCACGGTCGCCGAGGGCGGCGGCTTCCAGGCGCAACGCTTCCCCCTGCCCTGCGGGTAAAGAATCATCTTCGACAGGCTTTGGACAGAGTCCCCGCGGGTGCTCGGAGCACGCCCGCCGGCGAAGCACGACAATCGCGGAGCAGGCTCACCGCGCCCCCTCTCCCGTTCAGGAGAGGGGACCCGCGCCTCGCTCGGGCAGCGAACCGAACGCCTCTAGGGACAGGGCCTCGACGGGAATTCACGCCTCGGCGAGCGCCACCGCACGTGGCGGCGGCAGGTTGGCGCGCAACTCCCGCGAGACGCCCGGGGAGGCTGAGATCGTGCCGAGATTGGCGTAGGTCTCGTGGTTCTTCTCGATCGCCGAGAGGTCGTAGAGGTAGTTCACCATCAGGCCGTGGGACTGCCGGAGCCCCTTTCGCGAGACGTCGCCGAGGAAGTTGATCCGCTCCAGCCGCGCCCCATTGCCGAGATGGAATCGGGCCACTGGGTCGAGGGGCCGGCCGCGGGGGTTCTTGGCGCGCAGGAAATAGGCCGCCGCCGCCGGAATCAGCGCCTTGCGCACCGCATCCGCCTTGGTCTTGTCCGTGGACCAGTCGGGCTCGTCGAGGAGGCGCAGGGCCTCCACGTCCTCACGGGTGAGGCCCTGGGGCACGTCGGCCCGGCGCTCGCGCTCGAGCCAGGCGGAGAAGCCCGGCACCGGCGAGAGGGTGACGAAGGTCTTGAGGCTCGGGATCTCGCGGGCGAGGTCCTCCACCACCTGCTTGATCAGGAAGTTGCCGAAGGTGACCCCCGCGAGGCCCTTCTGGCAGTTCGAGATCGAGTAGAAGATCGCGGTGTTGAAGGCCCGGGGCGAGAGCGGCGTGCGCTCCTGGCTGAGGATCGGCGCGATGGCCGGGGCGATGGCGTCGGTGAGCGCCACCTCCACGAAGATCAGAGGCTCGTCGGCGAGCGCCGGGTGGAAGAAGGCGAAGCAGCGCCGGTCCTTCGGCTCGATGCGGCGGCGCAGATCCGCCCAGTCGGCGATCTCGTGCACCGCCTCGTAGCGGATGATCTTCTCCAGGATATGGGCCGGCGTGGTCCAGTCGATGTGGCGCAGCACCAGGAAGCCGCGGTTGAACCACGAGGCGAAGAGGTGCTCGAAATCGCGGTCGAGGCTCGCCACCGCGTCGACCAGGTCCGGTATGCTGGCCGGATCCTCCTGCAGGGACTTCCGCAGGTCGAACAGGTCCTCGCGCATGCGCACCAGGGCGAGGGTGCCGTCGCGGGCGAGGTTGAGGCGGCGGATCAGCTCCTGGCTGCGCGGCTCGGCCGCCTCGTGCAGCAGGCCGAGGCGGGCCCGGGTCGGATCGGTGCGGTAGGCCGCGATGGCCGCGTTCACGGCCGCGTGATCGGCGTCGAAATCGATGGCGATGTGGCGCAGGAAGTCGAGGCGCTCCGCCTTCGACAGGGTGGCGTAGCGGTCGAGGATCGCCCGGGCGAGCGCCACGCCCGAGGCCTCGCCGCGCCGCGAGATCAGGTCCTCGCAGAGCCGGACCAACTCGGACGGGTCGGCCCGGGCGGCGATGTCGCCGCGGGCGATGCCGATCAGGTCGCGGCCGCGGTCGCTGATCGTCTGCAGGAGATCGCCGAAGAATGAGATCGCCGCCATGCTCCGCCCGACCTGTGACTTCGCCCCGGATCGGACGCGCCTCGCGACGATCTCGCCGCCGGCAACGCCGTTTTAAGGCGGCGGTGGCGGCCCGGCCAGTGCGGGCCGGCGCGCCGGAGGCCGCGTCAGGGGCGGATCGCCCCGTCGTCCGCGATCACGGCGCGGTCGGCGCGCTCACGCCAGTCGCCGACGCCGTGCTGGCGGGCGAAGCGCAATTCGGCCGCGCGGAGCGCGCGATCCGGACCGCGGGCGCGCTGGATGTCCACCGTGCCCACGGTGAACGGGACGCCCAGGATCTCCTTCGAGAAATCGATGCGGTAGTTCGCCACACGGAACTCCCATGTCGTCTTGACTTGAGGCCGCCTCCGTCGCGAATCACACGGATCCGAGATGGATTACCCATATGTGAGACGATAATCGCGCGTTCGCCAAGGGCGCGCGGCGCCGATGCGGACGGCGCATGCCTCGACGGCGGATTCGGCCGTGGATGGACCTATATGGGAGCGCGGCCGCCGGTTCGAAAGACCGCCGGCCGCACGGGGCGCCCCTGCCGCCCTCGACCTCGCCTCTCTCCCCCGCCTGACGGACGATTCGATGCCACCACTCACCGCGCGTGCGCGCCTCGGGCTGACGCTGATCGCCGGCGGGGCGGTGGCCAACATCTACTACAACCAGCCGCTGCTCGCGCTGCTGGTGGCCGAGTTCGGCGACGGCGCGGCACTCTGGGTGCCGACCGGCTGCCTCGTCGGCTACGGCCTCGGCATCGTCGGCCTCGTGCCGCTGGGCGACAGCCTGCCGCGGCGCCGGCTGATCGTGGCCCAGCTCCTGGCGCTGGCGCTCGCGCTGGTGGCCGCGGGCCTCAGCCCGAATCTGGCGCTTCTCGCCCTGTCGAGCCTGTTCATCGGCATCCTCGCCTCGGCGGCGCAGCAGGCCGTGCCCTTCGCCGCCGAGCTCGCGCCGGATGCGAGTCGCGGGCGCATCGTCGGGCAGGTGATGACGGGGCTGCTCTCCGGCATCCTGCTCGCCCGCACGGTGAGCGGCTTCGTCGGCGCGCATCTCGGCTGGCGGGCGGTCTTCGTGGCGGCGGCCGGCGTGTCGCTCGCCATGGCCGCCATCGCCGCGGCCACGCTGCCGCACACGCCGCAGACCAAGCCCCTGCGTTACCGGGCGCTGATGCTCTCGATTCTCTATCTCGCGCGCACCCAGCCGATCCTGCGGCGCTCCAGTCTCGTCCAGGCGCTGCTGTTCGCAAGCTTCAACGCCTTCTGGGTGACGCTGGCGCTGTTGGTCGAGGCGGAGCCGTTCAATCTCACGGCGGCCGGCGCCGGACTGTTCGGGGTGATCGGCGTGGCCGGCGCCCTAGTGGCGCCGATGTCCGGCCGCTTCGCCGACACGCGCGGGGCGCGGCCGGTGGTGATCGCCGGGGCGCTCTTCGTGATCGCGGCCTTCGCGGTGCTGTGGACGGGCGGGCAATGGTCGCTCCTGGCCGTGGCGCTCGGCGTGCTGCTCATCGACATCGGCATCAACGGCGCGCTCATCGCCAACCAGACCCGGGTCTACGCCCTGGTGCCCGGTGCGCGCGGCCGGCTCAACACCGTGCTGTTCGCCACGATGTTCGTGTTCGGGGCGCTCGGAGCCTATGCCGGCTCGCGGGCCTTCCTGCTGGCCGGATGGCTGGGCGTCTGCGCCGTCGGCCTCATCCTCTCAGGCGCAGCCCTCGTCCTCGCCCTGACCGAGCGGCGCTGACGCCGCCGGCTTGAGGATCCGCGAGAGCCGGCACCACTGGTCCTTGCCCGCGGGCAGGCCGAAGCGGAGCAGGTCCGGCCGCTCGGCGAAGCGGCGCACGAAGATCCCGGCCTCGCCGAGGCGGCGGAACAGGGCGGGCGCGTCGGGGCAGCGCGCGAGGCGGAACAGGCTGGTCCCCCCGACGAGCGTGCAGCCGGCCCGCCCCAGCATCCGGTCGAGGCGGCCGGCATCGGCCGCCCGCTCCGCAGCGGTCCGGCTCAGCCAGTCGCGGTCGGCGAGCGCGGCCCGGCCGATGGCGAGCGCCGGTCCCGACACCGCCCAGGGCCCGAGCGCCGCGGCGATGGCCCGCGCCGCCTCCGGCAGCGCCAGCGCGAAGCCGAGGCGGAGTCCGGCGAGTCCGTAGGTCTTGCCGAAGGAGCGCAGCACCACGAGCCCCGGCACGAGATGGGCCCCAAGGCTCTCCGCCGGCTCCAGGTCGCAGAAGGCCTCGTCCACCACGAGGAAGCCCCCGCGCCCGGCAAGGTCCCGCGCCAGGGCGAGGAGGTCGCCGGTCGCGTGGACAGACCCGTCCGGGTTGTTCGGGTTGACGACCACCGCGACCATCGCCCCGGCGGCCTCGGCGAGACCGGCCACGGCGCGCACCGCGTGGCCGCCGCGGATCCAGGCGGCCGCGTGCTCGGCATAGGTCGGCCCGACCACGGCGACGCTTGTCGGGGCCAGGAGCCGCGGCAGGGTCTCGATCAGGATCTGCGTGCCGGGCGCGGGTACCACGCAGGCCGGATCGGCGACGCCGTAGGCCGCGGCCGCCGCGGCGCGCAGCGCCCGCTCGTCGGCTGCGGAGGGCAGGCGCTGCCACAGGCTGGCGTCCGGCGCCGGCCAGGGATAGGGAACCGGATTGATCCCCGTCGAGAGGTCGATCCAGGGCTCGGGCGCGCCCGGGAACAGCGCGCGCGCGGCTTCGAGGTCGCCGCCATGCGCCACGGGCGCGGCCTCGGAAGTGCCGAACAGATGTCCTGGCTTGCGCTCGCTCATCCGCCCCTGACGTTCGCCGTCCTCGCCCTCGCCCTCGCGATCGAGGCGGCTGCCGGCTATCCGGACGCGCTCTACAGGGCGCTCGGCCACCCTGTCACCTGGATCGGCCGGCTGATCGCGGCCCTCGACGCCGCGCTGAACCGGGGCTCCTTCGCCCGCCGACGCGCGGGCGGCGTGCTGGCGGTACTCGTCCTCCTCGCCGTGGTCGGGGCCGCGGCGCTGACGCTGACGGCGCTCGCCGGGCTCGCGGGCCCCTTTGCCGGGCTCGTCCCCCTCGCCCTCCTCTGCGCCAGCCTGCCGGCGCAGCGCAGCCTGCACGACCACGTCGCCCGGGTCGCCACGGCTCTGCGCGGCGAGGGGCTGGAGGGGGGACGCCGGACGGTCTCGATGATCGTCGGGCGCGACCCCGGGACCCTCGACGAGGCGGCCGTCTGCCGCGCCGCCATCGAGAGCCTCGCCGAGAACTTCTCGGACGGGATCGTCGCGCCGGCCGTCTGGATCGGGATCGGCGGCCTGCCCGGGGGCGCGCTCTACAAGGCGGTCAACACCGCCGACAGCATGATCGGCCACCGCACCCCGCGCCACGCGGCCTTCGGCTGGGCGGCGGCCCGCCTCGACGACCTCGTGAACCTGCCGGCCTCGCGGCTCACCGCCGGGCTGATCGTGGCAGCGGCAGCGCTTCAGGCCTTCCCCTCCCCCCGCGATGGGGCGGGGAGCCCGCGCGAGGCCCTCGCCGCGATCCGCCGCGACGCGGCCAAGCACCGCTCGCCCAATGCCGGCTGGCCCGAGGCGGCCATGGCCGGGGCGCTCGGGCTCGCGCTCGCGGGCCCGAGGGTCTACGGCGGCAGCGTGGTCGAGGATGCCTGGATGGGCGACGGGCGGCCCGAGGCCGGCCCCGCCGATATCGAGCGGGCGCTCGCCCTCTACCGCACCGCCTGCATCCTGCTCTGGGGCCTCGCCGCGGGCGCGGCGGCGCTGGGCTTCCTGATCTGACGGCTCACGCCGTGCGCGGGAGGACCGGCTCCACCGGGGCGCCGCGGCGGGCGGCGTCGCGGCGGAGCGCGGTGAGGACGACGAACATCAGGCAGGCCCCGAGCGCCAGCGCTGCGGCAAGGAAGTACATCGGCGCGAGGTTGCTGCCCGTCTTGTCGCGGATGAAGGGCACCGCGTTCTGCGCGATGAAGCCGCCGAGATTGCCCACCGAGTTGATCGCCGCGATGCCGGCCGCCGCGCTCGCGCCCTTCAGGAAGGTCGGCGGCAGGGACCAGAATACGGGCTGGGCAGAGAAGACGCCGGCCGCCGCCACGCAGAGGCAGGCGAACTTCACCGCCGAGCCCGGCAGCACCACGCTGAGCACCAGGGCGATGGCCGCGACGAGCCCCGGCACCACCACGTGCCAGATCTGGTCGCCCGTGCGCGCGGCACGGCGGGGCACCCACCACAGGGCGAGCGCGGTGACGATCCAGGGGATGATGTTGATGAAGCCGTTGGCGGTGTTCGAGGCCCCGAAGCTCTTCACCACGGTGGGCAGCCAGTAGCTCAAGCCATAGGCCGCGAGCGGGAAGGCGATGTAGACCGAGGCGAGCATCCAGACGCGCCGGTCGAGCAGCGCGGCGAAGGGGTTGTGGTGCTCCACCTGGCCCCCGCTCTCGCGCTCGTTGGCGAGCTGCCGGGCGAGCCACGCCTTCCCCTCGGGTGTCAGCCAGGGCGCCCGCTCTGGGCCGTCCGGCAAGATGCGCAGGACCACGACCGTGAGGATCAGAGCCGGCAGCCCGGTCGCCACGAAGACCCATTGCCAGCCCTTCAGACCGAGGACGCCGTCGAGGTCGAGCAGCGCCCCGCCGATCGCCGCGCCGACCGCGTTGGCGAAGGCGCTCGCGATCATGAACCAGCCGATCATCCGGGCCCGGTGCGATTGCGGGAACCACAGGGTGAGCGCGAACAGCACGCCGGGGAAGAAGCCGGCCTCGGCCACGCCGAGGAGGAAGCGCAGCACGTAGAACATCGTGGTGTTCTGGGTGAAACCCAGGAGCACGGTGATCAGGCCCCAGGTGAACATGATGCGGGCGAACCAGCGCCGCGCGCCGACCCGCTCCAGGATCACGTTGGCGGGCACCTCGAACAGGAAATAGCCGAGGAAGAACAGCGACGCGCCGAGCCCGTAGACGCTCTCGCTCAAGCCCAGATCGCCGACCATCTGGAGCTTGGCGTAGGAGATGTTCTGCCGGTCGATATAGGCGATGAGGTACATCAGCCCGAGGAGCGGCATCAACCGCAGGGTCACCGTGCGGACCGTGTCGTGCGCGAGGCGCGCGTCGACCTGCGGCGGGGGTGGCGTCATCGGGCTCCTCCTTCCGGCTCCCGCCCCTTCATGCGGGGGCGTGGAGGGACAGACTTAGACCGGATGCGCTAGCGCGCCAGCGCGAGCAGCCTGTCGCAGTCGACATGAACCTCAAGGTGTCGCGCGAGCGCGTCGAGCGCCGCATCGACGCCGGCCTCGTAGGAGGCCCCGTCCGAGGCCGCGCCGAGCCGGGCGAGCCAAGCGGCGCGCTGGCCATCGTCGGCGAAGAGCCCGTGCAGGTAGGTGCCGCAGACCCGCCCGTCCGCCGAGACCGCCCCGTCGAGGCGGCCATCGGCGAGCCGCAGCAGCGGGCGGGCGACATCGGGCCCCGCGGTCTCGCCGATATGCATCTCGTAGCCCGTGAACGGCAGGCCGTCGGCGAGGCTGGTGCCGGTGACGGCGACGAGCCGCTTCTCCGGCGTCATCACGGTCTCGACGTCGAGGAGGCCGAGCCCAGGCACGGTGCAGGGCGCGCCCTCGATCCCGTGCGGGTCCGAGAGCGTCCGCCCGAGCATCTGGTAGCCGCCGCAGAGCCCGAGCACCCGGCCGCCGCGGCGCAGATGGGCCTGGATGTCGATGTCCCAGCCCTCCGCGCGAAGCGCCGCGAGGTCGGGGATCGTGGTCTTCGAGCCCGGCAGCAGGACGAGCGCGGCGTCCCCCGGGATCGCCTCGCCGGAGCGTACCAGCACCACCTCGACGCCGGGCTCGGCCCGCAGCGGGTCGAGGTCGTCGAAATTGGCGATGCGCGGCAGCACCGGCACGGCGATCCGCACGCGGGCACCGCCGCCGGGGGCGGAGCCGGCAAGCCCGAGCACGTCCTCGGCCGGGAGTCGCGCGGCCTCGGGCAGATGCGGGATCAGCCCGAGCGCCGGCCAGCCGGTGGCCTCCGCGATGCGGCGCATGCCGTCCGCGAACAGGCTCGGATCGCCGCGGAAGCGGTTGACGAGGAAGCCGCGGATCATCGCGGCATCCTCCGGATCGATCACGGCCCTGGTGCCGACGAGGCTCGCGATGACGCCGCCGCGGTCGATGTCGCCGACGAGCACCACCGGCGTGTCGGTGGCGCGGGCGAAGCCCATATTCGCGATGTCGCCGGCGCGCAGGTTCACCTCGGAGGCCGAGCCCGCGCCCTCGACCAGAACGAGGTCGGCCTCCGAGCGCAGGCGCACGAAGCTGTCGAGCACCGCCTGCATCAGCCGCGGCTTCCAGGCCTGGTAGTCGCGCGCCTTCACGGTGGCGAGCATGCGGCCCTGCACCACGACCTGGGCGCCGACCTCGCTCTGCGGCTTCAGCAGGACCGGGTTCATGTGGACCGAGGGTGCGACCCCTGCCGCCCGCGCCTGGAGCGCCTGGGCGCGGCCGATCTCGCCGCCATCCGCGGTGACGGCGGCGTTGTTCGACATGTTCTGCGGCTTGAACGGGCGCACCCGCAGCCCGCGGCCGGCGAAGAGCCGGGCGAGGCCCGCGACGATCAGCGACTTGCCGACATCCGAGCCTGTGCCCTGGATCATCAGGGCGCGGGTCATGCGCGGGCGCCCATCAGAACTCGATCCCCTCCTGCGCCTTCACGCCGGCGGCGAAGTGGTGCTTCACGCTGCCCATCTCGGTGACGAGGTCGGCGGCCTCGATCAACTCTGGCTTGGCGTTGCGCCCGGTGACGACGACATGGAGGTCTGGCCGGCGCGCCCGGAGCGCGTCCACCACCGCCGCGAGGTCGAGATAGTCGTAGCGGAGCGCGATGTTGAGCTCGTCGAGGACGATCAGGCGGATCGTCGGATCGGCCATCAGGGCCTCCGCCCGCTCCCAGGCGTGGCGGCAGGCGGCGATGTCGCGCGCCTTGTCCTGGGTCTCCCAGGTGAAGCCCTCGCCGAGCGTGTGCCAGGAGATGCGTTCGCCGAACACCTCGACGGCGCGGCGCTCGCCCGTGTCCCAGCCGCCCTTGATGAACTGCACGCAGGCGACGCGCCAGCCGCGCCCGAGCCCGCGCAGCATCAGGCCGAGCGCCGCCGTGGTCTTGCCCTTGCCGGGGCCGGTATGGACGATGAGCAGGCCCTTCTCGATGGTCTTGCCCGCCACCTCGGCGTCCTGCACCGCCTTGCGCTTGGCCATCTTGTCGCGGTGGCGCGCGGCCTCGTTGTCGGACTCCTCGATCATGCCTGTCCTTTCACGATCATGGGCAGCCCCGCCACCATGAAGACGACGCGGTCGCAATCCTGCGCGAGCTGCTGGTGCAGGCGCCCGGCCGCATCGCGGAAGCGGCGAGCGAGCGCGTTCTCCGGCACGATGCCGAGGCCGACCTCGTTGCCGACGAGCACCACCGGCCCCGGCGCCGCGCGGCAGGCCGCGCGCAAGGCCTCGGCGGCGGCCCCCACATCCGCCTCGGCCAGGATCAGGTTGGTGAGCCACAGGGTCAGGCAGTCGACGAGCACCGGGCCGGGCGCGGCGGCGACCGCCTCGGGCAGGGCCATCGGCACGTCCCGCGTCACCCAGCCCTCCGGGCGCCGCGCCCGGTGGAGCGCGATGCGCTCGACCATCTCGTCGTCGAAGGCCTGGGCGGTGGCGCAATAGGTCCAGGGCGCGGGCGCGGCCTCGATCAGCGCCTCGGCATAGGCGCTCTTGCCCGAGCGCGCGCCGCCGAGCACCAAGGTCATCCGGGATCCGGCCTGAAGCATGGGTTCCCTTTGCCTCCGGTTTCCCCGGGCGTCAAAGCCCAGCCGGCCGAAAGTCCCGCTGGCGACGCGTTGTGCGCCCGCCCGCGACAGGCTATGAGCGATCCTGGACGGTGCCCCTTCGGGGGTGAAAAGGGAATGCGGTGAGGGGAGACCCGACTCCGCGGCTGCCCCCGCAACTGTGAGCGGCGAGTTCCTGCCACCAGCCACCGGCACGATCCGGGAAGGCGGCAGGCGCGAGGATCCGCGAGCCAGGAGACCTGCCGTCCACCGGGAAGACCCTCGCAACGCCGCCGGTGGGGCGGCCGGAGATTTGGCCATGACGACCGCGATCCAGACCCTGTCCGGCACCCGCACGAACGAGCGCCTCTCGGCGATCGTGCTCGCGGCCTTCCTCGGCCTCGGCCTCGTGTTCTGCGCCGGCTTCGCGCCCGCCGCGGCCCTGCACAACGCGGCGCACGACTTCCGCCACACCCAGAACTTCCCCTGCCACTGACCGCCTGAAGCCACCCGCTTCATGATCAGCCGGCTCCTGTCGGCGGCGCTCGCCGCCGGCTTCCTCGCGGCCGTCGTCACGACCGGCCTCCAGCTCTCGCTGACCTCGCCGCTCATCCTCGAAGCCGAGCGCTACGAGACCCGCGACGCGCAGGCGGCCGAGAGTCGATCGCCTGCCCTGCCGATCGTCCACGCGCATCTCCAGCGCGTCCATGGCGGCCACGACCACGGCGCCGCCCCGGACGCACCGCGCGAATGGCAGCCCGGCGAGGGCCTGCCGCGCATGGCCTTCACCGGGCTCGCGACGCTGATCGGCGGCGTGGGCTACGCGCTGCTGCTCGGCGCGGTGATGCTGGCGCTCGGCCGGGAGCCGACGCCGGAGCGCGCGCTCGGCTTCGCGATCGCCGGATTCCTCAGCGTGGCGCTCGCGCCCGGCCTCGGCCTGCCGCCGGAACTGCCCGGCAGCGAGGCGGCGCCGCTCGCCGCGCGTCAGGCCTGGTGGCTGATGACCGCCGTGGCGACCGGGATGGGGCTCTATCTCATCGCGATCCGCCGCGCCGCGATCAGCATCGTCGGCGGCCTCGTCCTGATCGTCGCGCCGCATGTCGTCGGTGCGCCGGAGGTGGCGGCCACGAAATCCGAATTGCCGGCCGGCCTCGCGGCCCAGTTCGCCGCCCGCTCGCTGGCGGTCGGCTTCGTGTTCTGGGCGGTGATCGGGCTGGCCTATGGCTGGGCCTGGCAGGTCTTCGGACGCGGGCGGGCAGCGAATGGGCCGGCCCGTGCCTGAGACCGTCCTCTATGTCTGCACCACCTGCCGGGCGGCAGAGGATGCTCCGGACGCGCCCCGCGCCGGGGCGCGCCTGCTGGACGCCCTGCGTGCCGAGATCGCCGGGCGCCCGGAGACGGATGCGGCGGCGGGCCTCCGGATCGAGGGCGTCGAGTGCCTCTCGGTCTGCAAGCGGCCCTGCACGGTGGCGGTGGCGAGCCCCGACCGCTGGACCTACGTCTACGGCGATCTCGACCCCGCTTCCTCCGCCCGCACCATTCTCGACGGCCTCGGCCGCTACGCCGCGACCGCGGACGGCATCGTGCCCTGGCGCGAGCGGCCGGAGGCCTTCCGCAAGGGCGTCGTCGCCCGCATCCCCCCGTTTCCCGCACCC
Source organism: Methylobacterium dankookense (assembly GCF_902141855.1). GTDB lineage: Bacteria > Pseudomonadota > Alphaproteobacteria > Rhizobiales > Beijerinckiaceae > Methylobacterium > Methylobacterium dankookense. The sequence goes on along the minus strand of NZ_CABFVH010000006.1, from coordinate 106,817 downwards.
AGCGCGGGCTGAGAGGCTCGATCCATGAGCATCGTCCAGAAGGTCCCCTGCACCATCGTCACCGGCTTCCTCGGGGCCGGCAAGACGACGCTGGTGCGCCACGTGGTCGAGAATGCCGGCGGGCGCCGCCTCGCCATCCTGGTCAACGAGTTCGGCGATGTCGGCTTCGACAAGTCGTTCCTGGCCGCCTGCGGCGTCGAGGGCTGCACCGAGGACTCCATCGTCGAGCTGCCGAACGGCTGCATCTGCTGCACGGTCGCCGACGATTTCGTGCCGGCCCTGACCACGCTGCTGGAGCGGCCCGAGCCGCCGGAGCACATCCTGATCGAGACCTCGGGCCTCGCGCTGCCCAAGCCCCTGGTCCAGGCCTTCCAGTGGCCGGCGATCCGCGGTCGCGTCACGGTGGACGGCGTGGTGGCGGTGGTGGACGGCCCGGCCGTCGCGTCCGGCGTCTTCGCCGAGGACCCGGAGGCCCTGGCGGCGCAACGCGCCGCCGACCAAGCGGTCGACCACGACAACCCGCTGGAAGAGGTATTCGAGGACCAGCTCCTCTGCGCCGACCTCGTGGTGCTCAACAAGGCCGACCTGATCGACGCGGAGACCCGCGCCCGGGTGCGCGCCGAGGTGGAGGGGCACCTGCCCCGCGCCGTGAAGGTGGTGGAGACCGAGAACGGCGCCATCGACCCGCGCGTGCTGCTCGGCCTCGGCGCGGCGGCCGAGGACGACCTCGACGCCCGCCCCTCGCATCACGGCGAGGGCGAGGACCACGATCACGACGACTTCGAGACGGTCGCCCTGTCCGTGCGCCCGGCGGTGACCCCCGCCGACCTCGCCGCCCGGGTCGAGAAGGCCGCCGAGACGGACGGCGTGCTGCGCATCAAGGGCTTCGCCGAGGTCGAGGGCAAGCCGATGCGCCTCGTGGTGCAAGGGGTGGGCCGGCGCGTCAGCCACCATTTCGACCGGCCCTGGCGTGCCGGCGAGCCCCGCGACGGCACCCTCGTGGTGATCGGCCTCAAGGGCTTCGACAGGGACGCGGTCGCCGCCGCGCTCGCCGGTTAGGCGCAGAGCGGCCCCGGGTTTAGGCTCGCGGCATGCACCTCGTCCGCATCGATACGGTCTCCCTCGACGAAGGCGAGGCGGCGGTGGATCTGGGCCAGGAGCCCGGGGACATCGTCGTCCTGTCCTTCACCGATTCCGACCTCGCCGGCATCGCCGAGGCCGCGGCGGCCGAGGGAGCGTCCCTGCCCGCTCTGCGCCTCGCCAGGCTGGCGCGGCTGCGCCACCCGCTCTCGGTCGATCTCTACGTCGAGAAGGTGATCGCGCGGGCGAAGCTGGTGGTGATCCGCTGCCTCGGCGGGCTCGATTACTGGCGCTACGGCATCGAGCGCTGCGCCGAGGCCGCGCGGGCGAACGGCGTGCGCCTCGTCGTCCTTCCGGGCGACGACCGGCCGGACCCGCGGCTCTCCGCCTATGCCACGGCGCCGGAGCTCGCCTCCGTCCTCGACGCCTATTTCCGCGCGGGAGGCCGTGAGAACCTGAGGCAGATGCTGCGCCGGCTCGCGGCCGAGATCGGCCACGACCTCGCCTATACCGAGCCCCGGCCGCTGCCGCGCGGCTTCCCGTGCTGCCCCGGCTGCGGGCCGGTGCCGCTGGAACAGGCGCTCGCCGCCGGCGCCGCCACCGGAGAGGGGCACGCCCTCGTCCTGATCTACCGCTCGGCGGCGCTCGGCGGCGACCTCGCCCCGGCCGCGGCGCTGACGGCGGCGCTCGCCGCCCGCGGGATCGGCACGCTGGTGGTGGCCGTCTCCAGCCTGAAGGACCCGGAGGCGGTGGAGGCCGTGCGGGCCGCGATCGCGGCGCGCCGGCCCGACCTGATCGTGGCCGCCACCGCCTTCGCCGCCCGCGAGGATGCGGGCTTCGTCCTCGACGCGGCCGATTGCCCGGTCCTGCAGGCCTATACGGTGGGCGCGGCCCGGGAGGCCTGGGAGGCCTCCGCCCGAGGCCTCGGCGCCGCCGACCTCGCCATGCAGGTGGCGCTGCCCGAATTCGACGGGCGGCTCGCCGGCTTCCCGATCTCCTTCAAGGCGGAGGCACCGGAGGTCGCGGGCTTCGCCGAGCGCCGGGGCGTGCCCGACGCCCCCGGCATCGCGGCGCTCGCCGACCGCGCCGCCGCCTGGATCCGCCTCGCCCGCAAGAGCCGGGCCGCGCGGCGTCTGGCGCTGGTGCTCTCCGACTATCCCGCCCGCGGCGGCCGGGCCGGGTTCGCGGTCGGCCTCGACACGCCGGAAAGCGCCCGGGCCATCGCCGCGGACCTCACCGCCGCCGGCTATTGCGTGGGCGCGCTGCCGGACGGGCCGGACCTGATGCAGGCGCTGACCACGGGCGAGCCGGACTTCACGGTGAGCCTCGCGGACTACGCCGCGTGGCTCGGCCGCCTGCCGGAGACGGCGCGTACGGCGCTCGCCGAGCGCTGGGGCGCGCCGGAGGACGACCCTGCCTGCCGGGACAGCGCCTTCCGGTTCAGGGCAGTCGAGGCTGCCGGGGCGCGTGGCGCAACGCTGCCGGCTGAGGCGCGGGTCCCCTCTCCCGTTCGGGAGAGGGACAGGGTGAGGGATGAGAAATATCCGGATCGAACTGAGCCGGAGCCGCTTCACCGTCGCGACCACTCCGTAGAGCTCTCGCCCCTCACCCCAACCCTCTCCCGAACGGGAGAGGGGGCCTGTTGCGAGTCCCGCGCGCTTCCGGAATCCGGGGCCCGCGCAAGGGGCGGCCTCACCGTCTTCCTCCAGCCCGATCGCGGCCGGGCCGGCGACCGCAAGGCCGGCTACCACGATCCCGACGAGCCGCCGACCCACGCCTATCTCGCCTTCCATCTCGGCTTGCAGGGCGGCTTCGACGCGCTGATCCATCTCGGCACGCACGGCACCACCGAGTGGCTGCCGGGCAAGGCGGTGGCCCTGTCCCCGACCTGCTGGCCGGCGCTGGCGGTCGGCCCGCTCCCCGTCATCTACCCCTTCATCGTGGACGATCCCGGCGAGGCCGCCCCCCTGAAGCGCCGGCTCGGCGGCATCGCGCTCGGCCACCTGACGCCCGAGATCCAGCGCGGCGGGCGCGAGCCCGAGACCATGCGCCTGCGCGAGCAGGTGGAGGAATATGCCGCCGCCAGTCTCCTCGACCCGCGCCGGGCCGCGCTGATCGCGCGGGCGATCCTCGACGAGGCCGAGGCGCTCGGCCACCTTTCGGGAGCCGGCATCGCGCCCGGCACGCCGATGCCGGAGGCGCTGGCCGCCCTCGACGCGCATCTCTGCGACCTCGGCGAGACCGCCTTCCGCGACGGGCTCCACGTCTTCGGCCGGGCGCCCGAGGACGCCTCGCCCCCGCGCCGCGCCAGCGCGGCGGCCGAGCGGGCGAGCCTAATCGCCGCCCTCGACGGGCGCTTCGTGGCGCCGGGCCCCTCCGGCTCCCCCACGCGCGGCCGGGCCGACGTGCTGCCCACGGGCCGCAACCTCACGACCCTCGACCCGCGCGCCATCCCGACCCGGGCCGCGGCCACGCTCGGCGCGAAGGCCGCCGAGGCGGTGGTGACGCGCTACCTGCAGGACGAGGGCGCCTATCCCGAGCGGGTCGTGATGGACCTCTGGGCCTCGCCGACGCTCCGTACCGGCGGCGAGGACGTGGCCCATGCCCTCCACCTCATGGGCGTGCGCCCGCTCTGGGACCATGCCTCGACCCGCGTGACCGGGTTCGAGGTGCTGCCTCCGGCCCTGCTCGGGCGCCCGCGCATCGACGTGACGGTGCGCATCTCGGGCGCCTTCCGCGACACCTTTCCCGACACGCTCGCCCTGATCGACCGGGCCGCCCGCGCCGTGGCTTTGCGCGAGGAGCCGGACGAGGAGAACCCGCTCGCCGCCGCGCGGCGGCGCGGCGAGGATCCGGCTCGGGTCTTCGGCGCCGCCCCCGGCCGCTACGGCGCGGGCGCGGCCGAGACCGCCCTCGACGGGGCCTGGGCGCGGCGGCAGGATCTCGGCGCGGCCTATCTCAACGCCACCACGCACGCCTACGGCGACGCGGCCGGCCCCTCGGGCAGCTTCGCGGAGCGGGTGGCGCGGGCGGACGCCTATCTCCACGCCTTCGACGTGGCCGAGCGCGACCTCCTCGACGGGGACGCCGCCGCCGACGCCCTCGGCGGCTTCCATGCCGCGGCCGAATCGCTCGGCGCCCGCCCTGCCCTGTTCAGCCTCGACGTGTCCGAGCCGGAGCGCCCGAAGGCCCGCACCGCGCGGGAGGACGTGGCCCGGCTGGTGCGCGCCCGGCTCTCGGCCCCGGCCTGGATCGCGGCCCAGCTCGCCCACGGCCATCGCGGCGCGCAGGAGCTGGCGCAGGGCATCGACGCCGTCTTCGTGCTCGCCGCCACCACCGACGCCGTGTCCCATGCCGATCTCGACCGGCTCTACGGCGCCTGGATCGCCGACGCCGCCGTGTTCGAGCGCCTGCGAGTCGCGAATCCCGAGGCCGCCCGTGCCATCCTCGCGCGCTTCGAGGAATTGCGGGCTCGCGGACTCTGGCAGACCCGCCGCAACGCCATGCCGGCCGACGCCCTGATGCCGGAGGCGGCCGAATGAGCGGCCGCCGCGTCCTCCCGACGGCGCCTGCCCGCCGCGGCTGGTGCCCCGGCCTCGCCCGGCCGATGCCGACCGGGGACGGGCTCCTCGCCCGCATCCACCCGCCCCTCGGCTTGCTCAACCCGGAGCAGATGCGGGCCGTCGCCAAGGCCGCGGGCGCCTTCGGCAACGGCCATCTCGACGTGACGGCTCGGGCGAATCTCCAGGTCCGCGGCGTGCGGCCGGAGACGCAAGGGGCGTTGGCCGAGGCGCTCACCGTGATCGGCCTCGGCGATAGCCGCGGCGACGGCGGCCCGCAGCGCCTGACCCTCACGAGCCCCCTCTGCGGTCTCGACGCGGGCGCCCTCATCGACGGCCACGCCGTGGCGGCCGGCATCGAGGCGCTCGGCCGCGCGGTGGCGCCGCTGCCGGCCAAGACCCTGGTCGCGGTGGAGGCCGGCGGCGCCTGCGACCTCGCCGGGATCGAGGCCGACATCCATGTCCGCGCGCGCGCGCTCGGCCGCGCCGCGATCGGGCTGGCGACCGGGGCGGAGCCGGTCTGGCTCGGTGCCTGGCCCGAGGGCGCGCTTCCGGAGGCGGTCGCCGACCTTCTGAGAGCCTTCGCCCGAACCGGCGCGCGCCGGATGCGCGACCTGACCGATGCCGAGCGCGCCGCGCTCGCCTCTCCCAGAAACGGAGAGAGCCGAGCCGAGGAAGCGACGCTGCAGGACAAGGCGCGGGTCCCCTCTCCCGTTCGGGAGAGGGACAGGGTGAGGGTCGAGAATGTTCCGGAAAGGGCGGAGCCACCGCACCGTCGCGATCTCTCCGTAGAATTCTCATCCCTCACCCCAGCCCGCTCCCGAACGGGAGAGGGGGCCTGTCGCGGTTCGCACCCATGTTCTGACGCCAGGCCCTCCCCCGCAGAGGGGGGACGGCAACGCCAGCCCTTCGCGATCCTCGCCGTCGACGCCCCCTTCGGGCGCTGCACCGCGGATATGCTCGCTCGCCTCGCCGACGCGGCCGACGAAGCCGGCGCCTCCGACATCCGCCTGAGCCCCAGCCGCGGCTTCGTCCTCGCCGTCGATCCGGCCCGCGCCGAGACGGCGCGTGCCCGCCTCGCGGCGGAGTTCGTCACCGACCCGGAGGACCCCCGCCGCGCGGTCGCCGCCTGCCCCGGCGCGCCCGCCTGCGCCTCCGGCTCGACGCCGACGCTCCGCGATGCCGCCCGTCTCGCCGAGGCCTTCCGGCCCTTCGCGGCGCGGGGGCTCAGCGCCCACGTCTCCGGCTGCGCCAAGGGCTGCGCCGAGCCGCGGCGGAGCGCCCTCACCCTCGTCGCCGCGGACGGTCTCTACGGCGCCGTGCCGGGCGGCACGGCCGGCGATCCTCCGGTCGAATGGCTGACTATCGAGGCGGCTCTCGAACGCGTAAGAGGGGCGCAAACGGCCAACCTCGAAGACCTGTTCAGGACAAGACCATGAGCGCGCGCCTCGACTACCTGCGCGACGGGGGCGCGATCTACGCCCGATCCTTCGCGATGATCCGCGCGGAATCCGACCTCGCGCGCTGGTCGGGCGCCGCCGAGCGCGTCGTGGTGCGCATGATCCACGCCTGCGGCATGACCGACCTGCCGGCCGACGTGGAGATGTCCGACGATTTCGCCGCCAAGGGCGAGGCGGCGCTGAAGGCCGGCGCGCCGATCCTCTGCGACGTGCGCATGGTGGCCGACGGCGTCACGCGCACGCGGCTGCCGGCGAAGAACGACGTCATCTGCACGCTGGGCGACCCGCGCGTGCCGGCGCTCGCCGCCGAGATGGGCACCACCCGCTCCGCCGCGGCCATGGAGCTGTGGCGCGAGCACCTGCCCGGCAGCGTGGTCGCGGTGGGCAACGCGCCGACCGCCCTGTTCCGCCTGCTCGAACTCCTCGACCAGGGCGTGGGCGCCCCGGCGGCGGTGATCGGCATCCCCGTGGGCTTCGTCGGCGCGGCGGAATCCAAGGAGGCGCTGGCGCGCGACGGCCGCGTGCCCTTCGTCGTGGTACATGGGCGCCGCGGCGGCAGCGCCATGACGGCAGCGGCCGTCAACGCGCTGGCGAACGAGGTCGAGTGATGGAAGCCGGCCTCGTGACGGAGAGCCTCGAGACGGTCGAGACCCCGGCCCCGGTCACCACCGGCACGCTCTACGGCGTCGGCATGGGCCCGGGCGATCCGGACTACCTGACCCTGAAGGCGCTGCGCGTGCTGGAGCGGGCGCCCGTCCTCGTCCATTTCTGCAAGCGCGGCCGGCGCGGCAACGCCCGCACCATCGCCGACGCGGTGGTGCGCGACCCGACCCGCGAGATGGCGCTCGCCTATCCCTACACCACCGAATTGCACCCGGAGGACCCGGCCTACGTGGCCGCGCTCGCCGCCTTCTACGACGATGCGGCCGGCCGCCTCGCCGACCATCTCGGCGCGGGCCGGGACGTGGCGATCCTGTCGGAGGGCGACCCCTTCTTCTACGGCTCCTTCATGCATCTCTGGCGCCGCCTGAAGGACCGCTTCCCCGTCGAGGTGGTGCCCGGCGTCACCGGCATGTCCGGCTGCTGGACCCGGGCGGCCACGCCGATCACGTGGGGCGACGACGTGCTCACCGTCCTGCCCGCGACCCTATCGGCCGCCGTGCTGGCCGAGCGCCTGCGCGGCACCGACGCCGCCGTGGTGATGAAGCTCGGCCGCCACCTGCCGAAGGTGCGTGCGGCCCTGCGCGAGGCCGGCCTTCTGGAGCGCGCGGTCTATGTGGAGCGCGGCACCATGGCGGGCGAGCGCGTGGTGCCGCTCGCCGAGAAGGCGGACGACGAGGCGCCCTATTTCTCGATGGTGCTGGTGCCGGGCCAGGGGCGGCGCCCGTGACGGGCAGCCTGACGGTCGTCGGCCTCGGGCCCGGCGACCCGGACCTGATGACCGACTCCGCCCGCGCCGCCCTCGACAGGGCGCAGGACCTGATCGGCTACATCCCCTACGTCGCCCGCGTGCCGGAGCGGCCCGGCCTCGTGCGCCATGCCAGCGACAACCGCGTCGAGATCGACCGCGCCCGCCACGCGCTGGAGCTCGCCGCCGCGGGCCGCCACGTGGTGGTGGTCTCAGGCGGCGATCCCGGCATCTTCGCCATGGCCGCGGCGGTGTTCGAGGCGGTGGATCACGGCGACCCGGCCTGGCGGCAACTCGCGATCACCGTGGAGCCCGGCATCACCGCGATGCTCGCCGCCGCCGCCCGCCTCGGCGCGCCGCTCGGCGGCGATTTCTGCGCGCTCTCGCTCTCCGACAACCTGAAGCCCTGGGAGGTCGTCACCGCCCGGCTGGAGGCCGTGCTGCGGGCCGATCTCGTTGTGGCACTCTATAACCCGATCTCGAAGGCGCGCCCCTGGCAGCTCGGCGCGGCGCTGGAGATCGCGGCTGGGATCCGGGCGGCCGAGACCCCGGTGGCCTTCGCCCGCGCGGTCCGCCGGCCGGACGAGGCGATCCGGGTGATGACGCTGGCCGAGGCCCGCGAAGCCCCGGCCGACATGGCGACCCTGGTGCTGATCGGCGCCTCGACCACGCGGCTGATTCCGCGCGGCTTGGGGCAGCGCCCCTTCGTCTACACGGCGCGGAGCGTCGCCGCGCGATGAGACCGTTTCCGGATGGTCTCTTCGGAAGCCGTGGCCTCCCCTCTCCCCGCGTGCGGGGAGAGGGCCACGTCTCCTCCTCGGTGGGGAGCGTGGCGAGGCGGCAGCCGACGGTGAGGGGGCGATTCCGGATGAGCCCCCTCCTGAGCCACCCCCTCACCGCCGCTCCGGCTCCGCCTGCGCTTCCTGTCTGCACGACGAGGTGCAGACAGGCCTCTCCCCGCACGCGGGGAGAGGGGGATGCGCGGACCTCGAAGCGCTCAGCCGGAAGCCGCGATCCCCAGCCAGCGCAGCGCCCCGGCCGCATCCGCCACCGCCTCGACCGCCGGCTTCTCCGGCCGGCGCACCATCACCACGGGCAGCCCGAGGCGGCGCGCGGCGGCGATCTTGCCGTGGGTGGCCGCGCCCCCGGCATTCTTGCTCACCAGAACCTCCACGCCGTGCCGGGCCATGAGGTCTTCCTCGGCCGCCGCGTCGTAGGGTCCGCGCGCCCGGATCTCCACGAGGTTCGGGACGGGAAGCGCGCCGTCCACCGGCTCGATCGTACGCACGAGATAGCGGTGCTGCGGCGCCGCCGCGAAGGCCGCGACCTCGTTGCGGCCGACCGTGACGAAGACCGTGCGGGGCACGGCGCCCAAGGCCCCAGCGGCCTCGGCGACGCTGCCGACCTCGGTCCAGGCATCGCCCGGCTCTTGAGCCCAGGGCGTCCGGCGGATGGCGAGCAGCCTGACCCCGGCGGCCTCGGCGGCCGAGGCGGCGTTGCGCGAGATCCGCGCCGCGAAGGGATGCGTGGCATCGATCAGCCGGTCGATGCACTCCGCCCGCAGATGGGCGGCCAAGCCCTCGGCGCCGCCGAATCCGCCGATGCGGACGGGAAGCGCCTGCGGCTTCGGCTCGGCCGTGCGGCCGGCGAGCGAGAGGGTGGCGTCGAGGCTGGGATAGCGGCCGAGGGCGCGGGCGAGCTCGGCCGCCTCGCCGGTTCCGCCGAGGATGAGGATGCGCATGGCCGCCTTCTCGCCTCCGCTTGAGCCCCCGTCGAGCCCCTGGCTCTCGATCGTCGGCATCGGCGAGGACGGGCGCGCGGGCCTGAGCCCGGCCGCGGCCGCGGCGCTCGACGCCGCGGAGGTGGTCTGGGGCGGGCGCCGCCACCTCGCGCTCGCCGCGCCGCTCGCCGCCGAGACGCGGGCCTGGCCGAGCCCGATCCACCAGGCCTATCCCGAGATCCTGGCCCGGCGCGGCCGGCCGACCTGCATCCTCGCCACGGGCGACCCGTTCCATTACGGCATCGGCGCCGAGATCGCCCGGCTCGTGAAGCCGGCGGAGTTCCGCGCCTACCCGCAGCCCTCGGCCTTCAGCCTCGCCTGCGCCAGGCTCGGCTGGTCGCTCCCCGACTGCGGCTGCCTGACCCTGCACGGGCGGGCGCTCCCGCTGATCCTGCCCCATCTCCAGCCGGGCGCGCAGCTCCTCGTCCTGTCCTGGGACGGGACCACGCCGGGTCAGGTGGCGCGGCTCCTCACGGAGCGCGGCTTCGGCGCCTCGCACCTGACCGTTCTGGAGGCGATGGGCGGCCCGCGCGAGCGGATCCGCGAATCCGTGGCCGACCGGTTCGACCTCGACGGGATCGACCCGCTCAATACGCTTGCCGTCGCGGTGGCCGGCGGACCCGAGGCGCGCATCCTGACGCTCGCCCCCGGCCTGCCCGACGCCCTGTTCGAGAGCGATGGGCAGCTCACCAAGGCCGAGATCCGCGCAGTGACGCTCGCCGCGCTGGAGCCGCGCCGGGGTGAGCTCCTGTGGGATATCGGCGGGGGCTCCGGCTCGATCTCCATCGAGTGGATGCTGCGCCATCCGGCCATGCGGGCGGTGGCGGTGGAGGCGAAGCCCGAGCGCGCCGCGCGGATCGCCCGCAACGCGCAAAGCTTCGGCGTGCCGGGTCTCGCGGTGGTCGACGGCACGGCACCCGCCGCCCTCGCCGGATTGCCGGCACCGGGCGCGGTCTTCATCGGCGGCGGCGTCTCGGAGCCGGGCGTGATCGAGGCGGCCTGTGCGGCGCTCGGCCCCGGCGGGCGCTGCGTCGCCAACGCGGTGACGCTGGAGGGCGAGGCCGCCCTGCTCGCCGCCTTCGCCACGCGGGGCGGAAGCCTGCGCCGCCTCTCGGTGGCGCGGGCCGACCCTGTTGGCGGGATGCATGGCTGGCGCGCCGCGATGCCGGTCACGCAATGGGCCTGGACCCGCTCGTGACGATCGTCGCGGGCGTCGGCTTCCGCCGCGGCACGCAAGCCCCCGAGATCGAGGCCCTGATCCGCCGGGCGCTGGCCGAGGCGGGGCTGGAGCCGGGCGCGCTGGCCGGCATCGCCACCGCCGCCGACAGGGCGGGGGCTATGGCGCTCGCCGAGGCCGCCGCCCGGTTCGGCCTCGCCCCGCGGGGAATCACGGCGGAGGCGCTGGCGGAGGCCGACACCCGCGTCGTCACCCGCTCGGCCCGGATCGAGACGACGCGCGGGATCGGTTCGGTGGCGGAGGCCGCCGCGCTCGCGGCAGGCGGGCCCGAGGCACGGCTCGTCCTGGCTCGGATCGCGAGTTCCGGCGCCACCTGCGCCCTCGCCGCCGTTGCGGACGGCGCGGCGCCCGTCCAAGAGGGGCCATGACCGTCCACTTCATCGGCGCCGGCCCGGGCGCCCCCGACCTGATCACCGTGCGCGGGCGCGACCTCATCGCCGCCTGCCCGGTCTGCCTCTATGCCGGCTCGCTGGTGGCGCCCGAGATCCTCGGCTGGTGCCCATCGGGCGCGCGCATCGTCGACACCGCCCCCCTCGACCTCGACGCCATCGTCGCCGAGATTGAGGCCGCCCATGCCCGGGGCCAGGACGTGGCGCGCCTGCATTCGGGCGACCTCGCGATCTGGAGCGCGCTCGCCGAGCAGATGCGCCGGCTCGACCGGCTCGGCATCCCCTACACGGTGACGCCGGGCGTCCCCGCCTTCTCGGCCGCCGCCGCCGTGCTGCGCCGGGAGCTGACCGTGCCCGGCCTCGCGCAATCGGTGGTGCTCACCCGTTCTTCGGGCCGGGCCAGCGCCATGCCGGAGCGCGAGCGGCTCGCGAGTTTCGCGCAGACCGGCGCAACGCTCGCCCTCCACCTCTCGATCCACGTGGTGGAGGCGCTCGCCGCCGAGCTCCTGCCCTTCTACGGCGCGGATTGCCCGGCCGCGGCGGTGTTCCGCGCCACCTGGCCCGACGAGCGCGTGATCCGCGGCACGCTGGCGACCCTGGCGGACCAGGTGAAGGAGGCCGGGCTGGAGCGCACGGCGCTGATCCTCGTCGGCCCGGCCCTCGACCCGGGCGCCTTCCGCGAGAGCGCCCTCTACGCCCCCGACTACGACCGGCGCTTCCGCCCCGGCGGCGCCGTCTCGGCGGAGGGGACGCGGTGAGCGCGGCCGGGATCCTCGTCGCCGCGCCCCGGTCGAGCTCCGGCAAGACCACGGTGACGCTCGCCCTGATGCGGGCGCTCGCCCGGCGCGGCCTCGCCGTGCGCGGCGCCAAATGCGGGCCGGACTACATCGACCCCGCCTTCCACCGCGCCGCCACGGGCTTCCCGAGCTTCAACCTCGACAGCTTCGCCATGGGCCCGCCCCTCCTCGACGCGGTGGCGGGGCTGGTGGGGGCCGAGGCCGACATCGTCGTGGCCGAGGGCTCCATGGGCCTGTTCGACGGGGTCCGGGCGGCCGAGAGCCGCACGGGCGCCAATGCCGACATCGCCGCCCGCTACGGCTGGCCGGTGGTGCTGGTGCTCGACGTCTCGGGCGCGGCGCAGACCGCCGCCGCCGTGGCGCTCGGCTGCGCCGCCTACGATCCGCGCCTGCGCTTCGCCGGCGTGGTGCTGAACAAGGTCGCGAGCCCCCGCCACCGCCGCCTCGTCGAGGCCGGGCTCGCCCGGACCGGCCTGCCGGTGCTCGGGGCGCTGTCGCGCGATGCCGGCCTCGTCCTGCCGGAGCGGCATCTCGGCCTGGTCCAGGCCCGCGAGACCACCGACCTCGAAGCCCGCCTCGACCGTCTGGCGGATCTCGCCGAGGCGGGGCTCGACCTCGACGCGATCCTCGCCGCGGCGGGCGGCGGCACGCGGGCCGGGACGCCCGGCGCCCTGCCCGCGCCGCCGGGGCAGCGCATCGCGGTGGCCTCGGACGCGGCCTTCAGCTTCCTCTATCCCCATCAGGAGGCGGGCTGGCGGGCGGCGGGCGCCGAGATCGTGCCGTTCTCACCGCTGGCCGACGAGGCGCCGCCGGCCGATTGCGACGTCTGCTGGCTGCCCGGCGGCTATCCGGAGCTGCATGCGGGGCGGCTCGCCGCGGCGGAACGCTTCCGCGCGGTGCTCCGCGCCTTCGCCGAGGCGAAGCCGGTCCACGGGGAGTGCGGCGGCTACATGGTGCTCGGCGAGAGCCTGGAGGATGCGGACGGGGTCACGCATCCGATGGCCGGGCTGCTGCCGGTGGCGACGAGCTACGCGAAGCGGCGCCTGCATCTCGGCTACCGCGTGGCCCGCCTCGTCGCGGACGGGGTGCTGGGCCCGCGCGGCTCACGGCTCGTCGGCCACGAGTTCCACTATGCGGGCGAGCTGACGGAAGCCCCGGCCGAGGTCGAGGCGCTCGCCCGGGTGAGCGACGCGGAGGGCAGCGATCTCGGCTTCGCGGGCCACCGGCGCGGATGCGTCACCGGCAGCTTCTTCCACCTGATCGCGAGCGAGCCGGCCTGATCCTTATCCCTCGGTTGCCGTGCCATCCTCGGCGGCCGCCTTGGCCTGCGAGAGCCGCGCGGCGGAGCGGACGATCGAGAGCACGTCGCGGCGGACCTGATCGTCCTGGATCGAGGCGTAGGCGCGCAGGAGTTCGATCGCGCCGTGCGCGCTGAGGAAGCTGAACACGTCCTCCTGCGGCCCGTCGGACGGCTTGTCCTCCTCGAAGAAGGCCGAGACCGGCACCTCGAGGAGGCGGGCGATCTCGCGCAGGCGCCCGGCGCCGACGCGATTCTGGCCCTTCTCGTACTTCTGGACCTGCTGGAAGGTCACACCCACCGCGTTGCCCAGCGCGGTCTGGCTCATGCCACGCGCCTTGCGCAGCGCTTTGATGCGAATGCCGACGAGGCGATCCACGTCGGTCGTCTGTTTCGGCATCATCGGACTAGTCATATTCTCTTCGTGCCAGCGCTTGCGTCGATCTGCCACGAGAAGACTGCCCCTCCGACCTGCCCCCGCTGATCCGAGACCGGCAGTCCCTCGTACCCAACAACATTGCGGCCCTCCGGGGCCGCCCACGCGAGATTTGGGCCGATCATTCGCGCCGAGTTTCGTTCTTATGCTCAAGATGGCCGCAAAGTCCATGTCCGGCGCGGCCACGCCTGCGCCGAATTCGAAACGAGGAGTGCGGATCTTGCCGCCGGAAGCGGTTGACACCGGGGATCCGCGCCCCAAACCCTGAGCGATCGACTTGGGAGCGCTCTTCGCCGAAGCGGATGCCGGTTCGGCGCGATCGGGAGCGGCTCCGGGGATCCACCGGACAGGGAGCAAGCGCGTGTTCATCGCCATGAACCGATTCAAGGTCGTGAAGGACGCGACGGGGGAGTTCGAGCAGGTCTGGCTCGGGCGCGACAGCCATCTGGGGGAGATGGAGGGCTTCGTGGAGTTCCACCTGCTGCGCGGCCCGGAGGCGGAGGACCACGTTCTGTATGCCTCGCACACGGTCTGGCGCTCGCGCGCCGATTTCGAGGCCTGGACGCGCTCCGAGCAGTTCCGCAAGGCCCATGGCCGCGTCCCCGGCACCCGCCCTCTCTATCTCGGACACCCCCAGTTCGAGGGTTTCGAGACGATCCAGACAGTCGCCCGCAGCGACGCCGCCTGAGCATGCCGGGATGAGCGCGCTCGGTCGATGACCGGGCCGTGGTCTCCCTCATCCTGAAACCGGCTGATCACCTCGGGTAGCCGAGGATCTCCCTCTCCCCGCCGGGCGGGGCGAGGGAATCTGCGGCCGCTCGCGCCGATCAAAGGGAGACCGTTTCAGGCTGTCCGGAGCGCCTTCATCGGCGCCCACGCGATCCCGGGACGCCGCCGGCGGGTCCGCCGCTTGCTCGAACGGAGCCGGGATACGGGGCGGATGCGAGATCCGTCCCGGCCCGGGACAGTTTCGAGCCTTCGCGGATCATGGCCCTTCAGATGCTACAAGGTCGCCTTCCCGAATCGTACCAGGCTGCGGCCGGGCGGTCGCGCCGCCGCGTCTGGTCGGCGCTGCTGCCGCAGCGCGGGCGGGCGGTGCTGCGCGTCGGCATCTCCCTCGGGGTGGCGCTCGCCGACCTCGCCGCCATCTTCGGCACGGCCCTGCCGATCGAGCTCGGCTACCACGCCGTCGCCTATCACAGCGCGCTCTCCCCGGCGGACCTGCAATCCTGGCGGATGGCAGGCCTGCTCGCCCTGGTCGTGCTGATGACCAACGCGCTGCGCGGCGAGTACACCTTCGAGAGCCTGCTCGCCGCCAAGCGCCGCTTCCAGCCGACCGCCAGCCTCTGGCTCGCGGCCTGGGGGGCGCTCCTCGTCGTCAGCTTCGCCACCAAGACGACCACCGACCTGTCCCGCGCCGTCACCGTCCTCGTCTTCGCACTGGGCCTGCCGGCCCTGCTCGTCGCGCGGGCGGCGGCGGTGTCGGTGGTGCGCTGGCACGTGCGCCCGGCCTTGCCCTCGGCCAGCCGCGTCCACCTCGTCGGCTTCGAGGAGGACATCGCCCGCTTCTACGCCAACAACGAGGCCGACGCCCTCGGCATCCGGGTGGTCGGCACGAGCTACCTGCGCCGCGTCCCCCACGATGCGGGGGGGGAGGCGCGCCACGCGCAGATGGCGGAGGATCTCGACCTCGCCGTCTCCGTGGTCCGCTTCCTGCGGCCGGACGACGTGTTCATCCTGATCCCCTGGGCCGACACCGCCGAGGTCGAGCGCTGCATCGACGCCTTCCTGCGCGTGCCGGCCGCGCTGCACCTGCGCCCCGGCACCGTGCTCGACCGCTTCCCCGAGATGTCGGTCGCCCGCGTGGGCCGGCTCTCGGGCATCAATATCGGCCGGCGCCCGCTGAACCTCGCCGAGATCGTGCTGAAACGCGTGTTCGACCTCGCCGCCGCCTCGGTCGCCCTGGTGCTGCTCGCCCCGCTCTTCGCGGTGCTCGCCGTGCTGATCAAGCTCGACAGCCCGGGGCCGGCCCTGTTCCGGCAGAAGCGCTACGGCTTCAACCAGGAGCCGTTCGCCGTCTACAAGTTCCGCAGCATGCGGACGGAGGAGAACGCGGCCTTCCGGCAGGCCACCCGGAACGATTCGCGCATCACCCGCATCGGCGCCTTCCTGCGCAAGACCAATCTCGACGAGCTGCCCCAGCTCCTCAACGTGATGAAGGGCGAGATGTCCCTGGTCGGCCCCCGCCCGCACGCGCTCGCCCATGACCGCAGCTTCGAGCGGCGCATCGCCCTCTACGCCCGCCGCCACAACGTACGCCCCGGCATCACCGGCTGGGCCCAGGTGAACGGCCTGCGCGGCGAGACGCTCACCGACCTCGACATGGAGCGGCGCGTCGCACACGACCTGCACTACATCGACAATTGGTCGATCTGGTTCGACATCCAGATCATCGTCCGGACGGTGTTCTCCCGCCGCGCCTACCGGAACGCGTTCTGAGCATTCTTTGGTGCGGCAGGCCCGGTTCCCGGGCCTGCCGCGACTCGCCGCACGGGCGGCGGCGCGCGGTCGCGCTTGCGCTGCCGCGACCGATCCGGTCGTTCGAGGCCGCTCAGGACGCCAGGCCCGTATCGCCCTGCGCACGGCCGCGGCAGGCGCCGCACTCGCCCTCGACCTCCAGGATCCGGCTCGCGGGCCGGAAGCCCGCGCGGGCCAGCGCCCGGTGGAGGCCGGCCTCGACCTCGGGCGCGGTGGTCTCGTCGATGCTCCCGCAGGAGCGGCAGATCAGGAAGACCAGCCCCTCGCCCACCCCGTGCTCGTGCGCGCAGGAGA
The DNA here is from genome assembly GCF_902141855.1 of Methylobacterium dankookense. Taxonomy (GTDB): domain Bacteria; phylum Pseudomonadota; class Alphaproteobacteria; order Rhizobiales; family Beijerinckiaceae; genus Methylobacterium; species Methylobacterium dankookense. The sequence goes on along the minus strand of NZ_CABFVH010000006.1, from coordinate 90,541 downwards.
CGAAGGCGTTGCGGCTGGCGATGCGGTGGACGAGGCCGAGCTCGGTCAAGAAGTCGAGGGCGCGGTAGACCGAGACCGCGGCCACGCGCCGCCCGGGCAGGCTCAGCCGCTCGGCGATGTCGTAGGCGCCGAGCGGGCCGTGGGCGGCCGCCACGGTCTCCAGCACGTCCCGGCGCAGCCGCGTGAACTGCAGGTCGCGCTCCCGGCACAGGCGCTCGGCGCGGGCGAGCATGTCGGTGCAGGTCCCGCACGCCGCCCCGTGGCCGTGACCGTGCTCATGGCCATGATCGTGGCCATGATCGTGCCCGTGCCGCGCGGGGCCGTCCTCCTGCATGCCCGTCTCCCGGAACAAGCGAGCCGGCGGCCCGGATTGAACCCGCCGGCTGTTACAGTGTATCAGGCCCGACTATATAGGTGGCCCCGGATCGGGCGGCAAACCGCGGGGCGGCCCGCATTCCGACGATGCGGGACGACGGTCCCCGAACTTCCCAAAGCCCCTCCCGAAGACGCCATCCCGTGTCCCGAACCGACCCGCACGCGGCCGAGCGCCGCCCCTCCCTGTTCCGCAGCGGGCTCGCCTTACGCCTCGTCCTGGCGGCGGGGCTCGCCGCGCCGCTCTGGCTCGCCATCCTGTGGGCGACGGCGTGAGCCCGCTTCAGGTCACCCCCGGCGCCGTGCGCCTCGCCGGACTGACGCTCGGCTACGATCGCCATCCGGCCGTGCACCATCTCGACGGCACGATCCCGCCGGGCGACCTCCTCGCCCTGGTCGGGCCGAACGGGGCCGGCAAGTCGACCCTGCTCAAGGGCCTCGTCGGCGAGATCCCCTGCCTCGACGGGCAGATCCTGCGCGGCGTGCCGCGCGAGGCCCTCGCCTACCTGCCGCAGGCGGACGAGATCGACCGCAGCTTCCCCCTCTCCGTGCTCGACCTCGCCGGGATGGGCCTGTGGCACAGCTCCGGCCCCTGGCGCAGCCTGCGCGGCGAGCGCGCCCGCATCCTCGACGCGCTGCGGGCGGTCGGCCTCTCGGGGTTCGAGGAGCGCCAAATCGGGACGCTCTCCGGCGGGCAGTTCCAGCGGGCCCTGTTCGCCCGGCTGATCCTGCAGGACGCCGCGGTAATCCTCCTCGACGAGCCCTTCACCGGCATCGACGCGCGCACCGTTGAGGACCTGCTCGGCCTGATCGGCCACTGGCACCGACAGGGGCGCACCGTGGTGGCCGCGCTCCACGACCTCGCGCAGGTGCGGGCGCATTTCCCCTCGACGCTGCTCATCGCCCGCGAGCCGGTGGCCTGGGGGCCGACCGCCGCGGTGCTGACGCCGGAGAACCTCGACCGCGCCGCCCGCCTGTCGGAGGCCTGGGACGAGGACGCGGCGGTCTGCGCGCGGGACCACGCCCACGGCTCCGCGGCCCCGGACCCGGCGCACGACCATGCCCACGGCTCGGCGCAGGACGGCGCCGCGCATGATCACGGGCACGACCACGCACACACGCATGGCGGCCACCGCCACGCCCACCACCACCGGCACGGGGACGCCGCGTGACCGACTGGCTCGCCCCCCTCCTCGATCCCTTCGCCTTCGGCTTCATGCGCCGGGCCCTCGTCGGCTGCCTCGCGCTCTCGCTCTCGGCCCCGCCGATCGGCGTCTTCCTGATGCTGCGGCGGATGAGCCTGATGAGCGAGGCCATGAGCCACGCCATCCTGCCCGGCGCTGCGGCGGGCTTCCTGGTGGCGGGGCTGTCGCTGCCCGCGATGACGCTCGGCGGCCTGGTCGCCGGCCTCGTCGTCGCCCTGCTCGCCGGCCTCGTCACGCGCACCACGGCTTTGCGCGAGGATGCGAGCCTCGCCGCCTTCTACCTGATCTCGCTGGCGGCCGGCGTGCTGCTGGTGTCGCTGCGCGGCTCGCAGATCGATCTCCTGCACATCCTGTTCGGCACGGTGCTGGCGCTCGACGACGGGGCACTCCTGCTCCTCGGCGCCATCAGCACGCTGACCCTGTTCGCGCTCGCCGTGCTCTACCGGCCGCTGGTGATGGAGTGCGTCGATCCGCTCTTCCTGCGCACGGTCAGCCGGGCCGGCGGCCGCGCCCACTACGCCTTCCTCGGCCTCGTGGTGGTCAACCTCGTCGCGGGCTTCCAGGCGCTCGGCACCTTGCTCGCCGTGGGGCTGATGCTGCTCCCCGCCATCACCGCCCGGTTCTGGGCGCGCGGCCTCGGCGGCCTCATCGCGAGCGCGATGCTGATCGGGGTGATGGCGAGCGTCGGCGGCCTCGTCCTGTCCTACCATCTCGGCCTGCCGAGCGGCCCGGCCATCGTGCTGGTGGCGGGCCTCCTCTACCTCGTCTCGATGCTCGCCGGCCCGCAGGGCGGCCTGCTCCGCCGCCTCGTGCGCACGCGGCATCTCGAGGCCTGATCCGGTCTTCGCTTGTTTCAAGCGGAGACCGGATCCGGCATCCCGTAGGGATCGATCGGATCCGGTCTGATCAGAACTTTCCGGCGCCTCGGATCATATGCATCCGAGCGGGTGTCCGGAGAGCGTGATGGTGCGGTCGAGCCTGTACCGGGTGACGAAGGGGACGCTGCGCCTCCTCTCGCGGCCGGTGCGGCGGGCGCAGGGGCGGGGCGGCCTCGTGCTCGAGCCCTATCGCGGCTACGGCTCCTGCGAGGCGATCTTCCTGATCGGCCGGGTCTTCCGGCAGCGCCATGCCGACCACGAGACCGACCGGGACAGCCTCGCCGACCTCTGGCGGGACATGCGGCGGCGCATCGCGCGGCGCACCGTGCCGGGGGCCGCCGTCACCGCCACCTTCTGCGGCACCGCGCAGCGGGTCGCGACCGACCGGGACGGCTATTTCCGCATCCATCTGGAGCCGCGCCACCCGCCCGAGGGGGCGGGCCCCTGGCACGGCGTCGACCTCGTGCTCGATGCCGACCCGCCCGTCGCGGCGCGGGCCGAGGTGTTCGTCCCGCCGCGGCGGGCGCGCTGCGCCGTGATCAGCGACATCGACGACACGGTGATGCACACCGGCGTCGCCAACAAGCTCGTGATGCTGTGGCGCCTCTTCGTGGAGGATGCCGAGAGCCGGGTCGCCTTCCCCGGCGTCGCCACCCTCTACCGGGCCCTGCACGAGGGCGGCACCGGGGCGGAGGGCAACCCGATGCTCTACGTCTCGCGCGCGCCCTGGGGCCTCTACGAGGTGCTGGGCGAGTTCTTCCGCCGGCACGCGATTCCCGAGGGGCCGATCCTGTTCCTGCGCGAATGGGGCCTGTCCTGGACGCACCCGCTGCCGCGGCGGGCCGAGGACCACAAGCGGGTGCTCATCGCCCACATGCTGGAGCTCTACCGCGACCTGCCGATCGTGCTGATCGGCGACAGCGGCCAGCACGATCCGGAGGTCTATGCGCGGGTGGTGGCCGAGCATCCGGGACGTGTCCGGGCGATCTACATCCGCAACGTCTCGGCGGATGCGGGCCGCATCGCCGAGATCGAGCGCATCGCGGAAAGCGTGACGCGGGCGGGTGCCAGCTTCGTGCTCGCCGCCGACAGCGTCGCCATGGCCGAGCACGCGGCCCGGCTCGGCCTGATCGCGCCGGCGGCGGTGGAGGCCGTGGCGGGCGAGCGCGCCGCCGCCCCGCCCGAGCCCGCGATCGGCCCGCTCCAGGCGGTGCTGCGCCCGTCCGAGCCGCCGCCCACCCTGGTGGCCGAGCCGGAGGCGGGCAAGCGGGTGTGAGGCCCGCTCAGCTCCAGGCGTGGAAGGGCGGGGCGACCCCGTTCAGCGCGTGGTTGCCGACGATGGCGTATTTCCAGCGCACCGGATCGTGCAGGGTGTGGGTGCGGGCGTTGCGCCAGTGCCGGTCGAGATTGTGCTCGGCGAGGGTCGAGCGGGTGCCGGCGAGTTCGAACAGCTTGTTGGTGCTAGCGAGCGCGGCCTCCGTCGTCAGCACCTTGGCCTCCGCCGTGGCGAGCTGGGCCGCGGCGACGCTTGCGGCGTCGGGCGCCGCCACCGCCGCGTCGATGGCGCGGCCCGCCCGCTCCAGCAGCGCCTCGGCGGCGTGCAGGCGGATGGTGAGGTCGCCCACCGCCTGGATCGTGTAGGGATCGTCGGAGGCGCGGTCCTGCCCGCTGTCGATCCAGGGCCGCGACTTCGTGCGCACGAAGTCGATCGTGTCGTCGAGGGCCGCCCGCGCGATGCCGGCATCGACCGCGGCCTGGATGATCTGGAAGATCGCTCCGTCCGCACTCGGGCGCTCGTAGCCCTTCCAGGCCGGCACGAGATGGGTCTTCGGAACGCGCACATCCGCGATCAGCACCGTGCCGCTCGCGGTGCCGCGCTGGCCGAAGCTCGACCAGTCGTCGATCACCGAGAGGCCGGGCGCGTCGCGCTCGGCGATGGCGTACCAGGCGCGCCCCGCGCCATCCGTCGCCACGATCGGCACGAGATGAGCGAGCAGCGCCCCCGTGGCGTAGAATTTCTGCCCGCGCACCACGACGTGGTCGCCGTCCGCCGTGAAGCGCGTCTCGAAATCGGCCGCCCGCTTGGTGCCGCGCTCGGAGAAGGCGTTGCCGAAGCGGGTGCCGCGCAGGACCTCGCCGAACAGGAGCGTCTTCTGCTCGGGCGACGACACCGTGTCGATCGCCGCGACGATGCCGAGATGGTTCTGCGCGATCTGCCCGATCGACGGGTCCGCGGCCGAGACGATGGCGATCACCTTCGCCAGCGTCGCGTAGGAGACGCCGGGGCCGCCATGGGCCTTCGGCACGTTGATCGACCAGAGCCCGCTCTGCGAGAAGGCATCGAGCTCCGCGGCCGGGCGCGCGCCGCTGCGGTCGCGCCCGGAGGCGCCGATGCGGAAGGCCTCGGCCAGCGCCTCCGCCACGCGGATCGCCTCGGCATCGTCGCGGATGATATGGGCGGGCTCGCTCGGTCGCGGCGGCCCCGGAACGGGCTGCGGCACGGGCTGTGGCTCGCCGGCGAGCGTGCCGGCATTCACGGCGATGTTCATGGATCGGGCTCCCGGGAAGATCTGACGATCGCGGCGCCTCAGCGAGGGGCGCGGGTCCCCGCTCCCGTTCGGGAGCGGGGGTCTGTCGCGGTTCCGCGCTCCGTCAGGCGGCCTCGGCCCGCCGCTCGCGGGCGGCTTCGAGGGCGCGGACGCGCGGGATCACCGCCGCGCCGAAATATTTCACCTCCTCCTGGAAGTGCAGGAAGCCGAGCAGCGCGAGATCCACACCGACATCCTTCAGCGCCACGATGCGCTCGGCGATCTGGTCGGGCGTTCCGATGAGGTTCGTCTTGAAGCCGTCGTTGTACTGGACGAGATCCTCGAAGCTCGACTTCGCCCAGTTGCCCTCCCCCTCGGGCGAGGCCTTGCCGGCGTTCTTCACCTCGTGGCCGAAGGCCTTCACCGCGTCCGGGTCGGCCTGGTCGATGATCTGCTGGAGCACCGCCCGGGCCTCCTCCTCCGTGTCGCGGGCGATGACGAAGGCGTTGACGCCGACCTTCACGGAATGGCCGTTCTCGCGGGCCTTGGCCCGGATGTCGTCGACCTGGGCCCGGATGTTCTCCGGCGTGTTGCCGTTGGTGAAGTACCAGTCGGAGACGCGCGCGGCCATGTCCCGCGCCGCCCGGGAGGAGCCGCCCTGGAAGATCTCGGGCAGGGCGTCCGCCGGCTTCGGCTTCAGGGTGTAGTTCGTGTAGCGGTAGAAATCGCCGCGGAAGTTGAAATTGTCCTGCGTCCAGATCCCGCGCAGGGAGCGGATGAACTCCTCCGAGCGGCGGTAGCGCTCGTCGTGGTCGAGCCAGGGCTCGCCGATCGCCCGGAACTCGCCCGAGAACCAGCCCGAGACGATGTTCACCGCGATCCGCCCCTCGGTGAGCTGCGAGATCGTCGCCACCTGCTTGGCGGCAAGCGTCGGGTTCCAGGGCCCCGGCAGGATCGCGGCGATCACCTTGATCCGCGAGGTCGCCGCCAGCAGCGCGTGGCTGAAGGCCACCGATTCATGCTGGTACTCGGCGCCGTAGCCCGCGGTGAAGCGGATCTGCGTCAGCGCGTAGTCGAAGCCCGCCTCCTCCGCGATCTGCGCGAGGCGGCGGTTATAGGCCGCGTCCCAGCTCGTGCGCTGCTCGATCTTGCTGATGACGAGGCCGCCCGAGACGTTGGGCACCCAGTAGGCGAAGCGGATGGGCTCGGGCGCGGTCGTGGCGACGGCCATGGCGGGACTCCTCCGGGATCGTTTTGGGGTTTCGATGCGGCGGGCACCGGCAGGGGCGGCCCGAATCCGTCGAGGCAAGTATTCCGAAGGCCAGCCCGCCCGTCAAAGGAAGAGGAACATCTTCTTCTACCGACTCCGGCAAGATCGTTCCCCCGCGGATGTGGCGGCGCGGCAAAACTCTCCCCACGGCGCTGTCCGGGCGGCCCGGCGGCAGATGATTCTGCCCCGCAGGACAGCATTCGCGGCGCGCGTTCCGTAAATCGAACGCGTGCACCGCGTCGCGCTCCGGCAGAAGAGGCCGTCGCAGCGGCCTGATCGGTCATTCGCAGAGATCTTCTCCTCCCGCCCCGCGGGAAGGACACGATCATCTCTGCGGTCGAGTCCTTTTATAAGAACGTTTCATTGACCGCGCGCGGCCTCTCCCGCAGCCTTTAGCCATCGAGACCGCGTCGCGGCGATGACCTGCGCGGTCCGCCTCCTCGCGCCAACAACCGGAACGGACACGCGATGACACGACCGAGACTCGTCGCCTTCAGCGCCAACCTGCAGCGCCCCTCCAAGACCCGGGTCCTGGTCGAGGCGGTGGCGGAGGCGGCGGCGGCGCGCGCGCCCCTCGACCTGCGCCTCTACGACCTCGTCGATGTCGGCACCGGCCTCGGCGCCGCCTGGAGCCGGGACGCGCTGCCGCTGCCCGCCCGCCGGGTGATCGAGGCGATCGAGGAGGCCGACGCGCTGATCGTCGGCTCGCCGGTCTACAAGGGCAGCTATACCGGCCTGTTCAAGCACCTGTTCGACCTGATCCCGCCGACGGCGCTCGCCAACAAGCCCGTGGCGATCGCGGCGACCGGGGGCGGCCCCCGCCACGCCCTGGTGGTGGAGCATGCGTTCCGCCCGCTCTTCGGCTTCTTCAACGCGCTGCAGGTGCCGACCACCGTCTACGGCTCGGATTCCGACTTCACCGACTACGCGGTGAGCGATGCCGCCCTGCGCGAGCGCGCCGCCCAGGCCGGCGCCGAGCTCGCGGCGCTCGCCACCCGCGGGAGCCTGCCCGGCATCCGCCACGAGCCGACGGCGCGCGTCGCGGCGGGCTCGCGGTGACGGGCAGGTTCCACCGGCGCGCGCTCCTCGCGGGCGCCCTCGCCGCGGGCCTGCCCTTCGGCCTCGCGGCGATCCGGCCGGCCCGCGCCGCCGAGCCGGGCGTCCTGCGCATCGGCTACCAGAAGAACGGCATCCTGGTCATCGCCAAGCAGCAGGGCGTGATCGAGGCGCGGCTGAAGGCCCTCGGCCACACCGTGAAATGGGTGGAGTTCTCACTCGGACCGCCGCTCCTCGAGGCGCTCGGCCTCGGCGGGATCGATCTCGGCCAGACCGGCGACGCGCCGCCGGTCTTCGCCCAGGCCGCGGGCGCCAGCCTCGTCTACGCCGCCGCCCAGGAAGGGGCCGGCACGGGCTCGGGCATCCTGCTGCCCAAGGGCTCGCCGATCCGGACCATCGCCGAGCTCAAGGGCAAGCGCGTCGCCTTCGCCAAGGGGACGAGCGCGCACAACCTCCTGGTGGCGACCCTGGAGAAGGCCGGGCTCACCTACGGCGACATCGATCCGGTGATCCTGGCGCCCGCCGACGCGGCCGCCGCCTTCGCCCGCGGCAGCTTCGACGCCTGGTCGATCTGGGATCCCTACCTCGCCATCGCGGAAGGCGGCGAGGGCGTGCGGGTCCTCAGCTCGGCCACCGACATCGCGCGCCCGAACACCTTCTTCCTGGCCCATCGCGGCTTCGCGGAGGCGCGGCCCGAGGTGCTCGCCGCCGCCCTCGACGTGCTCGACGGCGTCGCGCGCTGGGCCGAGGCCAACCGCGGCGAGGTCGCGGCGATCCTCTCGAAGGGCACCGGCGTGCCGCTCGCCGCGACGCGCCGCGCCGTCGACCGCGCCAATTACCGGATCGGTCCGCTGACGCCGCAGGTGATCGCCGAGCAGCAGAGCGTCGCCGACCGCTTCCACGCCCTCAAGCTCATCCCGAAGCCCATCCGCATCGCCGATGCGGTCTGGGCGGCTCCCGCACGCAACGGCTGACGATCGATGACGACCCGCTTGCCCTCTCGCGCCGCCGCGCGCGCCGCCTCCGCCCCCACGAGCCGCCGCACCCTGCTCGCCGCGGGCCTCGGCCTCGCGACCTGGCTCGGCACCAGGCCCGTGCGGGCGGCCCCGAAGACGCTGCGCATCGGCTACCAGAAATACGGCACCCTGGTGCTCCTGAAGAGCCGCGGCAGCCTGGAGAAGGCGCTCGCCGGCCAGGGCGTCGCGGTGACGTGGTCGGAATTCCCCTCCGGGCCGCCGCTGCTCGAGGCGCTGAATGCGGGCGCCATCGATTTCGGCTCGGCCGGCGAGGCGCCGCCGATCTTCGCCCAGGCCGCGAGCCCCGAGCTGCGCTACGTCGCGGCCGAGCCGCCCGCGCCCCGGGGCGAGGCGATCCTGGTGCCGAAGGACAGCCCGATCCGCACCGTGGCGGATCTGAGGGGCAAGACGATCGCGCTCAACAAGGGCTCGAACGTGCACGCCCTGCTGCTGCGGGCCCTCGAGAAGGCGGGCGTGCCCTACGAGGCCGTCACCACCGCCTTCCTGGCCCCCGCCGACGCCAACGCCGCCTTCCTGCGCGGCTCGGTCGATGCCTGGGTGATCTGGGACCCCTACCAAGCCGCCGCCGAGCGGGCGACGGGCGCGCGCACGCTCACCACCGCCGAGGGCCTGGCCCCGAACCGGCAGTTCTACCTCGCGAGCCGCACCCTCACCGAGACCGCACCCGGCCTCGTCGTCGCGGTCCTCGACGCGATCGCCGGCATCGACGCCTGGGCGAAGGACAACACGGCAGCGGTGGCGGCCGAGCTCGCCCCCTCGGTCGGCATCCCCGCTCCCGTCCTCGCGGTGGCGCTGGAGCGGCAATCCTACGGCGTCGCGCCCCTCGACGCCGAGGCGGTGGCCGAGCAGCAGCGCATCGCCGACAGCTTCCACGCCCTCAAGCTCATCCCGAGGCCCATCCGCGTCTCCGACGCGGTCTGGACGCCTCCCGCACGCAACGGCTGAACCGCGATCGCACATCCCCTTCTCGACCAGGTGAACCGGCGCCTCACCCCCTGGCTGCTGCCGGTGGCGCTGCTCGCCGGCTGGCAGGCCGCGGTCACCGCCGGGCTCGTCTCCAACCGCTTCATGCCAGCGCCCCTCGACGTGGCGCGGGCCGGCCTCGCCGCGGCCAGCACCGGCGAGCTCTGGACCAATCTCGGGGTGAGCGCGCTGCGGGCGCTGGCGGGCTTCGCCATCGGCGGCGGCATCGGCTTCACGCTCGGCCTCGCCAACGGGCTCTCGCGGATCTCCGAGCGGCTCACCGACACCAGCGTGCAGATGATCCGCAACATCCCGCACCTCTCGCTGATCCCGCTGGTGATCCTGTGGTTCGGCATCGGCGAGGAGGCGAAGCTCTTCCTCGTGGCGCTCGGCGTGTTCTTCCCGATCTACGCCAACACGCTGCACGGCATCCGCTCGGTCGATCCCGGCCTCGTCGAGATGGGCCGCGTCTACGGCATGTCGCGCTTCGAGCTGTTCCGCCGCGTGGTTCTGCCGGGCGCCCTGCCCTCGATCTTCGTCGGCCTCCGCTACGGCCTCGGCATCATGTGGCTGACCCTGATCGTCGCCGAGACGATCTCGGCCTCATCCGGCCTCGGCTACATGGCCATGCAGGCGCGCGAGTTCATGCTGGTCGACGTCGTGGTGCTGGCGATCCTGATCTACGCGCTGCTGGGCAAGCTTGCCGACGCCCTGACGCGCCAGCTCGAGCGCGTCACCCTCTCCTGGAACCCCGCCTACAGGACCGCGTGACGATGCTGCTCGACGCCCTCCGCCCCGATCTCCCGGGACTCGACCGCGCCCGGCACGCGGATGCCGATAGCAAATCCGAGCCCGTGCGGGACCGTGCCGGGGCCGCCACCCGCCCGAAGGGCGCGGCGCGCGGCATCGCCGTCACCGTGCGCGACCTGCGCAAGGATTTCGACGGCCACAGCGTGATCGACGGGCTCGACCTGCACATCCCGGCGGGCCAGTTCACCGCGGTGGTCGGGCGCTCGGGCTGCGGCAAGAGCACCCTGCTGCGGCTCATCCTCGGCCTGGAGACGCCGTCGGGCGGACGCATCGGGCTGGAGGCGCCGGAGGCTGCCAGCCGGCGGAACGCGCCCTCGAAGCGCATCATGTTCCAGGACCCGCGCCTGCTGCCCTGGGCGCGCGTCGTCGACAACGTCGCGGTAGGCCTGACCGGCCTCGGCTCGCGGGCCGAGCGGCGGGACCGCGCCCTGGCGGCCCTCGCCGAGGTGGGCCTCGCCGACAAGGCCGGGCAATGGCCGGCGACGCTCTCGGGCGGCCAGCGCCAGCGTGTGGCGCTGGCCCGCGCCCTCGTCAGCGGCCCGGGGCTCCTCGCCCTCGACGAGCCGCTCGGCGCGCTCGATGCGCTGACCCGCATCGGCATGCAGGGGCTGATCGAGCGGATCTGGCAGCAGCAGGGCTTCACCGCGCTCCTCGTCACCCACGACGTGGCGGAGGCGGTGGCGCTCGCCGACCGCATCCTCGTGGTCGATCACGGCCGCGTCGCCCTCGACGTGCGGGTCGACGTGCCCCGGCCGCGCCGCCGCGGCGACCCCGACCTCGCGGCCCTCGAAGGCCGCATCCTCGAACACCTGCTCGGCGAGCAGACCGCCTGAGCCTCGGAGCCGATCCATGACCCAACAGACCGACGGGCGCACCGACGTCCTCTGGTTCCTGCCGACCCACGGCGACGGCCGCTATCTCGGCGCCGCGGAGGGCGCGCGGGCCGTCTCCCTCGACTATCTCCGCCAGATCGCCCAAGCCTCGGACGATCTCGGCTATTACGGCGTGCTGCTGCCGACCGGGCGCTCCTGCGAGGATTCCTGGATCGTCGCCTCGGCGCTGGCACCCCTGACCAAGCGCCTGCGCTTCCTCGTCGCCGTGCGCCCCGGCCTGATGGAGCCCTCGGCCGCCGCCCGCATGGCCTCGACCCTCGACCGGATCTCCGGCGGGCGCCTCCTCATCAACGTGGTCACCGGGGGCGACCCCGTCGAGCTGCGCGGCGACGGCGTCTTCCTCGACCACGACGCGCGCTACGCCGTCACCGACGAGTTCCTGACGATCTGGCGCGGCCTGCTCGCCGGCGACACGGTGAGCTACGAGGGGGCCCATCTGCGCGCCGAGAACGGCCGCCTGATCTTCCCGCCGGTGCAGTCGCCCTACCCGCCGCTCTATTTCGGCGGCTCCTCGCCCGCGGGGATCGCGGTCGCGGCCGAGCATTGCGACGTCTACCTCACCTGGGGCGAGCCGCCGGCCGGCGTCGCCGAGAAGATCGCCCTCGCCCGGGAGGCGGCCGAGAAGAAGGGCAAGACCTTCTCCTACGGCATCCGCCTGCACGTCATCGTGCGCGAGACCGAATCCGAGGCCTGGGAGGCGGCCGAGCGCCTGATCTCGCGCCTCGACGACGCCACCATCGCCCAGGCCCAGGCGACCCTGAAGCGCCAGGACTCGGTCGGCCAGAACCGGATGATGGCGCTGCATGGCGGACGCCGCGACAAGCTCGTCGTCTCGCCGAACCTCTGGGCCGGGGTCGGCCTGGTGCGCGGCGGCGCGGGCACCGCCCTCGTCGGCTCGGCGGATCAGGTCGCCGACCGGATGAAGGAGTATATCGACCTCGGCATCGACCGCTTCATCCTCTCCGGCTACCCGCACCTGGAGGAGGCCTACCGCTTCGCCGAGCTCGTCTTCCCGAAGCTGCCCTTGCGCGCCACCACCGGCAACGGCGACGCGCCTACCGCCCGCAACAACGGCCCCTTCGGCGAGGTCATCGCCAACGACATCGTGCCGACCCGGCGCGTCGTGGCGCATTGAGGCTCTCCGCCGAAGTGGAGGTCGGATCGGCGAACGGGCCGGTCCGTCCGCGGATTCCCCCTCTCCTCCCCGCAAGGGGGAGGGGACGCCCCGGGGCAACCGATCCGATCGATCGGGAAGCCGGTCAGTAGAGCTTCTCCGGCATGTTGTCCGCGTCCTCGATCACCAGCAGCTCAGTCTTCGACCGGCTGTCGGCGACGGCGGACTTGAAGTCGACCAGCTTGTCGGAGAACCACGCACGGTCGTTCCCCGGCCCGGTGCAGCCGCCGTTCTTCACGACCCTGTCGCCGCGCAGCACGGCCAGTCCGGCGGGCCGCACGCAATCGCCGCCGAGGCATTCGGTCAGCAGGTAGCGGAACGGGCCGCGATCGAACCAGACCTGCCGGATCAGGGCGCGCGGGCTGGCCGGGGCGACGGTGCCCTTGAAGCGGTTTCCGTTGCCGCTCTCGGCCGCATAGCTGATCTCGATGCGCGCCCTGGTGCCGTAGCGGTAGGTGATCCGCTCGATCGTCTCCTGCTTCAGCGTGGCGCAGAGCGACGCCACCCGGCCGCCGAGCGCGCACGAGAACAGGACGTCCTCGTCGCCCTGGCAGAGGGAGCCCGCCGCACCGCCTTCCGCGGCGGAAGCGGCCGCGGCGGACAAAAGGAGCAGGGCCGCGGCGGCGAGGATCGTCCTACCCGAAGGCGCTGTAGGCCGCCTTGAAGTGCTCGCAGCGCGCCTTGTAGCTCTTGGTGGCGCTGTTGATGACACGCGTGATCCGGTCGACGTCATCATCGGCATGGCCCTTGTCCGCCAGAAGATGAAGCTTGTGCTGCGTCCAATAGCAGACCGCCGACCGCAGGCTGTAGGGGAACTCGCAGACCAGATCCGGCTTGGCCACGAAGCTGATGTAGTGCGCGGTGTTTCCGGACTCCTCGACATACAGCACCGCGTATTGCCGCGTGATCTGCGCGTAGTTTCCCCGCCCCGTGACCTGGATCAGGCCCCGGCCCCGGAAGGTCCAGCCATCCTCGCTCTCGATGCTGCCGTTGCCGTTCCGCCCGGCATAGGCCTTGTTGGCGATCTCCTCCTGATCGGCGGCGCGGGTGATCCGGCGCGTCTTGGGATCGCGCTCGTAGCCGTCCTCGACGGCCTCGTCCTTGTGGATCTTGTAGTAGTGGAACAGCTTCAGCCCCTCGGGACTGTAGGACAGGTTCTCGACCGTCGCCTCGAGCCCCGGCCCGCTTTCCTCCCGGAGCTGCGCGAAGAAATGGGCCCGCCGCAACCGGCTGTCGAGCTTGTAGCGCGGCAGGTCCCTGTTGAGGTCGCGCGCCACCCGGTCGAGATAATCGTCGGCCGCCCTGGGGAAGATCTGCTTGAGCTGCTTCTGCGTGATCGCGTCCTTCGCGGCCGGATGCTGCGCGGCGTGGCTCGCCACGGCATGATGCTGCGCGGCCTGGGCCGGCAGCCTGGCATGGAAGGCGCTCGGCGCGCCGAAGCCCTCGAACCCGGCGAAGGGGCGCGTGCCGTCCTGCAGCTTGAGGTAGTACGCGACGAGCTGGTGGTCCGACAGGAGATCGACCCGCAGGGCATCGGCGCAGGCGAGGCGGATCCTGCGCATGAGGTCGGGGTCGCAGATCGCGAATCGGAGCGCCTGATCCGTCGCCGCGACGGCCTGCGCGCGGCTCCCCTGGCCGAGCCGGGACGCGATCTCAGGCCTTCTCATGCGGCGCCTCCCCTGCCGTACCGGCTCCACCGCGCGACGGCATCCAGCGGGATCCTAGAGCCGTTCCCGATCGCGTTGCAATCGAGATCGGCTCTAAGTCTTTGTTTTGACGCGCTCTCTTTCGTCGAACCGGTGTCCACTTCGGCGGAGCGCGCTCTAGAGCCGCCTCCGATCGCGTTGCAATCGGGCAGCTCCGGTGCGGCGTCCGGGCCCGGCCTCGTCCCGAGTCCTGGAATCCGCGTCCGCCCCGCGGTCGAGGGGCGCGGGCCCCGGCGGCAGGGCGACCTCGCGGAATTTCGGGCGGACGCGCACGGCGAAGGCCGGAGCGGCCTCTTGCGTGGGCGGCGGGCGCTCCGGCTCGTCGGCCACGCCCGCCTCAGCTCGAGAACGAGCCGAAGCCCTCGAAACTGTCGGCGGAGATCCGGATCTCCGGCGCGGCCTCGTCCCGGGACGGCGCCTCGTTCGTGTCCGGCTCGTCCTGCGCCACCTCGCGCGGCGCCTCGGCCGGGACGACCGGCCAGATCGGACGATCCTCAAGGACGGGCTTCGGCATCGCATCCCTCCATCCAGGCATCGCAAACAGCGACGCTTGGTGTATGGCATGCCAAAACTTTTTCAAGAGGGCGGGACGGCCCTCTACGACCAATGTGCCTCGATCCCGCCCCTTGGCCGGGACAAGGCGCCCGGCGGACGACCGCCGCCGTGCAGTCGCACGGGCTGACGGCGATGAGCGCCTTCATCGCCGTCTGGTCTCATGCGCCCCGCGCGGTCAGGGCCGGGCGGCGAGGAAGGCGAGCACGCCCTCGCGGTGCTCCCGGGCGCCGACCGCCGTGCTGTGGTCGCGGCCCGGGATCTCGAGGGCGCGGGCGTTCGGCATCAGGGCGGCGAGCTGCGGGCCGGACCCCGCCACCGTGTCGAGGGTGCCGACCGTGACGAGGACCGGCAGCTCGATCTGGGCGATCTCGCCCCGCGACAGGGTCTGGCGCGAGCCGCGCATGCAGGCGGCGAGCGCGCGCAGGTCGCTGCGGGTCTGCTCGGCGAAGGTGCGGAAAGCGGCCGCCGTCGGGTTGGGCGCGGGCGTTCCGGCGGGCGCCTCCAGGGCCTCGGCGATGCCGGCGGGCAGGCCGCGGCCCTCGACGAGATGCATGCCGAGCCCGCCGATCAACGCCGAGCGCAGGCGGTCGCGGTGGTCGAGGGCGAGGTGGGCGGTGATGCGGCCGCCCATCGAGTAGCCCATCACGTCGGCCCGCGCGATGCCGAGATGGTCGAGGAGGCGCACCGCGTCGCCCGCCATCGCTTCCGAGCTGTAGAGGGCGGGGTCGTAGAGCTTCTCGCTCTCGCCGTGGCCGCGGTTGTCGAGGGCGATCACCCGGTAGCCGGCCTGGGCCAGGGTGCGGACCCAGAGCGTGTTGACCCAGTTCACCGCGTGGTTCGAGGCGAAACCGTGGATGAGCAGGATCGGATCGCCCGAGCCGCCCTGGGGGGCGACGTCGATATAGGCGATCCGCACGCCGTCCGAATCGAAGCTCTGCATCCTGGCCGCGTCTCCTCGCTCCCACCCTCCGCTTAGACCGCGCAAGCACCGCCAAGCAATGGCGAGCCATGCCGCCGAGCATGCCGCCGGGCAATGCCCGCGCTTGCAGGCGGCGGGTCCGGCTGTCATCACGCGGCCCGCAATGACAGATGTTCCGCCCTACGGCACCTTCGCCCCCGCCGGCCTCGTCGCGGCGATCACCCGGCGCACCGGCAGCATCCCGGCCGAATCCTGGCACGGGCGCCGCCTCGCCCTGTTCCTGCGCCGCCTCGGCATCTCGCTCCTGCGCGGCCGGCCCCTCGACGTGGAGCGCTACGGCGCCCGCATGCGGCTCCACCCCTACAACAACAACTGCGAGAAGAAGGTACTCTTCACCCCGCAGTTCTTCGATCCCATCGAGCGCGCGATCCTGAAGGAGCGGCTTGCGCCCGGCTGCACCTTCATCGATATCGGCGCGAATATCGGCGCCTATTCCCTGTTCGTGGCGGCCTTCGCCGGGCCCTCCGCCCGCATCGTCGCGGTGGAGCCGCAGCCCGACGTGTTCGACCGGCTGAGCTACAACATCGCCCTCAACCCGTTCCACACGGTGAAGGCGGTGGCCTGCGCGGTGGCCGACAAGGCGGGCGAGCTGACCCTGTTCGTGGACCCGCGCAACCGCGGCGAATCGAGCCTGAAGATCGTGGGCACCAACGAGGGCGCGCAGATCCGGGTGCCGGCGGTGACGCTGCTCGATCTCGTGCGCAGCGAGGGCCTGACCCGCATCGACGCGGTCAAGCTCGACGTGGAGGGCGCCGAGGACCTGATCCTGGAGCCCTTCTTCCGCGAGGCGCCCGAGAGCCTGCGGCCCGGCCTGATCCTGGTGGAGAACGGCGTCGACCAGTGGCAGCTCGACCTGCCGAAGCTGCTGGAGAGCCACGGCTACCGCGA
The DNA here is from genome assembly GCF_902141855.1 of Methylobacterium dankookense. GTDB lineage: Bacteria > Pseudomonadota > Alphaproteobacteria > Rhizobiales > Beijerinckiaceae > Methylobacterium > Methylobacterium dankookense. Next base: position 74,227 of record NZ_CABFVH010000006.1, on the reverse strand, counting down.
GCGCACCCGCACCCGGCTGAACCTCATCTTCGAGCGGGCCTGAGCCGATATCAGGGCGGCGTGACCACCGGGATTTCCTGCGCGATCCGCACGCCCCCGGGGCCGACCGCGCAGCGATAGGCATGCGCCTCGACGCCGCGGGCGCGGGCCTCGCGGAAGGCGGCGTCGAAGGCCGGATCGAGGTCGCGGGCGACGTCGAAGGCGTCCGCGTCCATCTGCACCACCACGATCACCACGGCCCGCCCGCCCGCCTCCACCACCGCGGCGAGCTCGCGCATGTGGCGGGCGCTGCGGGCGGCGACGCAGTCCGGGAACTCGGCGAGGCGAGGCTGCCGCATCAGGTGGCAGTTCTTCACCTCCACGTGGCAGGGCGGCAGGCCGGGGCCGCTGGCCAGGAAGTCGACCCGGCTCGCCGCGCCGTAGCGCACCTCGGGCCGCAGCGCGTCATAGCCGGAGAGCGGCGCCAGGATGCCGCCGCGGAAGGCCTCGGCCACGAGGGCGTTCGGCCGCAGCGTGTTGATGCCGACCCATTGCGGGCCGCCGGGCAGCGCGGCCTCCACCAGCTCCCAGGAATGGCGCAGCTTGCGCGCCGGGTTGTCCGAGACGGAGAGCAGCACGCGGGCGCCGGGCGCGGCGAGCCCGAGCATCGCGCCGGGATTGGCGCAATGGGCCGTGATCTCGGAGCCGTCGGGCAGGGCGATGTCGGCGAGGAAGCGCTTGTAGCGCCGCAGCAGGCGGCCCTCGACCAGGGGATGTGGAAACTCCATGGCTCCCGGCTTACGGAGAGAGCGGCGCCCGCGGAAGGCGTGGCGCCGCATCGGCCCCGCGCTATCTGCGCCCGAGCACCTCCGGACAGGCCCCGCATGAGCACCGACACGACCGCCGACGTCACCGCCGCCATCCTCGTCATCGGCGACGAGATCCTGTCCGGGCGGACCAAGGACAAGAACATCGGCACCATCGCCGACTACCTCACCGCCATCGGCATCGGCTTGCGCGAGGTGCGCATCGTGCCGGACGTGGAGGCGGCGATCGTCGAGGCGGTGAACAGCTTGCGCGCCCGCCACACCTACCTGTTCACCACCGGCGGCATCGGCCCGACCCACGACGACATCACGGCCGATTGCGTGGCCAAGGCCTTCGGCGTCGGCATCGACGTGGACCCGCGCGCCAAGGCCATGCTGCTGGAGCGGCACAAGCCCGAGGATCTCAACGCGGCGCGGCTGCGCATGGCCCGCATCCCGGACGGGGCGGCGCTGATCCCCAACCCGATCTCGAAGGCGCCGGGCTTCCACATCGGCAACGTCTTCGTCATGGCGGGCGTGCCCGCGATCATGCAGGCGATGCTCGACCAGATCGGCCCCGGCCTCGCCCGCGGCGCGCCGATCCTGTCCGAGACGATCCTCGCCCGGAACCTGCCAGAGGGCACCTACGCCACCCCGCTCGCGGAGATCGCGAAGCGCCATCCCGCCCTCTCGATCGGCTCCTACCCCTCGATGACGCAATCGGGCTTCGAGAACCGCATCGTGGTCCGCGGCCAGGACGCGGCGGCCCTCGCCGGCGCCCGGGCCGAGATCGAGGCGCTGGTCGCCGAACTCTCCGCCTGAGGTCCGGCCATGGCGGAGCGGCAGGACGACGACGAGGAGCGCGAGGAGCTCGAAGCGATCGTCCGCTCGATCGGGCGGCCGGACGCCTTCGTGCTGCACGAGGTCATCCGCCGCACCGGCAATGAGGAGTTGCGCCGGCACGGGGCCGCCCTGTTCCTCTCCGCCTTCGCGGCGGGGCTCAGCATCGCCCTGTCGCTGATCGTGCCGGGCGTCCTCAAGCGCTACCTGCCGGCCGAGGAATGGGCCGAGGTGCTGGTGCGGATGGGCTACGCGGTGGGCTTCCTCGTGGTGGTGCTCGGGCGCCAGCAATTGTTCACCGAGAACACCATCACGCCGGTCCTGCCGCTCCTGCACGACCGGACCCTGAAGGCGGCGTGGCGCCTCGCCCGGCTCTGGGCCATCGTGCTCGCCGGGAACATCCTGGCGACCGCGGCCATCGCCGCGGTGATCGCCCATTCCGGCGCCTTCCCGCCGGAGATCCAGCGCGCCTTCGCCGAGATCAGCCACCAGACCATCGCCTTCGGCTTCTGGGCGACGGTGGTGAAGGCGGTCTTCGCGGGCTGGATCATCGCCCTGATGGTCTGGATCCTGCCGGCGACCGGCGCGGCGGCGACCTTCGTCATCCTGCTGATGACCTGGCTGGTGGCCCTGTGCGGCCTCGCCCATGTGGTGGCCGGCTCGGTCGAGGCCTTCTACCTCGTGGTGACGGGGGCGGCCTCGCTCCACGACTATCTCTGGCGCTTCTTCCTGCCGACGCTCCTCGGCAACGTCTTCGGCGGGGTGGCGCTGGTGGCCGCGCTCAATTTCGGCCAGGTCGCGCCGGAGGTCGAGGAGAAGAAGGAAGCCGACGCGGCGGGCTGAGGCCGCGGGGCCGGCGCGCCCTGCCCCACGGGATGCAGGCCTGCCCGGGATCCGTTCCCGCTCCCCTGTGCGGGAGATGGAGCGACGGTGCAGGACGAGGCGCGGGTTCCCTCTCCACCCAAGTCGGGCCTGCCCGACTTGGGCATCGGGGTGCGGATCTCGGGCAGGCCCGAGATCCGTCGGGAGAGGGACAGGGTGAGGGTCGAGAATTGTCAGGATGAGGCGTTGATCGATCCGCTTCACCGTCGCGCCCCCTCCGTCGAGTTCTCATCCCTCACCTCAACCCTCTCCCGAACGGGAGCGGGGGCCTGTCGCGGGTCCTACGCGTATCCAGAAGTCGGGGTCCCGTATCGGAGATGCGCACGCGCCTTCGGCCCCGCGCGGATTGTCCGCCGGGGGCATGGCTGGCGCGGTCGGGGTGACGCGGGACGCCGCGGAGCCCTGAACGCAACGTTGCAAAGCCGGCTCCCCGGCGTCCCGCGGATGAGGGCCGATCGCTCGGTGTCCCATCCGTCTTGTCGTCGCGGTGTCTGTCCCGGCGTGATCCGACCTCGCTGACTGCCGCTGGCCGGGTCCGGGTCCTGGATCAGGACTGAGCCCCGTGCACGCTGACATACGCCCGTTCGGCGCGAGGCCCGCCTCGTAGTGGGTCGGGCCGGCGAGACTCTGGCGGTCGCCCAGGCCGGGGTCGGGGCGGGAGCATTTCCTCAGCCCGCCGCTCGCCCCTGTCCGAGCCGACCTTGCGTCGGCACGCCGCCCGGGGCGCCGGCCGGATCCGAGGCCGGCGACGCGGGCACCGCCCCGCCGTCCGCGCCCGCTCCGGTCGGTCCCCGGTGCAGGCCCCCGTGAGACACCGTTCGGTGCCGGGCGGCAGGTGCGGGCACATGAGCACAAAACAGGAACATTGTCAAGCGAGACGGACACGTCCGGTCCTTCGCCAGGATGGTCGGCGCTCATGGGAGGACCGCGGCGGTCGCAGCTTCGTGACCGCCAGGGCGCGGAAATGCGGAGAAACTTGACGTCAATCAGAAGTGGGAGCGCAGCCCTGCGCTCAGATTGCGCGAGGCCAGCATGGCCGGAAGGCTCTAAGGAGGGCGGGCCGCATGCCGACACGCGATGAAGTCGCCCGGGCGATCTGCGATGCCTGGGGTTTTGCCTGGGAGCCGGGCCTGCAGGGCGGCGACCGGTACGCGGCCGACGACTGTGCCGAGACCGGCGAGCGGCCGACGCGCCAGCACTTCTACGCGGCGGCCGATGCCGCGATGGCGCTCTTCACGCCGCCGGGCGTCGCCGAGACCCAGGGCGGCCGGCGTCATCGCTTCCAGGCGCATCACCGGTTCGCGTGGTTCTGCACGGTGTGCGGCTACGGGCCGGGCGAGACGCTGCGGCACCTGCCGGAGATGCGCGCGCTCTCGTCCCACGGCCCGATCTTCGACGGCGATTCGTAGCGCGCCCGCCGCCAGGCCGAGGCCGACGCCGGTCCGGAAGCCGAGCGCGGCGGGCTTGCAGCCCCCGGATTTGCAGCCGCCCTACCGCAACCTTCACGGCATGCGTCACCGCGTCGTCGAGACGGACCCAGATCGGAAGGGCTTCCTCGTGCTGGAGCGGCGCCGGGTCGCTGAGCAGACCTTCGGCTGGCTCATACGACATCCGGGTGATCCCTTCGGGATGGCGGATGTCGCCTTCGCTCAAGCGCCGCGCGGGCTTGCTGATACCGCGTCCGGTCCGATCAACCGGACGCGGTATCATACGACATCCGGGTGATCCCTTCGGGATGGCGGATGTCGCCTTCGCTCAGGCGCCGCGCGGGCTTGGCCGAGACCGCGAGCGCGCCGGTCGCCTCGCCTGCGGTGCCAGCCTCATGGTCGCCAACGCCCTCGACAACCCGGCCTGACATCAGGCGCTCGAGCAGGCTCCGAGCGTCGATATCGAAGTCGACAATCGTCGAGAGACTATTGCCACCCCCGGTCCCGGATGCCCGCAGGAGTGGCGCGGAGCGAAGAATCCGGACAAGATTTACAGCCCGCGCAGAAGATCGCTGCGATTGGAAGAGCTTGTCATCTCCGCTGCAAAGACAGTCGGCGTGTCGCCGCTTGTGCGACGACGCACCAAAGTTTAGAAATCCCCGCAGTAGTTTCCGAATCGGAGATGCGCAAAGCCTGCGCAACTCAAGGGAGGCTGCCCATGACCATGGACGAGCAGACCATCAAAGCTTTTCCGAAGCTGCATTACTACGTGCGCATCAACATGCCGGAAGTCGCGAACGTCAACGCGATCGTCAGCGCCGTTCAGAAACTGTCCGGGAAGACATCGGGCGCGACAATCAAGAAAGCGCTGAAATGGGGCAATCAACCGACCATCCAGGTCGTCGACAACCTGATATGCGCCGGCAAGAAGTCCTTTGGCTGCTACAGTTGGGGAAGCAACGTTCTGCGCGTCGACAAGGCCTTGGTGGAGCAGTTCGAGGCCGGCGGGGGCCTCGTGAAGACGACCAAAGGCAAGCGCGTCTATCTGTTGGGCGTGACGCTCCTGCATGAGCTGACGCATTGGGCGGACGCGCAGGACGGTGTCGACGACGCGGTCAGCGGCGATCCCTCGAACGAAGAAGGCAATGCCTACGAGAAGGCTGTCTATGGCAAGGTCCTGGATCACAGCGACGATGCGTGACGGGCGCTGCCGCTGGGCATTGGCCGCGCTGGCTCTGCTCCCTGCGTTGCCGGCGCTGGCTCAGAGCGCCGGCAGCCAGATCGGCTATTCGGGCGACGGTCTGAGCTGCGCCACGGCCTTGGTCGTCAGGGGTGCGAGGACCGCATCCGAATCCGCCCGCGCGCAGCGCGACTGGATGGCCAGACACTTTCCCGGCGCGCGCCCGATCGAGAAGGGGTTCACGCGCGAGCGTGGCCGCTCTTACGAGCTCGCCCGAATTCAGCCCCAGCAAGGCGGGCCGATCAACCTGTGCTTCGACGTGACCGAATTCGACGCGCGGTAGGCGTGGTCCGCTGAGATCACCCGCGTGGCCTCGGGGGACGTTCGTCGGCAGAAGCGCCCGACGCCGGCGCGGCGGTGCCGCCCTGGCAGGTGCGACAACCTGAGGGTGGAAATGCGGTAGCCACCCTGGCCGAACAGGGCTCGCTGCATCGCGCGGCTGCTGTGCTGGCCGGGCAGTCGATCATCGTGGATCTCGATGATGATCGCGAACGCCTTGTCGACCCATTCCGTGTTGGACGCGAACAGCTCGCTCTCGAAGCCCTCGATGTCGATTTTGACGAGGAGCAAGGAGGCGTTCGGTCCCTTCTCCTGCAGGATCTCGTTGATCGTGACGACGGACGTATCGCCGGCCGGTGCGACCGCTGGCAGGCTCTGAGCCGGCTATTCCTTCCGGGCTCGGGCCATTGCTTCGGCGCCCTCTGCACAACGTCGGCCGGATGAATCCGGGCGGGTTGTTGTCATCTTCCGGCTTCGCTATTATCGAGGCGGAGTGGCGCCGAAATCAATGAGGTAGGCAAATTTTCGTATGCGGGAGTCGGGGATGTTCTTTAAGAAACAAAATAGATTTCAATTGTTTGATGAAAAATACTATACCGACTCCTATCCAGATGTCAAGGAAAGCGGTCTCGATCCGCACGGACATTTTCTTCGCATCGGCGCTGGAGAAAAGAGAAACCCCTGTGCAGTCTTCGATACGGAATATTACCTGAGCCAGGTCGGATCCGTGCCGGGTGACCCGACGGAGCATTATCAGACTCACGGCATTGCAATGGGAGCGGAGCCGCACCCGTCCTTTGATCGGGCTTGGTATCTGGAGAACAACCCGGATGTCGTCGCGGATGGAGCAGATCCGTTATGGCATTACTTCCGCTATGGCCGAGCTGAGGGACGAAAGCCCGGCCCCGTATGGCGCCTGCACTTCGCCGGGGCCAAGCGGCCGCTCTGGCGCCTGGCCAACCAAAGGCTGGCGCGCCGCGCGCTGCGCTTGCGGTTCGGCCACGGCGACATCGCTCAGCCCACGGAGCACCATGCCGTGTATGGCTTCGCCGTCTACATGACCCCTGCGCAAGTGTCCCGGTTCGGCAAGGAGCGGAACAGATATCAAGACGATCTGCGCGCCGAGGCCGAGCTGAGGCCGAACATTGTGATCATTCTGTCCAATGTGAGTCTTTCCTCTGCATCCGGCGATCGGGTGGAGGCGAAATACGATTCCGGGCATGTGTTTTCTCTGAAGCCGTCCGCTTCTTCCCAGGTGTGCGATCTCGGGGGCGGAAAAATCTCACTGGATCATCATTATTGAGCGAAGGCAAAATTTCAGCGCTCAAAAGCATAGTTCCAGAATTGCCGATTTCTGGAATCACACTTGATGCCATGCCTGCGCGCCGTAACGCCGATCCCGATGCTCGAGAAAGCTACGGGATCGATGCGACCATGGGAGCCGTTGCTCGGCCGTTCGCCCGGGAGCCTTCGCTGCGTTCCGGTTAGAACGGATCGACCTCTGCTGCGCTGAACGCTGCGCTCCCGACCGGCGCATACCAGCCCAGAACTGGACGCGATCCGGCATGCCTCGCGCGACTGGTGGCATTCCGCACCGACAGCGATTTAATCGGTGCTACAGGATCGGATATCGGGTCAAACTCTTGACATCGGATTTACATTCTGTCAATCGCAGGCCAGCTATCGGCTGCCGGATTAGGCATTTAAACGTTAAGTCAGTTATAAAATCCAACTGCCAATGCAGTTAAGATCTTTCAGAATTTCAATAGAAGACAGCGATCTCATGTATCCCATCCGAGAAAACCTGTCCCGGAAGCTGCATCATCGAGTCGGCACATCTCGAACGGCGCCGATCGCCGCTGTCTCGAAGGTGGGCTCGAGCGGGGGTGTGCCAAAGAAAAATTCCGTTACGACCTCCGATGCGATCAATTTTTGTCACCAGCTCTCGTTCGGCAGCAGCATCGATCGTCCGGATGATCTGAAGTAATGGGCCGGCATACTTCAGCGATACAATGACGACTTCTCCCTCCTCCTGATGGAGATGCGCCGGTCTCGCAAGGTGAGCCCGGAGGAGGTATTCTCCGCCCTGTTCGCGGGCATCAACATCAACTTCGCGGCGCGCTCTCGGCCGGCGGCCCTGATCGTCAGCCTGTTCATGCATGCATCGGGGCAGTTTCCGGCCATCGACGACGTCACGGATACGCTCTCGGCCTGTTCCGTCCAGCGGCTTCGGATCCGCGACGTCATCGGCTTGGTCGCGGAGCGCAGCGGCGCCGATCCGGAAACGCTGAAGAAGGCGATCGGGCCCTATCTGGAACTCGGCCAGGGGGTATTCGGTCGGCTCAAACTGTCCCTGACGAAGTTCAACGCGCCCGTCCAGAGTTCCGAGGCGCTGGCGGATCTGATGTCGATCAATCTCCTCGTGCGCAGCAACTCCCTGTCGCACGACATCGGGCAGATGCAATCGACCCTTGTCAGCCTCTCGCGCGTCGTGTCGACGGTCACGCCTCTGAAGCAAGTTTGATTCGGCGTCCATCCGGGCAAGTCAGGAAAGTCGTGCCGCCGGGTTGGGACAGGGTCCGGGGCAGGCTCGAGCAGAAGTGGGGAAAATGGACAAGCCGTTGAATATTTTGGCGCTTTCATTTTTCCCGTCCTTCCTGCCGAGCTCCAGCGGTGGCGAGCTCGGGCTCTACGGGCTTCTGAACGCGCTGAGCCGCGACCATAACGTCGTCCTCCTGTCGTCGGCGGAGGTGGCCGAGGCCGCGCCGGTGACCCACCGCCACAACCTGCGCTTCAAGGAGATCCGCGTCCCCAAGGAGGCGCGCTTCCACGCGATCTGGGCGAAGCACGCCGATGCCGCCGCCCATGCGGACATCTCGAATGTCTGCGTCGCGAAGCTCGGCGAGACCGTGACGGCGCTGCACGAGATCTACCTCGAGTATTATGACTGGGCCGATGTCATCATGCATGACTCGCCCTACGCGCTGACCTACGACCTGTTCCTCGGGATGGACAGCAAGGTCAGGTTCTATAATTCACAGAACGTCGAGCAATACTTCGTCAGGTCGCAGTATCCTGCCGAGGCCGAGGGCGGCCTCTACGACTACGTGGACGAGCTCGAGCGCAAGCTGCTGCGGAATGCCGACGTCGTCGGCGCCTGCTCGACGGAGGACATGACGGCCTTCGAGGCCGATCTGCGCCCCTCGGCGGAGCGGTGCATCGTGTACCGGGCCATCGATCAGGAGCGCGTCGAGAAGGAGCCGCGCTCGGGCGGCCCGCTGCGCGTGGTCTTCGGGGGCTCGAAGCACCCGCCGAACACGGAAGCCGCGCACTTCATCATCGAGACGCTTGCGCCGCAATTCCCGGACGTGCAGTTCGACATCTTCGGGAGCTGCCTCGCCGCCGGCACGTACGGGACGAACCTGACGGCGCACGGCTTCGTGTCCGACGAGAAGCGGCATGAACTGCTGCTGCACGCGCATGTTGCCCTGAACCCGATCCGGTCGGGCAGCGGCGTCAACCTGAAGATCCTGGAGAGCGCGGCCTACGGTCTGGCCATCATCTCGACCGCGTTCGGCTTGCGCGGGACGGCCCTGACGGCGAGCGTCGTATCGGCTGGCAGGCCGAGGACGTCCCGGGTCAGCGGGCCGCGGACGCCGTAGGTGACGATCCGCCGCCGGCTCTCCTCGCTCACCCCGGTTTCCGTGCGCGCGCCGCAGCACCAGAGCGCGATCGTCTCGTCGGGCCGGACCCCGGGCCGGGCGAGGTCCAGATTGATGTCCCAATCCGCGATCACGCTGCCGACGATCCTGTAGCTGCAATGCTCGCGCACCGGCCGGATGAAGATCGCCTCACCCAGGATATAGCCGAGATAATCGCCGAAATTCTGCTTGTCTTCGTCCTTGAGCCACCAATTGACTTTGCCGAAATCCTGCAGACTCATGCCGATCCCCGGATCGAGGCCTCAAAGCGGTTTGATCGATCCCGGTGCGTGGACCCCCCTCCGGCGCGCGAGCGGCCGAAGCGGCGGCCTCCCGGATCAGGCGTCCAACGGGCTCGCCACCGGCCTCCGCAGCGGCGGGCGGGCGGGCGCCACGTCCATGCCCGCCTCGCTCCTGGCGATCCCGCCGCCGGTCGGCTCGATCCGCCGCACGGCCGGCGGCTCGGCGCCGCGTCCGGCGGTCGTCCCCGCCCGCTCCGCGATGACCGTGTCGCAGATCGCCACGAACTCCGCGCCGACGGCGCTCCAGCGATATTTCTCGACCTCCCGGCGTCCCGCCGCCACCAGCTGCCCCGCCAGATCCTTCTCGGCGATCAGGCGCTCGAGCACCTGCGGGAGCTCGGCATCGTCCGCCAGCAGCCCGTTGACCTCGTCCTCGATGAGATCGCAGAAGGCGGCGCAGTTGCGGTTCGCGACGACGGGCGCGCCCGCGAGCCAAGCCTCGGCGACGATGATGCCGAAGCTCTCGCTGCGGCTCATGGTGACGAGGCCCAGGCAGGATTTCAGAGCGGCCGCGGCGACGCCGGTCGACTTCCAGCCGAGATACCGCACCCAGCTCTGCTGGACCGGGACCCCGTCCTCGTCGGCGCCGATCATCACCACGTTCACCCGGTGCCGCTTGTTGAGCACTCCGACGGCGTCGATGATGGAGCGGTAGTTCTTCGTCGGGTTCTTCCGGCCGAGCACCACGAAGAAGGGAACGGCGGAATCGTAGAGGCGCTCGAACTCGGCCACGGCCTCACGGTCGGGCTCGGCGAAGGCGGCGCCCGCCGGCAGGTGACGCACGTTGTGGACACCATGGGCGTTGAAGAGCCGGCACAGGCTGCTCGGCGACAGGAGCGACAGCGTCGCGTTCCGGGTCGCGTCCAGGATGTCCGGGAAGTGATAGTAATCGTCGTCGAGGTGCAGGTGCGGCACCAGGACCGAGGGGACGCCGGCCGCATTGGCGGCCGCGATGGTGTCGCTCACGTGCTTCAGCACCGGGTTGTGCGTCACGACCAGATCGTAGTCGCCGATGACGGCCTCGACCGAGAGCCTGAGGCTGTCGCAGAACGGTCCGCGCGAGGCGCCCAGATTGGCGCCGAAATCCGCCCGGATGTTCTGGCTGCCATAGTAGAAGTCGATCGCCTCGGTCGGATTGTCGAACGTCCAGGGATTCTCGACGAGATCGATCACCTGGTCGCCGATCTGCACGAAATCGACCGCATAGGCGCGGGGCCGCGGATCGCGGTCGATCGGGTCACGCTCGGTCGAGGCAACGATCTTGACCGCCTGGCTGCGGCTCGCATCCACCTTGACGTTGAACGATCCGCTCACCGTCACCTGCAGGATGAGATCGTCGTTCTCGTTCACGAACCGCAGATGCGTCCGCCGCGGCGCCGTTCCGTGCACGACGACCAGGCCGGCTTCGCGGGTCATCAGCATCGCCTGATAGCTCGCCCAGCGCACGGGCCGCCCGGACCACGATTCCGGATCGTGCCAGCCCCAGCCGAGGCCGACATGCGTCGAGCCGCGGGACAGGTACCGGATACGCGCCTCGTCGAGCAGCAGCTGCGCGTCCCAATTATGGGCCGCCATCGTGTAGGTGCGATCCTCGTCGGCCTTGGACCGCGCGTCGAGCGGGAAGCGCGCCCAATGCACGCGCTCCAGGCCGGTCGGCACGGAGGTCGTGCCGCCCTCGCCAAAGGTGGAGAGGAAGCGGGACTGGTCGGTGATCCGCGAGATGTCCGGCGTCACGACGTCGACGTGATAGCGCCCGTCCCGCGACAACGCCTTGAGGAATTCCAGCATGTGGACCTCGGCGCCGCCCAGCGGCGGGTCGTTGTAGCGGGTGAGGACCGCCAGGATCCGCTTCTTCGGCCGGCCCAGATCCTTCAGCGATTCGCCGAACTGCCGGGCCAGGTAGGTGAGGGACAGGGCCTCATGGAAATAGGCGATCGCGGCGTCGCGCTTCGCCGCATCGACCGGGCGGTCGATCAGCGTCCGGCAGCTGGCGGCGAACTCCTCCAGCGGCACGACCGTCACGAAGTCGCGCATCTGCGCATCGAAGCCGCGCGCGCCGAACGGCGTCGAGACGATCGGCACGCCGTGACCGAGATATTCAGCCAGCTTTACGTTCGAGCCGCTCCCTTCCATCATCGGATTGAGCGCGATCCCGGCTCCGTAGAGGAGGCGGGACTTCTCCTCGCGATCGACGACGCCGTGCAGGATGACGTTGGCACTGGCCGACGACAGGCAGTCGCAGACCGAGCCGATGAAGCGGAAATCGACCGCCGGAAGCTCCGGGGCGAGCCTGTCGACCACGAAGCGCGCGGCGTCGATATTGGGTGGGTGGGCCGATCCCAGGAAGACGATGTAGGGCCGTGCGAAGGCGATCTTGCCGAAGCGCTCACGCGGGACGGGATCCTCGCCGCCGTTCCGGATGACGATGCTGCCGGGTCCGGACAGGGCGCCGCGCGCGATGCTCGACCGCACGATGCCGGTCAGGTCGCTCTCTGCGACCGAGACGATCAGCTCGGACTGCGTGGCACAGAAGTCCTCGACCTGCGCCGCAACGTTCAGGATCTCGGTCCGCTCCGGGTGATACTGGAGCAGCTTCTCCTCCAGGTTGAATTCCCAGTTATGGGCGGCATAGACGAACTTCGTCTCGACGACTTCCGCGAGGGGCGCCATGTAGGGATGCTCGAAGACGACCCGCGCGGCGATGCGCGACAGGTGCCTGAACAGGGCCACCATCATCTTGTTCTCGGCCACGAACTGCGAGGCCGTGGTATCGTTGGCCGAGATGTGGAACATCGCGTTGATGCGGCTTTCCTCGGCGATGTGGGCTTCCGTCTTCGGAACGCGGCAGTAGAAGACCTCGTCCCGCCATTCGGAGGTCAGCGTGTCGTCGTTGGAGAAGGCCAGCACGATGGTCCGGTAGTCCGAGGCCAGCCGGGAATAGATCTGCTGGATGCGTGAGGCGCCGCCGCCGACCGAGCGGGCGACGTCGTAGTCGTTGACCGCCAGGATGATCTCGCGCCCCGGTCGCAGCTCGGCCGCGGCCTTGGCCCGGCGGAGCGCCTCTGCCACCGATTCGGCCGTGCTCGTCCAGCGATGGCTGCGCTCCACAGCCTGCCGCGCGGCGGCGCCGAGGGTCTGGCAGAGCTCTGCCGACCGCTTCAGGCGCGTCAGCGCGTCGGCGAACTGATCGTAATCGCCGACGAGGCAATCCGCCTCCGCCGATCCGGGCCTGATCGCGCCGATCGTCTACACGCCGGCCGTCCGGGAGGAGTACCGGGGCAAGACGGTTTGCGTCCCGCATTTCCTGGATGCACGCAGCGACCCGGACCTCCTGCACCGGACCGGCGCGGATCTGATCGTTCGCCCGGGCGTCGCGCGCAGCGAGCGTGCCGTCTTCGACTTCATCGATGCGATCACCTCCGCCTCCTTCGTGCTGGCGGGCTCGCTCCATGCGGCGATCGTGGCCTGCGCCTACGACGTCCCGTTCGGCTACCTGGATACGGGCTTCGTCGACATCCCGTTCAAGTGGCGGGATTTCTCGGCGCTCGTCGGAATCGGCACGAGCTTCTGCGACTGCGTCGCCGACGCCCGGGCCATCTACGAGCAGGTGAACCGGCCGCGCCTGCGCAAGCCGCCGCTCCTGCCGATGCTGGCGGTGGCACCCTTCAGCGTCCGGCTGGAGATGCTTCTGAAGGCCTATCACTACGACATGCAGAATCTCGGCCGGGCATCGGCCCCGTACGGCGCGCATCTGACCGCCGTCCTGGGCCGACGCGACTATACGCTGCTGGAGCCCGACCCGAAGCCGCCCGAGGCGCCGCAGGATCCCGTCGCTCCGGCGGAGGATCCGCTGCCGGAGCCGTCGCCCGCCCCCGACGAGCCGCGGACGTCGGAGGAGGAGACCCCGCCGGAGCAGGAGGTCGCTCCTTCCGCGGCCGAGCCGGAAGCCGCCGCGCCCCCTCCCGAGGCGGCCGAGCAGGCGCCGGAACAGCCCGCGCATCCGCCCGAGACGCAGGACCCCCTGTCCGAGGCGGAGCCCGAGACCGCGCATCCCATCCAGCCCGAGGCTCCGATGGAGGCGCCTGCGGAGCCGGAGAGGCCGGATCCGGAGCCCGCGCCCGAGGACGAGGCGTCCACTGCCGGTGAGCCGGCAAGGCCGACTTCGCCTCGTCCCGACACCGCAGGCTGAGGCCGGGGATCGGGCGTGCCCGCGGGGCAGGCCTCCACGGGCCCGTGGAAGGGACGCCGCCTCAGCGCCCGCGCATCAGCTCCCGCTGGATCGCCTGTTCGAGGGTGTTGGCCGATTGGCCCATATAGCCGACGATGCGGTCGCGCATGGCGTCGTATTGCTGCTTGGACATCTTGCCCAGATCGATCGTCTGCGACTCGATAAAGAAGATCGCGGCCATGATCGCCGCATCGGCCCTCTGCTGAGGGGTCGAATCCGCGGAGGTCACGACCTTGACCAGGTCCACGGTCAAGACGAGGTTGCATCCTTGGGTAAAATAGCCGTGCTCGGCATAGCATTCGTCATGCGCCTTGCAGGCGTTATCGATCGCGTCGACCGCCGCAGGCATGGTCTTGATCTTTCCGTCCAGAATATCCCGATAGGTATATCCCCAGCCCGGGCCGCAATAGACGCCCTTCTTGTATGTCGATACTCCGCCGTTCTCTTTCTTGTTGTACTCCAAATTCGTCGGCAAATTCATCAACATCGTCGCGGCAAAGGACAGCAAGGGCATGTCGCGTTTCTCAAAACCTGCTTGATAGGCTATTGGCCCATACTGCACGTTTCGTGACGTGTTGCCTACTGATCAAGATCAGGATGTTCGAGCGCGTTCCCGCCCGGTCTTTCGTGCCGGCGGTGACAGTGCGTCCCAGGCTCGACATTGTGACGCCGACGTTGCGCCGCGCCGGTATTCAGTTCGGGAACGTGTGCTCTAGGCAAGATCGCCGATCTTCGCGATGATGGCGCGCTACGGCGGCAGCGCAGGCGCGGCGATATCCCGCGCGATCTCGGGCTGGCGAGGTTGGGCCATGAACTGGAAGCGGGTCTCTGCCGTGGCCGGCAGCACCGCGGCCTTCGTCGCGGCGGTCGCGGTCGGCGCCCTGGCGATCGTCAGCCTGTCGCCGGGCGAGCGGCCGGTTCTGCCGGCCCAGCAGGGGCTCCTGATCGAGAACGCGACCGCGTTGAAGCCCTTCGAATCGCGCGCGAAGCCGGCCGTCCCGCAGGGCGCGCCGCGGCCGCAGGGCATCGTCGCCGAGGCAGAGGTCGCCGAGCTGCGCGAGCCGGCGCTGTCCCGCGCCGAGCCGCCGCCCGCGAGCGCGCCGGGCGAGGCCGCGCCGCGGCCGGCTGAGCCGAGGGGCGTCGCCCGGTCCCGGGCTCCGTTCCACGAGGTTCCGTCCGCGCGGGCCCCGGCCGCCGAGACGGATTCCGGTCCGGTGCAGGAGGCCGCGCCGCCGCCGCCGCCGCCGCGGCAGAGGGTGGCGGCCCTGCCCAAGGCCGAGCCCAGGACGGAGCCCAGGACGGAGCCCAGGCCCGAAGCCAGGCCGCCCCGGCCGCTCCAGGCGGCCCTTCCGAGCGCCCAGCCGCCTCCGGGCGGCGTGCTCACCCCCGCCGAGATCCGCCGCATGCGGCTGTCGCTGCGGCTCACCCGCGAGCAGGAGCCCTACTGGCCCCCCCTCGAACAGGCACTCCTGGAGATCAGCGCCCAGCAGAGCGCGATGGTCCGCGCCGGGCAGGATCCGAAGGAGGCCTTCGGCATCGGCACCGGGATGCGCATCTACTCGGTGGCGCGCCCGTTCCTCGACCAGCTGCGCGAGGATCAGAAGGCCCAGGTCCGCGCCCGCGCCCGGGCCATGGGCTTCGGCTCGATCGCCTCCCAGATCTGAGACCGCGTCCGGTTGATCGGACCGGACGCGGTCTCGGCCAAGCCCGCGCGGCGCTTGAGAAGGCGGCATCCGCCATCCCGAAGGGATCAACCCGATGTCGTACCAGACGGGCTCCGCGCGGATCGCGGGCCCGCCAGCTCACTGGAGATAGAGGGCCCCGGTCCGGCGCCACTGCTCCAGGGGCTGGCGCAGCTTCGGGCCGCCGCGCCCGTCGAGGGGGCCGCTGTAATAGCCGGCCCGCTGCAGCTTGCCCTGAAGCGCCCGCAGGGTGTCCTGCGACCACGTGCTGGCGCGCCGCACCACCTGCTCGATCACCTCGCCGGTATCCGAGGCGGCGCCGCGCAGGAGCATCTCGGCCGCATCGGTCGGGTTCTTGGAGACGGTCCGGCCCTCGTCGAGGAGAATGGCGGCCGAGAGGAAGCCGCGCGGGTCGCCGAGTTCCGTGGCCCGCACGAAATATTGCAGCGCCGAGCTGCCCTTGTAGACGCCGCGCTCGGCCAGCACGCCGAGATTGTAGGTCGCGATCGCCGAGCCCGCGGTCGAGGCCCGCTTGAGGAGCGTGATCGCGCGGTTCGAATCCCGGGCGATCGCGGTCCCCTCCATCAGGGCGACCGCGAGGTTGATGGCCCCGTCCGGGCTGCCGCGCTCGGCCGCGCGCGCGTAGAGGTCGTAGGCCGCCTTCGGGTCGCGGGGCGCGCCGTCGCCAGTCTCCAGAATGAGGCCGAGGCTCACCATCGCACGCAGGTCGCCCCGGTCCGCCGCGAGCCGGTACAGCTCCACCGCCTCGGCGCGCTGGCCCGTCGCGGCGAGCGCGCGCGCGAGCAGGGCCGCGTAGTGCGGCATTTCGGGATTGGCCTTCCAGGCCGCCCGGCAGGATGCCACCGCCGCGTCGCCGTTGCGGGCGAGCTCGGCGAGCGGCACGCCCGGCATGTTCGCCGTGGCGTCGCGCGGATGCGTGGCGCTGCGGTCGCAGACGACCTCGGGCTTCAGGTCCGATTCCTCGGCGCTCGGCAGGCTCTGGAGCAGCTCGCGGGCCGCGGGGACGTGCCGCCCATCCGGCCGGCGGTCGATGTAGAACTCGACGAGGGCCCGGATCCGCGAGCGCTGCGCGAGGTCCCAGAGCCGGTCGTCCGAGATGTTGTCGACGTCCGAGGTGCTGCGCGCCACGCTGGCGCTCGTCGCCGCCGGCTCGGCCGAGGCGACCTTCAGGATGCGCTGCGCCTCCGCCGCGTGGGCCCCCTCGGGATAGCGGCCGACATAGACGCGCAACAGGCTCTGGTCGCGGCTCGTCGCGGCGAGCTGCCAGAGCTGGGTCTCGGGCGAGACGGGCGCCGGCTGGCCGGGCGAGAAGTAGAACTGCGTCGTCAGCGACGAGTTCTCCCAGGGGATCTGGTAGCCGCCCGTGGCCGCGATGACGTCCTTGCGGACCTCGATCATCATCGTGTTGATGTCCTGCCCGCGCGCGGGCAGATGGCTGAGGAAGGCCTGGGCGAAGGGGCTGTTGCGGCCGCCGCCGTCGAAGGCGACGTTGTCCGGCTGCGTGGCATAGGCGAACAGGAAGCCCGCCGCGCTGCCGAGGCGCGCGAGCCCGTCATGGATCTCCTTGCCCCCGACCTCGCCGGGATGGCCGCGCAGCGGGTTGTTGCGGCAGGCATCGAGGAAGATCAGGCGGCTGCTGCGGCCGTTCTCCAGGCCGGTGGTGAGCTGCTGCAGGTCGACCGTCTGCCCGCTCACCTCCTCCGCCTTCGTGATCGCGGCGTCGACCGGGACGAGGTAGTTCTTCTGGTCGACCTGGAAGCCGTGGCCGGCATAGTAGAAGATCGCCGCGTCCGCGTTCTTCGCCTCGGCCTGGAAGCGCTTGATCAGGTCGAGCATCTCGGCGCGCGTCAGGTCGTTGCCCTTCAGCACCTTGAAGCCCATCACCTTCAGCGCGGTGCCGATATCGGCCGCGTCGTTGGTCGGGTTCTTGAGCGGCTTGAACGCCTTGTAGTCGGCATTGCCGATCACCAGCGCCACCCGCGTCTCGGCGGCGCCCGCCGCGGGCAGATGGACGAGGGCGAGGATCCCGGCGGCGATCAGGCCGCGCGCCGTCCGGACGAGGCCCGGACGGCGCGTCGTGGCGGGATCAGAGGCCGACCGCACGCGAGAGGCGGTTGTCGACCGTGCGGAGGGCGGAGGCGATCGCATTGCCTTGTCTGACCTGGAGACGCGCCACCGCCGGTTCATCCGCCCGCAGGAGCGAGATGGCTTTCCGAACGGCCACCACGGCCACCCGCACCGCCGCCCGGGCCTCCGCCACCGTCGTCGCCGCGCGGACCTGGCGCGCCGCCTGGCGGATCACCGCCGGGAGGCTGCGGAAGGCGGGCGGCAACTGCTGGACCTGGATCTCCAGCGTGTCGGCGAAGCCGTCGAGCGCGTTGCTGTAGCAGGTCGTGGTGCCGCGCAGACCGGCGTTGTTGCTTCTATCGCAGGCGGCCAGCTTCCCTTCAAGAGTGTTCGCGGCGCGCTGGACCGCGGCAAGTGTGTTTTGAGCCCCCGCGCGCGTGGAACTGCCGCCGGCGTCCTGGCTGCCCTGCGCCGGTCCGATCGTCGGGCCGCCGCCGCCGATGGTCAGCGTGGCGACCGCGTCGGGCAGGGTCAGCGCCGGCGTCGTGAAGTTCGGCAGGAAGGTGGTGGTGTTCGGGGTGACGGTGGCGTTGGCGATCGCGCTCGCCTCGGCCGGCCTGTCCTGGACCGCCTGCCCGGGCGTGACGGTGAGCGTGCTGCCGGTCCCGGCGACGCGGTAGGTCACGCCGCCGATGCTGACGAAGGTCCCCGCGATCGGGCTGATCGGGTAGTCGCCGGCGGGGCTGGCCTGCGTGGCCGTGGTGGTGAGCAGGCTCGCGGCGCTCGGCTGCGTCGTGGAGGTGTCGAAGGCGTTGGTGCCGGGGCCGCCGAAGACCGTGCCGGTCAGCGGCGGGTTGGCCGCGCCGAAGGCGCGCGTCTGCGGATCCGCGGTCACCGCGATGACGCGCGCGGTGCTGTAGAGCTCGGGGTAGAAGCCCGCGCTCGGCGGCGCCCAGGTGGTCTGGAAGTTCCAGCCCTGGGCGGAGGCCGTCTGTACGAAGGCGGCCGGGTCCTGGAACTGGGCCGTGGTGAGGCCGGTCGCCCCGGTGAGGGTCGGCGTGTTGCCGGAGGCGGCCGTCTGGCCCGTCGTGGTCGTATCCCAAAACGAGGCCGTGACCCCCGTGCCGTTCGAGAAGCCGAACAAGCCGCCCGTGACGACCGAGGCGCCGGTGCCGGCCGTGACGGCGCCCACGCCGTAGGACTGGGTGACCGTGCCGGTCTGGTAGCCGATCAGGCTGCCGGTAAAGGCGTTGCTCGAAGCGCCGCCCGTCACCGCCCCCGTCGCGTAGGCCCGGGCGACGGGACTGGTGCCGTAGCCGACGAGGCCGCCCGTATAGCTGTTGCTCGTCGGCCCATTCCCGCCGCGGACCTGACCGGTGGCGTAGACCTGGTCGAGGTTGCCGCCGCCGCCGAAACCGATCAGGCCGCCGGTGAAGCTGCCGACGCCGACCGTGCCGGCCTCTCCGGTCGCCGACGAGTTGCCGCCGGTCACGGCACCGGTCGCGTAGGATTGCGTCACGGCCCCGCCATTGGTGCCGATCAGGCCGCCGACATCGTTGAAGCCCGCCGCGCCGTTGGCGCTGACGGCGCCGGTCGCGAAGGATTGCGAGACGGTGCTGTTGTTCTCCCCGATCAGGCCGCCGGTGGAGCTCGATCCGGTGCTGCCCCCGCCCGTGACCGCCACGTTCGCGACGGAGCGCGTCACCGTGCCGGAGCTGGTGCCGGCCAGGCCACCGGTCGCGGTGAAGGAGGCGGTGTTGGCGGTCGCGTTGGCGACCGCTCCGCTGACGCTCACCCCGAAGAGGGTCGCGTTGTTGGCAAGACCCACCAGGCCGCCGACGTAGCTGGCGCCGGTGCCGCCGTAGGTGCTGCGGATGTTGACGTTCGTGAGGTTCAGGTTCGCGATCGTGCCCCCGTTCACCGTCCCAAACAGGCCCACATACTGGTTCGGAGAGGTAATGGAGAGCCCATTGATCGTGTGGCCGAGGCCGTTGAACGTGCCGGTGAAGGGGATGTCGGCGCCGTTCGGGGCGGTGCTGCTCGGCTGGGAGGTGTTGAGCGGCCGCGTGAACGGGATGCCCGTGACATCGACGTTGGTGGCCAGGGCGTAGCGCCCGGCCGCCCCGGCCTGGGTGCTGAGGGCGCCGAGCAGGTCCGTCTGGCTGCCCAGGATCGTGTAGGGCAGGGTGTCGATCACCAGGGAGCGGGCGGTCGGCGGAACGGTTCCGGTGAACGAGGCGCTCGCGCCGGGGCCGAAGGTCAGCGTGCCGCCCGTGCCGCCCTGGTTGGTGTTGAGGACGAGGTCGCCGCTGCCGCTCACCGTCAGGTTCGCGTTCACCGCGATCGAGCGGTAGGCGCTCAGCGTCAGCGTCGTGCGGGCCCCGCCGGCCCCGGTGCCCCAGGTCACGGGCGCGGCCACCGTGATGTCGCCCGCCTGCGTGCCGGGGCTGCCCGCTCCGCCCGTCGTCACGGTGACGTTGGCGGTGGCGAGCGCGTTCTGGAGCGTCGTCGCGTTGATCACCGAGTCGTTGCCGGTGGCGGCGAAGCCCGTCTGGTTCGCGTCGGTCCCGCTGGAGATCGTGACGTTGTAGGGGTCGAGCAGCAGGGTGCCGAAGGCCCCGTTGGCGGCGGTGAGCACCGTCGTGCCGGTATAGGCGAGCTGCGCCTTGCCCGAGACCTCGGCCTGGCCGCCATTGCCGCCCTGCGTGCCGCCCGTCGCGCTGATCCGGCCCGCGAAATCCGTGAACCTGTCCGACCACACCACGATGTCGCCGCCATTGCCGGTCCGGCCGGCATTGGCGCTGATCGTGGTCCCCGCATCGACCGTGGTGGTGGCGGCCCGTTGCAGCGGGCCCTGGCCCTGGAAGCCGCCGCCGACGCGGATCGTGCCGCCGCCGGCCGTGCCGTCCGCCGAGAGTGTCGCGCCGTTCAGCCGGACGTCGCTGCCGGTCACCGTGATGGTGCCGCCGCGCGCGGGCTTGGCCGCGGCCTGCCGCGCCGCGCCGCGCGCCGAGGCGTTCAGCCGGCCCGAGACCGTGACCGTGCCGCCCTCGCCGCCGCCGAGCACGATCGCGCCGTTGCGCCCGCTGACGCTGCGCGCCTCGACGAGGCCGGACAGGTTGATCGCGTTGCGCGCGGCCTCGCGCGCGGTGGCCGCCTGCATCTCGACGCGCCCGCCCGTGGCGCTGATCCGGCCGCTGTGCCGGATCAGGGCGGCGTCCGAGCCGTCGCCCTTCGAGGGGATCGCCACCTGCAGGAAGCCGTCGCCCGAGAGGTCGAGGGTGGCCTGCTCGCCCGCGCCCAGGCCGACCCGGCCCATCGGCACGCTGATCACGCCGCTGTTCTCGACCCGGCCGCCGAGCAGCGCCGCGTAGCCGCCCTGCTGGATCGCGATGGTGCCCGCGTTCGACACGGCGGCCGACTGGCCGCTGCCGCGGAAGATGCGCCGCCCCGCGACGAAGTCCTGGTCCGCGATGTCGAGGGAGGAGGCGACGAAGCCGCCGGCATTCACGGTGCCGGTCGGGGTGATGGCGATGCCGTTCGGGTTGACGAGGTAGACCTGCCCGTTGGCGTTGATCTGGCCGGCGATGGTCGATGTCGCCGAGCCGGTGACCCGGTTGAGCAGGGCCGAGGAGGCGGAGGGCTGGCTGATGTCGACGCGGGCGCCGGCGCCCACCGAGAAGCCCTGCCAGTTGACGATCGCGGTCGGCGTCGTCTGCTGGATGGTCATCTGGTTGGCCGAGGGCGTCGCGATGCCGACGCCGCCATAGACCGTGCTGGCGCCGTGCGGCAGCTCGCCGGCGACGAGGGCGGCGGGCTGGGTCAGGGCGGTGCCGGCCAGAAGCGCCTTGATCAGCGGTTTGCAGGTGCGGTTCATCGGGCGATCTCGGCGGGCGATCTCGGGAAGACGGTGTGGCGGCGCGGCCGGCTCAGAAGCGGATCGAGCCGAGCACCGTGAAGCGGTTGGCGTCCGGCAGCGCGTCGTCGCGGAAGCGGCGGCCGAATTCGAGCGTCAGGGAGGTCAGCGTGCCGGTGGGCTCGGCCTGGCTGATCAGGCGCACGCCGAGGCCGACCGAGGAGACGTGCAGGGTCGCCCGCTCGACCGCGGTGGGGCGCTCCAGGTAGAGCGCGCCGGTGGCGCCGAACACGTAGGGCGCCACCGAGAGCGGCAGGCCCTCCGGGTTGACCGCGAAGGGCGCCGAGAGCTCGCCGCGCACCACCCAGCCGCTGTCGCCGCCGAGACTGCCCGCGTCGAAGGTGGAGAGTTCCTGGAACGAGGCGAAGCCGATCTGCTCGCTGCGCGGCAGCGCCTGGCCGAACGAGGTCTGGCCGCGGGCGTAGAGGCCGAGCACCAGCGGATCGAACAGCGGCTGGGTGTAGCTGACGACGGCGTCGAACTTCTGGAACTCGGCATCGGCACCGAGGCGCGAGAGCGGCAGGATCGGCGTCGCGTCGGCGGCGCTGCGCGCGCCCAGCCCGTCGAGGCCGAGCGACAGCGTGGCGCTGCCGGCGAGCAGGCCGCCATTCTCGAAGCGCAGGTCGCCGAGGCCGCTCAGGCGCAGGATGCGCAGCCGGTCGAGGCTGAGCGGGGCGAAGGTCGGCGCCACGAGCAGGCCGAGCTCCTCGCGCGTCGCGTCGAAGGCGGCCTCGGAATAGAAGTTGGCCGTGCGGCTGCGCAGCCAGGGGTAGCGCAGGCGGAAGGACAGGCGCTCGTAGTCGCTCGCCGTCTGGAAGTTGGCGAGCCGCGGCGCGGTCTGGCTCTTCGTCGCCTCGAAGTTGAAGGTCAGGCCGTCGGTGCCGAGCGGCAGGATGAAGCCGCCCGCGAAGGTGCGCAGGCGCGGGAAGTCGCTGAACGAGCCGCCGACGCCGTTGGCGTCGTTGCCGCTCGGATTGCCGAAGCTGCGGAAGTAGAGCGTCTCGCCGTAGCCGAAGGCGGTGTTGACGTCGAAGCCGCCGCCGAGGGTGAAGCCGCCGAGCTGCGGGCCGACGGTGTTGTCGCCGCCGAAGAAGCCGGTGACCGGCTTGTAGACCGCCTCGATGATCAGGTTCGTCGCGCCTTGCGCCGAGCTCGGCGCCAGCGTCGAGCGCAGGGCGGTGCCGGGCGTGTCGCCGGCGAGCAGCAGGCGGCGCTCGATCTCGCCGATCTGGAGGTCGCGCCGGCCGACCAGCGGCTCGAGCAGGAGGGCGACGCGGTCGCGGACCGGGTCCGCCACGTTCCGGAACTCGACGCGATCGATGAAGCCGTTGACGACCACGAGGCGCAGGCGCCCGCCGTTGCGCAGGGTCTGGGCCGGCAGCACGACGCGGGTGAGCACCGCGCCGGAGCGGATGATGGCCGCCTCGAGCTCGCGGGCGGCGGCGAAGATCTCGGCGGCCGGGATCTGGCGCCCGGTGAGGCGGCTCTGCAGCGCCTCGACCTCGGCGGCGAAGGCCGGCGGCGCGTTCTCGATCGTGACGCCCGACAGGCGCACGTTCAGGCGCTCGGCGCCGGCGGGGGTCCCGAGACCGGGCTGACCGGAGAAGACGAGGCCGCCGCCCGCATTCTGCTGGCCGGGGCGGAAGCTCGGCGGCGTGATCTGGCTGGCGGTCTGGGCGAGCGCCCCGCCGGCGCCGACGCCGCCGATCACCAGCCCGAACAGGGTGGAGCGCGCCAGGGCCGCTCCCTTCGCAAGCCCGTGGCGGGGGGAGAGCCGAGACTCACGCATCCTGGGCGCCGGGCTCGTTCTTGCGGGACGTGACATCGGGCATTCCGTGTTCAAATCGAGCGGGCATTGGGGGAGATCTGGTTTCGGAACCGTTAACCAAGTTTCTTGACCCCAGAACGACGTGCAATTGTGCAGTCGTCCTCCGACGCAATCCTGCATATGCCAAGCCGACCTGGAGAATAGATGAGACGCCGCTCGTCTTGGGCCATGCGGGCCGAAGTGTAGATGAAGCGTGGCGTCAAAGTATCGTATTTCGGCCGCGATTCCGGACCGAACCGGCTCGGTACTGAGCTAATCCGGGCGCTGTGCCCAATTCGCCACAACCCCGAGGCCGGCTACACGTCGCCTGGCCGGCCGCTTGCTGAACTCGGCCGTCGCGTCATCGCTCATTTGGGGTAGGCGGACTCGCCAAGGCTGGCCGGTCGCGTATCGGCCGGAGATGCGGCGGATCGAATCGCGAGCGGCCGCCTGTCGTCGCGGGGCAAGGTTTGCGGATCCCCTCTCCCCGCTCGATCTCGGGCTTGCCCGACTTCGGTTCCCCGTTGCCGATCGCGGGCAAGCCCGAGATCGGTCGGGGAGAGGGGGGCGTGTGTGGGCCGGCCGAAGGGATCAGCCGGAGCTGGTCCGAGCGACGCTCACGGCGCCGGGGGCGCCTCGGCCTCGGTGTCGTCCTCCCGGTAGAGGGTGCCCCATTCGGCCTGCCACAGGCCGTCGGGATCGATCACCACCATCGGCACCTTGAAGTCGTTGGCGAACTTGATCGCCGCCCGGAAGGCTTCCTTGAGGGGCATCTCGGCGCTGCGGAAGCCCTTCGGCAGGCTCCCGCCGGTGGCGGAGGCCGGGCAGGTCACCGTGCCGGACTGCTTGTCGCCGTCCCGCGCCAGCGTCAGCGCCATGGCGTCGGCGGGGGCCTCGTCGACCTGTTCGAAACGGTTGGGCACGGCGCGTCTCCACGTTGGACATCCGTCGGGACCAGTCGGACGGGTCCCCGGCCCGGACCGCGACGGCCGGCCGGACCGGGGATCGCCGTCACGCGTCGGGGGCGGGCGCCTCGCCCTGGGGCCCCTCGCCGTTCACCGCATAGGCGAAGGACCCGTCCGCGATCGTCACGTCGATCGAGGCGACCGGCTGGCCCTCCAGCGCGCGGTTCAGCAATTCCCGCGACAGCTCGGGCAGCAGCGTGTTCGTGATGATGTTGTCGATCATCCGGCCGCCCGAATCCGGGTCGTTGCAGAGCGAGACGATGTGCGCGACCACGGCCTCGTCGTAGGCGAAGGCCGCGTCGTGGTTCTCGCGGATGCGGCGGCCGATGCGGTCGAGCTGGAGGCGGACGATGCCGCCGAGCATGTCGGGCGAGAGCGGGAAGTAGGGGATCGTGACGATGCGCCCCAAGAGGGCGGGGGGGAAGACCTTCAGGAGCTGCGGGCGCAGGGCGACGGCGAGCGCCTCCGGGTCGCTCGCGTAGGAGGGGTCCTGCGCGAGCTGCACGATCGTGTCGGTGCCGACGTTGGAGGTCAGGATGATCAGGGTGTTCTTGAAGTCGATCCGCCGGCCGGTGCCGTCCTCCATCACGCCCTTGTCGAAGACCTGGAAGAAGATCTCGTGCACGTCCGCGTGCGCCTTCTCCACCTCGTCGAGCAGGATCACGCTGTAGGGCCGGCGCCGGACCGCCTCGGTCAGGCGCCCGCCCTCGCCGTAGCCGACATAGCCGGGCGGCGCGCCCTTGAGGGTCGAGACGGTGTGCGCCTCCTGGAACTCGCTCATGTTGATGGTGATCATGTTCTGCTCGCCCCCGTAGAGGGCCTCGGCCAGCGCCAGCGCCGTCTCGGTCTTGCCGACGCCGGAGGGGCCGCAGAGCATGAACACGCCGATCGGCTTGTTCGGGTTGTCGAGCTTGGCCCGGTTGGTCTCGATGCGCTTGGCGATCATCGCGAGCCCGTGCGACTGGCCGACCACGCGCCGGTTCAGGATCTCGGGCAGGCGCAGCACCGTCTCGATCTCGTCGCGCACCATCCGGCCGACGGGGATCCCGGTCCAGTCGGAGACGACGGAGGCCACGGCCTGCTCGTCGACATGGTCGTAGATCATCCGCGCCTCGGGCTCGATCGCCTCCAAGGTGGCGGCCTTGGCACGCAGCGCCGTGCGGCGCTCCTCGGCGCCCTCGGGCACCTGCGGCGGCGCCGCCGCCCCGCCCTCCAGGTCCGCGCCGACCGGCCCGGCGGCCTCGGGCGCCGCCGCCGGCGCCGCGGGCCCGTCCGCCTGACCCGCCAGCGCGGCGCGCAGGGCGCGGATCTCCGTGACGAGGCCGGTCTCCTCGGCCCAGGCCGTCTCCAGCCGGGCGAGCTTGTCCCCGAGATCGGCGATCTCGCCGTCGAGCCCCGCGAGCCGCTCCGGATCGTCGAGGCCGAGGTCGCGGTCGGCCGACAGCGCCGCGCGCTCGCTCTCCTTGGCGCGGATCGCCGCGCGGGTATCGGCGATCGCGGCGGGCACGGCGGTCTGGCTGATCGCGACCCGGGCGCTCGCGGTGTCGAGCAGGCTCACCGCCTTGTCGGGGAGCTGGCGGGCCGGGATGTAGCGGTGCGAGAGGTTGACCGCCGCGACCACGGCCGCGTCCGAGATGCGCACGCCGTGGTGCGTCTCCATCGGCGCGAGCAGGCCGCGCAGCATGTCGGCGGCCTGGAGGATGCCGGGCTCGCCGACCTGGATCGCCTGGAACCGGCGGGTCAGCGCCGGGTCCTTCTCGAAATACTGGCGGTACTCGGCCCAGGTGGTGGCCGCGATGGTCTTGAGGGTGCCCCGCGCCAGCGCCGGTTTCAGCAGGTTGGCGGCGTCCCCCGTCCCGGCCTGGCCGCCCGCGCCGATCAGGGTGTGCGCCTCGTCGATGAACAGGATGATGGGCTTCGGGGAAGACTGGACCTGGTCGATGACCGAGCGCAGGCGCTGCTCGAACTCGCCCTTCATCGAGGCCCCGGCCTGCATCAGGCCGATATCGAGGGCGTGCAGCCGCACCTCCCGCAGGGAGGGCGGCACCGCGCCCGCGGCGATGGCCTGGGCGAAGCCCTCGACCACCGCCGTCTTGCCGACGCCGGCCTCGCCGGTGAGGATCGGGTTGTTCTGGCGGCGGCGCATCAGCACGTCGATGAGCTGGCGGATCTCCTCGTCGCGCCCGCGCACCGGGTCCATCTCGCCGGCCTGCGCCTTGGCGGTGAGGTCCTGGGAGAAGCGGTCGAGGGCGGTCTGGCCCTTCTGCGCCGCGGCGGCCGGCGTGCCCGCCGCCACCGGCCCCGCCCCGTCCATCGGCCGGAGGTTCTCCTCGTCGGAGCGCGCCCAGACCGAGCGGTGCTCGCTCATCAGGGTGTCGACCGGGATCCGGCCGAACTCGGGCGACAGGCCGAGGAGCGCGCGGCGCAGCTCGTTCGACTTGAGGGCGCCGATGAGCAGGTGGCCGGAGCGGATCTGGGTCTCCCCGAACAGCAGCGTGGCGTAGTGCCAGCCGCGGTCGAGCAGGTCGACGATGTGGTTCGAGACCGCGGGCATCTCGGTCTCGTTGCGCCGCAGGGCGTCGACCGCCTTGGCGAGGTCGGCGGCGAGGCGCCCGCGGTCGAGCTTGTAGGCGTCGGCGGTGAGCGCGAGGTCGGAGGCGTCCTGCCCGTGCAGGCAGCCCAGCCAGTGGGCGAGCTCGACATGGCGGTGGCCGGCCGAGCGCGCCTGGCGCAGGGCCTGGATGAAGGCGTCGTAGCCGACCCGGTTGAGCTTGCCCGTGACGGTCTCGAGGCTGATGTCGCTCACGATGCACTCCCTGCGCGCTGGTCAGCACGGCCGACGCGCTCGGCTGGATGGAAGCGGGCGTCGCGCCGGTGGCTGCCGCCGGACGCGTCGGCCCCGCTGGCGACCCAGCTCGTGTAGCCGAGGCGCCCGAAGGTCCCGAGGCGCAGCGGCTCGACGGAGGCGACCGGCAGGGCCAGCTCCACGTCCCAGTCGAGCTCGTCGCCGAGGTAGAAGAACACGATGTCGGCGAGCATCCGGCAGCGCTCGCCGCCCGGCAGCAGCCGCTCGTAGGCGGGGAGGTCCGCCGCGTAGATGCGCAGGCGGATGCGGTCCTCCACGGAGAACACGCTCTTGCCGATCAGCAGGTCCTGCCCGAGGCGGGCATTGGCGCGGCCGAGGCGGGAACGGTCGTCCGGCTCGAATTCGAGGAAGGTGCCGACGAATTCCTCGAGCTCCACCGTGACGCCGAGGAGCCCCGCCAGCGCGTTGCGCAGGCGCGAGCCCGAGCGGGCGGCCGGGGCGAGCAGGCCCGCGAAGGCGATCTTGCCGGCATCCGGCACCGTGTCGAGGTTGCGGAAGACCGGCGAGCCGAGCCCGATCGCGGCGCCGACATAGCTCTCGAACCGGTCGGCCGCCGGGTGCTCGTGCTGGGCGATCGGCCGGGCATCCGCCCAGGCGCGGTAGAAGAGCTGCAGGAAGCGGTGGTTGATCACGTCGAGGAAGCGCGGCAGCGCGTCGTCGCGCTCCAAGAGCCAGCCATAGGCCTCGTCGGTGGTGGCGAGCGGCAGGGCGCCCTGCGGCCCGAGCAGCCCGAGGAAGCGCACGAACAGGCGCAGCCGCTCCGCCCCGTCGCGGTCCGCCGCGCCGATGGTCGAGGCGGGGAAGTCGAGGAAGGGGTTCTGCCCCAGCGTGACGCCGTCCTCGCGCCGGCTCGCGCTGTCGCCGATCCGGGGGCGGTCGGGGAAGCTGCGCTCGATCCGGCGCAGGGTGGCGAGCAGGTCGTGGGCCCAGGGCTCCCCGAGGAGGCGGTCGGTGAAGCTCACAGCAGCCTCCGCCCGCCCGCCCGCGGCGGCCCGCGCAGGATCTCGCCCCGCTCCACCGTGCGGACCACGGTCTGGGTGAAGTGGTTGAGCGAGGCGTACTCGGCGAAGAAGCGGTCGAGGATGGCGCCGAGGAGGTAGGGTCCCGTGCCCTCGAAGGCCTTGTCGTCGAGGGTCACGGTCACCTCGGTGCCGCGGGCCGTGCCGGTGCCGATGCGCTGGCGCAGGCGCCGCACCACGGGCCGGCTGTCGACGCTGCGCAGGCCGCGGATGCGCCGCTCCACGGTGCTGTCCGAGAGGTCGGCGAAGAGCATCAGCGCCTCGCGCAGGGCGGCCGCCCCCCGGCCGGCCCCCGATTCGACGAGGCCGAGGCGGTTGAGGCTGAGCAGGCTGATCAGCCGCCAGGAGACGGCGCCCGTGTACAGGGTCTCGGAGCGGCCGTGGAGCTGGGCCACGACGGGCTCGCGCGGGCGGGTCGGCCCGGCGACGCAGACCACGTCGAGGGCCTGGTCGTCGGCGAGGCGGAAATCCGCTCCCGCCTCGCCGACCGGCAGCAGGTCGGGCAGGTGCCGGTTCGAGCAGAGGGCGCGCACGCTGAGCTCGGCGACCGCGCTCTCGTCGTCGATCCCCGCGGGCTCGAGCAGGGAGAGGAACAGGTCGGTGCCCGTGTAGTCGGAGGCGGTGCCGAGATGCCGCTCCTTGCTGGTGCGCCGTCGGGGCATGCGCCGCACGGTGTAGAACAGGCCGGCGGTCCCGGAGGCGTCCGGCGGCGCGTAGAGGGGCTGGACGGGGATCTTGCCCGGGCGGCCGGGCTGGTGGGCGTAGACCTGCAGGATCCGGTGCGGCTCGAAATCGAGGGTGCGGCTGCGGTCGGCCACGAGATGGTACTCGTGCTGGTTCGCGCGCACCGCGACCCGGTCGAGGCTCATCTCGAAC
This sequence comes from Methylobacterium dankookense, assembly GCF_902141855.1. GTDB lineage: Bacteria > Pseudomonadota > Alphaproteobacteria > Rhizobiales > Beijerinckiaceae > Methylobacterium > Methylobacterium dankookense. The sequence continues at coordinate 45,324 of NZ_CABFVH010000006.1, read as the reverse complement.
AGGTTGACCGCCGGCACGGCGTAGAGGGCGAAGGCCTCCGGCCGCACGGCGGAGCCCAGCCGCGGGCTCGCCTCGTCGAAGCAGAACACGATGTCGAGGCTGCGCGTGCGCACCGCCTGGAGCGCCCGGTGCAGCCGGCTCAGGCGGAAGCCGAGGAACTTGCGCGGGAAGGCGAAATACTCGCGCAGCAGGTCGAAGCCGTCGAACAGCCGGTTGTCCTTCGGGATCAGGGTCTCGCCCGGGCCGAACCCGACCGGCTCCAGGGTGTCGGTGGGCAGGGACACCAGCACCGGGTCGCCGAAGGAATCGAGGTAGCGCAGGTAGATCCCCGTGCAGTCGGCGAAGATCTGCTCGTAGATCGCCACCGCCTCGGCCTCCGGCCCGACGAGGTGCACCGGCAGGCAATCCAGGGCGCAGCCCGCGAACCAGGTCTGCGGATCCGCCGCCGCCTTGCCCGCCGCCTCGTCCTCCACGGGGCCGGTGCGGTGCACGAGCGTCAGCCGCAGGCCCGCGACGACGTCGCTGCCGCCGATGCCGAGCGCCTGGAGGGGGCCGGGATGGGTGAAGTACTCGGCCGCGGCGATGTCGAAGGGCCAGATCCGCAACTCGTCCGTCGTCCGGAAGCGGCAGGCGATCTGGCGCTCGCGCTCGCGATAGGTCGCGTCGAGATGGGCGCCGCGCGGGATCCGGGGGCCGTCGCGGAGCGCCGGGTCGCCGAAGGCGGGCTTCACCTTCGCCAGCAGCATGGAGGGCGTCGGCGCGAGGTAGTTCGGGACGAGCTGCTCGAGGAGGTTCTGGGTGAATTCCGGGAATTCGTGCTTGATCTTGAGCTGGACCCGGGCGGCCAGGAAGGCGGCGCCCTCGAGGAGCCCGGTGATCAGCGGGTCGCCCTGGCCGTCGAGGAGGCCGCCGAGCCGCTCCGCGATGCCGGGATATTCCTCGGCGAACTCGCGCGCGTGCTCGCGCAGGAAGCCGAGCTCCCGGTTGTAGAGGTCGAGGAACTCGCGGTTCACCGGGCGCGCCTCGATCGGGGCGTCTGCCGCCCGCTCATCGCTGCGCGACCCGGATGCGGCCGGTATCGCGCTCGAGGTCGGCGACGAACTCCACGGGGACGTTGAGCGGGTCGGCCCGGATCTCGGCCCGCACGAGGAAGCGCAGCTTCAGCTCGGCCGGGTCGACCGTGGCATCGCGGCGCGCGGTGATCGATCCCGGCGCGAGGCGCGGCTCGAAGGTGCGCAGGGCCGCCGCGATCTCGGTGGCGATGCCGTCGACGCCGCCCTCGTCGATCGTCATCCGGGAGATGTTGACGAAGCCGTGGTTCAGGATCGAGCGGCGGATCTCGGGGAAGGCTTCGAGGTCGAGGTCGGCGGCGAGATGGACCGCGTTCATCAGCCGCTCGAGGTCGCGCGCGACGCTGCGCTGCAGGTCGGCCGCGCCGACGGCGATGCGCGGGCTCGTCCGGCGCCCGGCGACGATGCGGCCGCCCTCCTCGTCGCGGATGTCGAGGTGCTGCCGGGCGTCCCGGTCCCGGTTGGCCGCCCGGAAGATCTCGATCAGCGGATTGCGGACGCGTCCCGCATCGGCCCTGGCGGCCATGTCCTCGCTCCTGAACGCGCCGTGTCCCGCGCGGCGGCGGGAAGGGATGGTCCTGCATGGGGAGGGCGCCGTCCCCGCCTTCCGGCGGCCGGCGCCCCGTGGATGTCGGGAAGGAGGCCGCCGCCGGCGCGTCCCGGGAGACGGGACCGCGCCGGCGGCGCCGGAGACGCTCAGCCGGCGATGTTCTTGGCGATGTGCCACTTGTGCTCGGTCTCGGCGCCCTTGCTGCCGTCGGCGTTCTGGACGGCGTACTTCACGTGGAAGGTGCCGAAGTTCAGCGTCACGTTCTCCGTGAGCCGGTCCTCGCCGCCCGAGCCGCCGAGGGAGACGTGGGTGACGATGATGTCCTCGAGGTCCACGGTGAGGTACTCGAGCGGCTTCTCGCCGGCCTTGCGGATGATGAGCTTGCCCTTCTTGATGTGCTTGCCGTTGCAGCAGTGCTGGAACAGCGTCGCGCTCGACTTGTCGATGTACTTGGTGATGCTCAGGTCCTGAACGCTCACCTTGCCGGCACCGGAGCCGGAGCCGCCATGCGTGGTGCCCGACTGCGCGGCGCCCCACGACCAGGCGAGGACGTCGATCTCGTCCTTGTATTTGTGGTCCTGCGACTCGCCCTTGATCCCGTCAAGTTTGAGGAAGATATCAACGGCCATGGCTGCATCCTTTATCGAGTTGTGATCTTTATCTTCGTATCGACACAACAGCTGATTGCAGCGGCTTGGGGCGCTGACGCATCCGGCCGCCGACCCGATCGGGACTTTCGAGAGCAAGTCGAAGACTTGAGGAAAATCCCTATCCGGAATTCAAGAGCATTTTCCGACAAGACGCGGTGTGAAACATCACGCTCTGGACCGGTTTCGACGTTCGATGCCGCTGCGCGGCCCCCTCCCGGCCCGTTCTTCTATTCGATCGGCGACGCGAGACCCCGTTCGTGACCGCGCTCCGGGCGCGGTTTCCGACCCGGAGCGACCCTTCCCGCCGGCACGGCCCCGTGGCGGGGCGCGTACCGGATCCCTGCACGCCGCTACTGCTTCGGAGCCGGCAGCCGCGAGACGAGGCTCATGCCGATATCCATGCCCTCGAGCTGGTAGTGCGGCCGCAGGTAGAACTTCGCGGAGTAGTATCCGGGGTTCTCCTCGTCGGCGAAGATGTCGACCCGGGCGGCGGAGAGGGGCTTGCGGGCCTTGGTCTGCTCGCTCGAATTGGTCGGATCGCCGTCGACGTACTCGTTGATCCACTCCTGGAGCCAGCGCGTGAGCTGATCCTTCTCCTTGGTGGCGCCGATCTTGTCGCGAACCATGCATTTCAGGTAGTGCGCGAAGCGCGACACGGCGAACATGTAGGGCAGGCGCGAAGACAGGTTGTCGGACGCCGTCGCCTCGACGCCCTTCTCGCCGTAATACTGCTTCGGCTTGTACAGCGACTGGGCCCCGATGAAGGCGGCCTTGTCGGTGTTCTTGCGGTGGATCAGTGGGATCAGGCCCGACTTGGCCAGTTCCGCCTCGCGCCGGTCGCTGATCGCGATCTCGGTCGGGCATTTCAGGTCGATGCCGCCGTCGTCGGTCGGGAAGGTGTGGCAGGGCAGGTTGATCACCTCGCCGCCCGACTGCACGCCGCGGATCCGCACGGTCCAGCCGCAATCCTTGTAGGCCCGGTTGATGTTCACCGCCATGGCGTAGGCGGCGTTCATCCAGGCGTACTTCTCGCCGGCATGGCCGTCGGTATCCTCCTCGAAGGCGAATTCCTCGACCGGCTCGGTCTTGGCGCCGTAGGGGACACGGGCGAGCACGCGCGGCATGCACAGGCCGACATAGCGGGAATCGGGAAGGTCGCGCAGGCTCTTCCACTGGGCGTAGTCGGGCGTGTCGAAGATCTTGCCGAGGTCGCGGGGATTGGCGAGCTCGGTGAAGGCGTCCATGCCGAGCAGCGTCGGCTCCGCCGCGGCGAAGAACGGCGCGTGGGCGGCGCTGGCGACCTTGCCGAGCTCGCGCAGCAGCTGCACGTCCTGCGGCAGGTGGCTGAAATAGTAGTCCGAGATCAGGCAGCCATAGGGCTCGCCGCCGAGCTGGCCGAACTCGGCCTCGTAGACCTTCTTGAACAGCGGGCTCTGGTCCCAGCGGGCGCCGGGGAAGAGGCGCAGGTTCTTGAACAGCTCCTGCTTGGAGACGTTCATGACCTTGATCTTCAGGGTGGTGTCCGTCTCCGAGTTGAAGACGAGGTAGTTCAGCCCCCGCCACGCGCTCTCGATCTTCTGGAACTCGGGCGCGTGGATGATCTCGTTGACCTGCGCGGTCAGCTTCTCGTCGATGCGGGCGATCATCTCCTCGATCGTGTCGAGGACGTCGTCCTTGATCAGCGAGGTGTCCGACAGGGCCTCGCGGATCAGGGTGCCGACGGCGTTCTCCACCTCCGTCGCCGCCCGCTCGGTGCGGGGCTTGAAGCTCTGCTTCAGCAGGTCCGCGAACTCGCTCGCCTCCGCCGTCTGCTGACCGGCGGGCGCCGCGCCTTGCGCGAGCTCAGTACTTTCGGCGGCCATCGATGCGCCTCTCGGGTCGGGAATGGAACGGAGCGGGGCGAAGCCCGAATCTTACGATTCGGGCGTCTCGGACTTGTCGGAGGCGCCGGAGGGCGCGGCGAGACGCGCCTTCAGCGCCTCCATCAGCGCCGGGTCCTTCAGGAGCGCCTTGATCTGGTCGCTCGCGGCGACCTTGCCGTCCATGTAGCGGAGCAGGTTCGAGAGCTGCTCGCGCGCCTCGAGCAGGCTGGCGAGGGCGGGAACCTGGCGGGCGACCGCGGCGGGGCCGAAATCGTCCATCTTCTTGAAGTGCAGCTCGACCGACATCTTGTTGGCGTCGTCGCCCGAGAGGCGGTCCTTGACGTTGAAGCGCGTGCCCGGATCGATCGCGGCCATGCGCTGCTCGAAATTGTCCATGTCGAATTCGAGGAACTTGCGGTCGGCGACGTCCGGCTTCTCCACCGTCGAGGCGTTGCCCGAGAGGTCCGAGAGCACGCCCATCACGAAGGGCAGCTCGACCTTGCGCTCGGCGTCGTAGGGATCCTCGTAGGTGATGTGGACGCGCGGCGGCCTGTTGCGCTTGATGAACTTGTGGCTCGAATCGGCCATTTGAGCGGCCCTCCCGTAGAATCCGTTGGAGGCAGACAGGTTGCCTTAGCCAACCAAATGCGCAGACTCTCTACACAGCGAATGCCCTGCGCCGCCGACAGCAACCCAACAAATTTTCTCAGTGCATGCAAGAGGCAATTTCGGTCGGCCCCCTCTGTTTTCCAGTAGACGAAACCGCTTCGAAGGAAAGGGATTTTCGCACAGGTTGCGGCGTGACTTGCCGGACCGGCAATGCGTCCGGCCAAGATCCGGAACAGCGCTTGCAAAGCCCTCGGCATCATAGCCCGGATGCCGAATTGTCGCGAGATGAAATGAGATTGCGTCGGTCCGGGCTCTACGTGAAACCTGCCGGATACTTCGCGGTCATGTGCTCTCGCTGTCGGAGAGCACGTCCTTGAGGATGGCAAGGAAATCCCGGTCGGCGAAGCTTGCCGCCTTCTCGAGGAGGAGCGGGATCGGGCTCGCCGGCTCCGCCCGCCGGAAATGGGTTCCGACCTCGCGCAGCAGCGCCATGGCTTCCGCCCGCGTCGCCGCCTTGAATGCCGGCGGGGGGGCGGACTCGGCCTCGGCGGGTTCCGCCTCGCCGCCGTCGACCGCCTCGGCGGGCGCGTCCCAGGAATCCTCCGCGTCTCTGCCGTCCCGGCCCTCCTGCTCGTCCGGCACGGCGGCGAGCTGGTCGAAGGTCAGGCGCAGCCCGCGGCTCGCGCCGATGACGATGGCGGCGTCCGAGACCTGGTTCGGCATCAGGATCCGCATCACGTCGAGGAAGGACTTGCCGACGAGCATCCGGGCCTGCCGCACCAGGACCTCGGCCGGGCTCGACGGCTCGTGCGCGCGCAGATAGGCGGCGGCCGCCGCCAGCGCCGCCGCCGCCTCGGCGGTGGTCGCGATCGCGCCGACCGGCCGGGCGGGCGCCGCCGCCGCCACGGGGGCGGATGCCGCGGGCGCCGCCTCGGAGCCCTCCGGCGTCGGTGCCGCGGCCTCCGGCGCGGGCGCCGCCGCGCCGAGGAAGGCCCGGATCCGCCCGACGAGGCCGCTCAGGCGCTCGAGGATGACGGCGTTGCCGTAGCCGCCCCGGGCGAGGGTGACCGCGCCGACCCGGTCGGCGGCGTCGGCGATCGTCGCCAGCGCCGCCTGGATCGGCTTCAGGGCGTCCGGGTCGGCCTCCGCCAGGACGCGCTCGACCGCGCCGCGGTCCGGCCCGGGCTCGCCGTTGCGCGGCGGCACCTCGCCGTCGGCCACCATCACCGTGCGGAAGCTGACCGGCCCGTGCCGCCGGCTCTGGATCAGGGTCACGTGCTGGAGCGGCAGGACGATGGTCGGCACGTCGTCGAGCCCATGGAGCACCGCCGTGCGCAGGTCGTAGCTCTCGCCCTCGCCGCGCGGATGCACCGCCTCCCACTGGGTCTCCAGGAGCCCCGCGACGGCCGCGAGCACCTGCCCGAACCCGCGCAGGTCGCGGTCGAGCATCGCCAGCCGCGCCAGCAGGGTCAGGACCCGCAGGTCGCGCGTGCGGTCGAGCAGGCCGAGGAGCCGCTTCGATTCACGCCCGAAATCGATCGTGGAGCGGTCGAAGACCTGCTGGTTGCCCTCGTCGTCCCGGCTGAAGAACGAGGACGGGAGCTGGGCCTCGACATGCGCGAGGCTGTTGAGGAAATCGAGGTCCGCCGCCTCGTCGAGGTCCTCGCCGCAGGGCAGGTCCGCGCCGAGGGGCTCGACCAGTCGAGCCGCGTCGAGATCGAGCGCCACGGTGCGGGGATGCCTATTCGGTCTTCAGGCGCGTCTCGACCCGCCGGTTCTGGCTGGAGAGCGGATCATGGACCAGGGGCTTCTGCTTGCCGTAGCCCTTCGCCTCGAGCCGCGCGTCCGCGACGCCGTGCGTCTTCAGGAAATCCACCACCGAGCGCGCCCGCCGCATCGAGAGGTCGAGGTTGAAGGCGTCGCTGCCCATCCCGTCCGTATGCCCCTCGACCACGAACTGGGCGCTGGACAGGGCCGGGTCGTTGAGGGCGCGGGCGAACTCGTCGAGGTTCAGGCGGGCGGAGGGGGTGAGGTTGGCCGAGTTGTAGTCGAAGTTCACCCGCAGGTCGAAGCCGTCGACGGGCTTCGAGCGGTCCTGGACCTGCTTGCCGCACTCGCTCTCGGTGCCGATGCAGAGCGCCCGGGTGCCGCCGAGGCCGGGCTGATTCGGGGGCGCGAAATGCGCGACGATGTCCGACGCCTTGTAGGCGGGATCGGCATGGGCCGCGGTCGCCGCGAGGACGAGAGGCGCGAGGAAGGCGAGGTGCCGGACCGAGTCTCTCATGGGATATGTCTTGACAACGGAAATGGCAGGTTGACGATCCTCGGATCGCGCGAGAAATCATCTAGCGCGAACACGGTCGGAAAGCTAGCGCGGATCAGATTGTGGATTACGGCGATTACTCCGGCTCCTCGCAGCAAGGCCGTGTGGCCGAACTCGTCACATCGGCAGGACGCGACAAGTTCGTCCTTGTCCATTTCGAGGCCGAGGAAGGCCTGAGCTCACTGTTCGAGTACAGAATCGATACGCTCTGCGACGATCAGAACTTCAATTTCGACAGTCTTCTCGGCAAGAACGCCCATGTCCGGTTCCGGTCCTATGACGGGATCGACCGCTTCTACAGCGGCATCGTCGTGGACGCGCAGTGGACCGGGGTGCAGCAGGACGCCAACGCCTACCGGCTCACCCTGCGCCCCTGGCTATGGCTGCTCGGGCGGCGCGCCGATTGCCGCATCTTCAAGGACAAGTCCGTGCTCGACATCGTCGAGGACGTGTTCAAGAAGGCCGGCTTCAGCGATTTCGAGATCAAGGCCAATCGCGGCGACTACGACAAGATCGAGTATTGCGTGCAGTATCGCGAGAGCGATCTGAACTTCGTCAGCCGCCTGCTCGAGGAATGGGGGATCTACACGTTCTACGAGCACAGCGCGGGCAAGCACAAGCTCATGCTCGCCGATTCGCGCTCCTGCCACCGTCCGGTCAAGGCGGGCGGCGGCACCATCCCGTTCATCCCGGTCGCCGGCCAGGACCGGCGCGAGCGCGAGCATCTCTCGGCCTGGCACGCCGCCCGGAACTTCCGCACCGGGACCTTCGCCACCAACGACTTCGACTACATGAAGCCCGCGGCCAACCTGAAGGCCGATGCCCGCGGCTCCGAGCGCTACGAGAAGGCGAGCTTCGAGGCCTACGATTTCCCGGGCCGCTACACCGAGCAGGGCCTCGGCAAGAAGCGCGCGAAGGTGCGGCTCGAGGCCGACCAGGCGCTCGACCACCGCCGCAACGCCATCGGAGATGCCGCGAGCCTCTATCCGGGCAGCCTCGTGACGGTCCAGAAGCACCCGGCCGATAACGGCCAGTACCTCGTCGTCTCGGCGCGCCACGTCATCAGCCCGGAGACCTACCGCAGCGGCCCCGGCGCGGGCGCGGGCGACGTCTACCGGGGCGTCTACGAGCTGCAGCCCGTCGACCGGCCCTTCCGCGCGCCCCTCGTCACCCCGCGGCCGCAGGTGCACGGCCCGCAGACCGCCATCGTGACCACCCGCAAGGGCAAGGAGAGCGAGGAGATCGACGTCGACGAGGAGGGGCGCATCTTCGTGCAGTTCCACTGGAACCGCGACAAGGACAAGATCTCGCGGCCCGTGCGCGTGGCGCAGATGTGGTCCGGCAAGTCCTGGGGCTTCCAGGTCATCCCGCGGGTCGGGCAGGAGGTCGTGGTGCAGTTCCTCGAAGGCGACCCCGACCAGCCGCTGGTGGTGGGGACGGTCTACAACAAGGACTATCCCTATCCCTTCAAGCTGCCCGACGAGAAGACCGTCTCCGGCATGAAGTCGGATTCGACCAAGGGCCACGGCGGCTACAACCAGCTCACCTTCGACGACAAGAAGTCCTCGGAGAAGATCAACCTCCGGGCCGAGAAGGACCTCGATTCCGTGGTCCGCCATGCCGAGACGCGCGAGATCGGCGTCGCCTTCGAGACGCCGAGCGGCAAGCCCTCGCGCTCGACGGTGATCAAGAACGGCGACGACAGCTTCAAGGTCGAGAGCGGCAACTGGAAGTCGGTCGTCGCCCAGGAGGTCCACATCAAGGCGGGGACGAAGGTCGTGATCGAGTGCGGCACGAGCAAGATCACCATGGATCCGGCCTCGATCACCATCGAGGCCGGCAAGATCACGCTGCAGGGGACGGCGCTGATCGAGGAGAAGGCGCCCCTCATCACCCTCAACTGAGGGGCCGCCCGTGACGGGAACCCGCTTCAGCACCGCCCGGGATCTCTACGCCGCGTTCCCGAGCACGGAGCGCGACATCAACGCGGAGCCCACCGACGAGCCGCCGCTGACCTTCCTGCAGCGGCTGCGCCAGAGCGAGACGCCGGAGGATGCGGTCAGCTTCCTCGCCTACGCCCTCGGGCGGCGCGAGGGGGTGTGGTGGGCGGCCCAGAGCGTGCGCCTCCTCTGCCGGATCGCCGCCGGCCAGGAGGACGCGCCGTTGCAGGCCGCCGAATCCTGGGTCCGCGACCCGGACGACCTGCGCCGCCGCGAGGCCCTGCGCCTCGGCATGACCGGCAACCACCGCCTCGCCACGCCCTGGGTGGCGCTCGCGGCGGGCTGGTCCGGGGGCAATGTCGGGCCGAGCGCCCAGGCCGTGGTCCAGGCCACGCCGGAGATGACCCCGAAGGCGGTGCGCACCGCGATCCTCGTGGCGCTCGCCACAGTCAGCGCCCGCGACCGCTCGAGCCGGCTCCAGGCCTGCATCGATCTCGGCGTGCCGCTGATGCGCCGCACGGAGGGGTGACGGCCCGGAACGCCGCGCCCCGGCCCGTATTTCCACCGCCGAGCCAAGGGCTTGACGAGGATCCCGGTGGGGACCCTAGACTCGCTCCCGGTGCTCCCCGGCCACGGCGGCCGCCGGATCCCGCATACGCGGCGCGCCGGCGCGCGGCCTTGACCGGGACGCAGGGGCGCCGCATCCGGGCGCGCGGCCGGGGCCTGCAGGGGTTCTGTCAGGTTTTGCCGGGGTTCTGCCAGAGAGACGGACGATGACGCTCACTCTGACGATCGAGAACTTCTCCGTCCTGCCCGATGCGGGCCCGCTGAGCATCAGCCTGTCGGGGCGGCGCGGCATCGATATCGGCCGCGACCAGTATCTCGACTGGACGCTGCCCGATCCCGACCGGGTGATCTCGGGCAAGCATGCCGAGATCCGCCACCGCGACGGGGGCTACTGGCTGCAGGACGTCTCCCGCAACGGCACCTTCCTGAACCGCAACCCGCAGCGCTTGCAGGAGGCCTGCCGGCTCAAGGACGGCGACCGGATCCAGATCGGCCAGTACGTCATCCTGGTCCGGATCGAGGGCGCGGCGGCCCCGGCGGAGGAGCCGCCCCCGGCGGGGCCGGCCGATCCGCGGGACTACTGGGACCTGCCGGGCGCGGCGCCGCCGGTTCCGAGCCACAGCCTGAGGCCGGCCTCGGCCTTGCGCCCGGTCCGGCCGGACTTCATCGACTGGGCGGTGGACCTGCCGGGAATCCCCGGCCCGTCCGCCCCGCCCCGCCCCGAGCCGTCGCCGGAGATGGACTGGAGTCGCGCGAGCCCGCCGCCGCCCGCACCCCCGCCGCCGGCCATGCCGACGCCGCGCCGGCCCGCCGAGGCGCCCTACGCCTTCGATCCGCCCTTCTCCGCGCCCCCCGTCGCCGCGCCCCCGCCTTTCGCGCCGCCCCCCTTCCCTGCATCGCCGCCAATCCCTGTGTCGCCTCCCTTCGCCGAGCCGCAGCCGGCCGAGCCTCCGGCCGCCGCGCTGCCGGACAGCCCCTGGAACGTGCCCGATGCGCGCCCCACGGCGCGCGCGCCGGAGAGCGCTCCGGAGAAGGCGCCGGAGCGGGCGGAGCGGGGTGCGGACGGGCCGGCGCGGGGGGGCCTCGACGGCGACGCGTTCGTCCGGCGCTTCGCGGCGGGCCTCGGGATCCCGCCCGAGATCCTCGGCTGGCAGGATCCCGGGGACCTCGCCGAGGAGGCGGGCGCGCTGCTGCGCCTCAGCGCGGACAACGTGAAGCAGCTCCTCGCCGCCCGCACCGAATCGAAGCGCGTCGCCAAGGCGTCGAGCCAGACCACGATCCAGGCCCTCGACAACAACCCCCTGAAGTTCTCGCCCACCGTGGACGATGCCCTGCGCATCATGCTGGGGCGCCCGTCGAGCGGCTTCCTGGAGGCGCGGCGGGCGATGGACTCGAGCTTCCGTGACCTGAAGACGCATCAGGTCAAGACCTACGCCGCCATGCAGAACGCCCTGCGCCTCCTGATGGAGGATCTCAGCCCGGAGGGGATCGAGGGATCCGACGAGAAGGACCGCGGCCTCGGCGGCCTCCTCGGCTCGCGCAAGGCCCGGCTGTGGGACATCTACACGGCGCGCTGGGACGCCCTCGCCTCGCCGCACGACGACGGCATGGTCGACGTCTTCATGATGTTCTTCTCGGATTGCTACGACAAGAGCCGATAGGGCGCTCGCAAGCCGAAGCGGACACCGGTTCGGCTTGAGAGCGCGTCAAGACAACGGCTCTAACCCGTCGCTTCGACGCGCGCTCTCGCGCCGGGCCGGTCTCCGTCCCGGCGGAGGAGGCGTGAGGCCGTCCGCGCCCGGGCGGCCTCACGGTTAGCCGGGATAGTGTCTTCGCCGCACGGCATGACAGTCGATCGCGATGTATCCGCGCCGGATCCCCGCGGCATGCCGCGAAGAATTTCCGGTGGAAACCGAACATCCTCGATCGAAATACGTCGCCACACAATCCGATCGGCCCGATCACCTGTGTGTCGCCGCTGTTCGTACTGAACAGCGGCATGGGGTGCACAGGTCCGGAACGCGCGGGCGGCGGCTGGACGCCCTATAGGTGGTGACTTTTCCGGGATTTAGCCTGTGCCGGGGCCGGCGAGCATTGGCCCTGTCCGAAAAAGCCGCTATGCCTTCGGCTGCGGTACGGGGTGCGACGGGCGGGCCCGGAGCGGTCTCGCGCGAGACGTCGGCGTCGCGCGTCGGCGCCTCTTTGCACCGGGAGAGCTGGCAGCGATGTCTTGGCGTAGCAAGGTGGTCTGGACCGAGGGGCTGTTCCTTCGGCCGCATCATCTTCAGCAGAGCGACCGCTACGTCGAGGGGCTGGTCGAGAGCCGGACGCGCCACGTCACCCCCTATCCGTGGGGGTTCTCGACCCTCGAGATCGACCGCGACCTCGCCCAGCAGAGCAAGTTCGCCCTGCGCCGCGCCACCGGCATCATGCCGGACGGCACGCCCTTCGACATCCCGGCGGAATCGCCGCCGCCCCCGCCGATCGAGGTGCCGGAGAACGCCGGCAAGTACGTGGTCTGGCTGACCCTGCCGGTCGGGGCGCCGAACACCCGCGAGGTCGAGGCGGCCGAGGCCGAGAGCGCGAGCCGCTTCGTGCCCGCCAGCGTGCGCCTGATCGACACCACCTCGGCCCTGCGCATCGAGGAGGAGATCGAGGTGGCCCAGCCCCGCCTCGCCTACGAGCTGCGCAAGACGGCCAAGCCCGGCTATGTCGGCCTGCCGATCGCCCGCATCGTCGAGGTGCGCGACCGCGCCATCGTGTTCGACGAGACCTTCGCGCCGCCGGTCCTCACCAGCGCGAGCCACCCGGTGGTCCATGGCTGGATCGAGCGGGTGATCGGCTGGGTCGAGAACAAGCTGGAGGAACTCGCCCGCTACGCCGCCGACCCGACCGCGGGCGGCGGCCTGCAGAGCGCCGACTACTTCATCCTGCAGGTGCTCAACCGGCACATCCCGGTGCTCCAGCATTTCGAGCAGTCCCGCTTCGTCCATCCCGAGCGCCTCTTCGAGGAGTTCCTGCGGCTGGCCGGCGAGCTCGCGACCTTCACCACCGCGGAGCGGCGCGCCCGCACCTACCCGCCCTACGACCACGACGACCTCGAGAAGGTGTTCGCGCCGCTTTTGCGCGACATCCAGGACTTCCTCTCGGCGCAGCTCGGCCGCCGCGCCATCCGCCTGGAGATCATCGAGCGTGCGCCCAACGCCTTCGTCTCGATGATCCGCGACCGCAACCTGTTCCGCAACGCGAGCCTCGTGCTCGAGGTCGCGGCGCGCCGGCCGCTGACCGAGATCCAGGCGCAGTTCCCGCACCTGTTCAAGGTCGGCCCCAACACGAAGATGAACGAGATCGTGCACGCCCACCTGCCGGGCGTGCCCCTCGTCCACCTGCCGACCCCGCCGCCGCAGATCCGGGCGATCACCGACCACGTCTACTTCCTGCTCGACCGGCAATCGCCGCTCTGGCCCGAATTCTCGGTGGCGAGCTCGGTCGGCATGCACTTCTCGGGCGACTGGCCGCAGCTCGAACTGGAGCTGTGGGCGGTGCTGGAGGGGCGGCGGTGAGCGCGCCGCGCCGAGGCCTGATCCGCTCCGGCGCACTTGCATGCGCCGAGCCGGGATCCGCTTCGGCGGAGAGCGCTGCTTCGGGTCCTTGGTTTGACGCGCTCTCTTTCGCCGAACCGGTATCCGCTTCGGCGGAGAGCGCTGTGGAGAGCGCTCCTGCCGGGGGAGGGCCGCCGTGAACGACCCCTTCGGCCGCAGCGACCGGACGATCATCCTGCCGGATCCCGGCGGGCGGCGCCGGCCGGCCGAGGCGCCCGCGGCCCCGCTGCCGCCGCAGGCGCCGGCCCCGCAGCCGTTCCAGCCCGTCCCCTATCCGCAGCCGCAGCGCCCCGCTCCGCCTTCCGCCCAGCCCTCCACCGCCGACGGGCAGGACGACTGGGCGAATTCCGACTTCTCGGCGCGCCGCCCCCCGCCGGAGCCGGTCGAGCGCCAGCGCGCCCTGGTGATGAAGCGCGACGTGGTGGTGGCGCCCAACACCAACCCGTTCCTGCGCGCCGCCGCGCCCCTCCTGCTCCTGCTCGGGCGGCTGCGCGTGCAGCTCGCCACCGCCTCGTTCTCGAACCTGATGGAGCAGGTCGCCGCCAGCATCGAGGATTTCGAGAAGGAGACGCGCGGGAGCGGCGCCTCGGCCGAGCAGGTGCGGGCGGCCAAGTACATCGTCTGCGCCACCGCCGACGACATCGTGCAGAACATCCCCACCGACGAGCGCCACGTCTGGGCCCAGTACAGCATGCTCAGCCGCTTCTTCGGCGAGCGGGTCGGCGGCGTGCGCTTCTTCGAGGAGCTGGAGAAGGCGAAGCTCGACCCGGGCGGCAACTACCACCTGCTGGAGCTGATCCACGCCTGCCTCGGCGTCGGCTTCCAGGGCATGCACCGCACCAGCGGCGGCGGGGCGGCGGCCCTCCAGCAGATCCAGCGCAACCTCTACGAGCTCCTGCGCCGCACCCGCGCGCAGAGCCGCGAGCTCTCGCCGCGCTGGCAGGGCCAGGCGATCGCGCCGGAGGCGATGCGCTTCCAGGTCCCGCTCTGGGCCTCGGTCGCGGTGGTCGGCGCGGTGCTGCTCGGCCTGTTCCTGCTGCTGCGCACGCTCCTCACCGGCAATGCCGAGGCGACGGCGACGGAACTCGCCCTCCTCCACCCGACCAGCGAGATCGGCATCCAGCGCCGGGTCTACGCTCCGCCGCCACCCCCGCCGCCGCCGCCGCCCGAGAGCCAGGCCGGCCGCTTCCAGGACGCGCTGAAGGCGGAGATCAACGACAGCTCGGTCGTGGTGATCGAGTCCGGCAACCAGGTCGTGCTGCGCCTCGCCGCGGCCCTGTTCCCGCCGGCCGATGCCCGCGTGAAGCCCGCCTTCACCGGCCTGCTGCAGCGCCTCGCCACCCTGCTGGAGAAGCAGACGGGGCCGATCAAGGTGGTCGGCCACACGGACGCGATCCCGATCAAGACGGTGCGCTTTCCCTCGAACTTCGTGCTGTCGGAGGCGCGGGCCAAGGCGGTCGCCGACATCCTCAAGGCCGGCCTGTCGAAGCCCGACCGCGTCGCGATCGAGGGCAAGGGGTCGGACGTGCCGATCGCCAGCAACAAGACGCCGGAGGGCCGTGCCCGCAACCGGCGCGTCGACATCGTCGTTCCGCGGGAGCGCTGAGGAGGCCGCGATGCGGGGCGAGGCGGGGGAGAAGCGCGTGGGGACGCGCATGGGCCGCGCCCGGGGCGACGCCGCCGGGCACGGACGCTTTGGGGTTTCGGGGTCATGACGCTCCAGGCCTGGCTGCGCAACACGGCGCTCGTTCTCGGCGGGATCTGCCTGTCGGTCCTGATCTGGTGGGCGGGGCCGCTCCTGGCGGTGGCCGACGTCCGGCCGCTGGAGGCCGCGTGGCTGCGCGCGATGCTCTGCGCCCTGGTGCTCCTCGCCGTCATCGGCGTGGTGGCCTGGGACCTCTACAAGCGCCACAAGGCGACGCGGGAGCTCCAGACCGAGATCGCCGGCAGCGAGGCCGAGGCGGGGGACGGCGAGACCCTCAAGGAGCGCATGGCCGACGCGCTCGCCACCCTGAAGAAGGCGCGCGGCGGCAAGGGCAGCACCCTCTACGACCTGCCCTGGTACATCATCATCGGCCCGCCGGGGGCGGGCAAGACCACCGCCCTCGTGCGCTCCGGCCTGAAGTTCCCGCTGGCCAAGGGCCGCACCCCTGAGGCCGTGGCCGGCCTCGGCGGCACCCGCTACTGCGACTGGTGGTTCACCGAGGACGCCGTGCTCATCGACACGGCCGGCCGCTACACCACGCAGGATTCCTCCCCCAAGGGCGACCGGGCGAGCTGGCTCGCCTTCCTCGACCTGCTGCACCGGACCCGGCCGCGCCAGCCGATCAACGGCGTGCTCGTGGCGATCAGCCTGGAGGACCTGCTCACCGGCGGCGAGGAGGGCATCGAGGCCCACGCCTCCGCGGTGCGCAGCCGCCTCGTGGAGCTGCACGAGCACCTGAAGGTCGACTTCCCCGTCTACGTGGTCTTCACCAAGGCCGACCTCGTCGCCGGCTTCACCGAGTTCTTCGGCCAGCTCTCCGAGGCCGAGCGGCAGATGGTCTGGGGCCACACCTTCCAGACCACGGAGAAGACCCGCAACATGGTCGGCGAGGTGCCGGCCGAGTTCGACGCCCTGGTCGAGCGGCTCAACGAATGGCTGCCGGACCGGCTGCAGGACGAGGTGGCGCCCACCGCCCGCGTCGTGCTGTTCGGCTTCCCGAGCCAGGTGGCGGCGATCCGCGGCCGGGTGGTCGACTTCCTCGGCCGGGTGTTCGAGCCGAGCCGCTTCCACGTGAACGCGACGCTGCGCGGCTTCTACTTCACCTCCGGCACCCAGGAGGGCACGCCGATCGACCAGCTCATCGGCGCGCTC
Organism: Methylobacterium dankookense; assembly: GCF_902141855.1. GTDB lineage: Bacteria > Pseudomonadota > Alphaproteobacteria > Rhizobiales > Beijerinckiaceae > Methylobacterium > Methylobacterium dankookense. The sequence continues at coordinate 29,294 of NZ_CABFVH010000006.1, read as the reverse complement.
TCGCGCAGCTTCGGCTCGCAGGACGTCGCGGCCTCCGCCTATTCGGGCCGGGGCAAGAGCTACTTCCTCACCGACCTCCTGCGGAAGGTCGTGATCGGCGAGGCGGGCTGGGTCTCCACCAACCGCGCGGCCATGCGGCGCTCGAACCTCCTGCGGCTCGCCGCCTATTCCGGGCTGGCGCTCGCCGCGGCGATCCTCGTCGGGCTGTGGTGGACGAGCTTCCTGCGCAACGGCCAGCTCGTCGCGCTCACCAACGGCCTGACCGGCAAGTACCGCGCGGACGCCGCCGAGATCCTGCGCGAGCCGGTGGTCGCCGACCGCAACTTCTCGAAGGTGCTGCCGCTCCTCAACGCGCTGCGCTACCTGCCGACCGGCTACGCGACCCGCGACGAGGGCGAGCCGATCCTCGCGACCTTCGGCCTGAGCCAGCGGCCCCGCCTGCGCTCGGCCGCCGAGACGAGCTACCGGGCCGGCCTGGAGCGCCTGTTCCGGCCGCGCCTGATCTTCCGCCTGGAGGAGCAGCTCGAGGCCAACCGCGCCAATCCCGGCTTCGTCTACGAGGCGCTGAAGGTCTACCTGATGCTCGGCGGCCGGACCGAGGCGCCCCTCGACCGCAACCTCGTCGTCGCGTGGTTCCGCCGGGACTGGGCCGAGAACCTCTATCCGGGCGCCGGCTTCGCCCGCGGGCGCCAGCTCCTCGAGGACCACCTCCAGGCGATGCTGGATCTCGACGACGGCAGCACCCCCCTGGTCTCGGTGAACCAGGCCCTCGTCGAGGATTGCCAGCGCACCCTCGCCCGGCTCAGCATCGCCGAGCGCACCTACGAGATCTTGAAGTCCGAGGCCCGGCCCGCCACCGCCCGCGACTGGACGGTGCCGAAGGCCGCCGGGCCCGATGCCGGCCTCGTCTTCGAGGCGGCGGGCGGGGCCGACCTCGACAGCGTGCGGGTGCCGTTCTTCTTCACCTATGACGGCTTCCTCGACGCCTTCATCGACCGCTTCGGCGACGCCGCCGACATCGCCGAGCGCGACCGCTGGGTGCTCGGCGCCGCCGGCGAGCAGCCGGCCTACCGCGCGCAGTACGGAGCTCTGTTCGGCGACCTGCTCAAGCTCTACGCCCGCGAGTTCCAGCAGAGCTGGACCGCTGCGCTCCGCAAGCTGAAGCTGCGCCCGCTCGCCGCCGACAAGCCGCGCTACCTCGCCCTCCAGGCGATCGCGGCGCCGACCTCGCCGCTGCGGCAGATCATCGAATCGATCCGCGACGAGACGCGCCTCACCCGCGAGCGGCCGGTGAGCGCCACCGATCAGGCCAAGAAGGCGGCGATCGGCGCGGTGGTGAAATCCGCCGAGCAGCGCATCGGCGCGGCGATGCCCTCCGGCACCGGCGACGCGGCGGTCGCGCTCGGCCGCGCCACGGCCGGCAATGCGATCTCGGCCACCGGCATGGCGCCGGTCGACCGCTTCGCCGGGGCGGCGCAGGCGCCCGGCGCCAATATCGAGGCCGCCTTCCGCCCGTTCCACGTGCTCACCGAGGGCGATGCGGGCCGGCGCACCACCGACGCGCTGATCGCGATCCTCAACGAGATCAAGAACGCGGCGCTGGAGGCGACGAATCCGAGCCAGGCGGCGGCGGCCAACAACACCCTGGTGACCCAGACCGCGGCCCTGCGCGCGCTCGCCGCCCGCTTCCCCGCCCCGTTCGAGCCGATGATCCGCCAGATCGCCGCCGAGTTCGAGGGCAGCGCCACGGGCGCGGCCCTCTCGCAGCTCGGCAAGGCGCTCGCCGACGAGGTGATCCGCGACTGCCAGCAGATCGCGATGAACCGCTACCCCTTCACCCGCGGCAGCGACCGCGAGGTGCCGCTCGCCGACTTCGCCAAGCTGTTCGGCCCGAACGGCAGCTTCGACCGCTTCTTCACCCAGAACCTCGCGGCCCGGGCCGACCGCTCGCGCCCGCAATGGGCGTGGCGGGTCGACGATCAGGTGGCGCGCGGCTTCTCGGCGGCGACGCTCCGCGAGTTCCAGCGCGCCGCCGAGATCCGCGAGGCCTTCTTCTCCACGGGCGGCACCATGCCCGCCGTCACCTTCTCCGTCACGCCGCTCACCCAGACGGGCGATGCGGGCCAGGCCAAGCTCGACGTGAACGGCAGCGTCGTGGCCATGCAGGGCGGCGTCGCCACGCCCACCGCCGTGCAATGGCCGGGCCCGGCCGTACCCGGCCGGACCGTGCTGCAGATCGAGAGCCCGCCGAGCTTCTTCGGCACGTCGAGCGCGCCCACCACCGTCGTGGAGAAGACCGGGGCGTGGTCCCTGTTCCGGCTGCTCGATTCGGGCTCGGTGCTGAAGCAGGGCGACGCCGTCGTCGCGACGCTGAATGCGGGGTCGCGCCAGATCTCCTACAAGTTCGGCGTGAACACCCTGCAGAACCCCCTCGCGCTGCCCGCCCTCCGCGAGTTCCGCTGTCCCACGGGGATCTGACATGCCCTGCGGCCTCTACGGCAAGCTCCCGGCCAAGCGCGACTTCGTCGCCCTCGCCATGCCCCGCGCCCTCCTCAACGCCTGGGAGCCCTGGATCCAGGGCGGCCTCTCGGCGAGCCGCCAGCATCTCGGCGAGGGCTGGACCGAGGCCTATCTGCGCGCGCCGATCTGGCGCTTCTGGCTGGGCGCCGGCATCGCGGGCGAGCCGGTGCTCGGCGCCTTCATGCCCTCGGCGGACGGGATCGGCCGCTACTTCCCCCTGTCGCTCCTCTGCCGCGGCGAGGGCGCCGAGAGCCTGCCGCCGCCCGAGCTCGAGCCCTTCGAGGGCTGGTTCGGCCAGGCGGAGGCCTTCCTCCTGTCCACCCTCTCGGACGGCGCCGCCTTCGATGCGGTCACGGCCGGCCTCGCGGCCCTGCCCGACGCGATGCCCTCGGGCCTGCCCGCGCCGACGGCCGGGGCGCGCCGCCTGCGCGGGGGCGCGCTGATCGCGCCGGCCGAGGGCAACGACTTCGCCGCCGCCCTGAACCGGCTGCGCCCGCTGGCCCATGCGGGCCTGCATGCGGGAATGAGCTATTGGTGGACCGTCGGGGGCTCCGGGTTCCCGGCCCTCGCGCTCACCGCGCGGGGCCTTCCCGACCCCTACCTCTTCGCGGGCTTCCTGACGGGGCAGTTCGATGCGGTCGCCATCTGATCACGTCCCCATGACCGGGACGCTGCCGATCGACCTGCTGCAGATCGAGTGCGGCAGCCTCAGCCATCCCGGCAAGGTCCGGTCCGAGAACGAGGATTGCTGCTTGGTCGCGCCCGAGATCGGGGTCTTCGCCGTCGCGGACGGCATGGGCGGGCACGAGGACGGGGCGCTCGCCAGCAGCACCGTCGTCGGGGCTCTCGCCTCGATCGGCGCCGCCGTCTCGGCCGCGGACCTGATGGCGCGCTTCGAGGACCGGATCCTGCGCGCCAACGCCGTGCTGCGGAGCGCGGGCCTCGCCCGCAGTTGCGTGGTCGGCTCGACCGCGGCGGTGCTGCTGATCTTCGGGCGCGACTTCGCCTGCCTGTGGTCCGGCGACAGCCGCGTCTACCGCATCCGCGGCGAGGCCATCGAGCAGCTCACCCGCGACCATACCGAGGGGCGCGACCTGTTCGAGCGCGGCATCCTCTCGGCGGCGGAGATGGCGGCCTGGCCGCGCCGGCACGTGCTGACCCGGGCGGTCGGGGTGCGCGACCGCCCGGAGATGGACCTGGAGCAGGGCCAGGTGATGACCGGCGACATCTTCGTGCTCTGCTCGGACGGGCTCACCGGCCATGTGGAGGACCGCGACATCCTGCTGGCCGCCGGCACCTCGGCGCCGCAATGGGCCTGCGCGGCGCTCGTCGACCTCACCCTCGAGCGGGGCGCCTCCGACAACGTCACCGTCGTCGTCATCCGCTGCAGCGACCACGGCGAGCCGGCGGGCCGCCCGGCCGCCGCCAGCCCGGCGACCGTGATGCTGCCCGTCCGTCCCGCGGGCGGAGGAGCCTCCTGATGGCGGCCGACCGCACGATCGTGGACCTGCGCACCGGCAGCCGGGTCGGCCCCGGCACGCGGCTCAACGATCTCTACGAGATCGACGCGCTGGTCGCCGTCGGCGGCATGGGCGAGGTGTTCCGCGGCCACGCGATCGAGACCGGCGACCCGGTGGCGATCAAGGTCATGCGCACGGAGTTCGCCGAGAACGCCCAGGCGCTCGCCCTCTTCCGCAAGGAGGCCTCGGCGCTCCACAACCTGCACCACGGCGCGGTGGTGCGGTACTACGTGTTCTCCGTCGACCGCCAGCTCGGCCTCCCCTATCTCGCGATGGAGTACGTCGTCGGCGAATCCCTCGCCGACCGGCTCCGGCGCGGGCCCCTCGACTACGAGGCCGTCGAGGTCCTGCGGCGGCGCCTCGCCGGCGGCCTCGCCGCGGCGCACGAGGCGGGGATCGTCCACCGGGACGTCACGCCCGACAACATCATCCTGCCCGCGGCCGACCCGGCGCGGGCGAAGCTCATCGATTTCGGGATCGCGCGGCTCGCCGCGACGCAGACGGTGATCGGCGACGGCTTCGCCGGCAAGTACGCCTATGCCTCGCCGGAGCAGCTCGGCCTGCAGGGCGGCGAGATCACCCCGCGCTCGGACATCTACAGCCTCGGCCTGGTCCTGGCGCAGGCGAGCCTCGGGCGCGCCCTCGACATGGGCGACCACCCGGCCGCCTTCATCGCCAAGCGCTCCGCCGTTCCCGACCTCACCGGCATCGACCCGCGGCTGGTCCCGCTCCTCGAATCCATGCTGCGGCCCGACCCGCGCATGCGCCCGGCGAGCATGGCCGAGATCGAGGCCTGGCAGGTGCCGGCAACCCGGCTCGCGCCGCGTCCGGCCGGCCCGTCCGGCGCGAAGCGCGGCCGCAAGGGGCTCGCGATCGGCGGCGTGGCGCTCGCGCTCGCCGGCGGCATCGCGGCCGTCGCCCTGCTCGGGACGGGCGGCCCGCAGGCCCCGGCCCCCGAAACCGGCGAGATCCTGAAGGAGCGCCGCGAGGAGCCGCGCGAGCGCACGGCGCCGCCGCCCCAGCCTCCGAAGGAGGAGGCCCCGCCGCCCGCGCCGCCGCGGCCGAGCTCCCAGCCGGAGACCGGACGGCAGCCGCCGGCCGATTCGCAGCCCCGCCCCGCGCCGCCCGAGCCCGAGCCGAAGCCCGAGCCGAAGCCCGAGCCGAAGCCCGAGCCGAAGCCCGATGCGACCGGCCCGGGCGGGACGACCATGGAGCAGGTCGCCGCCTATATCCGCAGCTATCGCGGCGGCGAGTGCTTCTTCCTCAACCCGACGACGGTCAGCGGCCAGGAGGCGGTCGTCGAGGCCTACGGGACCACCGCGCGGCCGTTCCAGGACTTCGACGAGGCCTTCCGGCGGACCTTCGGCTTCGAAGCCAAGATCCAGCTCCGGCAGATCGAGCGCGGCCAGTGCCCGGTGGTCGACCTGCTCGCGCGGCAGGCGCAGCTCCGGCCGACCAACGTGCCCAAGCTCCGGCTCGACGGCGACCGGCTGCGCAGCGGCGAGGAGCTGCGCGGCACCGTGGAACTCGGCGAGGCGCCGGAGATCACCCTCCTCCTGGTCGAGCGCGACGGCTCCGTGCACGACCTCGCCCGCTACCTGAAGCGCTCGGGCCGGCAGGCGAGTTTCGCGGTCCGCCTGGAGGTTCCGCCCGCCGGCAACGGACGGTCGCAGCTCATCCTCGCCGTCGGAAGCCGGACGCCGATCGCCACGGGCAGCGCGCAATCCGGGAGCGATGCGATCCTGACGAATCTCGCGCAGGAGCTGGGCCGGCCGGGCTCGGGGCTCGGCCTCGCCGTGCGCCTGATCAAGGTCTGGAACTGAGCCATGCGCGGCGCAGCCGACCCGCACCTGACCGAGGAGACCTGCCTCGACGAGGTGATGCGGCTGCGCTTCGGCGACGCGCCCTGCGCCGCCTGCGGCAGCCGCCAGGGCTTCCAGCGGGAGAGCCGCAACCGGGCCTTCTCCTGCCGCTCCTGCGGCCTGAAGGTCTTCCCCTGCCAGGGCACGCCCTTCGCCAAGGGGCGCCCCGCCTTGGTGGAGTGGTTCCTGGCCATCGACCTCGTCGCGCGGGAGAAGGCGGGGGCGCGGGCCCTGCGCGGCCGCCTCGGCCTCGACCGGCGCGCGGCGGCCGAGGTCGAGGCGGGGATCCGGCGGCTCAAGGCCGCGACCGACCCGACGACCGACGCGCGCTGGTTTCCGGAGATCGCGGCCTTCGTCGCCGCCCGCCGCGCGGCCACCCATCTCCGGCCCACGCTCCGGGCCTCGACCGATCGCGAGACCCTGTGGGAATCGCTGCGTGCGAGCGCGGTCTTCGCGCAGGTCGAGCACCGGCCCTTCCTCGGCCTCGCCGCCATCGCCGTGCTGATGCTGGTCGGGGCCGGGATCGGCTGGCTGATCGTGCCGCAGAGCCCCGAGCCCGACGAGGAGGTCGCTCAGGCCACCGCCATCCTCAGCCTCGGCGAGGACAAGCCCGTCATCCTGGTGAGTCCCGATCTCGCGGCGCAGCTCTACGACGTCACCGACGTCGATGCGCAGCCGAACTCCCCGCTCGCCTCCTCCATCCGCATCGCGCCGCGGCCCGGCTCGGGCGACGCCGTGGTGCTCTCCGGCGCGCAGCCCGTGGCGCCGCCCGCGGTGAAGCTCTCGGCCGATGCCGGCAAGTCGCTGGTCGACGGCGATATCGGCGCCGTGCAGGCGCGGGCCGGCAACCGGCCGGAGCTCGCCGCCTACACGGCGCTGGCGCGCGAGCTGGAGGGCAAGGGCCCGCGCAACCCGGACGAGCTTCTCGTCTTCGGGCCCATGCGCATCCGCCGCTACCTCGTGGAGAAGATCGTGCGGGCCTCCCGCGTCACGAGCGTCGACCCGGTCCTGCTGATGGCGATCGCGGACAAGGAATCGAGCTTCAAGACGGAGGCGCAGGCGCAGACCTCGTCGGCCTCGGGCCTGTACCAGTTCATCGAGAAGACCTGGCTCGGCGTGGTGCGCGAGTTCGGCCCCCGCTACGGCCTGGACAAGGAGGCGGCCCTCATCGCGAGCGGCGATGTCGGCGCGCAGCGCGCCCGGATCCTCGACCTGCGCCGCGACCCCTACCTCTCGGCGGTGCTCGCCGCGGAGATGCTGAAGCGCGACAGCCTGCGCATCGCCAAGCGGATCGGCCGCAACCTCACCGGCGGCGAGGTCTACCTCGTCCACTTCCTGGGGCCGGACGGCGCCGAGCGCATGATCGACGAGATCACCCGCAAGCCCGACACGGTGGCGGCCGACCTGCTGCCGAAGCCGGCGGCGGCCAACAAGCCGATCTTCTACGGCACCGGGAGCGATGGCGGCGCGAAGGGCCTCTCGGTGGCCGAGGTCCGCAGCAAGTTCGAGACGATGATCTCGCTCCGCCTCGACCGCTACCGCAGCGTGAAGACGGTGAGCGTGCCGACCGGCCCCGAGACCCAGGTCGCGCCGGGCGCGGCGGGGCGGTGACGGTCTCGTCGCAGACCTTCAACGGAAATCAATCGATCGCTTCGGTTCGCGACGGGGCTCTCCTCCCCCTTGCGGGGAGGAGCCGGAGGTGGGGGTGCTGCAGGAGGCACCGCCACGCCTCATCCTGAACCACCCCCACCCCCTTGCCCCTCCCCGCAAGGGGGAGGGGAGGCCGCGAGCGGCCTGTCCGATCGACCGGAAGCGGCCTCAGCCCGCGGATTCGCCGATCAGCACGGTGGGCAGCCCCACGACGATCACGCCGCCATGGGAGGTCATGTCGCCGATCCGCGCCGCCATCTGGCCGCCGATGAGCACGGTGGGCGAGCCCTGGACGATCACGTCGGGCGGGCCGACGCAGATCGCCATGTCGCCGACCCGCGCCGCGGGCAGCTTCCCGATCAGCACGGTCGGGCAGCAGGGCGCGGTGATCGGGCCGCCGACATGGGGCACCACGCCCGTGACCATGGGGCAGGTGTGCATGTCGGTGATGCGGGCGGCGGGCTTTCCCATGGGGCGACCTGTCGGGTGGGGGGGCGTTCAGAGCTTGCGGGCGGTGACGATGAGGCCCTGGACCGCCTCGCCGCGCTCCATGCGCAGGCCCTCGGAGCCGATCGATTCGATCCGGAACCCGGCCTCCGTCAGCGCGCGCTCCACATAGGCGCGCGCGTGGCTGTAGCGGCCATGCGGGTGCAGCACGAAGTCCGGGCCGTCGCTCTCCTCGACGCTGAACACGAGATGCCCGCCCGGACGGAGCGCGCCGGCCGCGGCCTCGCCGAACGCCTCGAGGGGGCCGAAATAGCAGAGCGTGTCGGCGGAGACGACGACGTCGTAGGCGCCCGGCCGGTCGCGCAGGTACTGGGTCAGCTCGCCCGCCTCGAGGCGGTCGTAGCAGCCGCGCTGGCGCGCCTTGTCGAGCATCCGCTCGGACAGGTCGACGCCGTCCAGTTCGCGGGCATGGGCCCGAAGCGCCGGGCCGCACAGGCCGGTCCCGCAGCCGGCATCCAGCACGGCGAGGTCGCCGCGGGGCGCGTGCACGGCGTCGACCGCGGCGGCGACGAGGGTCGGCGCGCGGTAGTCGAGGCGGGCGAGCTTGTGGTCGAAGCTCGAGGCGAACCCGTCGAACAAGGCGGTGACGTAGCGGTCGCTGGCGCGCGCGGGGACGTTCTCGCCGGAGATCGCCGCGACGAGATGCTGCGCGGAGGGGTTGTCGGGCTCCTCGCGCAGCCAGTCCCGCAGGATCGCCAGCGCCCGGTCGTGCTCGCGCGTCGCGGCATAGGCCGCCACGAGGAAGCGGCGGGTGCCGGCATCGGCCGGCTCCAGCTCCAGCGCCCGCGCGTGGCAGGCGATCGCCTCCTGGATCCGCCCCTGGCTCCCCAGCAGGCGCCCGAGATTGTTCCAGACGTCGCGGTGCTGCGGATCGAGCTCGATCGCCTCCCGGTAGATCGCCTCCGCCTCCTCCGGCCGGCGCAGGACGCGCAGGGCGACACCGAGATTGTTGCGCGCGTCGATCTCGTCGGGCTCGAGCAGGATCGCCGTGTTGTAGGCCTTCACCGCGAGATCGGGCCGGTCGAGCTCGAAGAACACGTTGCCGAGGTTGATGTGCGCGCTCGGATCCTCCGGCTCGATCTCGATGGAGCGGCGGATCAATTGGACCGCCTCGCGCGGCCGGTTCGTCTGGTGGTGGAGCACGCCGTAGAAGTGGAGCGCGACGGCGTGGTCGGGCGCCACCGCGAGGATGCGGCCGTAGAGCGCCTCCGCCACCGGCACGTCGCCCGCCCTGTGGGCCCGCGCGGCGATCTCGAGGGCCTCGTCGAGGCTCAGCGAATCCGCCGACCCGCCGGATTCGGGGCTGCCGCTGGCCGTGTCCATGACAGTCTCCGTCTCGTCGGCGCGAATTGTCTTCCGGCTTTCGGACGGGGTCAATGCAATCGGGGCCGCGAAACACAGACACGGCCGGAGGCGCCTGTGGCTCAAGGCATTGGTCTTGCTGGCTCGAGGCATTGGTCATGCTGTAAGAGCGGCGGGACCATCCATCGGCCGAACGCATCCCGCCGCCGACGCGGCGGCCGCCGTCCATGAGGGCGACACGTGACATTGAGCAGAAGCCGGAGGCGTCCGCCCGCGCGCGCCGCGCGGTCCGCCGAGCGCGGCTCGGGCCCCCTGCCCTGGATCCTGCTCGCGCTCTGCGCGGTCTGGGCGGTGCCGGCCACCTATCTCGCCGTCACGCAATACGGCGCGGTGGTGCGGCTGACCGACGAGGCCGCGATCCGGCAGGCGGAGCACGAGGGCAAGATCCGCGCGCTGACCCGCCGGCTCGTCGGCGTGGCGAGCCACCAGATGCTGGAGCAGGACGGCCTCGCCGAGCGGCTCGCCGACATCATCGTGCGCCAGGTCGACCTGGAGAACCGCGAGGCCGCCCTCGCCGCCACGCTGGAGCGGGCGCTCGCGAGCGGCGTCGCGCCCCAGCCCGAGCCGCCCGGCCGGGTCGAGGAGCCGGCCCGGCAGCCGCCGGCCCGGAAGGGCGCGGCCGTGGAGCGCAGCTTCGCGGGCAAGCCGCTGCGCGAGCAGTTCGAGCAGATCGAGACCCGGCTCGGCCGGACGGAGGGGCGGCAGTTCCGCCTGGCGGAGCGCTTCACCGTCTTCGCCCGCGAGCGGATCGAGCGGGTGCGGGCGGTCCTGGCCGATCTGCACCTCGCGCTCACCCCGGGGCCGGCGGCGGCCCCGCCCGGTCCGGCCCCGCGCGACGCCTTCGGGCGCGCGCTCGCCGCCGCCGACGCGTCGCTGGCCGAGGCCGGGCGCTGGCGCAGCCTCGGCGACACGATCCCGGTGCGCTCGCCCATCGAGGGCGATTCCAGCACCTCCAGCAATTTCGGGCTGCGCAAGGACCCGTTCACGGGCGAGCGCCGGATGCATGCCGGCATGGATTTCCGCAGCCCGGTCGGCACCCTCGTCCGCACCGCCGGCAACGGGCGCGTCGTCACGGCCTCCCAGAGCGGCGGCTACGGCAACCTCGTCGAGGTCGATCACGGCCACGACCTCGTCACGCGCTACGCCCATCTCTCCAGCATCGGCGTGAGCGTCGGCCAGGCCGTGCCCGCGGGGACGGTGGTCGGCGCGGTCGGCTCGACCGGGCGCTCGACCGGCCCCCACCTGCATTACGAGACGCGCCTCTCCGGCAGCGCGGTCGATCCGGGCCGCTTCCTCGCGGCCGGCGCGAAGCTCCTCGGGGCGCCTGCCCGCACGGAGGCGCCGCCGGATCCGGACGCTGTGGAATCCGCGGATTAGAGCATTTTCCGCGGAAGTGGTTGCCGGTTCCGCGAAAGAAAATGCGGCTCAATCAATGTGATAGACCATTTTCCGCGATCCAAGGATCATGGAAAATGGTCTCAAGCGGCGTCTGCGAAGTGGATCCTGCTCGAAGCCGGGACCGCTTCGAATCGAGCGACCTCAAGCGGAATATTGGTCTCGCCGTTCAGGAGCTCGGCCGCGATTGATGTCGCGATGAGCAGCCGAGCGGGGCCGTGCCGGCCGACCGCGCGTGCGGAGCATCACATCTCCGTTATATCGGCCCCGCTTGCCTAGCGCTTCTGCATGCAATCCGAACTACGTGGCCGTACCGTCCTTTGCATGACGCGCGCGCTTCCGGCGCCCGCGACCGAGAACAGCGCCAGCGGGGAACAGACATGTCCCATTCCGATCCGAGCCGTCCGGAAAGTGTCCGCGAGACGGACGCGTCCGGGAGTGGCGGGCAAGCACCCGTCGAGCTTCCGCCGGCCGCGCAGCGCACCCTGGACGAGCTCGCGGCGGCGCTCGGCGTCACGACGGCCCTGCTCGGCGGACGCACGGGCACGGCGGACCTCGGGAGCGAGGATCCGGCGACCCTGCTCGAAGCCTCCGCGCTGCTGCAGGCCTTCGTCCAGATCGACGATGCGCAGGCCCGCAAGCGCTGCCTCGCCTTCGTCCAGCGCGCCGCCGACGAGGTGACGGGCGCGTGATCCAAGACCGCCTTTGCCAAGACCGCCTTCGCAAAGTCTTCACGCTACCGGCCGAAAGCCTGACAGGGGCATAGGCCGCGATCGCGCAAAGGGCGTACAGGATACCACCGGATTCGCCGTAGGCCGCCGGAAACCATGCGGCGGCGCCGAGCCGCCAGGGACGTGAGCCATGGGCTACGCCGATCCGGATCTCCCCAAGGGTGACGACAGCGCGCGGCGGGCGGAGGCGGGGATTCCCCCCTCGGTGCCGCTCCCGGAGGCCGCAATGCGGTCGCTCGACGCGGTCGCCGCGGCCCTGAACGTGACGACGGCGCTCCTGGCCAGCGGCCTCGGCGCGCCGCGCCCCGCGGGGACCGGGCCGGTCGCCCTGCTGGAGGCGGCCACCCTGCTCCAGGCCTTCATCCGGATCGACGACCCCGCCATCCGCAGCCGCTGCCTGGCCTTCGTGAAGGCGGAGGTCGGGGCGGTCCGCGCCTAGGATCAGGCACCGGCCGGCGGCGCAGCTTCGCGAACCGAACGCGGCGCACCCCCGCTCCCGTCCGGGAGCAGGGGCCGCGTCGTTCGCGAGGCTCCGGGACTACCGCTCCCGCCAGGCCTTCGCGACCTGATCGGTGAGGGGCTTCGTGAGGTAGCTGAGCACCGAGCGCTCGCCGAGCTGGAGGAAGGCCTCCACCGGCATGCCCGGCACCAGGCGCAGGCCCCCCAAGCGCTCCTTCTGCGTCTCCGGCACCTGGATGCGCGCGGTGTAGTAGGTCGCCCCCGTCTTCGGGTCCTGGCTGACATCGGCCGAGATGCGCGAGACCTGTCCGTCGATCTCCGGCGTCGTGCGCTGGTTGAAGGCGGAGAAGCGCAGCATCGCCCGCTGCTCGACGCGGACGCTGTCGATGTCCTGCGGCCGGATCTTCACCTCGACGGCGAGCTGGTCGGCGCTCGGCACGATCAGCATCGCCGGCTCGCTCGGGATGACGAGGCCGCCGATCGTGTGCACGGTGAGCTGGTGCACCGTCCCGTCCTGCGGCGCGCGCAGGTCGACGCGCTTGAGCTGGTCCTCGGCGGCGACGCGCTTCTCCACCAGTTCCGACCACTTGGCGCGGATCTCGGCGAGATCCTTGCCGACCTCGGTGCGCATGTCTCCGTCGATCTGCAGGATCTGGAGCTGCGTCTCGGTGATCTTGCCCCGCGCGGACGCGATCGAGGCGGTGAGCTGGCCGCGCTCGCCTTCCAGGCGGGCCGCGTCGCGCTCCAGCGCGGTCACCCGCGCGTAGGGCACGAGGTTCTTGCCGTAGAGCTCGCGCACGCCCGTCAGCTCGGTGCCGATCAGCGCGATCTCGCGCCCCTTGGCGGCGACCTGCTCGGTCAGGCCCATGATCTCCTGCCGGAGCTGCGCCACGCGCTCGCGCAGCTGCGCCTTCTGGCCCTCGCGCCCGCTCACGCGGGCGGCGAAGAGCCGCCGCTCGCCGGCCAGCACGTCGGCCACCGTGCGGTCGCTGCCGGCGCGCGCCAGGAGCGCGCCGGGGAAGGCGATCGCCGCCGCCCCGTCCCGCTCGGCCTCGTTGCGCGCCTGGCGCGCCGCGAGCTCGTCGAGGGCCTTGAGCACGATGTCGAGGCCGGCCCGGGTCTGGGTCTCGTCGAGGCGGATCAGGATGTCGCCGGCCCGCACCCGCGAGCCCTCGTGCACCCGCAATTCGCCGACCACGCCACCGCTCGGGTGCTGCACCTTCTTGACCTCGGACTCGACCACGAGCTGGCCCGGGGCGATCACCGCGCCGGAGATCTGGGTCAGCGTGGCCCAGCCGCCGAGGCCGACCACCAGCACCGCGGAGAGGCCGAGGGCCACCGCGAGATGCCGCCGGATCGCGGCGTGGGCGCGCGGGCGCGGCAGGGTGGGGGCGACCGGCGCGGCGCGGGGGGCCCCGAGCGGGATCGGGGCGGGCCCGGACGGGTTGAGGCTCACGGCCATCAGGCGCTCTCCTGCAGGGGGGCCGCCGGGACGGGCGGCGCGTCGAGTCTCGCGTCGGCTCTCGCATCGTCGCCCGTATCGGGCGTCGGGACCGGCGCCGGGGCCGGGCGCAGCACCCGCCGGAAGACCTCGTCCTTCGGCCCGAAGGCCTGGGCGCGGCCCTCGGCCATCATCAGGACGAGGTCGACCGCCGCCAGCGCGCTCGGGCGGTGGGCCACCACCACGCAGATGCCGCCGCGGCGGCGCACCCCGAGGATCGCCTGGGTCAGGGCGGCCTCGCCCTCGTTGTCGAGATTGGCGTTCGGCTCGTCGAGGACCACGAGGAACGGATCGCGGTAGAGGGCGCGGGCGAGGCCGACCCGCTGGCGCTGCCCGGCCGAGAGCCCGGCCCCGCCCTCGCCGATGCGGGTGTCGTAGCCCTCGGACAGACGCAGGATCAGCGCGTGCGCGCCCGCGGCCCGCGCCGCCGCGATCACCAGCTCGGGGTCGGGCTTGGGCTCGAAGCGGCAGATGTTGTCGGCGATCGTGCCGGCGAACAGCTCGACCTCCTGCGGCAGGTAGCCGAGATGGCGCCCGAGATCGGCGCTCGACCATTGGTCGAGGGCGGCGCCGTCGAGGCGGACCTTGCCGCGGCCCGGCGGCCAGACGCCGACGAGCGCGCGCACCAGCGAGGACTTGCCCGAGGCGGAGGGACCGATCACGCCGAGCCCCTGGCCGGCCTTCAGCCCGAGCGAGAGATCCTGGACGACCACGCGCAGGGTGCCGGGCGGGGCGATGCTGACGCCCTCGACGGTGAGCTCGCGCGACGGCGGCGGCAGGGCATGCGGCTGCCCGGCGGCCGGGATGCGGGCGAGCAGCTCCGCGAGCCGGGCCCAGGCCTGGCGCGCCTGGACGAAACCCTTCCAGTTGGCGATGGCGAGCTCGGCCGGCGCCAGCGCCCGCGAGACCAGGATCGAGGAGGCGATGATCACCCCCGCGCTCGCCTCGTCGTGGATCACCAGCCAGGCGCCGAGCGCGAGCACGCCCGATTGCAGGGCCAAGCGGAAGACCTTGGACAGGGCGCCGATGCCCCCCGCCACGTCCGCCACCCGCGCCTGCGCGTCCATGTATTCGCGGTTCGCCCCGGCCCAGCGCGCCGCGAGGCGGTCCTGCATGCCGAGGGCGGCCAGTACCTCGGCGTTGCGCCGCCCGGCCTCGGCGAGGCCGTTGCGGCGCAGGCCGTGCCCGGTGGCGGCCCTGGCGGGCTCGCGTGTGACGCGGTCGGTGAGCCAGGTGAGCAGCGCCAGCACCGTGGCGCCGCCGAGCGCCATGGCCCCGATCAGCGGATGGAACAGGACGCAGATGGCGAGATAGACCGGGAGCCAGGGCAGGTCGAACAGGGCGGAGGGGCCGCCGCCCGCGAGGAAGGCGCGCACCTGATCGAGGTCGCGCAGGGGCAGGAGGCCGTCGGCCGGGGGCGCCCCCTTGAGGGGCGCGCGCACCACGAGATCGAAGACGCGGCCCGAGAGGGCCTCGTCGAGGCTCGCCCCGATCCGGGCGAGGACCCGCGAGCGCAGCATCTCGAGGGCGCCCTGGAAGACATAGAGAACGAGGGCCAGCCCCATCAGCCCGACGAGGGTCGGGACCGACCGGCTCGGGATGACCCGGTCGTAGACCTCGAGCATGAAGAACGAGCCTGTCAGGTAGAGCAAATTGATGAGCCCGCTCGTCAGGCCTGTTCCGAGGAAGGCTGTCCGGCACGGCGCCAGCGCCGTCACGAGTTCGGCACGTCCCTGGTTCGCGATCACGCTACACACTCGCTGCAAGGGAGGGGCACGGCACCGCGGCGACAGTCGCCGCGGCTGCGATGCGGAGGGGAGGAAGCGGCCGGGCGCGGCCGGGAGGCGCGCGCCCGGCCCGGTCGTCAGGCTCAGACCGTCGCGCGGCCGTCCTGGAGGCTGTGCTGCAGGTAGTAGGTCAGCGGGTCGATGCCGGCCTGGGCCGCGTCGGGATGGCCTTCGAGGAAGGTGTTGGTGTCGAACGCCGCGCTCGGGTTGCGGCCCTGGAGCCAGCCGACCTCCTGGTAGTGGAGGAGCGGGTTGGCGCCCGATGCGGCCACGTCCGGATTGTGCTGGAGGTAGTAGGCCGTATCGAACAGCGCGTTCGGGTTGCGCAGCTCGTTCGCCCCGTAGGTCAGGTAGTGCTGGAGGGCGAAGGTGCCGGGGTTCTCACCGCCGGGCACGGCTGCCGCCACGTCCGGGTTCTGCGCGAGATAGAAGGCCGGATCGAAGGCGCCGATGTCTGGGTTCGGCCCGCGGGCGTCGCCCTCGTAGATCGTGCGTCCCTCGGCCTGGCCGTATTGCAGGTAGTGCGCGAGGGCGTTGACGCCCGCGGCCGCCACGTCCGGGTTCTCGTGCAGGTAGGTGACGGCGGTGAAGTCCGGCCCGGGGCTGCGGCCCTCCCGCTCGCCGTTCTGCACGTAGTGGTCGAGCGGGTTGATCCCGGCGGCCGCCACGTCCTGGTACTCCGCCAGATAGGCCTTGGTGTCGAAATAGGCGTTCGGGTTGCGGCCCTCCTTCCAGCCGAAGATCGCGAAATGGACATCGGCATCGACATGCGCCGTCCAGACGTCGTGGTTGTTGGCGTAGTAGAAGATGTCGTTGACGAGCGGATTGTCGTCCCTGTTCTGCACCTCGCCGTCGGTGAAGCGCAGGGTGTCGATGCCGCTGATGTCCCGGACGACGCCGTCGGGGCCGATCAGCACCAGGGACTCGCCCGCGAGCTCGACCCGCGCGTCGACGAGCGCGAAGTCGAAGGCGGCGCTCGCCTGCGGGGCGTGCCCGTCGATGCGGATGTCGAGCGCGGCCTGCGCGCTCTGCCCCGCATCGGTCTCGGCCGTGTAGGTGAAGTGCTCGATGGCGCTCGCCCCGTTCAGGAGGCTGTTCGAGCCGATGGCCTGGTAGCTGTAGCTGCCGTCGGCCGCGACCGTCAGCGTGCCGTGCTGCGCCACGACGTGGACGCTGCCCTCGCCCGGGACCGCGACCGTGAGGCCGTCGGCGAACCGGATCTCCGTCACGTGCAGGCCGCTGCCCGCGTCGTTGGCCAGCAGGTTGCCGCTGACCGCGGGCGCGTGCGCCACCGCCTGGTTGGCGTCCGCCGTCAGGGCCGGGGGCGTGCCGCCTCCGCCCGGGCCGCCGGGGCCCGTATCGACCACCACGGAAACCTGCGCCGTCGCGCTGCCGCGGTTTCCGGCCGGGTCCACCGTCCCGATGGTGAAGGTGTAGCTCCCGTCCGCCAGGGTCGGCACGTCGATGGACCAGTGGCCGTCGGAGCCCGTGGTCCCGGTGAGGACGGCGGGGCCCTGCGGGGTGCCGTAGGCGACCTCCACCGTGCTGCCGGGCTCCGCCGTGCCCGCGAGCGTCGGGGTGGAATCGCTCACGGTGCCGGTCCCGTCGTCGCCCACCACGCCCGTGAAGACGGGGGGCGCCGGAGGCGTGGTGTCGATCACGATCCGGAGCGGCTCGGAGGGCGTCGAGACGGTGCCGTCGGGGGCGGTGGCGGTCGCCACGAGGCTGTAGCTGCCGTCGGCGAGCGCCGGCGCGGTCAGGCTCCAATGGCCCTGCGCGTCGATGGCGGCGGTGAGCGGCTGCGATCCGGGCAGGCCGTCCGAGGTGACCTGCACGGTGCCGCCGGGGATCCCCGTCCCGGAGAGGGTCGGGGTGTTGTCGTTGGTGATGCCGTCCCCGACGACGCCCGAATCGGTGTCGAAGTTCGTGATCCGGGGCGGCTCGAGCCCCGGGGCGCCCCCGACCGGCCGCGAGGCCGGCGCGAGGGTGGCGGCGTTGCCGGCCGCGTCGGCGATGTCCGAGCCCGCCGCGAGGGCGAGCGTCAGGCTGCCGCTGCCGGTGACGCCCGCCACCGTGACCGTGTAGGCGCCCCCTGAGCCGGTGACGGCGGTGATGGTGCCGCTGGCGCCGTTCGTGCCGGTGAGCACGAAGTCCTCGACGCCGACCTGCGTCACCGCCTCGGGGAAGCTCACCGCATAGGTGAAGCTCGTCGCCCCCGCGCCGCCGCTGGTATCGGCGACCGCGGTGCCGGCCGGCGCCAGGGTGTCGAGGCTCAGGGTCGGCCCCGCGACATTGGCGGGATTGCCGGCGGCGTCGGTGACGGCGAGGCTCGTCGTCACCGGGCCGTCGAGCCCGCGCAGGTCGGCCGTGTAGGTGCCGTCGGCGTCGACCGCCACGCTGACCACGTGGGTGCCGTCGCTGAACAGGGCCGTGCCGGTGGCGCCGGCACCGAACCCGGCCACGGTGAAGGCCGTGGCTGCCGCCTCGGCGGCGTTGAGGATCCCGTCCGCCGTCGTCGCGACGGTGAAGCTGACGGGCGCCGCGGAGTCGACCACGACGTTGACCGGGGCGGAGGGCGCGCTGGCATTGCCGGCGGCGTCGGTGAGCTGCACGGCGAGGTCGTGCGAGCCTTCCGCCAGCGGGTTGGTCGGGCTGACGCTGAAGCTGCCGTCCGCCCCGACCGTGGCGCTGCCCACGGGGGTGGTGCCGTCGAGGAGCGTCACGGTGGTGCCGGGCTCGCCGGTGCCGG
Organism: Methylobacterium dankookense; assembly: GCF_902141855.1. GTDB lineage: Bacteria > Pseudomonadota > Alphaproteobacteria > Rhizobiales > Beijerinckiaceae > Methylobacterium > Methylobacterium dankookense. Next base: position 11,251 of record NZ_CABFVH010000006.1, on the reverse strand, counting down.
TGATGGCGGGCGTCGTGTCGGTTGTCGTCCCGCCGCCGCCGGTCACCACCGGGGTGACGGGCGCGGTGGTGTCGACGACGACGCCGACCGGGGCCGAGGGCGCTCCGACATTGCCGGCCGGATCCGTGAGCTGCACGGCGAGGTCGTGCTGACCTTCCGTCAGCGGATTGGACGGGCTGACGGTGAAGTTTCCGTCCGCCCCGACCGTGGCGCTGCCCACGGGGGTGGTGCCGTCGAGCAGCGTCACCGTCGCGCCGGGCTCTCCGGTTCCGGTGATGGCCGGCGTGGTGTCCGCGGTCGGACCGGCGCCGCCCGTGATCACCGGAGTGACGGGAAGCGTGGTGTCCATGATGACGCCGACCGGGGTCGACGGGGCGCTGGCATTGCCGGCCGCGTCTGTGAGCTGGACCGCGAGGTCGTGCTGGCCTTCCGTCAGCGGGTTGGTCGGGCTGATCGTGAAGGTCCCGTCCGCGCCGACCGTGGTGCTGCCGATCGGATTGGTGCCGTCGAGGAGCGTCACGGTGGCACCGGGCTCGCCGGTGCCGGTGATCGCGGGCGTCGTGTCCGCGGTCGGGCCGGCGCCGCCGGTCACCACCGGGATGGCGGGAGCCGCGGTGTCGATCGTCACCTGGACGGGTGCCGAGGGCGCGCTCACCTGGCCGGCCGCGTCGGTGGCCGTCGCGGTGAGGTTGTAGTTGCCGTCGCCGAGCGGCGTCGTTGGGGTGAAGCTGAAGGCGCCGTTGGCGTCGGCGACCGTCGTGCCGAGCACGGTGCCGCCATCGCTGATCGTGACGGTGCTGCCGGCCTCGGCCGTGCCGGTCAGCGTCGGCGTGGTGTCGTTGGTCGGGCCGAGCGGCGCCAGCACCGGCGCGGCCGGAAGCCCCGTGTCGATGACGACGGCGACCGGCACGGAGGGTGCGCTGGCATTGCCGGCGGCGTCGGTGAGCTGGACCGTGAGGTCGTGCGCGCCTTCCGTGAGCGGGTTGGTCGGGCTGACCGTGAAGGTCCCGTCCGCGCCGACCGTGGCGCTGCCGACCGGGTTGGTGCCGTCGAGCAGCGTCACGGTGGTGCCGGGCTCGCCGGTGCCGGTGATGGCGGGCGTCGTGTCCGCCGTCGTGCCGCCGCCGCCGGTCACCACCGGAACGAAGGGGGCCGCCGTGTCGACGACGAGCTCGACCGGGCCGGAGGCGGCGCTGACGTTCCCCGCCGTGTCGGTGGCCGTCGCGGTGAGGCTGTAGCTGCCGTCGCCGAGCGGCGTGGCCGGGGTGAAGGCGAAGGCGCCGCTGGCATCGGCGACCGTGGTGCCGACGACCGTGCCGCCGTCGCTGATGATGACCGTGCTGCCCGCCTCGGCAGTGCCGGTCAGGGTCGGGGTGCTGTCGTTGGTCGGGCCGAGCGGCGCGAGCACCGGCGCGGCCGGGGCAGTGGTGTCGATGACGACGCCGACCGGGGCGGAGGGCGTGCCGACATTGCCGGCCGCGTCCGTGAGCTGCACGGCGAGGTCGTGCGAGCCTTCCGTGAGCGGGTTGGTCGGGCTGACGCTGAAGGTCCCGTCCGCCCCGACCGTGGCACTGCCCACGGGGGTCGTGCCGTCGAGAAGCGTCACGGTGGTGCCGGGCTCACCCGTTCCGGTGATGGCGGGCGTCGTATCGGCGGTCGGGCCGGCCCCGCCCGTCACCACCGGGGTGACGGGTGCGGTGGTGTCGACCGTGATCTCGACCGGGGCCGAGGGGGCGCTCACTTGGCCGGCGGCGTCCGTGGCGGTGACGGTGAGCTGATGGCTGCCGTCGCCCAGCGGCGCGGTCGGGGTGAAGCTGAAGGCACCGTTGGCGTCGGCGATCGTGGTGCCGAGCACGGTGCCGCCATCGCTGACGGTGACCGTGCTGCCGGCCTCGGCCCTGCCGGTGAAGGTCGGCGTGGTGTCGTTGGTCGGGCCGAGCGGCGCGAGCACCGGCGCGTCCGGGGCGGTGGTGTCGATGACGACGCCGACCGGGGCCGAGGGCGCGCTGGCATTGCCGGCGGCGTCGGTGAGCTGGACCGTGAGGTCGTGCGAGCCGTCCGCCAGCGGGTTGGTCGGGCTGACCGTGAAGCTGCCGTCCGTTCCGACCGTGGCGGTGCCCACCGGATTGGCGCCCTCGAAGAGCGTCACCGTCGCGCCGGGCTCGCCGGTTCCGGTGATGGCCGGCGTGGTATCCGCGGTCGCGCCGCCGCCGCCCGTGACCACCGGGGCGACCGGTGCGGTGGTGTCGACGACCACGGCGACCGGGGTCGAGGCCGCGCTGGCATTGCCGGCGGCGTCCGTGAGCTGGACGGCGAGGTTGTGCTGGCCTTCCGTCAGCGGGTTGGTCGGGCTGACGGTGAAGGTCCCGTCCGCACCGACCGTGGCCGTGCCCACCGGATTGGTGCCGTCGATGAGCGTCACGGTGGTGCCGGCCTCGCCGGTGCCGGTGATGGCGGGCGTGGTATCGGCGGGCGGGGCGGCCCCGCCCGTCACCACCGGGATGGCGGGGGGCGCCGTGTCGATCGTCACCGCGACCGGGGCCGAGGGCGCGCTGACATTCCCCGCGGTGTCGGTGGCCGTCGCGGTGAGGTTGTAGCTGCCGTCGCCGAGCGGCGTCGTCGGAGTGAAGCTGAAGGCGCCGTTGGCATCGGCGACCGCGGTGCCGAGCACGGTGCCGCCATCGCTGATCGTCACCGTGCTGCCCGCCTCGGCGGTGCCGGTGAGGGTCGGGGTGGTGTCGTTGGTGGGCGCGAGCGGAGCGAGGACGGGCGCGCCCGGCGCGCCGGCATCGATCGTCAGGGTGATGCCGGCCGAGACCGGGCTGACATTGCCGACCGCGTCCGTGGCGGTCGCAGTGATCAGGTTCGCGCCGTCGGCGAGCGCCGTGCCCGGCGTGAAGGTCCAGTTGCCCGCCCCGTCCGCCTGGACGGTGCCGATGGCGGTCCCGTCATCCAGGATCGTGACGATGGCGCCGGCCTCGGCGGTGCCGGTGAGGGTCGGCGTGGTGTCGTCGGTGGTGCCGGCCGGCGTGGTGATCACCGGGGCGCCGGGCGCCGTGGTGTCCACCAGCACGGTGACGGCGGCGGAGGCCGCCGAGCCGTTGCCGGCCGCATCGTGGGCGATGGCCGTGAGCGTCGCGCTGCCCTCCGGCAGGGGCACGCCCGGCGTCAGGCTGAAGCTGCCGTCGGCGGCCGCCGTCACCGTGCCGAGGGCCGTGGCGCCGTTGTAGAGCGTGACGGTGGCGCCGGCCTCCGCCGTGCCGGTGATGGTCGGGGTGGCGGAGGCGATCGCGCCGGGCAGGCCGGCGAGGACGGGAGCCGCCGGCGGGGCGGTGTCGATCGCCAGCGTGACCGGGGCGGAGGTGGCCGAGAGGTTGCCGGCGTCGTCGCGCGCCGTCGCCGTCAGGTTGATCGTCCCGTCGGGAAGGGCGGTCGCCGGGGTGAGCGTGTAGGTGCCGTCGGCGCCGGCCACGACGGTGCCGAGCACGGTCGTGCCGTCGAGGATCGTGACGGTGCTGCCGGCTTCCGCCGTGCCGGTGATGGTCGGCGTCGCGTCGCTCGTCACCGCCGGGAGCCCGGCGATGGTCGGCGCGCCCGGGGCGGCCGTGTCGACCGTGAGCGCGACGCCGCCGGAGACGGGCGAGAGGTTGCCGGCCACGTCCTGCGCCTGGGCGGTCAGGGTCGCGGTGCCGTCGGCGAGCGGGGCCGTCGGCGTGAAGGTGAAGGCGCCGGTGCTGTCGGCGACGGCGGTCCCGAGGACGGCGCCGCCGCTGCGGATCGTGACGGTGCTGCCGGCTTCCGCCGTGCCGGTGATGGTCGGCGTCGCGTCGTTGGTGGGGCTCGGGAAGCCCGTCAGCGCGGGCGTGGGCGGCGGGATGGTGTCGACGAGGACGGTGAGGGGCGCCGCCGGGGAGGGCGTGCCGCCTGGGCCGGTGGCCATCACGGTGAGCGCGTTGCTGCCCTCGGCGAGCGGGGTGGTGAGCTCGATCGAGAAGGTGCCGTCCGCGGCCACCGCGCCGCTGCCGACCAGGACGCCGCCATTGAAGATCGCGATCGCGTCGCCCGCCAGCGCCGTGCCGGAGATGACCGGCGTGGTGTCGTTGGTCGGCGGGACGTAGTCGACGCCGGGCGCGCCGGGCACGCTGGTATCGACGGTGAGCGCCACGGCGGCCGAGGCCGGCGAGAGGTTGCCGGCGGCGTCGCGCGCGGTCGCCGTCAGCAGGAGGTTGCCGTCCGGCAGCGGCGCGGCCGGGGTGATCGCGAAGCTGCCGTCCGTGCCCGCCACCGCGGTGCCGAGCACCGTGGTGCCGTTGAGGAGGGTGACGACCGCACCCGCCTCGGCGGTGCCGGTGATGGTCGGCGTGCTGTCGGCGGTGATCCCGGGGGGCGCCAGCGCCGGCGCGGCGGGCGCGGCGGTGTCGATGGTGAGCGGGATTGCCGCCGAGGCGCCGGAGACGTTGCCGGCCGCGTCCGTGGCGGTAGCGGTGAGGCTCGTGGTGCCGTCCGGCAGGGCGAAGGTCGGCGTGAAGGCGAAGCTGCCGTCGGCGCCCGCCACCGCGGTGCCGAGCACGGCGCCGCCGTTGAGGATGGTCACCGTGGCGCCGGCCTCGGCCGTGCCGGTGAGGGTCGGCGTCGCGTCGTTCGTCGGCCCGAGCGCGGCGAGGGTCGGCAGGCCGGGCGCGACCGTGTCGATGCCGAGGGCGACGGAGGCCGAGGGGGCGGAGACGTTGCCCGCCGCATCCGCCGCGGTGGCGGTGAGATTGGCGGTGCCCTCCGCCAGGGGCGTCGTCGGCGTGAAGGTGAAGCGGCCGTCCGGCGCGGCGATGGTGGTGCCGAGCACCGCAGTCCCGTTCAGGATGGTCACCGTGGCGCCGGCTTCCGCCGTGCCGGTCAGGGTCGGCGTCGTGTCGTTCGTCGTGCCCGGCGGATCGAGGACGGGGGCGCCCGGCGCGGCCGTGTCGACGGTGAGCGGCAGCGCCGCCGAGACCGGCGAGGTGTTGCCCGCGGCGTCCTGGGCGGTGGCAGTGAGGCTCGCGGTGCCGTCGGCGAGCGCCGCGGTCGGCGTGAACGAGAAGGTGCCGTCCGCGGCCGCCACCGTGGTGCCGAGCACCGCGGTGCCGTTGAGGATCGTCACCGTGGCTCCGGCCTCTGCCGTGCCGGTCAGGGTCGGGGTCGCGTCGTTCGTCGGCCCGAGGGGAGTGAGAACCGGGGCGGCCGGCGCCACGGTGTCGATGGTGAGCGGCACCGCCGCCGAGGCGCCGGAGAGGTTGCCGGCGGCGTCCCGGGCGGTGGCGGTGAGGCTTGCCGCGCCGTCGGCCAGCGCCGCGGTCGGCGTGAACGAGAAGGTGCCGTCGCCAGCGGCGATGGTCGTGCCGAGGATCGCGGTGCCGTTGAGGATGGTCACCGTGCTGCCGGCCTCCGCCGTGCCGGTGATGGTCGGCGTCGCATCGTTCGTCGGCCCGAGCGCCGCGATGACCGGCGCGGCGGGCGCGGCGGTGTCGATGGTGAGCGGAACCGCCGCCGAGGTGCCGGAGAGGTTGCCGGCCGCGTCCCGGGCGGTCGCCGTCAGGCTGAGGGTGCCGTCGGCGAGCGCGGTGGCGGGCGTGAAGGAGAAGCTGCCGTCGGCTGCCGCGACCGTGGTGCCGAGCACCGCGGCACCGTTGAGGATGGTCACCGTGCTGCCGGCCTCGGCCGTGCCGGTGATGGTGGGCGTCGCATCGTTCGTCGGCCCGAGCGCCGCGATGGCCGGCAGGCCGGGCGCGACCGTGTCGATGCTGAGCATCGTGGCCACGGAGGCGGCGGAGACGTTGCCGGCCGCGTCCCGGGCGGTGGCGGTGAGGCTCGCCATGCCGTCGGCGAGCGCGCTCGCCGGCGTGAACGAGAAGGTGCCGTCGGCCGCCGCGACCGTGGTGCCGAGCACGGCGGTGCCGTTGAGGATGGTGACCGTGGCTCCGGCCTCGGCGGTGCCGGTGATCGTGGGCGTCGCGTCGTTCGTCGCGCCGATCGGGTTGATGGCCGGCGCGGCGGGGGCCGTGAGGTCGAGGGTCACGCCGAGCGCCGCCGAGGCGGGCGAGGTGTTGCCGAGCGCGTCGCGCGCGGTCGCGGTCAGGCTGTAGCTGCCCTGGCTCAGGGGCGTCGCCGGGGTGAAGGAGAAGGTGCCGTCGGCCGCCGCGACCGCGGTGCCGAGCACCGTGGCACCGTTGAGGATGGTCACCGTGCTGCCGGCCTCGGCCGTGCCGGTGACGGTCGGGGTCGAGTCGTTCGTCAGGCCGCCGCCGGCGGTGAAGACCGGCGCGCCCGGCGCGGTGGTGTCGATGGTCAGCGCCACCGGGGACGAGGCCGTGCCGACATTGCCGGCGGGGTCGCGCGCCACCGCGGTGAAGTTGTAGCTGCCGTCCGCGAGCGCGGTGACCGGCGTGAAGCTGTAGCTGCCGTTGGCGCCCGCGGTCGCGGTGCCGAGGGCGGTGCCGCCGCTGTAGATCGTCACCGTGCTGCCGGCCTCGGCCGTGCCGGTGAGCGTCGGCGTGTTGTCGGCGGTGGCGGCGACGCCCGCGCTCAGCGTCGGGGCGGCGGGCGCGGTCAGGTCGATCACCGTCGCGGTCGCGGTGGAGCGCGCGCTGACATTGCCGGCGGGGTCGGTCGCCGTCGCCGAGAGGCTGTAGCTGCCCTGGCCCAGGGGCGTCGTCGGCGTGACGCTGTAGCTGCCGTTGGCCGCCGCCACCGTGGTGCCGAGCACGGCGGTGCCGTTGTAGAGCGTCACCGTGCTGCCGGCCTCGGCCGTTCCCGTGATGGTCGGGGTCGGGAGGTTGGTCAGGGCCGGGGCCGCGACGGTCGGGATGCCGGGGGCGGTGGCGTCGATCGTCACGCCGAGCGCCGTCGAGACGGTGCTGACATTGCCGAGCGCGTCGCGCGCGGTCGCGGTCAGGCCGTAGCTGCCCTCGCTCAGGGCGGTGGCGGGGGTGAAGCTGAAGCTGCCATTGGCCGCGGCCACCGTCGTGCCGAGCACGGTAGCGCCGTTGTAGATCGTCACCGTGCTGCCGGCCTCGGCGGTGCCGGTGAGCGTCGGCGTGGTGTCGTTGATGAGGCCGCCGCCGGCGGTGAAGACCGGCGCGGTCGGCGCCGTCGCGTCGATCAGCAGGCCGATGGCGGCAGAGGGGGCGCTGACATTGCCGCTCGCATCCGCCGCCCGGGCGGTGAAGCTGTAGGTCCCGTCGGGAAGCGGCGTCGTCGGCGTGAAGGAGAAGCGGCCGTCCGCGCCCGCGGTCGCCGTGCCGAGGGCGGTGGCGCCGTTATAGACCGTCACCGTGCTGCCGATCTCGGCCGTGCCGGTGAGCGTCGGCGTGGTGTCGGCGGTGGCGGCGACCCCTGCGCTCAGCGTCGGCACGAGCGGGGCGGTGGTGTCGGTGGTCACGACGTCGTCGATCGCGAAGCCGACGCCGATGTTCACGTCGAGCAGGTCGCGGGAGAAGACCCGCACCTCGGTGATGTTCTGCCACTGGCTGCCGGTGAAGGTGACCGGCTGGTCGCCGATGCCGATCAGGTTGCCGGCGACCTGCGTGGCGACCTGGACGCCGTTCCGGTAGCCGACGAAGACGGTGCTGCCGAGGACGGAGATGTCCCGGTCGATCACCAGGCTGTTCAGCGTGAAGGCGGTGCCGGAGGCCTGCGAGATCGAGAGGTAGCCGGTGGTCGAGTTCAGCCCGAGCACGGCGTCGCCGAGGAGCTCGCGCTGGACGGCGAGCGTGCCGGTCGAGGCACCCGCATTCGTCCGCAGCGCATAGACGTATCCGCCGATCGTCAGCGGGTTGCCCGAGGCGCCAACGGAACCGTCAAATGTCTGCGTGGCCATCTGCGAATACCTGTCCAGATTCGATGGCTCCGATCGCGGAGCGGCGACAGTCGTTAACCGGCCATTCAGCACAAACATTCGGCCGAATAGTCAGCGACTTCGCTAGAGAAGCTGGAGCAGCCCCTGCTGTATCGACAGTCGTCTTGCTGGAAAGGACCTTTCCACGACATGGATGACGCATGCGCGTTCCGGCTGCGCATGCAGGGTGCGTGGAGCGGGCGCGTGGAGCGGGCGCACGGAACCGGCCCGCTCCGGTCGTCCGGAGGGGCGGCTCGGGATCGGGATGGGGAGGGGGCTGCGGCGTCGAGGGCGGGCGCTCAGCCCGCCGCGCTCCGGCTCGCGGCGGGGTCGGCGGTGCGGCGGCCCTCGGCGAAGGCCGTTCCCAGGCGCTGCACGAGGAAGTCGATGAAGCCCCGCACCTTCGCGGGCACGAGGCGCGAGGTGGTGACCACGAAGACCTCGGTCGGCGGGAGGGACCAGCCGTCGAGGATCCGCTCCAGCCGGCCTGCCTCGAGGTCGAGCCCGGCATCGCTCAGGCTGAGCGCCGCGATCCCGCGGCCCGCGAGGGCGAGGTGCCGGACGAGGCTCAGGCTGCTGCAGGACAGGCGGCCGCTCACCTCCGCGGTGTGGGTTTGCGTGCCGCGGCTGAGCGGCCAGGCCGCGCTCGCGCCCGTCAGCAGGACCTCGTGCCCGCCGAGGTCCCTCGGATGCTCGGGCCGGCCCCGGGCGCGCAGGTAGTCCGGCGCCGCGAACAGGCCGTTCTCGAGCGCGCCGACCTTGCGCACGATGAGCGAGGCCTCGCGCGGGACCTCCGTGCAGATGGCGAGGTCGTAGCTCTCCTGGATCAGGTCGACCGGGCCGGAGCGGAGGTCGAGATGGACATGGACCTGCGCGTGCTGGCGCGCGAAGTCGGACGCGATGCCGGAGAGATGCTGCGTGACCCAGAAGTCGGTCGGCACGGCGACGGTCAGATGGCCGCTCGGCCCTTTCGCCTGGGCGACCAGGTCCTCGAAGCTGCGCTGCGCCTCCTCGACCACCCGGGTCGCCTGCACGAGATAAGCCTCGCCATAGGCGGTCAGAGCGAGCTTGCGCGTGGTGCGATCGAGCAGCCGCACGCCGATCGTGGCTTCGAACTGGGTGATCCGGCGCGACAGCGAGGAGATCGGCATGTCAAGGGCGTCCGCGGCCCGGCTGAAGCTCTTGCGCTTCGCCACTTCGACGAAGAGAGCCAGGTCACGCAGGACTTGCGGATGCGACATCGACCTGCGGCTCTCTGCGGATCAGCTCGGGCGGGTTCCCCTTGAGGGATCTACAACCAGAGGTAGCAAAGATACTGCGGACATCAACCTTCTCGATCCGGCAAGATGTCGCCGGATTAGAGCGTTGGTAAAATTTTACTTAACCTGCGATGAGCTTCGTCTATGCCGTCGTATCAACTCCGAATACTGGCTTATTCGCACCCTGACGGGTGCGTCGTTGCGCGGGCCGGTTCAGTCTTCCTGCACCCTGATGGACGCGCCACGCGCCGACATCAATCCCGGCCGCTGCGCATCGCACCGGATCTTTGGTTCTTCCAGAGGTTCTGTCCGGCGGAGCGGCACGATCGTCTCGATCGCGCCGCTCCGGAGGTCTCCTGTTCAGATGAAATGGATGTGCCGGTCCGACGAATGCACGGGGCTCTGGCCCCGCCTCGGACCGGCGTCGCGGTCGTAGGCGGGGCCGACATGCCCGGCGCTGCGGGTCTCGTCGAACATCACCACCTCCACCGCCCGCTTCCCGCGCCAGACGACGGAGCAGGGCCGCGGGGTGAAATCCGGAGCGACGGCGAGGCTGAACCCGCTCGGCAGGTCGCGCGCGAGATTGGTCGTGACGAGCGCCAGGCCACCGCTCAGATACGACACCCTGCACTCATACAATCTTGGCCAATTGCGCAGGACGATCCGCGCATCACGCTGCGCATCCGACGGATTGTCATTTGCAGTCATCTGCATATGCTCCTCCAAGCCCGTTTTTATGAATGGCTAGACTTTGCCGGGCCGCTTTCAGGAACCTTCCCGGCGTCCGTAAAAAGCCGCGCATCTCGGGCAAATGATTTTTCGCCTGGTGGCGGGAACGCCGCGGCCTCGAGGCTGCTTGGGGGCCGGGCGCCATCGGTTTTCGGGTGCGCAGGCCTGGAGCCGTTCTCCCGGAGCATGGTGATGCCGAGCGTGACCATGGCGAGGCGATTGGCGGCCCGCTTCTCGTGAGCCGAGTGGCGATACGGCTCGAGCCGGCTGACCACGCGCTCGACCGCGTGACCTTTGCCTGAGGGCTGCGCGAGGATCCCTTCGAGCCCAATCTCTTCCGCATGCCCGTTGCGCGGTCGATGCCGTTCGGCTAATCACAGGGCGGCTCAGCACCCGTAGCTCAGCTGGATAGAGCGTTGCCCTCCGAAGGCGGAGGACCCAGCTCTCCAGAGCACTTCGTAGCCTCAATTATATCAATAGGTTGGCCTGTTTGCCGCAGCGCGATGGTGTGCGCCTACGTTTTCGCGGCGCATAGGGGCCGCAACGGAGTTGCTGACAGCTGCTGCAGGCTCGCATCTGAGGATGCTAAAGCCCCCAAACTACTGATGCCGGTGGTTCTCCTCCGCCGGCTCGGCAATCCCACGAACTTGCCGGAAGCCCAGGCGAAGGGTGCTGAGGCGAACAAGGCTCGAGCTGACCGCGAAGTCCGGGAGCTCATGCCCCTCGTCCAGCAGCTGCGCCAGGCGGGCAAGGAGAAAGCGCACGAGATCGCCGAGGGCCTCAACGCGATGGGCCGTCAGACGTCCCGTGGCGAGTCCTGGAAGCCCACCAACATCCGGCGGCTATCCAAGCAGGTCGACGAACTGGAAGCCGCACAGAGGGCCGCGGAGGAGGCCAAGCGCTACGAGGGCAACCCGAGCTGGGGCGCCTTCAGCTAGACCTGACACGCGTAGCGATTTCGAGCTTTCGCGACATCGATCCCGAAAGTCGAAGTCTCAGGGCTCCCGACAGACCTCGAGGGCCTTGAGCCCTGGGTCCGGCGGCTTCCGAAACACGTCCTTGGATGTGGCGAAATCGCGGTATCGCCACGCCAGCGGGTGCGGGGCCCACTCGGCTCCCTACTGCGTCGAAGCACGCCGACGCCGCCAGCGGCCGAATTTCGCGATTTGACGCTATGCCTAAATCGCGACGCGCGGCGGCTCAGTCGAGAATGACGAACGTGCTGCCGTAGGTCGAGCAGCCGCCGTTGTGCCAGCACTTCGGCAGGGCGTCGCTGCCGTCGCGGTTCACGATGTAGGGTCGTGTCCCTTGGCGTGGTGTAGCTCGTTGAGAGCCATCGCGATCACCGGCTTGGGCCGGGAGGATCAGGCTGCCAGGGTGGGCAGGCTGACGAGGG
>NZ_CABFVH010000005.1 GCF_902141855.1 Methylobacterium dankookense | reverse complement strand
GGTCCACATGGCAGATCCAGGTCAGGTTTCAGCACCCTCTTGGAATCACTGCCATCCCGGCCACTCAACCCTGCCTCAGCCCCTTATCGGACGGGCTCTAAGCGATAAGGAACTCTCAGATATATGGGCCTATTCTTCCTCCCATATCTATCCAACGAGCAAAGAGGGCTACAGGGCCTTCTACAAGCTGATCTGTGATACGGCAGACCAGCATGTGCGAGGCGTTCTGCCCAAAAGGGTCAGGGTCATACCCGACCTGTGAGGCTGTCCCTCGCAAGGCTGCGACGATCGATTGTCCAAGGGGCCAATCCCTGCGCCCGAGCCGAGGGGCGGAGCCCGTCCTTCGCGCCGCGCCACCTTCAGGGGTCTCGCCCCTGAAGACTCCAACCCAAGGGACCGGGTCCCTGGGGATCCCCGGATGAGCCGCTCATACGACATCCGGGTGCTCCCTTCGGGATGGCGGATGTCGCCTTCGCTCAAGCGCCGCGCGGGCTTGCTGAGACCGCCTCCGGTCCGATCAACCGGACGCGGTATCAGAGGGGCCGACGCACGCGAGGCGCGGCATCGCCGATCCGCCTTGGCGAGGTTCCTGCAGGGGTATAATCCCGTCGGCGGCGAACCGGTCGGCTCGGGTGTCGGCGCCGTCGCCCCTCAAGGATACCGGGAGCCGCCCTTGGCCACCATCATCCCCGTCGCCTCCTTCGACTGCGTCGTGTTCGGCGCCACCGGCGACCTGACGACCCGCAAGCTGCTGCCGGCCCTGTTCTACCGCTTCCAGGACGAACAGATCCCGGAGACGAGCCGCATCATCGGCGCCTCGCGCACCGCGATCTCGGCGGAGGAATTCCGCGAGCGGGCGCGCGACGCGATCAAGCGCTTCGTGCCGCCGCAGGACATCCGCGAGGGCGCCCTGGACGGCTTCATCGCGCATCTCGACTACGTGCACGTGGACGGCGCGGGCGAGGAGGGCTGGAGCGCGCTGGCCGCGCTGCTGGCCGAGCGGCCGGACCAGGTGCGGCCCTACTACCTCGCCACCTCGCCCGACCTCTACGGCCCGATCTGCCGCAACCTCGCCAAGCACGGGCTGATCGGCGAGAAGTCCCGCGTCGTGCTGGAGAAGCCGATCGGCAAGGACCTGACCTCGGCCCGCGCCATCAACGACGCGGTCGGCGAGGTCTTCCCCGAGCACCAGATCTTCCGCATCGACCACTATCTCGGCAAGGAGACGGTGCAGAACCTGCTGGCGCTGCGCTTCGCCAACACGATCTTCGAGCGGCTCTGGACCGCGGACGTGATCGACCACGTCCAGATCACAGTGGCCGAGACGGTGGGCGTCGAGGGCCGCGCCGGCTACTACGACAGATCGGGCGCGCTGCGCGACATGCTGCAGAACCACCTGCTGCAGCTCCTCTGCCTCACCGCGATGGAGAGCCCGCTCAACCTCGACGCCAACGCGGTGCGCGACGAGAAGCTGAAGGTGCTGCGCGCCCTCAAGCCCATCACAGCCAACGATGTTCAGCAGGTGACCGTGCGCGGCCAGTACGGCGCCGGCGCCGTCAACGGCCAGCCGGTCGAGGGCTATCTCAAGGAACTGGACGGACCGAGCCGGACCGAGACCTTCGTCGCCATGAAGGTCGAGGTGCAGTCCTGGCGCTGGGCCGGCGTGCCTTTCTACCTGCGCACCGGCAAGCGCATGCCGCAGAAATTGTCCGAGATCGTGGTGCAGTTCCGCGCCTCGCCGTTCTCGATCTTCCCGGAGGAATCCTTCGGGCGCGAGCCGAACCGCCTCGTCATCCGCCTGCAGCCGCAGGAGGGCATGAAGCTCGAGGTGATGACCAAGGATCCGGGGCCCGGCGGCATGCGCCTGCGTCCGACCAACCTCGACATCTCGTTCGAGGAGACCTTCAAGCAGCGCTACCCGGACGCCTACGAGCGCCTGCTCATGGACGTGGTGCGCGGCAACGCCACCCTGTTCATGCGCCGCGACGAGGTCGAGGCGGCCTGGGCCTGGGCCGACGGCGTCCTGAAGGCCTGGGCGGACCGGCCGGAGACGCCCCGCCCCTATCCCGCCGGCACCTGGGGGCCGACCGCGGCGATCGCCCTGATCGAGCGCGACGGCCGCACCTGGCACGAGGAACTGCGATGAAGCGGACCGCCCTCGTCCTCGCCCTGTCGCTGGTCGCGGGGCAGGCCGCGGCCCAGCCGCGTCCGGACGTGACGACGATGACCTGCGCCGCCGCCCAGGCCCTCGTCGCCCGGTCCGGCGCCATCGTCGTCACCACGGGCCCCGCCACCTATTCCCGCATCGTGGGCGATGTGAGCTTCTGCACGATCGAGAAGTCGACCCGGCCCGACTACGAGCGCACCCGCGACGTGGCTGATTGCTTCGTCGGCTATCGCTGCGTCGATCCGTTCTCGGAGGGCCGCGACGGGCCCTGACGCCACGACCGTCAGGGCGCCTCCACGAGCCGGATCTGCGGGGCCTGCCTTGGCAGGGCGTCCGCGGTCGGCGGCGCGCAGCGGGTCCGGTTGCGGCCCGCCGCCTTGGCCTCGTAGAGGGCGGCATCCGCCTGCGCGTACAGGGCTTCCGGTGCCACCGACCCGGATGCGCCGGGCGGCGCGACCGCCATCCCGACGCTCACCGTGACCGATCCGGCCGCGATCCCGGCCGAGGCGACGGCGACCCCCGCCGCAGCCTGGTGGATCCGCTCGGCGACCCGGAACGCGCCGGCCGCGTCGGTCGCGGGCAGGAGCACGGCGAATTCCTCGCCGCCGACCCGGCAGACGAGATCCTCGGGCCGATGGACGGCGGCGCTGAGGCCTCGGGCGAGCCCCTTCAGCACCGCATCGCCGGCCGCGTGGCCGTGGCGATCGTTGATGCGCTTGAAATGGTCGGCGTCGACCAGCAGGAGGGCGAACGGGGCCGCGCCGGGATGGTCGCAGACCCCCGCGAGATCCGTGTCGAACCGGCGCCGGTTCGGCAGGCCGGTCAGCCCGTCGGTGAGCGAGAGCCGGGCGAGCGTGTCCTCGATCGCGGCGCGGCGGCGCAGCTCGCGCCCGAACAGCACGGCGAGGCCGGCGGTCAGGCCGCCGAGGAGCAGCATCGTGCCGCCGATCACCACCGCCTTGCCGCGCCACTCCGCCTCGACGTCGTCCGCGCCACGGGCCACCGTCGCGATGAGCGGCGTGTCTCCCACCGGCCTGAAGGCGTAATAGCGCCGGACACCGTCGCGGATTCCGACCGCGGTGAAGCCGCCCTGGCGCTCCCGCAGGACCCGGTTGAAATTCTCGCTGCTGGCGAGGCTCGCGTTGATGTCGCTCTGGACAAAGGGATGGCGCATCAGGCGGATCCCGTCCCTGCGCAGGAGGCTCACCGCCCCGTCCCCGCCGAGATCGACGGAATCGAGCAGGGTCGCGAGGTAGGACAGCTTCAGCGTGGCCAGGACCACGCCGCCGAAGGAGCCGTCCGGCTTGTCGATGCGCCGGCTCAGCCCGATCATGTCGACCCCGGAGAGCCGCGAGCGGAAGGCCTGGCTGATGTACAGGCCGGTATCGGACCGGTCGCGCTGGATCCGGAAATAGTCGCGGTCGGCGAAGTTGCCTCTCGGCAACGGCCGGCCCAGGGAATCGGCGACGAGGTCGCCGTGCTCGTCGAGCACCACGATCATCCCCAGATCCCGCGCCGTCGAGGTCCGGTGGAACAGGAGGTGCCGGCGCATGTCGGGATTGGCCTGCGCGATGCCGGGCAGGCGCAGGTTCTCGATCACCGCCTGCAGCGAGAGATCCAGGATCTCGATGTTGCGGCCGATATCGTTCTCTACGAGGCGCAGGAGATTCTGCGCGCTCTGCTCCGCCTTGTCCCAGGCCTCCTGCCGCAGCTGCATGAGCATCCCTCCCGACAGGACCAGCATGCCGAGGGGCGCGAGGATGCCGAGCAGAACCCAGACGCGGGTCGACGGCAGGCCGCCGGCAAGGCAGCGCGGCAGAAGCATCGGAAACCCCTTCGCGGGCGCCCGGGCCGGCGCGCGGCTTCGACCGAGCGGCGCTTGGGCAGTCCCAGTCATGCGCGCGTCTTAAAACGCCGACCGACCTAACAAAATCTATACAGAAATAGATTCTTCCAGGGATCTATTGCGGAGCAGAAATTTTATTCTACCTCGCCAGGTTGCAATCCATCCGGCGAATACCCGATCCCGTTGTGGCGGGATGCGATCTCCTCGTGGCCCGGAGATGGGGCGTGCCCATCGAACGGCCAAGCTGCCCGATTCCGGCCCGTCCGGCTCCTTGTTGCGGCCAAGTCCGTTCCCGATCCTGCCGATGCGGGTGATCGCTTCCCATCGAGTGCGGGCGGCGCCCGCGCGAAGGGGCTTGTCCATGTCCGATCCAGACGCCGTCCGCCTGCAGCTCTCGGTCGCCGCGACCCTGTGGGAGATCGCAGCCGTCCGCAACGAGCGCGAGGCACCGCGGGTCAATGCCGCCCGCCGCTATCTCGGCGCGGTCCACGGTGCCAGCCGCCTGCGCAAGCGCCTGGAGCGGGACGACCGCTCGGCCTGATCCCGAACGGTCCGGATTCCCGAAGGACCGCCCCTTCGGAACCGGGGCGGAACGCCGTCAGGCCGCCGCGTCCCAGATCTCGCTGATCGGACGGCCGTCCTTCTCGAGATGGGCGCGCAGCACCACGTCGCCGGCCGGCAGCGGCTCGGGCGGCTGCCACTCCACATAGATCCGCCAGCCGCCGGTCTGCGGCACGAAGGCCGCCCCCGGCTCGACCATGGTGCCGGCCCCCGCCGAGACCACGGCCGTCACGCCGTCATCCTGCGCCTTCGGCAGGTTCGGCCCCTCGAAATCGATGGCGTAGAGCCGCCGCTGCGGGCTCGGCGGCTCGGTCGGGCGCAGGCGCTCGGCCGAGCCGACCCGGGTCGAGACCACGCGGGCAAGATCGCCGGGCAAAGCCTCGGTCGGCTCCGCGCCGACCGTGGTCAGGCGATAGGCGAAGCGCAGCGGCGTGCCGGGCTCCGCGGGCGTGGCCGGCACGAAGGCCGCCACGATGTTGTCCATGTATTCCTCGCGCGAGGGGATCTCGAAGAGCTGCACCGCCCCGTCGGCGAAGGGGCCGGCTTGCCGCGGCGAGGCCCCGCTCGCCACCATCTCGGGGCCCGGCGCGCCCTCCGTGGGCTCGATCCACAGGCCCGGCCGCGCCTCGTGGCGGGCCTCGACGTCGAGATAGGCGGCAAACGTCCGCTCGCGCTGCATCAGGCCGAAGCCCTTCAGCGGCTGCGCCCGGAAGGCCGAGATCTGCGGGCTCGGCCGCCCGTTGACGAGGGGGCGCCAGAGCCGGTCCGTGGCGGTGCGGACCGCGAGCCCGTCCGAGTCGTGCACCTGCGGGCGGAAATCGTCGAAGGCTTGCGCGTTACGGGCGCCCGGCCCGCTCTGCCCGTGCAGGAACATGCTGGTGAGCGGCGCGAGGCCGAGCCGGTCGATCCGCCGCCGCGGATGCAGCGAGGCGGTCACCGCGATGCGCGCCGGATCGCCGGGCGTGATCTCGAAGCGGTAGGCGCCGGCCACGCTCGGGGAATCGAGGAGCGAGAGCACGCTGATGCGGCGCGCCTCGGGCTCCGGCTCGCAGATCCAGTGGGCCACGAAGTCCGGGAATTCCTCGCCCTCCGGCGCGCCGGTGCCGATGGCGAGACCGCGGGCGGAGAGGCCGTATTCCTGCCCATCCCCGCGCAGGCGGAAATAGGAGGCGCCGAGGAAGACCAGGAACTCCTCCTGGAAGCCGGGCACGCGCCCCTTCGGCGCGTCCGAGAAGGCGTAGTGCAGGCGGAAGCCCGCGAAGCCGAGATCCGGCGCAAAGCTCTTGCCGGCGAGGTCCTTGCCGAGGTCGAACAGGCGCGACTCGTAGGGAACGGGCTGCGGCGCCCCGGTGCGCGGCTGCACGAAGAGCCGCACGCGCTTCTTCTGCAGGAAGCCGCGGTGGAAGAGCTGCGCGCTGAAGTGCCGCCCGAGACGCAGGGACTCGGCGGGGCGGAAGACGATGCGGCGGTAGCCGTCGTAGGAGAGGCCGGCGAGCGCGGGCGGCAGGTCATCCGGCTGGGGCGCGTAAGCGGCGGCGGCGAGGCGCTGCGCCTGCTCGACCACGCCCTCGAACGTCATGGCGGCGGCCTGGGAGCCGGCCTGGGAATCCTGTGCCATCGTTCTGGCGGTATTCAGGTCGATGGCGCTAGGGACAATCGCACCGGCAATAGCGGTCGCGGCCGTCCGAAGAACCGATCGACGGGAAGGGGAACCCGAACTGCTCAGGTGCGGCGTCTCGCGCCGCTCCGATCCCAGCCCTTCGCCTCGCTCAACGGCGTCCTCGTTCATGCGGTCCCTCGATCCTCGATGGCGGCCGGATCGTCTCCACGTCGAGTTCCACGCGCCATGTCCACCACACCGATGCCGCATGAGACACAGGCGGTCGAGGCCCGCGCAGCGGACCGCGCCGCACGGGTCGGCGCCTCTATCGAGGCTTGGCACGGCGAGGACAAGGGTCCCGGCCGGGGGAATTTCGGTCCTGCCAGCCGCGTCCTGCTGCTGCGCCGCCTCGCCCTGGCGCTGCCGACCCTCGCCACGGCGGCGGCCGTCGCGGCGCTCGCGGCCTCCGCCTATCCGGTATCCGGCTGGCTCGGCGGCACGGTGCTCGGCCTGTTCTGCGTGCTGATGGCGTGGCAGTCCTTCACCGCCTGGCAGTATCTCTACGGGCTGATCGCGGCCCTCCTCGGCGACCGGGCCAAGTCGGTGCTGGAGCAGCGCTCGGCGGGGGCGGTGCCCGCCCCGAGCGGTCGCTCGCGCACCGCCGCGGTGGTGGCGATCCACGCCGAGGACGCGGTGGCGGTCTTCGCGGCCCTGCGCGTCATGGCCCGCTCGCTCGCCCGCGAGGGCGCCGAGGACATCGACCTCTTCGTCCTCTCCGACACCCGGGACGGCGCCATCGCCGCGGTGGAGGAGCACGAATTCGCCCGCATCCAGGCCTGGCGTGAGAGCGCGGGCCCGGGCCTGCCGCAGGTGCGCTACCGCCGCCGCCGCGAGAATGTCGGCCGCAAGGCCGGCAACATCGCCGAGTTCTGCGAGACCTACGGGCACGAATACGACTTCATGATCGTGCTCGACGCCGACAGCCTGATGACCGGCGCCGCCATGCGCCGCCTCGTCGGGATGATGGAGGAGAACCCGCGCGTCGGCCTGATCCAGACCGTGTCCTACGCGGCCGGCCGCGACACCCTGTTCGCGCGCATCCAGCAATTCGCGGTGCGCCTCTACGCGCCGCTGGCCCTGCGCTGCCTGGAGACCTGGCAGGGGCCGGACGGCAGCTACTGGGGCCACAACGCCATCCTGCGCGTCGAGGCCTTCGCGAACAACGCCGCCCTCCCCGTCCTGCCCGGGCGCGCGCCGCTCGGCGGCGAGATCCTCTGCCACGACATCGTGGAGGGCGCGCTCCTACGCCGCTCCGGCTGGGAGGTGCGCCTGCTGCCCGAGATGGGCGGCACCTGGGAGGAGATGCCGACGAACCTCGTCGACCTGCTCGGGCGCGAGCGGCGCTGGTGCCAGGGCAACCTGCAGCACCTCTCGGTCCTGCCCTGGAAGGGCCTGCGCGCGGCGAGCCGCTGGCACCTCGCCACCGGCATCCTCGCCTACCTGATGCTGCCGCTCTGGATCGCCTTCCTCGGCCTCGGCACCTGGCTCGCGGCCCGCACCGGCGATCTCGGCCTCCTCGGCTACGGTCTCACCGGCGCGGGCGCGGCCGCCCATGCCCTCGCCGCCGTCACCGTGCTCGTGCTCGCCCTGCCGAAGGTCCTGAGCCTCGGCTACGTGCTGGCCTCGCCCCGGCGCCGCGCCGAGTTCGGCGGCACCGGCCGGCTCCTGGCGAGCGCCGCCCTGGAACAGGCGATCTGGGTGATCCTCTGGCCGGTGATGACCCTGTTCACGGCCGCCGCCGTGGTCTCGACCTTCTTCGGCCGGGTGGTGCGCTGGGATACGCAGGCGCGCGACGATCGCCGCGTGCCCTGGTCCGAGGCCTTCCGCCTCCAGGCGGACGCTGTGGTGGTCGGCGCGGTGCTGACGCTCGGCCTCATCCTCGCCGGCGATCTCGTCCTGGCCCTCTGGATGGCGCCCCTCGCCTTCGCGCTCGTCACCAGCCCGGCCCAGAGCATGCTGACGAGCAGCGCCGGCCTCGGCCGTCTCGCGCGGCTGCGCGGCCTGTTCCTCACGGTGGACGACACCGCCCAGGCCCCGGAACTCGCCGAGTTGCATCAGAGCCGCCTGCCGGCTCCGGCACCGCAGGCCGCCCGCGAGGCGCAAGGGGCGGTCTGGCTCGCCGCCGACGAGGCGTAAGGAACGGTCCGGGCCGTCCTATTTCTGCTCCAGCACCTGGATCGGGTTGGTGCGCTGGCTTGCCGAGGGCTCCTGCGTCAGCGCGCTCGCGCCGCCCGAACGCTCCCTCGGTGCCTGGGTCGCACCCTTCGGCGAGCCGGGGCCACCGACGGCGGTGCCGTCCGAGCCGGTCTGGGTCGGAACCGTGCCGCTCGCGAGTTCGAGGCAGGTCACCATCTCGACATAGGATGGGTAGCCGCCGGCCTTGAACTGGCTCTGGCACTGCATCTTGGCCGCCGCACTGTAATCGCCCCAGCGGCGCTGGGCCTCCTGCTTGGCCTCGCGCTCCGAGCGCATGCAGCCGTTGCGGCTCTCCTCCTCCGTGGCGCTGGAGCCGATATTGACCCGGCCCGCCGAGGCGCAGGTCTTCTCGATGTCGAGCTCGGGCACGGCGTCGGCGCGGGCGGCGAAGCTGCCGAGGAGGACGAGCACGAGGGCTCCCGGCAGGACGGTTCGGATCTGTGCCATGGTCGGGCTCCGGCAGAGATAGGCGTCCGGCCGAGCGGCCGGAGCGTGAATCTGCCGGCACAACGCGCCTGCGGCCCGATCGTCGCCGGAGCGGGGTGAAATTCCGCCGCTCCTGCCCGACATCCCGCGATCACAGGATCCTGTCGGCGTTAACCCTGCCCGCCCCGGGCCGGGCTGCACGGGGGAGCCTTCGGGCAGCTGCGCCGTTGTCGCGCATGCCCAGGCTCACGACGCTCTCCCTGCTCGCCCTTCTCGCGACGCCCCTGCCGGCCTCCGCGGCGAGCTTCCCCTGCGACAAGGCGGAGACGCCCGACGAGAAGGCGGTCTGCGCGACCCTCGCCCTCAACGACCGCGACGTCGAGATGGCCACCCGCTTCGACATCCTGAAGGAGGTGCTGCCAATGGGCGGCCGCTCCAAGATGCAGGATGATCAGGAGGCGTGGCTGAAGGACCGCCGCACCTGCGGCGGCGAGGTCGCCTGCCTGCGCGACCTCTACGACGCGCGGCTCAAGACCCTGCGCGGCCTGCTCTCGGAATTCGCCAAGCAGGGGCCGTAACGGGGCCGCTCAGCCCGGGAGCCGTGCCAGAAGCCGCTCGGCGAGCGGATTCTCCGCCGCGAAGGCGTAGTCGATCCGGCGGACGCTGATGGCCCGGGCGCCGGCCCGGACGAGGGTATCGGCGAGGTCGAACACCGCCGCCTCGGGACAGCGCAGCACGATCTCGCCGTCGATCCCGCACGGGGCGCCGTAGGGCAGCTCGGCCTCGTGCTCCGCCGCGATCGAGGCGAGGTCGATCTGGCCCGTCTCCGGCAGGCCGGCGCGCACCTCGCGGGTGGTGCGGGCACGCTCCTCGGCGCTGATCCGGCCCATCACCGCCCGGAAGGCCGTGCGCTGCGTCTCGCCCCAGGGCGCGTTGAGGGAGGCGACGAGGTTCGCCTCGGAGCGCAGGATGATGCCGTCGTCGAGGATCTTGAGGGCGTTGGCGGCGAGCGTCGCGCCGGTCGTCGTGATGTCCACGATGATCTCGGCCGAGCCCGCGGCCGGCGCGCCCTCGGTGGCGCCCAGGCTCTCCACGATGCGGTAGTCGGCGACCCCCTTCTCGGCGAAGAAGCGCCGGGTCAGGTTCACGTATTTGGTGGCGATGCGCAGGCGCTTGCCGTGGCGCGCCCGCATCTCGGCCGCGACCTCGTCGAGGTCGCTCATGGCGCGCACGTCGATCCAGGCCTGGGGCACGGCGACGACCACGGTGGCGTTGCCGAAGCCCAGCGGCGTCAGCAGCTCGACCTGGCCCTTGGCGTCCGGCAGCGTCTCGCGGATCAGGTCCTCGCCGGTGATGCCGAGATGCGATGCACCGGAGGCGAGCTGGCTCGCGATCTCCGAGGCCGAGAGATAGCGCACCTCGACATTCGGCACGCCGACGAGCTTGCCGCGGTAGTCGCGCGCGCCGGACCCTTGCGCGAGCTTCAGGCCCGCGCGGGCGAAGAAGGCGTTGGCGTTCTCCTGCAGCCGGCCCTTCGAGGGCACGGCGAGGACGAGAGGCCCCTCGGAGACGCTCACCGGCCCGCTCCCACGACACGATCGACCCAGAAGGTGCAGCCGACGGCGGGCTGCGGCGTGGCGCTGCCGAGATGGGTGAGGAGCCCGTCGTAGCGCCCACCGCCGACGAGGGTCGGCCTGCCCTCCCCGCCGGTGATCTCGAAGATGAAGCCCGTGTAGTAGTCGAGGTTGCGCGCGAAGGCCCCGCTGAAGCGGAAGCGGTCGAGGGGCAGGCCGCGGGCGGCGATGAAGCCGTTGCGCTCCTCGAACAGGTCGAGGGCGGCGTCGAGCGCGGCATGGCGGAGGCCGGCCTCCCGGACCAGATCGCGCAGGGCACGCGCGGCGGTGTCGGGATCGCCCGCGATGGCGCGGTAGCGGTCGACCAGGGTGCGGTTCTCGGCGTTGAGCCCGGCCCCGCCGCTCGCCTGCGCGGCGGCCTTGGCGAGGAAGCGCTCGGCGATCTCGCCGGCGCTGCGGCCGCCCACCGCGGAGATGCCGGCGATGGCGAGCACGTCCTCCACGAAGGCGCGCACGCCGCGCGGGTCCTGGCCCTGGATCGCCGCGAGCAGGCCCGCATGCGGGTCCTCGGGCAGGGCCGCGTTGACGACGCCGTCGAGTGACCGGCCGGCGGCGAGCGCCCGGAGCGTCCGGCGCTTGGCGGCGGGCGGCACGGCGAGCCCGTCGAGGAGCGCCACCGTCAGGCCCATGTCGCCCAGCCGGACATGCGGCTCGGCATGGCCGAACAGGGCGAGCCCTTCGAGGGCGATGCCGAGCACCTCGGCGTCGGCCGCCGGGATGTCGGGGCGGCCGATCGATTCGATGCCGGCCTGGAGGAACTCGTCGGGCTCGTCCGCCGCGAGGCGGAAGACCGGTCCGAGATAGCTGTAATCGGCGCTTGCGCCGCCGGCCCGGGCCTGGTGCAGGCGGCAGACCGGGATCGTGAATTCCGGCCGCAGGCACATCTCGGCGCCGGCCACGTCCTGCGTCACGAAGATGCGCCGGCGGATGTCCTCGCCGGACAGTTCCAGGAACGGCTCGACCGGCTGGAGCACGGGCGGCGTCACGCCGGCATAGCCGGCTGCCGTCAGATGCGCGAGGAGCCGCGCCTGCGCGCCGCCATCCGCCCCCGCATTCCCTGCCTCCGGTCGTGTCATGCGCTCCACTCGCCCGTTTCCGGCGGCTCTGTAGCAACCGGGGGGCGGCTTGGCGACTGCCGACGCATGCGCGGGGGGCGCCGATCGCGAAAGCTGGTCAACGGCTTCGGGCGGTCAGCGGCGCATCGCGTCCATGCGCAGCCCGTGCTGGGGCCGCACCGTGACGCGCTGCACCGGGATCACCGGCGGATGGTCGGCGGGCAGCGCGAGGCGGACGGCGCGGACGACATGCGCCAGCACAATCACCGCCTCCTGCAGCGAGAAGCTCTGGCCGATGCAGACGCGCGGTCCCGCCCCGAAAGGCAGGTAGGCGAAGCGCGGGATCGCCTCGCGCGCGGCCCCGAGGAAACGCTCCGGCACGAAGGCCGCCGGATCCTCCCAGAGCGCCCGGTGGCGGTGGAGCACGTAAGGGGACACCATCACCACGGAGCCGCGGGGCACCTTCACCCGCCCCAGCCGGTCCTCCTTCAGGGCCTGCCGGCTGAGGATGGCGGCGGGCGGGAAGAGGCGCAGGGCCTCCTCGATCACCGCCTTGGCGAAGGGCAGGCGCTCGATCGCGAAGCGGCCCTCCGCATCGGCCGCGGCCTCCACCTCCGCCTCCAGCCGCGCCAGGGCAGCGGGGTCCTGCGACAGGCAGTAGAGCGCCCAGGTCAGCGCGTTGGCGGTGGTCTCGTGGCCGGCGGCGATGAAGGTGACGATGTTGGCGCTGACGTCGAGGTCGGAGAGGCCCTCGCCGGTCTCCGGGTCCTGCGCGGCGAGCAGCAGCGTCAGCAGGTCCTGCGGCGCCTCCCCCGCCGCCATGACGGCGCGGCGGCGCGCGATCAGCGCCTCCACGATCTCGGCGAAGTAGCGGATCGCCGGCCGCGCCCGCAGCCGGCCGATGCGCGGCACGAAATCGGGCACGCCGAACACGTCGAGCGGATCGATCGGCCCGACCGATTCGAGGAAGCGGGTGATGGCGCGCGCCAGCGCGTCCGGATCGTTCTGCGGCCCGTTCGTGAAGATCGTCCGCTCCAGCACGTCGAGGGTGACGCGGGTCATCTCCTGGGCCACGTCGATCCGGGTGCCGGCGCGGCGGACGAGGCGCCGGGCGAGACGCTCCCCGGCCGCGTTCATCGCCGCCTCGAAGCCGCGCACGGTGCGGGCCGAGAAGATCGGCGCGAGGGTGCGGCGCTGCAGGCGCCACGCCTCGCCCTCCGCCGTCAGCAGGCCCTCGCCGAGGCCCGGCGCCAGCACGCGGCGCTGCAGGTCGTCCTTGCGGTAGGCCCCCGCATTCTCGACGAGCACGTGCCGGATGAGGGCGGGCTCGCTCACCACGGTGATGCGGCCGAGCACGCCCTCGGCAGCCACGAGCGGCGCGGTGAAGTGAGCCTCCATCCAGGTGGCGAGGGGGTTGGCGCGCACCGTCTTCAGGAATTCGAGCAGGCCCTGCGGCCGGCGCAAGGGGGCCGGCACGGGCGGGCGGAAGCGGGCGGAGAACGGGTTCTGCGGCGCGGATGCGAGCATCGGCTGGCGGCTCCGGGGCGGTCCTTACCAGGGCGACCTACAGGTCGCGGAGTTTGTCAGGGCGGCTGCGCGGCGCGTTCGCGTTTCCGTCCCGCCTTCGCTAAGTAGGTGCCGCACTGCACCAGACGTAGAGGCCACGATGTCGCCCACCGAGACCGCCACCCGCACGGAATCCGATACGTTCGGCCCGATCGAGGTCCCGGCCCACCGGTACTGGGGCGCGCAGACCCAGCGCTCGATCCAGAACTTCAAGATCGGCACCGACCGGATGCCGGCCCCGCTGGTGCACGCGCTCGGCCTCGTGAAGCAGGCGGCGGCGCTGGTGAACAAGGATCTCGGCGGCCTCGACCCGAAGGTCGCCGACGCGATCGCCGAATCGGCCGCCGAGGTGGTGGCGGGGCGCCACGACGACGAGTTCCCGCTGGTCATCTACCAGACCGGCTCGGGCACGCAGTCCAACATGAACGCCAACGAGGTGATCGCGAGCCTCGCCAACGAGCGGCTCGGAGGCAAGCGCGGCGGCAAGTCGCCGGTCCATCCGAACGACCATTGCAACCGCGGCCAGTCCTCGAACGACGTCTTCCCGACCGCGATGCACATCGCGGTGGCCCGCGAGATCCAGGAGCGCCTGCTGCCGGCGCTGTCCCACCTGCACGGGGCGCTCGACGCCAAGGCCCAGGCCTTCGAATCGATCGTCAAGATCGGCCGCACCCACCTGCAGGACGCGACCCCGGTCTCGCTCGGCCAGGAATTCTCCGGCTACACCGCCCAGGTCGCGCTCGGCGGCGCGCGCGTCGCCGCGACGCTGCCCGGCGTGCTGGCGCTGGCGCAGGGCGGCACCGCGGTCGGCACCGGCCTCAACGCGCATCCGGAATTCGCCGAGCGGTTCGCGGCCAAGGTCGCCGAGCTGACCGGGCTGCCCTTCACCTCGGCCGAGAACAAGTTCGAGGCGCTCGCCACCCACGACGCGCTCGTGTTCACGCAAGGCGCGCTCCAGGCGCTCGCCGCCGGCCTGTTCAAGATCGCGCAGGACATCCGCTTCCTCGGCTCGGGCCCGCGCTCGGGCCTCGGCGAATTGTCGCTGCCGGAGAACGAGCCCGGCTCCTCGATCATGCCGGGCAAGGTCAACCCGACCCAGTGCGAGGCGCTGACCATGGTCTGCGCCCAGGTGATCGGCAACGGCACCACGGTGAGCTTCGCCGGCTCCCAGGGCAATTTCGAGCTCAACGTGTTCAAGCCGGTGATCGCCAACGCCGTGCTGCAATCTGTGCGCCTGCTCGCCGACGCCGCGATCAGCTTCACCGACAATTGCGTGGTCGGCATCAAGGCCAACGAGGACAAGATCGCCGACCTGATGAGCCGCTCGCTGATGCTCGTCACGGCGCTCGCCCCCACGATCGGCTACGACAAGGCCGCGGAGATCGCCAAGACCGCCCACAAGAACGGCACCACCCTCAAGCAGGAGGCGCTCCGCCTCGGCTACGTCACCGAGGAGGAGTTCGAGCGCGTGGTGCGCCCGGAGACCATGCTGGCCCCCAGCGCCGAGGCGTAAGAGGAGACATCCGGCCGGCGCGAGGCTCGCGCCGGCCTTGAACGGGAGGCGGATGCGATGGGTGAGGTCATCAACCTGCGCCAGGCCCGCAAGGCACGCGAGCGCGCCGCGAAGGAGGCCCAGGCGGCCGAGAACCGCGTCGCCTTCGGCCGACCCAAGAAGGCCAGGACCCTTCAGGAGAAGCGCAAGGTGCTCGAAGAGACGCGCCATGAAGGCCACCGCCTCGAGCGGGACGAACCCGAGGCGTGAGCGGCATCCGCAAGCGCTCGGTGATGATCGCCGGGCACCCGACCAGCGTCTCGCTGGAGGAGCCGTTCTGGGAGGCCCTGCGCGCCGTCGCCGTGGCCCGCAGCCTTTCGGTCCAGGCCCTGATCGGGGCGATCGATGCGGGGCGCGGGGGCCAGAACCTGTCCTCGGCGATCCGCGTCTTCGTGCTGGAGGCGGTGCGCGCGCCCGCCGCCGTGCAGGCCGCAGGGGATGTCGCGCGGATCGATTGATCCGACCCGGTCGCCGTCGATCCCCCGCCCCACTCGCGGGGAGAGGATGCGATGCCGACCGAAACGATCCCCCCGAAGCGATCACCCCGAGGTGATCACCCCCGGCGCGGCATGAGCCGTTCCGGCCGTCAGCGCGCGAGGGCGGCCGCGACCTGCGCCCGGATCGCCTCCGGGTCGGCGAAGCGCAGGCGCACGGGCAGGATCCGGGCGCCGAACCCGGCGGGCAGGCGCACGGCGTCCTTCTCGGTGGTGACGAGATCCGCACCGAGCCGATCCGCCTCGGCCGTCAGCGCCGCGAGATCGCCCGCGCCATAGGCGTGGTGGTCGGGGAAGGGACGGGCGGCGGCGATCTCCGCGCCGCAGGCGGACAGGGTCGCGAAGAATTTCCGCGGCCGGCCGATCCCGGCGAAGGCCAGCACGCGGCGGCCGGCGAGCCCGGCGCCCTCCGGCTCCAGCACGGCCCGGTGCACCGGCAATCCCCGCGCCTCGGCCTCCGCGGCGACCCGCTCGCCCGGCTCGCCCGAGCCGACGAGGATCAGCCCGGCGACGTGGCGCCATTGCCGCGCCAGCGGCGCGCGCAGGGGGCCGGCCGGGAAGGTCCGGCCGTTGCCGACCCCGCTGCCGGCATCGACCACGGCCAGCGCCAAGTCCTTGGCGAGGCCGGGATTCTGCAGGCCGTCATCCATCACCACCGCGTCGGCGCCGGAGGCGGCGCAGAGGCCGGCTCCGGCCGCGCGGTCGCGGGCGACCACCGCGGGGGCGAGGCGGGCCAGCAGCAGCGGCTCGTCGCCCACATCGGCGAAGCCGTGGCGGGCCGGATCGACCAGGACCGGGCCGGGAAGCCGCCCGCCATAGCCGCGGCTGAGGAAGGCGGGCGCCCGCCCGAGGCCGCGCAGGATCCCGGCCAGCGCCAGGGCGGCAGGCGTCTTGCCGGCGCCGCCCAGGGTGAAGTTGCCGAGGCAGAGGACCGGGCAGGGCCCGGGCCGGCCCGGCCGGTCCATCCGCGCGGCCGTCATCCGGCCGTAGAGCGCGGCGGCCGGCGCCAGAGCCAGGGCGGCGGGGTGGTTCGGCGGGCCGTCCCAGAAGGCGGGCGGGCGCATCAGCCCTGCAAGGCCGCGAGCTTCATCTGCGCCACGAACGGGTCGAGCACCGCCAGCGTCCGCGTCACAGCCCCCTCGAAGGGGCGCAGCGCTCGCTGCCCGGCCTCCGCGACGGCGCGGGCGCGGGCGGGCTCGGCGAGGAGGTCGCCGAGGCTCGCGGCGAGCTCGCGCCCGTCGCTCACCGCCAGTGCGCCGCCGGCCGCGTCGAGGGCGCGGTAGACCTCGGCGAAGTTCTGGATGTGCGGCCCGTGCAGCACCGCCGCATCGAGGCGCAGGGGCTCGATCGGGTTCTGGCCGCCGCGCGACACCAGCGAGCCGCCGAGGAAGGCGACGGGGCTGAGACGGTAGAACAGGCCGAGCTCGCCCACCGTGTCGGCGACGTAGACGTCGACGCCCGGATGCGGACGCCCGCCCGCCGCGCGGCGCGCGCTGCGCAGGCCAGCCTCCGCGGCCCGCGCCGCCGCCTCCGGCCCGCGGCCCGGATGGCGCGGGGCGATCAGGGTGAGGAGATCGGGGAAGCGGCTCTTGAGCTGCGCGTGGGCGGAGACCGCCGCCACCTCTTCGCCGGCATGGGTGCTCGCCGCGATCCAGACGGGCCGCTCGCCGATCATCTCGCCGAGATAGGCGAGTTGCTGCCGGTCGGCCGGGGGCACGGCGGAATCGTATTTGAGGTTGCCCGCGACGCTCACCCGCGGCGCGCCGAGGCGGGCGAAGCGGGCGGCGTCGTCCTGCGTCTGCGCGAGGCAGATCGCGATGCGCGCGAGCAAGGCCTCGGCGGTGCGCGGCGAGCGCTCCCAGCCCCGGAGCGAGCGCTCCGACATCCGGCCGTTCACCAGGATCAGCGGGATCCCGCGATCGTGCAGGCCGAGGATGACGTTGGGCCAGATCTCCGATTCGGCCACCAGCGCGAGGTCCGGCTGCCAATGATCGAGGAAGCGCCCGACCCAGCGCGGCGCGTCGAGGGGCATGTACTGGTGCACGGCGCCCGCCGGCAGGCGCGTGCCGATCAGCTCGGCCGCGGTGCGCGTGCCCGTGGTGACCAGCACCGAGAAGCCGCGAGCGATCATGCCCTCCACCAGCCCGACCAGGGAGAGCGCCTCGCCGACGCTAGCCCCGTGCATCCAGACGAGGGGCCCCACCGGGCGGGCCCGGCCCGGCAGGCCGCGGCGCTCGGACAGGCGGCGCGGATCCTCCTTGCCGCGGCGCGCGCGCCAGGCGAGGAGCCCCGCCACGGCCGGCTCGCCGAGGCGCAAACCCGCCCGGTAGGCCCGGAGTGGCAGCGTCAGGGGCGGAGCCCTCACGCCGCGGCCTCGCGCCAGCGGGCGCCGACCCGATCGGGCCGGCCGACCAGGGTGTAGGCCCGGTCGTGCACGCGGTTCATCTCGACCTCCAGGCGCAGGCGCAACGCCTCGAACGCGTCGGGCTCGACCTCGCGCGGCACCAGGATCGGCTCGCCGAACACCACGGCGCCGCGGCCGAAGGGCAGGCCGAGGCAGGCCCGGTCCCAGGAGTTGAAGCGCAGGTGCCGGCTCGTCACCACGGCGACCGGCACGATCGGCCGGCCGGAGAAGCGGGCGAGCGTGAGGATGCCCGCATCGGCGCGGCGCGAGACCTTCGGCACGTCGGCGCTGAAGGCCACCGTCTCGCCGGCCTTCAAGGCCTTCAGCATGGCGCGCAGGCCCTCGGCGCCACCCTTGGCACGTGCGTCCCGCACGGCACGGCCCCGCGCGCCCGAGGCGCGGATCACCCGGACGCCCATCCGGGTCAGGGCGATCGTGTTGATGTTGCCGTCGGGGTTGCGCGAGATGATCGTGGCGATCCGGTCCTGCGGGCGGCGCGCGAAGGACACCATGATGTGCTGGCCGTGCCACATGCCCGCGATGAAGGGCGTGTTCCGGTCGAGTGCGGCATCGGCATCCGCGGGCTCCACCGTGAACCGGTTGGTGCGCCGGACGAGGCCGAGATAGCCGGCCGCGACTGCGCCGAGCAGGGACTGGACCGCCGGCAGGCGGATGATGCGTTTGGCGAGGCTCATGTCGCGCGTCTGTGGCCGGTGTCGCGGGCCAATCCGTCCGCGTCGGTCGGCAGGTCGGCGGGGCTGTCTACCCCCGGCCGTATCCCAGGCGCAACCGATGCACGGGCGCACCGCATCGTCCCGGGGCTCTTGTTTGGAATGATTCCATGATATAGATTGGAACCATTCCAGGAAGGATCACGGATATGGCGGCGGGTATGGAGGGTGGCATCGCCCTGAACGATGCGGCGGAGCGGCACCGGGCCTTCGTGCTGCGCTACGTGCAGCCGGGCCTCGCGGGGCTCATCGACGGATCGGTCTCGACCCTGGCGCCGATCTTCGCCGCCGCCTTCGCCACGCAGGCGAACGGGCCGACCTTCCTCGTGGGCCTCGCCGCCTCGATCGGCGCCGGCATCAGCATGGGGCTGACCGAGGCCCTCTCCGACGACGGCCAGGTGACCGGCCGCGGCGATCCCCGGATGCGCGGCCTCGTCTGCGGCGCGATGACGGCGCTCGGCGGCCTCGGCCATACGCTGCCCTACGCGATTCCGGATTCCTGGCCGAACGCCTTCTGGCTCGCCACGAGCCTCGCGATCCTCGTGGTGGCGGTGGAGCTGGTGGCGATCGCCGCGATCCGCACCCGCTACATGGCGACGCCGTTCGGGCGAGCCGCGCTGCAGGTGCTGGTGGGCGGGGCGCTGGTGCTCGTTACGGGAATGCTGATCGGCAGCGCGTGAGCGCGGGGCGACGGGCAGCCGCTTGACGCGCGGGCCCGGAGCCGCGATGCGCTGGCCCCGATGACGGACACGCCCTTCCGCCTCGCCCATCTCAGCGACCCGCATGTGGGGCCGCTCTCGCGCCCGCGCCTGCGCCAGCTCCTCGGCAAGCGGGCCACGGGCTATGCCAACTGGCGCCGCGGCCGCTCGCGCAGCCACGACATGGAGGTGCTCGCGGCCCTGGTGGCGGATCTCCGCGCCCAGGATCCCGACCACATCGCCTGCACCGGCGACCTCTGCAATATCGGCCTGCCGAGCGAGTGGGAGACGGCCCGCGTCTTCCTGGAGGCGCTCGGCGCGCCCGGGGCCGTCAGCTTCGTGCCGGGCAACCACGACGCCTATGTGCGCGGCTCGCTCGAAGGCCTGCTCGCCGCCTGCGATGGCTGGACCGCGGACGATGGCGGGCTCGGCGGCTGCTTCCCCTATCTGCGGCGGCGGGGGCCGCTCGCCATCATCGGCCTCTCGACCGCGATCCCGACCAAGCCCTTCGTGGCGAGCGGACGCCTCGGACCGGCGCAGATCGCCGCCGCCGAGGCGGTGCTGCGGGCGCTCGCCACGGAGCCCGGCCGGCCCTGCCGGGTGGTGCTGATCCACCACCCGCCCCATCCGGGGGGCGCCCTGCCGGGGCGCGAACTGACGGATGCGAAGGCGCTCGCCGCGATGATCGCCCGGACCGGGGCGGAGCTGATCCTGCACGGCCACAACCACGTCACCAGCCTCGCGGCGCTCACCGGCCCGAACGGGGTGCCGGTGCCGGTGGTCGGCGCCTCCTCCGCCTCGGCCCGGCCCGGCGCGCACGGCCCCTCGCCGGCACGGCGGGCGGCCTACCTGCTCTTCAGCTTCGTGCGGGAGGGGGGGCGGCACGTCATCACGGCGCGCCAGCGCGGGATGGATCCCGACGGGAACGTCGCCGATCTCGGCGCGCTGGCACTGGTCTGATGCGGGCCCGAGGCCCGGCTCGGATGCGGGCTCGAGGCCCGGCTTGGGCGGCTCAGTTGCCAGCCGCGAGCAGGCCCTGCTGCTGGCGGGCGATGCTGGCCTCATAGCGCTCCGCCTGGAGCCGGGTGAGGCCGGAGATCAAGGCAATCGTTCCGCGATAGACAGTATAGGTTCCGTCCTGGGTCGGGGTGACACGAATCATCTCGGACATCGGAGCCATCCTGCGTTGATTGTCGTTGGGATGCGGATTTTATCTTTCCAAAACGCGGCGCCTTGAGACGAAAGTCTTCCTTTCGGTTCGTTTCTGCTCGAAACATGGGTTGCAAGTTCGGGACGTTAACTGAACGGATGCCCAACGCAAGGGGCCAGACCGATCTCTACCTAAGTATTTGTTTTGCGTCGCAGCATGCTGTCGACAGCATTGAATGCTATCTTTGAGGAAGCCGGATGACGGCTTTTCGGTCCCCGGATCGGGGCTCGGCGCGCCGCCCCGCATACGCGGCCGCGCTTCCATGGCGCGGCGCAGTCGCACAGATGTCTACAGGGCGACCTCGATCAGGAACGGCCCGCGCTGCGCCAGCGCGTGGCGGAACACGTCGATGAAGGCGGCAAGCGTCTCGACGCGGCGCGCCTCGACGCCGTAGCCGCGGGCGAGGCTGACCCAATCCACCGGCGGATCGTCCAGCGTGAGCATGCCGAGGGCCTTCGGGCCCGGGTTCAGCGCGCCGACATTGGCGAGCTCGCCGCGCAGGATCGCGTAGGCGCGATTCGACCAGATCAGCGTCACCACGTCGAGGCGCTCGCGCGCCTGGGTCCAGAGGGCCTGGGCGGTGTAGAGGGCGCTACCGTCGGCCTGCAGGTTGACGACCTTGCGGTCGCGGGCCGCGAGCGCCGCGCCGGTGGCGAGCGGGATGCCGACGCCGATCGAGCCGCCGGAGAGCTGGAGCCAGCTATGGGGCGCGGCCCCGTGGGTGGCGGCGAAGAAGTTGCGCCCGGTGGTCAGCGATTCGTCGCAGATCACCGCCCCCTCGGGGATCAGGGCGCCGAGCACCTGCCCGATCGCGTCGTCCTCGAGGCGGCCGGAGCCCGGCAGCGTGGGGCGCGGCACGGCCGGCAGCGCCAGCTCGGCCGGCGCGCCGACCGCCTCGGCCAGGCGCTCCAGCGCCTCGATCTGGTCCTCCTCGGGCGTGGCGAGGGTCAGCGTCTCGGCCTCCTCGTGCGTCAGCACGCTCGGCTTGCCGGGATAGGCGAAGAAGCCCACCGGCCGGGTGGCGCCGACGAGGATCACCCGGCGATAGGGCGCGAGCGCCGCGATGGCCTGGTCGATCGGATAGGGCAGCCGCTCGATCGGCACGGATCCGGCGCCGCGGTCGATCCGGGCATTGGCCTGCATGGCCATGAGCTTCGCGCCGGTCTTCGCCGCGATGCGGGCGGCGATGCGCTTGCCCTCTCCGCGCACGGCGCGGTCGCCGAGGAACAGGAGCGCCGGCTCGCCGCTCGCCAGCGCCTCCGCCGCCTGCCGCACGGCATCGTCGGCGGCCCGCGCCCGCTCCGGGATCGCCGGCACCGGCGCAATGCCGCCGCCGGGCTCCCAGGCGGTGTCGGCGGGCAGGATCAGGGTGGCGATGCCGCCGGGCGCCGTGCGGGCGGCCGCGATGGCCGCCGCCCCGTCCCGGCCGATCTCGGCGGCGCTGGTGCCGGTGCGGGTCCAGGCCGAGACGGTGCCGGCGAGCGCCTCGATGTCCGAGGTCAGGGGCGCGTCGTACTGGCGGTGATAGGTGGCGTGCTCGCCGACGATGTTGACCATCATCGAGCGGGCGCGCCGGGCGTTGTGGAGGTTGGCCAGCCCGTTGGCGAGGCCGGGCCCGAGATGGAGCAGGGTCGAGGCCGGCTTGTCGGCCATGCGGGCATAGCCGTCCGCCGCGCCCGTGGCGCCGCCCTCGAACAGGAACAGCGCGCAGGCCATGCCCTCGACCCGGTCGAGGGCGGCCACGAAATGCATCTCCGAGGTGCCGGGATTGGTGAAGCAGACCTCGACGCCGCCCGCCACCAGGGTGCGGACGAGGCTCTCGGCGCCGTTCATCGAGTCGGACAAGGCTCAGGTTCTCCGCCGGTCGAGCCCTCATGGTGATGCGCAAGCGCGCGCCGGCAAGCCCCGGGCACCGCCGCAGCCCTGCGCCGCCCGCAAGGGAATCCGGCGCGGGACTTGCGGCCAAGCATGAGTTGCCGCCCGCGCGTGCGCCGCGCCGGAGGCACAGGCCTGCCCTCACGAAACTCGGGCCTGCCCGAGATCCGCTTGCCCGTACCCAAGTCGGGCCCGTCCCAAGTGTGGGGAGAGGGGGCCCGCGCCGGATCCGGACAACGGTGGAGAGCCGGAACCGCGCCCTCCCTCCCCCCTCTGCGGGGGAGGGAGGGCGTGGCGGCAGGGCAAAAAGACCCGCCCTAAGACAAAAAGCTTGACACGCGAGAACAAAACACGTACATCGCTGGCACGCGCTGTCCCGCGGCGCGACGGGTCCTGCAACCCGCCGCGCCGCGCGCAGGGAGCCCGGGCCGCCTGACCACGGCCCGGGTCGAGGACAGCGCAGCGGTTCCCGCGTCGCCGGCCGGTCAGCCGGCGCCCCGGGCGCCTCTGCGCGACACAGGGCCGTTCTCGGCGCCAGCCCGGACGAACACGGGACAGCGCCGATAGTCCGGCCTGCACGAGGAAGTTGGAACCGATGCCGGGCCCAATACGAGGCCTGGTGCACGACGCTTCAAGTCTGCCGGGGTGAGGCTGGGAGAGCCGGGTTACGGCAGCCACGCAGCCCGCCACGATCGGGGTCGATGCAGGTGGAAAGAGACCGCGACGGACAAATCGGGCGAGGCCGGCGCATCACCGCCCCCTCGTCCGCGGGACGCCGGGGAACTCGGTATCCGTACGCACATCATTTGGGTTCCGCGGCGTCCCGCGTCTCCCGCCTCCAGCCAAGCCTCCGGCGCCAGCGGCGCGCGGAGCCGAAGGCGCGTGGACGTCCGGGTGTCGAGAGAGGTCACCCCTCTCGCGGGGCCGGGCAGAGCCCGGAACCAAGCCGGCGTGCCTTGTCCCCGGCGAGCGACTGGCACCAGCGCCCGCAGGCGGCTATCTCGGTGTGAAGCAGGAAGGTGCCCATGGCGCACGACGATCACGACCATCATCACGATCACGCGCACGGCAGCGAGCTCTCGCCGATCGAGGCGCGGGTTCGGGCGCTCGAATCGATCCTGGTCGAGAAGGGCTACGTCGATCCGGCCGCCCTCGACGCCCTCGTCGAGATGTACGAGACCAAGGTCGGCCCGCATAACGGCGCCCGTGTCGTCGCCCGCGCCTGGACCGACCCGGATTACCGGGCGCGGCTTCTCGCCGACGCGACGCCGGCCATCGCCGAACTCGATATCGGCGGGCGAGGCGGCGAGCACATGGTGGTGGTCGCAAACACCCCCGAGACCCACAACCTCGTCGTCTGCACCCTGTGCTCCTGCTATCCCTGGCCGGTCCTCGGCCTGCCGCCGGTCTGGTACAAGGCGCCGCCCTACCGGGCGCGGGCGGTGAGCGACCCGCGCGGGGTGCTCGCCGAGTTCGGGGTGAGCCTGCCGGAGGCGACCCGCATCGCGGTGTGGGATTCCACCGCCGAGACCCGCTACATGGTCCTGCCCATGCGCCCCGCCGGCACCGAGGGCTGGGACGAGGCGGCTTTGGCCGCCCTCGTCACCCGCGACGCGATGATCGGCACCGGCCTTCCTCGGCTGCCGGGCGAGGTGGCGGCATGAACGGCGCGCAGGATCTCGGCGGCATGCACGGCTTCGGGCCGGTCCGGCCGGAGGCGGACGAGCCCGTCTTCCACGCGGATTGGGAGCGGCGCGTCTTCGCCCTCGCCCTCGCCATGGGCTTCACCGGCACCTGGAACCTCGACGGCTCGCGCGCCGCCCGCGAATCGCTGCCGCCGGCCGAGTACCTCGCGTCGAGCTACTACGCGATCTGGCTGAAGGCCCTGGAGAAGCAGGTGGCCGAGCACGGGCTCGCCACGCCGGAGGAGATGGGCAGCGGCGTCTCCGCCGGGCCGGGCCGGCCGGTCGCGCGGGTGCTGACCGCCGACATCCTGGGCCCGCGCTTCCGCGCCGGCTTCCCGAGCGACCGGCCGGCGCAAGCGCCCGCCCGCTTCGCGGTGGGCGACACGGTCCGCGCCCGCAATATCCACCCGAAGGGCCATACCCGCCTGCCGCGCTACGTCCGCGGCCATGTCGGCCGGGTCGAGCACGTGCACGGCGCCTTCGTCCTGCCGGACACCAACGCGGTGGGCGCCGGTGAGAACCCGCGCTGGCTCTACACGGTGGGCTTCGCCGCGTCCGAGCTGTGGGGCCCCGACGGCGACCCGAACCAGCGCGTGATGGTCGAGGCCTTCGAGCCCTATCTCGATCCGGAGGCCGCGTGAGCCTCGCCGATCCCGGCCCCTTCGCCGCCCCCTGGGAGGCGCAGGTCTTCGCCCTCGTCGTCTCCCTGCGCGATGCCGGGCTCTTCACCTGGTCCGAATGGGCGCAGGCGCTCGGCCGGGCGATCCGCCCCGAGGACGATGCCGAGGCGCCCGCCGATTACGGGCGCTGGCTCGCGGCCCTCGAAGGGCTGCTCGCCGAGCGCGGCATCGCCCTGCCGGAGGGCGTGACGGAGCGGAGCGACGCCTGGATCCGGGCCGCCGCCGCGACCCCGCACGGCCAGCCGATCCGCCTGGAGAACGACCCGCTGCGCGGCTGAGGGATGGAGGGATCCGCGAGATTCCCGCTCCCCGCGCGGGACATATCCATCTGCCCAATGCCTCCAAAGCTACCGTGCGGGTCCCCATCTCTCCGGTCTGTACATCCCGTACGGGAGAGGGGCCGCCCCGGGGCAATCGATCCCATCAATTGGATTTGATGCAGGTGATGACCCCGTCGATCCCCTTCTCGATCTCGTCCTGAGGTGCCGCAGCAGGGCAGAGACCTCGAAGGGGCCCTCCAGCGAACACCAGGGCTTCTGGAGGCCTCCGAGGCCGCTGACGCGGCGCCTCGGGATGAGGTGGCGGATGGGACGAACGGAATCGCGGTGAGACCGGCCGATCCCCCTGAACAGGCTCTCATACGACATCCGGGTGATCTCTTCGGGATGGCGGATGTCGCCTTCGCTCAGGCGCCGCGCGGGCTTGGCCGAGACCGCGTCCGGTCCGATCAACAGGACGCGGTCTCAGAGCGCAGCCCGCTCGGCGCGCGACAATTTCCGGCTGACGAAGGGGGAGCCGGCGAGGAGGAAGCGCCACGGCGTCTCGGCGCCGCGGGTGATGCCGATGCGGCGGCCGGCCTCGACCGCCACGGGCGCCCTGCGCGGCTCGAACCGCAGGGGCGCCCGGTCGAGCGGCCAACCGTCGAGGGCGTCGGTGACGCCGAGCGCCTGGCACAGGCGGCCCGGCCCAGCGCAGAGCAGGCGCGGCTCCGCGGTTCCGCGGCGCGCCGCCATCGCGGCAAGGCCCTCCGTCGGCTCGATCGCGCGGATCAGCACCGCGCTGCCGGGCTCGCAGACGAGGTTGAGGCACCAGTGCAGGCCGTAGGAGCGGTAGATGTAGGCGTGGCCCGGCGGCCCGAACATGCTGGCGTTGCGCCGGTTCGGCCCGGCGAAGCTGTGCGAGGCCGGGTCGGTGCGGTCGTAGGCCTCCGTCTCCACGATGAGGCCGCCCGTCTCCCCGACGAAAAGGCGCGCGCCGATCAGCTCGGGCGCGACCGCGGCGGCGCCCCGCGCGAAGAAGGACGTCGGCATGCGCGGAATCGGTTCGTCCATGCCGACGCGGGCGCTACTTCGCCGGCACGACCTGGCCGCGGATCTCGCCGCCCGGATTGGCCGCCGTGTGGACGTTGAAATAGAGCTTGCCGGCGGCGAGGTCGGCCGCCTTCGCCTCGTCGAGGGTCGCCGAGCCGGAGAAGGGGCTGGCGGGCGCCGGGGCCGGGACGAGCACGCCGGCATTCTTGCCGGGCTCCGCGGGCCCGTGGAAATGCGCCGCCGTCGCCGGCCCGGTCAGGCCGCTATAGCTGCCCTTCCAGCTGAGCTGCCGGCTCGCCGGGTCGTAGGTCGCGGTGACCTCGCCGCTGCCGGTGCTGGTGTTGGCGGGCACCTCGTTCGAACCCTTCAGCTCGGCCCGATAGGTCGCTTCGCCCGCGGCCTGGGCCGAGACGAGCGAGGCCAGCAGGGCCAGGGCGGCGACGCCGCTCCCGAATGCACGGATCATGGGAACCTCCCGATGCGCAGCCGGCGACAGCCGCTGCGCGACGGAGGATATAGGCCGCGCCGCGGACGAAATCCCGGTCCGGGGTCCCGAAGGGACGAGGTCCTCGGGTGGGTTGTCAGGGCTCTGCCCTGGACCCGCGAAAGGGGTGACCCCTTTCGGATCCCGGACTTCCCGGAGCGTTCCACCGCCTTCGCCGTTTCTCTACACGGGAGCCTGCGGAGGACAGCCAGGGATGAGCACGGAGAGGGCCAGCCCCCGTTTCAGCGAGCTCGATGCCTGGGGCAGCGCCGACATCCTGCAGGCGCTCTGGGAGGGCCAGCTCGCGGCGGTCGCCGCCATCGGCCCGGCGCTGCCCGCCATCGCTGCGGCGGCGGAAGCCGCCGAGGCCGTCCTGCGCCGCGGCGGGCGCCTCCTCTATGTCGGAGCGGGCACCTCGGCACGGATCGGCGTGCAGGACGGGGCCGAGCTGCCGCCCACCTTCGACTGGCCGGAGGAGCGCCTCGGCTTCGCCGTCGCGGGCGGAGAGGGCGCGCTCGTCACGGCCGTCGAGGGCGCCGAGGACCGGACGGAGGATGCGGCGCTCTGGGTCGAGCGCGCGGAGATCCGGCCGGAGGATGTGGTGATCGGCCTCTCCGCGAGCGGGACCACGCCCTTCACCCTCGCCGCGCTCCGCGGCGCCCGCGCGCGGGGCGCCGTCACCGTCGGCATCGCCAACAACCCGGACACGCCGGTCCTGCGCGAGAGCGCCCATCCGATCCTGGTGGCGACCGGGCCCGAGGCGGTGGCCGGCTCGACCCGGCTGAAGGCGGGAACCGCGCAGAAGATCGTGCTCAACCTGCTCTCGACGCTGATCATGATCCGGCTGGGGCGGGTCTATCGCGGCCGCATGGTCGCGATGCGCGCCACCAACACCAAGCTGCGCCGCCGCGGCGTCACGATGGTGGCGCAGATCGCCGGCTGCGAGGCCGAGGCGGCGGCCGAGGCCCTCGCCGCCGCGGAGGGCGACATCCCGCGCGCGGTGCTCCTCGCCCTCGGCCTGCCCCGCGCGGAGGCCGACCGGCTGCTGGCGGGCAGCGGCGGAAACCTGCGCGCGGCGCTCGCCGCCGCCGGGCCGGCATGAGCGGGGCCCCGCCCGTGCCCGCCGCGTCCGAAAGCGTCTCCGAAAGCTCCGAAAGCTTCATGGCGCGCGAGATCGCCGAGATCCCCGAGGCCGCCGCCCCCCTCTGCGCCGCCTGGCCGGAGGCAGAGCGCGCCGCCGCGGCGCTGCGGGGCCGCGCCTTCCCCTTCGCGGTGGTCTGCGGCCGGGGCAGCTCGGGCCATGCCGGCGTCCATCTCCGCTACCTGATCGAGACCCGCCTCGGCCTGCCCGTCTCGGCTTCGGCCCCCTCCGTCGTCACCGGCTACGGCCGGCCGCCGCGGATGGAGGGCGCGCTCTTCGTCACCATCTCGCAATCCGGCCGCTCGCCGGACCTCGTCGCGGCGACGCGCGCCGCGCGAGAGGGCGGGGCGCTGACCCTCGCCCTCCTCAACGATGCCGCCTCGCCCGCGGCGCAGGCGGCCGATCTCGTCCTGCCGATCGGCGCCGGGCCGGAGCGCGCGGTGGCGGCGACGAAGACGGTGGTGAACTCCCTGGTCGCGGGCGCGGCGCTCGTCGCGCACTGGGCCGGCGACGGCGCGCTGGCCCGGGGCCTCGCCGCCCTGCCGCCCCGCCTCTCCGCCGCGCTCGCCCTCGACTGGGGCGCCTGGGCCGCCGACCTCGCGGACGCGCCGGCCGCCTTCGTCACCGGCCGCGGGCTCGGGCTCGGGCCGGTGCGCGAGATCGCGCTGAAGCTCGCCGAGACCCTGCGCCTGCCGGCCCTCGGCTACAGCGCCGCCGAGCTGCGCCACGGGCCGCGCGCCGCCATCGCGGCCGCCACGCCGGTCTTGGCGCTCCGCCAGGACGACCCGCTCGCGGAGGGGATCGACGCGCTCGTCGCCGACCTCCGGCAGGCGGCCTTGCGCGTGCATGCCTGCGGCGGCCCCGGCGGCAGCCTGCCCTGGCTCGCCCCCGGCCACCCGGCCTGCGACCCCATCGCCATGCTCGTGCCCGCCTACCGTGCCATCGAGCGCGAGGCCCGCCGCCGGGGGCTCGACCCCGACGCGCCCGTGGGCCTCACCAAGGTGACGGAGACCCTGTGAGCCCGCCCGAGAGCGTCATCGCCGCCGAGCGCCTGTTCGACGGCGAGCGCTTCCTCGCCGACCGCGCCGTCGTGATGCGCGGCGGCCTCATCGCCGACGTGACGGCGGAGCCGCCCCCCGGCCTGAAGCTGCTCCGCCTGCCGCCCGGCGCGATCCTCGCCCCCGGCTTCGTGGACGTGCAGGTCAATGGCGGCGGCGGCGTCCTCCTCAACGACGATCCGAGCCCGGCCGCGATCGCGCGGATCGGGGCAGCCCACCGCCTCGGCGGCACCACCTCGTTCCTGCCGACACTGATCAGCGACACGCGCCCGGTGATCCGGCAGGCGGTCGGAGCGGTGTCGGCCGCCATCGCGGCAGGCGTTCCGGGCGTCCTCGGCATCCATCTGGAGGGGCCCTTCCTCAGCCCGCAGCGGCCGGGCATCCACGATCCCGCCCGGCTGGCGCGGTTCGAGCCGGAGGACGTCGCGCTCCTCACCGGCCTCGGCGCGGCGGGCGTGACCCTCGTCACCCTCGCCCCCGAAATGGTGCCGCCGGGCAGCGTCGCGGCCCTCGTCGCCCGCGGCGCCCGTGTCTGCGCCGGCCACACGGCCGATCCGGGCCCGGCGATCCGCGCCGCCCTCGCCGAGGGGCTGGCCGGGTTCACGCACCTGTTCAACGCCATGTCGCAGATGAGCGCGCGCGAGCCCGGCGCGGTCGGCCTCGCCCTCACCGCGGCGGGCGCCTTCGCCGGCATCATCGCGGACGGCCACCATGTCGGGGACGAGGCGCTCGCCGTGGCCCTGCGCATGAAGGGGCCGGGCCGGCTGATGCTCGTCACCGACGCGATGCCGCCGGTGGGCGACCCGGAGGCGCGCGCGAGCTTCACCCTGTTCGGGCGCACCATCCACCGCACGGCCCATCCGAATGGCGACCGCCTCGCCAGCGCGGACGGGACGCTCGCCGGCTCGGCCCTCACCATGGCGGGCGCGGTCCGCCACATGGTTTCGCGCGGCGGCGCGAGCCTGGAGGAGGCCCTCGCCATGGCCGCCCCGACGCCGGCCCGCTTCCTCGGCCTCGACGGGGGGATCGGGCGCGCCGCGCCGGGCTATGCCGCCGACCTCGTCGCCCTCGATCCCGGCCTCGGCGTACTCGGCACCTGCATCGGCGGCGCGTGGCAGCCGGGCCCGGCCGCTCAGGCCCGCGCCTCATAGATGGCGAGCACCTCCCGGATCTCGGGCAGGAGCTTCTCCGTCGCGCGGCGGCCGAGCGCGATCGTCTCGGCCGCGCGGTGGAACTCGAACAGACCGATCTCGGCAAGCCGCGGCGAGATCATCAGGTCCGGCGGGTCGCCGGCGAGGCGCGAGCGGGCGATGCGGTCCTGGGCGATGTTGAAGGCGTCGGTCAAGATCGTCGCGGGCCGCGCCACGCGCATCACGGGCCGGGCGCGCGCCGGCTCCGGCAGGGCGCGCCGCGCCTGCAGCCGCGCCCACCAGCCCGCCGCGCTGGTGGCGGGGGCCTGCGGCGCACGCGCGCAGCCATGGGCGGGGATCACCGTGCCGCGGGTGCGCGGGTCGCCATTGAGGTTCACGCAGATGACGATGTCCGCACCGAGCGCGCGGGCCAAAGTCACTGGGATCGGGTTGACGAGGGCGCCGTCCATCAGCAGCCGCCCGCCCGAATTGAGCGGCTCCAGGATCCCGGGCAGCGCGTAGGAGGCGCGGATCGCGTCGACCAGGGAGCCTTGCGTCAGCCAGACCTCGTGCCCGGTCGCGATCTCGGTGGCGACGGCGGCGAAGCGCAGGGGCAGGTCGCCCACCGCATAGGCGCCGAGGTCGCGGTCGAGCAGCGCCCGCAGCCGCTCCCCGCCGATCAGGCCCGCCCCGCCGAGCTGGAAATCGAGCAGGCCGAGGATGCGCCGCCGCGTCAGGGCGCGGGCGAAGGCCTCGATCCGGTCGAGCTTGCCCGCCGCGTAGCAGCCGCCGACCACCGCGCCGACCGAGCAGCCGGCGATCACGTCGGGCTCGATCCCGGCCTCGGCGAGCGCCTGCAGCACGCCGATATGGGCCCAGCCCCGCGCCGCCCCGGAGCCCAGGGCGAGGCCGATCCGCAGGCCGCCGCGCCGCGCTGGGGCGGCAGGCGGCAGATCCGGCAGCGCCAGCCCCGCGGCGCCCATGCTCTGGCGTTCGTCGTCCATGGCTCGACCCGACTGCCTTCCCCCGGCGCAGCTTCGGCCGTTCCTGCTGCCGAAAGATGAATCGCACGGGGCGGCTGAACGGATCCTGTGGCCCGGCGCGCCTCGGGCCCGGCCCCGGTCGATGCACCGGAGAGAGGCGCGCCTGCAACACAAGTGAATTCTTTGCGTTGTCAGCTTTGGTAAGCCCGTCGCGTCCGGGTCTTCAGTGCTGAGAATCCGGAATGCGGTCGGTCCAAAACTTCGCCCGTCCGGGCCGAGGCGCGGCGTTGCAGCGGCGCTCCCGGCACGAGAAGGCCGACCCGCAGGACGGCGATCCCGCAACGACGTCCCATGGAGGTACGCCCGGTGTCATCGCAGACAGGTTCGACCGACACGCTCTCCCCGCAGATCGAGCGGGCCCTCGCCGAGTGCGCCACCGGCGCGCGGATCGCCGAATGGAAGGCGGACCGGTATCTCCAGCTCTCCCAGGGCGAGGCGGACGACACGGTCTACGAGGCGTGCCGCTCGATGAGCCGGTTCTACGGGGCGATGCACGAGTTCTTCATGGAGGAGCAGCGCGCGATCGACGCCCTGCTCGGCACCTGTCCCCCCTCCGATCCGCTCCGCCCCACCCGGCACGCCTGATCTCCGCACGAGGGGTGTGTGGCATGGGGGCGGTGCACCCTTTTCGAGTCCCGAACGTTGGCATGAGCGTGCCGCCGCAACGATTGCGGGCACACGGCCCGTGTTTCGAACTCGAACTCGGAGAACGCTCATGAAGCGCACACTCCTCATCGCGACCCTCGTCCTGTCTCCCGTCGCCCTGGCCGCATCGGCCCATGCGCAGGGCACCATCCGAGGCGCCGAGCGCGGGGCCGAGGATGGAAGCCGGGCGGCCGGACCCGTCGGCGGTGTCGTCGGCGGAGCCGTCGGTGCGGCCACCGGAACGGTCGGCGGCGTGCTCGGCGTCGATCCCGAGCCGCGCCGGGACCGGATCGAGCGGCGCGAGGAGCGCACGACCGTTCGCGAGCGCCGCGAGCGCTGAGACGGTCCCGCCCGGCTGCCCCGCGCAGCCGGGCCGACCCTACGGGTTGGCGGAGGCCGGGAGCTCCCACGCCTTCTTGATGTTGGTGACCGTCTTCGCGCCGAGCTTCAGGGGCGGGACGGAGCCGCTGCCATCGAGGGGCAGCGCCTTTCCGCCGACGACCCCGCCGGTCGCGATCACCAGCTTCCCGATGAAGACATCGTCCTGGCTATGGGCCGAGTTCGTCAGCCCGATGCAATGGACGAGCTCGTGGACGAGGATGTGGATGCGCACGGGCGGTCCGGCATCGACGCCGTTGATGCGCGGATTGGCCGGCACGCGCAGCTTCAACGAGCCGAGCCGCTCCCGATCGCCCGACCCGACGAGCGACAGGATCGAGTTGCCGTGAAGGCCCGAGCCCGGGAAGGTCTCGGCGACGATCGGGTTGCCCGCCTCGCTGTCCGTCTTCCGGAAGACGAGGGCGATGCTCTTGTCCTTGAGAAGCTGGTTGATGGCCGTGATCGCCTTGTCGAGGACCGTCCCCCAGACGCTCCCGGCGAAGCCCGGCCCGGGAAACACCGTCAGCTCGCCGGTCCGCCGAACCCGGTCAGGCCAGGGAATGATCTCCGGCTCCGGCTTGGTCTCTGGTTCGGCCATGAGGTCATCCTCGGCGAGGCCCCGGTGCGATCTTAGGACCTTTTCGAAGAGCCGCACAAGAACTCGGCCATGATTTCGGCCGTCGATGCTCGCGAATTGAGTGTCCGAGAGCATACCGGTCGCGAGGTTTGTGGAATACGAGAGACTT
The DNA here is from genome assembly GCF_902141855.1 of Methylobacterium dankookense. Lineage (GTDB taxonomy): Bacteria > Pseudomonadota > Alphaproteobacteria > Rhizobiales > Beijerinckiaceae > Methylobacterium > Methylobacterium dankookense. Next base: position 182,602 of record NZ_CABFVH010000005.1, on the reverse strand, counting down.
GCAGGATTCCGGCGTCATCCCTCTGCTGGGACACATCGTCGTGTACCCGGCCGGCCGCCGCTTCGGTGATCGCGCTTCGGGTCGGAAGCCACTCAGCTTGACCATGCACAGAATCGCTTTCGACCCTGCTCGGGTTCTCGGACGGTCTGCTTGCCGGCTCGTGCCCGAGCGCCGCCTCCGGCGCAGGCTGTAAGCGAGCCTCGGCCGCCTTGATGCAGGGGCGAGGGCCGCCCCCCTTGCCATTCGTTGAGCTCGCGGTCTTGGCGGCCTATGGATAGCCCCATGGAACTCCAAGATTCTGCCGAACGAGCCTTGGCTCCCCTGGCCTGCAAATCGCCGCCTGCCGGAAAGGCCGCGCCGTTCCTGCCGATGAGCCGCGCCGAGATGGCGGCGCTCGGGTGGGAGGCCTGCGACATCGTGCTGGTGACGGGTGACGCCTATGTGGATCACCCCAGCTTCGGCATGGCCATCATCGGCCGGCTGCTCGAGTCGCAGGGGTTCCGGGTCGGCATCATCGCGCAGCCCGACTGGCAGTCCGCGGAGCCGTTCAAGGCGCTCGGCAAGCCGAGGCTGTTCTTCGGCGTCACCGGCGGCAATCTCGATTCGATGGTGAACCGCTACACGGCCGACCGCCGGCTGCGTCATGACGACGCCTACACGGCCGGCGGCGAAGGCGGCCGGCGGCCGGACCGCTGCACCATCGTCTACACGCAGCGCTGCCGCGAGGCCTTCAAGGACGTGCCGATCGTGCTCGGCGGCATCGAGGCCTCGTTGCGCCGCATCGCGCATTACGATTACTGGTCCGACAAGGTGCGCCGCTCGATCCTGGCGGACGCGAAGGCGGATCTGCTGATCTACGGCAATGCCGAGCGCGCCGTGGTCGAGGTGGCGAATCGCATGGCCGCCGGCGAGACGCCGCGCGAGCTCGATTCCATCCGCGGCGTCGCCCTGTTCCGCCGCGTGCCCGAGAACTACACCGAGCTGCCCGCCGACGATCTCGATTCCGCCGACGAGGCCGCCTCCCGCCGCCCCGGCGAGACCGTGATCCGGCTCCCCGCCTACGATGAGGTCGTGGGCGACAAGGAAGCCTATGCCCGCGCCTCGCGCGTGCTGCACCGGGAGGCCAATCCCGGCAACGCGCGCCCGCTCGTCCAGCGCCACGGCGACCGCGACCTGTGGCTGAACCCGCCGCCGATCCCGCTCTCCAGCGACGAGATGGATGCGGTCTACGACCTGCCCTACGCCCGCGCGCCCCATCCGTCCTACGGCGACGCCAAGATCCCCGCCTGGGACATGATCAAGTTCTCGGTGACGATCATGCGCGGCTGCTTCGGCGGCTGCACCTTCTGCTCCATCACCGAGCACGAGGGCCGCGTCATCCAGAACCGGTCAGAGGGCTCGATCCTGCGCGAGATCGAGCGGATCCGCGACAAGACCCCGGGGTTCACGGGCGTGATCTCGGATGTCGGCGGCCCAACCGCGAACATGTACCGGATGGCCTGCAAGGACCCGAAGATCGAGGCGGCGTGCCGGCTGCCGTCCTGCGTCTTCCCGGACATCTGCCCGAACCTGAACACCTCGCATGACGACCTGATCCGGCTCTATCGCAAGGTCCGCGAGGTGAAGGGCGTCAAGAAGGTGATGGTCGCTTCCGGCGTGCGCTACGACCTCGCGGTCAGGAGCCCCGAATATGTCGAGGAGCTCGTGACCCACCATGTCGGCGGCCGCCTGAAGATCGCGCCCGAGCACACCGAGCGCGGCCCGCTCGACCTGATGATGAAGCCGGGCATCGGCACCTACGACCGCTTCAAGGAGATGTTCGAGGCGGCGGCAAAGAAGGCCGGCAAGAAATACTACCTGATCCCGTATTTCATCGCGGCGCATCCGGGCACGACCGACGAGGACATGATGAACCTCGCGCTGTGGCTCAAGAAGAACGACTATCGCGCCGACCAGGTGCAGACCTTCCTGCCCTCGCCGATGGCGACCGCCACGGCGATGTACCACACCGAGCTCAACCCGCTGCGCGGCGTGCGGCGCGGCGGCAGCGAGCAGGTCGATGCGATCAAGGGCCTGCGGCAGCGACGGCTGCACAAGGCGTTCCTGCGCTACCACGACCCCGAAAATTGGCCCGTGCTGCGCGAGGCGCTGAGGAAGATGGGCCGCGCGGATCTCATCGGGCCGAGGCCGGACCAGCTCGTACCGTTCTCGCAGCCGCCGGGAACAGGCTCGGGTGCGGGCAAGGCGGGAGGCCAGCAGCGACCCGTGCGCCACGCGGGCGGCGGGCAGCGTTTCACCACGAAGGGCGTGCCGCTGAGGAAGTGACGGTTTCGCGCGTCCGATAAGCGGATGGTCCGGTGGCGGCCACGCCGCAATGACGGATCACCACCCTCAACAGCCCGTCACCCGGTCGAGCCGACCGGTTTTAGACCCTAGCCATCGAGGCCGAAGCGGGCGACGTCCGCCAGGAGGGCGACGAAGGCCCGGGCGCCGTGGTCGAGGGCGGCCTGCCCGGCTTCCGCCGTACCGAGCCGCGCGTCGCCGAGGGCGCCGGCCGGGTTGAGGTCCTGCGCCTTCCAGGCGAAGGCGGCCGGACGGCCGGCGCTGAGATGGGTGAAGTCCGCGCGCATCCGCTGCGCCCGGGAGGGGAAGTCGGCGACGCGCTCGCGGCGCACGAGGTCGGGCCGGAGCGCCAGCATCAGGGCGGTCTCGATGCCGCCGGCATGGATGCCGTAGGCGACCTCGTCCGCCGGGAACAGGCCGTCCGGATAGCCGAACCGGGCCCAGGCGGTGGTCACCGCGACCATCCCGAACCGCCCGCGCAACTCCGCCGCCACGAGGTCGATCAGCGCGCTGTTGCCCCCGTGCGAGGAGACGATGACGAGGCGCCCGCAGCCGGCCCGGTGCACGCCGGCGCCGATCTCGGTCCAGGCGCGCAAAGCGGTCTCGGCGGTGAGGGTGAGGGTGCCGGGGAAGGCGTCGTGCTCGTCCGACTTGCCGATCGCCTGCACGGGCAGGATCAGCACGTCGAAATCGTCGGGGACCAGGGCGGCGGCGCGGGCGAGGTAGCCCTCGGCGATCACCGTGTCGGTGGCGAGCGGCAGGTGCGGCCCGTGCTGCTCGATCGCCGCGACCGGCAGAACCGCCACGGCCGAGGCCATGTCGCGGGCGCGGATCTCCGCGGTGGTCAGGTCGGACCAGTAGCGCGCCGGCATGCAGGGATCCGTGCGGTGGGCGCGGCTGAGCGCGCGAGCCCACCTCCTAGAGCCGTTGCCGTTCCGGTGTCCACTTCGGCTCAGGAACGCTCCCGCACGGGGGGCGCTCAGGCGAAGAGCGCGTCGATGTCGTCCTGAGCCGTGGCGGGGCCGTTCGGCTGCGGGCCGTTGAGGATCAGGCGCTCGGCCCGCTCCCGGCGCTCCGCCTCGGCAGGGTCGACGCCGCCCTCGTCGCGGGCGCGCACGGCACTGGCGAAGCGGGCGAGCCTGAGCTCGAAGTTGCGCAGCGCCTCGACCACCTTCCCGATGCGCTGGCCGGTGATGTCCTGGAAGGCGCAGGCCTCGAAGATCGTGTAGATCTGCGCCTCGACGTTGGCGCGGTATTCCGCGTCGTCGGGCAGCGCCAGCATCGCCTCGGCCGCCTCCATGATGGTGTTGGTGGCGCCCGCGGTCGCCTCGAGCACGTTGCCGAGCTCCTCGTGCGCCGTCGGGATGCGGTCGCGCGTCATCTCGTTGGCGCGCAGGGCCGCGATCTCGGTGCGCATGTGGCTGATGTAGTCGGCGATCTCCATCAGCTCGGCGATCATGGATTGGGGGCAGTGCCGGTCGGCTTTGGCCTCGGGCAGGGTGGCGGCGTATCCCATCGTCGTGTCCTCAAACCCCAAGCGTCCGGCCGGCATTCTCGACACGCGCGCCTGCTTCCGGCAGGCGCGCCACCGGCGCCGGTTCGGATCGTGTTCGGCTGGCCGGTCCGCCGGGGCCGCCCTCTCCCCGCGATCCGGCGCGGCTCCGTCGGTGACGCCGGTCAGGCGCCGCAGACGGCCTCGATCTTGGACTTCAGCGTCGCCGCGTTGAAGGGCTTGACGATGTAGTTGTTCACGCCGGCCTTCTTGGCGGCGATGACGTTCTCGGTCTTCGACTCGGCGGTGACCATGATGAACGGCGTCGTGCGCAGGCCCTCGTCGGCGCGGACGTGGCGCAGCAGCTCGTAGCCCGTCATCGGCTCCATGTTCCAGTCGGAGATGACGAGGCCGTACTTGCGGTTCTTCAGCTTGGCCAGCGCCGCGGTGCCGTCCGAGGCGTCGTCGACTTCCTCGAAGCCGAGCTGCTTGAGCAGGTTGCGGATGATGCGGACCATCGTCTGGTAGTCGTCGACGACGAGGATCGGCATGTTGAGGTCGAGGGCCATGGACGAAGGACTCCAGTGTGTTCCGATAAGGAGCGGCCGTGAGGAGCGGCCATCTCCCGCGCGATCCCATTGCGGTGAAGCGCCAATGCCCGATGGCGCCTCCTGTCCGCGAAAATAGGCTTGGTCGGATTGCGAACCGGTTAACCTGGGACGGGCGCCGCGAAACCTGCGCGGATCCGCATCCCGCCCATCGCGAACGGGCTCCGGCCATGCGCCTCTCGCGCCGCCGCGCGCTTGACCCTGCCCCCGGTTTTCGACAGGGTCCGCGCCGATTCCGGGGCGCTCGCTTCACGCGCCCGCCCTCCCGCACGAGCGATCCGCAAAGCGAACGATGGCGTCAGGCGACGAGACGGCCGGGCGGCCTTTCACGATCTGCCGCGCGGACGAGGCGCTGCCGCCGCGGCTCCGGGGCGGCATCGCGGCGATCGGCAATTTCGACGGCGTGCATCGCGGCCACCGCGTCCTCGCCGAGGCCGTGCGGCGCGAGGCGGGAGACCGGCCGGCCCTCGTCCTCACCTTCGAGCCGCATCCGCGCGCCTTCTTCGCGCCCGACCTGCCGATGTTCCGGCTCACCGGCCCGCGGGCGAAGGAGATCGTGTTCGGCCGCCTCGGCCGCGAGGGGCTGCTCGACGGGCTGATGGTGCGCCGCTTCGACGCCGCGCTCGCCGGCACGGGCGCGCGCGCCTTCGTGGAGGGGCTGCTCCGGTCGGATCTCGGCCTCTCAGGGGTAGTGATCGGCCACGACTTCCATTTCGGGCGGCGCCGGGAGGGGACGCCCGCGGTGCTGGCCGAGCTCTGCCGCGAGATGGGCCTGTCCTGCCGCATCGTGGAGCCGGTGACGCTCGCGGACGAAGCCGAGCCGATCTCCTCCTCGGGGATCCGGCGGGCGCTGGCCGGCGGCGCGGTGGGCCGCGCCAACGCGCTGCTCGGCTACCGCTGGTTCGTGCTGGGCCACGTCCGCCACGGCGACAAGCGCGGGCGCACCCTCGGCTACCCCACCGCGAACGTGGCGCTCGCCGATTGCGACCTCGCCCACGGCATCTACGCGGTGCGCGTGCGCCTGCCCGACGGCGCGATGCGGGACGGGGTGGCGAGCTACGGCCGCCGCCCGACCTTCGACGACGGCGCGCCGCTCCTCGAGGTCAACCTGTTCGATTTCGCGGGCGACCTCTACGGCCAGGAGATTGCCGTCGAGTTCGTCGCCCATATCCGCGGCGAGGAGCGCTTCGCGAGCGCCGAGGCCCTCGTCGCCCGGATGGACGTCGACGCGGCGGAATCCCGCCGCCTGCTCGCCGCCGACCGCACGCCCTCCATGCTGGACTAGAGCGCTCTCCGCCGAAGTGGATGCCGGTTCGGCGGGAGAGAGCGCGTCAAAACAAAGACTTAGAGCTGTTCTTGATTGCAACGCGATCGGGAGCGGCTCTGAGCGGAAGGGACCGGCCCCGCGCTTTCCTCCGCGCCGGAATGGTTTATGGAGGAGGGTGATCGAGCGAGGATGCGGGATGCTGGGCCGGTACGAGCGGGGGGCCAACGGCGAGGCGGTCGTCGAGTACGGCGACGGCACCATGCGGGTGATCAAGCCCGGCTCCTACGTGCGCTGCGCCGTGACCGGCGAGGCCATCCCCCTCGACGCGCTGCGCTACTGGAGCGCCGTGCGCCAGGAAGCCTACGCCTCTCCGGAAGCCGTGATGCAGCGCCTGAAGCAGACCGGGCGCCCCTGAACATACGGATCGTCGGCGGCGAGCCGGAGCGGGGCCCCGGCTCCCGGGCGGTCAGTTGTCGAAGCCGACCTTGTCCACGAGCAGGCTCGCCGCCTTGCGGTTGCGGGCGATCTCGGCGAGCGGCGTCGGGTCGATGGTGAGCGGGCCCATGGCGCTGAGCAGCGGGTCGATCGCGGCGCCGGCCTTGACCGGGTACTCGTAGTTCATCTGCGCGTAGAGCCCCTGGGCCTCGTCGGAGACGAGGTATTCGAGGAGCTTCACCGCCTCGTCGCGGTTGGGCGCGTGCTTGGCCACCACCGCGCCCGAGACGTTGACGTGGGTGCCGCCGCCCTCGAAGGCCGGCAGGACCACGGTGATGGCCTCGCCCCACTTCACCTGCTCGGGGCCGCCCTTGCCCGAGCGCATCAGGCCGACATAATAGGAATTGCCCAGGCCCAGCTCGCAGCTCTCGGCGAGGATGTCGCGGGCCACGTCGCGGTCGCCGCCGGCGGGCTTGCGGGCGAGGTTCGCCTTCACGCCCTTGAGCCAGGCCTCCGCCTTCTCCGGCCCGTGCTTGACGAGGTAATGGGCGATCAGCGCCGTGTTGTAGGGGTGCTGGCCCGCGCGCAGGCAGAGCTTGCCCTTCCATTTCGGGTCGGCCAGATCCTCGTAGGCGAGGGTCTTCAGGCTGGCGAGGTCGCGGGCGTCGGCATAGGCGACGCGGGCGCGGGTCGAGAGCGAGAACCAGCGGCCCTCCGGATCGCGCAAGGGGGCCGGCACCGCGCCCTCGAGCGCGGCGGACCTCACCGGCTGGGAGAGCCCGCGGTCGACCAGCTCGATCAGGTTGCCGATGTCCACCGTCATCAGCACGTCGGCCTTGGCGCGCTCGCCCTCCGCGGCCACGCGCTCGGCGAGCCCCTTCTCCACGAAGACCGTGTTGACCGTGACCCCGGTCCTGGCGGTGTAGGCGTCGAGGATCGGCCGGATCAGGCCGGGCTCGCGGGTGGTGTAGAGGTTCACCTCCGCCGCCTCGGCGGCTCCCGCGGCCAGCACCGCGAGGGCGGCGAGGGCGGCATGGTTCGCGTATCGACTCGGCATCGGTCTCTCCCCTTGGGCGGGGGAGCTAGAGCGGCCTCGGCTACGCGAAATCAAGCTCTAAGTTTTTGATTTGAAACAGTTAAAAACTGGATCTCTGTATCCGCGGCGGATCTACCTTTAATCCCCCGGATCGACAAAAATAAACACGGCCTCGCGGTCGAGGCTGAGGCCCAGCACCGCGCCGGGCCCGTAGGGCGCGTCCGGCGGCACGGGCAGGCGCAGGGGCTCGGAGACGCCCTCCACCGCGAGGTCGAGGCGCAGCCAGGCGCCGAGATAGCTCCGGCGCAGCACCTTTGCCGGCACGCCGTCCGCGGCGAGGCTCAGCGCTTCGGGGCGGAAGGCGGCGCGGACGGGGGCGCCCTCGGCGAATCCCGGTGCCGCGAAGGGCCCGAACGGCGTATCGAGGACGCCCGCCCGGGCCGGGCCCGCCAACTCCACCAGATCGCCGAGGAAGCGCGCCGCGAAGGGCGTCTCGGGCCGGCGGTAGAGATCCTCGCCGGTGCCCGTCTGCACGATGCGCCCGGCCCGCATCAGGGCGATCCGGTCGCAGACCTCGAGCGCCTCCTCGGGATCGTGCGTGACGAGGAGGGTGGTGGCGCCGGATTCCCGCAGCACCGCGAGGGTGTCGGCGCGGACCCGGTCGCGGGTGCGCCGGTCGAGGTTGGAGAAGGGCTCGTCGAGGAGCAGCAGGCGCGGTCCCGGCGCCAGCGCCCGGGCGAGCGCCACCCGCTGCGCCTCGCCGCCGGAGAGGGTGTCCGGGTAGCGCGCGGCGCGGGGTCCGAGCCCGACCTGGGCGAGCCGCCCCTCGGCGACCGCCTCGGCCTCCCGGCGCGGCCGTCCGGAGAGGCCGAAGCGCACGTTCTCGGCGACCGTCAGGTGCGGGAACAGGGCGTAGTCCTGGAACATCATGCCGACGCCGCGCGCCTCCGGCGGAACGCCGGCCCCGACCACGCGTCCGTCGAGGCGCAGCACGCCCCGGTCCGGCGCCTCCAGCCCGGCCACGATCCGCAGGAGGGTGCTCTTGCCGCAGCCGGAATCGCCGAGCAGCCCGACGATCTCGCCGGGCGCGACCGCGAGCGACACATCGTCGAGGGCGCGCACGGCGCCGAAGCGGCAGCCGATGCCGGCGAGTTCGAGGCGGGGCGTCTCAGGCATGGATATCGGGCATGGATCTCGGCCGCGTCCGCGCAGGACAAGGCGCGTTCCTTAACCGACGCCCCACCCGGCGCAATCCGGTGCTCGAGCGCTCTCCGCCGAAGGGGGCACCGGTTCGGCGCAAGAGAGCGCGTCAAAACAAGACCTTAGAGCCGCTCCCGATTGCAACGCGATCGGGAGCGGCTCTAGGGTGCAGGCCGGGGAGAGCGCCGGGGAGGCGAGGTGGCGGCATCGCAGGGGTTTCCCCGCTTCCTCGCCCTGTTCTCGGGCCTCTACGGGGCCTATGGCTGCCTCTCGCCGCTCCTGCCGAACCTGATGGCCGCCCGGGGCCTGAGCCCGGGCGAGATCGGCCTCGTGCTGGGCACCGCGACGCTGGTGCGGCTCGTGGCCGGGCCGCTCGCCGGCCGCTACGCCGACGCCCACCGGGCGGCCCGCGCCGTGCTGGCGCTCGCCGCCGCGGGGGCCGGGCTCGCCGCCCTGGCGCATGGACCGCTCGCCGGCTTCTGGCCGGTTCTCGCGGCCGGCCTCGTCTACGCGGTGGCGACCGCGCCGCTGGCGCCGCTGGCCGACGCGCTGGCGCTGGCCGCCTCGCGCGGGGGCGCCGCCTTCGCCTATGGCCGGGTGCGCGGGGCGGGTTCGGCCGCCTTCATCGCGGCCTCCGCCGCCACCGGCTGGCTGGTGGAGGCGGCCGGCCTCGGCGCGGCCCTCGTCGCCGGGGGCGCGCTGTTCCTGGCGACCGCGGCGCTCGCCCGCGCCGTGCCGGAGGCGGAGACCGCGCCGGCGGAGGCGAGCCTGGAAGGCTGGCGCGCGCTCGCGGCCAATGCGCGCTTCCGGCGCATGGTGCTGGTGGCCGCCCTGGTGATCGGCGCCCACGCGATGCACGAGGCCTTCGCGATGATCCTGTGGCGGGGCGCCGGGATCGGCGCGGGCGCGGCGGGCCTGCTCTGGGCGGAATCCGTCGCCGCGGAGGTGCTGGTCTTCCTCCTGTTCGGGCCGCCCATCCTGCGCCGGATCGGCCCGGCCTACGCCCTGGCACTGGCCGCGGGCGCGGGCGCCCTGCGCTGGGCGGCGATGGCGCAGACGGTGGCGATCCCCTGGCTCATGGCGGCGCAGGCGCTGCACGGCTTCAGCTTCGCGCTCCTGCACCTCGCCTGTGTCGGGCTGATCGAGGAGAGCGTGCCGGACGGCGCGCGCGCCACCGCGCTCGCCCTCTACGGCAGCGTCGGGCTCGGCCTCGCCGGCGCCCTGGTGACCCTCGCCTCCGGTCCGCTCTACGGGCATTTCGGCGCCCACGCCTTCTGGGTGATGGTGGTCCTCAGCCTCTGCGCCCTGCCGCCCGCTCTCTCCCTGCGCGCGCGCTGACCGCGCGGGGCCGCCTATGGTACGGACCCGGAACGAGCCCCGTTCCGTCCCTGCCGGAGTTCCATGCCGGACGTCGCCGAGATCCTGATCCCGCTGGCCCTCGACACGGCCTACAGCTACGTCGTGCCCGAGGGGCTGCGCCTCGCCGAGGGCGACGTGGTGCAGGTGCCGCTCGGCCCCCGCGAGACGGTGGGCGTGGTCTGGGGCCTGTCGCACAGCCCCGGCGGCTCGAACCTGCGCCCGGTGACGGGCCGCGTCGACGTGGCCCCGCTCTCCGAGCCCCTGCGCCGGCTGGTCGACTGGATCGCCCGCTACACCCTCGCCCCGAAGGGCTCGGCGCTCGCCCTCGTGCTGCGCCTGCCCGACGAGGCCGCCGCCCGCGAGACCGCGCGGGTCGCGGTGCGGGTGTCCGGCAAGCCGCCCGCCCGCCGCACGGCCGCACGGGACAAGGTGCTGGCGGCGGCCGGCGACGGGGCGCTCCACGGCAAGAGCGCGCTCGCCAAGCGCGCCGGCGTCTCGCTCGGCGTGGTGGACGGGCTGATCGACGACGGCGCCCTGGAGGCGGTGGCGGTCGAGCCCGAGCCGGTGGCACCCCCGCCAGACCCGGACCATCCGCGGGTGCCGCTGTCGGAGGCGCAGGAGGCGGCTGCCGCGCTCCTCATGCCGACCGCAGCAATCCCGCTCGACCCGTCCAGCGCGGGTCCCCTCCCCCTCGCGGAGAGGGGTAGGGGTGGGGGTGGCTCAGAATCGAGCGCCCCGGTGCCTTCTGAACCATCCCCACCTCCGGCTCCTCCCCGCAAGGGGGAGGAGAGGCCCATCGCAGATCGACGCGACCACTCCGGACAATTCTCGTCCCTCACCCCAACCCTCTCCCGAACGGAAGCGGGGGCCGGTCGCGGCGCCGGCGCGGGGGCCGTCCTCCTCGAAGGCGTCACCGGCTCCGGCAAGACCGAGGTCTATTTCGAGGCCGTGGCCCATTGCGTCCGCGCCGGGCGCCAGGCGCTGATCCTGATGCCCGAGATCGCGCTGACCGCGCAGTTCCTCGACCGGTTCGCCGCCCGGTTCGGGGTGCGCCCGGCCGCTTGGCATTCCGGCATCGGGGGCAAGCGGCGCGAACGGTTGCGCGCGGCGGTGGCGGCGGGCGAGGCCCTGGTCGTGGTCGGCGCGCGCTCCGCCCTGTTCCTGCCCTTCCGGAATCTCGGCCTCATCGTGGTCGATGAGGAGCACGAGGCCGCCTACAAGCAGGAGGACGGCGTCCACTACCATGCCCGCGACATGGCGGTGGTGCGTGGGCGCCTGGAGGGCTGCCCCGTGGTGCTCGCCTCCGCCACGCCCTCGATCGAGACCCGCGTCAACGCCGAGCGCGGCCGCTACCGCCACGTGCGCCTGCCCGAGCGCTTCGGCGGACGGCGCCTGCCCGACATCACCGCCATCGACATGCGCCTCGACGGGCCGGAGCGCGGCCGTTTCTTAAGCCCGCCGCTGATCAACGCCATCAAGGCGAATCTCGCGGCCGGCGAGCAGGCGCTGCTCTTCCTCAACCGCCGCGGCTATGCCCCGCTGACGCTCTGCCGGGCCTGCGGCCACCGCTACCGCTGCCGCAACTGCTCGACCTGGCTGGTGGAGCACCGCTTCCGCAAGGCGCTGGTCTGCCACCAATGCGGCTATGCCGAGCCGCGCCCGCAGGCCTGCACCGAGTGCGGCACCTTCGACAACCTCACGCCTTGCGGCCCCGGCGTCGAGCGCATCGCGGAGGAGGTCTCCGAGCTGTTCCCGGACCGGCGCGTCATCGTGCTGTCGAGCGACTTTCCCGGCGGCGCCGAGCGGCTGCGCATGGAGCTGGAGGCGGTGGCGGCGGGGGAGTGCGACATCGTCGTCGGCACGCAGCTCGTGGCCAAGGGCCACAACTTCCCGCACCTGACGCTGGTCGGCGTGCTCGACGCCGATATCGGCCTCACCTCGGGCGATCCGCGCGCGGCCGAGCGCACCTTCCAGCTCCTGCAGCAGGTGACGGGTCGCGCCGGCCGCGGCGAGCGGCCGGGCCGGGCCCTGGTCCAGACCTACCAGCCGACGCATCCGGTGATCGCGGCGCTGCTGTCGGGGGATGCCGAGCGCTTCTACGCGGAGGAGGTGATGGCGCGCGAGGCCGCCGGCCTGCCGCCCTTCGGGCGCCTCGCCGCCCTCGTCGTCTCGGCCGCGGAGCGCGAGGCGGCCGAGGCGCACGGCCAGGCGCTCGCCCGCGCGGCGGAGCCGCCGCCCGGCGTGATGGTGCTCGGCCCCGCCGAGGCGCCGCTCGCCCTGGTGCGCGGGCGCTACCGCTTCCGCCTGCTGGTGAAGACCGAGCGCAACATCGACCTGCAGGGCTACCTGCGCCACTGGCTGGCCCGCGCGCCGAAGCCCCGCGGGAACCTGCGCGTCGCGGTGGATGTCGACCCGCAGAGCTTTTTGTAGGAGAGTGGTCCCGGCAACCGCCCCCGAGGAGCGTGATCAGTGCTCAGCTACGCCAAGAAGCCGGATTCCAACGTCGCCGAGATCGTGGTCGACGGGAAGATCACCGATGCCGAGATGGACGCGGCGATGACCGCGATGAAGGCCGACCTCGACAAGGGCGGCAAGCTCAAGCTCCTGGAGGATATCCGCGCCTTCGAGGGCATGGAGCCGGCGGCCTTCTTCAAGGACCCGCGCTTCGGCCTCTCGATGATGAAGAGCGTGAGCCATGTGGCGCTCGTCACCGACGCGCCCTGGCTGAAGGCGCTGGCCGAGACCTTCAACTTCGTCTCGCCCGCCCAGATCCGCGTCTTCGAGCGCGCCCGCATCGAAGAGGCGCGCTCCTGGCTCGCGGGAGCCTGAGAACATCCCGGGTGTCGAGAGGGATCATCCCTCTCGCGGGGGGCGGGGCAGAGCCCCGATCTGCATCCCAGGGCTCTGCCCTGGATCCGCCAAAGGGGCGATACCGCGTCCGGTTGATCAGGCCGGAGGCGGTCTCAGCCAACCAGCGCGGCGCTTGAGCGAAGGCGACATCCGCCATCCCGAAGGGATCACCCGGATGTCGTATGACCCCTTCGGAATCCCCTTACTCAGCCTGGGCGGTGCGGGTGTTGGAGCGCCGCGCCGTCCAGCGGCCCGAGCAGAGGGCCGAGACCTTCCAAGTGCCCGAGCCCGTCTGGGCCTGGAGCCGGCCCGAGGCGGTGCCGCTGGCGCTGCCGTTCGAGACGGTGAGGCCGACGGTGCCGTCGGGGCCGACGCGCCCGCTCATCCGCGCGCTCGAATCCGTCGCGGAGGCGAGGCGCATATGCCCCTCCGCGATGAAGACCGCATAGTTGTAGCGGCTGTCGCAGATCCCGCTCTCGGTGACGAGCTCCACCCGCCAGGTCCCGTTGAAGTCGCCCGCCTGCGCTGGGGCGGCCGGCAGCAGGATCGGGAGCGCGAGGCCGGCGGCGAGGGTGAGAGCGGTGATGGTCGACGTCATGGAGTCCCCAAGGCACGAACAGTCAAGGCACGAACGGTTTGGTTCACCGCGAAGGCAATCGCGGCGCATTCATTGTGAGACCCTTCGGGTCGTTCGGCAGGTGATGCGCTCAGGTAGATCTGCGAAGCGGCAAGATTATGACGCCGAATTCTTCGATCTGACCAAGCTTTGCCGTTCGGAAGCGTATCCATAGACTGCCGTACAGTCTCGGTGCCAGAGGCAACCTGTACGGAACCTGAATCAGCTCGCCCGTTCAGGCCGGCTCGGCCGACCGGAAGGTCGCGCCCACGAGCCGCAGGACGGCCTCCGTGCGCGGCTCCCCGGCGCGGGCATGCAGCACCACCTCCGCCGGCGGCAGCGCGGGCAGGCCGAAGGCGGCGCCGACCTCCACCGCGCCCGTGGGCGCGACCCGGCGGGCGAGCGCCGCGACGCCGAGCCCGGCGCTGACCGCGGCGGCCACCGCCAGCACGCCGCCGCCCACGAACACCTCCGTCCAGGGCAGGCCCGCCGCGTCGAGGAGGCGGGCGGCTGTCTCGCGCACGCCGCAGGGCTCGGCCAGGGTCGCGAGGCGCAGGGGCTCGCCCGTGCGGTGCCGGAAGCCGGGGGCCGCGAACCAGCCGAAGACCTCGCGGGCGAGCAGGCGCCCGTCCTCGCGCCCGTCCTCGTTGCGGACGATCACGGCGTCGAAGCTGCCGCGGTCATAGGCGGCGATCAGCTCCTGGGAGCGCGCCACCCGCACCTCGATGACGAGGGCCGGATCCTGCGCGGCGATGCGGCCGATCAGGACCGGCAGCTCCGGCCCGGCGACATGGTCGCTGATGCCGAGGACCAGCCGACGCCGGGCCGGAGGCTCGACCTGCTGCCAGGCCCGCTCCTGCGCGAGCAGGAGGTCGCGCGCGGCCGGCAGGAAGGCCTCGCCCCGGGCCGAGAGGCGGACCTGACGGGGCGTGCGCTCGACGAGGCGATGGCCGAGCCGGTCCTCCAGGCGCTTCAGGCGCAGGCTGACCGCGGCCTGCGAGGTGCCGAGCGCCTCCGCGGCACGGGTGAAGCTCGCGAGGTCGGCCACCAGGACGAAGGCCTGGATCGCATCGGCATCGAGAGTGCGGGACGGCCCGAGCATAACGAACGCTCATTGCTGAAATAGCAGGCCATATCTTTCTCTGATGGTCAGGATTCCGCAAGATCCCTCCGCTCCCGACGCGGAGCCCCGAGGTTCAAGGATCATCCCATGCCGCTGACCCGCATCTCCATCCTGAAGGGCAAGCCGCCGGCCCACCGGACGGCGCTCATGGAGGGCGTCTACGCCGCCATGCGCGAGACCTTCGCCGTGCCCGAGGACGACCGCTTCATGATGGTGCACGAGCACGAGCCCGCCGACTTCGCCTACGGCGCGGGCTATCTCGGCATCGCCCGCAGCGACGACCTCGCGATCATCCAGATCACCTGCACCGGCAGCCGGGATGCCGCGACGAAGCAGGCCCTCTACCGCGCCATCGTCGCGAATCTCGCCCGCGATCCGGGTTTGCGGCCGGAGGACGTCTTCATCAACCTCGTCGAGGTGAAGGCCGAGAACTGGTCCTTCGGCCACGGCCGGGCGCAATATGCCGAGCCGGCCTGAGCCGGGCGCGGAATCGCCCTCCCCTTTGGCTAAGCCGGACCGGCGTCCGCTAGTCGATCAGCGGGCGCGCCTCTTCCGGCAGCATGATCGGGATGCCGTCGCGGATCGGGTAGGCGAGCTTGGCCGAGCGGCTGATCAGCTCCTGCCGGGCGGAATCGTATTCGAGCGTGCCCTTGGTCAGGGGGCAGACCAGGATCTCGAGGAGCTTCGGGTCGACGCGGGTCGCCTCGACGGGGGCGGTGAGGTCGTTGGCCATCGGTTCAGTCTCTACGGTCTCTCGTCACTGCAGCGTCGGCTCGGGGCCGGAGCCGCGCACCAGTTCCATCTGCGTGACCGCGATCAGGATCTCGGCCCGCGTCTTCAGGTCCGCCGCCTCCAGCATGGCCTGCTTCTCGCGCACGCCGAAGGGGCTCATCATGCAGAGGGCGTTGACGAGGGCCTCGTTCGGCGCCTCCTCGATGCCCGCCCAGTCGACCTTGAGGTCGTTGGAGTCCACGAAGTCGCGCAGCGCCTTCAGCACGCCCTCGCGGTCCACCTGCTCCTCGCCCGCCCGCGCCTCGAAGTCCACCGCGAAGTCGTCGTAGGAGACCTGGCAGCGGCGATAGGCGCTCGCCGTGGCGAGCTCGCTCTCGACGCGGAAGCGCCCGATCCCGGTGAGCGAGATCAGGTAGCGGCCGTCGCCCGTCTCGGCGAACTGGGTCAGCCGCCCGAGGCAGCCGACCCGGTAGAGCTTCGGGTTCATGGGCGATCCGCCGCCGCCCTCCGGGTCCGGCTGGATCATGCCGATGACCCGGTCGGTGCGCAGGCAGTCGTCCACCATCGCGAGATAGCGGGGCTCGAAGATGTTGAGCGGCATCTGGCCCCGCGGCAGCAGCAGGGCGCCGGGGAGAGGGAAGACCGGAATCACGGCCGGGCAGTCGGCCGTGCTCCTGTAGCCCGCATGGGTGCTCAATCGCGCCTCCCCTCCGGCGATGCCGACGCTACGAGAACAGCAGGGTCGACAGCTTGCGCCGCCCGCGGATCGTGTCCGGATCCATCACGCCCCAGGCCTCGAAGAACTGGAGCAGTTGCTTGCGGGCGCCATCCTCGTTCCAGTCGCGGTCGCGCCGCCGGACCTCGATGAGATGGTCGACCGCCGAGGACCGGTCGCCGCGCGCGGCGAGGCCCAGCGCAAGGTCGAAGCGGGCCTGGTGGTCGTCCGGGTTCGCCTCCACCTGCGCCTGCAGCCCGGCGAGGTCGCCGAGCGAGGCCGCCTGCTCGGCGAGTTCGAGGGCCGCCCGCACGCTGGCCAGCGCCGGGTCGTTGGCCTTCGCCTCCGGCACCATGGCGAGCACCTGCTTCGCGCTCTCCAACTCGCCCGCGTCGAGCTGGATCTTGGCGAGCCCGGCCAGCGCCGTCAGGTTGTCCGGCTCCTGCTCCAGCACGGCGGCGTAGAGCTCCGAGGCGCCCGCGAGGTCGCCCTCGCTGGCGAGGCGGACCGCCTCCTCCAGCGCCGCCTCGACCGGGCTCGGGCCGCCGGGGCCGGCGATCCGGTCGATGAACTTCTTCACCTCGCCCTCGGGGAGCGCGCCCATGAAGCCGTCCACCGGCTGGCCGCGCTGGAAGGCGATCACCGCGGGGATCGACTGGATGCCGAGCTGGCCGGCGATGGAGGGATGCTCGTCGATGTTCATCTTGACGAGCACGACCTTGCCGGCGGCGGCCGTGACCACCTTCTCCAGGACCGGCGTGAGCTGCTTGCAGGGCCCGCACCAGGGCGCCCAGAAATCCACCAGGACCGGGCGGTTCATCGATTCGGCGATGACGTCCTGTCGGAAGCCCGCGGTGGTGGTGTCCTTGACGAGGTCGGCCGCGCCGGGCTTCGGCGTGTCGCCGGCGAGGGAATCGTTCAGCATCGGGTCGTGCCTCGGGATCTGGACGTGCCGGTCGGGGCGGCCGGCTCCGCGAGCCGAGCCCTAACCCCGATCGCGCCCGCGCACAAAACGTCGCGAGCGCCCGGGTAGATGGGATTCGGAAGGCGGCCTGACCAGTCCGCCGCGTTCAGCGCGCGGCCGGTGCCGGCGCCTGGGCGGCCTTGGTCGCCGTCACGAAGGTGCCGGAATAGGCGGCCCCGCCCGGCGCGCTGGCCTCGCAGGTGATCGCGGTCTTGCCCGGCGCCGGCGTCGAGAAGCTGCAGGCGCCGATCGCCAGGGTCGGGGCGGCACCCCCGCCCTGACCCGCGATGACGAGGTTGATCGGCTGGAGCGGATCGGTCTCCTCGGTGCGCTCCTGCTGGGCGCCGTTGCCGGCGAAGCTCAGCGTCCGGCCGTCGGCGGCCGTGAAGTCGAAGCTCGTCCGGCTGCGCGAGACCGTGTTCATCAGCGTGCCCTGGCAGGCGCCGCTGAGGTCCTGGCCCGCGATCACCAGCTTTTCGCAGGTGCCCTCGAGCTTCACCGCGGTCTGGGCCATGGCCGGGCCGGCGAAGAGCACGAGGGCGAGGGGGGCGAGGCGCAGGATCGTCATGGACGGCAGATCTAGTCGGAATCGGGCGGCCGTCGAGGGCATGGGCGAGGGCATGGGCCGGCCTCGACGGGCACCCGGGGGGGTCACGCGCCGAAGCGCAGGGCCCGGTCGTTCGGCGCCGAGAAGTCGAGGGCCGGCCCGAGCGGCACGATCCGGGTCGGGTTGATGGTGGTGTGGCTCCAGTAATAGTGCCGCTTGATGTGGTCGAGGTTCACGGTCGCGGCGATGCCGGGCAGCGCGTAGAGGTCGCGCAGGTAGTTCGACAGGTTCGGGTAGTCGGCGATCCGCTGCCGGTTGCACTTGAAGTGGCCGACATAGACCGCATCGAAGCGCACCAGCGTCGTGAACAGGCGGATGTCGGCCTCGGTGAGCCGGCTCCCGCAGAGGTAGCGCCCGCGGCCGAGGCGCTCCTCCAGGGCGTCGAGCTCGGCGAACAGCGCCTCGTAGGCCTCGGCATAGGCCTCCTGCGTGGTGGCGAAGCCCGCCCGGTAGACGCCGTTGTTCACCCGCTCGTAGACGCGGGCGTTGATCGCGTCGATCTCGCCGCGCAGGGCCTCGGGGTAGAGGTCGGGACCGGAGCCGCCGAAGGCGTCGTTCAGCATGCGGATGATCTCGGCCGATTCGTTCGAGACGATGGTGCCGCCCGCCTTGTCCCACAGCACCGGCACGGTGACGCGGCCCGTGTAGTGCGGGTCGGCCGCGCGATAGACCTCGTAGAGGCGCGCGGCGCCGTGGAGCGCGTCGGGCGTCGCCCCCGGCGTGTCGCCGAAGACCCAGCCCTCCGCGCCCATATGCGGGTCGACCACCGAGACGGAGATCGCCTCCTCCAGGCCCTTCAGCGCCCGCACGGCCAGGGTCCGGTGGGCCCAGGGGCAGGCGAGGGAGACGTAGAGGTGGTAGCGGCCCGCCTCGCCCCGGAAGCCGCCCGCGCCGGAGGGGCCGGGGCTGCCGTCGGCGGTCACCCAGTTGCGGAAGGCCGAGGCCTTGCGCTCGAAGCGGCCGCCGGCCGACGCGGTGTCGTACCATTGGTCCTGCCACACGCCGTCGACCAGCAAGCCCATCGTCGTCTCCTGTCTCCGGGCTCTCATACGACATCCGGGTGATCCCTTCGGGATGGCAGATGTCGCCTTCGCTCAAGCGCCGCGCGGGCTTGGCCGAGACCGCGTCCGGTCCGATCAACCGGACGCGGTATCAGATGGGGGCCGGCCCATGCGCGGGAAGCCCCTCAGCTTTGCGGAAACCGCCGGATCCGGAGGCCGTTTCTGAATTGTGCGATGCACGCGTGCGTGGCACTGTTCTTGTGCATCGCACAAAGCCGCCCGGCGGGCGGCCTGGAGCCGGACATGTCCTTCGCGCTGACCCTTCCCGTCGCCGAGGCAGCCCTGTTCACCACGGGCTGCCTGGTGATCCATCTGCTGCGCCGCCACGCCGAAGTGGTGACGGCGGTGCTCGCCTGCCTGCTGATGATGGTGGTGCTGGTCCTCGGCATCGCCGGGGCGCCTGAGCCCTTCCTGAAGGCGCAGGCCAGCAGCCTCTCGGCGGATGCCGAGTTGATCCACCTCGTCAACTGACGGCGGGCGCGGCCTCCGTCGGGACCGGCCGCCCGCCGGCCCGGTGGCCGGCGCGCACGTCGAAATCGTCGGCCGGCAGGCGCGCCAGGAAGCGCTCGGCCAGCTCGAAGAGCAGGATGTCGGGGCGCACCCGCTCGACATAGCCCCAGTCGAGGCTCGACGACCAGACGAAGTGCACCTCCGCGAAGCTCTCGGCGAGGTAGCCGGTGAGCAGGATCGGCGCGAAATGCGCGCAGGAATCGCCGAACAGGACGAGCCGGCGCGGGTCCGGCGCGGCTTCGTTGCGGTAGACCACATGCGCGCCGACATGCAGGTCCTTCGCCCGCCCCGCCGCCTCGTAGGCCGCGAGCAGGGTTCCGGTCTCGACGCGCACCGCGTCGCGCTGGATCTGCGGGCGGCGCAGCCGCTCGGTCGGCTGGTGCGGCAGCTTCTCGCCGAGGTCGAGCACGCGCTCCTCGGCATAGTCCGGCCGCTCGGCGATGTCGGCCGGGGGCACGGCGGCGAGCGCCCGCATGATCTCGCGATAGGCGAGCAAGCAGCCCTCGATCGTCCAGTGCGTGTCGGTGCGCAGGTAGAGCGGCACCGGCCCGTCGCGGGCGGCGCGGAAGGGGCTGAGCAGGTCGAGATAGTAGGGCTTGCCGGCGAGGCGCCGGGCGAGGCGCCGGGTCGAGGCCTGCGCCGGGTCGTAGGGCAGGTCGCGGGTGTGGTTCTCGTAGACCGAGAGCTTCTCCGGCACGATCACGTGCAGGCAGCGGATGCCGAGCCGGCCGGCGCGGGCGGCGCGCGCCTCCATCAGCCGGGCCCAGCCGCGCAGGTGCCACCAGTGGCGCAGGCCGCCCACGAGGCCCCGCGCGTAGCGGTCCATGACGCGGTTGCTGCCGCCCGTGAGGAACAGCCAGCCGTCCCGTCCCTCGTGGACCGTGTCCCATTTCCTGCCGAGCATGGCCGTGCTTTAGCGGCGGTGCCGGCTCCGCGATAGGGCGCACTGGATCCCGGCCGCCGCCGCGCCATCTCGCGCAGACGATGCCCGACGCGCCCCTCATCCTGACCCTCGCCTTCGACGAGGCCACCTTCGCCCGCTTCGACGGCCTGCGGCGACGCCACTTTCCGGACGCTCTGAACCTCATCCCCGCCCATGCCACCCTGTTCCACCACCTGCCCGGCCACCGGGAGGCCGCGGTGATCGAGACTGTGGCGAGCCTCGCCCGCGCGGAGCCCCCGCCCGAGGTGTCGGTGACCGGCCTGCGCTTCACCGGCCGCGGCGTCGCCTACGTCCTCGAATCGGCGCGGCTCGCAGCGTTCCGCGCCCGGCTGGCCCAGGCCTTCGCGGCGGACCTCACGGCGCAGGACCGGCAGGGCTGGCGCCCGCACGTCACCGTGCAGAACAAGGTGGCGCCGGAGACGGCCCGCGCGCTGCACGCGGCGCTCGAGACGGGCTTCGAGCCCCATCGTTTCGTCGCGCCGGCCACCCTGCTCTGGCGCTATCTCGGCGGCCCCTGGGAGGCGATCGCCCGCCTGAACTTCGGAGAGAATGCGTGAGGTCCGCACGGTGAGCACCTACGAGCGCCTGCGCGGCAACCCGCTGACGGGACGGGCCATGGCGGTGTGGCTGCGGCTGCGCCTCAACGAGGTCGGGCCGCTCGTGGCGCTGCTCACCGTCAGCGGCCTCGGCTACGGCTTCTTCGCCCTCGCCCACGAGGTCGGCGAGGGCTCGACCGAGGCCCTCGACCGCAGGATCCTGCTGGCGCTGCGCAACCCCGCCGACCTGTCCGATCCGATCGGGCCGCGCTGGCTCGAGGAGACGATGCGCGACATCACCGGGCTCGGCAGCGTCTTCACCATCGTGTTCCTCACGGGCGCGGTCGCGGCCTATCTGGCGCTGTCGGGCAAGGTCCGGATCGGCGCCTTCGTGATCGCGGCGGTGGGCGGCGGCGAGATCGTCTCGACCATCCTGAAGCTGTTCTACCACCGGCCGCGGCCGGACCTCGTGCCCCACGGCATGGAGGTGTTCACGGCGAGCTTCCCCTCCGGCCACGCCATGATGTCGGCCATCGCCTATCTGACGCTCGCGACGCTGCTCGCCCGCGTCGACCGCCACAGGCGGGTCAAGGCGCTGGTGCTGTTCCTCGGCGTGAGCATGACGCTCCTGGTCGGCATCAGCCGGATCTATCTCGGCGTGCACTGGCCGAGCGACGTGCTGGCCGGCTGGTGCGTCGGCGCCGCCTGGGCGGCCCTGTGCTGGTTCGTCGCCCTCCAGCTCCAGCGCCGCGGCGAGGTCGAGGCCCCGGACCCGCCGCCGCCGGCCTGAGCCGGACGGGTCGCCGCGCCGCAGGAACCGCGCCGCCGCGCGCCTCATTGGCCGGGCGAGACCAACCCTCGCAACGGCGGCGGCATCCTTCATGGCAGACGATTTCGGGCTCTCCCGGCGCAACCTCCTGGCGGCCGGCGCCGCCTTCTCGGGCGCGATCGGGCTCGGCGGCAGCGGGGCTGGCGCGGCTTCCCCGCCCGGCCCCAAGGTCCCGGCCGATACCGGCGCGGTGCAGGGCGAGCGGGTGATGTTCCCGAACTGGCGCGGCGCGGGCGACCGGCCGCCCGCGCCGATCCCGGCGCCGCAGCCGCCGGGGACGCGCGTCGGCTACTGCGTGGTCGGCCTCGGGCGGCTCAGCCTGGAGGAGATCCTGCCGGCCTTTGCCGAGACGAAGCGCGCGCGCCTCGCGGCCGTGATGTCGGGCTCGCCCGACAAGGCGCGGCTCGTCGCCCGGCAATACGGGCTCCCCGAGAGCGCGGTCTACGGCTACGGCGACTGGGAGAGGCTGAAGGCCGATCCGGCGGTGCAGGCCGTCTACGTCGTCACCCCGAACGCCGTGCACCGGGACAACGTGCTGGCCGCCGCGGGGGCGGGCAAGCACGTGCTCTGCGAGAAGCCGATGGCGGCGCATTCGGCCGAGGCTCGCGAGATGATCGCGGCCTGCGAGGCGGCGCATGTCCGGCTGATGATCGCCTATCGCTGCCAGTACGAGCCCTTCAACCGGGAGGTGGCGCGAATCACCCGCGCGGGCGAGTTCGGCCGCCCCCGCCTCGTCCAGGCCTTCAACGGCCAGACCACCGGCCTGCCGGAGCAGTGGCGCCTGCGCCGGGCGCTGGCGGGCGGCGGCGCGCTGCCCGATATCGGCCTCTACTGCCTCAACGGCGTGCGCGCGCTCCTCGGCGAGGAGCCGGCCCAGGTCACCGCGCAGGTCTTCTCGCCGCCCGACGACGGCAAGTTCGCCGAGGTCGAGGAGAGCGTGAGCTTCACCCTGACCTTCCCCTCCGGCGTGATCGCCCAGTGCATGACGAGCTACGGCGTGCACGAATCACGGCGGCTCACCGTGCACAGCGCGGGCGCCGAGATCGATCTCGAGAACGCCTTCGCCTATCGCGGGCAGCGCCTGTCGGTGACGCATCGCAGCGGCAAGGCGGTCTCCCGCGACGAGCGCCTGCTCACGCCGAAGAACCAGTTCGCCCTGGAGATGGACCACTTCGCCCGCTGCATCCAGGAGGGCCTCCGGCCTCGCACGCCCGGCGAGGAGGGGCTGCAGGATCAGGTGCTGATGGAGGCGATCTACGAGGCCGCCCGCATCGGCGCGCCCGTGAAGGTCGGTCCTCCGGCAGGCGCCGGAAGCGGGCTCGACGTGACCCGCGGGCCGGAGCCGGAGGAGGCCGGTTGACGGCTCTGCGCGACGTCCTGCACGTATAGGCGGATCCTTTAATCCCGGAAATTCTGGCCGACGCGCAAAAATTTCGTGCGTGTTCTGCAAGAAAATTCCGATTGCAAACTCCCCTGTCATTACAAATACTGCATACCAGCGATCCGGCAGGCTCATGGCTGAGCTATGCCGGGCGTGGGAAAGCATCGACCGGAGGCGTGCGTGATCTTTCGAAGATCGCGCACCAACTCGCTGCCGGCAAGGGAGAAGGAGACGCCCATGACATCCTCAGCCGCGATACGCAGCGAGGCCAAACCCGCGACAGGACGCTGGCTTCAACTCGGCCTCGGCGTCATCTGTATGGTGGCCGCCGCGAACATCCAGTACGCCTGGACGCTGTTCGTGCCCGAGATTCAGAAGACCTTCGGCTGGGACCGCGCCGCGATCCAGGTCGCGTTCACGATCTTCGTCATCGTTCAGACCTGGCTGACCCCGATCGAGGGTTACTTCATCGACAAGTACGGCCCGAGCAAGGTCGTGATGTTCGGCGGCCTGATGACCGGCCTCGCCTGGGTCACCAACTCCTACGCCGGCTCCATCTGGGGCTTCTATCTCGGCGCGGTGATCGGCGGCATCGGCGTCGGCTGCGTCTACGCCACCTGCATCAACAATGCGCTCAAGTGGTTCCCCGATCGGCGCGGCCTCGCGGTGGGCCTGACGGCCGGCGGCTACGGCGCGGGCTCGGCCCTGACCATCCTGCCGATCGCCAAGATGATCGATGCCGGCAGCTACGCGCAGGCGTTCTTCACCTTCGGCCTGATCCAGGGCTCGATCATCATCCTGGCGGCGATCTTCATGCGCGGCCCGGGCAAGGGCGAGATCAAGTTCTCGAGCACCGTGCTGCAGAGCCGGCGCGACTACACCCTGCAGGAGGCGCTCTCCACGCCGGTCTTCTGGGTGATGCTGCTGATGTTCACCTGCACGGTGACCGGCGGCCTGATGGCGGTGGCCCAGCTCGGCGTGATCGCGCAGGACCTCGGCGTGAAGAACTTCCAGGTCAACCTGTACTTCTTCGCCATGGCGGCGCTGCCCTTCGCCCTGATGCTCGACCGCATCATGAACGGCATCTCGCGGCCCCTCTTCGGCTGGGTCTCGGACAAGATCGGCCGCGAGAAGACGATGTTCATCGCCTTCTCGATGGAGGGCATCGGCATCGTGGCGCTGGGCTACTTCGGCTCGAACCCCTGGGCCTTCGTGATCCTGTCGGGCATCGTGTTCCTGGCCTGGGGCGAGGTGTACTCCCTCTTCAGCGCCACCGCCGCGGACACCTTCGGCTCGAAGCACATCGGCAAGATCTACGGCGTGCTCTACTGCGCCAAGGGCTTGGCCGCCCTGTTCGTCCCGGTCGGCAACCTGCTGATGCAGGCGACCGGCACCTGGGCGACGGTGCTCTACACGGTGGCGGCCCTGGACCTCGTCGCCGCGACGCTCGCCATCACCATGCTGCGGCCGATGCTGAAGCGGCACCATGCCAGCAACGGCGTGCTGAACCCGGTCGCCGCCGGCCACTGATCCCCGACGACGGCCACGAAGATCGGGCGGACCGGGAGACCGGTCCGCCCTTTCCCGTTTCGGGGCACCGCAGGTGCATCCGGGAATCCCGGTCGGGAGACGGGCTCCGGGTCCCCGAGAGGACGCGCCCTCTCCGAGAGCCCGGGTGGAGAAGCTCGAGCATTTTCCGTGGAAGTGGTTGCCGGTTCGGCGAAAGAGAGTGCGTCAAAACAAGGACTTAGAGCCGTTCCCGATCGCAATGCGATCGGGAACGGCTCTAGACGCGTCCGGTCACCTCACCTGCACGCTGTCGACCACCTCGCGGAACTTGGAGAGCGTCTCGCCGCGCTGATCCTCGCGCACCACGCCGACGGCGCGCAGGTAGCCGTCGGGGGCGAAGCGGATGGTCTGGGCCACCACCACCGGCTTGTTCGTCGGCACGTCGACGGCACGGGCCACGATCTCGTGCCAGTCGATGCCGTTCTGCCGGTAGCTCTGGGCCCGCTCGATCACGAAATCCTTCATGGTCTGGTTGGCGTAGAGCGCCGCGCGGGCGAAGGCGTCGCGCTGCTCGGCAGCCGGCGGCTGCTGCACCGCCTGAGCCAGGACCAGGATCGGCTGCTCCATGTTGAGCATCTGGTCCTTCGGGCCGGCGGTCAGCAGCACCGAGTTGCCCGCCAGCACCCGCACCGGCCGGAAACCCGCCGAATCGGTGATGCGGAAGGGCAGCGCCTCGACCTGCTGGGTGAGGCTGAGCGCCGGCCGCACCTTCAGGCCGGCGAGCAGGGCGCGCATGGTCGTCTCGGTCTCGGCATCGGGCAGGAACTGCGCGACGATCAGCCCGGTGACGGTCGGATCGCCGACGAGCAGCAGAAGCTTGCGCACGGCCGGGGTGCCCGCGCTCGCATCGGCGGGCTGCTCGCCGCTGTAGAGCATCGCCTCGGCCTCACCGATCTTCAGCGGCTCGCGCTTCTCCACCGCGAGGCCCTGGCTCAGCAGGTTGGCGTCGGTGAAGCTGGTGACGAGCTCCGCGAAGGCGCTCGACGGCAATTCCACCACGGAGACGGTGGCCCCGCCCTCGCGCCGCTCGAAGCCGGTGAAGCGGCGGGAAGGCACCATGTCGCCGGGCGGCTCGAAGCCGAAGCGCGAGCCCGGCGGGTAGACCGTCTCGGCCGCCCGCAGCACGCCGGTCGGCGCCGACAGCGCCACGACCAGCCCGACGATGCCCAGACCCCGCGTGATGTGTCGCAACCGCATCGAACCTGACTCTTCGGATCGGGGTTGCCGTGCGAACCCCCGTTGCCGCTAGTGGGTCGGTCCGCCGCTGGCCAGAGTCAAGCGGCGGACCGGCCCTTGGGACGCCAGGGAGGTCTGGGCCGCTGCGCCGTCAGGGCCGCGGCGGCGCCGATGCCCACTGCGTAGGCCAGGAGGTTCCAGACCGAGAAGATGCGGCCGAGCAGGAGTTGGCCCGCCAGCGTTGCCCGGAAGGCATCGAGATCCGGCGTGCGGATCAGCCGGCTCAGCTCGATCAGGAAGGCCGTGGTCGCGGCAGCGACGAGACAGGCGGCCCTGCCCCGGCCGCGCGGGCGCAGGGCCAGGGCGAGCAGGTACAGCATCATCCCCCATAGGAAGCCGCCGCCGTAATGGTGCACGGCAAGAGGCAGCCCCCAGGGCACCAGCCGCAGCAGGAGCCCGGCGCCGACGACCAGGGCCACGAGGCCGAGCGCTTGCCACCGCATCAGGCGCCGCCCTCACGCGCCCGTGCCGCTCCCGCCTCGGCCGCCCGCGCCTCGCCGGCCTCCGGCGGCGCGATGCCGTTCACCCGCGCGACCAGCGTGTAGGAGACGATCATCAGCAGGAACCAAGACGAGAGCTTGGCGAACGAGACCGGCGTCCAGCGCGCCATCTGATTCGGGTAGAGCCATGTGCCGGTGAACGTGCCGATGTTCTCGGCTAACCAGATGAACAGGGCGACGAGGCCGAGACCGAGCAGAAGCGGCATGGAGCGGTGCCGGCGCCAGGCCTTGAAGTGGACGAGCGTCGGGGCGAACAGGATCGCGGCGACCGTCATCAACCCGGTTCGCAGATCGTAGCCGGACGCATTGGTGATGAAGTTGAGGTAGATCGCCACCGATAGGGCCGAGAGAGCCCCGAGACCGGGATGGCGCGTGAAGCGAAAGTCGAACAGGCGCCAGACCCGCGCAAGGTAGCTGCCGACCGCGGCGTACATGAAGCCCGTGAACAGCGGGACGCCGCCGATCCGCAGCACGCCCGGCTCGGGATAGACCCAGGCCCCGATGGCGGTCTTGTGGATCTCCATCAGTGTCCCGATCGCGTGGAAGATCAGGATCACCCGGGCCTCCGCCCAAGTCTCCATGCGGGTGGCGAGCAGGACGATCTGGATCGCGATTGCGGCGGTGAAGAGGGCGTCGTAGCGATGGATCGGCGCCTGCGCCGGCCAGAACAGGCGCGTGGCGATCAGGAGGGCGAGGAGCAGGCCGCCGAACAGGCAGGCCCAGCCTTGCTTCACGCCGAAGCGCAGGAACTCGTAGGCGGCGCCGCGGATCCGGCCGCGGGCGATGGTGCGGCCGAGGCGATCCTCGACTTCGATGAAGCGGGCGATCGGTGGCCACTGTGCCGCGGCGCTCTCGCGTCGGCCGGGATCCGGCTTGACCATCGTCCTCGCTCCCCCGCCCGGATGCCGGCCGATCAGCGCGTCAGGAAGATGGCTTTCCGGAGGCCGGAAGATTGACCCGGCGCGCGGTGAGGTTGCAGCGCCAGCCCTGGGCGAGGCCCGGCAGCGCCTCCTCGGGCGCGAGCAGGTCCGCGTCCGGCAGGATGCGGTCGATGCCGTGGAAGGCGAGCCGCGAGGCGCCGCCGAGCACCAGGGCGTCGCCCGGCTGAAGCCGCACCGAGCGGGTCGGGTCGCCCCGCCGGGTCCCGCCGTAGCGGAACAGGGCCGGGGCGCCGAGCGACAGCGAGACCACGGGGGCGGCGAGGTCGGCCTCGTCCCGGTCCTGGTGCAGGCCCATCCGCGCGTCCGGCGCGTAGAGGTTGATCAGGCAGGCTTCCGGCGGGTGCGGGTAGCCGGCGAGCTCGGCCCAGGCGCGCAATACGGTCGGCGGCAGGGGCGGCCAGGGTGCGCCGGTCTCGGGATGGTCCGGCTGGTAGCGGTAGCCGCGCGCGTCCGAGACCCAGCCGAGCGGCCCGGCATTCGACATCCGCACCGAGAAGGGCTTGTCCGTGCGCGGCATGCGCGGCACGAAGGGCGGCGCGGCGGCGAGCACCGCCGCGACCTCATCGGCGAGGGCGGCCCGCGCCGCGGCATCGAGCCAGCCGGGGCGGTGGATCAGCCCCGGCGCGAGTTCGACGGGCCCGCTCAGACGTCGATGTCCCGCTCCAGCACCGACTTGGTCAGCACCGTGGTGTCGGCCTTGAGCCGGTAGACCAGCGGCACGCCGGTGGCGATCTCCAGCCCCGCGATGGTCTGGGTCGTCATGTGATCGAGCACCATCACGAGCGCGCGCAGGGAGTTGCCGTGGGCCGCCACCAGCACCCGGTCGCCGGCCATCACGCGGGGCAGGATGCGCTCGATGTAGTAGGGCAGCACGCGGGCGGCGGTGTCCTTCAGGCTCTCGCCGCCGGGCGGCGGCACGTCGTAGGAGCGGCGCCAGAGATGGACCTGCTCGGCGCCCCAGCGCTCGCGGGCATCGTCCTTGTTGAGGCCCGACAGCTCGCCGTAGTCGCGCTCGTTCAGGGCCTCCGAGCGGATCGTCTCGATGTCGGAGAGGTCCATCTCCCCGAGCATCAGCGCGCAGGTGCGCTGCGCCCGGCCGAGGCTCGAGGTGAAGGCCACGTCGAAGCCGTAGCCCTCGCTCTTCAGCCAGCGCCCGGCCTTGCGGGCCTCCTCGACGCCGAGCGCGGTCAGGTCCGGGTTGCGCCAGCCGGTGAACAGGTTCTTGAGGTTCCACTCGCTCTGGCCGTGGCGAGCGAGGACGAGCAGGCGCTCCATCGAGGGGTCCGATCCTTGAGATGCCGCCGGGCCAAGCCCGGCTTCGATGCCAGGGCGTCTAGCAGAGCCGGTGCCCCGCCCCCAAGCCGGGAAAAGGCCGAGCTTACAGCCCGAGCACGTCTGTCATGCCGTAGAGGCCCGGCGGCTTCGGATAGGCCCAGAGCGCCGCCTTGACCGCGCCGGAGGCGAAGAGCGCCCGATCCTCGGCGTGGTGGCTGATGGTGATGCGCTCGGAGGGGCCGGCGAAGATCACGCTGTGGTCGCCCACCACGCTGCCGCCGCGCAGGGTGGCGAAGCCGATATCGCCCGGGCGGCGCGCGCCGGTATGGCCGTCGCGCGTCGAGACGCGGGCCTCGGCGAGGTCGACGCCCCGCCCCGCCGCCGCCGCCTCGCCGAGCAGCAGGGCGGTGCCCGAGGGCGCGTCCACCTTGTGCCGGTGGTGCATCTCCAGGATCTCGATGTCGAAATCGGCCCCGAGCGAGGCCGCGACCCGGCGCACCAGCTCGGCCACGAGGTTGACGCCGAGCGACATGTTGCCCGAGCGCACGATGCGGGCGTGGTAGGCGGCCGCGCGCAGCTTGGCGAGGTCGTCCTCTGACAGGCCCGTCGTGCCGACCACGTGGACGATGCGGGCCTGGGCCGCGAGCTCGGCGTAGAACACGGTCGCGGCCGGGGCCGTGAAGTCGAGCACGCCGTCGGTGGCGGCAAACGCCGCGAGCGGGTCGTCGGTGACGGGCACGCCGAGCGGCTGGAGCCCCGCGAGCACGCCGGCATCCTGCCCGAGCACGTCCGCGCCTTCCCGCTCGATCGCGCCGGTCAGGGTACAGCCCTCGGCCTGCGCCGCCGCGCGGATCAGCATCCGTCCCATGCGCCCGCCGGCGCCGACCACCACGAGTCGCATCTGTCGGAATTCCCCGGTGTCCGGTTTCCTCTGGCCGGATGTGGGGTTACAGGCTCCGCCCGGGGCTGCCAAGCAGCCGGCGGCTCGGCCGCCGGCCCGGGCCGGATTCCGCGAAGGGGGAAGCGCAGGGTGTCGAACGCCAGTCTGCACGCCGGTCACCCGGCCGGGGCGGGGTTCGGCACGCGCCTCGCGCCACGTCTCGCATCACGCCTCGCACCGCGGATCGGGGCCGGGGCCTGCGCGCTCGCCATCCTGCTCGTCGTCGCCCTGGTTCTGAGCCCGCTGGTCTCGCTGGCGCTGTCCGCCCTCCAGGGCACGGGCGAGCTCTGGCCGCACCTGATGGCCTACGTGCTGCCGCAGGCCCTCTGGCAGACCGGGGCGCTCCTCCTCGGCGTCGGGCTGATGGTGACGGTGATCGGCACCGGTGCCGCCTGGCTGGTGGCGGCCTACGAGTTTCCCGGACGGCGCCTCCTCGAGATCGGCCTGCTCCTGCCGCTCGCGGTGCCGACCTACATCGTGGCTTACGCCTATCTCGACCTGCTGCACCCGCTCGGGCCGGTGCAATCGACCCTGCGCGGCCTCCTCGGCCTGACGCGCCCGCGCGACCTCGCCTTCCCGGAGATCCGCTCGCTGCCGGGCTGCATCCTGCTCCTCGGCTTCGTGCTCTACCCCTACGTCTACCTGCCGACCCGGGCGCTGTTCCGGATGCAGGCGGCCAACCTCATGGAGGCGGCCCGGACGCTCGGCGGCCGGCCGCTCGCCACCTTCGCCCGCGTCGCCCTGCCGCTCGCGCGGCCCGCCATCGTGCTCGGCGCGAGCCTCGCCCTGATGGAGGCGCTGAACGACATCGGCGCGGCCGAGTTCCTCGGCGTGCGCACCCTGACGGTGCAGGTCTACGCCACCTGGATCAACCGCTCCGACCTCGCCGGCGCCGCGCAGATCGCCCTGGTGATGCTGGCCCTCGTCATGCTGCTGGTCGCCGCCGAGCGCCGGGCGCGCCGGGGCCGCAGCTTCGCGGGCACGGCCCAGCGCCCGCGCCGGATGGCGCGGGTCCGGCTCGGGCGCCGCGCCGGCCTGCTCGCGCTGGCGCTCGGGCTCGTGCCGGTGGCGGCGGGCTTCCTGGTCCCGGCGGGTTTCCTCGCCACGGGCGCGGTCGCGCGGATCGCCCGCACCGGCATCCCCGCGACCCTGCCGGCCGAGATCGCCAGCACCGTGCTCTATGCCGGCATCGCCACGCTGATCGCGGGCGCCATCGGCTTCCTCGTGGCGGCGAGCCCGCGGCTGCTCGCCTACCGGAGCTGGGGCCCGGCCCTGATCCGGCTCGCCGGCCTCGGCTACGCGCTGCCGGGCACGATCCTCGCCATCGGGCTGCTCGGCCCGCTGGCCCTCGCCGACGGGGCCCTCACCGAGGCGTCCCGGGCCCTGTTCGGCGCGGCCCCGGCGCTGATCGGGCTCGGCACCGGCGGCGCCCTCGTCACCGCCTATCTCGTGCGCTTCCTCGGCATCGCGGTGGGCACCAGCGAGGCGGGGCTGGCGCGGCTCCCCGCGACCCTGCCGGATGCGAGCCGCCTCCTCGGACGCGGCCCCTTCGGGACGCTGGCGCGGGTGCAGCTCCCCCTGGCCTGGCCGGCCGTTCTCAGCGGCGCGCTCCTCGTCTTCGTCGATTGCGCCAAGGAATTGCCGGCGACGCTGCTGCTGCGGCCCCTCAACGTCGAGACGCTGGCGACCCACCTCTACGGCGAGGCCGCCCGCGGCACCTACGAGGACGGCACCGTCGCCGCGCTGCTCATCGTGCTCGTCGGGCTGATCCCGGTGGCGCTGCTGCTCCGGGTCGATGCGCCGGGCCGGCGGGATCGGAGAATCGGCTGAGGCCGTCCAGGGTGTCGAGAGGGCTCAGCCCTCTCGCGGGTCCAGGGCGGAGCCCTGGAGATCGACGATCACGGCTCCCCTCATCCATGCGCCGCCCGGAGCGCCGCGTCGAGGTCGACGTAGAGGTCGGCCGGGTCCTCGATGCCGGTGGAGAGGCGCAGCAGGTCCGTCGGGCAGGGCGTGCCCGGCCCCTCCACCGAGGCGCGGTGCTCGATCAGGCTCTCGACGCCGCCGAGCGAGGTCGCCCGCTTCCACAGGCGCACCCGCGCGGCGGTGGCGATCGCCGCCGCCTCGCCGCCCGCGACCCGGATCGAGAGCATGTAGCCGAAGCCGCCCTCCATCTGGCGCGCCGCCACCGCATGGCCGGGATCGTCGGCGAGCCCCGGATAGAGCACGTGCGCCACGTGGGGATGGGTGCTCAGCCGCGTCGCCAGCTCCAGCGCGCCCGCGGCCTGGGCGCCGGCGCGCAGATGCAGCGTGCGCAGCGAGCGCGTGAGGAGATAGGCCTCGAACGGGCCGAGGATGGCGCCGCCGCTCGCGCGGAGCGCGCCGATCCGGGCCCAGAACGCGTCGGCCTCGCGCGCGGCGAGCACACCCGCCACCACGTCCGAGTGGCCGTTCAGGATCTTGGTGCCCGAATGCATCACGAGGTCGGCGCCAAGGGCCAGCGGCCGTGTATGGACCGGCGAGGCGGCGGTGGAATCCACCGCGAGCCGGGCCCCGGCCGCGTGCGCGATCTCGGCGGCGCCCGCGATGTCGGTGACGGTCCAGAGCGGGTTGCCCGGCGTCTCGATCCAGACGAGCTTCGTCCGGCCGGCCCGCACCGCGCCGCGGAGCGCCTCGGGCCGCTCCGCATCCACGAAATCGACGCTGAGGCCCCGGCGCGGGCCCTCCTCGCGCAGCCAGCGCTTCAACGCCCAGTACATGACGGTGGGGGCGACGACGTGGTCGCCCGGCTCGAGCGCGCCGAACAGGACGGTGGCCGCCGCCATGCCGGAGCCGAACAGCATGGCGCCGGCCGCCTCTTCCAGCATGGCGAGCACGGCTTCCGCCTCCCGCACGGTGGCGTTGTCCGGCCGCGCGTAGACGAAGCCGGAGGAATAGGCGTTGTCGGGATCGCGGATGAAGGTCGTCGCCACGTGGAGCGGCGGCACCACGCCCTTGGTGATCGGGTCGATGCGGCCGAGCGCCTGCACCGCGCGGCTGCGGCGCGAGAAGCCGCCCGCATCCTCGGGCGCCTCCGGCGCGTTGCCCTGGGACCCATCAGTCCGTGACATGGCGGTCTCCCGATCTGGCGCGGGCCCTGATCGCCGGGCCGCCGCGCGCTAGGTGCCTTCAGGGCCGCGTGGCACGATCCGCGCCGGCCCCGCAAGGCGTCCGTCCGCCGGACAGGACTGCACCCCGCGAGCGAGTGAGATGAGCACCGTCACCCATGTCCCCGAACGGCCGGCGCTCGGCCCCGTGCTCCGGATCGCGGCGGCCGTGCTGCCGGTGGCGGCCACCGCGATCGTCGGCTCGGTCGCCACGCAGGGCGAGATCCCCGGCTGGTATGCGGGGCTGAACAAGCCCGCCTTCAACCCGCCGAACTGGCTCTTCCCCGTCGCCTGGACGATCCTCTACGCGATGATCGCCTACGCGGCCTGGCGGCTGCTCGGCGCCATGCCGCGCACGGGCCCCTCGCGCCAGGGCTGGTGGCTCGCCATCCTCGCCTTCGCGGTGCAGCTCGCGCTGAACGCCGCCTGGAGCCCGGTCTTCTTCACCGCCCACGCGATCGGCCCCGCCCTCGTCGTGGTGGTGGCGCTCCTCGTCATGGTGCTCTGGACCATCCGCCTGTCCTGGCGCTTCGACCGGCTCGTCGCCTGGCTCCTCGTGCCCTACGCCGCCTGGGTCTCCTTCGCGACGCTCCTCAACGCCGCGATCCTGCGCCTGAACTGATCCCGCCTTGACGCTCCCGGCCCGCGGATCCACACCGCCGCGGCTGGACAGGGGGAGACGGCATGACCGGCATCAACGCGCGCATCGCAAGCGAACTCGGCGTGGCCGAGGCGCAGGTGACGGCGGCGGTCGACCTGCTCGACGGGGGCGCCACCGTGCCCTTCATCGCCCGCTACCGGAAGGAGGCGACGGGCGCCCTCGACGACGCCCAGCTGCGCACCCTGGAGGAACGCCTCGCCTATCTGCGCGACCTCGAAGGGCGCCGCAGCGCGATCCTCGACAGCATCCGCGCTCAAGGAAAGCTCGATGCGGGCCTCGCCGCGCAGATCGCCCGAGCCGAGACCAAGGCGCGGCTGGAGGACCTCTACCTGCCGTTCCGGCCGAAGCGCCGCAACAAGGCGCAGGCCGCCCGCGAGGCCGGGCTGGAGCCCCTGGCCGAGGCGCTGCTCGCCCGGCCCGACCTCGACCCCCATCGCCAAGCCAATCCTTTTGCCGGCAAAAACGACATCGCCGATGCCGAGGCAGCGCTCGAAGGCGCCCGCGCCATCCTGATCGAGCGCGCCTGCGACGACGCGGAACTGGTCGGATCCCTGCGCGAGACCGGCTGGCAGCGCGGGCGCATGGCGTCGAGCGTGCGCAAGGGCAAACGCCGGGACGGCGAGAAGTTTGCCGACTATTTCGAATTCTCCGAGCCCCTGGCCAAGCTGCCCTCGCACCGCATCCTCGCCCTGTTCCGCGGCGAGAAGGAGGAGATCCTCGACCTCGACATCGCCGATGCGGAGGAGCCGCGCCCCGGCACCCTGCCTTGGCAGGAGGCGCGGATCGCGCAGCGGCTCGGCGTCGCCGAGCGCGGCCGGCCGGGCGACGCCTTCCTGATGGAGACGGTGCGGCAGGCCTGGCGCAAGCGCCTGAAGCCCGCCACCGAGACGGATCTGCGCGCCCGCCTCTGGACCGTGGCCGAGGAGGGCGCGGTCACGGTCTTCGCGCGCAACCTGCGCGACCTGCTGCTCGCCGCCCCCGCCGGCGCGCGCCCGACGCTCGGCCTCGATCCGGGCTACCGCACCGGGGTGAAGGTCGCGGCGGTGGATGCCACCGGCAAGGTGGTCGCCACCGACACGATCTACCCGCACGAGCCGCGGCGCGACTGGAACGGCGCCCTGATGACCCTGGCGAAGCTCGTCAGGGCGCATGGGATCGAGCTGATCGCCATCGGCAACGGCACCGCCTCGCGCGAGACCGACCGGCTCGCGGCCGAGCTCGTCGCCAAGATGCCCGAGCAGAGCCTCACCAAGGTGCTGGTCTCGGAGGCCGGCGCCTCGGTCTACTCGGCCTCGGCCTACGCCTCGGCCGAATTGCCGAATCTCGACGTGACGCTCCGCGGCGCCGTCTCGATCGCGCGGCGGCTGCAGGACCCGCTCGCCGAGCTCGTCAAGATCGAGCCGAAGGCGATCGGCGTCGGGCAGTACCAGCACGATCTCGGCGAGGGGAAGCTCGCCCGCTCCCTCGACGCGGTGGTGGAGGATTGCGTGAACAGCGTCGGCGTCGACGTGAACAGCGCCTCGGCGCCGCTGCTCGCCCGGGTCTCGGGTCTCACGGAGCGGGTGGCGGGCAACATCGTCGTCCACCGCGACGCCAACGGGCCCTTCCCGAAGCGGGCGGCGCTGCGCAAGGTGCCGGGCCTCGGGCCCAAGGCCTACGAGCTGGCGGCCGGCTTCCTGCGCATCCGCGGCGGCGAGGACCCGCTCGACGCCTCCGGCGTGCATCCGGAGGCCTATCCGGTCGTCAAGAAGATCCTGAAGGCCACGGGCCGGCCGATCGAGGCGCTGATCGGCGACGGCGCCACCCTGCGCGGCCTCTCCCCGAAGGCCTTCGCGGATGAGAGCTTCGGCCTGCCCACGGTCACCGACATCATCGCCGAATTGGAGAAGCCCGGCCGCGACCCGCGCCCGAGCTTCCGCACCGCCGCCTTCGCCGAGGGCGTCGAGACCATCAAGGACGTGAAGCCCGACATGCGGCTCGAAGGCGTGGTGACCAACGTCGCGGCTTTCGGCGCCTTCGTCGATATCGGCGTGCACCAGGACGGGCTGGTCCACGTCTCGATGCTGGCCGACCGCTTCGTGAAGGACCCGCGCGAGGTGGTGAAGCCCGGCGACGTGGTGCAGGTGCGGGTGATCGAGGTCGATGCCGCCCGCAAGCGCATCGCCCTGTCCATGCGCTCCGGCGAGGCGCCCGCGCGCCAGCCCCGGGGCGACGAGCGCCGCGATTCGGGCCCGCGGCCGGGCGCCTCGTCCAGGCCCGCCACCCAGCCCTCTGGCAGGCCCGCCGCGGAGCCGGCCGGCGCCCTCGCCGAGGCCTTGCGCCGGGCAGCCGAGGCCAAGGGGCCGGGCGGCCGGAAGGGCTGAAGCGAGGGCCCCGCGCCCAAGCGCGACGGGCCCTCACCTCCTTCCGGATGTTCAGACCGGAGACGAAGGAACGTCCATTCGAGAGAGAGGGGCTGCCCTGCGCGGCATGGCGCGCAAGATCCTCGAAGCCGATCCCGAAGGCATCCCCATCGCGAGAAGATGAAGCGCGCTGCTTGGGAAAAGGCCATCTCTTCAACCTCTTGACCCATGTGCGATAGCTCTGCCGCAAGGGAAGGCGAGGCCCGTTCCCCAGTCGAAGCGGATGCCGGTTGAGCGTGAGGGGAGCGTCACAGCAGCGGCTCCGGGCGACGCGCCGTCCACACCCCTCCACAGCTTTCCACAGGCCCGCACGAAGGCAAGACCTGGTGCAACCCTGACGCGTGCCATGTGTTCGCTTTTTGTTCTTGCGCCGTGCAAGGGTCTCGGCCATTCTCCGAATCCGCCCAAATTCCCTCTATCTGACTATAAACCTATATCGGTCCCGCAGAGGCATGGTCGACGTGAACCAGGAACGGAGACGTCTATCCGCGACTTGGCTCAACACCATCGCCTCGGGCGTGGTGTCGGCCGGGACCTGCGGCTCGCTGCTCGCCTACAGCTTCGGCACGCGCCCGGGCGTGACCGGGTTGCAGGTGCTGGCGATCGTCGCGGCCTCGATCCTGACGGGCCTCCTCCTCCATCTCGCCGCGCGCGGCATCCTCGGGCAGGAGGAGCGCGACCGGTAGCCACCTCCGCCCCGGGTCGCCTTCACACCCGTGCCGGGTGTATAGGCGCCGGACGACCGCGACGGAGAGGGCGAGGGAGCGCATGCATTGAGTTCGGCCGCACGGTCGCCCGAGGCGGATCTCACGGCCTGCGACCGGGAGCCGATCCACCGCCCCGGCACGCTGCAGCCGCACGGCTTCCTGCTGGCGCTGCACGGCGCGGAGCGGCGGATCGTGCAGGCGAGCGCGAACGTCCCGGCCGGGCCGGACGCCGTGCTGGGCCTCGAACTCGACGCAGCCTTCCCCGAGATCGCCGCCGCGCTGGCCGCGGCGCCCGTCGAGGCCGGCACGGGCGCGCGCCACCTGCGCACGCTGACGCTCGCGACCGCCGGGAAGGCCCGCGCCTACGACCTCGCCGTGCACCGCTCCGGCGACCTCACCCTCGTCGAGATGGAGGAGGCCGACGCGAGCGGCCCGGCCGGGGGGCTCGACGCGCTGTCCTCGCGCCTCGACGCCTTCGTGGAGGGCCTGCTCGCGGCGCCGACCGTGGCCGAGCTGTGCCGGCTCCTCGCCGTCGAGATCCGCCACGCCACCGGCTTCGACCGCGCCCTCGTCTACCGCTTCGACCGGGACTGGCACGGCACCGTGGTGGCCGAGGACGGCAACGGCGTGCTGCCCTCCTATCTCGACCTGCGCTTCCCCGCCTCCGACATCCCGGCCCAGGCGCGCGAGCTCTACCGGCGCAACCGCCTGCGCATCATCCCCGACGCGGGCTACGCGCCGGTGCCGATCGTGCCGGCGCTGACGCCGGGCACGGAGGCGCCCCTCGACCTCAGCCAGTCGGTGCTGCGCAGCGTCTCGCCCGTGCACGTCGCCTACATGCGCAACATGGGCACGCAGGCCTCGATGTCGGTCTCGATCCTCGTGGACGGGGCGCTCTGGGGCCTGATCTCCTGCCACGACCACGCGCCCCGGCGCGTTCCGCTGCCGGCGCGCAACGCCTGCGACTTCCTCACCCGCATCTTCGCCCTGCAGCTCGCCGCGCGCGAGCGAGGCGCCGAGGCCGAGCAGCGCCTGAGGCTCGGCGCGATCGCCCAGCGCCTGCTCGGCGCCATGGCCGAGACCGAGGATTTCCACGACGGCCTGCTCGCCCGGCCCGACGACCTGCTGGCGCTGACGGAGGCGGGCGGGGCGGCGATCGTCACCGCCGGGACCTGCCGGCTCGTCGGCCGGACGCCGCCGGAGGCGGCGGTGCGCGACATCTACCGCTGGCTCTCGGCGCGGCACGGCGGCGAGGAGGTCTACGCCACCGAGGCCCTCGCCGAGGCCCATGCGCCGGCCGCCGCCTGCACCGAGACGGCGAGCGGCCTCCTCGCCATCGCGGTCTCGCAGCGCTACGCGAGCTACGTGCTCTGGTTCCGGCCCGAGGCGGTGCGGACCGTGAAATGGGGCGGCAACCCGACCAAGGCCGCCACCCCGGACCCGGCCGGCGGACCCGCCCGGCTCCATCCGCGCACCTCCTTCGAGACCTGGAAGGAGACCGTCCAGGGGCGAGCCCTGCCCTGGTCGCTCCCCGAGATCGACACCGCCAAGGACCTGCGCGCGGCGATCCTCGGCATCGTGCTGCGCCGGGCCGAGGAGATGGCGGCGCTGAGCGTGGAGCTGCAGCGCTCCAACAAGGAGCTGGAGGCCTTCTCCTACTCGGTCAGCCACGACCTGCGCGCGCCCTTCCGCCACATCGTCGGCTATGCCGAGCTGCTGCGGACGCGGGACGGCGCCAACCTCTCCGAGAAGGGCCGGCACTACCTCGACACCCTGGTCGAGGCGGCCTTCTCGGCCGGCACCCTCGTCGACAACCTGCTCGCCTTCTCGCAGATGGGCCGCAACGCCCTGAAACGCATCGACCTCGACATGAACCTGATCGTCGAGGAGGTGCGCCGGAAGGCGATGCGCGACGTCGCCCCCGAGCGCCGGGTGCAGTGGCGGATCGGGCCGCTCGGCCGGGTCCGGGCCGACCCGATGATGTTGCGGCTCGTGGTCGAGAACCTGCTCTCGAACGCCCTCAAATACACGCGCGGCGAGCCCGAGACGGTGATCGAGGTCGCGCGCGAGCCCGACCGCGACGGCGAGGCCGCCTTCTTCGTCCGCGACAACGGCGTCGGCTTCGACATGGCCTATGTCGGCAAGCTGTTCGGCGTGTTCCAGCGCCTGCACCGCACGGAGGAGTTCGAGGGCACCGGCATCGGGCTCGCCAATGTCCGCCGCATCGTCGAGCGGCATGGCGGCCGGACGTCCGCGCAGGGCGAACTCGGCCGCGGCGCAACCTTCCGCTTCACGCTGCCGTTGTGCGCCTGACCCCCACGGACCGGACATGGCCGACCTCAAGCCGATCCTCCTCGTCGAGGACAACCCGAACGACATCGAGCTGACGCTCGCCGCCCTCGAGGAGAGCCAGCTCGCCAACGAGGTGGTGATCTGCCGCGATGGGGCGGAGGCCCTCGACTTCCTCTACCGGCGCGGCACCTATGCCCGGCGCGAGGCCCTCGACCCGGCCGTGGTCCTGCTCGACCTGAAGCTGCCCAAGGTCGACGGGCTCGAAGTGCTCGCCGCCATCAAGAGCGACCCGCTGCTGCGGATCATCCCGATCGTGATGCTCACCGCCTCGCGGGAGGAGAGCGACCTCGTCCGCTCCTACGAACTCGGCGTCAACGCCTTCGTGGTCAAGCCGGTGGGCTTCCAGGCCTTCCTCGACGCGATCCGCGACCTCGGCGTGTTCTGGGCCGTCCTGAACGAGGCCCCTCCGGGCCGGCTCCCGCGGTCGGGCGGCCGATGAGCGGGCGCGACGCGGGCGCGGCCGCGCCCATCCGCATCCTGCTCATCGAGGACAGCGACCTCGACGCCGAGCTGATCGCGGCGGCGCTCGAGGATGCGGGCCTCGATTGCCGCATCGACCGGGTGATGACACGCGAGGCCTTCGCCGCGGCGGTCGCCGAGCCCTGCCACGACCTGATCCTCGCCGACTACGTGCTGCCGACCTTCGACGGGCTCGCGGCCCTGGACCATGCCCGCGGGCATTGCCCGGACATCCCCTTCGTCTTCGTCTCGGGCACGCTCGGCGAGGACGTCGCCGTCGAGGCCCTGAAGACGGGGGCCACCGACTACGTCGTCAAGCAGCGGCTCGACCGGCTGCCGCGCACGGTGCTGCGGGCGCTCGCCGAGGCGCAGGCCCGGTCCGAGCGGCGCGCGTCGGCGGAGGCCCTGCGGAGCCTCAACGAGAGCCTGGAGGCGCGGGTCGCCGCGCGCACTGCCGAGCTCGCCGAGGCCAATGCCGAGCTGCGCCGCGAGATCATCGAACGTCAGCGCATCGAGGAAGCCCTTCGCCAGGCTCAACGCCTCGAGGCGGTCGGCCAGCTCACCAGCGGCATAGCCCACGACTTCAACAACCTGCTCACCGTCATAGCAGGCAATCTCGAATTCCTTGGCCGGGCGGTTCCGGACGAGCGCTCGCGCCGACGCATCGACACCATGCGCGCGGCGGCCGACCGCGGCGCACGGCTCACCGCGCAGCTCCTTGCCTTCTCCCGGCGCCAACGCCTGGAGCCGGTGCCGGTACGGCTCAACGATACCGTCGCGGCGATGCGCGACCTCTTGCAGAGCTCCATCGGCGGCGCCGTCGAGATCGCTATGGTGCTGGAGCCGGGGCTGTGGCCGGCGCTGGCCGACCCGACGCAGATCGAGCTGATCATCCTCAACCTCGCCATCAACGCCCGCGACGCCATGGCGGTGGGTGGGCGCCTTACCATCGAGACCGCGAACGCGATCCTCGGCGAGCCGGACCGGCCGGAGGCGCCGCCCGCCGGCGAGCATGTGACGATCGCCATCTCGGACACCGGCAGCGGCATCCACCCGGAGGTGCTGAAGCGCGTCTTCGAGCCATTCTTCACCACCAAGGAAGTCGGCAAGGGCTCGGGCCTCGGCCTCGCCCAGGTCTACGGCTTCGCAAAGCAGTCGGGCGGCGGCGTGCGCATCGAGACGTGCCTCGGCGAGGGCACCACGGTCCGCGTCTTCCTGCCCCGAGCCGCGGTGGAGCCGGGGGCTGTTGTGGGCGAAGAAAGCGAAGCGCATCCGCCGCGTCCGCAAGGCGAACGGCCGGTGGTGCTCGTCGTGGACGACGACGAGGCGGTCCGCGAGATCACGGTGACGCGCCTCTCAGAAGCCGGCTATCAGATTCACGAAGCCGGTTCCGGGTCGGCTGCGCTGCGGGTCCTCGCTGAGGGCACGGATATTGATCTCGTCGTGCTCGATTTCGCCATGCCCGGTATGAACGGGGCGGAAGCCGCCTGCGAGATACGCCGACACCGGCCTGCCCTGCCGGTGATCTTCGCCACAGGTTATGCCGACCGCACGGCTCTTATGCAGGTCGAGTCGGTCTGTGAGGACAGGATCGTGCAGAAGCCGTTCCGTGGCACGGAGCTGGAGCGCAAGGTCGCCGCAGCCTTGAGCGAGCGCCCGGCCCTGCGCCTCGTCGTCGCCCGATCGGTCGGGGTCTGACCCGGCGATCCGGGTTCGAACGAGATCATCCTTCGCCTGAGGTCAGAGGACCCGAGGCGCCCGGAGGGACCGCCGTCAGGCGGCACGCGCTGCCGGGACCTCTGTCAGGCCTTCGAATTCCGTTAGCACGCTGGCGTAGAGGCGCTTGAGCCAGACCTGCGCCTC
Organism: Methylobacterium dankookense; assembly: GCF_902141855.1. Taxonomy (GTDB): domain Bacteria; phylum Pseudomonadota; class Alphaproteobacteria; order Rhizobiales; family Beijerinckiaceae; genus Methylobacterium; species Methylobacterium dankookense. The sequence goes on along the minus strand of NZ_CABFVH010000005.1, from coordinate 141,947 downwards.
CTGCCGGTCCGCCTGCGCGGCCCGCATCGCCTCTTCCGCCTGAGCGGCCCGGGCCTCGGCCGCACGGGCTGCCGCCTCGGCTTGCTCAGCACGCAGGAGTGCGCCCTGCGTCTCGGCCTCGGCGAGGCGCAGACGCGTCTCGGCCTCCGCGGCCTGGCGCGCGCTGCGTTCGGCGAGCGCCTCTGCGCGGCGGCCCACCTCGTCGGCTTCCGCCCGGGCCTGGCGGACGCGCGAGGCCACGTCGCGGATCATCTGGATGGCGGCCGGCCAGTCTGTCTCAGCGGAGCCGTCCTCCGCCGGGATGCCCTCCCCTGCTTCCAGAACCAGCGACACGATCGCGGGCTCGGCCTCCACCAAGACGGGGGCGAGGAGGCGCTGCAGCGCGCTCATCCGCGGGCCGGTTTCGGGGGCCGATACGGTCCGGATCTGTGCGGCCTGTGCCATCAGCCCAACGTCCTGCTCTCGGGAAACGCCGCGAATTCGCTGGTGATCGTCTCATGCACGCGGGCGAGCCAGTCCTCGGCGATGCGAGCCCGCTCCTCGGCGGCCTCCGCCCGCGCCTCTGCGGTGCGGATACGCGCCTCGGCCTGCGCCTGGATCGCCTCGGCCCGCACCTCGGCCGCGCGCACGCGCTCACTGGCCGCCGAGACATCCTCGCGGACGCGTTCCAGAAGGTCTTGGACGCGCTGGTCCTGCTCCTGGGCCTGGGCCTCGACGTCGCGGGCACGGCTCGCCGCCGCGCGGACCCGCTCGATCAGGCCGGCCCATTCCTGCGCAGAGGCCGGCGCGCCGGATTGCGGAGTGGGACGACCCTCGGAGGCGCGGACCACGCGCAGGATGCTGCTGAGGGCGGCGTCCGGCCGCGTCTCCGGCTCGGCCGCCCGCACCCGGCCTTCGAGCCGGGATGGGGGCGCCCAGTGCAACTTCTCGGCCGGTTCCATGATCGACGCACCGCAGACGGGAAGCCCACGCCGAATGCCGCGAGGCTTGCAGGTCGACGATGATGAAATGTAGTTAATGTAATATTAACGCAGATCCGTCGCCGGACGATCCGCGGCTCGGACTGGACATCCTGGCCGCCGCTAAACTGCTGCGCCAGCAAAGGCGCGTCGCCTTATGGTCTGGAGACAGTTCAGTTCTGTCCCGAGGCTGCCCCCGCTGCGGCGTTGCTCGACCGCAGCGGGCGAACGACCTGGATCAGGCCGCCTTGACCGTCGCCAGGAAGTCGCCGACCTCACGGTTGAGCATCTCCGATTGCCGCGAGAGTTCCGAGGAGGCGTCGAGCACCTGCCGCGCGGACAGGCCCGTCCGCTCGGCGGCGCCGGCGACACCTGCGATGTTGTGCGTGACCTCGGCGGTGCCGGTGGCGGCCTGGGCGACGTTGCGCACGATCTCCTGGGTCGCCGCACCCTGCTCCTCCACCGAGGCGGCGATCGAGGTCGCGACCCGGCTGATCTCCTGGATGCGGTCGGCGATGCTGCCGATCGCGCCGACCGCCTCGGCGGTCGTGCCCTGGATCTGGCCGATCTGGGCGGCGATCTCCTCGGTGGCCTTGGCCGTCTGGTTGGCGAGTTCCTTCACCTCGGCGGCCACGACGGCGAAGCCGCGGCCGGCCTCGCCGGCGCGGGCCGCCTCGATCGTGGCATTGAGCGCCAGCAGGTTGGTCTGCCCGGCGATGCCGGAGATCAGGCTGACCACGTCGCCGATCCGGCTCGTGGCGCTCGCGAGCGCCTGCACCAAACCGGCGGTGCGGGCGGCCTCGTCCGCTGCGGTCTGGGCGAGGTCGGCCGAGCCCGAGACCTGGCGGCCGATCTCCTGCACCGAGGAGCCGAGCTCCTCGGCCGCCGCGGCGACGGTGCCGACATTGGCGGAGGCCTGCTCGGCGGCCGCCGCCGCGCCGCTCGACTGGCCGGCGGTCTCGCTCGCCGCACCCGCCATGCCCTGCGCGGTCGCTTGGAGTTCGGTGGCGGAGGCGGCGACGAGACCGACGATGCCGCCGACAGCCGCCTCAAACCGTCCAGCCATTTCGCGCATCGCTGCCTTGCGCTGCGCCTCGACGCCGGCCCGGGCCTCGGCGCTCTCCGCCTCGAGGCCACGCATCCGGATCAGCCCGTCCTTGAAGACCTGGACGGCGTCGGCGATGCGGCCGATCTCGGTGCGCTCGCCCCGGTGCGGGATCGCCACCGCGAGGTCGCCGGCGGCGAGCGCCTGCATCGGGGTCACCACCGAGCCGATGCCCGTCGAGATCCCGCGGATGATCAGCCCGGCGAGCAGGATGGACAGGATGAGGCCGCTGACGATGCCCGCGATGGCGAGGCTCCGGGCCGTCTCGTAGGTGGCGAGGCTGCGCGCCTCCGCCTTGGCCGCGCCGGTATTGTTCAGGGCGATCAGGTTCTCCAGGGCCGTCGACATGGCGCGCCGCGGCAGGATGCCCTTGGCCTCGTAATAGGCGAAGGCCTCCGCCTTCAGGCCCTTGCGCGACAGCTCGAGGACCACCTGCCGCTCGGCCTCGAAGGCCTGCACCGCGGCGCGGTAGGTCTCGTAGAGCGCGCGCTCCTCTGCCGAGGCGATCAGGGGCTCGTAGGCGGCGCGCTCGTCGTCGACGCGCTTGCCGAAGCGCACGAGGTCCTTCTCGACGGTCTCGACGAGCTTCGGGTCCGTCGCCTGGGTGTGGCGCAGGAGCACGCCGTTCAGCCGCGCCGACTGGGTGTCGATGTTGCCGAGCGCCCGGACGCTGGGGAGCCAGTTGGTCTCGACCTCGAGGGCTTCCGCGCGCATCGCCTGGGTGCTCGTCAGACCGACGATGCCGAGGCCGAGGATGAAGACGGTGAGCAGGCCGAAGGCCGCGATCAGCTTCGCGCGGATGGACAGGGACGGCAGTGACACGGGAGCCTCGACGCTAAAGTGCGACCCGACCGGAAGCAGTCCCGATCTCGCACCCGCGATCGTTCGGCAGAATGGTTGCCGATCATTTACTGCATGATCTTGCAGGATCGCGATGCCGACAGGATGCGACCTTCCTGTCACGGTGACTCGGCGCCAAACAGCAAAAAGGCCCGCGCCGCAGATGCGGCCGGGCCTGATTGCAGGTTCTGGAGCGACCCGCGCCGTCGGGCGCGGGTTTCCCGTCTTACGAGGCGACGGCGGGAGCGGCAGCCTGCGCCGACGGGGCGGGGCTCGCCGAGAAGCCGCCCGGACGACGGCCGGCGCCCGGAACGCGGGGCTTCGGCTTCGGCGCGGCGATCAGGCCCTCGCGGATGGCGGTCTTGCGGGCCTGCTTGCGGGCGCGGCGGACGGCCTCGGCCTTCTCGCGAGCCTTGCGCACGGAGGGCTTCTCGTAGGCCTTGCGCTGCTTCATCTCACGGAAGATGCCCTCACGCTGCATCTTCTTCTTGAGGACGCGGAGCGCCTGATCGACGTTGTTGTCGCGAACGAGTACCTGCAACGGACTGGATCCTCTGGAACTTGCAATCGGTCTGGGGCGACCCGGGCCGGATCCGCACTTATCAGGAAACCGACAAACGCCCCTGTCCCGGGGGTCGCCCGGGCGGGACGCGGATCGGAATCGTCGCGAATCGGCGCGTTGTCGGCACCTTGCGGCTGGCTTTACACCAACTGCGCACGACTTCCAACCGCTCCGATGAGGTGCGGACGGCCCAGGGATCTGACAAGAAGGAGCGATGACGAGCGACGCGCAGCAATTCGCCAGCGACAACTATTCCGGCATCTGCCCGGAGGCCTGGGCCGCCATGGAGGCGGCCAATCGCGGCCATGCCCCGGCCTATGGCGAGGATGCCTGGACGGCGCGCGCCGCGGACGCGTTCCGCGCCCTGTTCGAGACCGCGTGCGACGTCTTCTTCGCCTTCAACGGCACCGCGGCCAACGCCCTCGCGCTCGCCGCCCTGTGCCAGTCCTACCACAGCGTGATCTGCGCCGATTAGGCCCATGTCGAGACCGACGAGTGCGGCGCGCCGGAATTCTTCTCCAACGGCTCGAAGCTGCTCGTGGCCCGCACCGAGGGCGGCAAGCTGACGCCCGACGCGATCCGGGCGCTCGCCGGGCGCACCGACATCCACTTCCCCAAGCCCCGCGTCGTCACCGTGACGCAGCCGACCGAGACGGGGCAGGTCTACACCCTCGACGAGCTGCGCGCCCTCTCGGCCACCTGCCGGGACCTGTCCCTGAGCCTGCACATGGACGGGGCGCGCTTCGCCAATGCCTGCGCCGGCCTCGGCTGCAGCCCCGCCGACATGACCTGGCGGGCGGGCATCGACGTGCTCTGCTTCGGCGGCACCAAGAACGGCATGCATGCGGGCGAGGCGGTGGTGTTCTTCAAGACCGCGCTCGCCGAGGATTTCGGCTACTGCTGCAAGCAGGCGGGCCAGCTCGCCTCGAAGATGCGCTTCCTCGCCGCCCCCTGGGTCGGCATGCTGGAGGGCGGCGCCTGGCTCCGGAACGCGGCCCACGGCAATGCCTGCGCCCGCCGCTTCGCCGAGGCCGTCGCGGATCTTCCCGGGGTCGCGCTGCTCTTCCCCGCGGAGGCCAACGCCGTGTTCCTGGCGCTGCCGCCCGCCGTGATGGAGGCCCTGCGGGCACGGGGCTGGCGCTTCTACACCTTCATCGGCGGCGGCGCCCGCTTCATGTTCGCCTGGGACGCCGACCCGGCCCGGGTCGACGCGCTGATCGCGGATCTCCGGGCGGCGGTGGCGGGCTGAGGCTCAGAGCAGCCCGAGATCGACCGGATCCACCTCGGCGAAGACGCGGCGCAGGCTGGGCCGGTCGAGCCCGTAGAGGCGGGCGAACAGGCCGGCGAGCAGCGCCCGGTAATCGGTGAGCACCGGATAGTCGCGGTTCTGGAACAGGCTCGCCTCGGCCACGCGCACCTGCGGCCCGGCGATGCGGCCGCCCTTCAGGCCGCCGCCGAGCACCCAGTAGACCGAGCCGTGGCCGTGATCGGTGCCGCGGTTGCCGTTCTCGCGGAAGGTGCGGCCGAATTCCGACAGCACCACCACCACGGTGTCGTTCCAGCCCGAGCCGATCTCCTCGGAGAAGCCCGCGAGCGCCCGGCCGAGCTCGGCGAGGCGGTCGGCGAGGTAACCGGTGGCCGCGCCCTGGTTCACATGGGTGTCCCAGCCGCCGACATCGACGAAGCCGAGGTTGAACCCGTCACGCATCAGCCGGCCGATCCGGCGGGCGGACAGCTCGAACCCTTTGGGCGAGACCGCCCCGCGGTCCGCCTGGGCGGCGTGGTCCGAGATCGACTGGTAGACGGCGTCGCGCACGCGGAACCCCTCCTCCACCGCCGGGCGGAGGCTCGAATCGCGGTACATCGCGGCGATGAGCTTGGCCTGCCGCGCGTCGATGCCGGGCTTGCCCACGCCGTTGATGGCGATGTTCGGCACGGTCTCCGCCCCGCGGAAGATCAGCGGCACCTGCTCGGTGAAGGCGATCGGGCGCACCCGCGTCAGCTCGGCGGCGAGCCGCGCCATGAAGCCGGAATTGTAGTCGCGCGCGCCCCCGATGGTCTGGCCGAGCTCGATCGTGTCCTGCGTCTCGAAATGGCTGCGGGTGACGTCGTCGGTGCCGGCGAAGGGCACGAAGGCCGCCTGCCCCTTGGCGAAGAGCGGCAGGATCGTCTCGCGCAGGGCCGGGTTGAGGCTCCAATCCGCGTCGAGGGGGAGCGCCGCGCCCGGATTGCCGGGATCGGGCTTGGCGAGCGCGAGGTTCGGCCGGGCCCGGTAATAGAAGTCGCTGCCCGTGGGGACCACCACGTTGGCGGCGTCGTAGGCGCCGCGCAGGAACACGACGAGGAGCCGCGCCTCGGCCCGCGGGGCCGCCCAGACGCGCCCGGCGACCGTCGAGGCCCCGAGGAGGGCGGCGGACCGGATGAGATCACGGCGGTTCATGGCTCTCTCCCGAAAGAACCTTGTGCCAGACGACGATGATCCCGACGCATCGTCGTCTGCCCGTGCGACGGCGCGGCGGCGATCGTTCGCAACGCGATATCAGCGCATGAAGTCCGGCGAGGCGAGGTAGAGGGTGTTCCAGTCCTGCGGCGAGACCGCCCGCGCCAGCGCCTCGCGGGTCGTCGCGCTCAGGGTGCCCGCGAGCGCCGCGAAGTAGAGGCCGTTCTGCAGCAGTGGGAAGGCCGGCTCCTCGGCGGCGTCCGGCATGGGCGGCTTGAACAGGCCGGCCGGCCCGGAGCCGATCTGCCGGGCGATCTCGAACCGGGTCGCGAGCTGGCCCGGCCCCGCCCAGGCAGCGGCGGCGAGCGGGTAGCCGTCCGGCGTCGTGCGGTTGAACAGGCCCTCGCCGAGCCGGTTGAGCCAGCCCTGCACCGGCTGGGTGTTGAGGACGACGCGCTCGTCATAGGCCATGCGCAGGGCCGAGAAGACGTAGCGCACCGGATCCTTGAAGCGCGCGGCGGCGGCATCGGTGAATTCGGGGGCGCGCAGCAGCACGGCCGTCACCTGGGCGATGTCGCCGTCGCTGCGGGCGAAGGTCTCGGCGAGGCGGGTCTGCAGGTCGGGGCTCGGCTCGGTGCCGAGCAGGTAGAGCGCCAGCGCGCGCGTGACGTTCCGCGCGGTGGCCGGGTGGCGGCAGAGGATGTCGAGGGCCTCGCGCACCTCGTCGAAGCCGCGGCCCCGGATCGCATGTCCGAGGAGGAGCTTGTCGCCGTAATCGTGCCGGTTCGGATCGAACAGGAACAGCCCGTCGCGCAGGATGTCGGCCTGCCGCTCGGGGCGGACCTTCGGGTCCTCGGCCTTCAGGGTGATGCCGCTGCCGGTGAGGATGCGCGCGAGCGCCTCGACATCGGCCTGACCGTAGCCGGAGCCGACACCCATCGTGTGCAGCTCCATGATCTCGCGGGCGTAGTTCTCGTTGATGCGCCCGGCCGCGTTCTCGGCATTGTCGAGGTAGCGCAGCATGGCCGGGTGGCGCAGGCTCGCCTCCAGGAGGTCGCGGAAGCGGCCCAGCGCGTGCGGGCGGATCGCGGCGTCGAGATAGTCGCCGACCATCGCGCGCAGGTTCGCCTTGCCCTGATGCACGTTGAGCCGGTTGAACCAGAACCAGGCGAGCCGCTCGCGGAGCTGGTCGGGGCTGTGGAGGGCGCGCAGGATCGTCAGGGCGGCGGCATCGCGCGCGGCGGCGTTGAGGGCGGCCTGATAGGCCTGCTGCGCCGCCTTGCGCGCCTCCGGATCGGTGAGCGCGTTCGCCGCCCGGCCCTGCGCGTCGAGGGCGCCGACCCGCTCGAACAGGCTCCCCTTCGGAACGAGCAGGGCGGCCTGGACGGCGGCCGCGGGCGGCAGCCGCAGCTCGGCCGGGGGGTGGAGCTGCGCGGCGAGCCAGCGCTCGCGGCCCTGGGCCTTGAGCGCGGCGAAGCTCGACGGGCTGACGCCCCAGCTCGCCCCGTCGAGGAAGGCGATGTCCTCCGCCGGCCCGGCGGCGCAGGGCTGCACCAGGGCGAGCAGGCTGAGACCGATGAGGAAGGCCGCCCGAACCATCGCGTCCCGTCCCGAATGCCGGCGCGCGCGGGAGAGGCCGCCGGCCGGGATCAGGCGTGGTCCGCGAATGCGGCGCCCGCGTGGTGCGGGATCAGGCGAGCCAGCCCGGGACCCGGTCGAGGCCGATCAATTCCTCGTAGGTCTGGCGCGGGCGCACGATCGCGGCCTCGCTGTCCCGCACCAGCACCTCCGGCACGAGGCGGCGGGTGTTGTAGGTGCCGGACTGGACCGCGCCGTAGGCGCCGGCCGTCATCACCGCGATCAGGTCGCCCGGCTTCACCGCCGGCATCTCGCGGTTGAGGGCGAGGTAGTCGCCGGTCTCGCAGACCGGGCCGACCACGTCCGCGGTGATGCGCGGGGTGTCCGCGCCGGGCTCGGCCACGGGCCGCACGGCGTGGTAGGCCTCGTAGAGGGTCGGGCGGATCAGGTCGTTCATCGCCGCGTCCACGATGACGAAGGTCCGCCCCTCCGAGTGCTTCACGTACGTGACGCGGGTGACGAGGATGCCCGCATTGCCCGCGATCATCCGGCCGATCTCGAAGACGGGCCGCAGGCCCAGCGGCGCGAAATGCGGGCGCAGCGTCGCGGCGAGCGCGGCCGGGTCCGGCGGGGGGGCGTTGTCGTCCCGGTAGGGGATGCCGAGGCCGCCGCCGAAATCGATGTGCCGGAGCGTGTGGCCGGCCGCCATCAGGTCGCGGGCGAGGCCGGCGAGCAGCCGCCCGGCGCTCTCGAAGGGCGCGAGATCGGTGATCTGGCTGCCGATATGCATGTCGACGCCGTGCACCGCGATGCCCGGCAGGGCGGCGGCCCGGGCATAGACCTCGGGCGCGCGGGTGATCGGGATGCCGAACTTGTTCTCGTACTTGCCGGTCGAGATCTTGGCATGCGTGCCCGCATCCACGTCCGGGTTGACGCGGATCGAGACGGGCGCCGTCAGCGACAGGCTCTGCGCCACCTCGGAGAGGGCGGCGAGCTCCGGCTCGCTCTCGACGTTGAAGCAGAGGATGCCGGCCTTGAGGCCCGCGGCCATCTCGCCCTGCGTCTTGCCGACGCCGGAGAACACGATGCGCTCGCCCGGCACGCCGGCGGCGAGGGCGCGGCGCATCTCGCCCTCGGAGACGATGTCCATGCCGGCGCCCTGGCGGGCCAGCGTGCGGAGCACCGCCTGGTTCGAGTTCGCCTTGGCCGCGAAGCAGACCAGGGCGTCGTCGCCCGCGAAGGCCTCGGCGAAGACGCGGTAGTGCCGCTCCAGCGTGGCGGTGCTGTAACAGTAGAACGGCGTGCCGACCGCGTCCGCGAGCGGCGTCAGGTCGACCTCCTCCGCGTGGAGGCGGCCGTCGCGATAGTGGAAGTGATGCATCGTGTCCGTGCCGGGCTCGCAGCCGGCCCTTACAGCAGGGGATCGAGGATGAACGGATCCTTCGGGATCCGGAAGCCGCGCTTGGCCCCGCGGCTCGTCTCGATGGGCGCTTCCGTGCCCGCGGGCGGCGTGGCGGAGGCGGAGAGCTCGTCGCCGGCCTGGACGGCATCGGCATCGGGGCTCGTCGAGCCGCCGCCGAGGCCGACGCTGCCGGGCAACTGGCGCGGGCTCGCGGTCGTGCCGGGGCCGGCCGCCTGCGCCGGGCGCTGCGGGGCACTGGCCTGCGGCGCCTCGAGCGCGCCGCGCCGCCCGCACGCGGAGACGGTGAGCGCGAGGCCGGTCGCGGCGAGAATCGTCAGGACACGGATCGGCAGCATCACGCGAAAGGTCCGGCGGGTCTTCTCGGAAAAGGCGGCCCTCCCAGGAGAGGGCGCGCCACCTTAGCCGCGGACGGGGCGCGAGGCGAGCGCGGGCAGGCCACACCCGGCGCAATCGCGGAACCGCCCCGGTTCCCTCACCCGCGGGACAGCCCGATCAGCAGCAGGCCGGCATGCCCGGCATTGAGGATCGCCCCCGAGAGGGCGAGCCGGGTCGCCTCCGCGCGGCTCACCCGCACCACCTCGATCGCCTCGTCGGCCTCGGGCGCCGCCGGGCCCGGCCGCACGCCGACGGCGCGCACGAGATGGGTCCGATTCGTGTAGCGGGCGGGATCGACGCTGAGCGAGACCACCGGCTCCAGGCGGCCGCCGAGATAGCCCGTCTCCTCGGGCAGCTCGCGCGAGGCGGCGGCGAGGATGTCGGCGTCCTCCGGGTCCATCACGCCGCCCGGCAATTCCAGGCTCGGGGAGGCGCTGCCGTGGCGGTACTGGCGCACCAGCACGATCCGGCCCGCCTCGTCCTCGGCGAGGACATGCACGAAATCGGGATATTCGAGCACGTAATAGGGCGTGACGGGCACGCCCGATTCGGTGGTGCAGTCGTCGGCCCGCACCCGGATCCAGCGATCCGCCAGCGGGTAGGTCGATCCGTGCACCGTCCAGCCCCGATCGCTCATGCCGTCGCCCATGCCGTCGCCCATGCCAGCCTCGCCTCCGTCCGCTGCGCAGATGCGCTATATGACGGGCTATACGGCGGCCCGGTCCCGCCGACCCTCGCCGTTCGTGAGCCGAACCCCGCGCATGCCGCAAGCCCCCGCCGGCCCTCCCGCGCGCCCGCCTCGGCCTCGCCCTGTGCCTCGCCCTCCTCGCGAGCCTGACGGCGCCCGCCTGCGCCCGCCCCTTCCGCGACGCGGCCGGGCGCGTGGTCGAGGTGCCGGACAGGCCCCTGCGCGTGATCGCCGCCGGGCCGCCGGCCTCCGTCCTGCTCTACACCCTGGCGCCCGCAAGGATGGCGGCCTGGGTCGGCGCGCCGCGCGCGGCCGAGACGCCGTTCCTGCTGCCCGAATCCCGCGACCTGCCGGTCTCCGGCCGGCTGACGGGACGCGGCGGCACGGCCAATGTCGAGGCGGTGCTGGCCCTGAAGCCCGACCTGATCGTCGATGCCGGCAGCCTCGGGCCGACCTACGCCTCGCTGGCCGACCGGGTCCAGGCGCAGACCGGCATCCCCTACATCCTCCTCGACGGGTCGCTGCCTGGGACGGCGCAGACCTACCGCCAGCTCGGCGCGCTGCTGGGCGAGGAGGCGCGCGGCGAGGAGCTGGCGCGCGCGGCGCAGGCCATCCTCGACACGGTGGCGGCCCGGGTCGATCCCCTGCCGCCGGAGCGGCGGCCGATCGTCTATTACGGCCGCGGGCCGAAGGGGCTGGAGACCGGCCTGCCCGGCTCGATCAACGCCGAGATCCTGGAGCGGGCGGGCGGGCGCAACGCGGCGCCCCCGGCCCCCGGCGGCCTCGCCGCGGTCAGCCCCGAGCAGGTGCTCGCCTGGAACCCGGCCGTGATCGTGACGGTGGACCCGGCCGTGCAGGCGCTGTTCCGCACCGATCCGCTCTGGCAGGGCCTCGCCGCCGTGCGCGCGGCCCGGATCTACCGGGCGCCGGCCCTGCCCTTCGGCTGGTTCGACGCGCCGCCGGGGGTCAACCGGCTGATCGGCCTGCGCTGGCTCGCGGGGCTGCTCCACCCGGACCTGTTCCCGGAGCCGCTGCCCGAGGCGGTGCGGGCCTTCTACCGGCGCTTCTACCACCTCGACCTCAGCGAGGCGCAGCTCGCCGCCCTCCTCGACGGCACCGGGAGCCGGGCGCCGTGAGGAGCGAGGCCGCGGCCGCCGCCCGGGATGCCGGCCGTTTCAGGGCCGGGCCCCTCGTCTGGGCGCTGCCGGTGCTCGCCCTCCTCCTCCTCACCGTGGCGGCCCTCGGCACCGGCCGCTTCGCCGTGCCGCCCCTCGACGTGGCCGCCCTGCTCTGGGCCAAGCTCACCGGGGGCACCGCCCCGGTCGACGCGACCGCCCAGACCGTGGTGCTGCAGGTGCGCCTGCCGCGGGTGGTGGGGGCGCTGGTGGTCGGGGCGGCGCTCGCCGCGGCGGGGGCGACCTATCAGGGCCTGTTCCGCAACCCCCTCGTCTCGCCCGACATCCTCGGCGTCTCGGCCGGCGCCAGCCTCGGGGCGGTCGCCGGCATCGTGCTGGCCCTGCCCGTCGCCGCGATCCAGGGCCTCGCCTTCGCGGGCGGGCTCGCGGCGGTGGCGGCGGTCTATCTCGTCGGGGTCGCGGTGCGCCGGCACGATCCGGTCCTGACCCTGGTCCTCGCCGGCGTCGCGGTCGGCGCGGTGCTGGGGGCCGGGATCTCGCTGCTCAAGGTGCTCGCCGACCCCTACAACCAGCTCCCCGCCATCACCTACTGGCTGCTCGGCAGCCTCGCCTCCGTCACGCTCGGCGATGTCGGCGCCATCCTGCCCGCGATCCTGCTCGGGCTCGTGCCCCTCGTCCTGCTGCGCTGGCGCATGAACCTGATGAGCCTCGGCGACGAGGAGGCCCGCGCGCTCGGGGTCGAGACCCGAGCCTTGCGCCCATTGCTCGTCGCCGCCGCCACCCTCGTCACCGCCGCCGCCGTCTCGGTCACGGGCGTGATCGGCTGGGTCGGGCTGATCGTGCCGCATGTCGCCCGGCTCCTCGTCGGGCCGGATTTCCGCCGGCTGCTGCCGGCCTCGGTGCTGCTCGGGGCCGGCTACCTGCTCGCCGTCGACCTAATCGCCCGCAACGCGGCGCGGATCGAGATCCCGCTCGGCATCCTGACGGCCCTCGTCGGCGCGCCCTTCTTCCTCTGGCTCCTCGCCTCCGGGCGGCGCGGCTGGGCCTGATGCTCGTCGTCGAGGAGCTCGCCTTCGGCTACGGCGCCCGCACGGTCGGCTCCGGCGTCGGCTTCCGCCTGGAGCCGGGGGAGACCCTGTGCCTGCTCGGGCCGAATGGCGGCGGCAAGACCACCCTGTTCAAGACCCTGCTCGGCCTGCTGCCCGCGCAGGCCGGGCGGATCCTGCTCGACGGGGCCGACCTCGCGCGGATGCCGCGGAAGGCGGTCGCGCGGAGCCTCGCCTACGTGCCGCAGGCGCATGCCGCCTTCTTCCCCTTCCGGGTGCGGGACGTGGTGCTGATGGGCCGCGCGAGCCGGCTCGGCCCCTTCGCCAGCCCGGGTGCTGCCGACCACGCGGCGGCGGAGGTCGCCCTCGAGGCGCTCGGCATCGGCCATCTCGCGGAGCGGATCTACACCGAGATCAGCGGCGGCGAGCGCCAGCTCGCGCTCATCGCCCGGGCGCTCGCGGGCGAGCCGCGCCTCCTCGTGATGGACGAGCCCACCGCGAGCCTCGATTTCGGCAACCAGACGCGCGTCCTCACGCAGATCCGGCGGCTCGCCGCCCGCGGCATCGGCATCGTCCTCTCGACGCACGATCCCGGCCACGCCTTCCTCTGCGCCGACCGGGTGGCGCTGCTCCATGGCGGGACGCTGGTGGCGCTCGGCCCCCCGGCCGAGACCGTCACGCCGGAGACCCTGCGCCGGATCTACGGCGTCGAGGTCGCGGTGGTGCCGCTGCCGGGGGGCGCCGGCACGGTCTGCGCGCCGGTGCTCGATTGAGACCGCGCGGCGCCTGAGCGAAGGCGACATCCGCGCGAAGGCGACGTCCGCCCTCCCGGAGGGATCACCCGGATGTCGTATGAGACCCGCTATTCCGCGGCCGGCACGCTGAGGGCGAGGAGCCGCGCGGTGCGGGCGCGGGCGCCGGCCCGGGTCTCCTCCTCGTCCGCGCCGAGCTGGCGGCGGGCATCGGCGATGGCGGCGTGGACCGCGTCGACCGCCAGGATCAGGGCGCTGACCGTGCGGGTGTCGATGGTGCGCTCGCGGGCGTAGCGCACCACGTCGGCCACCAGCCCGTCGGTCTCCAGCGCCAGCGTCTCGAGCGCCGCCCGGGTCTCGGCCACGCGCGCCTCGCGCAGGATGTCGATCAGCCGGTCGAGCACGATGTCGACGCGCTCGCGCCGCTTGCGGGCGAGACGCTGCCCGAGCCAGGCGATGCCGGAGCCGATCGTGCCGCCGAAGAAGGCGAACAGGTAGATGTAGTCCTCGTAGCGCTCCAGGAAGGTCTGCTGCTCGCGCTCGAAATAGTCGACCGCGCCGGGATGGTTCGGCAGCCGGGCGGAGGTCGCCGCCACCGTGGTGTCGAACTCGGGCGCCTTCATCAGCTTGGCGACGGGGGCCACCGCCGCGAGCCGCGAGCGCCACTCGAACAGGTGCTGCGTGACCGAGGCCACGGCGACGCGGTTCACGGAGGCGCGGGCCATCAGCCGGTAGGAGGCGCCCACCGTCTTCACCTCCTCGGCCGGCCGCTTCGGGCGGCCGCCGAAGGTGCCGGCGGGGATCGTCACCGCCTGCAGCTCGGGATAGCGCTGCAGGATCGCGTCGGTATCGGGCACCGAGACCAGGGCGACCTTGCGCTCGGGCGAGGCGAGCTCCACCGCGCGCACCGTGGCGGTCGCGACCTTCGAGGACGGGCTCGCCACCACCGCCACCGCGTCGACGCGCTTCTCGGCCACCGCCTGCGTCACCTCGGTGGCCTTCAGCGGCACGACCTGGACATGGCTCGCGCCCGCCTCGTCGCCCGCGCCCGGCCCGAGATCGTAGAAGGCGAGCATGTTGTTGAGGAAGGGCAGGTCGGCGGCATGGCGCACCACCAGCCCAACGCGCTTGCGCGCGAGATCGGGGAAGTCGTCGATATCGGCCGCCTCGGGCGCGGCGAGCAGGAGGGCCTCGTCGTGCAGGATCGCGAGCGTCAGCCCGTTCTCGGGCAGGAACACGTCGGGCCGGACGATGGCGAGATCGGCCTTGTTCGCCTGCAGCGCGCCGCCGCTGTCGCGCACGTCGCCGTAGCGCACCAGCTTGAGGCGGACATCCTCGCGGGCGCGGGCGAGCGCCGCGGAATAGGCCTCGACGAGGCCGGTCTCCGGCCCGTCCTGCGGCGCCACGGCGACCGTCAGCACGGTCGGGCGCGACAGGTACACGACCACCGCCGCCGAGGCTGCCAGCCCGAGAGCCAGCAGGACGAGGAGCCATTCCCGTCTCAAGAGGACGGCCGACACTGCGTGGACGAGACCATGCTCCGTCCTGTCGCGTTGCGTGCGTTGCATGAAGGCACCATGCAACGCAATCCTGTTCAGATCGTGAAGAACCCGTGACCCGAAAATTCGTTTCCGATGCCCCCCTGCGGCGGGATGGCCGCGCGGAGGGTGACGCCGTCCCAGCCCGCGACGCAAGACCCGCGCCGCCCGTGAGCGCGGCCTGGCTGGAGCGGGCGGCCCTGCACTATCTCGAGCGCTACAGCGCCTCGTCCGAGATGCTGCGGCGGACGCTCCTGCGCCGCGTCGAGAAGCGGGCCCGGGCGCGCGAGGAGGAGCCGGCCGCCTTCGCGGAGATGGTCGAGGCGACCGTCGCGCGCGCGGTCTCGGCCGGCCTCGTGGACGATGCCCGCTTCGCCCGCGCCCGGCTCGCGACGCTGCGCCGCCGCGGCGCCTCCGCCCGCGGCGCCTCGGCCAAGCTCGCCGCCAAGGGCGTGCCGCGCGACGAGATCGCGGCGGCGATGGCGGCGGAGCGCGCGGATTCCGCCGAGGACCCGGCCGCGATCGAGGCGGAGGCGGCCCGGGCCTACGCGAAGCGGCGCCGGCTCGGTCCCTTCCGGCCGCCGGAGACCCGCGCCGCCCATCGCGAGCGCGACCTCGCCGCGCTCGCCCGGGCCGGCTTCTCTTACGATCTCGCCCGGCGCACGCTGGATGCGGCGGACGAGGAGGCCTGACCGCTGGATTTCACGAATGGGTGCGCCACTTGCCGCCCCGGGCAGGGCCGCGCAACCCGCGTCGCCCGCCGGCTTCGCGGGAGGACGACATGATCAATCGCAGGGCGCACGCGGTCTGGCAAGGCAACGGCAAGGAGGGCAAGGGCACGATCACGACCCAGTCGGGCGTGCTCGCCGACCAGCCCTACGGCTTCAACACCCGCTTCGAGGACAAGCCGGGCACCAACCCGGAGGAGCTGATCGCCGCCGCGCATGCCGGCTGCTTCACCATGGCGCTCGCCTTCCAGCTCCAGGCGGCGGGCCTCGCGGCCACCGAGATGAAGACCGAAGCGGTGGTGACGCTGGAGAAGGAGGGCGACGGCTTCAAGGTCTCGAAATCGGCGCTCACTCTCACCGCCACCATCCCCGGCATCGACCAGGCGAAGTTCGACGAGCTCGCCCACGCCGCCGAGACCGGCTGTCCGATCTCGAAGGTGCTCAACGCCGAGATCACCCTGAAGGCGACCCTCAACCAGGGCTGATCCGCCGGAGCGCTCTCGGGCCGAAGTGGCTCCCGGTTCGGCGGAAGAGAGCGCGTCAAGGGAAAGACTTGGAGCCGAACAAGGACTTGGAGCCGAACCCGCTTGCAACGCGATCGGTCGGCTCCAAGCCGGCTGCGGCATCGCGCGCGGGGCATGCGGCCCCGCGCGCCCTTGCCTCCGCGGCACACCTGTTCATCATCCGTTCGATGGACGAGACCCTCGCGAAGAAGCTGCGCATCCTGGCCGATGCCGCGAAATACGACGCCTCCTGCGCCTCCTCGGGCGCGCCGAAGCGCGCGGCCGGCAAGGACGGGCTCGGCTCCACCACGGGCGCCGGCATCTGCCACGCCTACACGCCGGACGGGCGCTGCGTCTCGCTCCTGAAGATCCTGCTGACGAACTGGTGCCTGTTCGACTGCGCCTATTGCGTGAACCGGCGCTCCTCGAACGTGCGCCGGGCGAAGTTCAGCGTCGACGAGGTCGTGCGCCTCACCGTCGAGTTCTACAAGCGCAACTACATCGAGGGCCTGTTCCTCTCCTCCGGCATCATCCGCTCGCCCGACCACACGATGGAATTGCTGACGCGGGTGGCCAAGGCGCTGCGGCGCGACCACGGCTTCCGCGGCTACATCCACCTGAAGACCATCCCCGAGGCGAGCCCCTGGCTGATCGAGGAGGCGGGGCTCTATGCCGACCGGCTCTCGATCAACGTGGAGCTGCCGACCGAGGCCAGCCTGGAGCGGCTGGCGCCCGAGAAGGACGGCGCCGCGATCGAGGGCGCGATGGCGCAGATCGGCGAGCGCATCGCGGAGGCGCGGGCCGAGAAGCGCCGGTTCAGCCCGGCCGGGCACTCGACGCAGGTCATCGTCGGCGCGGACGACACCACCGACGCGGCGCTGATCGCCAAGAGCGCGCATCTCTACGGCCGGGTCGGCCTCAAGCGCGTCTACTACTCGGCCTTCAGCCCGATCCCGGACGGCGCGGCGATCCTGCCGCTCAAATCGCCCCCGCTCCAGCGCGAGCACCGGCTCTACCAGGCCGACTGGCTGCTGCGGTACTACGACTTCTCCCCCGCCGAGGTGGCGGAGGCCGCCGATGACGGCATGCTCGCCCTCGACATCGACCCGAAGCTCGCCTGGGCCCTGAAGAACCGCGCCCGCTTCCCCGTGGATGTGAACCGGGCCGAGCGCGAGATGCTGCTGCGGGTGCCGGGCCTCGGCGCGCGCGCCGTCGACCGGATCGTCCAGGCGCGCCGCCACACCACCCTGCGGCTCGACGACGTGGCCCGGCTCACCTCCGGGCTGAAGCGCGCGCGGCCCTTCCTGATCGCCGCCGACCACAGGCCCGTCGCCCTCACCGACCGGCTCGACCTGCGCACCCGCCTCGCCGAGCCCGCGCGGCAGCTCAGCCTGTTCTGATGCTCAGCTCCCGCGCGCGGCCTCCGCGGCGAGGCCGCGCTGCACCTTCGATTTCAGGCGCTTGTTCTGGAAGACCAGCGTGACGGTGGCGCTGCCGCCGCGATCCGACCAGAGATAGGTCTCGAAGGCGCCGAGCCCGGGGATCGTCGCGGTGCCCTCGACGCTGCCGCGGCAGCCGATGAGGGCCTCGACCTCGGCGAGCCGCATCTCCGCCTGGAGCATCTCGAAGGTGCCGAGGCTGATCGGGCACTGCATCCGCTCCGGCGGCGGCCGGTGGGCGGCGACCGGGGCGGGGCGGCCCGGCGCTTCGGGCGCCGCATGGCCCTGCTCCCGGGCGCCCCCGGTCCGGATGGCCGGGGCGGCCTCCTCCGGCACGGGCGTGACGGCCTGCGCCGCGGCGGCCTCGAGGCGCGCCTCGGCCGGGCCGGCATCCGGAAGGCTCGCGGCCGGCGGCCGGCTCTCCGGCGATGCGCCGGCTGTCCGGGCGGCGGGGATGAAGGCGGGACCCTGCCGCAGGCGGCCCGAGCCGGACGGGGCCGGGGCGGCATTCTGCGCGGCGCCGCGGCCGGAGCCGTGCGGCGGACGCTCCTCTCCGGTCTCGGCCGGGGCGAGGGCGTGGCCGACGACGATGGCCCGGCGCAGGGCGGCCTCCAGGCTGCGCAGGTCCCGGGCGAGGCGCTCGCGCCCGGTCGCCGCCGGCCCGGAGCGGCTCTCGCAGGCGGCGAAGGCCGCCAGGGCGTCGCGGATCTCGTCCTCGGTCCATTGCCCGGCGGGCTTGCCGAACAGGTCGGCCTCGCCCTGCGGCACGGCGGAGGCCGTCGCGGTGCCGAGCCCGCCGAGGCGCTCCTCGGCGAGGACGCGGTGCTGGCCGCAGCCGCCGGCCGCCGCGAGGGCGGCCCGGAAGGGGGTGGGCTCAGCCGCCGGGGCGGAGCCGCACGCGGCGAGCAGCAGCGCCGGTGCGAGGAGGATGCGCATGGCAGGGCCGTCGCCGGGGATCGATCGAGCCCCTATGCGACGCCATCGGCGTGAACGGACCCTTACCGCGATGCACGCGTCCCCGGCAGGTTCGGCCGGCGCCCTTAGCGCAGGGTTGACGCCGCCGCTCGGATTGTCCGGAGCGCCGTCAGAACAGGTGCAGGGCGTGCGGCGCGAAGAAGCCGAAGCCCAGCATGACCGCGCCGGCGATGCCGAGCAGGCCGCCCGCGAAGACCAGGGCGACGATGCCGGTGATCACCTCGGCCGAGGCCAGCACGATGCCGATCTGGAAGGCGGCCGAGGCCAATTCGTAATGGTGGTAGCGGTGGAGCGACAGGTCGCGATTCTCCTGGGCGACCTTGGCCTTCTCGGAGAGCTCCTTGCGGCCCTCGCCCGTGGCGGGCTCGGAATCCCAGCGCGCCATCGTCTTGGCCCACTCGGCGCGCTTGGCCTGGACCGCGTCCTGGTTCGGCCCCGGCGGCAGCAGGGCGATGACCTCGTCGGCGGTCTTCAGCACCGTGCCGCGGATGGTGCGGGCCTGGAAGAAGGCCCATTGGTTCGACGCCTCGACATTGGCGCCGATCGCGTCGGTCTGGGCCGCCTTGCCCAGCGTCTCGCTGAAGGCGAGGAACAGCGCCAGCACCGAGATCAGCAGCGCGACGCGCTTGTTGGATCCCTCGATTCCCCCGTGACCACCCGACATCGCCGCTCCCATCCCCTATGATTCGCGAGCGGGGGAGCTACAGCGCATCCCGTGCTGCGATGCAACGGCGCGTATCCCGGGCGCGTCCCTCAGGAGGTTTCACGATGCGGCTCACGGTCCTCGGCTGCGGCGACGCCTTCGGCTCCGGCGGGCGCCTGCATACCTGCTTCCACGTGGCCTCGGAGGGGACGGGCTTCCTCGTCGATTGCGGGGCCTCGGCGCTCATCGCCATGCGCCGCTTCGGCGTCGACCCGAACGGGATCGACACGGTGTTCCTCACCCACCTGCACGGCGACCATTTCGGCGGCCTGCCCTGGCTGATCCTCGACGGCCAGCTCGTGAGCCGGCGAACGAAGCCCCTGACCATCGTCGGCCCGCCCGGACTCCGCGAGCGGCTGCCGGCGGCGATGGAGGTGCTGTTCCCGGGCTCCAGCACGGTGGAGCGCACCTTCCCGGTCATGGTGCGGGAGATCGAGGCCGGCGCCCCCGAGACTTTTGGCGGGGTCGCGCTCACGGCCTTCGCGGTGGAGCATCCCTCGGGCGCGCCCTCGCACGCCCTGCGGCTCGCCCATGCGGGCAAGGTGCTGACCTATACGGGCGACACGCAATGGGTCGAGGCGCTGGTTCCGGCCGGCGCCAGTGCCGACCTGATGATCGCCGAGGGCTACACGGTGGAGCGGCCGGTGAAGTTCCACCTCTCCTGGGCGATGCTGAAGGCGCGGCTCCCCGAGATCGCGCCCAAGCGGCTCATGCTCACCCACATGAGCCCGGAGATGCTGGCCCACACGCCCGACGGCTACATCGCCGCCGAGGACGGGCTCGTCCTGGAGATCTAGCTACTCCGCCGCCTCGACGAAGACGGTGCCGGCGCGCGGCAGGTCGAGGGCGTCCCAGGTCTCGGCCAGAGCCGCGGTGAGCTTCTGGATCTGCGCCTCGTCGTGGAAGGGCGAGGGCGTGATGCGCAGGCGCTCGGTGCCGCGCGGCACGGTCGGGTAGTTGATCGGCTGGATGTAGATGCCGTGGCACTCCAGCAGGTGGTCGGCCGCCGCCTTGCACAGCTCCGCATCGCCCACCATCACCGGCACGATATGCGTCGGGGTGGCGAGGACCGGCAGGCCGGCCGCGTCGAGGGCGGCCTTGGTGCGGGCGGCCTGGCGCTGGTGCGCCTCGCGCTCCGTCTTCGAGCGCTTGAGGTAGCGCACCGAGGCGCGCGCCGCCGCCGCCACGGCGGGGGGCAGCGCGGTGGTGAAGATGAAGCCCGGGGCGAAGCTGCGCACCGCGTCGCAGATCGCGGCCGAGGCCGTGATGTAGCCGCCGACGCAGCCGAAGCCCTTGGCGAGCGTGCCCTCGATCACGTCGACGCGGTGCATCACCCCGTCGCGCTCGGCGATGCCAGCGCCGCGCTCGCCGTACAGGCCCACCGCGTGGACCTCGTCGAGATAGGTCATCGCGCCGTAGCGGTCGGCGAGGTCGCAGATCTTCCCGATCGGCGCCACGTCGCCGTCCATCGAGTAGACGCTCTCGAACACGATCAGCTTCGGCCGGTCGCCGGCCGCGATCAGCAATTCCTCGAGATGGGCGAGGTCGTTGTGGCGGAAGATGCGCTTCTCGCAGCCCGAGTGGCGCACGCCCTCGATCATCGAGTTGTGGTTGTAGGCGTCCGACAGGATCAGGCAGTTCGGGATCAGCTTGGCGATCGTCGAGATGCCGGCCTGGTTCGAGACGTAGCCCGAGGTGAAGACGAGGCCCGCCTCCTTGCCGTGGAGGTCGGCGAGCTCGCGCTCGAGGTCGACGAGGGGCGAGTTGTTGCCGGCGATGTTGCGGGTGCCGCCCGCGCCGACGCCGCAGCGCTTGGCCGTGTCGGTCATGGCGCCGACGACCTCGGGGTGCTGGCCCATGCCGAGATAGTCGTTCGAGCACCATACGGTGATCTCGCGGGTGGAGCCGTCCGCCCGGCGCCAGGTCGCGGCCGGGAAGCGGCCGGCGATGCGCTCGATATCGGCGAAGACGCGGTAGCGCCGCTCGCCGTGCAGCTTGTCGAGGGCGCCGCGGAAATGACCCTCGTAATCCGTCTTGATGCCGGGTCCGGCCGATGCGGAGTTCGGGGCGGCGGGCAACCGGGTCACGGGCATGAGGGTCCTTCGGATGGCTGTCTTGAGGACGGGCGAGCCGCCGATGCGCGGGAACAGACGGCCGGCACCGGTCTTCCGGGCTTGCCGGAACCGTGGCGCCGGCGCGAGGCTGGCACCTGCTGGCCGTGGCGGGCTTGGAACGTGGCTGCGGTTTCCTGGCGGCAGCGTCTTCAGGCGCTGTCGAGGTGAAGATACAGGCTGATCTGGAATCGATTCAAGATGAGTTCCAACATTCCTGATCTGCGCGCGCCGAGATAGGACGCCGGGACGGGCGACGTTGCGCCGCACAGGGTGAACGGAGCGTAACGCGGGAGCGGGTTCGCGGATGGGCGAGACGGATGGCGAACGGGCGGAGCGCCTCAAGGCGGCGCTCCGGGACAATCTGCGCCGCCGGAAGGCGCAGGAGCGGGCGCGCACGCCCGGCGAGGCCGGGGAGCGGACGGGAGAGCCGGCCCCGCCGGCGGAGGGGCGGGACGGCGAGGCCGGTCCGGACGATCAAGGCGGCGCTCCCGATTTGGACACAAGTCGACTATAGGCTGCCGCCGAGAGATAACCGCCAAGCCTCGGGCCGCGCATTGATCTGCCGCAGGCCCCGGCCACAGCCGCCGATCACCGGCACGAATCCGGCGCCACATCGGGGCTTCGCGCCCGAAGGAACCAGCATGGACCGCATCCACATCACCGGGGGGACCGAGCTGCACGGCACCATCCCGATCTCGGGCGCCAAGAACGCGGCGCTGCCCCTGATGATCGCGAGCCTGCTGACCGGCGAGACGCTGGAACTCATCAACGTGCCGCGGCTCGCCGACATCACGGCGCTGACCCGCATCCTCGGCAATCACGGCGTCGATCAGATGGTGGTGGGCAAGCGGCCCGGGCAGACCACCGAGACCGGCCAGACCATCCGGCTGACCGCCTCGAACGTCATCGACACGACCGCGCCCTACGACCTCGTCTCGACCATGCGGGCGAGCTTCTGGGTGGTGGCGCCCCTGCTCGCCCGGTTCGGCGAGGCCAAGGTCTCCCTGCCCGGCGGCTGCGCCATCGGCACGCGCCCCGTGGACCTCCTGATCATGGCGATGGAGAAGCTCGGCGCGCAGATCGAGATCGACGGCGGCTACGTGGTCGCCAAGACCAAGAACGGCCTGCGCGGGGGCGAGATCAGCTTCCCGAAGGTCACGGTCGGCGGCACGCACGTGGCCCTCATGGCCGCGGCGCTCGCCTACGGCACCACGGTGATCGAGAACGCCGCCCGCGAGCCGGAGGTGGTCGACCTCGCCGAGTGCCTGATCAAGATGGGCGCGCGCATCAAGGGCGCCGGCACGCCGCGCATCGAGATCGAGGGCGTGGCCCGCCTGCACGGCGCCCGGCACGAGGTGCTGCCCGACCGCATCGAGACCGGCACCTACGCCATGGCCGTGGCGATGACGGGCGGCGACGTGGTCCTGGAGAACACCCGCGCCGACCTCCTGCACGCCGCCCTCGACGTGCTCGCGACCACGGGCGCCGAGATCACCCAGGTGCCGGACGGGATCCGCGTGCGCCGCAACGGCGCCGGCATCGCCGCGGTGGACGTGACCACCGACCCGTTCCCGGGCTTCCCCACCGACCTCCAGGCGCAGTTCATGGCGCTGATGACCCTGGCCAGGGGCAGCTCGCGCATCCGCGAGACGATCTTCGAGAACCGCTTCATGCACGTGCAGGAACTCGCCCGCCTCGGGGCGAAGATCCGGCTCGACGGCGACGCGGCCATCGTCGAGGGCGTCGAGCGCCTGAAGGGCGCGCCCGTGATGGCCACCGACCTGCGCGCCTCGGTCTCCCTGGTGATCGCCGGGCTGGCCGCCGAGGGCGAGACCCAGATCAACCGGGTCTACCACCTCGACCGCGGCTTCGAGGCGCTCGAGGCCAAGCTCGGCCGCTGCGGCGCCCGGATCGAGCGCGTGCGGGCCTGATCGGGAGACGGACGCGCCCGGTTCGGCCGGGCACGTCCGGCGCGATCAGCCGCCGATCGCGCCGCGCTTGAAGCCGAAGCCCGGGACCTCGCAGCCGCAGGGGGCGTTGAACGGGGCCGGCCGCGTCACGCAATTGCCGCGGGCCGTCACGCAGATGCTGCCGCGGCGGCCGTAGCCGCGCCGCTCGTAGCGGTCCTCGTCGAAGTCGCGGCGGCGGCGCTCGTAGCGGTACGTGTCGTCGTAGCGCTCGTAGCGGCGCGGGCGGTCGTCGTAATATTGCGCGCTGGCCGTGGCGACCCCGAGGGTCGTGCCCAGGGTCAGGGCGGCGAGCGCCGCAAGCGTGATGCGCTTCACGAAAATCTCCTCGAAACAGCGTGCCGGCCGGCAGCCGGGCGGGTGCGTGACGCTGCGCATCGGATAGCGGGGAGCGCCTGAACGGCACATGAGCCGTTCTCGGGCTTCGACCCCAAGCTTTCGGCTCGATCGCGCCGTGCCCGGCACGCCGCGCGATCCGGTTGCCGGAGGCGGCCTGCGCCGCTACCTACCCGCCGACGTTTCACGTGAAATTCACCCTTCCGTGATCGCTCGGGCGACCGCGCGGAGCGGCCGGGACGCAGCAGGGAAGCAAGGGATCCGCATGGAGCTTCTGAAGCTCACAGCCCTCGATGCCGAGGATCTCACCGTGATCTCGGCGCATCTGCAGGACGCGGTCCTGCGGGCCGCCGACCTGACCTATCTCGCGGCCGAGCACCGCTTCGCCCTGGTGCTGCGCCGCTTCGACTGGGCGGCGCCGGAGGGCGGCCCGACCCGGCGGCGCCTCGCGGGCGTGCATTTCGAGCGGGTGCTCGGCGTGCGCACCCGCGGCATCGCCCCCGGCCGGGATCCGGAGGCGGTGCTCAGCCTGCTCGCCGTCACCTTCGATCCGGCCGAGCCGCCCTCCGGCGCGATCACCCTCGTCTTCTCCGGCGGCGCCGCGATCCGGCTCGACGTGGAATGCATCGAGGTGCAGATGAAGGATCTCGGGCCGGTCTGGGAGGCGGAGGGACGCCCCGCCCACGACGCCCTCCCCGATCCGGCCGCCTGAACCCGGCCGCAGCCCCTCAGACACCCGACAGGACGAGCACAGGTCCCGATGGTCCGCCTCGACAGTTCCGACCCGACCTTCGCGCAGGATTTCGCGCGCCTCCTCACCGTCAAGCGCGAGATCGCCGAGGACGTGGACGAGGCGGTGCGCGGCATCATCGCGGGCGTGGTCTCCGGCGGCGACGCGGCCCTCGTCGATTACAGCCGCCGCTTCGACCGGCTCGGCGAGGACTTCTCGCAAGCCTCCCTGCGGGTCGGCGAGGCCGAGCTGGCCGCCGCCGTCGCGGCCTGCCCGGCCGACCAGATCGAGGCCCTGACACTCGCCGCCGCGCGCATCGAGAGCTTCCACCGCGCCCAGGTGCCGACGGACCACCGCGCCACCGACGCGCTCGGCGTCACCGCGGGCTGGCGCTGGACCGCCCTCGAATCGGTCGGCCTCTACGTGCCCGGCGGCACCGCGAGCTATCCCTCCTCGGTGCTGATGAACGCCGTCCCGGCGCGGGTCGCGGGCGTGCCGCGCATCGTGATGGTGGCGCCCGCCCCGGAGGGCCGGATGAACCCGCTGGTGCTGGCCGCCGCGCATCTCTCGGGCGTGCACGAGGTCTACCGGGTCGGCGGCGCCCAGGCCGTGGCGGCGCTCGCCTACGGCACCGCGACCATCGCCCCGGTGGCCAAGATCGTCGGGCCCGGCAATGCCTGGGTGGCGGCGGCCAAGCGCCGGGTCTTCGGGCAGGTCGGCATCGACATGATCGCCGGCCCCTCCGAGGTGCTGATCCTGGCCGACGGCCACGCCAACCCGGACTGGATCGCCGCCGACCTCCTGGCCCAGGCCGAGCACGACGTCGCCGCCCAGGCCATCCTGATCACCGACAGCGCAGAGCTCGGCCGAGCCGTCGAGGCGGCGGTGGAGCGCGCGCTCGTCACCCTGCCCCGCCGGGAGATCGCGCAGGCGAGCTGGCGCGATTACGGCGCCATCATCCGCGTGCGCGGCTTCGACGAGGCGATCCCGCTCGTCGACCGCCTCGCCCCCGAGCACCTGGAGATCGAGACGGCGGATGCGGAGGCGCTCGCCGCCAAGGTCCGCAACGCGGGCGCGATCTTCCTCGGCGCGCACACCCCCGAGGCGATCGGCGACTATGTCGGCGGCCCGAACCACGTCCTGCCGACCGCCCGCTCGGCCCGGTTCTCCTCCGGCCTCGGCGTGCTCGACTTCATGAAGCGGACAACACTCCTCTCCTGCACGCCCGAGAGCTTGCGGGCGCTCGGCCCCGCGGCGATAACCCTCGGCCGGTCGGAGGGCCTGGACGGCCATGCCCGCTCCGTCGCGATCCGCCTGAACCTGTGAGGCTGGCCATACGATGACGGAGGGGAACAAGGAGCGCGGCCCGAACCGCCTCATGGCGGTGAAGCTCGACGAGGACTCGATCGGCCGCGGCAACCCGGACCAGGAGCACGAGCGCGCCATCGCGATCTTCGACATCCTGGAGGAGAATCACTTCGCGCTCCCCGACCGCGACGACGGCCCCTACCGGCTCAACCTCGGTCTCGTCGAGAACAAGCTCTCCTTCGCGATCAGCGCCCAGAACGGCGAGCCGGTGATGACCCACCTCTTGTCGCTGACGCCCTTCCGCCGGGTGATCCGCGACTACGAGATGATCTGCGAGAGCTACTACAACGCCATCCGCACGGCCTCGCCGACCCAGATCGAGGCGATCGACATGGGCCGGCGCGGGCTGCACAACGAGGCGTCGGAGACCCTGAAGCAGCGCCTCGAGGGCAAGGTCGACCTCGACCACGACACCGCGCGGCGCCTCTTCACCCTCATCTTCGCCCTGCACTGGAAGGGCTAGGGAGGGTGATTCGGGGCTGAGCGCCGATGGACGAGATCGCCCCCGGGACCGCACCGAAGAAGAAGCGGGTTCAGTCGGTCCTGTTCATGTGCAACTTCAACGCCGTGCGCTCGCCGGCCGCGGAGGCGATCGCGCGCCACTATTTTGGCAAGTCGATCTACGTGCAGTCGGCCGGGGTGCGCGAGGGCGAGCCGGTCGATCCCTTCATGGTCGCCGCGCTCGACGAGATCGGCATCGCGGCCGCCAAGCACCGGCCCCGCACCCTCGAGCAGCTCGAGGAGTGGGAGGGGCTGAACTTCGACCTCATCATCACCCTGGCGCCGGAGGCGCACCACGCCGCCCTGGAGCTGACCCGCTCGCTCGCCGCGGACGTGGAGTACTGGCCGACGCCCGACCCCACGATCCTGCAGGAGGCCTCGCGCGAGCAGCGCCTCGACGGCTACCGCGACGTGCGCGACGGGCTGATCCGCAGGATCAAGCAGCGGCTGAAGGGGTGAGCGCGGGCAGCCGGCGATATCCGGTCACCGGCCCGTAGCTCTTCTCCAGGATGCGCGCGACCGCCACCGCGAGGGGCTCGACGCTGACCTCCATGTGGTGGCCGTTGGCGTGGATGAGCCGCTCGCGGTCGAGCATCATGCCCACATGGCCGCGCCAGAACACGAGGTCGCCGCGGCGGAGGCCGGCCGGGTCGAGGGGGAGCGCCGCGCCGAGCCCCCGCTCCTGCTGGTCGGCGTCGCGCGGGCAGGCCAGCCCGGCCTGCTCCAGGCAGAGCTGGACCAGCCCCGAACAATCGAGGCCGAGGGTCGTCCGGCCGCCCCAGAGATAGGGCGTGCCGACGAGCCGCTCGGCGGTGCCGGCGAAATCCGGCTCCGTCGCCGCGATCGGCCGGCAATGCCCGGCGAAGACGTAGCCGCCCGGCACGGCGAGGTAGTCGCCCTCCGCGCCCGTCACGGCGAGCGCCGCGCCGAGGCTGAGATGGGCCAGCGCCGGGCGTTTCAGGTCGGGGGCGGGGTAGAGGAAGGTGCGCAGCGCACCGACCCGATGAGTCGGCGCGGGCTCGGGCGGGCCCAGGCTCTCGGCGGGCAGGTAGCCGACATAGCCGTCGCGCTCGATCTGGACCCAGGCGAAGCCGTCCGCCACCGCGTAGACGCGCAGCGCGTCGCCCATCACCGCCTCGGTGTCGATCCCGCTCTCCGGCGACGGAGCGCGGTGGAGGGCGGCGGCGGGGATTGCGAGCCGCATCGGGCGCGGCTCGACGAAGCGGGCGGCCTCGACGCGACCGCGCAGGGCGGCATCGGCGAGATCGGGCCGCGCGGGCGTGAGGCGGGGATCGAGGGGGATCGCGAGCGTCATGGTGTTCCGTCCGATGCGACAGCGGCGGTTCGATGACAGAGCCTGCGAACCGATCCTGCTCGCCCGCGGTTGACCGGACATCGCGGGAGGCACCATCATCCCGCGGCATTCTGACGCGGAAAGCCTCTCCGCCCTGCCGATAGCGGGGGCAGTTGCATAATGAATGACCTCGCTTCGCCGCGATGCGTCGCGCAAAGTGGATTTGAGGTGGGTGCGACGCGCCCGCACGCCTCCGAGACCCGGCCGGATCCAAGCGGCCGTCGTTTGATGCACTGCACAATCCCGCCGAACCGTACTATGTTCGGGCCATGACCAGTGCGAGCCGTGCCGTGAAGAAGACCCCGAAGAGCTTCGCCGATCTGCCGCCCATCCGGGTGCGCCGGGAGCCGCCGACCGTGACCGAGGCCGTCGCCGCCGCGCAGGACCTCGCCGACGACATCGAGCAGCAGGTCGAGATCGCCTGCGGCCTGATCGGCCTGCCGGCCGACGAGGTCCGCCCCCACGTCCTGGCCGCCGCCCGCAAGAAGCCCGAGCGGGCGCCCGAGCGGATCATGAGCCATGCCGGCCCGAGCCGGGCGCCGCGCACCGTCATCGTCGAGCGCCGCACCCGCGCGCCCGTCGTGGTGGAGCGGCGCGGCCGCCCCCTCGACCCGCGCCGCTGAGCCGAATCGCCCGGCCCGAATCACCAGGCGAGCGTCTCGCCCCGGTAATCGAGATAGTGGCAGCCCGGCGTCCCGAGCCGGGCCTCGACCGCATCGGCCATGCCCGCGACGCTCGTCGCCACGTCGATGTCGGCCTCCGCGCCGCCCATGTCGGTGCGGACCCAGCCCGGATGCACCAGCAGCACGCCGATCCCCGAATCGCGGTGGCGGATCTCGAAGCTGCGCGCCAGCGTGTTCAGCGCCGCCTTGCTCGCCCGGTAGGTCTCCCAGCCGCCCGATTCGTTCAGGGCGACGCTGCCGAGGACCGAGCTCATCAGGGCGATGCTGCCGCCCGGCGCCAGGCGGTCCCGGAACGCCTCCGCGAAGCGGACCGGGCTGATCGCGTTGGTGAGGTAGACCTGCGCGGCGACCGCCCGCGGCACCGCATGGGCGGGGTCGTGGGCCTGCGTCGCCACCCCGGCCACCACGAAGATCAGGTCGTAGGCCTGCGGGCCGAGCCGCTCGTGAAGCTCCGCCACGGCCGCATCGTCGTCGATGTCGACGGTCTCGATCCGCAGCGCGTCCGAGGCGAGCGCCGCGAGCTGCGGCGAGGGGGTGCGCTGGGTCGCGGTGACGCGCCAGCCGCGCTCGAGGAAGGTCTCGACGAGGCCGAGGCCGAGGCCGCGCGAGGCTCCGACGATCAGCGCGCGCTTCTGCGATGTGCGCATGTGCGATGTGCTCATGGGTCTTCTCCCCGGGGCCGGGCCCGGCCCCGTTCAGGCCCCCGAATTCGGCCCTGGGCCCGTATCGGGAAAGAGTCCGGCGGCGGCCGAGGTGCGCGGGCGCACCTTCAACCGTCGGATCATACGACATCCGGGTGATCCCTTCGGGATGGCGGATGTCGCCTTCGCTCGAGCGCCGCGCGGGCTTGGCCGAGACCGCGTCCGGTCCGATCGACCGGACGCGGTATCAGTCCGCCGCGTTGACCGACCAGGTGGCGTGGCGGACGTTCGGCGCCTTGGCGAGCTCGTCCGTCACCGCGTCGAGCTCCTCGCCCTCGACCGCGTCGGCGATCAGGGTCGCGACCACGTCGACGGCCTCCTCGCCGCGCTCCACGACCTCGACGCTGCTGACCGGATAGTTCGCGGCCTCCAGCCGCTCGACCAGCAGGTCGCGGGCCGGCCCCGCGGCCTCGGGCGCCGTGGTGATCTGCACCTCGTAGGTCGCCTCGGTCTGGTCCTCGCGGATGGGCGCGCGGTTGATGGCGTTGACGAGGGGGCGCAGCAGCGTGTTGCAGGCGAGCACGGCCGCGGTGACGAAGCAGGCCTCCAGCGGCAGGTCCGCCCCCGCGAAGGCGCCCACGGCGGCCGAGCACCAGAGCGTGGCGGCCGTGTTGAGGCCGCGCACGTTCATGCCCTCCTTCATGATCACGCCGGCGCCGAGGAAGCCGATGCCGGAGATCACGTAGGCGACGGTGCGGGTCGCGCCGTCGCCCCCGGTCAGCCGCATGCCGAGATCGACGAAGGCCG
This sequence comes from Methylobacterium dankookense, assembly GCF_902141855.1. GTDB lineage: Bacteria > Pseudomonadota > Alphaproteobacteria > Rhizobiales > Beijerinckiaceae > Methylobacterium > Methylobacterium dankookense. The sequence goes on along the minus strand of NZ_CABFVH010000005.1, from coordinate 112,656 downwards.
CCGCGCCGAGCGCCACCAGGACGGTGGTGCGCAGGCCCGCATTGCGCTGCCGGTACTGCCGCTCCGCCCCGATCAGGGTGCCCAGGCCGAAGGCCACGACGAGGCTGATGGCCGAGTTGAGGGTCTCGGGCAGGGGCGAGAAGGCGAGCATCGAAGGCTCCTAGGCGATGCGCGATGACGGAACCGTGACGGTTCCCGGCGGCCGGGTGACGGAGGCAAATTGTCCGGAGGCACAGCTTCGGCCGAAGGCGGGATTGACGCTCGGGCCGGGCAGCGGGCACACCGGGCTCTTATGGACCCCTCAAGAGTCCTGCGCCTGACGCGGCGCATCGAGGAGACGGTCAGGATGATGCAGGATCCGCTCGCGGCGGCCGGAGCCGCGCGCGCATGAGCAGCGCCACGCTCGCGCCCCGCCCCGCCATCGCCGCGGATGACGGCCTCCGAGGCCGGATCCTGGCGCTCCGCGACGGGCTCTCCCACGGATTGATCGGGGCCGACCGCCTCGTGGAGCGCCTGCTGATCGGGCTGCTCACCGGCGGCCATCTGCTGATCGAGGGCGCGCCCGGCCTCGCCAAGACCCGCGCGGTCAAGCGCCTCGCCGACGGGCTCGACGGCTCCTTCGCCCGCGTGCAGTGCACGCCCGACCTGATGCCCGCCGACCTCACCGGCACCACGGTCTGGCGCCAGGATGCCGGCACCTTCGAGTTCATGCCCGGCCCGCTGTTCCACTCCCTCATCCTGGTGGACGAGGTGAACCGCGCCCCGCCCAAGGTGCAGTCGGCGCTGCTCGAAGCCATGGCCGAGGGGCAGATCACGGTGGCGGGCCACACCCACCCCCTGCCCGACCCCTTCATGGTGGTGGCGACCCAGAACCCGATCGAGCATGCCGGCACCTTCCCGCTGCCGGAGGCGCAGCTCGACCGCTTCCTGCTCCACGTCGTCGTGGACATGCCGGACGAGGCCTCGGAGCGGAAGATCCTCGACCTCGTCGAGGGCGAGCTGAACCACCATGCCGAGGCGATGCCGGTGAAGCTCCGCCTCGACGAGGTGCGCGCCGCCCGCGAGGCTGCGCTGGCCACCTACGTCTCGCCCGCCCTGAAGGACTACCTCGTGCGCCTGGTGGCGGGCACCCGCACCGACGCGATCGCCCCGGACCTGCGTGCGGCGATCGAGCACCCGGCCTCGCCGCGCGGCACGCTGGCCCTGATGGTGGCCGGCAAGGCGCGGGCCTACCTGCACGGGCGCGATCACGTCGTCCCCGAGGATGTGGCGGAACTGGCCGCCGACGCCCTCGCCCACCGCATCGGCCTGACCTGGCGCGCGGCCGCCGAGGGCCGGACGGCGCGCGGCATCATCCGCGACCTCGTGCAGCGGGTGCGGGCGCTCTAGCCGTGGCGGGCTCGGCGGCGCCAGAGACGGATCCGTCCGATCCGGGCCTCCTGTCCGGCGAGGCGCTGATGGGCCTGCGCCACCTCGCCCGGCGCGGCTCCGCGCCCGCGACGCGCACGCTCGCGGGCCTGCCCGGCGGCATCGTCACGCGGCGGCGCGGGCGCGGCTCCGAGCCCGACGACGTGCGGCTCTGGTCGGAGGGCGACGACATGCGCCACATCGACCGCAACGCCACGGCGCGCACCGGCGAGCTGCACGTGCGCACGCACCACGACGAGCGCGACCGCGCCGTGGTGCTGCTCGCCGATTTCCGGCCCTCCATGCTGTTCGGCACGCGCCGCACCCTGCGCTCGGTCGCCGCCGCCGAGGCGCTGGCGCTGCTCGGCTGGCGCGTGGTCGGGGACGGGGGCCGCGTCGGCCTCGTCGTCGGCCATGCCGGCGAGCCGACCGCGCTGCGCCCGGCCGGCGGCGAGCGGGCGATGACCGCGATCACCGGGGCCCTCGCCCTCGCCCATGCCCGCGCGCTCGACGCGGCCGAGGCCGCCGACCCGCCCCTGGAGCCGCTCCTCACCATCGCCGCGAGCCTGCTGCCCTCAGGGGGCCACCTCGTCATCGCGAGCGCCCTCGACGCGCCGGGCCGCGACTTCGACCACCTGCTGACGCTCGCCGCCGAGAAGCTCTCGATCCGCCTGATCCTGGTCAGCGACGCCTTCGAGCGCGCGCGGCCCGCGGGCCTCTACCCCTTCGCCCTGCCGGACGGCCGCCGCGGCACCCTCGATGCCGGCCGGGGCCGGCCGCCGGCCGCCTCCGCCGAGGAGCGCCTCGCCGACTACGCCCACCGCGGCATCGCCGGGATCCGCCTCGACGTCGAGGCCGGCCCGGAAGCCTACGCCCCCCTGATGGAGCGGCTCGATGCGGTGCTGTGAGCTGAGCGCCGGTGCCGGATCAGGCGCAGCTCCCCTCCCCACCCGGATCGAGCATCCCCTCCCCCTTGCGGGGAGGGGTCAGGGGTGGGGGTGGTTCAGGATGATGCGCTCCGGTGCCTCCTGCGCCTCCGGCTCCTCCCCATCCGGATCGGGCCTGCCCGATCTGGACAGGCGAGGGCAGATCTCGGGCAAGCCCCGAGATCCGTGGGGAGGAGAGGCCCGGCGCGGGCCGTCGCGACCACGCCGAACACTTCTCATCCCTCACCCCAGCCCTCTCCCGAACGGGAGAGCGGGCCTGTCGCGAGTCCTGCGCGCGACCGGAGGCCGGCCTCTCATCTCGCGAGGGGCGCGGGAGATCGGCGCCCCATGAATCCCGACACCGCCCTCTCCCTCGACCAGCTCCGCGGCCTGCACCTGCCCGGCAATGCGGCGGGCGCGCTCCAGGGTGAGATCGTGGCCGCCGCCGCCCTCGGCCTCGCCGCCGCGCTCCTCGTCGGCCTGCTGCGCCTCCTGCGGGCCCGGGCGCGGGACACCCTGCGCCGGGCGGCGCTGGCGGAGCTGGCCGCGACGCGCGGGCTCGACCCGGAGGCGCGGCTCGTGGCCCAGGCCCGGCTCCTGCGCCGGCTCGCGCGCACGCGCCTCGGCGAGGCGGCAGCGGGCACGGACGGGGCCGACTGGGCCGGAAAGCTCGACCGGCTCCTCGCCACGGATTTCTTCAGCGCGGGCGCCGGCCGCATCCTCGTAGACGGGCTCTACCGCCGCCGCGAGACGCCGGATCCCGACCGGATCGACGCCGAGCTCGGCCGCCTGATCGGCCGGATGCGGGCCTGACGATGCTGCCCGCCTCCCTCAGCGCAATCCTGTCGGCCTTCGACCTCGCGACGCCGCTCGCCCTGCTGCTCCTGCCGCTGCCCCTGCTCGCCCTCCGCCTCCTGCCCGCCGAGGCGGAAGGGTCGAGCGGGGCCCTGCGCGTCCCGGCCTCCCTGGTGCCGGAGGCGGCGGGCGGCGCCGGCATCGCCGCGCGGGGCCGACGCCAGATCCTGCTGACCTGGGCGCTGTGGACGGCCCTCGTCGTCGCGCTCGCCGGGCCCCGCCTCGTCCTGCCGGGCATCGCTTTGCCGGCTTCAGGCCGCGAGATCATGCTGGCGATGGACCTGTCGGGATCGATGGAGCGGCGCGACTTCGCCCTCGACGGCGAGACCGTGAGCCGGCTCCAGGCGGTCAAGCGCGTCGGCGCCGACTTCATCCGGCGGCGCTCCGGCGACCGCATCGGGCTCGTCATCTTCGCCGACCAATCCTTCGTGGCGGCGAGCCTCACCTTCGACACGGCGAGCGTCGCCCACGCGCTGGAGGAGGCGACGATCGGCCTCGTCGGGCGCTCCACCGGCATCGGCGACGGGCTCGGCCTGGCGCTGCGCCGCCTCGACCCGCGCGATGCCGGAGCCGAGGCCGGCCAGCCGGCGCCCGCCGGCGCCAAGGTGGTGATCCTGCTCTCGGATGGGGCGAACAATGCCGGCCAGACCACGCCGCGGGACGTGGCGGCGCTGGCGCGCGAGATCGGGGTCAAGGTCTACACCATCGCGCTCGGCCCCCGCGACCTCGCCAATGCCGACGGCGAGCAGGACGTGGTCGATACCGAGACCCTGCGCGACATGGCCGAGACGAGCGGCGGCAAGGCCTTCCGCGTGAAGACCACCGAGGACCTGATCGCGGTGGCGGACGCCATCGACGCGCTGGAGGGCGGCCGCGCCAAGGCGCCGCCGCTACCCCTGCGCCGCGACCTCTGGCCCTGGCCGGCCGCCCTGGCGCTGGCCTGCGCCGGGCTCCTCCTCGCCACCCGGAGGCAGCGCTGAGCCCGTCATGACCCTCGCCGCCTTCGCCCTGCTGCGGCCCTGGTGGCTCGCGATCCTGCCCCTGGTGGCGCTGCTCGCTCTGCGCGCCGCGTGGCGCGCGGCGCCGCTCGGCGACTGGCGAAAGGCCGTCGACCCGGCGCTGATGCGCCTGATGGAGCGCCGCGGCGGCGTGCTCGGCGGGCGGCGTCAGGCCAACCTCGCGGCGGCGCTGGCCGCCGGGCTGATCGCGCTGGCCCTGACCGGGCCGGCGCTGGAGCGCCAGGAGGCCGCCACCTTCCGCAACCTCGACGCCACGGTGATCGTGCTCGACCTCTCGCGCTCGGTCGCGGAGGGCGGCAGCCTGAAGGACTTGCGCCAGACCGCGCAGAGCGTGGCCGAGGCGGCGGGCACCCGCTCCGTCGCCCTCGTGGTCTATGCGGGCGACGCCTATCTCGCCGTCTCGCCGACCACCGACCGCGACAGCCTCGGCACCACCCTGTTCGCCCTCGACGGCGACACCGTGCCCGACCGCGGCAGCCATCCCGAGCGCGGCCTCGCCCTCGCCCGCCGCACCCTGGCGGAGGCCGACGTGGTCTCCGCCGACGTGGTGCTGATCACCGACGGCGACGGCCTCGGCGAGGCGGCTTTGCGCGAGGCCCGGGCCATCCGCGAGCGCGGCTGGCGGGTCCAGGGCCTGTTCGTGCCGGCCGCGAAGGCCCTGCCGCCGGGCGTGCCGAAGCCGGACCGGGCCGCCCTCGACGGGCTCGTGCGGGCGGGCGGCGGCGTCGCGGCCGACCTGACGGCGCCCGCACCCGTCCTCGACGCGGTCGGCGCGAGCACGGCCCAGCACCTCGCCGCGGGCGGCTACACGGTGCTCGCCTTCGCCGATTACGGGCGCTGGCTCCTCCTCCTCGCCGCGCTCCCCGCGCTCCTCCTGTTCCGGAGGACGGCCTGATGCTGAATCCCCCGCTGCGGCTCCCGGCCGCCCTCGCCCTGCCCCGCCGCTGGCGCCTCTACGCCCGCACCGGCGGCCCCGCGCTCGCGGGGGCCGGCCTGCTCGCGCTCGGCGCCCTGTCCGAGCCGCGCACCGGGTTCGGGCGGCTCCTCATGGGGATCGGCCTGCCGGGCCTCGCGGCGGAGGTCATCGCGGATCCCGCCTGGCGCGGGCCCGCCCTCTACGCGGCCGGCGACTACGCGGCCGCCGCCGCGCTCTTCCGCAACGGCGGACGGCGCAACAGCTACAATCTCGGCAATGCGCTCGCCCGGGCCGGCGACCTCGCGGGCGCGGTCGCGGCCTACGACGACGCCCTGCAGTTCAACCCGCGCGACGCCGACGCCCAGGCCAACCGCTCCCTCATCGCCCGGATGCTCGCGGAGGAGATCGACCGCGGCAAGGGCGGCGGCATCGCCAACGGCACGGCGCAGTACGGGGCGCGCTACAACAACACCGCGAACCAGGACAAGAACGACGACATCAACGCCGCCTCCAGCGGCGAGGGCCTGGCCGGCAACAAGGAGGCCTCCGCGAGCGCCTCCCTGCCCGGCAACAGCAAGGTCGCCCGCCGCGGCAAGGCCGAGCAGCAATCGATCGATTCCGGCCGCGGCGAGGCCCGCGGCTCGGCGAGCGACGCCGCCGGCCGCGGCCGCACCGGGGGCGGCTCGGCCATGGTGGCCGCGGCCCCCGAGAAGGAGGCGCGGCGCGTCACCAAGAGCTTCGAGGCCCACGAGATCCGCCCCGACCGGCTCTGGCTGCAGACCCTGCCGGACGATCCCGGCCGCTACCTGAAGCTCCGCCTCAAGGCCGAGCAGGCCCGCCGGATCGAGGCCGGCACCAACATGCCCGCCGGGAGCAACCCGTGGTGAATCTTTCGGGATGGCGGCGCCTCGCGCCTCTGGCGCTTCTGGCGCCCCTGCTCGCGGCGGCGCCCGCCCGGGCCGAGATCGAGCCGGGCGACCTCACCCTCACGGTGACGGCCGAGCGCAACGGCAACGCGGCGCCCTTCGCCCGCGAGATGGTGCTGCTGCGCATCCACGGTCTCTACCGCCAGCAGATCCTCCTGGAGGAGGTCGTCCAGCCGACGCTCGCCAATTTCAGCTGGACCCAGCTCGGGCGCGACAACTGGAGCAAGGCGCGGCTTCCGGACGGGCAGGTGGGGCTCGCCTTCGACCGCACCATCGCGATCTTCCCGCATCACGCGGGCGACTTCACCCTCGAGCCCTTCATTCACCGCCTCACCGTCAACGATGCCGGCACGCGCCGGGTCGTCGACGTGCGCTCCGAGCCGATCCCGTTCCCGGTGGCGCGCTGGACGCAGGGGTCGGGCGGCCCGGACGCCAAGGAGCCCTGGTGGCTGCCCGCCCGCGACGTGAGCGTCACCGATTCCTGGAGCCCCGATCCCGAGACGGTGAAGCTCGGCGAGACCACCCGGCGCATCGTGACGGTGGAGGCGCAGGGCGTGGTGGCCGAAGGCCTGCCGCCGCGGCCCGTCATGCGCACGCGCGGCATCCTCACCTTCGCCGGACCGGTCACCCGCGAGACCATCATCACGCCGTCGGGACCCGTGGCGCGGGCCACCTACCAGTGGGACGTCCGCCCCGGCGTGCCCGAGGTGATCCCGCTGGAGGCGATCAGCATCCCCTGGTTCGATACGGTGTCGCGCACCATGCGCGAGACCGAGATCCCGGCGCGCCAGATCGGCGGCGGCCTCGTCGACCGGGACAGCGGCCTCGCGCCGCCGCAGGGCGCCTCGCCGCTCGTCGCCGCCGCGGCCGGGCTCGCCGCCTTCGGCCTCGGCCTCGTCCTCCTGGGCTTCGGGCCGGGCGGCACGCGGCTGCGCCTGAACGCTGCCCGGCGCCGCGCCCTGAGACGGGCGGCCGCGGCGGGCGATCCCGAAGCCTTCCGGGCGGAGGTGGGACGCGCGATGCAGGCCGAGCCGGAGCTGGCCGAGATCTGGCAGGCGGATCCGGCGATCGCCGCCCGGCTCACCGCCCTCGACCGCGCCGTCTACGCGCCCGCCGGCGGCGCGGCGCCGGACCTCGCCGACCTCGCGCGCCGGCTCGGGCGGGGGGCACGGATCCGCACCGCAGCGGCCTCCGCCAGCCGGCTCAAGCCGCTCGACGGGCCGGCCTGAGCACCGGTACCGGCCTGTTCTTCAGAAACGAAAACGGCGCCGGACCAGGGTCCGACGCCGCCTGACATCATCGGTGATGGAACACCGTTCAGGTGTTCATCGAGTCGAAGAAGTCGCCGTTGCTCTTGGTCTGGCGCAGCTTGTCGAGCAGGAACTCGATCGCGTCGGTGACGCCCATCGGGTTGAGGATGCGGCGCAGCACGTAGGTCTTCTTGAGCGCGTCCGGCGGCACCAGGAGCTCCTCCTTGCGGGTGCCGGAGCGGGTGATGTCGATCGCCGGGAAGATGCGCTTGTCCGAGACCTTGCGGTCCAGGATGATCTCGGAGTTGCCGGTGCCCTTGAACTCCTCGAAGATCACCTCGTCCATGCGCGAGCCGGTGTCGATCAGCGCGGTGGCGATGATCGAGAGCGAGCCGCCCTCCTCGATGTTGCGGGCCGCGCCGAAGAAGCGCTTCGGGCGCTGCAGGGCGTTGGCGTCGACGCCGCCGGTGAGCACCTTGCCGGAGGACGGCACCACCGTGTTGTAGGCGCGGCCGAGGCGGGTGATCGAATCGAGCAGGATGACGACGTCGCGGCCGTGCTCCACGAGGCGCTTGGCCTTCTCGATGACCATCTCGGCGACCTGCACGTGGCGGGTGGCCGGCTCGTCGAAGGTCGAGGCGATGACCTCGCCCTTCACCGAGCGCTGCATGTCGGTGACCTCCTCCGGGCGCTCGTCGATGAGCAGCACGATGAGGTAGCACTCGGGATGGTTGAGGGTGATCGACTGGGCGATGTTCTGCATCAGCACGGTCTTACCCGTGCGCGGCGGCGCCACGATCAGCGCGCGCTGGCCCTTGCCGATCGGCGCGACGATGTCGATGATCCGGGGCGAGAAGTCCTTCTTGGTCGGGTTCTCCAGCTCCAGCTTGAACCGCTTCGTGGGGAAGAGCGGCGTCAGGTTGTCGAAGTGAACCTTGTGCTTGATCTTCTCGGGGTTCTCGAAATTGATCGTGTTGACCTTGAGCAGCGCGAAGTAGCGCTCGCCGTCCTTGGGGCCGCGGATCGGGCCCTCGACGGTGTCGCCGGTGCGCAGGCCGAAGCGGCGGATCTGGGTCGGCGAGATGTAAATGTCGTCCGGACCCGGCAGGTAGTTCGAGTCGGAGGAGCGCAGGAAGCCGAAGCCGTCCTGCAGCACCTCGACGGTGCCGGAGCCGATGATCTCGACCTCCTTGGCAGCGAGCTGCTTCAGGATGGCGAACATCAGCTCCTGCTTGCGCATGGTCGAGGCGTTCTCGACCTCGACCTCCTCGGCGAAGGTGATGAGCTCGGTCGGCGTCTTGGACTTGAGGTCCTGGAGCTTGACCTCGCGCATGCCTTCGAGCTCGGCCGCGGCGATGGTGGAATCTGCGGGCAGGTCTGCCGGCACGAGGGCGTCGGATTGTACGGTCATGGGTGTGTTGAACCGACGGAGGCTTGAGAATGCGAAGGGTGGTTCGGTGGGGAAGATCCGCGCCGGGCTCCTGGCGGAGGCGCCGGGCATTCGGGCTCACGCGCGCCGTGCGGCGGAACCCATGGCATCGTGGGGATCGAGCCTTGTCAGACTCGCGGATGCGGTGCGGCTTTTATTTTCTAGGAGGGCCGTGAGGGCTTAGCGTGTTTTCCACGCCGGCTCAAGTCCCTCCCGGGCGCCGTAGGGCTGGCGAACCCGGCGGCCCGTGCGGCGTTGAGCGACGATCCCGCTTGCCCCGAGCCTCCAGATGATCCCTCCCTTCGCCCGCACCGCCTTCCTCCTGGCGGTCGCGGGACTGTCCTGCGCAATGCCCCTCCCCGCCGCGGCGGAGAGCCCGGCCCAGCCTACCAGTACGGCCGCCAGTTCCGGAACGCCTGCCGGCCGCCGCTCAAATACGCCGCCGGGGCTTGCGTCCGCCGCTGCCCGGCGGGCTTCCAGGACAACGGCCGCACCTGCCGCTACCGCACGATGCGCTGGTGAGGCCGGCGCGGTCTCAGCGGCGGCGCAGGCGCACGTAGAGCGCGCCGGAGCCGCCATGGTGCCGGGCCGCCTCCTCGAAGCCGAGGACGATGCCGCGCAGTTCCGGCCCGCGCAGCCAGTGCGGGACGCTGCGGCGCAGCACCCCGCGCTCCGCGAAGGCCTCGTGGAAATCGGGGCCGCCCTTGCCGGTGACCACGAGGACATGGGCATGGCCGGCCGCGCGCGCCCGCAGGATGAAGCCGGTGAGCGCGGCATGCGCCTCCGTCTGGTACATCCCGTGCAGGTCGATCCGCGCCTCGATTGGCAGGGTGCCGCGGCGCAGGGCCATCCGCTCGGGCCGGTCGATCCCCGCGGCCGGGCGGGGCAGCTGGGGCGGCGCCTGGTAGGGCGCGGCCGTCGCGGTCCGGGCCGGCAACGGGGGCGCCTTCTTCGGCGCGCGGACCGGCTTGGCCGGCCCCGCCTTCGCTCCCGCTTTCGCGGCGGGCTTGAGCGCGGCTTTGGCGGTCAGGCCCGGCGCCAGCGTCGCGCTCGGCTGGGAGGCGTCCGCGTCCGGCGCGGGCGGCCGGGCCCGTCCGCGCAAGGGGGTGATCAGCTTGGCGATCTCGGCCCAGAGCCGGGCCTCCTCGCCGCTGAGCGTCCGTGGGCGCCGGGGCCGCCGCATCGCCGCCCTCAGCGTCCGCTCGGATCGGAGGCGGGCTTCGGCAGAAGCACCACGAAGCCGACCGCGTCGCGCAGGTCCCCGGCCGCCGCCCCGGCCTCGGCACCGGTGCCGACATAGAGGTCGCCCCGCGCCGGGCCGACGATGGCCGAGCCGGTATCGGCCGCCACCACGAGCCGGCCGGCCTCGCCCGATGCCCCGCCCGGAAGCCGCCCCTCCAGCCAGAAGGGCAGGCCGTAGCGCCAGAGATTGGCGTCGACCGCGATGCTGCGGCCGGGCTTGAGGGGCGCGCCGGCCGCGCCGACCGGCCCGAGGGCCGGATCCTCGACCGGGGCCAGGCGGAAGAAGATGTAGGAGGCGTTCGCGCGGATCAGCCGGCGCGCCGTCTCCGGGTTGGCGCGCAGCCACGCGGTCCAGCGGGCCAGCGTCAGCCCTTCGAGGGGCAGGTGCCCCGCCTGCACGATGAGCTTGGCGACCGAGGTGTAGGGGCGGCCGTTGCGGCCGTCATAGAGCACGCGCACCGAGCGCCCGTCCGGCAGGCGCACCCGCCCCGAGCCCTGCACCTGCAGCACGAGAAGGTCGACCCCGTCCCGCAGCCAGAGCAGCGGCCTGGCGCGGGCCCCCAGCGCCCCGTCCTCGATCGCCGCCCGGTCGGGATAGGGCTCCAGCCGGTCGTCCACCGCGCGCGCGGCGCGCAAGGCGGGGTCGAGCCCGGGCCGGGTCTCGCCGGGATTGAGGCCGACGAGGTCGTCCGGCCGGGCGAGGACGGCGGCGGTGTAGTCCGGTCCCGGCTCCAGGGAGCCCGCGAGCTCTGGCTCGAAATAGCCGGTGAGGAAGCCGGAGCGGCGCTCGGGACCGCCCGCGGCCTCGGGCGGGCGCACCACGCGGTAGGCGTCGAAGCGCTCGGCGAAGAAGCGGGCCGCCCCGGCGGGCGCGAGAGCGCCAGCCTCCGCGCAGGCCGCGGCGAGGTCGGCGGCCGAGCCGGTCGCCGTCGGGGAGATCGGGCTGGCGGGCGGGGCGGCGCAGACCCGGCGGAAGGCGTCGAGGGCCGCGCCCGGATCGGCCCCGGGAAAGCCCGGCAGGTCGGCCGGCGCGACCGGCTCCAGACGCGCCTCGCCGACGCGAAGCGGCCCGGCCGCGTCGGCGGCCGGGCCGGGCAGGACGCTCGCGAGGAGGGCGGCCGCGGCGAGGCGGCCGCCGCATGGGCTCAGTCTCGGCACGGCGGGGCCACGAAGGGAGTCAGGCGCCCGCCTCGGTGGCGACGAGCTGCCAGTTCGGGTCGCGCGAGCCGAGCGTCCGGGCGAAGGTCCAGATGTCGGGAACCTCGACCACCGTCTCGGCGCTGCCGTCGATCACGGCGCCGCTGGCGTCGCGGGTGGCGGTGATCAGGTTCGAGATGAAGCGGACGGTGATCTGGGCGACACGGTTGCGCACCTCCACCGCCACGATCTCGGCCTTGTCGATCGAGACGAAGGTGGTCTCGAGCGTCTGCTTGTTGCGCTCGCGCTCGGAGATCGCCCGCTCGAAGGCCTCGCCGACCTCCTTCGAAAGGAGCGCGCGCAGGGTCTTCCGGTCGCCCTTGGCGAAGGCGATCATGATCGCCTCGTAGGCCCCCTTCGCTCCTTCGAGGAAGGTGCGCGGGTCGAAGCCGGGCTCGGCCTGCACCGCCGCCTCCAGCCCGCGGGCCACCTCGGAGCCGGGCTCGGCGATGCCGCGCCAGTCGCGGGCCGGCGCGTTCGCCGCGGCCTGGGTGCGCTCGGCCTGCATCACCCGGTCGGCGCCGGGCAGGCGCACCACGTTGTCGCCCTCGCCGCGGTTGCCCGTGGGCTCGGTGCGGCTGCGCTCGACCGGCTTGAAGGGCGAGCGCTCGGCCCCCGTCTTCTGGCCGAGCACGGAGCGCAGGCGCCAGATCACGAAGACCGCGAGCGCCAGGAAGATGATGGTCGTAAGGTCGAAGGTATCCTGCATCACCGATCCGATGGCGGCTGCCGGAAGCCGGCCGGCCAGAGCATTCCGCGAAGAATCCCGAGCAGCGCCCGCGAGGGGCGGACTGTATCCGTCTCCCGCGCGGCGCCGCGCCGGACGGGGTCCGGGCAGTCATCGCACGGACTGCTCTGGGTGTCTCTCACAAAGCTCCCGCTGCGCCGCCGGCCGGAGGCCGGGGCTTGCCGGCGCCCCGGGAGCTTTGTGAGGTGCACTTATCCGACCCTCGCGCAAGGATCGAGCCGGATGGCGCCGGGCACGGACCCGACCTTCAAGGGCATATGGGACATCTTCATGGCCTGTTCCAGACAAGACGCGCGGGAGATCGAGATCCGTCCCTGCGCCCCCCCGCGCCGCGTCGTCGCGGTGCGGGCCCAGGTGCAGGCTCAAGCGCGGGCCCGGCGGTCGCTTGTCCGCACCGGACGGGCGTGTTAGCGGCCTGCCCCGACCGGGTCTCTGCGGGCCCGAGATCTGAGCCGTTGCGCTGAGGCAGCGCCCCACGACCTGCCCGATCCGGACGGACCGGGCGCGAACGCTTTCTTCGAGGAGGATACCGCCATGGCCGACTCTCCGGCACCGAACGGCAACGGCGGCGCGCCGCAGGGCGAGGCGCCCACCATCAACGCGCTCGCGCAATACGCCAAGGACCTCTCCTTCGAGAACCCGAACGCGCCGCGCTCCCTGCAGCCGCAGGAGGGCCAGGGCCCGCAGATCAACATCCAGGTCAACGTCAACGCGCAGCAGCTCTCGGCGACCGACTTCGAGGTGGAGCTGACCCTCGAGGGCGACGCCAAGATCAACAACGACGTCCTGTTCGCCTTCGACCTGAAGTATGCCGGCATCTTCCGCATGCTGAACATCCCGCAGGACCAGCTGCATCCGGCGGTGATGATCGAGTGCCCGCGCCTGCTCTTCCCCTTCGCCCGCCAGATCGTGGCCGAGGCGGTGCGCAACGGCGGCTTCCCGCCCCTCTACATCGACCCGATCGATTTCGTCGGCCTCTACCGCCAGAAGGCGTTCGAGGCGCAGGGCGCGCAAGGGGCCGGCCCGCTCGCCTCCTGATCGCGGCCAGATCCACGGTTTTCCGGTTCGCCCCGGCCTGCGACGGCAGGCCGGGGATTTTTTATGCGATCCGCGGCCAACCCTGAGGCGGCCCACGGCGTTTCAGCCGGACAAGGGGGGCTTGGCCGTAGGCCGGGCTCGCAAGGGACGCGACCTCAAGGACCGCATGCTCGCCACAAGCCATCTCGCGCTCATCAACGTCTTCACCGGTGACATCCAGGGCGGGCTCGGCCCATTCCTCGGCACCTGGCTCGCCGGCGCCGCCTCGTGGAGCCCGGCGCGCGTCGGCCTCGTGACCACCCTCGTCGGCGTCGGCGCGCTCCTGCTCAGCGGCCCCTTCGGCGCCCTCGTCGACCGGCTCGGGCGCCCGCGCCTGCTGATCGCGCTGGCCTGCGGCGCGATCCTGTGCGGCACGCTCGCGCTCCTGCCGGTGCGCAGCTTCGGCGGGGTCTTCGCCGCGCAGATGATCGCCGCCGCCGGCGGCACCCTGCTCCTGCCCGCGGTGACGGCGCTGACGCTCGGCATCGTCGGCAAGGACCGCTTCCCGATGCAGCAGGGCCGCAACCAGGCCTTCAACCATCTCGGCATCCTGCTGGCGGCGGGCCTGATCAGCCTCGGCACCGGCTGGTTCGGCGCGGCGGTGGCCTTCTGGGTGCTCGGCGCCATGGCGGTGCTGGCGATCGTGGCCACCGTGACCACGCCCGGCCATTGCTACAACGAGCGCCGGGCGGTGGGCTGGAAGGAGGAGGGCGACGAGCAGCCCGCGCGCGCCGGCTGGACGAGCGTGGTGGGCAACCGCAAGCTCCTCGTCCTCGCCGTGGCGCTCACCCTGTTCAACCTCGGCAATGGCGGCATGCTCTCGCTGCTCGGCCAGAAGCTCGTGGCCACCGCCGCCGACGCCACCACCTGGACCGCGCGCTACGTGATGGTGGCCCAGCTCGTGATGGTGCCGGTGGCCCTGTTCGCGGGCTCGCTCGCCGACCGGAGCGGGCGGCGCAAGCTCCTCCTCGTCGCCTTCGCGGTGCTGCCGCTGCGCGCCCTGCTCTCGGCCTATATCGACGATCCCCTCTGGCTGATCTCGGCCGAGATCCTGGACGGGGTGGCGTCGGGCATCGTCGGCGTGGCCGTGCCCGTGGTGGTGGCCGACCTGACCTGGGGCTCGGGCCGGACCCAGACGGCCTTGGGCACGGTCAACGCGGTGCAGGGCATCGGCGGCGCGCTCTCCGCCTGGTATGGCGGCCTCGCCCAGTCGGTGCTCGGCTGGTCCGGCGCGTTCCTGGCGCTGGGCGCCCCGGCGCTCGCCGCGCTGGCCCTGGTGATCTGGCTCGACGCGACGCCCGAGCCCGGCCGCCGCTCGCGGCGCCGGCAGGCCCGCGCCGCCGCCCAGCCGGCCTGAGGCCGGGGGGCAACAGGTCCGTCACGAAACGTCGAGAGTCGGAACCGGGCGGTCGCCTGCCTGTTGCGTCCCTCTATGGTGGGGGGCGGGCGACAATTGCGAGATTCCTGACGATGCCGGCCATGATCGAGGACGCCACCGGACGTACCCTGACCGCCCATGAGCCGCGCGAGACGCCCTGGCTCAGCGTGGTGTTCGGCTACGGGCCGATGCTGCCGTTCGCCGCCGGCGCCGCCGCCGCATGGTGGCAGCGGGGCATGTGGGACGAGTTGATCCTGCTCGCCACGATCCTCTACGGCGCGGCGATCCTGCTGTTCCTCTCGGGCGTGCGCCGCGGCGTCAGCTTCCGCACACCCGGGGGCCCGCGCCTCCTCCAGATCGCGACCATGTTCGGCCTGTTCTGCCTCGGCCTCGGCGCGCTCCTCACCGTGGTGATTCTCGGCAACCGCGTGGTCGCCCTCGACCTGCTGATCGCCGGCTACGTGGCGGTCGCGGTGCTCGACCCGATCGCGGCGCGCCGCGGTGAGGCGCCGCTGTTCTTCGCGCGGCTGCGCCCGCTCCAGATCCCGATCGCGGTGCTGAGCCTCGCCGCCCTCCTCGTGCTGAAGCTGACCGCCCCGTATTGAGCGGGCGGTTGCCGCCTCCCTCCACCCTGCGATAGAGCCCGGGAAACTCTGTCCCCGATACGAAGCGAAGTCCCGACATGTCCAAGGCCGATGCCAAGAAGGCTGGTGAGAAGGGCGACACCCTGAAGCCGCGCCTGCCGCGCGGCTTCGTCGACCGGCGCGAGGACGAGATCGCGGCGCAGGGCCGGATGCTGGAGCGCATCCGCGAGACCTTCGAGCTCTACGGGTTCGAGGCGCTGGAGACGCCCTTCGTCGAGTACACCGAGTCGCTCGGCAAGTTCCTGCCCGACCTCGACCGGCCGAACGCGGGCGTGTTCTCGTTCCAGGACGACGACGAATCCTGGCTCTCGCTCCGCTACGACCTCACCGCGCCGCTGGCCCGTTTCGTCGCCGAGAATTTCGACGCGCTGCCGAAGCCCTATCGCAGCTTCCGCGCCGGCTACGTCTTCCGCAACGAGAAGCCGGGCCCGGGGCGCTTCCGCCAGTTCATGCAGTTCGATGCCGACATCGTCGGCGCCGCCTCCGTCGCGGCCGATGCCGAGACCTGCATGCTGATGGCCGACACCCTCGACAAGCTGGGGCTTGCCGGCCAGTACGTGATCAAGGTCAACAACCGGAAGGTGCTCGACGGCGTCATGGAGGCGATCGGCCTCGCCGGCGCCGACAAGGCCCCCCAGCGCCTGACCGTGCTGCGGGCCATCGACAAGCTCGACCGCCTCGGCGCCGACGGCGTGCGCCAGCTGCTCGGGGCGGGCCGCAAGGACGAGAGCGGCGACTTCACCAGGGGCGCGGGCCTCTCGGACGAGCAGATCCAGCGCATCCTGGCCTATGTCGCCTTCCAGCCCTCCGCCGATGCGGGCGCCGACCGGCTCGCCTTCTGGGAGCAGTTCTTCCGCTCCTGGCAGGATGTCGTCGGCACGTCCGAGACCGGCCGCGAGGGCATCGCGGAGCTCCACGCCATCATGCGGCTCTGCGAGGCCGCCGGCTACGGCCACGACCGGATCCGCGCCGATGCCAGCGTGGTGCGCGGGCTCGAATACTATACCGGCCCCGTCTACGAGGCGGAGCTGACCTTCCCCGTCACCAACGAGGAGGGCCAGGTGGTCCGCTTCGGCTCGGTGGCGGGCGGCGGGCGCTACGACGGCCTCGTCGGGCGCTTCCGCTCCGAGCCGGTGCCGGCGACGGGCTTCTCGATTGGCGTCTCGCGCCTGTTCTCGGCGCTCCAGCTCGTCGGCAGCCCGCTGCTGGGCGGGGCGCGCAAGCCCGGCCCCGTCGTGGTGCTGGTGCTCGACCGCGAGAACATCGCCGACTACCAGCGCCTGGTGACGGCCCTGCGCGCCGAGGACATCCGGGCCGAGCTCTATCTCGGCGGGGCCGGCATGAAGGCGCAGATGAAATATGCCGACCGCCGCCGGGCGCCGGTGGCGATCATCCAGGGCTCGAACGAGCGCGCCGCCAACGAGGTCCAGGTGAAGGACCTGATCGAGGGCGCCCGCGCCGCCGAGAACATCGCCAGCAACGCCGAGTGGAAGGCCGCGCGCCCGGCCCAGTTCTCCTGCCCGGAGAGCGAGATGGTCGCCCGCGTGCGCGAGGTACTGGGCCGGCACTATCCGGAAGGCTGATCACGACCGGGGATCCCAAAGGGATCATCCCTTTGGCGGGGCGCCGGGGCGGAGCCCTGGCTTGAAGCCCCGGGGCGCTGCCCTGGACCCGCGAGAGGGCTGACCCCTCTCGACCCTTTACTCGGCGAGCGGGGCGCCGGCGCCCGGCGCATCCGGGTTCATGCCCTCGACGGCCGGCTTGCGGCGCGGGCGGGGCGTCGCCGTCGTCGCGGTCGGCGCCGCGGCGGCGGTGTTCACGCCGAGGCGCGTCGCCAGGGCGAGCGCCCGGTTCTCGCTGAAGCGCAGGTGGCAGAAGCCGTGCGCGCCCTCGCGGGCATAGGTGCGGCAGACCTGCTCGCGGTCGGCGGAGAAGGCGGCCTGCTCGGTGACGATCGGGCGGACATCCTCGCGGCGCGCCCGCTGGGTCATCAGCTTGTAATTGTCGCGCACCGCCTTGTCGGCGACGCCGCGGGCGGTGTCGAACTCGGCCGAGCGCGGGATCAGCCCGGCGGCGGCCGGGCCCCAGAGGCCGTTCGGCGTGGTGGCGCAATCGGCCGCCGTGAAGGTGCAGAGCGGGCCGGAATTGCCCAGCGTCGAGACGAAGACGCCGCCCTCGGTCACCTCGAAGCGGAGCGGGCATTCCGCCCCCGCCGCCTCGAAGCGCGGCACGCCCTCGGGCCGCCCTTCCGAGGAGAGGGTGACCGGGCTGCCGTTGGCGAGCGGCACGGTGCAGGATTCGGTCGGCTGCGAGACCTTGGTGCCGGGCAGGCTGATCCGGACGGTGGCCGCCGTGCCCGCGCGCTCCAGCTTCAGCTTGCCCGAGAGGCCGTTGAGCTGCAGCTCCTGGCCGAGGATCGCGTCCTCGCTCGGGGCCTTCAGCACCACGGGCTTGGGCGGCGCGGCCGGGCGCGGCGCCTCGGCGGCGGGCGGGGGGGCGTTGGGATCGGCGGGCAGCGGCTCGCCGGGCTGGGGCGGCGGTGCGGTCGGCACGCCGCGCGGGGGAACGGGAGGCCGGGCCGCGCGGCCGATCCCGAACAGCTCCTCGAAGAAGTTCTGCGCCTGCGCCGCGGGGGCGAGGCTCGTCGCGGCGCCGAGGCACAGGAGCGGGATCAGGAGGCTGCGGGTCGGACGCATCGAGTCCTTCGAGCGGGTGGGCCGAGAAGCGGGAAGCCGCACGCGAACGTTAACACGCCATCGATGGCGCGGGCGTGGCAGCGCGGCAACAAAATGCACGGCGCCGATCCCGCGAATGACGCCGCGATGGCGTCGATATCGCTGGCACCCCAAAGGGATGCGGCCCATCGCAGGAAGTCGGCACGGGTCGTGCGGCTTCGCCTTGCGGCCGGAAAGTCGCCTCCTTATATCCGCTCCGACACGGGATTAAGCGCGGGTTTTTCGCCGTCTGCGGCCCTTGATCCGCCCTCGCTCCCGGACGCACATCACCTCACGTCGCACCGCCATGGGCCGAGCTGCTTCGGGGCTCGGCGGTCTGCTTGAATACGAACCAACAGAGGGATCCCACCATGGGTAAAGTCATCGGCATCGACTTGGGCACCACGAATTCCTGCGTGGCCGTCATGGAAGGCACGCAGCCCAAGGTCATCGAGAACTCGGAAGGCGCCCGCACCACGCCCTCCATCGTCGCCTTCACGGACGAGGGCGAGCGCCTCGTCGGCCAGCCGGCCAAGCGCCAGGCGGTCACGAATCCGGAGCGCACCTTCTTCGCCATCAAGCGCCTCATCGGCCGCACCTACGACGACCCGATGACGCAGAAGGACAAGGGCCTGGTGCCCTACAAGATCGTCAAGGGCGACAACGGCGACGCCTGGGTCGAGGCGGACGGCAAGAAGTACTCGCCCTCCCAGATCTCCGCCTTCACCCTGCAGAAGATGAAGGAGACCGCCGAGTCGCATCTCGGCCAGCCGGTCACGCAGGCCGTGATCACGGTCCCCGCCTACTTCAACGACGCCCAGCGCCAGGCCACCAAGGATGCCGGCCGGATCGCCGGCCTCGAGGTGCTGCGCATCATCAACGAGCCGACGGCCGCCGCCCTGGCCTACGGCCTCGACAAGAAGAAGTCCGGCACCATCGCGGTCTACGACCTCGGCGGCGGCACCTTCGACGTCTCGATCCTCGAGATCGGCGACGGCGTGTTCGAGGTGAAGTCGACGAACGGCGACACCTTCCTCGGCGGCGAGGACTTCGACAACCGCGTGGTCGAGTACCTGACGGCCGAGTTCAAGCGCGAGCAGGGCATCGACCTGACCAAGGACAAGCTCGCCCTGCAGCGCCTCAAGGAGGCCGCCGAGAAGGCCAAGATCGAGCTGTCCTCGGCCACCCAGACCGAGATCAACCTGCCCTACATCACCGCCGACGCCACCGGGCCGAAGCACCTCGCGCTGAAGCTCTCGCGCGCCAAGTTCGAGAGCCTCGTGGACGACCTCGTGCAGCGCACGATGGAGCCCTGCCGCAAGGCGCTGAAGGATGCCGGCGTCTCGGCCTCCGAGGTGGACGAGGTGGTGCTGGTCGGCGGCATGACCCGCATGCCGAAGGTGCAGGAGGTGGTGAAGGCCTTCTTCGGCAAGGAGCCGCACAAGGGCGTGAACCCGGACGAGGTCGTGGCCATCGGCGCCGCGGTGCAGGCGGGCGTACTCCAGGGCGACGTGAAGGACGTGCTGCTCCTCGACGTCACCCCGCTCTCGCTCGGCATCGAGACGCTGGGGGGCGTGTTCACCCGGCTCATCGACCGCAACACCACCATCCCGACCAAGAAGTCCCAGGTCTTCTCCACCGCCGAGGACAACCAGAACGCGGTCACGATCCGGGTCTTCCAGGGTGAGCGCGAGATGGCGGCCGACAACAAGCTGCTCGGCCAGTTCGACCTCGTCGGCATCCCGCCGGCCCCGCGCGGCATGCCGCAGATCGAGGTGACGTTCGACATCGACGCCAACGGCATCGTCAACGTGACGGCCAAGGACAAGGCGACGAACAAGGAGCACCAGATCCGCATCCAGGCCTCGGGCGGCCTCTCGGACGCGGATATCGAGAAGATGGTCAAGGACGCCGAGGCCAATGCCGAGGCGGACAAGAAGCGCCGCGAGCTCGTCGAGGTGAAGAACCAGGGCGAGAGCCTCGTCCACTCCACCGAGAAGTCGGTGAAGGAGTACGGCGACAAGGTCTCGCAGGCGGATCGTGACGGCATCGAGACCGCGATCACCGCGCTCAAGACCGCACTCGAGGGCGAGGATGTCGAGACCATCAAGGCCCGCACCACGGACCTGATGCAGGCCTCGATGAAGCTCGGCGAGGCGATGTACGCCGCGAGCCAGGCCGCCGGCCCCGACGCCGCCGCGGCGGGCGCTCAAGGCGAGGCCAAGAAGGACGACGTCATCGACGCCGACTTCCAGGAGGTCGACGAGAAGGACCAGAAGAAGCGCGCCTGAGGCGCCCTTCCCTGCTGGGACCGAGAGGGGCCGGAGCGATCCGGCCCCTTTCTTTTTGCCGGCTCGTTATCGCGGGCGGATATCTTCGAACGATCGCAGGGCCGGGGCGTTGGCCCTTCACGACGATCACAGGAAGGGACGATCCGCCATGCGCACCACGCTTGTTCTCGCTGCCGCCCTCGTCGCGCTCCCGGGCCTCGCTCTCGCCCAGACCGCACCGGGCACCGCCACGCCCGGCGCCACGCGCACGGCACCGGGCCTCGACCGCTCCACGACGACGGACAGCCCCGGCAGCAGCACGGGCACGGTGAACCCGCCCGGCCGCGTGGGCGGCTCCGGCAACATGGGCGGCGGCACCGGCCGCAGCGAGAATACCGGCGTCGGCCTCGGCAACCACGGCGCGACCCAGGCGCCGCGGCAGTAGCCTCCTTCGAGACGGGGAGGGCCGGAACGATCCGGCCTTTCCTTTCGGACGGCCCGGCGATCGCCTCTCCTTTCCAGACAGCGCGGAAAAGCCTTATATGACCATCCGGATGGTCATGTCGGTGCTGCGATGACACGGGTCAGCTTGGCGGAAGCGAAGGCGCATCTGAGCGCCCTGATCGACAGCGTCGCGGCCGGCGATACGGTGACGATCACCCGTCGCGGGAAAGCGGTGGCGCAGCTGACGGCCGCCGAGCAGGGCCTGCGGCCGGTCGATCCCGAAGCGCTGAGGGCGGTCACCGAGACCTTGCCGCACGCGGATCTGAGTGCCGGGTTTCTCCTCCGCGAGATACGGGACGGCAGCCGGTACTGACGCTCGGCGCAGCCGATGCCCTATCTGGATACCTCGATCCTCGTCGCGGCCCTGACGCATGAGGCGGAGACCGCCCGGATGCAGGCTTGGCTCGCCGCTCAGACGCCGGGCGACCTGACGATCAGCGATTGGGTGGTGACCGAGTTCTCGGCGGCGCTCTCGATCAAGGTGCGGATGGGACATCTCCTGCCCGGGCAGCAGGAAACGGTGCTTGCCCTGTTCCAAAGGGTGTCGGCCGCATCGTTTCGAAACCTGCCGATCTCCGGCCGGCAGTTCCGGACGGCGGCGCGCTTCGCCGACCAGAGCCGGTTCGGATTGCGGGCCGGAGATGCCCTGCACCTCGCCATCGCCGCCGAGGCGGGCGTCGCGCTGGCCACGCTGGACCGAAAGCTCGCCTAGGCGGGGACGGCACTCGGCCTCGACGCAGGTCTCGTGTGACGGACGCGACGCCTACGCCGCTGCCACCACCAGCACCGTCCCGGCGAGGCCCGTGATCCGCACCCGCGTCCCCGCCGGCAGGTCCGGGCCGCTGACCCGCCAATAGGTGTCGTCGAGGCGCAATGCCCCGGCCCCGCCCACGATCGCCTCGGCCAGCACCGCGTCGCGCCCAACCAGCCCGCGGTCGGCCCGGTTGAGGACCGGCTCCGCGCGGCGCCGGTTCAGGCGCGTGGCGAGCGCCACGCTCGCCAGCGACAGCACGGCCCAGACGAGGACCTGCGCCTGCCAGGGCATCGGCAGCAGGGCGGCGCCGAGGCCGGTCAGCAGGGCGGCGAGCCCGAGCCAGATCAGGAAGATGCCGGGCAGCAGGATCTCGGCCCCCGCGAGCACGAGGCCGCCGATGATCCAGAGCCATGCCGAGCCGAGGGAGGCGACGAGGGCGGCAAGGGCGGCCGGCATGTCAGGACCGCGGCGGGGTGGCGACGTTCGGCGGCTGCCCGGCCCGGCGGGGTGCGCCCTCGCCGAACACGCCGCGGGCGATCTCGGCGATGCCGCCGAGGGTGCCGGCCAGCGCCGCGGCCTCCAGGGGCACCACGACGACGCGCTGGTTCGGCGCGGTGGCGAGCGCCCGCACCGCCTCGATGTACTTCTCGGCGACCAAGAAATTAGCCGCCGAAAGATCGCCCTTGGCGATGGCCTCGCTGACGAGGCTCGTCGCCTTGGCCTCGGCCTCGGCGGCGCGCTCGCGGGCCTCGGCGTCGCGGAAGGCGGCTTCGCGCCGTCCCTCCGCCTCGAGGATGGCCGATTGCTTGCGCCCCTCCGCCCGCAGGATCTCGGCCTGTCGCTGGCCCTCCGCCTCGAGCACCGAGGCGCGCTTCTCGCGCTCGGCCTTCATCTGCCGGGCCATGGCGCCGGCGAGGTCGGCCGGCGGCACGATGTCCTTGATCTCGATGCGGGTCATCTTCACGCCCCAGGGCGAGGCCGCCGCATCCATCACCCGCAGCAGGCGCTCGTTGATCTCGTCGCGGTGCGAGAGGAGCTGGTCGAGATCCATCGAGCCGACGACGGTGCGGATGTTGGTCATCGTCAGCGTCATCATCGCGACCTCGAGGTTCGAGACCTCGTAGGAGGCGCGCGCCGCGTCGAGCACCTGATAGAACACCACCGCGTCGATGGTGACCCCGGCATTGTCGCGGGTGAAGGCCTCCTGGCTCGGGACCTCGATCACCTGCTCCATGATGTTGACCCGCCGCCCGATCCGCTCGACGAAGGGCGTGATCAGGCCGAGCCCGGCATCGAGGTTGCGGGCGTAGCGACCGAAGCGCTCCACCGTATAGACGTGGCCCTGCGGCACGATGTTGATGCCGGCCGCGAGCGTCATGATCACGAGCACCGCCACGACGACGGCGAACACGCTCAGGCCTACCGACAGATCCATCGTCCCCTCCCCGCTCTCGCCCGCATAGAGGCGGAGCGAAAGCGTGGGCGCAAGGGGGCGACCACTGGGCCGACCACTGGGCCGGTCAGCGCTTCCAGACGCCGAGGCGCTCGCTGCGGGCGTGGTCCTCGGCCGCCACGAGCTCGGGCGTCGCCTCGGGCGAGGCGCGGCCGCCGCCGTTGAACAGCACCACCTCGGAGAGGTCGCGGCCCTCGATCTGGCAGAGCTGGTTCTCGCTGCCGGGAACCGGCTGGCAGGTCACGGGCCGGTTGTTGATGTAGCGGGTGAGCTCGTCGGCCTGGCCGCCGCGCACCCATTCGACGCCGAACAGGCGCACCAGCTTGCCGTTGAGCCGCAGGGTCGCGGTGTCGATCACCTGGGCCTGGCCGGTGACGGCGTTGGGCGCCGGGCGCGGCTGCTCCGGCATCTCGGTGGGGGTCTCCGTCTCGGGCGGCGGCTCGGCGGGCCGCGCGGCGGAGGGCTTGTCGGCGGATCTGTCGGAGGGCTTGGCCGCCTGCGGCGCCTCGGCGGTCCGCGTCGGCGTCTCGTCCGGCTCGCCGCCCTCGCGCAGGCCGACGACGAGCCCGGCCGCCACGATCATGGCGAGGAGCGCGCCGGCCCCGCCCGCGATCCAGCGGCGCTGCGTGTGGTCGCCGAAGCGGTCGCGAAGGCCGCCGCCGTGAAAGCCGCCGCCCGTCCGGCGCGCCTCGACGCGCGCCCGGAAGGCGGCGAGGCCCGCGGCGGCCGAATGCGCCAGCGCCCGCCCCTGCTCGGAGGAGCGCTCGGCGAGCGCCCGGGCCCGCTCGGACTGGGTCTCGACGAAACGCGCGGTGGCGGCCCGCATCTCGGAGGCGCCGTGGGCGAGCGCCGATTCCTGGGCCGGCTCCGGCTCGGGCTCGGGGGGCGGCGCGGGCAGGAACAGGTCGGGATGCCGCGCGGCGATCTCGTCGACGAGCTCCGCCAGCGTCAGCGGCCGGCCGGGACCGCCCGCCGCCTCGTCCGGATGGCGGCGCGGCTCCCCGAGCCGGTCGATCACCCGGTAGCCCGGCTCGTCCTCGACGGGCTCCACTGCGGCGACGGCGAGAAGCTCGAGGGTGCGCAGGGCTACGGGCTTCGGGCGGCGCCGCTCGATCTCCGCGCGGATCCTGTCGCGCAGGCCCGCGCGCTCGATCCCGTCGAGGAACGGACGGGCCGGCTTCGCGCCGTCCGTCTCCGCTGCCGATGCCGCCTCAGTGACTGCCATGGGCCCGATCTAGACCATGATGCGGGATAAGGGAAATGCCGGCTTCCCGAAACATCATGCGTTCACAAGGGGATAGAGCGGCGGCGGATGGCGGTGAAGATCATGCGGCGCCAAGGGGATAAGTGTCTCTCACAAAACGCCCGCTGCGCCGTCGCGGCCAGAGAGAGGACTCCCAGCGAACGGGAGTTTTGTGAGGTGCACGAAGCCCTCAGGCGCTCCGGCCGGCGGGGGCGAGCGCGCTCACCCCGCTGCCGCGGCGCAGGACGCGGCTCGATTCCGAGACGATGGTCGGCCGCGGACCGGCGAGGCTCACCTCCAGGACCAGCTCGGCGAGGCCGCGCGAGACGGTGCCCCGGTCGGGACTCGCGGCCCGGAACTCCACCTGTGCGCGCACGATGCAGGTGCCGAGCGCCCCGTTGCAGGCGGTGCGCATGCCCCGCGGCTCATAGCTGCGGTCGGGCCAGCGCCGGACGAAGCTGCGCTTCTCGGCCATCACCGCGGCGAGGGTCATGTCGCGCCCGAAGAAGCGCACGCGCGGGGCGTAGAAGCGGGGCGCCTCGCTCACCATCCGGGCGCCCGGCGCCGAGACGACGTCGAGGTAGTCGGACGCGAGCGCCTGCGCCGCGCCTGCCCAATCGGTCAGGCGGGGCTCCGGCGCCGGGGCGGGAGCGGGTGCAGGTGCGGGGGCCGCCCGCAACGCGGGCTGGGCCGGCGGCGGGGTCTCCGCGAGGCGGCGGGCCGGGCGACGGTGGCGGGCCGAGCGCCGCTCGGCATGGCGCGCCGCCGGCTCGGCCGCCTGCCGCGCGGGCGCGGCCTGCGGGGCTTCGGCGGACGGCGAAGACTTGGGCTCGGCCCGCGGCGCCGCCCCGGGCGTCGGCTCGGGTTTGGGCGCGGGAGACGGTCCGGATCCGCGCGCGGGCGGATCGACCCAGCCCGTCTGGGCGAGCGACGGCGCCAACCCTCCCCCGGAGAGGAGCAGGCTCAGGGCGACGAGGCTGGCGGGGCGGACAGGGCGCATGGAGTTCACCGGAGCGGCCGAACGAAAAGGATGCCGGAGCGGCGCCCGGGCAGACGCCGAAAGAGAAATGCGGGGGGAAACGCGGGCGGGGGAGCGCTGGGTTCCGGCGCCGGCGCCTTCCTAGCAGAAGCCCGGCCCTCGGCGGCTGCGATTCGCCGATCATGCCCGACATCCACCGCCGTCCCGCTGTGACGGGAATTCACAGGGGCGGGGTTGCGCTCGGCCGCGTCACGCCCAAGTTTCCCCTCAACCCGGGTCCGGGCCCCTCTGGCGGTCGAGGCGTCGACCGTGATGTCGGACCGCTTCCCTGCCTTCGCTCACGCGGCGCGAACGCACCGGAGTGCCCGACCCTTGATCGTCTCCACGACTCCGTTCGACCGGTCCCGGCCCCGCGCGGGAGGCCGGCCTTGAGCGCGGGCGGCGCGACTCCGCGGCGCGCGCTCCTCGTCTGCAACGCGAAGGCCCGCAACGGCGGCTTCTCCCTCGACGCGGTGCGCGACATCCTGCGCCAGGGCGGCATCGAGCCGGTCGAAGCCTCGGGCGATTGCACCGACGTCATCACGGCCCATGCGTCCGGCGTGGATCTCGTGATCCTGGGCGGCGGCGACGGCACCATGAACGCGGCGGCGGCGGCCCTCGTCCAGACCGGGCTGCCCCTCGGTATCCTGCCGCTCGGCACGGCCAACGACCTCGCCCGCTCCCTCGGCATCCCCCTCGACCCGCTCGCCGCCGCGCGCCTGATCACCACGGCCGAGGCGCGGCCGGTCGATCTCGGCTGGGTCAACGGGCACTACTATTTCAACGTGGCGAGCATCGGCTTCTCGGCGGAGCTGGCAGGCGAGCTCACCGCCGAGTCCAAGAAGACCTGGGGCGTGCTCGGCTACGCGGTGGCCGCCGTGCGCGTGCTGCGCCGCGTGCGGCCCTTCACGGTCACGATCGAGCATGACGGGCAGGTCGAGAAGGTCACCACCATCCAGGCCTCGGTCGGCAACGGGCGCCATTACGGCGGCGGCATGACGGTGGAGGAAGGCGCCACCGTCGACGACGGCAAGCTCGACTTCTACAGCCTGGAGGTCGCCCATTGGTGGCGCCTGCTCGCGCTGCTGCCGGCGCTCCGCCGCGGCACGCACGGGCGCGCGCAGGACGTGCGCGCCTTCAAGACCACCGAGGTCCGCCTCGCCACGCGCAAGCCCAGGCCCGTGAACACGGACGGCGAGCTGACCACCTACACGCCGGCCCATTTCAAGGTGGTGCCGAAGGTGCTGCGGATCTTCGCGCCCGAGCCCGAGGCGCGGCCGGGCCGGTTCCTGCCGATCTGAGACCGCGCGGCGCTTCATCGAAGGCGACATCCGCCATCCCGAAGGGATCACCCGGATATCGTATGAGACGGCGCCCGGGGCGCGGCCCGGCCGGGAATTCCGGGCGAGCCCCCGACAGATCCTTTTGTTCGAGACGCCCCGGCGGTGCCTGCCCGCCGGACAGATTCAGGATGCGGAGACCCAATCCATGCTCGAGTCCCTGACCCAACTGGCGGCGGATCCCGCCGTCTGGGCCGCGCTCGCCACCCTCGTCGTGATGGAGGTGGTGCTCGGCATCGACAACCTGATCTTCATCTCGATCCTGACGAACAAGCTGCCGCCGGAGCAGCAGCCGAAGGCCCGCCGCATCGGCATCGGCCTCGCCCTGGTGCTGCGCCTCGCGCTGCTCGGCGCCGTCGCCTTCATCGTGCACCTGACCGAGCCGGTCTTCACGGTGTTCGGCAAGGCCTTCTCCTGGCGCGACCTGATCCTGGTCGCGGGCGGCCTGTTCCTGCTCTGGAAGGCCACCAAGGAGATCCACGAGAGCGTCGATCCGAGCCAGAAGGAGGAGAAGGGCGGCCCCTCCATCGGCTACGCCGCGGCGATCGGCCAGATCCTGCTCCTCGACCTCGTCTTCTCGATCGATTCGATCATCACCGCGGTGGGCATGACCGAGCACGTGCCGGTCATGATGATCGCGGTGATCGCCGCCGTCACCGTGATGCTGCTCGCCGCCGACCCGCTCTCGCGCTTCATCGCGGCCAACCCCACCGTGGTGATGCTGGCGCTGGGCTTCCTCATCATGATCGGCATGGTGCTGATCGCGGAGGGCTTCGGGGCGCACGTGCCGAAGGGCTACATCTACACCGCGATGGCCTTCTCGGCGGGCGTCGAGGGCCTCAACATGCTGGCCCGGCGGCGCAGGCGCGCCAAGGCCGGGGACACGCAAGCCGTGCCGGCGGGGAAGGGGACCGGCCGCGCCTGAGGGCGGCCGGCAAGGGTCCCGCAAGGGTCCCGGACGCGGCGCGCCCGGGACCTCGTCGCCTCACTTCTGCTTGGCGATGACCTTGTCCTTGATCCCGTCATAGACGTTCTGCGGGATGATCTTCTTGGAGACGAGCTCGTCCTTGCCGCGATAGGGGCGGCCCTTGATGATCGCGGCGGAGCGGGCGGTACCGATGCCGGGCAGGGCGTCGAGCTCCTCGGCGGTGGCGCTGTTGAGGTCGACCAGAGCGGTCTTGGCCGCGTTCGGCGCGCCGGCGACGGGGGCGCTCGGGGCCTTCGGCGCGGCGGGCGCGGCCGGAGCCGCGGGGGCGGGCTTGGCCGGCGCCGTCGGCGTGGCGGGGGCCGGGGACTGCGCGAGGGCTGGCGTACCGAGGAGCGCGGTCAGGACGGCGAGCGCGCGCAGCGTGGATTTGGTGGACGAGACCATGACGGTACTCCCGAAGATACGCGGCCCGTCGAAGCGAGGTTGGGACGGAACCGGTGCCGCGAAACCTGATCTTCCCTGGTTGAACCGTGGCTTAACGTGCGACAGGCTGGCACGTCACGGGATTGCGAGCGCGCCGGGGCCGTGCCGTGCATGGCGATGCGGCGGGGGCTCTAGCCAGAGTGCGCCGCGGCCGCTATAAGCGCGCCCTCGAATCTCCGTATCAAGCGGTGCATGAGGCGATCCTCACCCAGGGGGAGCCGCCCGCGCGCCGCTTTCGTCGCAATCCGCCAGTTCAAGGATCGTTGTCATGGCCGTTCCGAAGCGAAAGACCTCCCCCTCGCGGCGCGGCATGCGTCGCTCCGCCGACGCCCTCAAGGCCCCGACCTATGTCGAGGACAAGGATTCGGGCGAGCTGCGCCGTCCCCACCACATCGACCTGAAGACCGGCATGTACCGCGGCCGTCAGGTCCTGAAGGTGAAGTCGGCCGAGGCCTGAGCTTTCCTGCGGGATCGTTCGAGGCCGGTGCGGCGAGGGCCGCGCCGGCCTTTTTCGTGCGCGCGACCCTAGGCGACCTGCCGTGCCGCGGCATCGTAGAGCGCGCAGGCGCGCCGCGCCCGCTCGGAGCGCGAGGGCACGAGGCTCGGATCGGCGCTGACGATCAGCTGGGCGACGAAGCCGGCCTGCGGACGTCCGTCGCGGCGCGGGGCGGCGCGATCGGAGGCTCCAGCCGCCGCCGGCAGCACGGCGACAGCGCGCCCCGGCTCCTCGGCCGGCGCTGCCGCATCGCGGGTGGGATAGCCCTGTGCCGTCGCGGGACGGCGGGTTGCCTCGATCCGGACCATGTCGCGCATCCTCCGCACGGATCGGTGCGGGCGGTGCAAGCTTGGGACCGGCGTTAACGGTTCGTCAACCTTTGCGGGCGGTGCAGGCGCGCGGGGCGCCTCACTTCTTCGCCAATTCCTCCAGCCGCTCCTGCATCGCCAGCATCTGGCGCTTCAGGTCGTCGAGCTCGCTGGAGGAGGGCTGTGCCGGGGCGAGCGGCTTGGCCGCGGCGACGGCGGGCGTGCCGCCCGCATTGGTGGCGCCGGGCAGCCCGGCCCCGGAGAAGCCCGTGAACATCTTCATGGCGTCGCCGAAGAAGTTCATGTTGGTGCGCACCTGCTGCTCGATCGCGTTCTGGAACGCGGCCGGGCCGAAGCTCGTGGCGAACTTCTCGCGCAGGCCGTCCTGGTCGCGGGCGAAGTTCGCCATCGAGAATTCGAGGAAGCTCGGCACCATGGTGCGCATGCTGTCGCCGTAGAAGCGGATCAGCTGGCGCAGGAAGGCCACCGGCAGCAGGTTGTCGGCGCCGGCCTTGTTCTCCTGCTCGAAGATGATCTGCGTGAGCACCGAGCGGGTGATGTCGTCGCTGGTACGCGCGTCGTAGACGACGAAGTCCTCGCCGTTCTGCACCATCGTGGCCAGGTCTTCGAGCGTGACATAGGTCGAGGTGCCGGTGTGATAGAGGCGCCTGTTGGCGTACTTCTTGATGACGGTCTGTTGGGCCTTGACGTTCTCCGCCATTTTCGCGGCCTCTCCCAGTGACGACGGCGCGGCGACCACAAACATTGCGCGCGCCCGAAGACCTTAAGGCTTTCAGACGGCGTCGAAAACCGCAATCTGGCGCCTTTCCCAGCACAATCATGCATAACGCACCGGCAATGCCAATGTGGCGCTCCGCTTGAGGCGTCACCGGCGGGGCGGTTATGCGCTTGACTTCGCCCGCCCCAAGCCCTTCATCCCTCTCCAACGGACCAGAGCGCGGAAACCCTCAAGATGCGCCGGCCGCGAGAGGAGAACGTCAGATGGCAGGCAGCGAGGACATCGTCATCGTCGGTGCGGCGCGCACCCCCGTGGGCTCGTTCGGCGGCGCCTTCGGCAGCGTGCCCGCGCACGAGCTCGGCAAGGTGGCGATCCAGGCGGCGCTGGAGCGGTCGGGCGTGTCGCCCGACGACGTGGACGAGGTGATCTTCGGTCAGGTGCTCACCGCGGGCGCCGGCCAGAACCCGGCCCGCCAGGCGGCCATCGCCGCAGGCATCCCCGAGAAGGCCACCGCCTGGGGCCTCAACCAGGTCTGCGGCTCGGGCCTGCGCACGGTCGCGATCGGCATGCAGCAGATCGCCAACGGCGACGCCACGGTCATCGTGGCCGGCGGCCAGGAATCCATGTCCCTCTCCCCCCACGCGCAGTACCTGCGCGGCGGCCAGAAGATGGGCGACGTCAAGCTCGTCGACACCATGATCAAGGACGGGCTCTGGGACGCCTTCAACGGCTACCACATGGGCACCACCGCCGAGAACGTGGCCCAGGCCTTCCAGCTCACCCGCGAGCAGCAGGACCAGTTCGCGACCCGCTCGCAGAACAAGGCCGAGGCCGCCCGCAAGGAGGGCCGCTTCAAGGAGGAGATCGCCCCGGTCACCGTGCCCGGCCGGAAGGGCGACGTGGTCGTCGACACCGACGAGTACATCCGCGACGGCGCCACCATCGAGGCGATGGCCAAGCTCAAGCCCGCCTTCTCGAAGGACGGCACCGTGACGGCCGCCAACGCCTCGGGCCTCAACGACGGCGCGGCGGCGATCGTGCTGATGTCGGCCTCCGAGGCCGAGCGCCGCGGCCTCACGCCGCTCGCCCGGATCAAGTCCTGGGCGACGGCCGGCGTCGACCCGAAGGTCATGGGCACCGGCCCGATCCCGGCCTCGCGCAAGGCCCTCGACAAGGCGGGCTGGAAGCCCGGCGACCTCGACCTGATCGAGGCCAACGAGGCCTTCGCCGCCCAGGCGCTCGCCGTGAACAAGGACATGGGCTGGGACGACGCGAAGGTGAACGTCAACGGCGGCGCCATCGCCATCGGCCACCCGATCGGCGCCTCGGGCGCCCGCGTCCTCGTCACCCTCCTGCACGAAATGAAGCGCCGCGACGCCAAGAAGGGCCTCGCCACCCTCTGCATCGGCGGCGGCATGGGCGTCGCCATGTGCCTCGAGCGGCCCTGATCGGCCGGCTCCGGCGCGGGGCGGGACAACCCGGCCCGCGCTGAAACGCTTTCACGGCTCCATCAAGAATAAATTCGGTGCGCAACCTCCGCGCGACGGGCAAGATGCGCCCATCGCGCGGGGACGGTTCGTCCCCGAGATCCAGGGCCATCAAGCAAGAACATCCGGAGGAAACCCATGGCACAGGCACGCGTCGCCCTCGTCACCGGCGGCACCCGCGGCATCGGCGCGGCGATCTCGAAGCGGCTGAAGGACAAGGGCTACAAGGTCGCCGCGAATTACGGCGGCAACGACGAGGCCGCCAACGCCTTCAAGGCCGAGACCGGCATCCCCGTCTTCAAGTTCGACGTGGGCGATCTCGCGAGCTGCGAGGCGGGCATCAAGGCGATCGAGGCCGAGCTCGGGCCGATCGACGTCCTGGTGAACAATGCCGGCATCACCCGCGACGGCGCCTTCCACAAGATGACCTTCGAGAAGTGGCAGGCGGTCATCAAGACCAACCTCGACTCGATGTTCACCTGCACCCGGCCGCTGATCGACGGCATGCGCAGCCGCAATTTCGGGCGCATCATCATCATCTCGTCGATCAACGGGCAGAAGGGCCAGGCCGGCCAGACCAACTACTCGGCTGCCAAGGCCGGCGTGATCGGCTTCGCCAAGGCGCTGGCGCAGGAAAGCGCCGCGAAGGGCATCACCGTGAACGTGGTGGCCCCGGGCTACATCGCCACCGAGATGGTGATGGCCGTGCCGGAGGAGATCCGCAACAAGATCATCTCGACGATCCCGACGGGCCGCCTCGGCGAGGCCGACGAGATCGCCCACGCGGTCGAGTACCTCGCCAGCGACGAGGCCGGCTTCGTCAACGGCTCGACGCTGACCATCAACGGCGGCCAGCACTTCGTCTGATCGGACAGGACGCCGTTCTCCGGAACGGCGCGACCCAGGGCATGCGGGGCCCGGAGGAGCGAGCCTCCTCCGGGCCCCGCTCTAATCGGCCCCGACGCAATTGGCGTAGAAGGTCGTGGTCGCCGGCCAGTCGGAGAAGACGCCGAGCACCCCGACCTCGCGGTGCAGCACGTCGAGGAGCCGCAGCACGTCGCCATCGCCCGTCACCACGCGCTTGATCGACTGGTAGTAGTAGCCGCCCCCGCCCTTGAGCGGCCCCGAGCGCTCCAGCGACCAGGCGATCAGGTCGAGGCCCGCCTTCCTCGCCTCCCGCGCATAGGTCGAGGGCTCGATGGTGCCGTCGGGCCCGGGCCGGACCAGCATCCAGAGCGGCGGCGCCAGGATGCGCACGCCCTTCTGCGCCAGCTCGGCCATGCCGGGCTTCCATGTCTCGGGCTTCTCGGGGTCGAACCTGCCCTTGTCGCGCTCGTCCCGGTCGTCGAGGAACACGGCCTGCCGGCCGAAATCCGGCTCCTTCTCCAGCCAGTACAGGATGTCCCGGAGCTGGAAGCTCTGCGGGAACACGTCCGCGGCGGGGATGCCGGCGGCCTTGTAGTCGTCGATCAGCGCCTGGGCGTACCGGTCCTGCGTGTAGTCGCCCGCGAAGGGTATCGGCACCTGCGGCGCCTTCAGCTCCGGCGTGAACTTGCGGCCGAGCGACTTCACCAGCGCGACGTATTCGCGATGGGACATCAGCGTGCCGGTGGTGGCGTAGAGGTCGGTGCGCCAGCGCGGCGTCGCGTTCATGTAGCCGGCGAGGTTCGTCGCCTCCGGGTCGGCGGCGTCCATCTTGGCGTTGAGCGACTTGAACTCGGCGAGCGTCAGGTCGCTGGTGCAGCACTGGGCCGAGGCCTTGCGGCCGCTCGCGGGATCGGCGGGCACGAAGCCCGTGCTGCATTTCGCGGCGAGTTCCGGCCGGGCCAGGATGTCGGTGGTGGTGTGCAGGTCGCACTGGCTGTGGCGGCAGACGAGCTGGCGGTCCTTGGTGAAGGCGACGTCGCACTCGATGATGCCGGCGCCCATGCGGTAGGCCGCCATCACGCCCTCGCGGGTATGCTCGGGGAATTGCAGCGGCGCGCCGCGATGCGAGATCGAGAAGCGGCGCGGGGTGTAGCGCCGGTCGATCCCGCAGGCGGCGAGCCTGTCCTTCAGGGGCCCGGGCTTCAGGCTGTCGACGAGATAGAAGGGGCGCGGCCCGATCTGCGCCTCCTCGGCCGCCGAGCCGGGCGAGGCGGCGAGGAGAAGGGCCAGCGTCGCGGCGATCTTGCGCATGGGGTCGGGTCCTCCGCCGTTCCGCCGCCACTACGACAGGGCCGTGACGGCGGCATGACCGGGAGCGGAACGCCGCCGGAGCGGTGCCGGTTCGACGGGCGCGCCGCAGCGAGCCCTAGGACCGCGGCATCGGCCGCCAGTCCGGCGGGGCCATCTCGAATCCGGCGAAGTCGAAGCCGGGCGAGACCGTGCAGCCGACGAGGGTCCAGGCGCCGAGGCTGGTGGCGGTCTGCCAATGGCCGGCCGGCACCACGGCCTGCGGGCGCTGGTTGCGGGCGAGGTCGGGCCCGAGATGCAGGGCCTGCGCGTCGTGCCCGTTCGGGCTGACGGTGAGGACGAGGGGCGCGCCCGCATACCAGTGCCAGATCTCGGCGGCGTCCACCCGGTGCCAGGCCGAGACCTCGCCGACATCGAGCAGGTAGTAGATCGCCGTGCCGACCGAGCGGCCCTCGACCGCACGGGGGTCGCGGAAGGTCTCGCGATAGTGACCGCCCTCCGGGTGCGGCTGCAGCCCGAGCGCCGCGATCACCTGCGCGGCCGTCATCGCTGAGGACATCCTTGCGCTTCCCTTAAGCTCGGCCGGGGTTTTCCCGTGAAAACTACTCGGCGATCGCACCCTGCGGCAGGGTGAAGCCCGGCGGCACCTTCGGCCCGGGCTTCGGCTTCGGCGCGGCCTTGGCCGGGTGCGCCTCGCCCTCGGCTCTCTGGGCGTCCGGGTCCCGGGGCTTCGCCGCGTTGCGCTGCGGCTTGGCCTCCTTGGGATCCTTGCGGATGGCGGCGGGTGGCGGAGCCTGCACCGGGGGCGCCTCCGTGCATTCGCGGAAGCCGAGGCGCGCGAGCGGCTGGCCGTCCTCCCCGACGATGGCGAGCGGATCGGGCAAGGCGGGCAGGCCGTCCTGCCACTTGATCGCGGTGCCGAGCCGGGCCTCGATCGCGCTCGGCGGGCCGCCGCGGCGGAGCGCGTCCAGATCGGGCCCGTAGGCGGTGGCGACCTTGGAGCCGATCGTCACCTGGAGCACCTGGGTCACCTCCGGCGTGAGGGGGCGCAGCGCGTTCTCGACCTCGGCCCGGCCGGCCCGCGTGACGAAGAGCTGGAACCCCTTCTCGCCCTCGTAGCGCGCCGCCTTCGGCCCGCAGGCCAGCGAGGGCGGGGCGGCGAAGGTGGCGTCCGGCGGCGCCTTGTCGGTTCGGGGCGCGGGGGCAGGTGCGGGAACCGGTTCCGGCGGCGGCGCGGGTGCCGGAGGGGGAGGCGCCGGCTCCGGCGGCGATGCCTGGACCGGGGCGCCAGGGCCCTGCCACTCCATCAAAGCGATCGCCCCTCCGGTGAGCGTCGCGGCGAGGAGAGCCGAGCCGAGGATGGCGGTGCGGATCCCGACCATGGCTCAGTCCTCCCGCCTCGCCCCGTGCGGCAGGCGCGGCGGCGGGTGTGCGTGATGCTGCGCGTGATCCGGTTCCAGCACCTCGGCCTCCAGCACCTCGGCGTCGCGGTCGATCGGGCTGTGCGAGGGCCCGACATCGGCGAGCAGCAGCGCCTCGTCCCGCTCGTCGTGCTCGTTGCCGAGGCGCAGGGGCGGACGGCTGTGCCGCGCCGAGATCGCGATCACGGCGACTCCCGCGACGATGCAGGCCAGGACCGCGCCCAGGATCAGGATGAGTTCCATGCCGCCGTACCGTTACCCGAAGGATCGCGCCCTTGCACCTGCCCCGTGGCTGCGCGATCACGGCCGGGCTTGCTGCGCCGCGGAACGGACCTTGCCTTGCGCATCCGGACCCGCCCGCATCCGAGCGGCCGCACGAACACGATACGAACAAGCGGACAGTCGAGGGAGCGAGGAGCGCCGATGCAGCAGGAGCCAGGCCACCGGACGCCGGCGGAGCTTGAGGAGCACCTCCTCGGCCTGATCGAGGCGTCCCGCGAGCAATCGGCGGAGGATCCCTTCCGCAACCCGGTCCTCGCCGTCACCCTGGCCATCACCCGCCGCTTCGACCGCGGCGAGATCACGGGAGACGATCTCGACGCCCTGTTCGCGCGCCTGCGCGCCCAGGCCCTGGCCGCGCGGGCCGAGCGCCTGCGCGCCTATGTCGGCCTCGACGCGGCGCCCGATCCGGACGCGGCGGTGCCCGCCCGCCTCGTCGCGGCGATCCCCGAGAAGGCCGGGGATTTCGAGACGTTCCGCGACCTCGTCGGGCGCACCGCCTTCGCGATCGTGTTCACGGCGCACCCGACCTTCGGCATGCCGCGGGCGGTGGCCGCGCTGATTGCCCGCAGCGCCAGCCTGCCCGAGGCCGGCGCGCGCGCGCCCCTCGTCGCGGAGGCCGCCGCCCTCTCCACCCGGCCCGACCCGAAGATCAGCCTCGACGACGAGTTCGAGCAGGCCTGCATCGCGGCCAACAACGCCCGCCTCGCCCTCGACGGCTTCAACGGCGCGCTGCTCGATGCCGCCCGCCGCCGCTGGCCGGACCGCTGGACCGAGCTGGCGCTGCGGCCGCTCGCGGTGGCGAGCTGGGTCGGCTGCGACACCGACGGGCGCACCGATATCGGCTGGTGGGATACGCTGCGCTACCGCCTCGAATCGAAGCGGATGCAGTTCGACCGGGTGATCCGCGAATTGCCCGCCATCCCCGCCACGCAGGTGGTGCGCTCCCTCGCCGAGCAGGCCCTCGCCGCCGTCAACCGCCAGCTCGCCGTAGCGCCGAAGCTCGGCACCAAGCCCTCGCTGGAGGCGGTGCACCGCTTCGCGCTCGCCCTCATCATCGAGCGCGAGCGCGCGCAGACCGATGCCGGCGCCCTGCTCGGGGGCCTCGCCGCCGCGGTCGCCGCCGCGCCGGGGGAGGCCGACAAGCGCGCCATCGCAGTGCTGCGGGCCGGCGTGGCGACGCACGGCCTCTCGAACGCCCTGCCGCATTTCCGGCTCAACGCCAGCCAGATCCACAACGCGGTCCGCCGCGTCACCGACCTGGAGGGCGAGCCGGCCGATCCGGCCCAGCGCCGCTCGCACCTCGCCACCATCCACACGCTGCTCAACGACGTGCAGCCGGTCGCCGTCGATTTCGGGGCGCTCGCCGCCGAGCGCGCCTCGGCCGCCCGGCTGATGATGACCATCACCCAGATCCTCAAGCACGTGGACGGCACCCATCCGGTGCGCTTCCTCATCGCCGAGACGGAGACCGGCTACACCCTGCTCGCCGCCCTGTGGCTGGCGCGGCACTACGGCATCGCGGACAAGCTCGAGATCACGCCGCTCTTCGAGACGGCGGAGGCGCTGGAGCAGGGCATCCGCGTGCTCGACGACGCGCTGCGCAACCCGCACTGGCGGCAATACCTCAAGCGCATCGGCCGGCTCACCGTGCAGTTCGGCTACTCGGATTCGGGCCGCTATGTCGGCCAGCTCGCCGCCACCTTCTGGATCGAGCGGCTGCGCCTGCGCATCACCGACATGCTGGTCCAGAACGGGCTCCAGGGCGTCGAGCTCGCGATCTTCGACACGCATGGCGAGTCGATCGGGCGCGGCGCGCACCCGACCTCGCTCCGCGACCGGCTCGCCTATCTCGCCCCCGAGGATGCCCGCGCCAAGAACAAGACCGCCGGCATCCGGGTGCGCCTCGAATCGAGCTTCCAGGGCACGGACGGCTACCTGCTCTTCGGCACGCGGGCGCTCGCCGAGGCGAGCGTCGCGCGGGTGGCCGAGCACGTCTACGCCCTCGACATCGCCGACGAGGACGCTTTCTCCGACTATGCGCTCTCCGAGCCCGGCGAGGGGCCCGACGCGGACGACGACCCCGTCTATGCCGAGACCGACTTCGCCCTCGAATTCTTCACCGTGGTCCGCCAGGACATGGAGGCGCTCGTCGACGATGCCGGCTACGCGGCCCTGCTCGGCACCTTCGGCCCGAGCCTGATCGACCGCACCGGCTCGCGGCCCGTGGCGCGCCAGAGCGATTCCGGCGGCCCGGCGCTGATCACCCATCCGCGCCAGATGCGGGCGATCCCGAACAACGCGATCCTGCACCAGCTCGGCTATCTCGCGAATTCGCTGCACGGCCTCGGCCGGGCCGCCGAGCGGGCGCCCGACCTGTTCCGCGACATGCGCCGCGGCTCGGTGCGCTTCTCGCGCGCCTTCCGGCTGGCCCAGCACGCGGCGAGCGTCGGCGACCTCGACGTGCTGCGCGCCTATATCGACACCCTCGACCCGGCCGTCTGGCTGGAGCGGGCGCGCCGCACCCAGAAGGACGGGCGCCGCGAGGAGCTCGTCGTCATCGCGCACAGCCTCGACCGGCTCGGCCTCGCGCCCGGCCTGCGCCGCCTGTTCGGCCGCCTCACCTGCGACTGGCTGAGCCTGCAGATGGCCGCGCCCGACCTCAAGAAGATGTCCGTGCGCCTCACCCTGCTGCACGCCATCCGCCTCGCCCTGATCCATAAGATCTGGTTCACGGCCGTGCACGTCCCGGGCTTCCGCCCGCATGCCGGCATGACCCGCGAGCAGCTCCTGGAGCGCTTCCTGCGCCTCGACATCGAGGCCTGCCTGAAGCTCCTCGAGGACATCTTCCCGATCACGCCCGACCCGACGCTCGGCCTCAATTTCGGCGAGCCGGCGGGGCCCCGCGACGTCGGCACCTACGAGGCCGAGCATACCGGCCTGTTCGAGCCGATCCGGCGCATGTTCGCCCAGGTCCGCGAGATCTCCGGCATGATCCAGCACGAGGTCGGGGCGTTCGGGTGATGCAACCCTTGCTGGCGGGAGGCGCCCCGTCCGTGCTAACGCTACGTTCCGGCGCGGCATGAGGATGCGGCCGGGAACCGGCATCCCCATATGACCGCCTGCCCGCGGCGTCAGCCGCGTAGCGCGAAGGCTTCGTGCGGGCACCGTCGTCGTGACGGTGCCGTGCCCGCAAGTCCGCGCGGGCATGATAGATCCGGACCGAATCGACCGGACGAATCGGCAGGCCGCCCGCCCCCGCGGCGCGCGGGCGAGGGACCTTGAGGACGGGATGTCGAAGCGGGACTATTACGAGATCTTGGGGGTCGCGAAGACGGCGACGGACGGCGAGATGAAGGTCGCCTTCCGCAAGCTCGCGATGACCTATCACCCCGACCGCAACCCGGGGGACAAGGAATCCGAGATCAAGTTCAAGGAGCTCAACGAGGCCTACCAGTGCCTCTCGGATGGCCAGAAGCGCGCGGCCTATGACCGCTTCGGCCATGCGGCCTTCAGCCAGGGCGGGGGCGGCCCGGGCTTCGGCAACGAGTTCGGCGACTTCATGTCGGACATCTTCGACAATTTCTTCGGCGACGGCCGGGCCGGCGGCGGCGCCGCGCGCGGGCGCGGCGGCGCGCCGGGGCGCGAGCGCGGGGCGGACCTGCGCTACAACCTCGAGATCAGCCTGGAGGAGGCCTTCACCGGCAAGGCCGAGACCATCCGCATCCCGACCTCGATCACCTGCGAGACCTGCGCGGGCTCCGGCGCGAAGCCCGGCTCGAAGCCGCGGACCTGCTCCACCTGCGGCGGCTACGGCCGGGTGCGGGCGGCGCAGGGCTTCTTCGCCATCGAGCGGACCTGCCCGAACTGCCACGGCCGCGGCGAGATCGTGGACGATCCCTGCAGCGCCTGCGCCGGCGCCGGCCGGGTCAACCGCGAGCGCACGCTCTCGATCAACGTGCCGGCGGGCGTGGATGACGGCCTGCGCATCCGGCTCGCGGGCGAGGGCGAGAGCGGCCTGCGCGGGGGCCCGGCGGGGGACCTCTACGTCTTCCTCTCGATCAAGCCGCACGATTTCTTCCAGCGGGACGGGGCGGACCTGTTCTGCCGCGTGCCGATCTCGATGGTGACCGCCGCCCTGTCCGGCGAGATCACCGTGCCGGTCATCGACGGATCGCAGACCCAGGTGCGCATCCCCTCCGGCACGCAGACGGCCAAGCAGTTCCGCATCAAGGGCAAGGGCATGCCGGTGCTGCGCTCGCGGGAGGTCGGCGACCTCTACATCCAGGTCTTCGTCGAGACCCCGCAGAACCTGACCAAGCGCCAGCGCGAGCTGCTGCAGGAATTCGACAGGACCGCCTCCGACGAGAACCACCCCGAGAGCGCGGGCTTCTTCTCGAAGGTGCGCGACTTCTTCGGGGCCGCACGCGCCTGACGGCCGGCGCTCTTGAGCCGATAGTCCGGCCCGGGAGCGCATCGAGACAGGGAGCAGTTCCCGATCGCGCCGCGATGGGATACGGCTCTGCGGCGCTCCCCGCCGAACCGGTCGCCGGCCCGGCGGGAAGCGCATCGAGACTTGAGAAACCGTGCGCGGGCCGGATCCAAATCCGGGCTGCCCGGTTATCGCATTTGGCCGGAAGCGCGGCCTCGCCCTAGCGAGGTCGTCGCCATGACGATATGACAGCCTCGTCCTGCCCACATCACAACGAGATCAGGGAAGCCCGGACTTGCCCCCCTTCGATCGTTCCAGCGCCAGAGCTCGGGTCGTGCGGTTGGGGGACAAGCGGCGCGAGCCGCTCGAGGACGAGGCGCGCTTCCTGCGCTCCTGGCTGGAGCGGCCTCTCGTCACCGGGGCGGTGACGCCGTCGGGCAAGATGCTGGCCCGCACCATGGCGGCCTATGTCGACCCGCGCCGCGAAGGCCCGGTGATCGAGCTCGGCCCCGGCACCGGCCCCGTCACCGAGGCGCTGATCCGGCGCGGGATCCCCGCCGAGCGGCTGATCCTCGTCGAGTTCAACCCGGATTTCTGCCGCCTGCTCGCCCGGCGCTTCCCGGGCGTGACGGTGGTGCGGGGCGACGCCTACGACATCCGCAGCACCCTGGAGCATCACCTGCGCGAGCCGGCGGCGGCCACGATCTCCAGCCTGCCGCTCTTCACCAAGCCCCTGGAGCAGCGCCTCGACCTGCTCAACGCGGCGCACGACCTGATGCAGCCGAGCGCCCCCTTCGTGCAGTTCACCTACGCCGTGGTGCCGCCGATCCCGGCGCGCTGCGAGGCCGGCAGCTACACCACCGACCGCTCGAACCGCGTCTGGCTGAACCTGCCGCCCGCCCGCGTCTGGGTCTATCGCCGCCCCTGAGACCGCGTCCGGTTGATCGGACCGGACGCGGTCTCAGCAAGCCCACGCGGCGCCTGAGCGAAGGCGACATCCGCCATCCCGAAGGGATCACCCGGATGTCTCAGCCAGCCCGCGCGGCGCTTGAGCGAAGGCGACATCCGCCATCCCGAAGGGATCACCCGGATGTCGTATGAGAGCGCTCACGCCTTGAAGTCGAAGAGCAGGGCCGAGGCCTGGGACGAGCCGGCCGTGCCGCTCGCGGCGTAGCTGCCCCCGCTCTGCGAAGCCTGCAAGTGCTGGATGAAGCTCGCGAGCAGGTCGCTCGCCGAGCTGGCGTCCGACGTGTCGCTCGCGGCATCCGCCGTCATGCCGTCGGCTCCGCCCGGCGGCGGTCCGGGAGGCGGGCCGCCGGCCCCGCCGAGCCCACCCGGGCCGTCCCGTCCGCCCTCCTCGGCGAAGAGGCTCTTGAGGGTGTCGGCTTGGTCGCCGGTGAGCGTGCCGCCGCTCACCTGATCGTCGATGAGCCCGTCGATCCGGTCCTTCATCTGGGCGGGATCGAGCCGTGTCGTGCTGGCCGTGCTGCCGGAGGCGGCCGTGCCGCGCTCGGCCGAGAGGCTCGAATCGATCGAATCGAGGGCGCTCGACAGGGCGGTGGCGTCGGTCTGGCTGATCGTGCCGGCCGAGACCTCGCCATCGATCGCCGAGGAGAGGCGGCTCCGCTCGGAATGGGGCCGGTGCGGAGCGTGGCTCTGGTAGCTTTGGTTCGCGGAGATCGTGCTCATCGAGATCGCGGTCCGAGGCGTGCCGGATTCGCCCGGCTGCGGGTCCGTGTGAATATTTCACACAAATCGGTTAAGAACCGCTTTCCGAACCCCGGCTTCCGGCCGCTCGCCGCCCCGCTCAGCTGCCGAGGGCCGCGCGGGTGATGGCGTCGGCGCCGATATCGCCCGCGCCCTCCATGCCAAGTTCCGCGATCAGGCGCAGGCGCGCGCGGCTGACGCGGCTCTTGATGGTGCCGACCGCGACGCCGCAGATCTCGGCGGCCTCCTCGTAGGTGAAGCTCTGCGCGCCGACGAGGACGAGGGCCTCGCGCTGCGCCGGCGGCAGCCGGTCGAGGGCGGTGCGGAACGCTTCCATCTCCGCGTGGATCTCCTGCTCGGGCAGGCTGGTGAGCCGCCCGGCGAGGCTGCCATCGGCATCCTCCACCTCGCGCCGGCGCTTGCGCAGCTCGGAATAGAACAGGTTGCGCAGGATGGTGAACAGCCAGGCGGTGAGGTTGGTGCCGCGCCGGAAGCTGTCCGCCTTGGTCCAGGCGCGCACCAGCGTGTCCTGCACGAGGTCGTCGCTGCGGTCGAGGTCGTAGGTCAGCGAGAAGGCGAAGGCCCGGAGCGCGGGAATCGCGCCGAGCAGCAGGTCGCGCATCTCGGCATCGACCGGGGACAGGGTGGTCGGAGCGCAGGTCATCGCGGACCCTCCAGGCGTGCGGCGAGGTCGGCGACGAGGGCCTCCAGGGCAGCCGGAACGGGCTGCGTCAGGGCCTCGGCGTAGAGCAGGCGCAGACCCCGGGCGATCCGGTCCCGCGCGGCGGGATCGAGCCTGCGGGCTCGTCGGGCGGTGGGTGTCGGCACGGGCTCGGCGATGTCGGACGCCGCATGCGTGACCGCCTTCGGGTCGTGGGTCATGCGCTGGCCTCGAAAGGTCTTTCGATGCGGCCGCCGGCCGGATGGCCGGATCGCGCGCCCGCCGCTTCGGGGAGGCCGCTCGGGCGGCCGGCCGGTATGCGTGGCCCATCGACTCTGGGCCGCTTGCTAGGAGGAACGGATTTAATGCGGTCTGAAAGGCGTATTCATCCCGGCTTAATACGATCATTCCAGGCGCGCATTGCCACCTTGTAACCGAATGCCAAGCTTGTTCTTCAGCTCAAGCTTCGCCGTCGAACGGGATGAAGGTGCGAAGCCTGGATTCGGTCCGGAGAACAGGCGCGATACCGCGAAGATCCTGCGGGACGGTCCGCGATCGACGGCGTGATCTGTGGTGCCGGCGGAGGTGGAACGGCGGCTGCATATGCCGTTCGTCTTTCAGATGTACGACCGCGCAGGCCAGCCGAAGGGCCCCGCTAGTTCGTGCGACTTCATCCCGGCAGCCAATGCCGGGGCGAGCTTTCACGGCATCGACACACTGGAGCCTTCGACCCGCGCTGCGCTCGTCCTGAGTGCGGTGGGCTGCAACTGGCGGAGGGGCGGACTATGACGCGTCCAGCCATCAAGCCGCGCCTCGCCACCGAGAACGGTCGGCGCGTCGGCAAGACCACAAAGGCTCAGCGCCTTGCCGCGCACCCAGGAGCTGAGATCGCCCGGCTTATGCGCTCCTTCGCTCAGATCCGAGCCGAGATCGAGGAAGCGCAGCGCCGGTCCGACGAAGCGCTGAAGGTGCTAGAGGCTGTCTTTTTTGCAGCCGGAGGCAGCAAACCGGATCCGCTCATCGTCCGCGCTCTCGCTCGCGAGGCCCTGATCGAGTGCGGATACGCCATGTCGTTTCGGGGCATTCATCGCACAGTCGAGATGGCGGAGGAGGGCACGCTATGCGCCTGATCCGCTCAATGCTCCGTGCCAGGCATGTTCTGGCGCGGAGGCCCTCCGTGATCGTGGATGATGCTCGATCGCTCGGGGTCGCCCTTCTTTTGCGCCACCCGGATCCGCATCACCAGCGCGAAGGCCACGGCGATCACAAGTGTAATGAGCGCGAGGGTAATGATCAGCGAGCCACTTTCTGCCATAGGGTCGTCTCCTCGGTATTGAATTATCGAGGCAACGGGCGATGGATGATCGCGGTTCTACGCACCATTCATCAATTATGGCTGAGACGGCGGCATCTCAGTCCTTCGGCTTTTCAGGCTTCTCATCCTGCGGCCGCTCGGGATTATGCTCAGGCTTCGTCGTCGCACCTGGGCTGCCCTTCCCGGGATGGCCTTCCTGCTCATCGATGTTGCCGAGCGAGCCGCCTTCTCGCGACTTACTCGCGTCCGATCCAGGCTTCTCTGGTTTCCGCATCACATCCTCCGTCGAGAAGGATGAGCATTATAGTACGGACTACGCGATCCAGCAGTCATGCTGCCGGAGCATGTGGCAATATGGTGCAGGCGTGGGGCTCAGCGGCCTACCACGCGGCGATGCACGTCAGCCGTCCGCCGAGCGCGGCTTCGGATCGCCACGCCACCTCGCAGACGCCCGATCCGAAGCCGGGCGCATGCAGCAGGAACACGTCGGGCACGCCAACCGTCGTCGCCATGGTCAAGCGGACCCCGCTCTCCGACAGGTCGGTGACGGTGCACAGGATCATCGTGCGGCCATCGATGCTGATCACGCCAGCACCCGTGACCGCCGCACGCGGCTCACTACGTCGCTCCTCCATCTCAATTCAGCCAGCCCTCATTAAGTTGGGAAGCGTGTCAGGTGCGCGCCGATCGACTCCTCAGTTCGCCAAGCCACTTCACAGACGCCAGAGCCGAAGCACGGAGCGTCGAGCAGGAATGTCTCCGGCACGGCGTGG
Organism: Methylobacterium dankookense; assembly: GCF_902141855.1. Classification (GTDB taxonomy): domain Bacteria; phylum Pseudomonadota; class Alphaproteobacteria; order Rhizobiales; family Beijerinckiaceae; genus Methylobacterium; species Methylobacterium dankookense. The sequence goes on along the minus strand of NZ_CABFVH010000005.1, from coordinate 69,142 downwards.
GTCGTCGGCATGGTGAGGCGGACCCCTGTTTCCGAGAGGTCGTAGACAATGCATGGGAGCGTCGTGTGCTCATCGACGGTGATGATGCCGCTCTCATCGATACGCACGCGTTCCGCGACACGACGCTCGAACATGTTTGCAAACTCGGGGCTGGGCCGATCGGTCGAGATTGAATGCAAAATCCGAAGATCGTGTGCGTGAGGTCGCTCAAATTCGAGCGATCCCCGTCCTGGCCTCAGGTGTCCCGGCTTGCATGCGGTCACGGTGGTAGGCTGGCAGACGAAATGGCTCAGCCGTTACCCTCACTGTTACCCCAGCGAGTCTACCGTTAAACCGTTTTCTCAAAAAAATGGCTTAAGTCTTTGATTTAAATGGTGCCGGCGGAGGGGATCGAACCCCCGACCTTCGGTTTACAAAACCGCTGCACTACCGCTGTGCTACACCGGCGCCCGCCTCGCTAGCTAGCAGCCGGGGAACGGGCGTTCAAGCAGCGGGCCTTCTCGGGCAAACGTGCGCCGCTCAGTCGATCAGCGGATCCGCGCGCAGCCGCGCCACCGCGAAGTCGACGAAGGAGCGCACCTTCGCCGAGGCGCCGCGCCCCTCGACATGGACGACGTGGATCGGCAGCGGCGCCGGCTCGTAATCCGCCAGCACCACCTGCAGGCGCCCGTCCCGCAGGGCGTCGGCGACCTGGTAGGACAGGACGCCGGTGAGGCCCCAGCCCTCGGTGGCGGCGGCGATCGCGGCCTCGTTGACGTTGCTGGTGAGCCGCGGCTTCAGCGGCACCACAATGCGGCCGTCCAGGCCGAAGCGCCATTCCACCGTCTCGGCCTGGGCCACGGCGACGATCCGATGCCGGGCGAGGTCGGCGGGCGTGCGCGGCGCGCCGTACGCGGCGATGTAGGCCGGCGCGGCGCAGACCACCCGGCGCACGCTGCCGCAGCGGATCGCGGTGAGGCCGGAATCGGCGAGCGGCCTGATCCGCACGGCGACGTCGATCCCCTCCTCGACGATGTTCACCACCCGGTCGAGGAAGAGCGCCCGCCCCTCGACGGCCGGGTGGTCCGCGAGATAGGCGGTCAGGAGCGGCAGCACGTAGATGCGGCCGAACAGGACGGGCGCCGTCACGATCAGGCTGCCGGTGGGCCTCGCATAGGCACCCGAGGCCGCGGCCTCCGCCTCCGCGAGGTCGGCGAGGATGCGCCGGCAATCCTCCAGGTAGCGGCCGCCGCTCTCGGTCAGCTTCACGATGCGCGTGGTGCGGGTGAGGAGGCGGGCCCCGAGCGCGGCCTCCAGCCCCGCCACCGCCCGGGTGATGGCAGGCGGGCTGAGGCTCAGCCGCCGCGCAGCCTCGGCCCGCCTGTCTCGGCGACCTTCACGAAGATCCGCATGGCCTGGAGCCGGTCCATCGCGCCGCCACCGTTCCGGAAAATGGAATAGTCCCTTGCGGACTATGGCGCTTATCCCCGGCCGGCGGAATGGCCATTCTTCACCGCGGCGGATCTGCCGGTCCGCCGGACATTGCCGGGAGACCGATCGTGAAGCTCTACCACCACCCGCTCTCGGGCCACGCCCACCGCGCCCACCTGTTCCTGTCGCTGGCGGGCGTGCCGCACGACCTCGTCGAGGTCGATCTCGCCGCCCGCGCGCACAAGGCGCCGGACTTCCTCGCGCTGAACCCCTTCGGGCAGGTGCCGGTCCTCGTCGACGGCGACGTGGTCGTGCCGGATTCGATCGCCATCATGGTCTACGCCGCCCGCAAGTTCGGGAAGCGCGACTGGTTCCCCGAGGATCCGGTGGAGGCGGCCGCGGTGCAGCGCTGGCTCTCGGTCTCGACGGGCGAGATCTACAACGGCCCCTGCGCGGCGCGGCTGGTCACGCTGTTCGGCTACGACCTCGACCCCGCCCTCGCGATCAAGCGGGCCCACGCCATCCTCGGGCAGATGGAGGCGCATCTCGCCGGGCGCGACTGGATCGCGACCGGGCGCCCGACCGCGGCCGATGCCGCGCTCTACAGCTACGTCTCGGCCGCGCCCGAGGGCAATGTCGACCTGGCCCCCTATCCCACGGTGCGGGCGTGGCTCGCCCGGGTCGAGGGCCTGCCCGGCTTCGTGCCCTTCCGGAAGAGCGCGGTCGGCCTCTCGGCCTGACCCACGGACAGAGGAGACCGGCCATGGACGATCCCGGCCGCATCGACACGGAGGTCCGCCCGACGGACCTCGCCACCGACTTCGTACCGGCGGACTTCCCCTGGCACGCGGGCGAGCGCGCCCTGCAGCGCAGCGCCGGGCTGGCGGAGCGCCTCGCCGAGATCGGCCCCCGCGTCATCCGCGACCACATGATCGAGCAGCACCGGGCGTTCTACCCGCTCCTGCCCTTCGTCGCGGCGGGCGCTGTCGACCCCTCGGGCGCGGTCTGGGCGACGCTGATCGCCGGGCGGCCGGGCTTTCTCTCGGCGTCCGATCCCGTGACGCTCGCGGTCTCGGCCGCGCGCGACCCCGGCGACCCGGCCGATGCCGGGCTGGAGGACGGGGCCGCCATCGGCCTCCTCGGGATCGAACTGCACACGCGGCGCCGGAACCGGCTCAACGGCATCCTGCGCCGCAAGGGCGCCGACGGCTTCACCGTCTCCGTGCGGGAGAGCTTCGGCAATTGCCCGCGCTACATCCGGCTGCGGAGCTTCCGCACCGTGCGCGACCCGGCCGAGCGCCCGGCCGCGCCGCCCGAACGTCTCGACGGGCTCGATGCGCGGGCGCGGGCGGCGATCGCGGCGGCCGAGACCCTGTTCGTGGCCTCCGCCGTCTCGGGGCCGGACGGCGCCCGGGTCGACGTCTCCCATCGCGGCGGGCGGCCGGGCTTCGTCCGGGTCGAGGCGGACGGCACGCTGACGATCCCGGATTTTGCCGGCAACGGCTTCTTCAACACCCTCGGCAACATCCGCGCGAACCCGAAGGCGGGCATCGCCTTCGTCGACTTCGCCAGCGGCGACCTGCTCCAGCTCTCGGGCGAGGCGGAGGTGGTGCTCGACGATCCCGCCATCGCCGCCTTCGCGGGCGCGGAGCGGCTGCTCCGGTTCCGACCGCGGCAGATCGTGCGCCGCCCGGACGCGCTGCCCCTGCGCTGGGATTCGCCCGAGGACGGGGCATCGCCGCATCTCGCGCGGACGGGCGACTGGGAGAGCGCCCGCCGCTCCGCCTGAGCGCTGGATCCGAATGAAGCCGGCGTCAGGCCGCGATGGGGCCGCGCCCGCCCTGGCCCTGGGCGGGTTGCGGCTCGACGCGGTTCCGCCCGAGCCCCTTGGCCGCGTAGAGGGCGTCGTCCGCGCGCTTGAGCAGGGCGGCCGGTCCCGTCTCCACCGGACCGGGCTGGATGGCGGCGACGCCCACGCTCACCGTGAGGATCGCCGACGGCCTGAGGCCCGGATGGGGCACAGCGAGGTCGGCGACCGCCCGGCGCGCCGCCTCGGCGATCCCGCTGCCGGCATCGAGGGCGGTGCACGGCAGCAGGGCCGCGAATTCCTCGCCGCCGTAGCGGGCGACGAGCCCGCCGGAGGCGCTGACGGAGGCGGTCAGGGCCGTGGCGATCTGGCGGATGCAGCGGTCGCCCTCGGCATGGCCGGCCGTGTCGTTGAGCAGCTTGAAATGGTCGATGTCGAACAGGGCCACGCAGAGCCAGTCGCCGCGCTTGCCCGCATCCGCCCAGGCCTCGGCGAGGCCGCGGTCGAACAGGCGGCGATTGGGCACGCCCGTGAGCGGATCGGTCTCCGAGAGGGTGGCGAGCCGCGCATTCGCCCGGGCGAGTTCCGCGGCCTGCTCCCGCTCGCGCAGGCCGAGGAGGAAGCTGCGCTTCGCCTCCCATTCCCGCGAATAGGCGAGCTTGATCGGGACCAGGGTCAGGCTCGCGACGAGGAGCGGGACCCCGTTGGCGCCCAGGCCGGCGAAGCCGAGGCCGATCACCCCCGTCGCGTAGATCAGGAAGGCCGAGCCGCAGAACCACAGGCTGTGCCGGAAGGGCAGCGGCGCGATCATGCCGACCACGAGCGGCACCAGGGCGGCGAGGATCAGGTAGGTGTTGGTGTGCTCAGGGGGCGCCAGCCGGGCGCTGTTGAGCACGACCAGCATGTCGACGAGGGCGGTGGCGAGCGCCGCAAGCGTCAGGCGCAGATGCGAGGGCCGGCCGCGCAGGGCGAGGATGGAGCCGAGCGCCACGGGCACGAAGACGCCGAGCGTCGCGATCAGGGGGATGTGGACCCGCTCCGGCCCGAAGGCGTCGAGATCGGTCTTCAGCGAGAGGATGTTGAACAGGATGAAGATCGCGAGCCAGGACTGCACGAAGCGTCCGCTCGTCGGAGCCGTCTCGATCAGGTAGCGCGCTTCGAGGTCCTTCGGCAGGGCGAGCTGATGCCAGGGTCGGTCGAGGCTGCGTTCGATACTGGCCTGCATCGTGTCGAGGCACCGTCCTGCACGTCGCGCGATTCTAGCCCGCGCGCTGTTATGCAACACTTAAGCTTGCCAAGGGGCGCGCGTAAGGCCCGGCGCAGGACGGTCATGCCCGGTTGATCCGTCCCCGCTTTGGGAGGACAAGCGCGGCCGGCGGACGGGATCCGCGCCGCGCCGACTCCAACCCGGGACCGATTGCATGACGAACCGACCGAAGCTGGCCTTCATCGGCACGGGCGGCACGATCTCCTCCCTCGGGCGCGATTCCCTGGACATCCTCGACTACACGGCCACCGGCGAGCGGCTCTCGGCGGAGGGCATCCTGGCGCGGGTGCCGGAGACCGAGCGCGTCGGCGAGATCGTCGCCGTGCCCTTCCGGACGGTGACGAGCCCCGGGATCGGCTTCGCCGACTGGCGCGAGCTCGTCCGGCTCTGCGAGGGGCTCGTCGCGGCGCATCCCGATCTCGCCGGCATCGTGATCGGCCACGGCACCGCCACCCTGGAGGAGACGGCCTACGCCCTCGGCCTGACGCTGACGGTCGCGTGCCCGGTGGTGCTCGTCGGCTCGCAGCGCCCGATGAGCGCGCTCTCGAGCGATGCGGGCCTGAACCTCGTGGCGGCCCTGCGCGTGGCGGCGGCCCCCGCATCCCGCGGGCGCGGCGTGCTCGTGGTGCTCAACGACGAGATCCACGCGGCCCGCGAGGTGACCAAGACCTCGGTGGCGCGGCTGCAGACCTTCCGCACCCCGGATTTCGGCGCGCTCGGCCATGTCGACGGGGATCACGTGCGCTACTACCGGCGGCCCGAGCGGCGCCACGCCCCCGGCACCCCCTTCGACATCCGGACGCTCGACCGGCTGCCGCGGGTCGACGTGTCCTATGCCTATGCCGATGCGGACGGCACGGCGGTGCGGGCCTTCGTGGCGGCGGGCGCGCAGGGCATCGTCTCGGCGGGGCTCGCGCCCGGCATGACGCCCCCGGCCGAGGCCGAGGCGCTGGCCGAGGCGGTGAAGGCGGGCGTCCTCGTGGTGCAGTCGACCCGCGCCGGCAGCGGCGTCGTGCCGGAGACGACGCGGCTCGCCGAGATCGGCATCCTCAGCGCCGACAACCTCACGCCGCAGAAGGCGCGCATCCTGCTGGCGCTGGCGCTCACCACCACCCGCGACCCGGCCGAGATCGCTGCGCTCTTCGCGACCTACTGAGCGCGAAGATCCCGGGTTTCCAAAGGCCTCAGGCCTTTGGCGGGTCCAGGGCAGAGCCCTGGTCATCGAAGATCGGGGCTCCGCCCCGATACCCCGCCAAAGGGACTTGTCCCTTTGGGATCCCGGTTTCAGGCGATCCCCGGCGCGTCCTGCTCGGCGACGAGTTCCAGGGTGCGCAGCACCGCCATGCCGACCATCTCGGCATCGATGCGGCCCGCGGGCGTCGCCGGCATCACGGCCACGGCCTCCACCGTGTCGCCGGGGCAGGGCCCGACCACGACCTTGAAGGACGGCCCTTCCGGCCCGTCCTCGTCCTCGATCAGGCCGACGAGGAAGGCGCCGGCCTGACCCAGCATCCGCAGCGCGTGCTCGTCCTCGTGGGCGGGCGGCTGCGGCTCGGGCGCCTTGCGGCCGAAATTCGGGCGGATGACGTTGTCCATGCGGCACTCTGTACGCGAAACGGGCGACGGCTTCATGCCGCCCTATCGCGCCTGGGCCCAGGATGCGGCCGAAGATGCGGCTGAGGTCATCGCGCCGGCCGGATCGTCCTCGCCGCCATCGGCCACCTGGTCCTCTTGCGGCTCCATCCAGTCGAAGGCGCAGGCGACGGCCATCACGGCGGTGGCGATCGAGAGGTAGAGCAGGGCGGCGATCAGGCTCCGCTGCAGCAAATCCCTGGTCAGGGTCCGGGCTCCGTTCGGTTGGGGTTCGAGACTCTCCCATCGATCCTGGGCGAGGACATGGCAGCGGCGCATCACGTCTCAGCGCGGGGCCGCGCCCGCCTCGCGCAGGAAGGCGGCGGTGGCCGGGTGGAGCCAGGCGGCCGGCACGGCCTCGACGAGGTTGCGCGGATCGCTGCCCGCGCCCAGCACGAAGCGCCGGGCGAGGCCGGCCTTGCCGCGGTCGATCGCCCGGAGGAGCCGCGCGACGGCCTCCGGGTCGAGGCCGGGCCGGGCCATGATGAAGCTCCACGAGCCCACCGTCTCGATCGGCTCGGCCTGTCCCGCGAACGTGTCCGCGGGCACGCGCATGCGCCGCAGGGAGGCGCTGAGCGCCAGGATCGCGTCGATCGCCCCGGGCTCCGGACCGAAGAAGCGGGCACCGCCGGGCTCGGCGGCCATCGTCCGGAAGCCCGGCCAGCCGACGCCGCCGCCCCAGAGCGCGGCGGCGCGGCCGTCGCGCAGCATTCCGGGCCCGTCGCCGGCCCGGTCGAGCAGGATCGGGTGGATGTCGTGCTCGGGGTCGAGGCCGGAGCCGCGCAGCACCGTCCGCCCCATCGCGGTGAGGCCGGAACTGTGCGTGCCGAGGGCGACCGGCCGGCCCTGCAGGTCGGCGATCCGCCGGACCGGGCTCGCGGCCGGAACGACGAACAGGCCCGGCGCCGCATCGATCGGCGCCACCACGGTCGGCAGCGCGGCCCGGTCGCCCTCCGCGGCGAGCGCCGCGTCGGCATACTCGCCCTGGACCAGCGCGAGGTCGAGCGCGCCCGCCTTCAGGAGGTCGAGGTTCTCGGTGGAGCCCTTGGTCGGGCGAAGCTCCAGGGTGAGCGCCGGATCGACCTCCGCGACGGCCGCGGCGAGCGCCTCGCCATAGGCCGGGAAGCCGCCCCCGGGCGTCGCCGTCCCGAGCACCAAGCGCAAGCCTTCGGCGGCTCTCGCGGCCCCTGGCAGAAGGAGGATGGGAAGGAGGGGGGTCAGCGGGGCGGCCAGGAACGAGCGGCGTCTCAGCATGGCGGGTTGCGGCCTCTCCGATCCGTGTCCGATCTGCGCGCCACGGGGGCGGCGCGGAGCTGCGGGACCATCTTGCGCAACCCCCGGGGATTGGCCACCCTGCGGCTCATGCAGGATGGTTCCGTCCCCGAGCGCCCGCTCCCGGAATGCCTCACGCGCTTCCTCTCGGCGCCCTATGCCGGGCTCGACGCGTCGACGCCCGCCGACCTGCCGCGCCCTGCCCTCGCCCCGCGGATCGTCCCGCACGGGGCCACGCCGCCGAACCGGGCGCTGCGCGTGACCCTGCTCTGGGCCGCCCTCTACAACGCCATCGGCTTCGCCATCATCGTCGCGCTGTGGCTCGCCATGCCGTGAATGCGGCCTCAGTCGAGGCGCGGCGTCAGGCTTCCGGAGGTGCTCGACCGGCGGATCGGGTCGCGCCAGGGCGCCACGGCATGCGCGCGAGCGGGCCTGTGGCCCAGGCTGAAGCGCAGGGGTCGCTGGTGGCGCCAGTGATGGCGATGGTGGCGGCGGTGATGCCAGTGCCGGTGCCGCCGATGATGATGCCAGCGCCGGTGATGGTGGTGGCGGTGCCAGCGATGCCGGTGGTGGCGCCGCCAGTGCCGGCGGTAGCGCACCTCGACGAGGCTCGAATCCGGCACCGTCGCCAGCCCGGCCGCGGTCGTGACGGGGAGCGCGGAGGCGCCCTGCGGCGCGGCGAGGAACAGGCTCCCGACGAAGGCGAGCGCGAGACAGAGTTTCTTGATCACACGGACATCCCCAGCCGCCGCGGCATCCCAGCGCGCCGCCGCTCGCGCGAAACGCCGGGGAGCGCCGTTGGGTTGCCGGAACCGGACGGGCGGCTGCGTGCAACGGCCACGGCGCAAGCCTCGTCCAAGCCAGGCCGGGCATCCTGCACGGCGGAGCGGCCGAGCGCGCGGCCGTGCGAGGCTCGTCCATGGCACGCATGTCCCCGAGAGCGGTCCCCGTGGGGATCCCGACCTCCCTCGCCGTCGCCCTCGGCTCGGCGCTCACCCTCGGCGCCGCGGTCTCGGCCGTCCCCGAAGGCTGGTGGGCGCCCGCGCCGGCACCGGTGCTGCTCCAGCCGCGCCCGGCCGGGCCGCAGGTCGACGCGACCGGGAACCGCTACCGCACCCGGGCCGACTGGTAGAGGCGGACGCGGCGTCCCGGCGACACCGGCGCCCGCCTGTGCGAAGAGACCCGCATGATCCGCATCGTGAAGCACGTCATCGTCGAGACCGGCGCGGAGAGCGACCGGCATCTGGAGCAGGTCGAGGCGGCGATCCGCGCCCGCTTCCCCGAGGCGACCACGGAGGTCGTGCAGGGCCTTCTGGACGAGGACCGCGTCGTCGAGGCGCGCCTGCCCCTGCGCCAGCTCGCCGAATGGCGGGCGGAGCGCCCGCGCCTCGTCCGGACGGATGGGGATGTGGACTCGGAGGCGCTCTAAGTCTTTGTTTTGACGCGTTCTCGTCGCCGAACCGGCGGCCACTTCGGCTGAGAGCGCTCTAGGTATTGCCCGGTATGGGCGTTTCCCGCAGCTCATTCGGCGGCCGGGGATAGAAGGTCTTCACGTAGAACAGGTCGCCCGTCTGCTCGGCCGTGCGGAAGACCACCAGCGTCATGTGGTTCACGTAGTATTCGCGCACGCCGCCGCCGAGCGCGAACCGGACCTTGAACGCCTCATCGACGCGGATGTCGGGGAAATCGGCCTTCCCGTTCCGGTTCAGCGTGCTGATGAGCTTGTCGGTGTTCTTGAACGCCTGCGACGCGGCCCGGGCGGCGTCGCGCTCGTAGGTGAAGGTGGAGATATACTGGATTCCCCCGTCCCGCGCGCCGTCGCCGGCGCGGAGCCGCTGCATCAGCTGGTCGTTCGAGAGGCCGATATGCCGGGTGCAGGGATGCCCGCCATGGTTCTCGGATTCCCGCATCAGGAAGAGGGCTTTCGCCGGGGTGATGGTGTAGCCCATGCGGCGCCTGGATCGATTCGCGGTCGGTGGTCCGGCCGCGAACTATGCAGGTCTTCGCGGCCGGTGGGCAACGGCGAAGGATAGCAGCGCGATCGGCGGTCTCATACGACATCCGGGTGATGCCTTCGAGATGGCGGATGTCGCCTTCGCTCAGGCGCCGCGCGGGCTTGGCCGAGACCGCGTCCGGTCCGATCAACCGGACGCGGTCTCAGGCGAGCCGGAGATGGCGGATGCGCCGTCCCGGGGCGATGGCCTGGGCCGCCGCGACGATGCCCTGCGCGTCGATGCCGAAATGCCGGTAGAGGTCGGCGATCGTGCCGGTCTGGCCGAAGCGCGAGACACCGAGCGCCCGCGTGCGGTGCCCGTGCACGGAGCCGAGCCAGCCGAGCGTCGCCGGGTGCCCGTCGAGCACGGTGACGAGGCCGCAGGCGGTGGGCACCGCGTCGAGCAGGCGCTCGACATGGCTCTCGGCCTCCGGGTTCCCGCCCTCGCGCAAGCCCTGCGCGGCGTTCCAGCCGGCCTGGAGCCGGTCGGCCGAGGTGATCGCGAGGAGCCCGACATCGCGCCGGTCCTCGGCCATCAGCCCCACAGCCTCGATCGCCTCGGGCGCCACCGCGCCCTGATAGGCGACCACCACCTCCGCGTTCGGGCCGGGCCTGCGCAGCCAGTAGGCGCCCGCGACCATGTCGGCGGCGAGATCCGCGTCGATCACGCGCGAGGGCTGCTCCAGGCTGCGGGTCGAGAGCCGGAAATAGGTCGAGCCGCCGGCGGCGTCGGGCAGGCAGGTCACGGGGTCGGGCTCGGGGGCGCCGTGCGCCTGCATATGCGCGAAGGCGAAGCGCATCAGCACGGCGAGCTCGTCCACGAAGGCCGGCTCGAAGGCGGACAATCCGTCCTGCCCCATGCCGATCAGCGGCGTCTTGATCGACTGGTGCGCGCCGCCCTCCGGCGCCAGCGTCACGCCGGCCGGCGTCGCCACGAGGAGGAAGCGGGCATCCTGGTAGCAGGCGTAGTTCAGGGCATCGAGCCCGCGCTCGATGAAGGGGTCGTAGAGCGTGCCGACCGGCAGCAGGCGCTCGCCGAAGATCGAATGCGAGAGCCCCAGCGCCGAGAGCGCGGTGAACAGGTTCGATTCGGCGATGCCGAGCTCGAGATGCTGGCCGCCCGGCGCGAAGGCCCAGTTGAAGGTCGAGGGAATCCGTTCCTTGCGGAAGATGTCGGCCATCTCCTGCTTGGCGAAGAGGCCGCGCCGGTTCACCCAGGCACCGAGATTGGTCGAGACGGTCACGTCCGGCGAGGTCGTGACGATGCGGCGGGCCAGCTCGTCGTCGGCCTTGGCGATCTCGTGCATGATCAGGCCGAAGCCGGCCTGGGTTGAGAGACTCGCCTGCTTCGGGGCGGCGAGGCGCTCCGGCACCGGCACGGCGGGCGCCTCGTAGCGGCGGCGCCCCCTCTGGACGAAGGGCACGGCGGCGAGGAAGCGCTTCATCCCGGCGGCATCGACGTCGAGCCCCTCGAAGGGCTCCCATTCGTGTCCGGCCCGCACCCGCATGGCTTCCTGGAAGAGCGCGAGCTGGGCCGGGGTCATCAGGCCGGCATGGTTGTCCTTGTGGCCGGCGAGCGGCAGGCCGTGGCCCTTGATCGTGTAGGCGATGAAGCAGACCGGGCGATCATGGGCGCGGGCCGCCTCGAAGGCCTCGACCAGGGTCGGCAGGTCGTGCCCGCCGAGATTGCCCATCAGGGCCGCCAGCTCCTCGTCGGTGCGGCGGTCGATCAGCGCCGAGACGTCGCCCTGGTCGCCGAGCTCGTCCGTGAGCCGCCGCCGCCACGCGGCCCCGCCCTGGAAGGCGAGCGCCGAGTAGGTCTGGTTCGGGCAGGCCTCGATCCAGTCCTTGAGCTTGCCGCCGCCGGGCTCGGCGAAGGCCGCGCGCTGGAGCGAGCCGTGCCGGAGCACGACCACGTCCCAGCCGAAATTGCGGAACATCGTCTCGAACTTCGCCCAGAGCCCCTCGCGCACCACCGCGTCGAGGCTCTGGCGGTTGTAGTCGACCACCCACCACGTGTTGCGCAGGCCGTGCTTCCAGCCCTCCAGCAGGGCCTCGAAGATGTTGCCCTCGTCGAGCTCGGCGTCGCCGATCAGCGCCACCATCTTGCCCTCGGGCCGCGCCTGCCCCCAGCCCTTGGCGCGGACGTAGTCCTGCACCAGCGCCGAGAACAGCGTCTGCGCGACGCCGAGGCCGACCGAGCCCGTCGAGAAGTCGACGTCGTCCACGTCCTTGGTGCGCGACGGGTAGGATTGCGCCCCGCCATAGCCGCGGAAGGTCTCGAGCTTCTCGCGGGTCTGGTGGCCGAACAGGTATTGCAGGGCGTGGAAGATCGGGCTCGCATGGGGCTTCACCGCGACCCGGTCCTCGGGGCGCAGCACCGCGCCGTAGAGCGCCGTCATGATCGCGCAGAGCGAGGCCGAGGAGGCCTGGTGGCCACCCACCTTCAGCCCGTCCGCGGAATCCCGCAGATGGTTGGCGTTGTGGATGGTCCAGGTGGAGAGCCAGAGGGCCTTCCGCGCCAGGGCCGCGAGATAGGGCAGTCGGGAATCGCTCATGAGGGAACGATAGCACCGCCCGCCACGCGGAAATGCCCAAACTGCGTTGCAAAGCAGGCCTGTTTTGGCTCAGATCGCGCGTCCAAGCCTGGAGAAGACGCCATCCATGCCAAAACGCGCGCTCGACGCGATCGACCGCCGCATCCTCGCCGCGCTCCAGGAGGATGCGCGCCTGACCGTGCAGCAGCTCGCCGAGCGGGCGGGACTCTCGCCCTCCCCTTGCGCGCGCCGGGTCCGGCTGCTGGAGGAGGCCGGCATCATCACGGGCTACGTGGCGGTGCTCGATCAGGTCGCGGTCGGGCTGCCGGTCAGCGTGTTCGCCTCGATCAAGCTGGAGCGCCAGCGCGAGGAGGAGCTCGACCGCTTCGCCCAGGCCGTGGCGCGCTGGCCGGAGGTGGTCGATTGCTACCTGATGACCGGGCAGCGCGACTATCTCCTGCGCATCGTGGTGGAGGATCTGGAGGCCTACGAGCGCTTCCTGAAGGACAAGCTGACCCGGCTCGGCGGCGTCGCCTCGATCGAGTCGAGCTTCGCGCTCGGCCAGGTGAAGCGCTCCAACATCCTGCCGATCCCGCACGGGGCGGAGCGATGAGGGGGGCGATGAGAGGATACCGATCGATCCTCGCCGCACTCGGGCTGGTGCTCGGCACGGCGGCAGCCCTGGCCCAGGCCCCCGCCGCGCCCGCCGAGGAGCCCGGTGGCACCGTGTTCTTTCCCGGCATCCTGGTGCGCCCGAACGGCCGGCCGGCCCATCTCAACGAGGCCGCGCCGCAGGGAGGCGCGCCCGGGCAGGCGGAGCCGCCGGCCCCGGGCGCCGAACCGGACGAGGCGCAAGCCCCGCCCCCGCGGCGGCAGGAACGTCGGCGCCCGCCGCATCGTTGACGAGCGGCTTCCGCACCAGGCGGACCGTGAGGAGAGGCTTTGACGTGGCGAGGCAGGCGCGCGAACCCGAATCCATGCTCGCCCTCATGGTGGCGGCCCTGCGCGAGGCCGGGACCCTCGCCTCCCGCACCGTCGCCCTCGCCCGGGTGGAGATCGACGGCAACCTGCGCGCGCTGGTCGGCCTCGTCGCCGCCTGCGTCACGATCATGGTGCTCGTGATCTGCGCCTTCTTCGTCTTCCTCGCCGCGGCGGTGAAGCTCCTCGCCGCGCTGATCGGCTCGGAGGCCGTGGCCGCCCTGATCGTGGCGAGCCCGTTCCTGGCTCTCGCCCTGCTGCTCGGGGTGATCGGCGCCCGCCGGATGGCCCTGAAGAACCTGGAGCCGTGGCGCAGCCTGCGGCAGGCCAAGCTCGCCGCCGAGGGCCGCCACGCCCCCTGAGACCGCGTCCGGTTGATCAGACCGGAGGCGGTCTCGGCCAAGCCCGCGCGGCGCTCGAGCGAAGGCGACATCCGGCATCCCGAAGGGATCACCCGGATGTCGTATGACGGATTCAGGCCGCCGGCCCGAGCCAGTCGGTGACGATGCGGATCTGGTCCGGGTCGAGCAGCGCCGGGGCGTGGCCGCAGCCCGGGATCTCCACGAGCTTCGCCTTCGGGCCCTGCTCCGTCATCTGCCGCGCGGTGTCGGCGCGCAGGAGGTCGGACTCCATCCCGCGCAGCAGCAGGACGGGGCAGCGCACCGCCTCCCAGTCGCGCCACATGCTGACGTTGTAGACCCGGCCCGGAGCGAAGGGCACGCCGATATTCGGGTCGTAGTGCGGGCGCCAGCCGCCGCCCGGCTCGGGATAGAAGCTGTGCTCGGTCAACTGGCGCCACTGCGCGTCGGTGAGCGGGCCGAAGCCCGCGAGCGCGGTGCGCAGGCGCCGCTCGGCGGTGGCGAGGCTGTGGTGATGGCGCGGCGCCTCGCGCAGGCGGGTGCCGATCGCCCGCAGGGCGCCCCAGGGCAGGAAGGGCCCGATATCGTTGATGACGAGGCGGCGGACCGGCGTGTTCTCGGCGCCCGCCACCATCATGCCGACGAGGCCGCCGAGCGAGGTGCCGACCCAGTCGATCCGCTCGACGCGCAGATGCGCGAGCAGGGTCGCCATGTCGCGCACGTATTGCGGCAGGCCGTAGAGTTCCGGATCGGTGAGCCAGCCGCTGCGCCCGCGCCCCGGCAGGTCCGGACAGACCACCCGGTAGCCGAGGCCGACGAGGGCCCGGGCGAGCGGGTCGAAGTCGCGGCCCTGCCGGCTCAGGCCGTGCACGCAGACCACGACGTGCGGATTGTCGGGGTCGCCCCAATCGACATAGGCGAGGTCGTGGAAGCGCCCGCGCGCGAAGCCCTGCGTGCGCCCCTCGCGGAAGGGTATCGCCTCCACGAGCCGTCCCACCGCGTTCACGGCCGCTCCGTGCCCCGGGCGCCGTCGGTGGTGCCCTGTGCGGTGCCTTGGGTCGTGCCTTGGGCCGTGGCGACGGCCATGCTCTGGGCCACCCGCGTGGCCGTCTTCTGCAGGTCGAACATCTGCTCGGCGAAGCGCGCGGCCTGGGCGCGCAGATAGGCGGCCTGCAGCTCGATCGCCTCGCGGGGATCCTTGGCCCGGATCAGGCTCTCGGCATGGTCGAAGCCGGCCCGCATGTTCGCATCGGTGGCGACCAGCACGCGCTGGGTGATCTGGCGCAGGCCCGCCCAGCTCCGGCCGGCGGCAGCCTCGTAGTCGTTGGCCGGGGCGCCCCCCAGCGTCGCGTCCGGCTGCCCCGTCCCGGCCAGGGTGCGCAGGTTCGCGACCACGCGGCCGGTCGTCGTCTCGAAGGCGTTGAGGGCGATCTCACCGGCCTCGGCGTAACGCTCGTAGGCTTCCCGCGCCCGGGCTATGCCGTCCTCGGCCAGCCGGCGACCCGCTGTCGTCATGTTGGTCTCAGCCCCTTTTTGCCGACATTTCTCGCCGCAGCGGCGCGCGCGATCAAGCGCGCGCACGGGCTCCGTGCGGTCAGCCGATCCGATGTGTCCGATTTCATGTTGCAGTGCAATAGGGCCGATCCGATCGCGCTGCGGCGGCATGTCGTCCGGGCCCGCCTGTAACGGCGGCCATCCTTGACACCCCGAAAGCCGCGGCGACACACCTGACCGAGGCCGTCCTTCCGCGCGCAACGACGGAGGCGGCCGGGAGGACAGGCCATGACGGGTCCCGGCGCGATTCCGGCGCGAGCCCATCCGTTCGAGGACGGCCTCGGGCGCGGGCCAGCGAACCACGTGGCCCTGACCCCGGCGAGCTTCCTCGCCCGCGCGGCCGCCGCGCTCGGGGAGAACGTGGCGGTGATCGACGGCGAGCGGCGCCTGACCTACGCGGCGCTCCACGCCCGCTGCCGCCGCCTCGCCTCGGCGCTCGCCGCACGCGGGATCGAACGCCTCGACACGGTGGCGATCCTGGCCGGCAACACGCCCGAGATGATCGAGGCGCATTTCGCGGTGCCGATGCGCGGCGCCGTCCTGAACCCGCTCAACACCCGCCTCGACCCGGCCACCATCGCGTTCTCGCTGGACCACGGCGAGGCGAAGGCGCTGATCGTCGATGCCGATTGCGCGGCGCTCGCGGGCCAAGCCCTCGCCCGGCTCGGCCGCGATCTCCTCGTGGTCGCGGCGGGCGGGGCCGCCCTGCCCGGCGCCGTCGCCTACGAGGACCTCCTCGCCGAGGGCGATCCGGACCACGTGCCGGCCGGCCCCGCGGACGAGTGGCAGTCGCTCTGCCTGCTCTACACCTCCGGCACCACGGGCGATCCGAAGGGCGCGGTCTACAGCCACCGCGGCGCCTACCTGCAGGCGCTCGGCAACGCGCTCGCCTTCGGGCTTACGCCGGACAGCGTCTATCTCTGGACGCTGCCGATGTTCCACTGCAACGGCTGGTCCTACCCCTGGGCCATCGTCGCGGCCGGCGGCACGCAGGTCTGCCTGCGCAAGGTCGAGCCGGCGGCGATCTTCCGGCTGATCGCCGCGCACGGCGTCACCCATCTCTGCGGCGCGCCGATCGTGCTCTCGATGATCGCGAACGCGCCGCCGGAGGAGCGCACGCCCTTCGCGCACACCGTGCGCTGCGCCACGGGCGGGGCGGCGCCGCCCTCCACGGTCCTGCGCAGCATGGAGGAGCTGGGCTTCCGCGTCACCCATCTCTACGGCGCCACCGAGAGCTACGGGCCGGCCACGATGTGCCTCGCCCAGCCCGACTGGACGGAGCTGCCGGCGGAGCAGCGCTACGCCCGCATGGCCCGGCAGGGCGCGGGCCTCGCCACCCTCGAGGCGGTGCGGGTCGCCGATCCGGCGAGCCTGGAGCCGGTGCCGCAAGATGGGGTGACCGTCGGCGAGATCTGCCTGCGCGGCAACACGGTGATGAAGGGCTACCTCAAGAACCCGGCGGCCACGGAGGCCGCCCTCGGCGACGGCTGGTACCGCTCGGGCGACCTCGCCGTCTGGCACGCGGACGGCGCCGTCGAGATCAAGGACCGGGCCAAGGACATCATCATCTCGGGCGGCGAGAACATCTCCAGCCTCGAGGTGGAGGAGGTGCTGACGCAGCACCCCGCCGTGATGCTCGCCGCGGTGGTGGCCAAGCCCGACCCGACCTGGGGCGAGAGCCCCTGCGCCTTCCTGGAGCTGAAACCCGGCGCCGCCGCGACGGCGCCGGAGATCCTCGATTTCTGCCGGGCGCGCCTCGCCCGCTTCAAGGTGCCGAGGACGGTGCTGTTCGGCCCGCTGCCCAAGACCTCGACCGGCAAGATCCAGAAGTTCGTCCTGCGCGAGCGGGCGCGCGGGGATGACCCGACCTCCGCCTGATCCGAGCGGAGACCGGATCCGGGACATCCCTCAGCCGGCCTTCAGGAAGCGCTCGACGCTGCCGCTGAGGCTCGTCGAGTGGGCGCTGAGCTTGTCGGCGACCGCGCTCACCGCCTCGGCGAGCTGGCCGGTGGCGCTCGCCGAGACCGAGACCCCGCCGATATGGCCCGACATCTCCTGCGTGGCGGCCGCCTGCTCCTCGACGGCGCTCGCCATCGCCAGGGTCAGCGAGGACAATTCGGCCACCGCCGCGCTGATCGTGCCGATGGCGCCGACCGCCGCGCCGGTCGCCGTCTGGATCGCGGCGACCTGCTGGGTGATCTCGTCGGTGGCCTTGGCGGTCTGGGCGGCGAGCACCTTCACCTCGCTCGCCACCACGGCGAAGCCGCGGCCCGCGGCGCCCGCGCGCGCCGCCTCGATGGTGGCGTTGAGCGCCAGCAGGTTGGTCTGGTCGGCGATCGACTTGATCATGGCGACGACCGCGTCGACCTTGCGCGCGTTCTCGGCGAGGTCGCGCACGGTGGCGTCGGTGGTGGCGGCCTGGGTCGCGATCTGCTGGGTGCGCTCGGTGACGCGCCCGACCTGGCCCGAGATCTCCTGGATCGAGCCCGCCATCTGCTCCGAGCCCGAGGCCACCGAGGAGGCGCGCCGGCGGGCATCCTCGGCCGAGCGCGCCAGCCCCTCGGCCGAACCCTGCATCTCGCGCACCGCCGTCGAGACCGCGTCGACCACCTGCGAGACCTCGGAGGCCATGTTCACCTGGGCCGTCACCACCGACCAGGTCAGCATCGGGCCGACATAGCGGCCATCCGGCCCGTTGATCGCCGAGACCTGGAGCTCCAGCGTCTCCGGCCCGAGCCTGATCTTGGTCCGGTGCGGCAGGCGGCTGCCGTCGGCCAGCATGGTGCGCTGGTGCTGCGGGTTCTTGTGGAACACGTCGATCGAGGCGCCGAGCAGCTCGGAGGCCTTGATCGGCAGGTAGCGCTCGATGGAGCCGAGCGTCTCCTGCGAGGTCTTGTTCAGGTAGTTGATCCGGAAATTGTCCGCCGGGTCGGCGGTCATGACGGCGACGGGCATGCCGTCGATCATCGTCATCAGGCGGCTGGTCTCGTTCTTCTTGGCGGTGATGTCGGCGGCGAACTTCATCACCGAGGCCGGCTCGCCCGCGCCGTTCAGGACGGGACAGTAGGTGGCCTCCAGCCAGACGCGGTTGCCCGACTTGCCGAAGCGCGCGAACTCGCCCGCGACCGGCTCGCCCCGGCGCAGCGTCTCCCAGAAGGTCGTGTAAGCGGCGCTCGCAGCATAACCCGCCTTGACGAAGATGCGGTGATGCTTGCCGCGGACCTCGGCGAGGTCGTAGCCGACCAGATCGAGGAAGTTCCGGTTGGCGTTCAGGATCGTTCCGTCGAGAGCGAACTCGATGGTCGCTAGCGCACGATCGAGTGCTGCGAGCCTGAATTGATCATCGTTCGTCGTCGCCTTGCGGAACATTCCAATACCCCCGTGTGGTATTAGATACATTCGCGATCCATGATTAATATCGCGTAAACGACAAGTCTCGCGCACGGGATCGGAAGGGGGCACCGGTCATCGGGAGCCGCTGTTGGCGAAACCGGATGTTCACGATATGTGCATAGCGCTCAGGGCGACCCCGCGAGCGGTTCCCCACGAGCATGGCGTGAGCAGTCCCAGATGAGCGATCCCGTCCGCGTCCTCGGCATCGATCCGGGCCTGCGCCGCACCGGCTGGGGCGCGGTGACGGTGACCGGCACCAAGCTCGCCTATGTCGATTGCGGCGTCGTCACCTCGGACGGGGACCTGCCGCTGGCCCTGCGCCTGCGCGAGCTGCACGAGGGCATCACCCGGGTGGTCCAGGGCTTCCGGCCCGACGAGGTCGCGGTGGAGGAGACCTTCGTCAACAAGGACGCGCAGGCGACGCTCAAGCTCGGCCATGCCCGGGCGGTGGCGCTCCTCGTGCCGGCGCTGCACGGCATGCCGGTCTTCGAATACGCGGCCAACCTCGTGAAGAAGACGGTGGCCGGCACCGGCCATGCCGACAAGACGCAGATCCAGGCGATGGTGCGCTTCCTGCTGCCCAAGGCCGAGTTCAAGCTCGCGGACGCGGCGGATGCGCTGGCGATCGCGATCGCCCACGTCAATCACCGCGACGCGCACGCCCTGCGCAAGGCGCACCTGCCGGCCGGCGTCTCGGGCCGCGCCGCCGAGCGCATCGCCGCGGCGCTCGCCCGCCAGGGCTGAGGCGGCGATTTCCTACTGCGCCGCCTTGAACTCGCCTTCGAGCCTGAGCGTCACCTCGTCGCCGAGGATCGGCAGGAAGGCGTTGATGCCGAAATCCGAGCGCTTGATCACCGCGCGCCCGTCGAAGCCCACCGTGTATTTCTTGTCGACCGGGCTGATGCCGGCCTGGTTGAAGGTCGCGTCGAGGGCGATCGGCTTGGTCACGCCCTTGAGCGTCAGGTCGCCGAGGATGCGCGCGGTGGTCGGGCTCGTCGGCTCGACGGCGGTCGCTGTGAAGGTCGCGGTCGGGAATTTCTGCGTGTCGAAGAAGTCCGGCGTCTTCAGGTGCGCGTCGAGCTTCGGGTTGAGGCCGCTCACGCTGTCGATGCCGACGGAGACGCTGAGGCGGCTGTTGGCCGGCGCCTTCGGGTCGAGGGTGGCCTGGCCCGTCACGTCGGTGATCTGCCCGTAATAGGTCGAGTAGCCGAGATGGCTCAGCGACCAGGTGATCTTGCCGTGGGCGGAGTCGAGCACGTAGGCGCCGGGGCGCACCTGGGTCGGGTCCGTGGTCGGCCCGTCGGCGTTCTGGGCCGCGGCGGGGGCGGCGAGGAGCAGGCCGAGGGCGAGGAGGATCGGGGTCCGGCGCATGGGCAATCCGCGGGGCTCGGTCGGGGGCGTGCCGGGCCGCGAGGGCCGGCGAGGGCCTCCTGTTTCCACGAAGGCCGGCCCGCGCTCAAGCCGCGCATGGCGCCAGGCGGGGCGGTTCTGTAGTCATCGGGACGGGGATGAAGGCGGTACGATGATCGGCAAGCTCAAGGGCGTGGTGGATTCCTTCGGCGAGGACTTCGTGATCCTCGACGTGAACGGCGTCGGCTACGTGGTGCATTGCTCGGCCCGCACCCTGCAGCGCCTGCCGAAGACCGGCGAGGCCGCTCAGCTCTCGATCGAGACGCATGTGCGCGAGGACATGATCCGCCTCTACGGCTTCCGCTCGGATGCCGAGCGCGAGTGGTTTCGCCTGCTCCAGACCGTCCAGGGCGTGGGCGCGCGCGTGGCGCTGGGCGTGCTCTCGGTGCTGGAGCCGGACCAGCTCGGCGCCGCGATCGCCACGGGGGACAAGACCTCGGTCGCCCGCGCGCCGGGCGTCGGCCCGCGCCTCGCCGCCCGGCTCGTGGCGGAGCTCAAGGACAAGACCCCGGCCTTCGCGCCGCTCGACCCGGCGCTCGCGAGCCTCGCCGGCATGGCGGAGGAGCGCGGCGCCCCCGGCCCGGTCGCGGACGCGGTCTCGGCACTGACCAATCTCGGCTACCCGCAGACCCAGGCCGCGGTCGCGGTCGCCGCCGCCCTCAAGGCCGCGGGCGAGGGCGCCGAGGCGAAGGTGCTCATCCGCCTCGGACTCAAGGAACTGGCGCGCTGAAGTCCCGCGTGCTGTGCGTTTTCGGCGCAGTCATCATTATCCGCCGGATCCCGTTCACCAATTTCGCATCGGGCGATCGAATTGCCCCCGGCAAAATCGGAAGCCCTTGACGGGGACGGCCTGGAATGCCAAGTGTCCGCCGCTAACGCGTTGAAAACGTTCTAGTTTTCAAGAATTCTAATCTAGCGCGAAGCCGGGGCGTCTTCCAGAGCGGGAGCCCTCGATCCGAGGACGGCCGGACGATCTCGTGCGGCCCGAGGCACAGAAGCAGGGTTTTGCGGCTCGCATGATCGTCTGTTCCTGCAACGTCTTGTCCGATGGCGCCGTGCGCGGCTGCCTCGATCCCGGCCCGGGCTGCCCGCGCACGCCCGCCCAGGTCTATGCCTGCCTCGGCTGCAGCCCGAAATGCGGGCGTTGCGCGCGGACCATCCGCTCGATCGTACAAAAAGCTCTGGCCGATGCGGCGATGCTGGACGCCCATGCCTGCAGCGCATCTTGCGCGAGCGCCTGCAGTCTGAAACAATTCCAAACTACGGACGAGGAGCTGGCCGCCTGACGCATCGCACCTGACTCCTCCGTCCATCTTACGGAGAGATCGGGGCATGAAGGGCGACACCAAGGTCATCGAGTACCTGAACCGCGGCCTGCGCAGCGAGCTGACGGCGGTCAACCAGTACTGGCTCCACTTCCGGATCCTGAACGATTGGGGCTACGTCGACCTCGCCAAGTTCTGGCGCAAGGAATCGATCGAGGAGATGAACCACGCCGACCGGTTCATCGACCGCATCCTGTTCCTCGACGGCTTCCCGAACCTGCAGGAGCTTGATCCGCTGCGGATCGGTCAGACCGTGCAGGAGATCATCGAGTGCGACCTCGCGGCCGAGAACGAGGCCCGCGCGCTCTACCTCGAGGCGGCGAAGTACTGCGACTCGATCAACGACCGCGTCTCCAAGCGCCTGTTCGAGGATCTCGCCGAGGACGAGGAAGGCCATATCGACTTCCTCGAGACGCAGCTCGAGCTGATCAAGCAGATCGGCCTGCCGCTCTACGCCCAGCGCCATATCGGCGGCCTCGAGCAGATCGCGCCCGAGAAGGAGTGATCCTCGGGCGTCGAGAGGGATCATCCCTTTCGCGGAGCCCTGGTAGAGACGCCGGGGCCTTGCCCCGGCACCCCACCCAAGGGACCTAGAGCGCTATCCGCCGAAGTGGGTACCGGTTCGGCGAAAGAGAGCGCGTCAAAACAATGATTTAGGGACGATCCCGATTGCAGCGCGATCGGGATCGTCCCTAATCCCTTGGGAATCCCGGGATCTACGAGCCCGGCTTCACCACCGCGAGGATGACGATGACGATCATCAGGAGCGTCGGCACCTCGTTGACCACCCGGTAGAAGGTCGGCTGGCGCGTGTTCCGGTCGGCGGCGAAGTCCTTCACCGCCCGGGCGAGGAAGCCGTGCATGCCGCTCATCGCGAGCACCAGCACGAATTTCGCCTGCAGCCAGGGGCTCGCGTAGGAGCCGCTCATCCAGGCGAGCGTCAGGCCGAGGATCCAGGTTGCGATCATGGCCGGGGTCATGATCGCCTTGAGGAGCCGCCGCTCCATCACCTTGAAGGTCGCCGACTGCACGTCCGAGCCCGCCGGCAGGCCGGCATGGTAGACGAACAGGCGCGGCAGGTAGAGCATCGCCGCCATCCACGCGATCAGCGCGATGACGTGGAACGCCTTGATCCAGTCGTAGAGCATCGCCTCGGCTCAGGCCCGCAGCCGCGCGAGCATGCGCTCGACATGGGCGACGGGCGTCGGCGGCGTGATGCCGTGGCCGAGGTTGAAGATGTGCGGCAGGCCTGCGGTGGCCTGGAGGATGGCCGCCACCGCCGCGTCGAGGGCCGGCCCGCCCGTGATCAGCAATTCGGGATCGAGATTGCCCTGGGTGACGGTGTTCGCCGGCAGACGGGCCCGTAAGGCCGCGAGATCGACCGCCCAGTCGACGCCGACGGCATCGGCGCCCGTCTCCGCCACGACGCGGGCATGGCCCTCCAGGCCCGATCCTCGCGCGAAGACGATGATCCGCGCGCCCGGCACCCGGGCGCGGATGCCCGCGATCATCCGGGCGATCGGCCGGAACGACCAGCGCGCCAGGGCGTCCGCCTCCGGGCCCGTGGCGTCGGGCAGGCTGCCGGCATGGGACTCGAAGATCTGCACCGCGTCGGCGCCCGCCTGGAACTGGCGCACGAGGTACTCGGTCTGCACCGCGACCAGCCGGTCGATGAGTTCGTCGACGAGGGCGGTGTCGGATGCGGCGAGCGCCCGGGCCGGGGCGAGGTCCGGCGTGCCGCGCCCGCCGATCATGTAGCTCGCCACCGTCCAGGGCGCGCCGCAGAAGCCGAGCAGCGTCGTCTCGGCGGGCAATTCGGCGCGCAGGCGCCGCACCGTCTCGAAGACGGGGGCGAGATGCGTGAACACCGCCGGGTCCTCGGCCGCGCGCAGGCGCTCGAATTCGGACCTCCCGGCGAGCGGATCGAGGCGGGGCCCCTCCCCTTCCACGAAGCGCACGTCCTGGCCGAGCGCGTGGGGCACGACGAGGATGTCCGAGAACAGGATCGCCGCGTCGAAGCCGAAGCGGCGGATCGGCTGCAGCGTCACCTCGACCGCGAAGTCCGGGCTGTAGCAGAGGTCGAGGAAGGAGCCGGCCTCGGCCCGCGTGGCGCGGTATTCCGGCAGGTAGCGGCCGGCCTGGCGCATCACCCAGGCGGGTGGCGGCGACAGCGGCTCGCCCGCCAGCACCCGCATGAGCCTGCGCTCGGTTCCCTGACCCTGCACCATCCGCTCCTCAAGCGCTTCCCGAAAACCCTGGTCCGGTGTCCTGCCCGGCCTTGCTCCCCTCGGATGGGGCGCGACGGCGCCGTCCCCACACCGGCCCTCTCTAAAGAGAAGAGAGAATCTAGGACTCTGTTTTTTCTCTTGGACGTTGGATGACGGGGCCGCAACCGCATCCACAGCCCGTCCCCGCCGCGTCGGCGTTAAGAGGGCTTTAACAGGTTCGCGCTAATGTCCCGGATAGGCTAGGCCGCAGAGGGCCTTGGGCGTGGCGACACGGCCGCGCGGGCCCGTGCGTCCCGGATTCTCCCAAGGACCCGGATTCCGTGCGTCCCATCGCAGCACCTGTTGAGGGCGGAGTCGAGAGATCCGGCCGCTCGCGTGCTGGACCCTGGCCGCGGGGCATCCTATCCACATCCATCGACTCCCCTGACGGCTCCGGTGGATAAGCGGCCCCCGCCCTCCCCGCCACGGCCGGAGGCGCCCGGATGAGCCGCAGCTACTTCCACCTCCACCTCGTCTCGGATTCCACCGGCGAGACGCTGATCAATGTGGGCCGCGCGGCCGCCGCCCAGTACGAGGGCATCTCGGCGATCGAGCACGTCTATCCGCTGGTGCGCTCCGGGCCGCAGCTCGAGCGCGTGATCTCGGAGATCAAGGCGGCGCCGGGCCTCGTGCTCTACACCCTGGTCGGCGGCGACCTCGGCGAGCGGCTGGAGACCGCCTGCCGCGAGACCGGCTCGCCCTGCCTGTCAGTGCTGCAGCCGGTCCACGCCCTGCTGCAATCCTATCTCGGCGCGCAGACCACGGCGCGGCCGGGCGCGCAGCACATGCTCAACGCCGAGTACTTCAAGCGCATCGACGCGATGAACTTCACGCTGGCCCACGACGACGGCAACCTGCCGGACGACCTGGAGGAAGCGGACGTGATCCTGCTCGGGGTCAGCCGCACCTCGAAGACGCCGACCTCGATCTACCTCGCCAATCGCGGCCTCAAGACCACGAACCTGCCCCTCGTCCCCGGCGTGCCCCTGCCGCCCGCGCTCGAGGCGACCCGGCGCCCGCTCATCGTCGGCCTGTTCGCGAGCCCCGAGCGCATCGTGCAGATCCGCCAGAACCGGCTGCTCAGCCTCAACGCCGACGAGTCGACGCTCTACGTCGACCGCGAGGCGGTGGCCGACGAGATCACCGCCTCGCGCCGCCTCTTCACCCGCAACCGCTGGCCGACCATCGACGTGACCCGCCGCTCCATCGAGGAGACGGCCGCCGCGATCCTCGACCTCTACCGCGACCACCGGCTGAAATTCATCGCCGTCTGACGATCCCGCCGATGCCGCGCATCCGCGGCCCCGCGTTGACCTTTGGCTAACGGCTGGCTGCCATTCTCCCCGACAGAGGCCACGTCGCGTACCGGCCTCGCCAGCAGCCCCGCCGTCCGCCCCTCCGGACGGCGGGGCTCGTCCATGTGCCGATCGCGCTTGCCCGCCGCGCGCGATCCGTGACACTGGGCCGATGAATCCGGTCTCACCCTGGCTCGGCCCCAAGCCGCTCCTCCTCGCCTCGACGAGCCCGACGCGCCGTCTGCTGCTCGAAGGTGCCGGCCTGCCCGTCGAGACCGAGGCGCCGGATGTCGACGAGCGCGCCGTCGAGGCCGCCTGCGCCGGGCTGGCGCCGCCGGAGCTCGCCCGTCGGCTCGCCGAGGCGAAGACCCTGGCCGTGGCGCGCCGGCATCCGGACCGGATCGTGGTCGGCGCCGACCAGGTGCTGGCGCTCGGCGACACCCTGTTCCACAAGCCGACCGATCTAGAGACCGCAGGCGCCCAGATCGCGCGGCTCGCCGGCCGGACCCATCACCTGCACGCGGCCTTCGCCCTGGCGCACGGGGCGGAGATCGTGGCCGGCGCGGTCGAGACCGCGAGCCTGACCATGCGGCCCCTCGATGAGGCGCAGATCGCGGCCTATCTCGCCTGCGCCGGCGAGGCCCGCCTCCGCGCGAGCGTCGGCGGCTACCAGCTCGAAGGGCTCGGCATCCACCTGTTCGCGGCGGTCGCGGGCGAGCACAGCACCATCCTCGGCCTGCCGCTGCTGCCGCTCCTGGCGGCGCTGCGCGCCGACGGCTGGCTTCGGTTCTGAAAGGACTCGGGCCTTGCACGATCACGGGCACGATCACCGCGCGCATGCGGGCCACGATCATGATGACGACCACGGGGCCGGGCATGGATCCGGTCACAGCCATCACAGCCATGGCGGCGGCCACGGCCATGTCCACGCGCCCGCGTCGTTCGGCCGGGCCTTCGCGATCGGCATCCTGCTGAACACGGCCTTCGTCGTCGTCGAGGCCGGCTACGGCTGGGCCAGCAATTCCATGTCCCTCGTGGCCGATGCGGGCCACAACCTCTCCGACGTGCTCGGGCTCGTCGTCGCCTGGGTGGCCTCGGTGCTGGTCCGGCGGCGGCCGAGCACGCGCTTCACCTACGGGCTGCGCGGCTCCTCGATCCTCGCCGCCCTGTTCAACGCCGTGTTCCTGCTCGTCGCCGTCGGCGCCATCCTGTGGGAGGCGGCCTGGCGCCTCGTCCATCCCGAGCCCGTCGCGGGGGTCACGGTGATGGTGGTGGCCGGCATCGGCATCCTGATCAACGGCTTCACCGCCTGGCTCTTCGCATCCGGCGCCAAGGGCGACATCAACATCCGCGGCGCCTTCCTGCACATGGCGGCCGATGCGGCGGTCTCGGCCGGGGTGGTGCTTGCCGGCCTCGTCATCCTCCTCACCGGGTTCGACTGGATCGATCCGCTCGTCAGCTTCGCCATCGGCGGTCTCATCATCTGGGCGAGCTGGGCCCTCCTGCGCGACAGCGTGGCGATGTCGCTCGCCGCGGTGCCGCCAGGCATCGCGTCGGAGGAGGTGGCGGCCTGCCTGCGCGGCCAGCCCGGCGTGGTGGAGATCCACGACCTCCACATCTGGCCGATGAGCACCACCGAGCCGGCGCTGACCGTCCATCTCGTGATGGCGGAGGGCCATCCCGGCAACCGCTTCCTGATCGCCGTGGCGGAGGAGCTGCGCGGCCGCTTCGGCATCGTCCACGCCACCGTTCAGATCGAGGAGGCGGGCGGACCGCCCTGCCACCTCGCCGGAGCCTGCGCCGTATGAGCCAAGCGATGAAACGCGCCTTCGTCGTCGGACACCCGATCGCCCATTCGCGCTCGCCGCTGATCCACGGGCATTGGCTTTCCGAGCACGGCATCGCCGGCAGCTACACGCGCATCGACGTGGCGCCCGCAGATTTCGCCGGCTTCGTAGACGGATTAGCCAGCTCTGGATTTGCCGGGGGCAACGTCACCATCCCGCACAAGGAGGCGGCCCGGGCCCTCGCGCACCGGCTCACGCCGCGCGCGGAGCGGATCGGCGCGGTCAACACGCTGATCGTCGAGGGCGACGGCCGGATCCTCGGCGACAACACCGACGCGCCGGGCTTCGTCGCCCATCTCGACCAGAGCCTCGGTGACGACTGGCCGGAGCGGACGGGCGGCACCGCCCTGGTGCTCGGGGCCGGGGGCGCCGCCCGCGCCGTCGTCATCGGCCTCGCCGAGCGCGGCCTGACGCGCATCCGCGTCGCCAACCGCAGCCCCGAGCGGGCGGCGGCGGTCGCGGCCCTGGTCCCGGGAATCGCGGAAGCCGTCGCGTGGTCCGAGATCCCGGATCTCCTGGCCGAGACCGGCCTTCTCGTGAACACCACCTCGCTCGGTATGGTCGGGCATCCGGCCCTGGACGTGGATCTCACCCCCCTTCCCGCCCGGGCGGCGGTGGCCGACATCGTCTACGCGCCGCTGGAGACGCCTCTCCTGCGCGAGGCCCGGGCGCGCGGGCTCGCGGCGGTCGATGGGCTCGGCATGCTGCTGCACCAGGCGGTGCCGGGCTTCGCGGCCTGGTTCGGGGTCCGACCCGCGGTCACGCCCGCCCTGCGCGCGCGCATCGAGGCGGACCTGACCGGGCGATGACCACCCTCCCCCGGCCGCTGGGCCGGCCCTTCGTGCTCGGCCTGACCGGCTCGATCGGCATGGGCAAGTCGGCCACCGCGGCGATGTTCGCCGCCCGCTCCGTACCGGTCCACGACGCCGATGCCGCGGTGCATCGGCTGTACGGACCGGGCGGCGCGGCGGCGGCCGCGATCGGGGTGGCCTTTCCGGGCACGCTGGCGGCGGATGGCAGCGTCGACCGTGCGGCCCTGCGCGCCGCCGTGCTCGGCCGGCCGGACGCACTCGCGCGCCTGGAGCGCATCGTCCACCCCCTCGTGGGCCGGGTGGCGCAGGATTTCCTCGCCCGCCACCGCGACGCGCCCCTCGTCCTCCTCGACATTCCCCTCCTCTACGAGACCGGCGGCGAGGGCCGCTGCGACGCGGTCCTCGTCGTCACCGCCCCGCCCGAGATCCAGCGCGCCCGCGTTCTGGCCCGCCCCGGCATGGACGCGGCCGCCCTCGGCGCGATCCTCGCCAAGCAGATGCCGGATGCCGAGAAGCGGGCCCGCGCGGATTTCGTGATCGACACGAGCCGGGGATTCGCGGCGGCCGAGGCCGAGGTGGACCGGATCATCGCGACCGTCATCGGCGGGGAACAGGCCGGTTAACCGGGGCCGGTTATCGGATAAGCTCGGCCGGCTTTCGGGACCTGGAACCATGCTGCGCGAGATCGTCCTCGACACCGAGACCACCGGCACCGACGCCAAGAACGGCGACCGGCTCATCGAGGTGGGCTGCGTCGAGCTGATCAACCACGTCCAGACCGGCCGCACCTACCACGCCTACGTGAACCCGCAGCGCGCGGTGCATCCGGACGCCTTCGCGGTGCACGGGCTCTCGGACGCCTTCCTCGCCGACAAGCCGGCCTTCGGCGCGATCGTCGCCGACCTCGTCGCCTTCTGCGACGGCGGCACCCTCGTGATCCACAACGCGCCCTTCGACGTGGGCTTCCTCAACATGGAATATGCCCGGCTCGGGGCGGGCGCGCCCCCGCCGATCGTGCTCGGCGACGTGGTCGATACGCTGATCCTGGCGCGCAAGAAGCATCCGGGCGCCGGCAACAGCCTCGACATGCTGTGCAACCGCTACGGGATCGACCGCAGCCGGCGCACGAAGCACGGGGCGCTCCTCGACGCGCAGATCCTGGCCGAGGTCTATGTCGAGCTGCTCGGCGGCAAGCAGACCGGGTTCGATCTCGGCGTCGCGGCCGCAGAACCGATGCGGACGGCGGCGGTTGTCGAGGCGGGCCTGGTCGAGCGCCGCGCCCGTCCGCATCGAAGCCGCCTGACGGATGCGGAGCGCGCCCGCCACGACGCCTTCCGCGCGGGCCTCGGCGGCCAGGCGATCTGGGCCGACTATATCGGCGCCGACGAGCCGGGCTGACCGATCACGAAGGCGTGATGCAATGGTGCGATGCACCAAGTACCGTTGCAACGCACAATGACAATCCCATATCCATCCCCGTGGATGGTGATGGGATGGACCGCATGCTCGACATCGCGCCGGAGTTGCCGGCTCTCGCCCGGCCGGCCGGCCGGGCGCTCGACAGCGAGAAGATCACGATCAATCTCGGGCATGTCGATCTCGGCCATGTGGATCTGCTCGTCGCCGAGGGGGTCTACGCCAACCGCAGCGACTTCATCCGCACGGCGATCCGCAACCAGATCGAGCGCCATGCCGAGGTGACGCGGCAATCCGTTGCGCGGCGCAGCGTCGAGCTCGGCCTGCGGCGGATCGACCGCCACACCCTCGAGGCGGCGCGCGCGGAGGGGCGGATGCTCGACATCCGCGTGCTCGGCCTCGCCACCATCGCCCCGGACGTCACGCCCGAGCTCGCCCGGGCCACCATCGCCTCGCTCGAGGTGCTCGGCAGCCTCCAGGCCAGTCCGGCCGTGAAGGCCGCCCTGGCCGACCGGCTGCCCTGACCGCGGCCACGCTACGCCCCTTCCACGACATCCCGCGAGGACCCATGACCGAACGTGGCAACCGGACGCATGTGCGCCTCGACGACATCATGGAGGCGACCCGTCTCACCACCCTCGGGCGGCTCGACGAATCGACCGCTCTGATCCAGCGCAGCCTGTTCGGCCTCGGCGCGCCTCCGGAGCCTGCCGGAGCGCCGGGCCGTGCCGTCGGCCATGCGGCGACCGTCGATCCGCACGACGGCGCCGCTGCGGAGAGCCTCGCCGCGGCGCAGGCCGCCCTCAGCCCCGAGCGCATGCGCGCCGCCTTCGGCAACGTGGTGCGGGGCCTCGGGCGCGGGGTCGCGCCGGTGGTCGCCCCGGTGCTGAAGGGTTTGGAGGGCTGGGCCGGTGGGGTCCAGCGTGCGCCGGAGCCCGCGCAGCCCGAGGCGCGCAGCCCGGGCGGCGACTTCGTCGCGGGCCAGTTCACCTGCGCGGCGGGGACGCGCGACTACAAGCTGTTCGTCCCGAGCCGGCCGCAGGTGCGGGCGCCCCTCGTCGTGATGCTGCACGGCTGCACCCAGTCGCCCGACGATTTCGCAGCCGGCACCGGCATGAACCCGCTCGCCGAGCGCGAGGGGATCTTCGTGGTCTATCCCGGGCAGTCCCGCCTCGCGAACGGGCAGAAGTGCTGGAACTGGTTCGAGCCGCGCGACCAGGGCCGCGAGGGCGGCGAGGCGGCGATCATCGCCGGGCTGACCCGGGCGCTGGTCGCCGAGCACGGTCTCGATTCCGGACGGGTCTACATCGCCGGCATGTCGGCGGGCGGCGCGGCCGCGGCCAACATCGCCCGCGCCTATCCCGACCTCTACGCCGCGGTCGGCATCCATTCCGGGCTCGCGGCGGGCTGCGCCCGCGACGTGTCCTCCGCCCTGATGGCGATGCAGGTGGGCGCGCCCGGCTCGACCGACCCGTCCGGCTTCGGCGCCCCCGTCTCGGGCCTGCGCGTGCCGACCATCGTCTTCCACGGCGACGAGGACGGCACCGTCAGCGTGCGCAACGCCGATCAGGTCCTGGCCCAGGCGGGCACGGACGGCCTCGCCGTCACCCGCGAGCGCTTCGAGGATGCCGGCCACCCCTTCACGCGCACCCGCTACCAGGACGCCGACGGCCGGGTTCTGGTGGAGGATTGGCGCGTGCGCGGCGCCGGCCATGCCTGGTCCGGCGGCGACCCGCGCGGCAGCTACACCGATGCGCGCGGGCCGAACGCCTCCCGGGCGATGCTCGACTTCTTCTCCCAGCACGGCCTGAAGCCGCGCCGGGCCGCTTGAGAAGCCTGTTTGAGCGGATCGTGCCGTCGTCCCTGGTCTCGACCTCATCGCGGGATGCATGGACGGAAGCGAGCAGCCAAACAGGCTCTGACACGGCTTCTGGATGATCGGAGTAGGTTGCCGCGGATCCCCTCTCCCCGCTTGCGGGGAGAGGGTCGCGACGGCCTCGTCGTCGTCGCGACAAGGCGGCAGCCGAGGGTGAGGGGGCGATTCCGATGGAGTCTCTTCCGGAATCACCCCCTCACTGCCGCTCCGGCTTACGCCTCCGCTTCCTGCCTGCACGACGAGGTGCAGGCAGGCCTCTCCCCGCCCAGCGGGGAGAGGGGGACGCGCTGTCAGCCGAAGCGATCGACTGGAAGCGCGATCACACCACCAGGTTCACGATCCGGCCCGGCACCACGATGACCTTCCGCGGCGCCCGGCCCTCCAGCACCTTCTGCACGGATTCGAGCGCCAGCGTCGCGGCCTCCACCGCCTTGACGTCTGCGTCGCGCGGCACGGTCACGTCCGCGCGCTTCTTGCCGTTGATCTGAACCGGCAGGGTGATCTCGTCCTCGACGAGCAGCGTCGGCTCGACCTGCGGCCAGGGCGCCTGCGCGACGAGGCCGGGACGGCCGAGCGCCTGCCAGCTCTCTTCGGCGAGATGGGGCATCATCGGCGCGATGAGCTGGACGAGGATGCCGGCGGCCTCCTGCGCGGCCGGGCCCGAGGCCGTGCCGCCGCGCAGGGCCTCGTCCAGGGCGTTGGCCAGGGTATAGACCTGGGCGACGCAACGGTTGAAGCGCAGGCGCTCGACATCCTCCTCGATGCCCGCCAGGGCCCGATGGGCGGCCTTGCGGAGCGCGAGGTCGGCGGCGCCGTCGCCCGCGGCCTGTGCGGCGGCGTTCACGAGGCGCCAGACGCGCTGCACGAAGCGGGCGGCGCCCTGCACCCCCTCCTCCGTCCAGATCACGTCGCGCTCCGGCGGCGAGTCGGACAGCATGAACCAGCGCGCGGTGTCGGCGCCGTAGCTGGCGATGATGTCGTCGGGGTCGACCACGTTCTTCTTCGACTTCGACATCTTCTCGATGGCGCCGATGGCGATGGGCGCCGCGGTTTTCACGTGGAACGCCTTGCGCTCGCCGCCCGCGCTCTCGAAGCGGATCTCGGCCGGCGGCACCCAGGCGCCGCTCGCGTCCTTGTAGGTTTCGTGGACGACCATGCCCTGCGTGAACAGGCCGGCGAAGGGCTCGGCCACGCCCGACCAGCCGGTCTCGCGCATCGCCCGGGTGAAGAAGCGGGCGTAGAGCAGGTGCAGGATCGCGTGCTCGATGCCGCCGATATATTGATCGACCGCGAGCCAGTGATCGACCGCCTTGCGGTCGGTCGGCGCGTCCGTGAGCCAGGGCGCTGTGAAGCGGGCGAAGTACCAGGACGAGTCGACGAAGGTGTCCATGGTGTCGGTCTCGCGCCGCGCCGCCGCCCCGCATTGCGGGCAGGGCACGGTGCGCCAGGCGTGGTCGCGCTCCAGCGGGTTGCCGGGCTGGTCGAAGGAGACCTCCTCGGGCAGCTTCACCGGCAGGTCCGCCACCGGCACGGGCACCGGCCCGCAGGACTCGCAGTGGATGATCGGGATCGGGCAGCCCCAGTAGCGCTGGCGCGAGACGCCCCAGTCGCGAAGCCTGAACTGCACCTTGCGCGCCGCCACCGGCTTGCCGGTGAGCACCTCCCCTTCCAGGCGGTTCGCCACCGCCTCGAAGGCCTCGTGCGCGCTCATCCCGTCGAGGAAGCGCGAATTGATCATCCGGCCGTCGCCGTCATAGGCCGTGTCGGTGATGACGAAGCTCGCCGGGTCCTGGTCCTCGGGGCAGACCACGGGCGTGTTGCCGAGCCCGTACTTGTTGGCGAAGTCGAGGTCGCGCTGGTCGTGGGCCGGGCAGCCGAACACGGCGCCGGTGCCGTATTCCATCAGCACGAAGTTCGCGACGTAGACCGGCAGCTCCCAGGCCGGGTCGAGCGGGTGGCGGACCGTCAGCCCGGTATCGAAGCCGAGCTTCTCGGCCGTGTCGATCGCCTCCTGCGCGGTGCCGATGCGGCGGCACTCCTCGATGAAGCCCTGCAGCGCCGGATTGCCCGCAGCCAGAGCCGCCGCGAGCGGGTGGTCGGCGGCGATCGCCAGGAACTTCGCGCCGAACAGGGTGTCCGGCCGCGTGGTGTAGACCTTGACCTCGGCCTGCTCGTGGACGGCGCGGGAGAGCGCGAAGCGGACCTCGAGCCCCTCCGATTTGCCGATCCAGTTCTTCTGCATCAGCCGGACCTTCTCCGGCCAGCGCTCCAGACCGTCCAGCGCCCCGAGCAGGTCCTCGGCGAAGTCGGTGATCCTGAAGAACCACTGGGTCAGCTCACGGCTCTCGACGAGCGCGCCCGAGCGCCAGCCGCGCCCGTCGATGACCTGCTCGTTGGCGAGCACGGTGTGATCGACCGGGTCCCAGTTCACCTTGGCGGTGCGGCGCGTGACGAGGCCCTTCTCCAGGAAGTCCAGGAACATGCGCTGCTGGTGCTTGTAATAAGCCGGGTCGCAGGTCGCGATCTCGCGGCTCCAGTCGAGCGACAGGCCCATGGCCTGGAGCTGGCCGCGCATGGCGGCGATGTTGGCGTAGGTCCAGTCGCGCGGGTTGACCTTGCGCTCCATGGCTGCGTTCTCGGCCGGCAGGCCGAAGGCGTCCCAGCCCATCGGGTGGAGCACGTTGAAGCCCCGGGCGCGCCTGTAGCGGGCCACCACGTCGCCCATCGCGTAGTTGCGCACGTGGCCCATATGGATGCGCCCCGACGGATAGGGGAACATCTCCAGCACGTAGTATTTCGGGCGGCCGTCGTCGTTCGGCGTCTCGAAGATCTTCGCCTGCGCCCAGGCCTCCTGCCAGCGCGGCTCGGCATCCTTGGCGTTGTAGCGCTCGGGCGCGGTCGGGTTCGGATTCGTCATGGCTCGGATCGAGGCGCTGGATCGGGCGCGCGCGGGCGGCTCGGGGCCCGGGATGCGCTGGGTCTCGGGCGGCACTAGCATATTCGTGGCCGATGCGGTCAACGCGGGCGTCGCAGGACCGCCCTGCGGGAGCGGAGCGCTTGCGGTCCGCGTTCGGGCTGATAGGTCCCTCGGCCAACCGCCCCGACACCCGGACACGCGCAATGGATACGCCCGAGACCGATACGCAAGAGACCGAGGCGCAGGAGGCGGCCCCCTCCCCCGCGGCGCGTCCCCCGGTCGGCGAGGCCGACGTCGCGGCGGGTCTCGCGGAGGTGAAAGCCGGCATCGTGCAGGCCGCCGAGGATTGCGGGCGCGATCCGGCCGGCGTCCACCTCGTCGCGGTGTCGAAGACGGTGCCGGCCGAGACGATCCTGCCGGCGCTGGAGGCGGGCCAGCGCCTGTTCGGCGAGAACTATGTGCAGGAATCGAAGGCCAAATGGCCCGCGCTGAAGGCGCGCTACCCGGATGTGGAGCTGCACCTCGTCGGCCCGCTGCAATCGAACAAGGCCCGCGAGGCGGTGGAGCTGTTCGACGTGATCCACTCCCTCGACCGGCTCTCCCTCGCCGCGGCGCTCGCCAAGGAGATCGCGCGCACGGGCCGGACGCCGAAGCTCCTGATCCAGGTCAATACGGGCGAGGAGCCGCAGAAGGGCGGCGTGGCGCCCGATCAGGTCGACGCGCTGCTCGCCGAGTGCCGCGACACGCACGGGCTGGCGATCCAGGGCCTGATGTGCGTGCCCCCGGTGGAGGATCCGCCCTCCGCCCATTTCGCGCTGCTGGCCCGGATCGCCGAGCGGCACAACCTGCCGATCCTCTCCATGGGCATGAGCGCCGACTATCCGGCCGCGATCCAGCTCGGCGCCACCCATGTCCGGGTCGGCACCGCGATCTTCGGGGCGCGCGCCCGCAAGGATTGATCGGAGCCGGTCAGCCGCGGCCGACCACCCGGGCGAGGGACAGGCGCAGCGCATCGGCCTCCGTGGGGCCGTACTGCGCCTCGAAGGCGGCCTGGGCGCGGCTCCACGGGTCGCGGGCCGCGTCCAGCCGTTCCAGGCCGGCGGCGGTGAGGCTCAGGGCGCGGGTGCGCGCGTCGCGGCCGGCGCCGATATGGACGAGGCCCTCGCGTTCGAGCGGGCGCAGGGCGCGGCCCGTGGCCGTCCGGTCCATCACCAGTTGCTGCGCCAGCTCGTTCACCGCGAGCGGGCCGCTCCGGTTCAGCACCGCGAGCACCGCGTACTGGGTCGAGCGCAGGCCGACCGCGGCGAGGTGGCGGTCGTAGAGCTGCGTCACGTGCCGCGCGGCCTGGCGGACGGCGAGGCAGTGGCAGGGCGAGGCCGCCATGCCGGCCGTGCGCTCGCTCCTCCGGGCAGCCCGTGGGGATGGGGACATCAGGCGGGCTCTCCTCGTGCGGTCGTCCGTGCGTGGCGGCGGGCGCGACCGCCGGGTCACGCCGTCATAACAGAATGCGCCGGGCGCAGGCTCGGCCCTGCGGCGTTTGCCGGCGCATCACCCAGAATGCAACTTCCGATTGTGACGTGGAGGCCGCACGGTCACGGTATCAATAGACGCGTCCGCGGCCCGAGGCGTCGCAGCAGGCGCAGGAGGTCGGGAAGCCGGAGGGCGACGCAACCCTCGGTCGGTTTGAAGCCGGGCCGCGCCACGTGCAGGAAGATCGCCGAGCCCCGCCCCGGCCGGATCGGCCCGCGATTGTGGCCGAGGTCGATCACCACGTCGTAGAGGCCGTCGTCGCGCCACATCCGCTCGGCGCTGATGCCGGGCGCCGGCAGGCGGATCGGCCGGTTGTAGCGCGGGTCGCGCGGGTCGTCGCACCAGCCGTCGGACGGCCGGGTCGGGCGCAGCGGCAGGGCGCTGACGGGCCGCCGCCCGAGACGGTCGAGCCGGAAGGCGCCTCCGAGCAGGCGCAGGCTTCCGCGCGGCGAGCCGCCGTCCCCCTCCCGCTTCGTCCGCACGATCCC
This sequence comes from Methylobacterium dankookense, assembly GCF_902141855.1. Taxonomy (GTDB): domain Bacteria; phylum Pseudomonadota; class Alphaproteobacteria; order Rhizobiales; family Beijerinckiaceae; genus Methylobacterium; species Methylobacterium dankookense. The sequence continues at coordinate 33,757 of NZ_CABFVH010000005.1, read as the reverse complement.
AGCGGCGCCGAGCGCGCAGGGGATGACGGCGCCGGGCACGAGGAGCTGGCCGCGCCGCCGGTCGCCCACCTGAGGGCGCACGCGCAGGCTGGCGAGCGTGGTCCGGACCGGCCGGGCGGCCTTCGCGACGGGTCTCATCGGGCTCTCGAACGGGCGTCTCGGGCAGGGCCTTCGAGGACGGCTCGTAGGGTGGGACGGGATGAAAGGCAAAAAAGTCGACGAATTGTGCGCAAGCCAATTCCCAGACGAGAAAACCGCATTATTCTGATGCATATGCCCGGACCGAGATTGTCCGGTGCTGGGGGGGGTGCCTTCCGTCCGCCGTCCCGGTTCCCCTCGGGACGCCGCGCCGGCCCTCCTCGGCCCGGCCTGTTGCGTCCCCCGAGAGTGCCCGGACGATGAACGCCTACCGCCTCCTGATCTGCGACGACGACGCGATCCTGCGCGAGACCCTGACCGAGCAGTTCGACGCCTACGACGAGTTCACCGTCGTCGGCGCCGCCACCGCCGAGGCCGCGATCGCCACAGTGGGCGAGGACCGGATCGACCTCGCGGTGATGGATGTCGGCCTGCCCGATATGGACGGCCGCGAGGCGGTGCGCCTGATGCGCCGCAACGGCTATCGCGGCCCGGTGATCATGCTCACCGCCCAGGATTCCGAGGAGGACACGGTCGAGGGGCTGGAGGCCGGCGCCAACGACTACGTCACCAAGCCGTTCAAGTTCGCCATCCTGCTCGCGCGCATCCGGGCGCATCTGCGCAGCCACGAGGCCTCCGAGGACGCGATCTTCCAGATCGGCCCCTACACCTTCCGGCCCGGGGCGAAGCTCCTCATCGGCGAGCGCGGCTCGAAGCTGAAGCTCACCGAGAAGGAGACGGCGATCCTGCGCTTCCTCTACCGCGCCGGCCGCGAGGTGGTGGGCCGCGACACCCTGCTCGCCGAGGTCTGGGGCTACAACGCCCACGTCACCACGCACACGCTGGAGACCCACATCTACCGGCTGCGCCAGAAGATCGAGCCGAACCCCGCCACCGCCGCGATCCTCGTGACGGAAGGCGGCGGCTACAAGCTCCTGCCCTGAACCACCTGCCTGATCGCACGGACTTCGCCGCCTTTACGTCCCCCTGCCCTCTCGTGCGGCGGATACGGTTCAGCTAAAGCTCACCGGATTGCGTGCCATGCAGCCCGGGGTTGACGCGCGTTGGGGCTCGACGACGACATCGCGATTCTCGCCGCCGCGCCGCTGCTCCGCTTCTTCGGGCAGGACGCCCTGCGCCTGATCACCTTCGCCTCCGAGCGGCGCGCGCTGGCGGCCGACGAGGTGCTGTTCCGCCAAGGCGACCCGGCGGACGGGGCCTTCGTGGTGATGGCGGGCACGGTCCGGCTGATGCCGCGGGCGGCGGGCGCCGAGCCGGTGACGGCCGGCCGCTCGGCGCTGATCGGGCAGCTCGCCCTGTTCACCGGCGGCGAGCGCCCCTGCGAGGCGCGCGCGGCCGAGGCCGCCGACGTGATGCGCGTGACGCCCATCCTCGTGCGCCGGCTGATGGCGGAGTTTCCCGAGGCCGCCACCGCGATCCACGACGCCCTGGCGGAGGATCTGGCCGTGCTGTCGGCGGACCTCGCCCGCCTCGAGGCCCAGTTCTCGGGGGTCTCGGGCCCCTGAGCGCGGTCGCCGGGCGCCCCCGCCTGCGGCGCGGTGAGACAAGGGTGACAGGGCAGGCCCACCTCTGTAAGCACGGGCCTTCCCATTGCCCCAATTCGAGCCGGAAGAGCCATGTCCGAGGCTGAAGCCCACGCCGATCTCGCGCGCACCATCGAGAACGCCTGGGAGGAGCGCGCCACCATCGATACCGGCACGCGCGGCCCCGTGCGCGACGCGGTGGAGACGGCCCTGAACCTGCTCGATTCCGGCAAGGCGCGCGTCGCCGAGAAGTCGGGCAGCGACTGGCAGGTCAACCAGTGGCTGAAGAAGGCGGTGCTGCTCTCCTTCCGCCTCACCGACATGGACCTGATCGCCGGCGCCCCCGGCGGCGCCTCGTGGTGGGACAAGGTGCCCTCGAAGTTCGACGGCTGGGATGCCGAGCGCTTCCGGGCCGCCGGCTTCCGCGCGGTGCCGGGCGCCGTCGTGCGCCGCAGCGCCTTCATCGCGCCGGGCGCGGTGCTGATGCCCTCCTTCGTCAATCTCGGCGCCTATGTCGGCGAGGCGACCATGGTCGACACCTGGGCGACGGTCGGCTCCTGCGCGCAGATCGGGAAGAACTGCCACATCTCCGGCGGCGCTGGCATCGGCGGCGTGCTGGAGCCGCTGCAGGCCAACCCGGTGGTGATCGAGGACAATTGCTTCATCGGCGCCCGCGCCGAGGTCGCCGAGGGCGTGATCGTCGGCGAGGGCAGCGTGCTCTCGATGGGCGTCTATCTCGGCGCCTCGACCCGCATCGTCGACCGCGCCACGGGCGAGGTCTTCTACGGCCGCGTGCCGCCCTACTCCGTGGTGGTCTCGGGCTCGATGCCCGGCAAGCCGCTGCCGGACGGGGCGCCGGGCCCGAACCTCTACTGCGCGGTCATCGTGAAGCGCGTCGATGCCGGCACGCGCGCCAAGACCGGCATCAACGAGCTGCTCCGCGACTGAGCGCGTCCGGTCCGATGGCGGCCCTGCGGCAGGAGACGCGCAACCTCGACCTCGCGGTCGGCGCCTTCCCCTGCCCCACCCCGATCGACCTGATCGGCCACGGGGCGCCGGCCCTCCTGCTGCCGGCGCTCTCGACCATCTCGGCGCGGGCCGAGATGCACGGGCTCGCCGAAGAGCTCGGCGGCGCCTATCGCTGCGTCGTGCCCGACTGGCCGGGCTTCGGCGACCGCACGCGCCCGCGGCTCCCCCTCGATCCGCAGACCCTGCACGGCTTCCTCGACGCCCTGCTGGCGCGATTGCCCGGCCCCTACGCCCTCGGTATCGGCGCCGGCCACGCGGCGGGCTACCTCGTCGCCGCGGCGCGGCGGCATCCAGGCGCCTTCTCCCGCCTCGTCCTCGTCGCGCCGACCTGGCGCGGGCCGCTGCCCACCGCGATGGGGCCGGAGCGCAGGCCCCTCTTCGGGCGCATCCGCCGCGCCGTGGAGGCGCCCCTCGTCGGCGAGGCGCTCTATCGGATCAATATCAGCCCGCCGATCATCGGCCGAATGATGCGCGCCCACGTCTATGCCGAGGCCGCGCGCGTCACCCCCGATCTGGTGCGGATGAAGCACGCGATCACCCGGCACCGGAACGGCCGCTTCGGCACCGCCGCCTTCGTCACCGGGGGCCTCGACCCGGTCGAGACCCGGGACGACTTCCTCGCGCTGTTCGGGGACGGCCTGCCGCCGATCCAGGTGCTGCGGCCGGAGCGCGCCCCGCGCCGCTCGGGCGCGGAGATGGATGCCCTCGCGGCGAGCGGCCATGTCCAGGTCGCGCCGATCCCGGGCGCGCTCAGCCCGCACGAGGAATATCCGGCCTCCGTCGCCGCCGCGATCCGGGCCGGTTGAGAACGCTTTGGGTTTCCAAAGGCCTCAGGCCTTTGGCGGGTCCAGGGCGGAGCCCTGGTCATCGAAGATCAGGGCCCTGCCCCGATACCCCGCCAAAGGGGTGACCCCTTTGGGATCCCGGATTGGGGCTTGCGCGCGAAATTCGTGTCGCTTTGTATCGGGAATCCGCTCGAACGGGCGGGCGCGGCGCGCGCCGCCATAGGCGCGTCGCAGAACGAGACCTATTCTTGTTCGAATCACAGGATCGTGAGCCCTTCGGAGTCCGATGCCCCGCCTGCCCCTCCTGCCCGCGCTGCTGACCGTGACGCTGCTCGGCGCCGCCCCGGCCCTGGCCCAGGCGATCCAGCCCAAGCCCGCGGCCCCGCCCGAGACTGCGGCGCCCTCCGTCGGCGCGGACACGCTGAAGCCCGGCAAGCCCGCGGTGAAGCCCTATCTCAGCGAGGCCGCCGCGCCGGACACGGTGCAGATCCTGTCGCCGCCGCCCGCGAGCCACTCGCCCCTCGACAATGCGGACCGGGCCGCCTTCACCAACACCCGTGCCCTGCGCGGCAGCGCCCGCTGGGAGCTGGCCTCCAGCGACGTGGCCGAGGGCGCGGCGGCCATCCTCGACACCTATGCCTGCGTGCTCGGCACCCGGATCGACCAGACCCGCGTGCCGGCGGTGATCGCCCTGTTCGACCGGGCCCGTCTCGACATCGCCCGCGCGACGCGGGGGCCCAAGCTGCATTACCGGCGCCTGCGCCCCTTCGTCGGCAACGAGGCGCCGATCTGCGTGCAGCGGACCCAGCAGCTCGCCGACAGCTTCAGCTACCCCTCCGGCCATGCCACGCAGGGCTGGGCCTATGCGCTGATGATGGCCGCCCTGGTGCCGGAGAAGGCCACCATCATCCTCGCCCGCGGCCGGGCCTATGGCGAGAGCCGCATCATCTGCGGCGTGCACTGGCTGACCGACGTCTCGGCCGGGCGCACCAATGGCTCGGCGGTCTTCGCCGCGCTGATGGGCGATGCGGGCTTCCGGGCCGACATGGACAAGGCCAGGGCCGAGCTCGCCAAGGTGCTCGACGGCAAGGGCCCGCCCCCCGAGGCGGCTATCTGCACCCGCGAGAGCAACGCCCTGAAGGAGCCCGCCCTCCAGTTCTGAGCGGGTGCCGTCAGATTTGAACTCTTCTAAGTGTGTGATTCATAACACGTTTTCGGGTTGATCGTGCGGGCATGACTCTGCATCCCTTGGGCTCCGCGAGAGCCCGGGAGCCCGCATGTCGATCACCCTCCGCCTCACCGCCGTCGCCTCGCTCGTGGCCGCCGGGCCGGCCCTCGCCCAGCAGGCGAATGTCCAGCTCGACCAGATCTCGGTGGAGGCCACGCGGCCGGCCGGGCCTGCGAGCGGCACCGGCGGCGGAGGCGGCGTCATCGGCGGCGACAGCGCGGCGACCAGCGGTGGGGGCGGCGGCCCGAGCGGCGTGGTCGGCTACACCGCCAAGGCGAGCCCCACGGCCACCAAGACCAACACGCCGCTGATCGAGACGCCGCAATCGGTGACGGTCGTCACCCGCGAGCAGCTCAACGATCGCAACGTGCAGGACCTCAACCAAGCGCTCGCCTACGCGCCCGGCACCTCCACGGACGTGTTCGGCTTCGATCCGCGCTTCGACGCCTTCTACATCCGCGGCTTCTCGGCGACCTATGACGGCGTGTTCCGCGACGGCCTGCGGCAGGCCGCGGTCGGCCTCGCGGTGCCGCGCATCGAGCCCTATGGGACCGAGGCGCTGACCATCCTGCGCGGGCCGGCATCGGGCCTCTACGGCCTCGGCTCGCCGGGCGGCATCGTCGACGTCACCACGAAGCGGCCGGTCTTCACCCCGTTCGGCGAGGTCTGGCTCCAGGGCGGCAACTACGACCGCTACCAGGGCAATTTCGATGTCGGCGGCCCCGTCGAGGGCTCCGACGGCACGATGGCCTACCGGCTCACCGGCATCGTGCGCCAGTCCGACACCTTCCTGCCCGGCGCCACGGACGACCGCGTCAACATCGCGCCCTCCTTCACCTGGAAGCCCTCGGCCGATACCAGCTTCACCCTGCTCACCGAGTTCCAGCGCTCGAAGCTGCCCGGCACCTCGGCCTTCTACAACTTCCCCGGCTTCGTGGTGTCGCGCCTCTACCAGGGCGACGGCGCCTTCAACGCCTTCACACAGCAGCAGTATCGCGTCGGCTACGCCTTCGAGCACCGGTTCACGCCGGACCTGATCTTTCGCCAGAACCTCCGCTACTACGGCGTCAACGGCGACTTCCCCTATGTCCAGATCGACGGGATCACCGGCCTGCGGGCGCAACGCTCCAGCGGCCTGTTCATCGAGGACCTGAGCTCGATCGCCGTCGACAACCAGCTCGAGGGCCGCTTCGTCACCGGCCCGGTGGCGCACACGCTGCTCGGCGGCCTCGACTACCAGCACTACGACTGGAAGCGGCTCGGCGGCTTCGGCACGGCGCCCGGCCTCGACATCGCGACCCTCAATTACGGGCGGCAGTTCATCCCGAAGCCGGCTTTGTCCCTGGCGGTGGACCAGTCCCAGGACCAGCTCGGCCTCTACCTGCAGGAGCAGGCGAAGTTCGACCGCTTCATGCTGACCCTGACCGGGCGGCAGGACTGGGTCTCGCAGCACTCGGCGAGCGGCACGCCGGGCGCGCTCGGCACGCCGACGACCCAGAACGACAGCGCCTTCACCGGCCGCGTCGGCCTGAACTACACCCTGGCGCCCGGCATGGTGCCCTATGCGAGCTACGCCACCACCTTCACCCCCCAGGTCGGCGCCGACGTGAACGGGCGGGCCTTCAAGCCGGCCACCGGCGAGCAGATCGAGGCCGGCGTGAAATACGCCATCCCCGGCACCAACATCACCGCGGCGTTCGCGGGCTTCGACATCCGGCAGACCAGCATCCTGCGCCAGGATCCGAACAACATCGCCAACCAGGTCGCCACCGGCTCGGTGCGGTCGACGGGCTTCGAGGCCGAGCTGATCGCCAACCTCGCGCCCGGCACCAACCTGACGCTGGCCTACACGCATCTCGACTTCCGCTTCACCCGCCAGACCTCGCTGGTGACCCGCCTGCCGATCGACGGCAACGCCCTGTCCGGCATCCCGGGCGACAGCTTCAAGGCCTTCGCGACCTACCTGTTCCCGCCCTCCTCGCCGCTGGCCGGGCTGACCATCGGCGGCGGCGTGCGCTACGCGGGCCCGAGCTTCGCCGACGACGAGAACACGGTGCGCAACCCCACCGTGACCCTGTTCGACGCTCTGATCGCCTACGACTTCGCGGCCCTCGACCCGAAGTACAAGGGCTTCCGCGCCCAGGTGAACGCCTTCAACATCTTCGACCGCGACTACACCAACTGCCAGGCTGGTTTCTGCTACCGCGGCGCGCCCGCGACGGTGATCGGCAGCCTGATCTACCGGTGGTAGGGGCGGGGGCATCCACGACGGAGTGGCCTCTCGTTCACCACGCTCCTGCCGCAGAGAAATCGTAACGCTTGTGCCTCATGCTGATGGCGCGGGCACCGCCGCGCGCGTAAAGAGCGGATCGGGATGCGTCTGGGACAGGCACGGATGAGGCATCGGGCAGGATTCGGTCTCCGGGCCGCGGGCAGGCTTGCCGGCGTCGCAGTGCTGGCGCTCGGCCTGTCGGCCTGTTTCCGGCCCCTCTACGGACCGACCGCCTCGGGCGAGTCGATGGCCACCCTGCTCGCCGCGATCCAGGTCGACGACGTCAACACCGCCCAGGGCCAGGAGCGGCTTGGGCATTACCTGCGCAGCGAGCTGATCTTCGATCTCGACGGCTCCGGCCAGCCCGCGCCGAAGCGCTACCACCTGAAGCTGCAGGGCAGCGAGGTCGTGCAGACGCCGATCGTCTCGACGCAGACCGGCCGCGCCGAGGCCGGCACCCTCGTCGGCACCATCCGCTACAGCCTGGAGAGCCTCGACGGCGCCAAGGTGATCACCGAGGGCGTGGCGACCTCTACCGCGACCTATGACCGCTCGGTGCAGCGCTTCGCCAGCCAGCGCGCGGCGCGCGACGCCGAGATCCGCCTCGCGAAGGTGCTGTCCGAGCAGATCAAGACCCGTATCGCCTCGGTCCTCGTGGCCCGGCCGTAGGGCAGGGCGCGTGACCGCCGTCAAGGCGCATGAGGCGGAAGGCCTGATCCGCCGCGGCCCCGACCCGCGGATCCCCGTCATCCTCGTCTACGGGCCCGATACCGGGCTCGTCACCGAGCGGGCCAAGCGCCTCGCCGAGAGCTTCGTGACGGATCCGGGCGATCCCTTCGCGCTGGCGAAGATCGACGGCGACGTGCTGGCCGGCGATCCGGGACGACTGGTGGACGAGGCCGGCACGGTCGGCCTGTTCGGCGACAAGCGCGCGATCTGGGTCCGGCCCGGCAGCCGCAACTACGCGCCCGCCGTCGAGGCCGTGCTGAAGGTCGAGGTCTCGGGCACGCGCATCGTGGTGGAGGCGGGCGACCTCGCGAAATCCGCCCCCTTGCGCACCCTGTGCGAGCGCTCGCCGAAGGCACTCGCGATCCCCTGCTACCCGGACGACGAGCGCGCGCTCGGCGAGTTGATCGACCGGACGCTGCAGGAGCACGGCCTGCGCATCGCGCGCGAGGCCCGCGAGATGCTGAGCCAGAGCCTCGGCGGCGACCGGCGCGCCAGCCTCGCGGAGATCGAGAAGCTCGCCCTCTATGCCAAGGACCGCGGCAGCGTCGGTCTCGACGATGTCGAGGCGGTGGTGAGCGACGTGGCGCCGAGCGTGCTCACCACGCTGATCGATGCGGCCTTCGCCGGACGGGCCGGGGAGGTCGAGCGCGACTATCGCCGCTTCCGCCACGAGGGGCTCGACCCCTCGATGATGCTGGGCTCCGCCCTGCGGCATGCCCTGCAATTGCTGGCGAGCCGGCTGGAGGGGCCGGACAAGAGCCCGAGCCTGCTGGTGGCGGGCTGGCGCGGCCTGCATTTCCGGCGCAAGGCCAGCGTCGAGGCGCAGCTCGCCCGCTGGAGCCCGGCGGCCCTGCGCCAGGCGGTGCAGATCCTTCAGGAGGCGGTGCTGGCCTGCCGCCGCGCCGAGCCGAACCTCGCCCACGCCCACGCCTCGGCCGCGCTCCTGCGCATCGCCGCGGAGGCCGCCCGGCGCGGAGCCTGAGAGCGGGGTAGGCCAGGGCTCCGCCCTGGACCCGCCAGAGGGATGATCCCTCTGGACTCCCGGATCCTATCAGCCGTTGTCGATCTCTTCGTCCGAGACGCGGAAGCGCCGGCACAGGGCGTCGAGCTCCTGCGCCGTCTGGTACCGGATGCGGATCTCACCCTCGTTCGGGTTCTTCGCCTTGAGGCTGACACCGACGCCGAGCGCCCGGGCCATCCGGCGCTCCAGGCTGCGCATCTCCTCGCTCCGCTCGGCGCTGCTGCGCGGGCGGCCGGGGCGGGGGCCCTCGGCCTCCGGCGCCTCGACGGCGGCCAGGGCCTCGACCTCGCGGACCGAGAGCCCCTCCTCCACGATGCGGCGTCCCACCGCCTCGGGATCGCGCACAGCGAGCAGCGCCCGGGCATGGCCGGCGGTGAACTCGCCCGCGATCACCCGGTCCTGCACGGCGGCCGGCAGATTGAGCAGGCGCAGGGTGTTGGCGAGGTGGCTGCGGCTCTTGCCGAGGATCTCGGCGAGCTCGCGCTGCGTGTAGGCGAACTCGCTCATCAGTCGCTCGTAGCCGGCGGCCTCCTCGATGGCGTTGAGGTCGGTGCGCTGGACGTTCTCGAGGATCGCGAATTCGAGGGAGGCGCGGTCGTCGATCTCGACCACCACCACTGGCACCTCGTCGAGCCCGGCGCGCTGGGCGGCCCGCCAGCGACGCTCGCCCGCCACGATCTCGTAGGCGCCCGGCACGTCGGGGAGGGGGCGGACCACGATCGGCTGGATCAGGCCGCGGGCCTTGATCGAGGCCGAGAGTTCGTCGAGGTCGGTCTCGACGAAGCGGCGGCGCGGGTTGCGGGGATTGGGGCGCAGGAACTCCACCGCCACCTTGCGCTGCGGCGCGGGCGCCTTCTCGCTCGCGGGCGCGGCGTCCCCGAAATCGCCGATCAGGGCTGCGAGCCCTCGCCCCAGCCGAGGCCGTGGTGCCTCATCCGCCATGCCGTCCACCTTGCTACGCAACACGCCTCAAACCCTGTTCGCTTCCCGCGCGGCCGTTCAGGCCGCCTCCGGCACCCGGCCCTCGCGGCGGATCACCTCGGAGGCGAGGCGCAGATAGGCCTGGCTGCCCGCGCATTTCAGGTCGTAGAGCAGCGCCGGCTTGCCGTGCGAGGGCGCTTCGGAGATCCGCACGTTGCGGGGAATCATGGTCTCGTAGACCTTCTCGCCCATGAAGCTGCGCACATCCGCCACCACCTGGTTCGATAGGTTGTTGCGCGGATCGAACATCGTCAGGACGATGCCCTGGATCGTCAGGCGCGGGTTGAGCGCGCTGCGCACCTGCTCGACCGTGCGCAGGAGCTGGCTGAGGCCTTCCAGGGCGAAGAACTCGCATTGCAGCGGCACCAGCACCGCGTCGGAGGCGGCGAGCGCGTTGATGGTGAGGAGGTTCAGCGAGGGCGGGCAGTCGATCAGCACATAGGTGATGCCTGCCGTCTCGGGCGCCGTGGCGACATCCTTGAGGACGTTGCGCAGGCGGTGCGCCCGGTCGGGGCTCGAGGCCATCTCCAGTTCGAGGCCGAGCAGGTCCATGGTCGAGGGCGCGATCGAGAGGCGCGGCACCGCGGTCGGCACCACGGCCTGGGCGAGGCGCGCCTCGCCGGCCATCACCTCGTAGGTCGAGACGTTGCGCTGGCGCCGGTCGATGCCGAGACCCGTCGAGGCGTTGCCCTGCGGGTCGAGGTCGATCACCAGCACCTGCTCGCCGATGGCCGCGAGCGCCGTGCCGAGATTGATCGCCGTCGTCGTCTTGCCGACGCCGCCCTTCTGATTGGCCAGCGCGAGGATCCGCAGCGGACGCTTGGTCACGGCGGACGGCGCCGGTTCGGCCGGCGGAGGAGGGGCGTGGCTTGTCATGATTGTTTGGGCACGAGGGCGGTGACGCGGACGATCCGGGCCGCCGACTCGGTTCGGCTCGGAACGAGGTCGTGGGTGACTGTCCACCGGGCGGCGGCCTGGGTCAATTCCGCATCGACGTCCCGGCCCTTCGGAAACAGGCCGGTGGTGCCGGTTTTCAACAGCGGCTCCGTCCAGGCGAGGAGCTGGTCGAGGGAGGCGAGGGCGCGGGCGCAGACGATCTCGATGCCCTCGAAACGCGGGATCACCGTCTCGATGCGGGCGTTGTGGACCCGCGCCCGGGCGCCGGTGAGACGGGCCGCCTCGGCGAGGAAGGCGCATTTGCGCGCGTTGCTCTCGACGAGATCCACCGTCACATCGGGCCCCCCGGCGATGGCCAGGATCAGCCCGGGAATGCCGGCGCCGGAACCGAGATCGAGCCAGCTCTTCGCCTGCGGGGCCAGAGCGAGAAGCTGGAGCGCGTCGGCCACGTGGCGCGTCCAGACCTCGGCGAGGGTCGCCGGCCCGACGAGGTTCTTCACCGATTGCCAGCGCCGCAACTGCTCCACGTAGAGGTCGAGCCTCTCTGCGGTTTCACGTGAAACACCGGCTTCCGCAAGCACCCGGTCGCGGTCATGGTCGCGGGCCATCAGGCGCGGGCTGCCGCGTGGCCGCCGCGCCGCGCATGGGCCGCCAGCAGCGTCAGCGCTGCCGGCGTTACGCCCTCGATGCGCGCCGCCTGCCCGAGCGTGCCCGGCCGCACCGCCTCCAGCTTCAGCCGCATCTCGTTCGAGAGGCCGCTGATCCGGCCATAGTCGAGATGGGCCGGCAACTGCACCGCCTCGTCCCGCCGGAAGGAGGCGATGTCGGCCTGCTGCCGGTCGAGATAGACCGCGTAGGTGGCATCCGTGCGCAGGCGCTCGGCGACCCGCGGCGACACCTCCGCCAGCTCCGGCCAGACGGCGGAGAGGCGAGCCCAATCGAGTTCCGGATAGGACAGGAGCTGGAAGGCGCTGCGGCGGATGCCGTCCTGGTTCAGCTCGATCCCGTGGGCGCGCGCCTGGGTCGGGGTGAGGCTCAGGCCGTCGAGCCGCGCGCGCGCCGCGGCCAGCTCGGCCTGCGAGTCTGCGAAATGCGCGGCCCGCCGCGCGCCGACGCAGCCAAGGGCGAGGCCGCGCCGGGTCAGCCGCTCGTCGGCATTGTCGACGCGCAGGCTCAGCCGATACTCCGAGCGCGAGGTGAACATGCGGTAGGGCTCGCTCACCCCGTGGGTGACGAGATCGTCGATCATCACGCCGAGATAGGATTCGGCGCGGTCGAAGCTGGCCGTCTCCTGGCCGCCCGCCGCGCGTGCCGCGTTGAGCCCGGCGACGAGGCCCTGCGCCGCCGCCTCCTCGTAGCCGGTGGTCCCGTTGATCTGGCCGGCGAGGAACAGGCCGGGCAGGCGCTTGGCCTGCAGCCCGGTATCGAGTTCGCGCGGATCGACGTAATCGTACTCGATGGCGTAGCCCGGCCGCAGGATGCGCGTGCGTTCCAGGCCCGGGATCAGCGCGACGAGTTCATGCTGGACCGCCTCGGGGAGGGCGGTGGAGATGCCGTTCGGGTAGACGGTCGGGTCGTCCAGGCCCTCCGGCTCCAGGAAGATCTGGTGGCCCTCGCGGTCGCCGAAGCGCACCACCTTGTCCTCGATGGAGGGGCAGTAGCGGGGGCCGCGGCTGCTGATGCCGCCGGAATACATCGGCGAGCGGTGCAGGTTCGCCCGGATCAGGTCGTGCACGGCCTGCGTCGTCCGGGTGATGCCGCAGCGGATCTGCGGGGTGGTGATCCGCTCCGTCAGCGTCGAGAAGGGGACCGGCTCGGCATCGGCCTCCTGCATTTCCAGAGCGGCCCAGTCGATGGTCGTGCCGTCGAGGCGCGGCGGCGTGCCGGTCTTCAGCCGGCCGAGGCGGAAGCCGAGCCGGTCGAGGGTGCGGGCGAGGCCAATCGCGGGCGCCTCGCCGACGCGGCCGGCCGGCACCTGCACCGCGCCGATATGGATGAGGCCGCGCAGGAAGGTGCCGGTGGTCAGCACCGCCGCGCCGCAGCGCAGCACCTGCCCATCGCCGAGCACGACGCCCGCGACGCGGCCGGTCTCCACGAGGAGATCCTCGCACGGCGCCTCGACCACCTGGAGCTTTGCCGTTTCGGCCACCGCCGCCTGCATCGCTGCGGCGTAGAGCTTGCGATCGGCCTGGGTGCGGGGGCCGCGCACGGCCGGGCCCTTGCGCCGGTTGAGCAGGCGGAACTGGATGCCGGCGGCGTCCGCCACCCGGCCCATCAGCCCGTCGAGGGCATCGACCTCGCGGACGAGGTGGCCCTTGCCGAGGCCGCCGATAGCGGGGTTGCACGACATCGCGCCGATGGTGGCGGCCGCATGCGTCACCAGGGCGGTGCGCGCGCCGCAACGGGCTGCGGCCGCAGCAGCTTCGACGCCGGCATGGCCGCCGCCGATGACGATCACATCGAAGGCGCTGGACTGGATGAGGGGCATGCGCGTGATTACGCGCCGGGGCGCCGCGTCGTCAACGCGATCCCGACTGCGAGGGGGCGCTGCGGCTGTGTCCGCTGAAGCGCGGCATTGTCCTTGCTTGACCGATCGGCCAGGATGGCGGTGCCGGCCCGTCTTTCGGTGCTGCACCGCGTCGGCGTCCTGTGACTTGTCAGGAGGGCGGGCATGCATCTGGTTTCGATCGGTCTGGGTACGCTCTGCGTCGCCGGTGGCGCGATTGCACATTTCACCGGCAGGTCTGCGCGCGGAGAAGGCGCCCTCGGCCTTGCGGCTCTCGGCTTCCTGCTCACGGGCATGTTCCTCACCCGGAGCTGAACTGGCCCTGTTTCACGTGAAACAGGCGCCTATTTCCCGATGCAGAAACTGCTGAACAGGCGATCGAGAACATCCTCGACGCCAACGCGGCCACTGATCTCGCCCAACGCCCGCGCGGCCATCCGCAGATCCTCGCTGACCAGTTCAGGCAGGGTGCCGTCCGCCGCCGCGAGGACGCGGTCGAGATGCACGAGGCAGCGCACCAGTGCCTCCCGGTGCCGCTCCCGGGTCACCACCGCGTCGCCGCTACCGAGGGCGGTTTCCGCGCGCTCCTGAACGATGCCAAGCAAGGTATCAAGGCCGAGGCCGGTCCGGGCGGAGATCCGGACATCCTCCCGCACGTTGGCTGCCGGCCCCTCCAGATCCGCCTTGGTCCGGATCCGGACGAGGGGCACGTCCGGGAAGCCGGTCTCGGCCTCGTCCCCATCGGCCAGCAGCAGCACGAGGTCGGCCTGGGCGATGCGTCGGCGCGTGCGCGCGATCCCCTCGGACTCGATCGCATCCGCCGTCTCACGCAGGCCGGCCGTATCCACCAGGAGCACCGGCAGGCCCCCAAGATCGAGCCGGACCTCGATGGCATCCCGCGTCGTCCCCGGTACGTCCGAGACGATGGCGGCGTCGCGACGGCTGAGCGCGTTCAGAAGCGTCGACTTGCCGACATTCGGCGCACCCGCCAGCACGACGGTGAAGCCGTCCCGAAGCCGCTCGCCGCGCCGCCCATCGGCCAGTGCCGCAGCGATCTCTGCGCGCAGGGCGGCGACCCGGCCGAGCAGGGCCGCGTCGAGGGCCGCATCGTCCACATCGCCCTCGTCGGCGAAATCGAGGGCGGCTTCCGCGGCGGCGAGGCAGGTCAGCGCCTCCTCGCGCCACGCCTCCACCTGCCGGCCGAGGACGCCGTCGAGCTGGCGCAGGGCCTGGCGCCGCTGCGCCTCGGTCTCGGCCTCGATCAGGTCGGCGATGCCCTCGGCCTCGGTGAGGTCCATGCGGCCGTTGAGCACCGCGCGCCGCGTGAAGGCGCCGGCCTCCGCCGCCCGGCAGCCCGGCAGCCCGGAGAGGACGCGCAGCACGCCCGCCCGCACCGCCGCGCCCCCGTGGAGGTGCAATTCCGCCATGTCCTCGCCGCTGAAGGTCTGCGGCCCCGGCATCCAGCAGACCAGGGCCTTGTCGAGGACGGCACCGTCGGCCGGATCGCGCAGGCTCCGCAGCGACAGCCGCCGCGGCGGGGGGAGGGGGCCGGACAGCGCGTTAAGCACCGCGGCACAGGCCGGCCCGCTGAGCCGCACGACGGCGACGGCCGCGCGCCCGAACCCGCTCGCCGGCGCGAAGATCGTGCTCTGATCGCTCATCCCAACATCTGCCGTCATGCGCCGTCACACGCCCGTCTCAGCCGTGCGCTCTAGCACGGCATCCGCAGGCCGCGCGAAGCCGGCCCCTGACCGATGGCCCAAGCGGTGCCATGATGGGGCCGCTTCGCAGCGCGGGACCGACACCGTTCCCGCGGGCCGCAGGAGGATCCAGGCGCCATGTCCGACCCGACCCGCCGCCATCTCTGCCTGGGCCTGGGGACGGGCCTCGCAGCCGCCGCCTGGCCATTCCGCGCCGCCGCGGAGGAGGATGCGCAGGCGCGCCTCCTCGCCCTCGCGCGCGGATTCAGCGGGCGCCTCGGCGTCGCCGCGCGGGATACCGGCAGCGGGCGCGGCCTCGCCCATGCCGCCGACGAGCGCTTCCCCCTGTGCAGCACCTTCAAGCTCCTCGCTGCCGCCGCGCTGCTCGCCCGGGTCGAGCGGGGCACGGAGACACTGTCGCGGGCGATGCCCTATACGGCGGCCGACCTCGACAGCTACGCGCCCGTCGCGCGCCGCCGCCTCGAGGCGGGGGAGGGGCCGATGCCCCTCGGCGAAGCCTGCGCCGCGGCGCTGGTCTGGAGCGACAACACCGCGACGAACCTCGTGCTCCGGGCGCTCGGCGGGCCGGAGGCCCTGACCGCGTGGCTCCGCCAGATCGGCGACGCGAAGACCCGGCTCGACCGCTGGGAGCCGGAGCTCAACACCGCGATCCCGGGCGACCCGCGCGACACCACCACGCCCGCCGCGATGCTCGCCACCCTGGAGCTCGTCCTGCTCGGGCCGGTGCTGACGCCGGAGAGCCGTGCCCGCCTCGCCGGCTGGATGATGGAATCCCGCACCGGCCTGAAGCGGCTGCGCGCCGGGATCCCTGCGACCTGGACGGTGGGCGACAAGACCGGCTCGGGCGCCAACGGCACGGCCAACGTGGTCGCGATCGTGCGGCCTCCGGGGCGTGCGCCGCTCCTCGCGGCGGTCTACATCACGCAGACCGACGCGCCGGAGGCGGTGCGCGACTCGATCCATGCCGAGGTCGGGCGGCTGGTCGCCGCCCTTGCCGAGGCCTGAACCCGTCAAGACGAGACATCGATGGCCAAGGCCACGCCCGCCACCCGCGCCCTGGACAAGGCGGGGATCCCCTACAGCCTCCACGCCTACGCTTACGATCCGGACGCGCCGCGCATCGGCCTGCAGGCGGCCGAGGCCCTCGGCGTCGGTCCGGACCGGGTGCTCAAGACCCTGATGGCCGCGGTCGACGGCAAGCCGGTCTGCCTCCTCGTCGCGTCGGACCGCGAGGTGAGCATGAAGCGCGTCGCCGCCGCCTTCGGGGGCAAATCGGCGGCGATGCTGAAGCCTCCGGAAGCCGAGCGGCTCACCGGCTACCACGTCGGCGGCATCAGCCCCCTCGGGCAGAAGCGCACGGTGCCGACACTGATCGATTCGGGCTCCCTCGACACGGACGAGGAGATCCACGTGAATGGCGGCGGGCGCGGATTGCAGATCCGCCTGCGCCCGGCCGATCTCGTGGCGGTCCTGCAGGCCCGCACCGCCGCGCTGGCCTGAGATCCGCTAACGCCCGGTTTACCAAGTCCCGACAAGGGTTGCCTCTCGGCGGGAGCGGGACATGGGCGCGACGGTGGGACGGAGCTTGCGCATCCTCGCGGCGGTGATGCTGATCGCCCCTGCGCCCGCGGGCTCCGCCGATCTGCTCGGCGACGCCTACGGACCGCCCCGCTACGCCGTGCCCGCGAGCCCGCCGCGCTACTTCCCGCGCAGCGACGGCAACGAGCGGATCGTGCGCCGGGCGCCGCCTCCGCCCGTCGCCCCCGGCTGCGTCCCGCGGCGCGTGCCCGTCCCCACCAACGCCCCCGACGATCCGAGCTATGTCGGCTCGGCCTACGGGCTGTCGCGTCCGAGCTATTACGGGCTGACGCCGCCGCCGGGCATCGACGATCCGTTCGGCCGCGCGCTCCTGCCGTACTGTCCCTGACGAGCGGGCTGGCGCGCGGGGGAGTGAGGGATTGGAGCGCTCTCAAGCCGAAGTGGACGCCGGTTCGGCGAGAAGAGAGCGCGTCAAAACAAGGGCCTGGAGACGTTCCCGATTGCAACGCGATCGGGAACGGCTCTAGACCGGCGCGCCGTCCCCGCCCGGAGCCCGAGCCTTGAGCAGCGCGCAGCCGTCCCCCTCTCCGCAGCGCATCAGCGACATCGCCGAGATGCGCACCCAGGTCGCGGCCTGGCGCGCGTCGGGCGAGCGCGTCGCATTGGTGCCGACCATGGGCGCGCTGCACGAGGGCCATCTCGCCCTGGTGGCCGAGGCGCGCCGGATCGGGCGGGCGGTGGTCAGCATCTTCGTCAACCCGACGCAGTTCGGGCCGAACGAGGATTTCGCCCGCTACCCCCGCGACGTGGAGAGTGATCTCCGGCGCCTCGGCGCGGCCGGCACGGACGCGGCCTGGACACCGGAGGTCGCGACCATGTATCCGCCGGGCTTTGCGACCCGCATCGAGGTCTCGGGCCTGACCGAGGGCCTGTGCGGCGCCTTCCGGCCGGGCCACTTCTCCGGCGTCGCCACGGTGGTGACGAAGCTCCTCGGCCAGGTCCGTCCGGACGTCGCCCTGTTCGGCGAGAAGGATTACCAGCAGCTTCAGGTGGTCCGCCGCGCGGTGGAGGATCTCGACCTCGCCGTCGAGATCCGCGGCGTGCCGACCCTGCGCGAGGCGGACGGCCTCGCGCGCTCCTCGCGCAACCGCTACCTCGAGCCGGCCGAGCGGGCGCTCGCCCCGAACCTGCACGCGGTGCTGAGCGCGGTCGCCGCCGCCTGCCGCACCGGGGCCGCGACCGCCCCGGCCATCGCCGAGGGCATCGCGACCTTGGAGGAGGCGGGCTTTCAGGTGCAGTACCTCGCCGTCTGCGATGCCGCGACCCTCGCGCCGCTGGAGCGCGTCGCGGGCCCGGCCCGCGTGCTCGCCGCGGCCTATCTCGGCCGGACGCGCCTCATCGACAACGTCGCGGTCTGAGAGCGCGCTGCACCGAAGCGGACAAGGGTCCTTGTCCACCCGCGGCGGCGGTGCTACCGGCAAAAAACCCCGTTCCCGCAAGCACCTGCCGAAAAGACGCCCCGATGCCGAGCCCGACCGTCCGCCTCCACCGGGGCGACCTGCCCGAGGGCTATCAGCCCGGCCCGGCCATCGCCATCGATACCGAGACGCTCGGCCTCAACCCGCACCGGGACCGGCTCTGCGTGGTGCAGGTCTCCACGGGCGACGGCACGGCCGACGTGGTGCAGATCCCGCGCGAGGGGCCGGAGCCGGTGGTGCTCAAGCGCGTCCTCGCCGACCGGAACGTCCTGAAGATCTTCCACTTCGCCCGGTTCGACCTCGCGGTGCTCTACCACCGGCTCGGCGTGATGCCGGCGCCCGTCTACTGCACCAAGATCGCCTCGAAGCTCGCCCGCACCTATACCGACCGGCACGGCCTGAAGGACGTGGTCCGCGAGACGGTCGGCATCGACCTGTCGAAGCAGCAGCAATCCTCCGACTGGGGCGCGGAGATCCTGAGCCAGGCGCAGCTCGACTACGCGGCCTCCGACGTGCTGCACCTGCATGCCGCCCGCGAGCGCCTCGACGCCATGCTGGCTCGCGAAGGCCGCACCGATCTCGCCCGGGCCTGTTTCGATTTCCTGCCCGCGCGCGCCCGGCTCGACCTCGACGGCTGGCCGGAGACCGACATCTTCGCCCATACCTGAGCGGCTACGCAATCCGCACCCGGGGCACCGCAGGCGTGCGCCCGCGCACCGCCCGGACGCGCCCGTCATGCGGGTGCGCGTGTCATCTCTCGTGGTATGGTTGAACCTTCGGAAACACTTAAGCCATAACTTCGCCATCGGCCGAGCGCATGCGGCCCGTCTCGGCCGCTGCCATCGGCATGCGGCCCCGGGCCGGCTTCGTGCCGATTCGGACCGTTCCTCTCTCGCGGGCGCCCCCGGGCCGCCGCTGGGACATGTCATGCAGGTGCTCGACGCGATCGGCACGAATGGGGCCCCCGCCGGCAGCGCGCGGCGCACGCGTGCCCATGCCCGTGCCCATCGCCACAGCGCGCGCGTCCGCCTGTTCCGCCGCCTCATCCCGGTGGCCGCGGGCGGCGCCGTGATCGCGGTGGCGGCCCTCGTGCTCAACCCCTTCGCGGCCTCGCTGCCCGATGTCAGCGTCGGCCCCGTCACCCTGTCCGGCACCAAGGTGCGCATGGACAATCCGCGGCTCTCGGGCTTCCGCAAGGGCGATCGCGGCTACGAGGTCACCGCGAATGCCGCCCTCCAGGATATGCGCAAGCCGAGCCTGATCGAGCTCGAGACCATGCGCGGCCACATCGCCACCGACGACAAGGGCGGCCTCGCGCGGCTGGAAGCCGCCGCCGGCCTGTTCGACACCGCCCGCGAGACCCTCGACCTGAGCCGCGACATCCGGATCTGGACCGACAAGGGCGAGGAGGCGCGGCTCAAATCGGCGGCCGTGAACTTCAAGGCCGGCAGCGTCGCCTCCCAGGAGGCCGTGACCGTCACGGTGCCCAGCGGCTCGGTGGTGGCCGACAGCCTCGACGTGGTGGAGAACGGCCGCGTCATCTCCTTCATCGGCAACGTGCACACCGTGTTCCATCAGGACCCCGACAAGCCCGCCCGCGCGGGCAAGAAGACCGACGAGGCGGGCCCCACCGTCGATAGCGGCGCCCTGCGCCTGCTCTCCTCGGCGGCGGAGCCGGGGGAGGGCCAGCCGTGAGGTGTCTCGGTCCCACCCTGCTCGGCCTGCTCCTGCTCGCCACGCCCGCGCTCGCCGCGCCCGCGGCCCAGAAGGAGAGCAATCCCTTCGGCTCGATGGGCGGCGGCAAGGAGCCGATCAAGATCGACGCCGACCGGCTCGACGTGTTCGACCGCGAGAATAAGGCGGTGTTTGCCGGCAACGTTGTTGCCGTTCAGGGCGACAGCACCATCCGCTGCTCGACCATGACCGTGCATTACAAGCGCGGCAAGGAGAAGGACGGCGAGGCGGACAAGCCGCCCGAGGCCAGGCCCGAGAACGGCATCCAGAAGGTCGAGTGCGCGGGCCCCGTCACCGTGGTCCAGAAGGACCAGGTGGCGACCGGCGACAATGCGGTGTTCGACCAAGCGGCCAAGCGCATCGTGCTCACCGGCAACGTCGTGCTGAGCCAGTGCCAGAACGTCACCCGCGGGCAGCGCCTCGTCTACGACATGAATACCGGCCGCGCGAACATGGACCCGGTGGCGGGCGGGCGCGTCTCGGCCATGTTCGTCCCCGGGGAGAAGACCGAGGCGAAGGGCGCCAAGGCCACGGGCTGCGCGCAGCCCGCGGCGGCCTCCCGCGGCGCGCCGAAACCCGCCGACAAGGCGAACGACAAGGCCGTCGACAAGCCGGCGGATCCTCAGGCCGCCAGGGCGCGGGCGCAGGCGAATTGAGCGGCGCCGTGACGTTCGATCCGGGGCACGACCCCGCCCCGCCGGTCGCCGTCGCCCGGCCGTCGCTCCTCGGCCGCCTGCTCGGCCGCGGGCGGGCGGCCGCCGAGGCCGCCGATGCCGAGGGCGGCCCGGGCGTTCTCAGCGTGCGTGGCCTGCGCAAGAGCTACGGCGCCCGCACCGTGGTGCACGAGGCCGGCCTCGTCGTCCGCACGGGCGAGGCGGTCGGCCTGCTCGGGCCGAACGGCGCCGGCAAGACCACGATCTTCTACATGATCACCGGGCTGGTGCCGGCCGACCGCGGCCATATCAGCCTCGATGGCCTGCCGATCACGCAGCTGCCCATGTATCAGCGGGCGCGCCTCGGCATCGGCTACCTGCCCCAGGAAGCCTCGATCTTCCGCGGCCTCACCGTCGAGGACAATATCCGCGCCGTGCTGGAGGTGGCCGAGCCCGACCGCAAGGAGCGGGCGCGCAAGCTCGAATCGCTGCTCGAGGAGTTCGACATCGCGCGCCTGCGCAAGTCGCCCTCCATCGCGCTGTCGGGCGGCGAGCGGCGGCGCTGCGAGATCGCCCGGGCGCTCGCCTCCTCGCCGACCTTCATGCTCCTCGACGAGCCCTTCGCCGGCATCGACCCGATCGCGGTCGGCGACATCCAGGACCTCGTGAAGCACCTGAAGCAGCGCGGCATCGGCGTGCTCATCACCGATCACAACGTGCGCGAGACGCTCGGCCTGATCGACCGCGCCTACATCGCCCATTCCGGCCGCATCCTCACGGAGGGCACGCCCGAGGAGATCGTGGCGAATCCGGAGGCGCGCCGGCTCTATCTCGGCGAGGATTTCCGCCTCTAGAGCGCTCTCGAGCCGAACTGGATGCCGGTTCGGCGCGCGAGAGCACGTCGGAACAGCGGCCCTGGCGTCGCCCGCCGTACCTTCCCTTCCAAACCGACGCCCCGGCGGCTGCTTATTGCACGCAAGCCTTCCTTAAACGAAGTTGCGGAAGAGTGCGGCGCAGGTGCCTCACTCCGGCCCGTTCCGCGGAAAACCCGAGCCCGCCGCTTTGACGCGCAGCCGGGAAGAGGCTAAAGCTAACCGAAGACACAAGCAAGAAGCGTGCCGACGGGCGCAGGGTCCGCGGCCGGCCGTCGTCGGAAGAGGCAGGGGTCCGCATGAGTCTGTTGCAAAGACTCGAGATGCGCCAGGGCCAGGCTCTGGTGATGACGCCGCAACTCCTGCAGGCGATCAAGCTCCTGCAGCTCTCGCAGCTCGATCTCGCGGCCTATGTGGAAGCCGAGCTGGAGCGCAACCCGCTCCTGGAGCGCGTCGAGGGCGCGAGCCCGGACGGCGCCCCGGAGGCGCAGGAGGCCGCAGCGGAGGCGCGCGAGCGCTTCGAGGACGGGTCCTTCTCGGGCTCGGACGAGGCCTGGTCCGGCAGCGCCGAGCTCGATCCGGGCCGCGGCGAGATCGATACCGGCTTCGAGACCCGCCTCGACAACGTCTTCCCCGACGACACGCCTCCGCCGGCCCGCGAGGCGACCGCCGGCGACATGCTCTCGCTGACGCCCGCGCCCTACGGCAGCACCGGCGGCAGCTTCGATGCCGAGGCGCCGGATTTCGAGGCGACGCTCACCGCTGAGACCTCGCTGCGCGAGCATCTCGCGAGCCAGCTCGAACTCGCCACCCCCGATCCGGTCGACCGGCTGATCGGCGGCTTCCTGATCGATGCGGTGGACGAGGCCGGCTATCTCCGCGAATCCCTCGACGGCGTGGCCGAGCGGCTCGGCGCCTCCCTCGACCGCGTGGCCGGAATCCTGCGGCTGATCCAGGGCTTCGACCCGTCCGGGGTCGGCGCCCGCGACCTCGCCGAATGCCTCGCGATCCAGCTGCGCGAGAAGGATCGTTTCGACCCGGCCATGCAGGCGCTGGTCTCGCGCCTCGACCTCGTGGCCAAGCGCGACTTCGCCGCCCTCCGCCGCCTCTGCGGGGTGGACGACGAGGACCTCGTCGAGATGCTCGGCGAGATCCGCCGCCTGGAGCCGAAGCCCGGCCGCGCCTTCGGCGCCAGCGCCGTCGAGGTGCTGATCCCGGACGTGTTCGTGCGGCCTGCGCCCGACGGCTCCTGGCTGGTGGAATTGAACAGCGAGACCCTGCCGCGGGTGCTGGTGAACCAGAGCTACTATGCCCGCGTCTCGCGCGGCGCGGCGAACGACACCGACAAGGCCTTCCTCTCCGATTGCCTGCAGACCGCGAACTGGCTGACCCGCAGCCTGGAGCAGCGGGCGCGCACCATCCTCAAGGTCGCCACCGAGATCGTGCGCCAGCAGGACGGCTTCTTCCTGCACGGCGTGACGCATCTGCGCCCGCTCAACCTGAAGACCGTGGCCGAGGCGATCGGCATGCACGAATCGACCGTCTCGCGGGTCACCTCCAACAAGGCGATCGGCACGAGCCGCGGCACCCTGGAGATGAAGTACTTCTTCACCGCCGCGATCCCCGGTGCGGCGGGCGCGGCGGCACATTCCTCGGAGGCCGTGCGCTACCGCATCAAGCAGCTCGTCGACGCCGAGCCGCCGGACGACGTGCTCTCGGACGACGCGCTGGTGCAGAAGCTGCGCAGCGAGGGCGTCGACATCGCCCGCCGCACCGTGGCCAAGTACCGCGAATCCCTGCGCATCCCCTCCTCGATCGAGCGCCGGCGCGAGCGCTATGCCCAAGGAGGCGCGCAGGGCGGCTCGGGCGGCGGCGCGGGCGCCCTGGCGCTGCGCTGAGCAGGGGCGGACGCGTGCACCGGGGGCCTGCTGTTCCGAGCCGGCTCACGGGCGCGTTGACTTCCGCAGGCGCGGCTCCTTAACCTCATGGGCCACGCAGTGCGTTGACCGGAGGAAACATGGGGGCTTTGCGCGTCACAGGCCACGGCCTGGACCTCGGAGAGGCTCTTCGCAGCCGTGTCGAGGATCGGATGGCGGCGACGCTCGCGAAATACCTCGACAGCCATATGAGCGGCTCCTGCAACGGCCACGTCACGCTCCGGCGGGACGGCACGGGCTACCGCACGGATTGCGTGCTCCACCTCGTCTCCGGCCTCACCATCGAGGCGACGGGCGCCGACCACGATCCGCGCGCGAGCTTCGAGCAGACCGCGGACCGGCTGGATAAGCGGCTGCGCCGCTACAAGCACCGCCTGAAGGACCACGCCGCCGCGCAGACCAACGGCGCCGTGGAGGCGGCCTATGCGGTGCTCGCGGCCCCCGCCGAGGACGAGCCGGACGCTGCCGAGGAGGATGGCGCCGACCATCCGCCCATCGTCGCCGAGAGCACCAAGACCCTCCAGCGCCGCTCGGTGAGCGAGGCGGTGACCGCCCTCGACCTCACGGGCGCGCCGGTGCTGGTCTTCGTTCATGCTGGCACCGGGCGCATCAACGTCGTATATCGGCGCAGCGACGGCGCCATCGGTTGGGTCGATCCGCCCGAGGCGGGCTGAACCGAGGCGCCGGGCGGGAACCGCCGGTCCGTCCGGTAATTGACGATCAGGGGCCGTCTGCGCGGAAGACGCCGGCGGTCCTTCGTGACGGTTGCGGGGTTCGCCGTCGAACCCGGCCGAAGGGGCGACGGTCCTTCCATGCCAATCCTGGAGTTCCTCGATCCGGATTCCGTGGTGCCGGCCCTGCGCGCGCGGACCAAGAAGCAGGTTCTGCAGGAGCTGAGCGCTCAGGCGGTGCGCCGCCTGAGCGGCCTCGACGAGCGCGAGGTCTTCGAGACCCTGCTCCAGCGCGAGCGGCTGGGCTCCACCGGCATCGGTGACGGGGTCGCCATTCCGCACGGCAAGCTGCCGGGCTTCGATCGCCTGTTCGGCCTCGTCGCCCGCCTCGACAAGCCCGTCGACTTCGAGGCGCTCGACGGCCAGCCGGTCGACATCGCCTTCCTGCTCCTCGCCCCCGAGGGCGCCGGCGCCGACCACCTGAAGGCGCTCGCCCAGGTCGCCCGCGTGCTGCGCGAGCCGGGGATCCTGGAGCGGATCCGCGCGGCGCGGGATGCGAGCGCCCTCTACGCCCTCCTGACCCACACCTCGGCTCCCCAGGCGGCATGATCCCCGTACTTTTGCGCCGTGCGCTCCTCGCCGGGCTCGTGCTCGGCCCGGTCTCCGCCCATGCCCAGGCCGGTGCCGACGGCACCTGCCCACGCGACGTGCTCGTGGCCCAGTCGATGCAGCGGCAGGCCATCGACCAGCTCGAACAGGCCGACGGCGACGATACCAAGACCTGCCGGATCTGGCGCCGCCACGTCGATACCATGCGCCGCGTCGCGAGCGTGTACGGGCGCTGCCTGTCGGGCTCCGAGCGCAGCGAGCGGCTCGCCCAGGTCCAGGGTTCGGAGCGGGAATTCTCCGCAGCGATCAAGAACCGCTGTCGGGGCTCCTGAAAAGTCCATACGGGGGAGGGGGGAAGCATGCTGCGCAGCGCGCTGGCGGGTATCGCCGTGGTCTCGGGCCTGGCCGCAGGGCCGGCGCGGGCGGAGTTTCCCTGCGACGAGCTCTGGGCCGAGCGCAACGCGGTCTACAAGCAGGCCGGCTACTGCTTCCGCACGACGCGGGCGATCCGCGCCTTCGGCAATGCCGGCTGCCAGTACGACGAGATCGCGGACGTGCCGCTCTCGGCCCGCGACCGGGCGAAGGTCGCCGACATCCAGCGCCAGGAACGGTCCAACGGCTGCGCACCCTGAATCCGGGTTTCGAAAGGGGTCACCCCTTTCGTGGGGTGTCGGGGCGAAGCCCTGACGGGGGATCCCAGGGCTCCGCCCTGGACCCGCCGAAGGGATGATCCCTTCGGAATCCCGGATCAGTCGATGCGGCGGGGGAGCGGCTCGGCGACCATCTTCACCGGCTTGCCGCGGCCGATCAGGATCGCGGCGCGGGACTGCTCGGGGTCGTCCTCGAAGCGGGTGCGCAGCCAGGCGGCCACGAACTTCACGTATTCCGCCGCCAGCAGCCGCGCCGTCCCGGGGCTGCGCCACCAGCGGCCCGCGTCGAAGCCTTCGGCGATCACGGGATGGGGCACCACGCCGTCCGAGCCCTGCAGGGCGTGGTCGAGCTCGATGAGCGTGCGCGGCATGTGGTAGTTCGAGGTCACCACCGCGACCGTCCCGAAATGGTGCCGCCGCATCCAGCGGCGGGTCTCGATGGCGTTGCCGATGGTGTTGCGCGCCCGGTAGTCGAGGTCGACGCAGCAGGCGATCCAGTCGCGCTGGGTCGGGTTGAGCCGGGCGATCTCGTCGCGGCTGGTGCGCTCGTTGACCCCGGTGATCAGCAGGCGCCGCCCGTAGCCGCTGGCCAGGAGGTCGATGGCGTCGCCGATCCGCTGCGCGCCGCCGGTGAGGGCGACGATGCCGTCGGCCCGGCCCTGGGGCACCCGCTCGCTGCGCTCGAGCATCCCCACGAAGCCGAGGAAGCCGCCGAGGATTGCGAGGGCGGCCAGGCCCGTCCCGGCGGCGAGCGCCGCGAGCGGCCCGCGCCGTCCGGCCCGGGGCTGCGCCGTGCGCTCGGCACGGGCTCCGCGCGCGACGTCCCAGCGCCAGCCGAAGGGCTCGGCGAAGTTCGGATCGAGGGCGCGCGTCATACGCGTGGACATTCTCCGACAGGATAGGGGCGATTGCGGCGGCCCGGAGGCGGGCCCCCGCAGGGCGCCGGTGCGGTCAAGACATTGCGCGTCCCAGAGGTTGACGAATGGTTAACGCGTTCTCGTCCCTGTGGACGCATCACGCTTTGCGCGGAAATCCCCAGGCGGGCGCGGGCCTTCGCATCAGGCGAGGAAGCGCCGCACCGTCAGGCGGGAGACCACGCCGGTCACCAGCGAGGCGATCACGCCGATGGCGAGCACGCTGGCATAGCCGCGCCAGCCGACGCTGAAGGCGCCGAACAGGGCCTCGATCTCGTCGCCGGCCGGCCCCGAGCGCCAGGCCCGGGACAGGAGGCCCGCCAGCGCGAAGGCGAGGAGGGCGCTGCCCGCGCCGATCGCGCCGCCGCGCAGGCCCAGGCCGAAGAAGCGGCGCTGGAAGGCCCGGGCGATGAAGTCGTCGTCGGCGCCCACGAAGTGAAGCACCTCGACCACCTCCTTGTTGCCCGCCATCGCCCCGCGCGTGGCGAAGGCGACGGCGAGGCCCGTGGCGACGAGGACCAGCGCGACGATGCCGATGCCGACGCCGACGAAGGTGTTGGCCATGGTCGAGAGCCGCTGCAGCCAGAGCACGTGGTCGTCGAGGCTGGCGACCCCGGGCAGCGCCTCGGTGAGGCTCGCGCGCAGGTGCTTCAGGTCGGGCGTGGGCGTGCCGAGCTTCAGGGTGATGAGGCGCGGCACCGGCAGGTCGGAGAGGTCGAGGCCGCTGCCGAGCCAGGGCTCCAGCAGGCGCTCGGCCTCGGCCTTGGAGAAGGTCCGCGCCTCGGCGATGCCTGGCTCGGCCTTCGCGATCCCCTGCGCCTTGGCGAGATCCGCCTCGATGTCGCGGCCGGGGCCGGGCCGGACCTGGATCGTCACCTCGCGGGCGACGCTGCCCTGCCACTGGCCCGCGCTCGTCGCCACCATCTCGGCGGTGCCCGCGCAGAGACCGGCCAGGAAGGTGAGGATGGCGATGACCGCCGCGAGCGAGCGGCTCGCGGCCGAATCCGTCGGCACCAGGGCCGCGTTGCGCCGCAGCGGCAGGCCGGGATCGGGCGCGGCCGCCACCGCCGCGCGGGCGGGCGCCCGCTCCGGGGCGCTCCCCTCGGCCGATAGGCGCTCCTCGGCGGGCGTCTGGGGCGCTTCCGGGCGCCGGGTCGTCGGATCCACCATCACTCCTCGATTCGCAGGCGGCCCTCGCCCAGCACCATGCGGCGGGCGGGCACCGCGTCCATGATGCCGAAATCGTGGGTGGCGATGATCACCGAGGTTCCGAGCTTGTTCAATTCGAGGAACAGCCGCAGCAGGCGCCGGCCGAGGCCGGGATCGACGTTGCCGGTGGGCTCGTCGGCGAGCAGCAGGTCCGGGCGGCCGATCAGCGCGCGGGCGATGGCCGCGCGCTGCTTCTCGCCGCCGGAGAGGAGCGGGGGCAGGGCGTGCATGCGCTCGCCCAGCCCCACCCAGCGCAGGAGCTCCACCACCTCGGCCCGGTAGCTCGTCTCCGCCCGGCCCTGCACGCGCAGGGGGAGCGCCACGTTCTCGTAGGTGGTGAGGTGGTCGAGCAGCCGGAAATCCTGGAACACGACGCCCATGCGCCGCCGCAGGGCGGTGAGGCTGCCGCTGGAGATCCCGCTCACCTCCTCACCGAACACCGAGACGACGCCGCGGGTCGGGCGTGCCGAGAGCAGGATCAGGCGCAGCAGCGTGGTCTTGCCCGCGCCGGACGGGCCGGTGAGGAACTGGAAGGAATGGGGCGCGATGCGGAAGCTCACGTCGGACAGCACCTCCGGCCCGAGGCCGTAGCGCATGCCGACATTCTCGAACTGGACCACCGGCACTTCCGCGCCGGGCAGCAGGCTTCCCGTCTTCACCGGTCCGTCACCTCAAGGCCTCGGCCTGCCGGGATGAAGCCCGGAGCCGGCGTTTTCAAGCCCGTGCCGCGGAATCCCTGGTTCCGCGCGGCCGCGGCGCTTACCGGAGCTTAACCGCGTTCGCTGACACTCGCTTAAGAAGTTCCGCGCCCAAGCCCGGGCCGGCTCCGTCCGAGCGTCGCCCGCGCATGCTGATCGTCTGCCCCACCTGCGCCAGCGCGTACCGGGTCGAGACCGGGCGCCTCGGCATGGAGGGGCGCTCGGTGCGCTGCGCCGCCTGCCGCGAGACCTGGTTCATCACACCCGCCGACGTGCTGGCCGCGCACGCGGCCGAGCTGGAGGCCGATGGCGGCACGGCCGCTCCCGACGCGCCCTCCGACGCCGCCTGGGCTGAGGCCTCGGCGGCCGTGCGCAGCGCCGTGGGCGAGGACGTCGTCGACAACGTGCCGGCGGAGCCCCCGTCCGCGCCGCGCCGCCGCAATCCGCAGAAGCGCGTCAAGACATCCACCAAGCGCAGGACGCTCTCGCCCGCTCTCGCCGCCGGGCTCGCCCTGCTCGCCGCGCTGCCGCTCGCCTGCCTCGCCCGGACCTCGGTGGTGCGGGCGATGCCGCAGAGCGCCGGCCTCTACGCGCGCATCGGCCTGCCGGTGAACCTGCGCGGCCTCGAGATCCGCGACGTGGTCGCCTTCCGCAACCCCGCCGAGGCCGGGCGCCCGGCCGAGCTCGTGGTGGAGGGCGACCTCGTCGGCCTCGCCCGCGGCTCGACGCCGGTCCCGCCGCTCGCGGTCGAACTGCGCGACGAGGCCGGCACGGGCCTGCGGAGCCTGCAGATCGCGGCGCCGCGCGCCAGCCTCGCCGCGGGCGAGACCGCCCGCTTCCGCGCGAGCTTCGCCGACCCGCCGGCGAAGGCGCGCGGCCTGCAGCTGCGCTTCGCCGAGACGGCGCCGGCGGTCGCGGATCCGGCCCCGCCGCACTGACGCGGGGCCCGCGCCGGCCGCGAAAAGACCGTGGCCGCATGCGTGAAAAGATGGTCTAAGGCGGCATGACCACACCTTCCCGCCGCGTCCGCGTCCTGTTCGACGAAGCCGCCATCGCCCGGCGCAACGAGGAGATCGCCGCCTCGATCGTCGCGGCGAAGCCTGAGAACCTGCTCGTGGTGGCGGTGCTCAAGGGCAGCTTCATGTTCGCGGCCGACCTGCTGCGGTCGCTGCACCGGGCCGGGCTGTCGCCGCAGGTCGAGTTCGTCCACCTGTCGAGCTACCGCACCAGCACCGTCTCCTCCGGCCAGGTCGAGATCCTGCGCGACGTCCAGAGCGAGGTGCGCGGCCGCGACGTACTCCTGATCGACGACATCCTGGAATCCGGCCGCACCCTGGTCTTCGCCAAGGACCTGCTGATGGCCCGCGGCGCGCAGCGGGTGCTGACCGCGGTGCTGCTGGAGAAGCCCGGCAAGCGCGCCGTGACCATGGATGCCGATTTCGTCGGCTTCACCTGCCCCGACGTGTTCGTGGTCGGCTACGGAATGGATGCGGCCCACGCCTTCCGGCAATTGCCCTTCGTGGGCGTGGTCGATTTCGACAGCACCGACGCCGATCTGTTCGACGGGACCTGATCCCGCGCGGCGTCTGCGCGCGGACGATATCCGCCATCCCGAAGGGATCGGTCGCATGTCGCAGGAGCGGGCTGGAACCGGCCGCCGAGCGCGGCATTTTTGCCTCCGGGCCGGTTCTTGCATCGTCGCGCACCGGCTCCCGGACAATCCCGTCTTGACAGACGGCCCGGTCCATCGGTGTCTTTCGAGTGATCGCCGGTCGGGCGGTTCTCACGGCAGGGCGAAATCGGACGGACATGGCGCGCATCCTGCTCGTGGATGACGAGGAGACGGTTCGGGGCTTCCTCAAGCGGGGCCTGGAGATCGACGGCCACGCCGTCGTCACCGCGATCGACGGCAGCGACGGCCTCGACCGGCTGAACGAGGCCGATGGCGGCTTCGACCTGATGCTCACGGACATCCGCATGCCGCTGATGGACGGCATCGCCCTGGCGCTCGCTGCCAAGCGCGACTTCCCGAACCTGACGATCCTGCTGATGACGGGCTTCGCCGATCAGCGCGAGCGCGCCCGCGGCCTCGACGCCATCGTCACCGACGTGCTGACCAAGCCCTTCTCGCTCGCGGACCTGCGCGCCACGGTGAACCGGGCGCTCGCGGCCTGACGGAATCCCTGCGTCCTTCACGCCGGCTTAAGCATGCCGGTTAGGACCGAATTCACGAAGCGCAACCTAACATAGGTTTGCGGAACGGTCCGCACGGGTGTGGTTCGCGCGATCCATGAACGTCAACGAGCGCCGATACGCCGATAGCCGCGACGAGCGGGACCGCGACGATGCGTGGGACGACAGGCGCGCCGCACGCCCGCGCCGGGGGCCTCTCTCGCGCCTGTTCGGGCTCGTGAAGCTCGCCCTGTTCCTGACCCCGCTGGCCTTCCTGCTCTACGGCTACGTCCTCGCCGATTGCCGCTCCGGCGGGCGCGGCCTGACGTCGAGCGGGGGGCTCGATCAGTTCCTTCAGGCCGGCATCTGCGCCCGCGACGAGATCGTCGGCAACGCCGCCTCGCTCCAGGAGAATCTGAGGCTGATCCGCCGCGTCATCGACTGATCCGGGCCCCTGCTGCGACAGGCCCGCCTGTCGATGAGCCGGCTCACCAACGCTGTCGAAGAGGTTGACCCATGGCGCTGCTGCCGCCCGACCCCGGTGAGGCCGGACGATTCCATGAGCGCATGACGCGCGCGGGCGCGCCCGGCGCCGTGCGCGGCCGGCGGGCTCCCAGCGGGCGCCGGGGCGGCCTGCGCCTCGACTGGAAGATCTGGCTGGCGATCGACGCGGCCGGCCTGCTGGTGTTCGTCACGATGATCGCGGTGTGGCCACCCCTCAGCACCTGCCGGACGCAGGCTCGCGAGGTCGGCCTCTATGCCGGCGACTCGATCGAGACATGCACCCGCCGCGGCGTGGCCGAGCGCCTCGGCCGGGCGGACCAGCGCATCAAGATGCTGATCCGCGGCTCGGGCCAGTGAGGCGAGGGCCGGCGGCGCCGGCCCCAGTCTCTTTCAGAACAGTCTCTCAGAACAGGCCGTCGATCTGCCCGTTCGCGTCGAGGCGGATCGTGTCGGCGGCCGGGACCCGGGGCAGGCCCGGCATGGTCATGATCTCCCCGCAGATCGCCACCACGAAGCCGGCGCCGGCCGAGAGCCGCACGTCGCGCACCGCCACCACGTGGCCGTCCGGCGCGCCGATGAGCGCGGGGTCGGTGGAGAACGAGTACTGGGTCTTGGCCATGCAGATCGGCAGGTTGCCGTAGCCCTCCTTCTCGAAGGCGGCGAGCTTCTGCGCGGCCTTGGACTCGATCTGGACGTCGGCCGCCCCGTAGAGCTTGGTCGCGATCGAGCGGATCTTGTCGGTGAGCTTGGCCTCGGTCTCGTAGGCGTAGGAGATCGGCTGCGCGCCGCCCTCCGCGAGCCGGACCACGGCATGGGCGAGCTGCTCGGCGCCCGCGCCGCCATCCGCCCAGTGCTTGCAGGTAATGGCCTCGATGCCGAGCTTCTCGCTGCACAGCTCCCGCAGCTTGGCGTGCTCGGCATCGGTGTCGGCGTAGAAATGGTTGACCGCCACCACCACCGGCAGGCCGAAATTGCGCACGTTCGTCACGTGGCGGGCGAGGTTCGCGAAGCCCTTCTCCAGGGCGCCGATATTCTCGGAGCCGAGGTCCTTCTTGTTGACGCCGCCATGCATCTTGAGCGCGCGGACCGTGGCGACGATGACGACGGCCGAGGGGCTGATCCCGGCCTGACGGCACTTGATGTCGAGGAACTTCTCGGCGCCGAGATCGGCGCCGAAGCCGGCCTCCGTCACCGTGTAGTCGGCGAGCCGCAGGCCGGCGCGGGTCGCGATCACCGAGTTGCAGCCATGGGCGATGTTGGCGAAGGGGCCACCATGGATGAGGGCCGGGTTGCCCTCCAGCGTCTGCACGAGGTTCGGCTGCAGCGCGTCCTTCAGGAGCACGGTCATCGCGCCCGTGGCTTTCACGTCCTTCAGCGTGACGAGCTTGCGGTCGCGGGTCTCGGCGATGACGATGCGGCCGAGCCGCTCCTCAAGGTCCTCGAGGTTCCTGGCGAGGCAGAACACCGCCATCACCTCGGAGGCCACCGTGATGTCGAAGCCGTCCTCGCGCGGGAAGCCGTTGGCGACGCCGCCGAGGGACTGGTTGATGGCGCGCAGCGCCCGGTCGTTCATGTCGACCACGCGGCGCCAGAAGATGCGGCGCACGTCGATGTTGAGCTCGTTCGCCCAGTAGACGTGGTTGTCGATCAGCGCCGCGGCCAGCGAGTGCGCCGAGGTGATGGCGTGGAAGTCGCCGGTGAAGTGCAGGTTGATCTGCTCCATCGGCACGACCTGCGCCTTGCCGCCGCCGGCCGCCCCGCCCTTCATGCCGAAGCAGGGGCCGAGCGAGGGCTCGCGCAGGCAGATCATCGTCTTCTGGCCGATGCGGTTCAGCGCGTCGCCGAGGCCCACCGTCGTGGTGGTCTTGCCCTCGCCCGCGGGCGTCGGCGAGATCGCGGTGACGAGGATCAGCTTGCCCTCGGGCCGGCCTTCCAGGGAGCCGATGAAGCCGTGGTCGAGCTTGGCGATGTGCTTGCCGTAATTGTGCAGTGCCTCGTCCGGGATGCCGAGCTTCTCCGCGACCTGCGCGATCGGCTTCAGGGTCGCCGCGCGGGCGATCTCGATGTCTGACGGCATGGTTTCCTCACCTTGGTCCGCACGAGGCGCTTTGTTGTGCGTCGTGTCGCCAGCGGGCTCGGGTTCCCGGCCCGGCCGGATGCCCGTGCGTCCGCATCGCGACCGTGCTTGAAGCAGGATCGACGCAGGATCCCGCCAGTGTGCGTCAAGGCGCGGGGAAATGCGCGTCGAAATTTTTCGACGCGCCCGCAAATTAACTTTCGCTGATTTTCGAGGCGCTTCGGGCTCGCGGCGCGCTCCGGACAGGCCTCAGCCGGTCATCGCGGTGGCGGTGTAGCCGGCCTTGGTCAGCGCGTCGGCGATCGCGAGGCTCTGCGCCCGGGTTCGGATGGCGACGCGCCCCTGCGCCCGGTCCACCGCGACGGTGGCCTCCGGATCGAGCCGGCGCACGGTGCGGCGCACCGCCTCGGCGCAGCCGTCGCAGGTCATGCCCTCCACGCGCATCAGGAGGTCGGCGGTCTCGTCCATGGGCGCTCCCATCGTCGCTGCCGGATGGATGTCGGCATCCGCGCGCGGGCCCGCAATCCCCCCATGCGCCCCCCATGCGCCCCTCGGGCGACCGCGGACTGTCACCGTGGAATGTCACACAGCGGCGAATTCCGCGTTCGCGCCGAGCCGCCCGCCTTGCCGGGCCGGCTGCCCTCGGCGACAACGGCCGGTGCTCCCCGATTCGGCAGGACCGGTCGGGATTTGTCCCGCGTATCTCGTGTCAGGTGCCAGCCTAGCGATGTTCCGGTTCCTCGGCCGGCATGCGAGCCTCTGGGCCTTCGGGCTCCTGGCCGCCGTCGTGCTCGGGCCGCTCGCGGTGTTCCTGCCGCAGGCCGGGGCGCTGGCGCTCGCCGCTCTCGCCGGCCTCGCGGCGCTCGCCGCCCATGCCCGCGCCGCCGCCCTGAAGGCGCGCTGCGACGTGCTCTCGCGCGAGGTCGACACCCTGTCCAAGCGCCTGCTGCGGACCGAGGCGGCGGCCGGCGCCCTCGCGCAGCCGGAGCCCGAGCGGGCGCTCGTCTCCGACATTGAGGATCTCTCGGTGGAGATCGGCCTGCTCAGCGGCATCGTGCGCGACCTCACCGCCGTCGTCACGGCGCAGGACGAGGAGGTGGCCCGCCTCAAGGCCGCCGCCAGCGCGCCGCCCGCGCCGCGGCCTCCCCCGCCGGAGCCGCCGGCCCCCGCGCCGCGCTTCGTGGCCGCG